>JAJDYN010000005.1 GCA_022825135.1 Gemmatimonadota bacterium | reverse complement strand
CAGCCATTCGGCGCAGGAGGAGTAGCCGCCGTCCTTCCATCCGCCGCGCCGGTCGAACTCGGCGATGAGGGTCATCATGCGCGCCTCGGCGGAGTTGATGCGGGCCGCCAGCTCCGCGATGCGCTCGCCCAGCTTGCGGAGTTCGGCGTCGTCATCGTTGGGCCCGGAGTCGGAGGGAGCCGGGATGGCATCGTTGGGCCCGGAACCGGAGAGAGCCGGGATGGCATCCGTGGACACGGTGCTGGCGCCCGTGGGTTCCCGCACCATCGCAGGCCACGAGGCGAACCTCCGGCGCGTGTCGTAGAGAGAGTTCGGAGATGCGATCATGATTCCTCTCAACGTGAGATTGTACAAAGACTTACGTACAAATATAACGCCACTGAAATCGGCCTCTCAGGATGCCCTGTAGTGGCCGAAACGGGGTTGAGAGACGGTCGAAGGAGGAAACTGCCTGCGAATGCCGTCAGCGCGTCCGCCAGCGCCTCTGGCGGGCCGGGGAAGATGGGATCTCGGAGTTCGCCAGATCACGGGCCCCGGATCCGTCAATGGCAGAATGGGACACGCGCATGTGACTTCGGGCGATGGCCGGACCGCAACCCACGGCCCCGGGGCGCCGCTGGCCCGGCTGGACCACAGCTCCGACATCCCACCTGTCAATGGCGGAATGGGACACCCGCATGTGAATTCGGGGCGCGACGCGGGCGGGCAGCCGACCCTCAGCGAACTAACCCGCCAAAGAGCGCAAGCGACCGTCCGTCAATGGCAGAACGGGACACCCACATGTGGATTGGGGACGGCGCCGAGAACCGCGAGTCCGTCGGTCATTCGGTGCTGCACGCTGGTCGGGAATCGCGCTGGTCGGGAATCGCGCGGGCCGAGATCGCGCTGGCCGGGATCGCGCTGGTCGCGAGTAGCTGGGATCAGCCTGCGTGCGCCGCGAACAGCCGGCGCCGAAGAGGTCGCGCCGGTCCAGGTTTCCGCGGAAGCGCTCGCCGGTGCATGACCATGAACTCGCACTCGGCGTGGCTCTGCGTGAGTGCGCTCCCGGTAGCCGAACCGTTGCCGCAAGCCCGTGCGCAAAGCAGCCTGGTCGCGATAGATTTCCCGAGGCCGTCATCGCGCGTGAGCCGCGGCAGGCACGGTCCGGGCAGCCGCAACCTGGGGCCCGAACGCACCACCTTTCATCACACGAGTTCCGGAGGATTCCCAATGACCACAAGAAAGCAGGCAAGCGATTTCCCCCAGGAGGTGCTGGCCCTCTTCGATGGGTACGTGCACGGGTTCATTCAGCGCCGGGACTTCCTGGAGGGGGCGGGGAAGGTGCTGGGCGGCGGCGCGGCTGCGTTGGCGGTCCTCGAGGCGCTTCGTCCCAACTACGCGTGGGCGCGGCAGGTGGAGCCGGCGGACGGGCGGATCCAGCAGGAGTACGTCACGTACCCGTCCCCGAGCGGCTCCGGGACGATGCGCGGCTACATGGCCACGCCCGCCGGCGCGACGGGAGCCAGGCCCGCGGTTCTGGTCATCCACGAGAATCGCGGCCTTAACCCCTACATCGAAGACGTGGTGCGGAGGTTCGCCGCCGCGGATTTCGTGGCGCTGGGGCCGGACGCGCTAACCCCTCTGGGTGGCTATCCCGGCAACGACGACGAGGGCCGGGAGATGCAGCGGCAGCTCGACAGGGACGTAATGATGGAGGACTGGGTGGCCGCGTTCCGGTTCCTGCGGGATCATGATGCGACCACCGGGCGCGTCGGAGCGGTCGGGTTCTGTTACGGCGGCGGCGTCGTGAATCAGCTCGCGGTCCGGCTTCCGGACCTGGGCGCGGGCGTGCCGTTCTACGGGTCGGCGCCGGCAGTTGAGGACGTTCCTTCCATTCAGGCGCCCCTCATGATCCAGCTCGCGGGTCTGGACGAACGCATCAACGCCGCCTACCCGGCGTACCAGGAGGCGCTCGAGGCGAATGGCAAGCAGTTCGCGGTCCATGTCTACGAGGGCGCGAACCACGGCTTCCACAACGACACCACGCCACGCTACGACCAGGAAGCCGCCAGCCTCGCGCAGGAGCGGACCATCGCGTTCTTCAACGAGCACCTGAGGGGCTGAACCCGACCTCGCCGGATCGCGGCCTCAGCCGCGTGCCAACCTCGGCACGTTCAACGGGCTCGCCTCCAGCACCTGGCCCCAGATCCTGCGGCCGACCGCGTCGGCTTCGCGCAGGATGGCGTCCGCGTCCATGGTGAGGACCTCGCGGTCGCGCATGACGAAGCGTCCGTCAATCATCACCGACTCGATGTCGCCCGGGTGGCCGCAGTGGAGAACTGCGGAGATGATGCGTCCCGCGGGCACCAGATGCGGCCGCAGCGTGTCGATCACGAGCAGGTCGGCCTTCTTCCCGACTTCAAGCGTCCCGAGCGCGTCCGGCTGCTGCACGGCCAGTGCGCCGCCTTGCGTTGCGTCCGCGAGGATGTCCTCCGGCTGAGGCTGAAGACCGGGAACCTCGTCGCCGTCCCGATTGCGCCGGATGCGCTCGGTGAGCAGGGCGGTGCGCATCACCTCGAATACGTCGTTGGTGTTGTTGTCGGTGCCGAGCGCGATGGGGCAGCCGGCCGTGCGCAGTTCCGGAATCGGCGGGCTGATGCCGCGGTTCGCGGCCATTCCCGCCTGGTGCGAGATGATGGTGCCGGACCTGCCCAGCAGCGCGATCTCCTCGTGGTTTACGTAGCGGGCGTGCGCCGCGAACAGCCGGGGACCGAGGAAGTCGTGCCGGTCCAGGTACTCCGACGGGCGCAGGCCGTGGTGCATGACCATGAACTCGTATTCGGCGCGGCTCTGGTTCAGATGGATGGTGTAGCCAAGGTCGTGGGTCTCGGCGAAGTCGCGCACGGCCCGCAGCAGTTCGGGCGACGAAGTCTCGGTGAGCGATGCTGCCGGGAACACCGTGACGCGGCCGTTGCGGGCGCCGTGCCAGGTGCTGAACAGATCGTTGATGCGCTGCATGCCCTCGTCCCGGAGCCGTTCCGAGAATCGGGGCGTCTCGCTGACCGTCCGGGCCATCCCCCTCGTGGACACCGGGCCGGGCACGTTCTCGGTGTCACGGATTCCCTCGGCGAGCACGCAGCGGAGGCCGGAGTCGGCCAGCACCCCGGCCTGGCGCTGCACGTTCCCGGTGAACTCGACGATGGTGGTGGTCCCGGTGGTGATGGCCTCGAGCGCGGCCACCTGCACCATGAGGTTGCCTTCGTCGCCCTGGAGGAGGCTCGCGGGCGAGACGGCCAGGTTGGCGGTGTTGGGGAAGCCGAAGTCCTCGTTGAAGCCGCGCGCCACGACCGCCCGCATGTGGGCGTGGCAGTTGACGAGGCCGGGGAAGAGCGCCTTGCCGCGCCCGTCGTAGACCTCGGCGCCGGGGTACTGCTCGAGCACTTCGTCGGTGGGACCGATGGCCGCGATGAGGCTGCCTTCGACCGCGAGCGCCACGTCGTCCTGGACGGTGTCGGGGTTCGCGACGGTGGTGTTGGTGAAGACGACTGTGGCGGCCTGCTGCGTGGGCGCCCGCGGGCCAGACCGCACCGCCGCCCGAAGAGGGTCGCGTTCGAGCAGCAGGGCGGCCGTGCCCGCTCCCGTTCCGGCCAGCCACTCACGCCGGGTCAGATGGCGGGAGCCGCGGGATGCGAGCGTTGTCGGGACCGGGTTCTCGCTATGGGATGTCGCCATGATGGTGCCTGTACTGGTGTTTACTGGTGAGATATGACAACTTTACTGTCGATATACTGGTGAATTGGCCTGTGAGGACGAGGTGTGACCGGAGACGAAGAGCCAGCGGCCATCCTCCTTGCGGAGCACGATCGTCATCGCCCCCGAGAAGGAGAAGCCGGCCCCGCCGCCCATCCCGATCTCCTGCACGAAATGGCAGGTGGCCACCGCCACCTCCGGGCCAGGCGCGGTCACGGTGAGGTCCGACAGGGTGAGGGTCGCCGACGACGCCATCCGCGCCAGTCCGGCCAGCGACTCGCGCGACTCCCGGGCGGACCGGTACCGGATCACGCCCTCCTCAAGCCACCTGAAGTCGCCCGCGGCCGAATAGAAGCTGCCTGCCGAGTCGACATCCAGCGCGTTTACCGCATCCACATAGGCTTCGATGGCGGCCCGGGCTTCCCGCGTGGCGGTGGCCAGCGACTCGCGCGACGCGCCGTCGCTCTGGCATCCGAGCGACACGACGGGCAGCAGAGCGAGTGCCGGAACTCGCCATCCGCCTTTGCGGCGGCTAGCGATTCGTGACATCCGCAATCGAGAGGTTGCCCCCGGGGGGCAGGCCGCTCGGCACCCGCACCGGGATCGTGCGGTCGAAGTCGGGATCGGTCAGGGCCTCCAGGAAGGCGATGATGTCCTCCTGCTGCTGCACCGTCATGTCGTCCACGCCCCGGAAGCGCCCGGAGAGCCGCCCGGGCGTGGCCGGCATCTGGTCCCTGCGGTCATCGTCGCCGCGCCGCCTGCGCCGGTTGGACACGTTGGGGTTCTCGGAGCGCCCGCGGTCGTAGAAGGCGAGCACCTCCTCCAGCGTCCCGATCATCCCGTTGTGCATGTAGGGCGCGGTGACAGCGACGTTGCGGAGAGTCGGGGTGCGGAAGCGGAAGCGCCCGTCGCCCGCGTCCGGCTCGGCCAGAAGCGGGTTCTCGGCCACTCCCTCGGCGTGCATGTTGAAGTCGGAGAGCATCGGACCCCGGTGGCAATCCGAGCAGTCGGCCTCGTTGAACTCGTCGAGGCCGCGGCGCTGCTGCGTGGTGAGCGCGTCCACGTCTCCCGCCAGGAACCGGTCGAAGGGGCTGTTGCCCGCAACCAGGGTGCGTTCGAAGGCGGCGATCGCACTTGCAATCTGCGTGGCTTCGATGGTGGTCTCCGCCCCGTAGACCTCCCGGAAGAGGCTCACGTACTCGGGGATCGCGCGCAGCCGGGCCACCACCGAGTCGACCGCAGCTTCCTCGGGGTAGGCATCGCCCCGCATCTCCTCGCGAATCGCTAGCGGGAGCAGCGCCTGCGTCTCAAGGCTCCGCGCCCGGCGGTCCCAGAACATGGGCGCCCGTTCCGAGTTGACGGTCTCGAGGTCGGTCGGCAGCGGGGTGAAGCGCGGCCCGCCCCGGCGCCGTCTGCGCTGCCGGTCGAGCCCGTTGTACGCGACGTTCAGCAGCGTGGGCGAGTTGCGCTGTGCCACCGGAATCACACCGCCGGCAAGGTCGACCCGGTCGGGACCCAGCCCCACCGCCCCCGGACCCAGCGACAGCGCCCGCCCATCGGCGTATGCGAAGTCGGGATGGTGACAGGTGGCGCAGGACACGTCCATGGGACCCGACAGGACCGGATCCCAGAAGAGCAGCCGGCCGAGCTCCTCCTCCGGGTTGCCCGGCGGCGGCCGCGTCGAGGCGGTGGTGAGAAACGCGACGGCTGCCACCACGAGGAAACAAGCGACGGCGATGGTGCTCGGCTGGCGTCGAGAGAACCGGGCAAAACGGGACAGTTTCATGAGACTCCTCCGGCCACGGGAGCGCGGGCTCCCAATCCTGCAGACACTCGCATACTACTACGACACGCTCGGACACGGACACGCTCACAGCCTGCGTTGGGGCCCAGGCCTCAGGCCATCCTACCGCCGGAACAGATAGCTCAGCTTCATGAAGAACCGGTCCTCGCCCCGGGCCATGCGCCGGAACCGGAACGCTTCGGGCTCGTCCAGCGCGGCGCCGTAGCCGAGGAAGACTACCGTGCCGGGGGTCGGGCGGTACGAGAGCAGCACATCCCCCGTGAACTGGTTGTCCTCCGTGGCGCGCGAGGGCATCCAGCCGCCCGTATCCGGGTCGAGGAGGAAGATGGGCTCCTCGGTGTCGCCGGTCCGGAGCGCATCCTGGCGGAAGGAATCGTACTGACCCACCAGGCGCACGAAGAGGAAGCGCGAGATCTGGTATTCGAGCGAGAGCCGGGGAATCCGCTGGATCGACATGTTGGACCCGTCGGAGCGGCGGTCGAGGGTGAGCTGGTTGTAGAGGAAGTTCAGGCGGAACTGGTCGGTGGGACGCCAGTTGACGGTCACGTTGGGGCGAAACAGCCACACGCCCCGCGCCTCGGCGAACCCCACGTCCTGCCACACGTTGACGCCCACCCTGGCCGAGAACGTGGAGAACTCGGGCGTGGTGACGTTCGTGATCCACCCGCGCACGTCCGTGATGCGGCCCGGGGCGTCCCAGAATACCGTGTCGGCGCCCGCCGGTCCCGGTCGAACCACCCCGTAGTCGGCGTACCACTCGGGCTTGAAGGCGTAGCTCTCCCATCCGTGGCTCACGCGCATCGACCATCCGCCGCGCAGCTGGAAGGTGCTCGACAGGAAGGTCTTGGTCTCCTCGGGCGGATCGCTCCCGAAGCCGTGGTATCCCCACCATCCCATGGTGCTGAACCCCGGGGTCCAGCGCTCGATGAGGGCGCCCGGCCTCCCGTAGAAGTTCACGCTGTTGCTGGTCCGGGTGTGGATCACGCCGGGGCGGTTGACGAAGCCGGCCTGGGTCTCGAAGTGGGGGTGGATGCCGTTGATGCGATAGTTGAGCACCAGCCGGCGTCCGGTGCGCTGGAAGACCGCCTCCCAGATGGGCGCCTCGGTGGTCGTTCCTCCCGACCGGGTGAAGCTTGCGCCTCCCTGCAGGGACATCGTGTAGACGCCCCCGAAGACGAGGCGGGTGTCGGCGGCGCCCACCCGGTTGAAGTCGCCCCCCACGACACGATCCGTGTAGACCATCCCGACCGTGGACTGCCCGCCGATGTCGCGCTGCAGCCTGAGCGCATTGAACCAGGGGTTCGAGTCGATGCCCGTGCTGCCCGTGACCGCCCCGTCGATGCCCGACAGCAGTCCGATGTTCATCCCGGCCACCTTCCCGGTGAGCTTGACGCCCGTCACCGGATTCTGCAGCCGGCGCGTGTAGATGAGCCGGTTCGGAGCGTCGAAGCGATCGATGCCCTCGAGGAAGAAGGGCCGCTTCTCGGGGAAGAAGAGGGCGAAGCGCTCGTTGCTCGAGACCTGTCCCACATCGGCTTCGACGTGCGAGAAATCCGGGTTCACGGTGGCGTCCAGGGTGAGGTTGGCGCTCACGCCCCAGCGCAGGTTGCCCCCCATTTCCGCGTCCGAGCCGTAGCCCCAGGCGTCGCTGCCGTCCGGTGCGCCGTTCAGCGCCGCCGTCACCGCGGGCGTGAAGTCGACCACCATGCCGCGGGTGAGGTCGCGCAGATCCACCAGCCGGCCCGACTGGGCGAGGAAGGAGGCGGCGCCCCGGCGCGCGGGCGTCCACGTGTCGGTGTACCCGGAGTGCTGCACCTTGCGGATGACGTTGATGCCCCAGCTCTGGACGTCGGAAGCCTGGTAGCTGATGCTCTCGAAGGGGATGTGGATCTCGACCTCGTAGCCGTAGTCGGTGAGCCGCCCGCGGGAGTCGAAGATGTAGTCCGGCGTCAGGTTGGTCTCGCTCACCTCGACGCCCCGGCTGGCCCGCCCCTGTTCCCCCTCGGTGCGGTTGCCGTCCTGCTGGATGCCGAACGGGTTGACGCCGAAGAGGAAGGCCTGGCGCCGGTCGTCGAAGGTGTCGAGGAGGAGCTGGACATAGTCGTCGCCCTCGATCCGGTCGCGGTCCGCGAGCGTGGCGTTGACCGATCCCGAGGCGTCGAAAGCCTTGATGCCGAAGTAGATGCCGGTCGGGGAATACCAGACCAGGACCCGGGTGGTGTCGGCAGCCGGCCTCTGGTCCACGGGCTCGTACTGGGAGAAGCCGGTGAGCACCGCGGCGGCGCTCCACGCGGGCTCGTCCAGGAACCCGTCGATGTCGGCGTCCTGCTCCAGGCGTGGGACCGCCACCTCGGTCTCGCCTGCGAGCCCGGCATACGCCGCCTGCGCTTGCTGCATCGCCGGCGCGGCGGCGAGCGCGCTCAGGAGGATGGGCAGCATCGCGTCCCCGGCTGGTGTGAAGAGCGCGTCCCGACACGCGCTCCGACAAGTATAGCGTGCGCCTTCGGGCAGCACGACACCCGAAAACCGCTTGACGCAGGACTCGCGATCATCCCATACTACGGGTTTTCCGACGTTTCCCGAGGCTCGACCCGCTGGCCCCCCCAGCTTCTCAGGTCCCTGCCTCGCCAGCAGTAAGGAGGGCTCCATGTCAGGTGTACGGAGACTTGTCCTCGCAGTGCTTGCGGGTGCCTTCGCGGCGCTTCCCGCCAACGCGCAGGAACCCGTCAGCAGCTTCTCCCTCTCCGCCCACGGCGGGCTCATCAACAACCCCGCGGGCTACGATGCGGATCGGGCGGTCTCGTACGGGATGGGCGTCCGCTTCGGTGCCGGGGCGGCGCTTCAGCTCTACGAGCGCATCTCGATCCGCGGAGACGTCAGCCTCACCTCCAAATCCGGAACCGACAACACCGGCGGCATCAACGAGTCGGTCGATCTCGGCCGGCAGTACTACGGGGGCGGCGTCGAGGTCCTGCTCATGACCGGCGGCAGCATGGAGCCGTACGTCCTGGCGGGCGGCGGGCTGGTCGTCGTGGACCGGCAGGGCCAGGACATCAACAGCTACGCGTACGACGTCACCGAGTTCACGGGTGTCTTCGGCGCGGGCGTCCGGTTCCTCCTGGAATCGAACGCGTTCGTCTTCGCGGACGCGACCACCTGGACCTACCAGAACCACATCCTCGACGAGTCGCAGCTGGACACGTCGCTCAGCGTGGGATTCGGCTACCGCTGGGGCGGCTAGAACTTTGTAAGGAGGTCAATCATGAAGCACTCCAAGGTATGGACAGTGCCCATCGCCTTCCTGGCGATCGCGCTCCTGACGGCCCCGTCGCTCCTCCGGGCGCAGACCGGCAGCGTCACCGGCGTGATCACGGACGCGGGTACGCTGGGCCCCCTCGAGGCCGTCCAGGTGTCGATCGTGGGGCAGGGAATCGGAGGCACGACCAACGCGGACGGCCGCTACCTCATCCCCGGCGTGCCGGTGGGCGAGGTCACGATCCAGGCCGAACGACTCGGCTATGTGACCGCGACCGCAGTGGTTACGGTCACCGCCGATGCCGCGGCGGTGGCCGACTTCGCGCTCGACAGCGAGGCGCTGCTGCTCGAGGAAGTGGTGGTCACCGCCCTCGGCATCACCCGCGAAGAGCGCAGCCTCGGCTATTCCGTACAGGGCATCGACGGCGACGAGCTGGTCGAGGTGCGCGACAACAACGTGATCAGCAACCTGGCGGGCAAGGTGGCCGGGCTGGTGGTGACGCCCCCGGCGGTCCTGGGCGGGACCTCGAAGATGGTCCTGCGCGGGGTTGCCTCCATCTCCGGCAACAACGAGCCGCTCATCGTGGTCGACGGCGTGCCCATCGACAACAGCCGGCGCGAGACGGCCGCCAACGGCGGCACCCGGGGCGCGGTGGTGCGCAACCGGAGCGGCATCGACTACGGCAACATGGCCCAGGACATCGATCCCGCGAACATCGAGTCGATCACGGTGCTCCGGGGCGCCAACGCGGCCGCGCTGTACGGGTCCCGCGCTTCCAACGGGGTCGTGGAAATCGTGACCAAGTCGGGGCGGGGCGCGCTCGGCGTCACGACCATTACGGCGAGCAGCAACTTCGTGGTGGAGTCGCCGCTGCGCATGGTCAAGTACCAGAACATCTACGGCGGCGGCGCCACCGACGACGGCTACAACTGGGTCGACGGGCGAGGCGGCGGCGAGAACGACGGCGTGGACGAGAGCTGGGGCCCGGCCCTCGACGGGCGCCTCTATCCCCAGTGGTGGTCGGGCGGGGTCCCGCAGCCCTGGCTGCCCTCCCCGATGAACGTGAGGGAGTACTTCCAGACGGGGAACAACCTCACGACCAACTTCGCCATCTCCCACGCCACCGACCGCTCCAACGTGCGCTTCTCGGCGCTGCGCATGGATGCGACCGGCATGGCGCCGCGGAACGAACTGGAGCGCACCCAGCTGGCGCTGAACGCCGGCGTCCAGGTGACCGAGCGCTTCGACCTCGACGGCTCCTTCCAGTACACCCAGACCCAGGGGCACAACCGGCCCGCGCCCGGGAACGGCTCCTACTACGCCATCCACATCTTCAACTGGTTCCAGCGCCAGGTCGACGCCAAGCGCATGGAGCGCGCCAACGCCGAGTGGGATCCGAACTCCGGCGTGCTCACGCCCAACTGGAACCACAACTATCACGACAACGTCTACTGGGTTCAGCACTACCGGAACAACGACGACCGGCGCAACCGCGTCCTCGGCCAGGTCACCGGCAACTACCAGTTGGCGGGCGACTGGCTGAACGCCCGCGTGCGCCTGGGCACGGACTGGTTCGAGCAGTCCAACAAGGAGGTCTACCCCTTCTACTCCCAGGACACGCCCGAGGGCGGCTTCGTGGAGGCGGCGTCGTTCCACCAGGAGACCAACCTGGAGGCGCTGGTCACCGCGAACCGGCAGCTGACCACCGACTTCTCGCTCAACGTCAGCGGCGGGGCCAACATGCGCCGCAACGACTTCGACCTGCAGGAGGCGGGAAGCCGCAAGCTCAACGTCCCGGACATCTACAACGTGAGCAACTCGGCGGCGCCCCCGCTGCTCAACTACGTCATCGAGAAGAAGCACGTGAACAGCCTCTACGGCCTGTTCACCGTGGGCTACCGCGATTTCGCCTTCATCGACGTCACGGCCCGCAACGACTGGTCCTCGACGCTTCCCGAGGACAACCGCTCCTACTTCTATCCGTCCTATTCGGGAAGCCTGGTCTTCACCGACGCGCTCAACATGGACTCCGACTTCCTCTCCTACGGGAAGCTGCGGGCGAGCTGGGCCAAGGTGGGGAACGACGCGGATCCGTACCAGCTCACCTCGGTCTACTCCGAGGTCGACAAGTTCGGGAACATCCCCGGCTACACGACCAGCAACACCATCCCCAACGCCGACCTCAGGCCCGAGGAGACCAAGTCCTGGGAGATCGGCGCCGACCTCCGCTTCTGGTTCGATCGCGCCGCGCTCGACCTCACATACTACAACTCGACCACCCGGGACCAGATCCTCGCGGTGGACGTGTCGGAGGCCAGCGGCTACAACCGCCAGGTGCTGAACGCGGGCTCGGTGCGCAACAAGGGCATCGAGGCGCTGCTGACGGTCGACCTGGTGAACCAGCCCGGCGGGCTGGCGTGGGACATGTCGTTCAACTTCGGCAAGAACGACTCCGAGGTGCTTGAACTCGCTCCCGGCCTCGAGTCGATCGTGATCGGGCGCGCGGGCGGCATCCGGGGCGCGGTGGAAGCCCGGCCCGGCCATCCGTACGGGGTGTTCTTCGGCCCGGTGTGGAGGCGGGACGGGGCCGGCAACATCATCGTCGGCTCCAACGGTCTTCCGATCCGGGGGTCCTCCGAGATCATCGGGTCCTATCAGCCGGACTGGATCGGCGGCGTGCGCAGCACGCTCTCCTACGGCTCCTTCACCGTGAGCGCCCAGGTCGACACCCGCCGGGGCGGGCAGATCTTCTGCGGCTCCTGCCGCCTGGGCTACCGCACCGGCGTGCTGTACGAGTCGGCCAACCCGACCCCCAGGGACTGGGATCCGGACCGCGTCACCGGCCGGGGCCCGGTCGTGTTCCCCGGGGTCACCGAGAACGGATCGGCGAACACCGTGGCGGTGGCGCCGCGCACGCTGGGCACGCGCCTGGACGACGTGGACACCGAATGGCTCTTCGACAACAACTACACCAAGCTGCGCGAGGTCGCGATCGCCTTCGATCTGCCGCCCGCGTACCTGGAAGCGCTCCCGGTGTCGCAGGCCCGCATCACCTTCGTGGGCCGCAACCTGTGGCTGTGGACGGCCATTCCGCACATCGATCCGGAGACCGCCGCCATCGAGGGCAGCGTCACGGAAGCGAACCTCGCCGGCATCGAAGACAAGCAGTTCCCGACGCCGCGGACCTTCGGAATCAACATCTCCGTCGTGCATTGAGGTGGCGAACATGTCTCGACGGAAGAAAGCGATGATGATGCCGAAGACATCTGAACCGAGCGGGAGACCGAGAATGAATACGAAGAGAATGACACACAGGAGCCTCGCGGCCGGTCTGATCGTGGCGATCGGCCTTGGGGCCTCCGGTTGCACGGAGGACTTCACGGGGATCAACACCAACCCCAACGCGCCCACCGACGTGGGCGTTCAGTACCTGCTGCCCGCGGGCATCGTAGGCGCCGTGACCAGCCTGCTGGGGACCGGCTTCGACCGGGGCACGGCCTCGGTCTGGGTGCAGCATTACGCGCGCCTCCAGTACGGCTCCATCGACCGTTACGAGATCGACGGCAGCTTCTCGGACGGGCTCTGGGCCACCCTCTACACGGGGGCCCTGGTGGACTTCGACGGGGTCGTCCAGAAGGCCGCCGAGAGAGGCCAGGCGAACCAGGAAGCGGTCGGGCGAATCCTGCGCGCGTGGATGTTCCACAACATGGTGGACCTCTGGGGAGACATCCCGTATTCCGAGGCGCTGGGCGGGCTCGCGGCCAACAACATCACGCCGACGTATGATGACGCGCAGTCCATCTACAGCGCGCTGCTGGCCGAGCTTTCCGCGGCAAGTTCCCAGATCGCTCCCATGAGCGGGCTCTTCCCCGACGTATTCCGCGGGACGGTCGGCAATCCGGACCTGATCTACGAGGGCGACATGTACAAGTGGCAGCGGTTCGCCAACTCGCTGCGGCTGCGCATGGCGATGCGCCTCATGAGCGCGTCCGAGGCTTCGAGCGCGATCTCGGCGGGCGTCTTCCAGAGCAGGGACGACGAGGCCAAGCTGACGTGGATCGGCGCTCCGCCCAACGAGAACCCGATGGCCCCGGCGTTCATCGCCCGTCCGGGCGACTTCCGCATCAGCGCGGCGATGGTCGACGCCCTCATCGAGCACAACGACCCCCGGCTCTCCATCTACGCCGATGCCGCCAGGGAGACCGGCGAGTTCCGCGGCATGCCCAACGGCATGAGCGACAGCCACGGGATCGAGTTCGAGCAGGTGTCGCGCGTCGGAAAGTGGTTCCTGCGGCCCAACACGCCGACCTGGATCCAGTCGTACGCCGAAGTGGCGCTGCTGCAGGCGGAGGCCGCGGTGAGAGGGTACGCCGGTGGCGATGCGCGGGCCCTCTACGAGGCGGGCATCCGGGCGTCGATGGAGACCTACGGCATCTCGTCGGACGACATCGACGCGTATCTGGCGCAGCCGATGGTGGCCTTCGCTTCGGACATGGACACGCAGCTGGCGCAGATCGCCCAGCAGATGTGGTTCGCGCTGTACGATCAGGGACCGGAGGCGTGGGCCTACTTCAGGCGCGCCGACTTTCCCGGGCTGGTGGCGGGTCCGGACAACCTGAACAACGACCTGATCCCGGTGCGGCTGCCGTATCCGCAGAGCGAGGAATCGGTGAACAACGCGAATCTGTCGGCCGCGCAGTCGGCGCAAGGACTGGGATCGGAGCCGTGGAACATGCGGCTGTTCTGGGATCCGAACTGAGCTGAGGCCTACGCGGGGTGACCGACCCGCCGGGACCGGCTAGCGGGACCGGGTCTTATCCTTGCGCACAGCCGGTTCATGACGGTGGCGGATCCATCCAGAGCGGGCTGTCCGCAGCGTCTCGGCAGTTCGGGATATCGTGGTCGTAGTAGTCGTCATTACCAACATCGATCTCCGTGAGCATCCGGCCTCGGCGCCGACGCACGGCCATGAGATCGTGGTCGTAGTCTCCGACATGAGAGCTTCCGTTCGCCGCCGGATTTGTCGCGCACTGCTCGTGGACGACCCCCATAGTGTGGAACAGCTCATGGGCCATCGTGTTCTCCAGCGCACCAAGGAAGTCCGGCTGTCTGGCCACAACGTAATGAGGACGATCCAGCCCACGGCTGTCGGAGAAGACCGTTGCGAAGTTACCGATCTTTACGCCGCCCGCGTTCCCGGTAGGGCCGAGATAGTACACCGCGTAGGTCTTCTCGTCCGAATACCAGGCCTTCGCCCGGACCGCGTCTCTCAACGCCCGAACGTTGCGATCCTCCATCTGAGCGGCTGTCTCCCGTAGTCGCAGGAACGTCACGTCGACGACCCCCTCATATGTGTCCACCCTCAGCCGTCTGCCCAGTTTGTCGTAAAGCCAGTCCACGGTTGCCATCAGCGACCATCCAACCCTGCCGTGGCGGTCCAGCTCCCGGTCCTCGTCGTCACTCGCCACCGCGTACACGGCATGAATCTGCGGGCCGGATACGTCGTCCTTCCGGTCCACCAACGACCGCTCCATCATCCTGGGAGTCGGTGCGCCAACCTTCACAGACACCTCTGATCTCCCATAGGTCGCGGTAAGTACAGTCTCGCCGAAACCGATGACCTCAATGGCCACGTCATCACCGCTCCTGAGTGGACGGTTATTGGGATCCCTGCCAACATGCACCGCCACGATCCCCGGATCGGACGCCTTCCAAGTCGCAACTCGCTTCGCGCCCTCGATACGCGTGTCTGCTCTGAGCCACTCTCCGGGCCACAGCACCAACTCTTCGGGATTCACTGCTCGCCTGGAGCTGTTCTCCTCTGCCGGTACCGAATGGACCGCAAGGGTCATCGCCGGTGGATTCAGTACGACCATCCGCGCCCGCCCGCTCACGAAGGACGACGTGGCCGTTATGTCCGCCACCCCGGCCCCGGTCCCCGTCACCAGCCCGGACCTATCCACGACCGCGACCGAGGTGTTGCTGGACGCCCACCAAAAGCCGGCGTCCGCAACTGCGTGGCCGTTCCCGTCGGCGGCCTCGGCTGACAAATGCAACTTTTCGCCGGTGACCAGCGTGTCGGTTGTGGGCGTCACGGCCACTGCCGCCACCCTCTGGGCCACCGTCAGGACCGCACCCCCGGATGCCGAGCCCGTCGTCGCGGTGATCGTCGCCGCGCCGTTGCGCACCGCAGTCACCACGCCGTTCTCGTCGACCGTTGCCACCGCGGTGTCGCTCGACGTCCATGCGAAGGCGGCGTTGGCGATGGCGCTCCCGTTTGCGTCCATCGCCTCGGCCGACAGGCGCACCGTGTCCCCCAGCGCGTTCAACGTGCCCCCGTCGGGCGACACCGTCACCACGCTGACCTCCTGGGCCACCGTCACGGCCACACTCCCGGATGCCGAGCCCGCCGTCGCGGTGATCGTGGCCGCGCCGTTGCCCACCGCCGTCACCACGCCGTTCTCGTCGACCGTTGCCACCGCGGTGTCGCTCGACGTCCATGCGAAGGCGGCGTTGGCGACGGCGTTCCCGTTCGCGTCCATCGCCATGGCCGACAGGCGCACCGTGTCCCCCAGCGCGCTCAACGTGCCTCCGTCGGGCGACACCGTCACCACGCTGGCCTCCTGGGCCACCGTCACGGCCGCACTCCCGGATGCCGAGCCCGCCGCCGCCGCGATCGTGGCCGCGCCGTTCGCCGCCGCCGTGACCTGCCCGGAGGCGTCCACCGCCGCCACCGAAGCGTCGCTGCTCGTCCACGCCAACGGGACGCCCGCCATCACCTGCCCGTTCTGGTCACGTACCTCGGCGGTGAACCGCGCCGTCTCGCCGAGCGCGGTGAGTTGGGCGGTCGCCGGGGTTATGGTGACCGTCGTGGGGCTGGGCGGATCGGGGACAGCCGGGGTTGTGCCCCCGTCACCGCAGGCAGAGACCCACACGACACCTGCCAGGCCTGCCATAACAAGCAGCATGACTGGGGCGTAGTTCTTCTTGCCGTCCAACATTGCACCGCCCTCCGATTCGAAAAGAGGCCCACCCGCATCATCGCCGGACTACTTAACCGATCATCGTGGTGACAGACTGTCGCGAATGGCAAGCCAGAGGCTTGTGCTGCGAGATAATCTCGTGTCGTTCCGGTATGTTTCCGCGATCACCGGGGTTTCCGCCAGGAAAGCCAGGATCGGAGCGCATCTACCGGTGAACACCGAGGACGTGATCGCCGCTCGTGGCACGCCGCGACACCTTCGGGTGACTGAAGCGCGAACGACAGCACGACGAAACGACGCGAAACACCCAGAGGAGACGCGTGGCTACGGGTTCAACCTGCTTTTCCGAAGTCGAAGCCATCCGGGTGGCAAAGGGAAGCAACGGACACTCCCTCGGGGTGATGGACGCCCTTGGGGGAAGGATCTCGGATGACGCTGACCGGGCCGGAGGGCGCGGCCACAATCGACGCCGAAGGTGGTTCCGCGGCGGTGCTGCTGCGCGATCCGGTCACGAACCACGTGCGGGGCGGCGGATCTCGGCGATGTCGCGTTTGGCCTGTCCGGCCGCATGTCGGGCTTCGACGTTGAGGTCAGCCGCGGGATCCCCGACGTTTTGAGCCGCCGCCAACCCCGCTAGCGTCGCGTTCAGGAGATCCTGAGCGGGCCCGAAAGGACCTCCGTGTTCGGGTGGAAGGTCGCCCACGCAAACCAGAAGGCGATGTAGGCGTCCGCGACCTGCGCGAGCGCCGAGCCCTCGAGAGGCCCCGCTACCGCACGACCCTCGATGCTCCACCTGCTGCCCGTCTGCACGTCGAAGAACCCGCCGTCCCGCACCTCGAAGGTGAGATCCCGGCTGCCGGACCTGGGATGGTAGGCCACGGCCGCTTGGGCCCGGGTGGACCAGAAAACCACCACCGGCCGCGTGCCCTGCACGTCGTCGTGCACCACCACCACGTCGCCCCGGCTCTGGAGCACGATGAACGGGAACGCCATTCCGAAGCCGTTCTCGCGGGGAATGCCCAGGACCCTCTCCTTTGGGGGGCGGCGCGTGTCGAACTCGGGGTTCGGGAACAGGGTCTGGGGGTTGTCGACCACCTCGTAGTCGGCGTAGGGATAGTTCTCATAGTCCCGGCCCCGCGCCTGGAAGCCCGACACCACAAGGGTCTCGGGATGCAGGTCCTTCCATGTTCTCCAGTGCATTTCGATCGCGGGCAGCGGCTCGAGCGGCTGTCCGTCCAGCGGCCCGCACCGTGCACCCTGCATCATCTGGGGGAAGAGCGATTCTCCGACCCCGTCGGGGCGGCGGTTGAACATCATGAGATTGTTGTGGAAGAGGAGACCCGAGACCCCCAGGTCGGCGTCATCGATGGAAGAGCGGTCGAAGACCACGCTCGACCCGGTGAGGGGACAGTAGGTGACCGCGAACGGGCGCCCGAAGTCGTCGAAGTTCACGATCTCGTGCCACCAGAGGATGTTGTGCGGCACCGCGATGAACCGTCCGTCCGCCTCGATCCCGAGCACCCGGTCGGTCTCGCGGACGTAGGTGGCTTCGGCGTGATCGCTGGAGACCAGCGACGGGTTCACGAGCGCGGGGATGCCGTCCCGGCCTACGCCCCCGGAGACGATGAACTCCTCGGGAATGCTGCAGAAGGAGTCGTCCGGAAGGGACGGCGCAACGCCACCCTGGTCGACGAATGGCGAACTCGTGTCGAAGAGGTTGCACGCGCTCAGGACGCCCGCGATGGCGCAGAACGCCGCGCGTCCCGCCCGTCCAGGGGCGAGGCAGTTCATCGCCTCAGCGAGATGATCTCGATGATGCCCCTGGGATACCCCATCCCGTACCGGCTTGCGGCCCGGCCCGGATCGAGATAGCGGATCTCCTCGATGTCGCGCACCTGATACGCGTTCAGGACGTCCAGCTCACCCATGCGGGTGCCATCCATGAAAACCGTCGGGGTTACCGGCGTCGCATTCGCCAGCCCCACCGTCTGACCCCGGGCACGAAGCCACTGGGGATGCAGCGCGCGGATGACGTCGTACGCCGTGATCGCCTGGGACTCTTCGATCTGTGCGCGGGTGATGAGGTTTCGGGAGGTGCCGGGGCCGCTGCCCGTGGATGCGCATCCCTGGAGAGAGAAAGCGAGGAGGAGGGAGAGGACGAGGTACCGCATGGGATCCTCCTGAGGCGGGACGGATGCCTCAACGTAGCACCGGGGGGGCATCCCATGCGAACAGCGCCCCCGGAAACCGGGTGTCGGGTCAGTGCCGCTTCCCTTCCTCGCTTGCCCCCGCATCCTTCCGTCGCGTAGTCTCCCTGTGGCAAGTCGGCTCTTTCCCGCGGCAGGAGGTGAACATGCGCGGATCGACTTCAGCCCGCACCGGGATCCTGACGCGCCGGGCCCTCGGCGCCTCGCTCCTCATTCTCCCGCTTCTGACGGCCTTGCCCGCCGAAGCCCAGCATCGCGACGGGGAAGGGGACATCTCCATGGCGATGGTGGGGGACCTCATCATCACGCGGGCGCTCAGGCCCTATGATGAGCCCGAGTTTCTGCAGCTGCGCGACCTGATCGGCGGAGCCACCGTGGGCTTCGGCAACATGGAGATGCTGCTGCACGAGTACGGCCCCGACATCATCCCGTCGGCGCAGAGCGGCGGCACCTACATGGCGGGGCATCCGGACCTGGCTCACGACCTGGCCTGGATCGGCCTGGACATGCTGGGGCTTGCCAACAACCACACCATGGACTGGGGCGCGGGCGGGATGCGCTCGACGCAGCGGGCCCTTGCCGCGGCGGGGATCAAGGTTGCGGGCTCGGGCGAGAATCTCGCGCTCGCCAGGGCGCCCGCCTACCTGGAGACGATGGATGGCCGGGTGGCGCTCATTGCCGTGTCCTCGAGCTTCTCCGAACACATGAGGGCCGGCCATCAGCGGCCGGATCTGCGCGGCCGACCCGGGCTCGCGCCGATGCGTTTCGAGACGACCTACGTGGTGCCGGGCGATGTCTACGAGAGCCTGGACGAAGCGCGCGCGCAGGTAGGGGGCATCGAGGGCAACTTCGAGCCCGGCGATGGCTACCGCACCATCACGACCCCGCACGAGGGCGATCTGCGGGAGCTGCTGGCCACGGTCCGCGACGCGCGCCGGCAAGCCAACTGGGTGGTGGTCACCAGCCACACCCACCAGGGCGGCGGCAACAACTACCTCCCGAGCCGTGCCGGAGACGAGCCCGGCTGTCTGGGCCTCTATCAGGACGAGTGCAACGAGGGCAGTTATGTGCCCGCGGACGCGCTCGTGACCTTCGCGCGGGCGACGATCGATGCGGGGGCGGATGCCTTCTACGCGCATGGCCCGCACGTGCTGCGCGGCATTGAAATCTATCAGGACAAGCCGATCTTCTATTCCCTCGACGATTTTCTGTTCCAGAACGAGACCCCGCCGTTCCAGCCCTGGGACAACTATGCCCGCTATGACGTGGACGAATTCCGGGGTCTTCCGTCCGATTTCTACGATGGCAGGGAAGTGGCGTCAGGCGGTGGGCGCCCGGCCGCGGACTACTGGTGGGACGGCGTCGTGGCGCTTTCGGACTTTCGCGACGGAGAGCTGTACGAGATCCGGCTGGTGCCCACGGTATTGGGTTATGGACTGCCGCGGCCCCAGCGTGGCCGGCCGGTGGCGGCCTCGGGCGAGGACGCGCAGCGGATTCTCACGCTCCTGGCGGCGCTCTCGGAGCCGTTCGGCACGAGCATCGAGGTGGTCGGGGATGAGGGGGTGATCCGCGGACCGGGGGCGGTGCGGGCGGACGGATCGAGTTCCCGGCGGTAGCGGTCGTCTGACGCTTCGCCGCTCGTCGTCCGCTCGGCCTCGGCTCGGGCCGTCGGCGCCTCAGTCCGTGGCGGGCGGCCTTCTGCCCTCGGTGGGCGTGATCACGATGCCGGGGAGCATCCCGGTCGGTGCGCCCTCGTCGACGACGAAGCTGCCGTTGACGAGCACGTAGTCGATCCCGGTCGCGTACTGGTGCGGGTCGGTGAAGGTGGCCATGTCGCGGATCTGCTCCAGGTCGAGCACGACCACGTCGGCCACGAAGCCTTCGCGCACCTGGCCGCGGTTCCTGAGCCCCAGAATCTGGGCGGGCAGGGTGGTCATGGAACGGACCGCGTTCTCGACGGAGAGCACGCCGCGGTCGAGCGCGTATTCCCGGATCTTGCGCGGGAAGGTGCCGTAGAAGCGCGCGTGGATGGCGGGTCCGTCCTCCGGCAGGGAGATACCGCCGTCCGAGGCTGTCGCCACCCAGGGCTGCGCGGTGAAGTTCTCGATATCCTCCTCCGAGAAGGAGAAGCTCCGCAGGCGCCCGCCGCCCCGGCGGTCCCGCATGCCCTCGAGCTGGAGCTGGATGGCGGCCTCGACGGTTGAGATCCCGCGCTCGTCCGCGATCTCGGCGACGCTCATGCCGATCAGCGTGCGGTCCGGATAGTCGAAGACCACGATGTTCTCGGCGCCGCCCCGGAACTCGGTCTCGTATGCGATGTCCTGCCGGAGCATGCGGGCGCGCTCGGGATCGGCCAGGGTTGCGCGCAAGGCTTCCGCGTAGTCGGGTGTCGCGCCCGGACCACCTCCCGGCGGCTCATCGTCCGCGCCCACGGCCCACTCAGGGATCAGGCTCACATTGCCGTCGCTTCCGCTGGTCGCGTACGGGTACTGGTCCGCGAAGATGGCGACGCCCCGGTCCCGGGCCCGGCGGATGGCTGCGATGATGGCGCCGCTCGAGCCCCAGTAGTTGGCGCCCCGGGCCTTGATGTGGGTCGCCACCACCGTCGCCCCGGTGCGCTCGCCGATCTCGATCGTCTCCTGAATGGAGTTGAGCATGGTGGGGGGACCGGCTTCGTCCTGACTCGGCCGCCACCACATCGGTGAGGTGCCGCTGCTGCGCTCATGTTCGATGAAGACGCCGCCGAACGGCACGATCTCCTCCACGACGGCCACGACCTCGTCGCTGTTGCTCCAGCGGCCGGGCACATATTCGAGCCCCGCCGACAGCCCGAACGCCCCCGCTTCCATCCCGGCGCGCGCGAGGTCCCGCATGCGCTGAACTTCCTCGGGCGTCGCGAGGCGCTGGAAGTCGTTGCCCATGGCCTCTGCGCGGATCGAGTTGTGGCCCACCATGAGGATCGCGTTGGGACCGATGCGCAGGTCCTGCAGCAGCGACCTCTGCGCACCGATGTCCACGGGACTCCGGCCGTCCTGGTTGACGACGACGGTGGTCACGCCCTGGGTGACCAGGTTGGCGGCGGCGCGGCGGCGCTCGTCCGGTGCCGCCAGACCTCCGGCCCCGTGCGAATGAAGGTCGATGAAGCCGGGCGCCACCACCTTGCCCCGGGCATCGATCACCCGCTCGGCCGGCGCGCCGGCCAGATCGCCCACGGCAGCGATCATCCCGTCCCGGATGCCCACATCCGCGTAGATCCAGGGGTTTCCGGTGCCGTCCAGGACCCGGGCTCCCGTGATGAGCACGTCGAACGAGGCGGGCTCCTGAGCGTGTCCGGGCGCGGCGGGCCCGAACAGCGAGAGCAGAAAGACGCTGATCAGCAAGCGAAGCATGGTTTCCTCCGATATCGTTACGCGCCCCATAGCGCCGGCAGGCGATCCAGGAACCAGAAGGTGGAGAAGGCGCCCAGGGCGTACCCGAGGGCAGGCTCGACCCGCTGCACGGCCATTCGCCTGGCCCGCCCGGCGATCTTCGCCAGAGCGATCAACGCCACGACGAACGCGAGCTGCCCCGCCTCGACGCCGAGGTTGAAGAAGAGGAGCGCCAGCGGAACGTCGCTGGCCCGGAGCCCGATCTCACCCAGGGCCCCGGCGAACCCCAGCCCGTGCAGGAGCCCGAAGACGAAGGCCACCAGCCACGGATACCGGTGCACGAGGCTCTTCCGGCCCTGGCGCCCGACCACGATCTCGCGGGCCAGCAGCACGATGGAGAGGGCGATCGCGGCCTCGACCGGCGCGCGGTCCACGGGCACGTAGCCGAGCACCGCCAGCCCCAGGGTGATGCTGTGCGCCAGGGTGAAGGAGGTGATGGTCTTGACCAGCGACCAGAATCCCCCGACCAGCAGGAGCAGTCCCAGCACGAAGAGCAGGTGATCGATCCCGAAGAGGATATGCTCCCCCCCGAGAATGAAATACGTGCCCGCGAGCCGGCCGGTGGTGCCGCCTCCGGCGCGCAGGTCCGCCAGCCGGATGGGCACCGAGCGGCCGTCGCCGCGAAAGTAGGCCGACGCCTCGGTGCCGTCGCTCCAGCGCACGAGCGCGACCACCCCGGCCAGCGACCAGGGCAGCTCCAGGGCGTCGTCGAAGGTCAGTTCGGAGGCGCATTCGAACGCGAAGCCCGCGCTCACGAGCACGCCCGCATCCTCCGGGCCAATCGGCGTGCAGCGCTCGGGCAGCACCCGGCGCAGGTCGATGATGGGCGACACCTGGGTATCGACGATGGAGAACACGTACCGGGTGTCGCCGATCTGGTCGAGGTAGACGCGGGCGACCGAGGTGACATCCACATCGTGGGTGGGGAGGGGGGTCGGGGTGATCGCTGCGGCAGGGCTGGGTCCCGTCGGCGGCGTGACCTCCGCCTCATGGTTGGATGTTCGTGTCGGGGACGCGACGATGAGCGCGAGGGCCGCTACGAGTCCGGCGGCCTTCATCGTCCCTCCGGCTCCTCGATCACAATGTTGTAGCGCTCGCGTAGCTCCCCGACCGCCAGGTCGAGCCTCGCGGCCTCCTGGTCCGCGACCCAGTCGAGACGGACCCGCTCGCGCACGCTGTCGAGGGGCGGAAGCTCGGGAGTCATCTGCTCGATGATCAGGAACCAGTGCTGGCCGCGAACCGTCGCATGCGGCCCGATCCAGCCTGCGGTGTTCGCGCTGAGGATGAGCTCGGCGGTCACCGGCCCGAACAGCCTCCTCAGGTCGCCTCCTGTCACCTCGCGCAACACGGACGCCCGCACGCCGGGGTTCTCGGCGAGCTCCTCGGCGGACCCGCCGGCCCGCAGCCGCTCCACCAGGTCTCCGCCCGCGGGCGAGTCCCCGGCGATGACCACCTCCTCGATGGTGAGCGTCGGCTCGGGTGTGTAGCTCGCGCGATTCGCCTCATAGAACGCCCCGAGCTCGTCTTCGGTTGGCTGAATGACGTCCCCGCTGAGGACGTGAAGCATCTTCTGCACGAGGATGTCGTCGATCCGGCGATCGGCTTCGAGCCCCATGTCGAGCGCTTCGCGCACGAGGACCTGCTCGTCGATGTACGCATTCTCGACGAGCTGCCGCTCCTCCGGGCTCAGCGGAGCGCCGCGCAGCGCTTCCAGCTCCGCGATCCGGACCTCGATCTGCACGCGATCGACCGTGATGACGTTGCCCCGCCACGACTCGAGCGCCGCGTTCGCCGCGAACAGCACGGCCGCCAGGAGCACGAAATGGGACGTCGGCTCGCGCAGGATGCGTCGGAAGAGGGGCGTTGCCGATGTCGGTTCAGCCATGCGTTTCCACCTTCACCGGCTACCAGGCATCGAAGCCGGCAGTAATCCAACGGTGACACCGGCAAACTACGGCGGTGGGGATGGGGCGGACAAACTGCATGCCGCGATTGGACTCCTGAGCCCATCGATTCTTCCGGGCACGGATCGAGCACGAGCGCCACGCGCCGGCGCGCCCTGCTGCCGCGCTGGAGAGCTTCAGCCGTTCTGATCGCCGAGACAAGAGTTTGGGCGAGGATGTGTGCCTGTCGCGGTCCATTCGTCGCGCGCGCGGAGCGATTGAGCTGATTGGCGAAGAGGTGAGGATCCCAGGAGTGAAAGGTTTTGCGCAGCGTGGTCCATCTGTGACGCTTTCTCGTACGCAGTGAAGAGTTTCTTGCAGGTTCTCCCTTGTCAGATCTCCTGTGGACAATTTCTTGCATTACTTTTATCTGGTGATGATTTGTTGCGTCATGACCTAATTTGTGATAATATTCTGCTTCTCGTGAAGGTTTTCCTACAAGATGGGGGATTCGTGAATTGGCGGCTCCGGTCATGAATCACCGAGGACGAGCCCTCCCCGAGCCGGGGACGCCTGCAGGCTACGCGGCGCTCATCACCGATTACGATCTGCAAGTTCCATCTCCGCCACGTCTGGCGGCTATTGCGAAGCGCTATCGTCCCGTTTCCAACCGCGAGTGGCACATGTTCGCCCCGAGTCTTGCGCCCGAGAGAGGTCTCGAAGGCCAGCTCGAGTTCGCCATGAAATGGGAGGGCTTAAGCCTCGCTGTGCTGCGGGCACTCTTCAGGCGCGTCGACCCCGCTGAGATCGCCCGCATGGTGCGCAACAAGCCTACCGGCGCCTACGTCCGCCGCATCTGGTTTCTCTACGAATGGCTGATGGATGCGCGCCTGGAACTGCCGGACTCCGGCAAAGTACGGGCCGTCCCCGTGGTGAATCCCAAGCTGCAATTCGCCCTTGGTAGTGGGCCTCTCTCGCGACGCCACCGAGTTCGGAACAACCTCCCCGGTACGCAGCGGTTCTGTCCGATGGTGCGTCGGACCCCCGAACTCGACCGCTACGGGCAGATGCGCCTTGATGAGGAGGCTCGGGAGGTAATCGGCCGGACCCATCCTGATGTTATTCGCCGCGCGGCAGCGTTTCTCCTTCTCGAAGACAGTCAGGCGTCGTTTCAGATCGAGGGGGAGCGCCCGCCCCAGGACAGGCGGCTCCGCTGGGCTCAAGCGATCGCAGACGCGGGTCAACTGAATCTGACCGTGGATGAATTCGAGCGTCTTCAGGAGATGGTGATCGGCGATGCGAGGTTCGTGCAGCTCGGCCTAAGGACCGAAGGTGGGTGGATCGGGGAGCGTGACCGAACAACCGCGGATCCCATTCCGGAGCACATCAGCGCACGTCCGGAGGATCTGCCCGACCTCATGCAGGGGCTCGTCGAGTTCGCGCAGCAGAGTCAGGCAGCGCCCTTGGATCCCGTTGTCGTGGCGGCCGCCCTGTCGTTCGGCTTCGTCTACATCCACCCGTTCGAGGACGGGAATGGACGCCTTCACCGTTGGCTGATCCATCACGCGCTGGCCCGCGCCGGCTACAACCCGCCGGACCTGGTGTTCCCGGTAAGCGTCCCGATGCTGAGGCGGATCACAGATTACCGTGAAGTTCTCACCAGCTATTCCCGGGAGGTACTCCCCCTCGTCGATTGGCGTCCCACGCGACGGCACAACATCGAGGTTCTGAACGACACAGGCGACTACTACCGTTTCTTCGACGCGACAGCGCACGCCGAGTTCCTATACAAGTGTGTCGAAGAAACCGTGACCCGGGATCTGCCCCAGGAGGTCGCTTATCTGGAAGGATACGACGAATTCTCGCGACGCGTCCAGGAAGAAACGGCGGACATGCCGGAGAAGACCATTAACCTCTTGGCACAGTTTCTCCGGCAGAACAACGGCAGGCTGTCCAGGAGGGCACGGACCCGCGAATTCAAGAGACTTTCTCTGGATGAGGTGGAGCGCGTCGAAGACTTGTACAGGCGTTGCCTTGCAAGGGAGGCAGATGATCGGTCCGGATAGGCATCACCTTGATGACCTCCGTAACGTGGCCGCTTCCGTTGCCTCGCGATGATCCGAGGGCTGAGCTAGCGGCGGGAGGAGCCTGAGACGCGTAGATTGCCGCGATTACGCCATCCCAGCCACATGGAGACTTCCGCCAAGAGGTCAGGGGACTCAGGCTTGAACGCATACGCCGCCGTTACGGACAAGAACTGGTTCGACCACCTCAGAGGTCTTTCCCGTCGCGAGCAGGTGGACGAAGTCAATTTCTGGACTCCATCGTGGCGGAACCGAAGCCCGAGGGCTGGCTGGATCTTCCGGGAGGCTATTCCGATCCCGTGCCGGTGAGACATCGAGTGGGACAGGGAATCTTCCGAAGCGTCGTCACCGACGTGTACGAGCGGCAGTGCGCGGTAACGCGCGAGAAGGCGCTCCCGGCTCTCGACGCCGCCCACATCCAGCCTTTCAGCGAGGTTCCGGAGAACTACGTGCAGAACGGGATGCTGCTGCGGTCCGATGTACACAGGCTCTTCGACGCGGGTTACGTAACCGTCACCCCGGACCACCATTTCGAAGTCAGCAAACACATCCACACGGACTTCGATGACGGCGAGAACTACTACAAGTTGCATGGGAAGGGGCTTTGGGTGCCTTCCCGCTCGGAACACCGGCCGGGTCGGGACTACCTGGAGTGGCACAACGAGAATCGGTTCCGGGGGTGACCTGAGCCGGAATAAATCAACATCTGATCGGCGCGTGTTCCCATGGTGTCCCTACAGGGTTTGCAGGTACCCTTAAGCCGCAGGCCATGAAGCAGATCTCACATTCCGCCAGGAGGGCTGTATCCCGATGCCGTCTGAGATGATCGCGCCCCCAACAACCCAAGACAGCGCTCGAGCCTGGGCTACGGATCGACTTCGTGAGATCGAGCGGATGCTTGATGCGGACGGCCTGACGATCATCTCGCCGATGGCCTTCGGTCTCGAGCATCGAGTCAAGATCGCCGTGGAAGCGCGAGAAGTGCGAAAGCAGAGTTTGGTCGTGATTCTGGACACGGCCGGAGGCATCGTCGAAGTCGTGGAACGTATCGTTCGCGTCCTCAGGCATCACTACCGCTGAGGTCAAGTTCCTCATCCCAGATCGAGCAATGTCCGCAGGGACAGTACTAGCCATGTCCGGGGATCACATTCTGATGGACTACCACTCTTGCCTGGGACCGATCGATCCACAGATTGAGCGAGACGACCGCCTTGTGCCCGCGCTGTCCTACTTGTCCCAGTACGAGAGCCTCATCGAGAAGAGTCTTGGCGAGACGCTCTCAACTGCCGAACTTGTCTTGTTGCAGAAGCTCGACCTGGCGGAACTCCATCAGTTCAGGCTCGCCCGCGACCTCTCCATCGACCTACTCAAGCGCTGGCTTGCCAACTACAAGTTCAAGGACTGGGTCAGGACCGAGACCCGGGGAAGCACGATGACATCGGCTCCAACGCAGAACTGCGAGAAGCCGTGTGGAACTACTTCTGGTTCCTGAGGGATCACATGGGTCGCAACGGCATAGTATCGTTCGTACATTCGCCTGACTTCTTCTAGGGAGGCTCGTCATGGAAGAGGATCGTCGAACCGAGGTTCCAAAGGTCAACCCCGACATCGACCCAACCGCGGTGGACCGCAGCCGCGATGCTGCGCAACGGCTCGCCGACGTTGGAATCAAGCTCGGAGGTTATCGTCTAGAGCCCGCTCTAGGCGGAAAAATCATCAAGAGTGCAGACCAGGCGGGTCGGAGCTCCCCAGGCAACTAATCGCCTTCTTGCCGATCGGGGTCTGGGACCCCCAACGGCGTTAGCTCACGTAATCACCCTCCCAATCCTCTGCTGCAGCATCCGGTTGAAGTTCTCCAGATCCTCCGCCAGCACCTCCTGCAGCGCCTCCTCCACCTCCCCCAGCTGCACCCGCAGCACCTGGGACACCTCGGTGTGCTGGTCTGTCGGCCGGAAGTCCGCCGTGGCCACGGCCCCCTGCAGGTAACGCAGCCGTCCCACGATCTTCGACGGCCAGCGCACGCCGTCGCTTCCCGTGTCGATCAGCTGGATCAGCTCGTGCTCCACCTCGATGAGCGCCGCGTCCAGCGCCTTCCCGGCCTCGATCAGGTCCTCCGCGCCCTCTTCTTCCTCGAGCACCGGCCGCAGGTCGTAGATCTGCCGGCGCAATAGCTCGATGCGGTTCACCATTTCCGCGGCCCGATTGCGGTCGGCCATGATCTCCTGCACCAGCTCGGTCTGTGCCGCGATGTCGGCGAGCGAGCCTTCCGAGTTGGGATCCTTCAGCACGGTCAGCGTCTGGCTTCCCATCTCTTCATCGTCGACGAGCAAAGTCACCGTGTACGTGCCCGGCGGCTGGAGCGGCCCGCCACCCCCACCAAAGCCCCCACCGCCCACGCGATAGCCCTCGTCCGGCATCGGGAACCAGTCCGAGTAGAGCGGCTTCGTCCGCAGCCAGATCTCGGTCGGGCCGTCGCCGGTCAGGTCCCACCACACGCGGTTGAAGCCCGCGCTGCCGGTGCCGTCGAGGGTCGTGACCTCATCGCCGGCGCTGTCGTCGATGCGCAGTTGCACCGTGCCGGCGCCCTCGCCCAGCCAGTAGGTCAGCGGGGCCTCGCCCTCCGGGTTCTCGCCATCGGACCAGTCGTCCAGCATGGTCGCGGGCTCGGTCACGGGGCGGAAGCGGTACGCGTCGCGCGGCTCAAACAGGTGCGCGGCCGACGCGGCCACCTCGTCGGTCAGCTGCTGCACCGGACCCAGGTCGTCCAGGATCCAGTAGCCGCGCCCGTAGGTCCCGATCACCAGGTCGTTGAAGTGCTCCTGCTGGAAGATCCCGTAGTACGGCGTCGGCGGGAGGCCGGGCATGAAGCGCTGCCAGTTGTCGCCGTCGTCGTAGCTGATGTAGAGCGAGCTCTCGGTTCCCAGATAGAGCAGCCCCGGGCGCACCGCGTCCTCCAGCAGATACCGGGTATAGTCGACGGGATAGTTGTCGACGCCGTCGGCAATCGCGGTCCAGCTCTCGCCGAAGTCGTCCGTGCGGTAGGCGCGCGCCTCGAAGTCGCCCACCTGGTGGTGCTCGATGGTGATGTAGGCGCGGCCCGCGTCCCAGCGCGAGGCGTCGATGCTGCGCACGACACCGTCGGGGGGCAGATCGGGGATGTTCTGGGTCACTGCGGTCCAGGTGGCGCCGTTGTTGCGGCTCACGTGCATGAGCCCGTCGTTGGTGCCCGCCCACAGGACGCCGGCCTCGACCGGCGACTCGTCGAAGGCGTAGATGACGCAGCAGAACTCCACGCCGATGTTGTCCGGGGTCAGTCCTCCGGAGATGGTCTGGCGGGACTTGTCGTTGGTGGAGAGGTCGGGGCTGATCACCTCCCAGCTCTGCCCGTTGTTGCGGGTGCGGTGCACGTGCTGGCTGGTGACGTAGAGGGTGTTGGGGTCGTGCGGCGAAAGCAGCAGGGGGAAGGTCCACTGGAAGCGGAAGCGCATGTCCTCCGCGGGCCATCCCAATGTGGACATGGGCCAGACCTCGACGTCCCGGAACTGTGCCCGGGCGACATCATGGCGCACCACGATCCCGCCCGCGGCGCCGGCCCCGGATGCGCTCGACCACACGATGTTGGGATCGCGCGGGTCGGGGGTCGCGAATCCGCTCTCGCCGCCACCCACGCCGCGCCACTCCCCGCGCGGAATGCGCCCGTTCGAGAACAGACCGCCCATCCGCGAATTCGAAGGCCCCCGGAATGAAGGACCGTCCTGGCGGTTGCCGAGCACGTTGTAGGGGATCGCGTTGTCGGCGGTCACGTGGTACATCTGTGCGATCGGCAGCTGCACCCGGAACCAGGAGCGCCCCCGGTTCTCGCTCACCGAGAAGCCTCCATCGTGCGCTACCGCGATCCGGTCCGCATTCAGCGGGTCGCTCCAGATGTCGTGGTGATCCCAGCCGGGCGCGTCCCCGGCGAAGAGGAAGTTGGTGGTCTCGTGGGTCTCCCCGCCGTTCCGGCTCACGCTGTAGCTGGACGACAGGAAATAGACCTCGTCGCGGTCGTCGGGCGCCACGCCGCAGCGCGTGTAGTAGGCCTGGCGCGTGGCGAGGTCATGGCTGTATGAGGCGAGGCGCCAGCTGTCGCCGCCGTCGTTCGTGCTCCAGAGCTCGCCCGAGTCGGTCTCCTCGCCGTCGATGGGCACCCCGTCTCCCGTCTCGATGAGCGCGTAGATGCGGTCGGAATCGGACGCCGACATGCAGAGCCCGATCTTGCCGATGCGGCGCGTGGGGAGGCCGTTGCCCTCGATCTCGCGCCAGGTGTCGCCCCCGTCCATGGTCACGTGGATGCCGCTCGCGGGGCCGCCGCTGTCCCGCTTCCAGGTCTTGAGGTCCAGGTCCCACATGCTGGCCACGATCTTCCGCGGGTTGTTCGGGTCCATCACCATTTCGTATGCGCCCGCCCCCGGGTCCACGAAAAGAACCCGCTCCCAGCTCTCGCCCCCGTCGAGGGTGCGGTAGACGCCCCGGTCCTCGGACGGCTGGTACGCGTGCCCGAGCGCGGCCACGTAGACGACGTCCGGGTCGGCGGGATGGATGAGGATGCGGCCGACCCGCCCCGTCCCCTCCAGCCCCTTGTGCGCCCAGGTGTCGCCGCCATCGGTGGACTTCCACGCGCCGTTGCCGATGGAGACGTTCGACCGGATGGACGACTCGCCGGTGCCGGCCCACACGATCGCGTGGTCGCTGGGCGCCACCGCGAGCGCGCCGATGGAGTGCACCGGCTGGTCGTCGAACACCGGCTCCCAGTTGAGCCCCGCGTCCTCCGTGCGCCAGATGCCGCCGCTCGCCGCTCCCGCGAAGTAGATGTTCCGGTTGCCGGGCACCCCCACCACCGACGCGAGCCGGTTGCCCACGGGACCGATGTGGCGGAAGCGGAGGCCGCTCAGATGCTCCTCCGGGACCTGCTGGGCGGAAAGCGGGACGGCCGGGAGCGCGAGGGTCGCGGCCAGCGCGAGGCCTGTGACCAGCGCGAAGCGAACTGCGGTGGCGGGCGCGGCCATGCGGAAATCGGCCATGCGTGGGCTAAAGCGGGATCCGGTCATGGTCCTGCCTCCACGGGTAATGGGAAGCACCGAGAATCTCCAAAGTCTGCCAAAATGTCAGGAAATGGACGCCCCTGGGTCACCCTGGGACCAGAACTCTGCCAAAATGGCAGACTTCAGCCATCGGGGTCGCCCTTCGGCGGGTCCTCCATCAGCCTCCGCGAGCCGCCATCAGCACCCTGTGGATGGCCTCGACGGTCGCGTCGGTGCGGAACTCGATCAGCCGCCTTCCGTGCTCGATCGTCCGGTCGGCTGGCAGGATGCTGATCCCGTTGATCGTCGCCTTGTCGGCTGCGATGCGCTGCTGGAGCCGCACGTGCTGCGGATCGTCATTCATGATGATCGACGTGATGTAGTAGTCGTCGTGCAGACCCTCCAGCCGGGGATCCTCGTCGATCCCGAGCACCTCGCGCTGATACGTCAGCACGTCGCCGTAGTTGTAGTACTCGCGGATGTGGGCGATCACGATGTCCTCGTCCGCCCATCTCTCCGAGAGCTCCGTGGCCACGGCGGCCATGCCGCGCTGATTCCCGCCGCTGTCACCCAGCATGAAGATGCGCGTGAACCCCTGGGCCTTGAGGCTCACCGCCATGTCGCGCAGCACGGCCTGGTAGGTTTCCTGCGAAAAGCGGATGCCGCCCGGCGAGCTCGCGGTCTCCGGGTTGCCGGGTTCGATGGTGACGATGGGCGCGACCAGGGTGTTCCCCAGCCGGCGGGCGATCGCATCGCCCATGACCCGCAGCACGTGGTTGTGCTTGCCGGTTGTGAGGTAGGGCCCGTTCTCCTCGATTCCACCGGTGAGGATGAGGGCGGTGTTGGTCCCCTCGCGCAGCGCGTCCCGGACCTCGAGCATGGTCAATTCCTCGATCCAGACGTTGTCCAGAGCCGCGATGGGACGCTCGAACTCCATCATGTCGAGCATGTTCTCTCCCTGGGCGGCGGCCTCTCCGGCGCCTGCCGCGAAAGAGACGACGACGGCGAAGGCGAATGTGGTCAGCGATGATGTTCTCATGACGAGCCTCCAGACGGGCGCAACAACGGCTACGTGACGGGCATGTCATGACCATGCGCGCGCGGAAGCGTACCGGCAAGACCGGCCGGCCCCCGCGGTCGAGATCGCGTCCGTCCCCGTTAGCCGAAGCAGGTTTTCGGAGGACTCGGTCTTCCCGTGACCGTCGTCACGTCCCGCGATCGATCTCGGGATTGTCCCATTCCGCCATTTGTACGCCGGGAATGGACTGCCAGATTGCGAGCTCCCATTGCTCGCCGATCTCGCCTCGGGGCCGCGTTCTGGCGATTGCGGCAGCAAGCGACAACATTAGGGGAACCATGATCGCCTTCGATACGCTCAGCGCAGCCACCAGACTGCGGCAGGAAGCGGGCTTCAGCGAGGACCAGGCTCGCGTGCTCGTGGATACCTTCGCGCAGTGTGTGGACGAGAGTCTGGCCACGAAGCGCCAGGTGAAGGAAACCGAGGTGGCGCTCAGTCGTGAAGTGCGGCAGATGGAAGCATCGCTGCGCGGGGAGATAGCCGGCGTTCGCGGCGATCTGGAGCAGACCGAGACGCTGCTGCGGGCGGAAATAGCGGGGGTCCGCGGCGATCTGGAACGGACCGAGGCATCGTTGCGGGCGGAGATAGCCGGCGTTCGCGGCGATCTGGAGCGGACCGAGGCATCGCTGCGGGCGGAGATAACAGGCGTTCGCGGCGATCTGGAGCAGACGGAGGCGTCGTTGCGCGGGGACTTGGCGAAGACGGAGGCATCGCTACGCGGGGACCTGGAGAAGACGGAAGCATCGCTGCGCGACCATATGAAGCAGACCGAGGAATCGCTGAGAGCCGACATGCGCGCGCTTGAACACCGCATGACGATCAAACTGGGTGGTATCGTGAGCGCGGCGCTGGGAATACTCGTCGCGCTGGAGGCGCTGGTCTTTTGATCGTCGGCGCGGATCCCGTAGCGCGCGAGACCCGCGTGTCGAGGCGGTGCCGCGTCGACTTCGCGGCGGTGCATCGCATCGTAGTGCACGAGAATATGCACGAGGGCACCTGGAACCACTTCAGCTGCAAGGTTCCGGGCAGGCCCGGACACCTGCTCATCACGCCCGGGCAGACACACTTCTCGCGCGTGACGGCGAGCAGCCTCGTCGAGGTGGACCCGGAGGGGACGCCGTTCGGCAGGGAAGGGCGGCTCAACGTGAGCGCGTGGGCGATCCACGCTCCCATCCAGCGCGCCCGCCCCGACATCGTGTGCGCGCTGCACGTCCACGCCCCCTGGAGTACCGCCCTCGCCTCCATCGACGGGTGGAGGTTGGACGAGCGCGGAAGCCAGAACGCGGCCGTCTTCTACGGGAACTGCGCCTATTTCGGATACGAGGGGCTGGTCACCGAGTCCGACGAAGGCGAGCGCATGGCCGAGGCGCTCGGCGACAAGCGGGTGCTCTTTCTCGCCAATCACGGCGTGCTCGTCGTCGGGGACACCATCGAGAAGGCGATGCTCTGGCTCTATCAGCTGGAGCGCGCCTGCATGAACGAACTGCTGGTGCTCCAGGCGGGCCGGAAGATTCGCCCGATCCCGGTCGCGGCCGCGAAGCTCAACGCCGAACTGTCCATCGAGTCCTCGGGCGAAGCGGGCTATCTCGAAGGCATGAAGGAAGTTCTGGATGAGGAGGGTCAGGACTACGCCGACTGATGCGAGGGAGGGCGGGTTCCCGCGCGACGCGGTTGGGGGCTTGCCTGGTGCCGCGTTACGTCGGCAGTTGATGCGGCAGGCACGCGCGGTCGCTCCTCATCGGTCAACGCGCTAGCTTGTGAACATGCCCCGCAACATGCGCCACATCGTCCTCGTCGCGACTCTGGCCGTCTCCGCGCTTCCCGCCGCCGCGCAGGAACCCATCGTCGACGGCTTCCGGGGACACCCCTGGGGCAGTCGGGTCGAGGACATTCCCGAGCTTGCCGGCAACGAGCAGGTGGGCGAGCGCGAAGGGCTTCGCATCTACTCGACGGAAGCCCGGCTTCTGGGGCGCCAGGCCCTCGCCGGCTACTACTTCCATCCCGAGACCGGCGAGCTGGTCGAGGGCGCCTACGTCATGGTGATGCCTCTCGAGAGCTGCCAGACCATCTGGGATCTGCTGACCCGCGATATCCAGCGCACCTATCCCGGCCTCGAGCGGCAGGGCGAGCTGCCGTCGCGCAGGAACGCGCACCGGCCCGTCTACGAGTCCGACTGCGAGTACTTCGTCTACAACTATCATCGGGAAGAATGGCGCATGGGGTTCGGAAACCCGGAGCCTCCGTACGACGAAGTACGCATGTGGATTCGCGTGAACGAACGAACACCCCGGCTTCACGTGGAGTACCGGGGAGCACGCACCACGCCCCGGTAACGTCGCGGACGGCTGCGCCCTGCCGTAGTTTCCATGCCTGCCGATCGTCCCCGCAGTCATTACAGGGAGGGAAGATGAACGCCGTCACGCTCCATCCATCACGCATCCCGAGCATCGGCTTCGTCTTCATGCTCTTTGCCTGTGCGCCGGCCTCGGAGGGCGGCGAGGGCTCCGAGGGCGGCGGCATGGAGGTCCGCATCGAGATGGGCTCCACGGATGGTGGCGGGCTGCCGGCCGCGATCCTCGGCACCGCGCCCGCGCCGCGGGGAGAGGACGTGCACTACGTCGCTGGGGACGAGGCCACACGCGGCTACCTGGCGGTGCCCGAAGGGGAGGGCCCCTTTCCGGCGCTGGTGCTGATCCATGAGTGGAACGGGCTGGTAGACCGGGTCCGGCAGGTGGCGGACGCCATGACGCAGGAAGGGTACGTGGCGCTCGCCGCGGACCTGTTCCAGGGCCGCACCGGATCCAACCCGGACGAGAACCGGGCGCTGATGGCGGAGGCGAACGCCGATCCGAACGCGGTCATCGCCAACCTCAACGAGGCGGTGAACTTCCTGCGCGCGCGCGACGACGTGACCGGCGCTATCGGCACCATGGGGTGGTGTTTCGGCGGCGGCATTGCGCTCAGCTATGCGCTGGGGGGCGAGCATCACGACGCCACCGCGATCTTTTACGGGCGGCTGGTCACCGATCCGGCAGTGCTGGCGGGGATCGACCACGAGGTGTACGGCACCTTTGCCGAGATGGACGGCGGGATCCCGCCCGACCAGGTGAACCAGTTCGTGGACGCGTTGCGCGCACAGGGCATCGAGAACGACGTCCACATCTACGACGCTGTGAACCACGGATTCTGGCTGCGCGTGGACGACGATCCCGACCTGCGTACCGCGCCCGCGCAGGATGCATGGGACCGGCTCAAGGCCTACCTCGAGCGCACGCTCGCGAGCTGATTCCAGGCCAGGATGGAAGTTGTGCGGTCCGGGTCGGTCGCCGTCGGCCTGGCGTTGGCCGTGCTGCTTGGCGCGGAGCGAGGCGTAGGTCAGGAGACCTCCAACCCCTTCGCCGGCTTCGAGACCCACTTCCTCTCCAACGGCGTCAAGATCTGGTTCAAGCAGCTTCCCGGCGCGCCCAACGTCTCGGTTAGCGCGGGAGTGCCGGTGGGGTCCGACGCGGATCCGCCGGGCAGGGAGCAGCTCGCCCACTTCACCGAGCACATGCTCTTCTCCGACCACGGCGGCCGCAGCGAACAGGAGATCAAGGACGCCGTGGAAGGGATCGGCGGGCGGCGCAACGGCTTCACCTACCGCGACCGCACCTGGTACTACGTGACCATCGGGCGGGAGCACGGGCTGTTCGCCATCGAGTGGCTGGCCGGCATCCTTTCCCCGCACGAGATGGACCCGGCCGTGGTGGACCGCGGGCGGCAGCCGGTCGAGAACGAGATCCGCGCCCGGCCGCGCGAGTTCTTCGACCACCTCGTGGCCGCGCTCAACCCGGGCTGGCTCGCGTTCCCGGACTTCTGGGAGCGCGAGTTCGGCATCGAGCGGCTGCGCGCCCCCTTCCCGGACATGTGGCGGAGCCTGCAGGGCATCACCCCGGAGGATCTGCGCGGCTTCTACGACCGGTATTACTCGCCCGCGGTCATGACCGTCACGATCGTAGGCGACCTCGACCGGGACGAGGCGCTCGACCGCGCGCAGCGCACCTTCGGATCATTCCCCGCGAGACCGGTCGAGCGCTGGGCGACCACGGCCGAGGATCCGGGGCGCGGGCGGTCAACGTACCAGTGGGGGTTCCAGTCGACGGCCGGTTACCTGTCGCGCCACAAGCTCTTTTACGCCAACTCCGACGAATTGCTGACGGCGATGTTCGTCCGCGACCTGTTGAACCGCCGGCTCAACCAGCGCCTGCGCTGCGGGGAGCGCAAGGCCGTCTACGGCGCGAGCGCCAACCTGGTGATGCGCGGGCCGGCAGCTTACCTGCAGGTGAGCAGCCGCATCGACGAAGACGACTATGACTTCGCCAGCGCGATCATCGACGAAGAGATCGAGTACCTGCGTTCGGGCTCGCTCGACACGGCCGAGTTCGAGGCTGACCGCGCCGCGGTGATCGAACGCCTTCGCGGCGCGAACCAGACCGCGGAATCCCTCAACACCTGGACCCGCCAGGTCTTCTACGACCCGGCCACCTTCACCGACTTCCCCGACGTCCTCTCCTTCTACGAGAACCTGAGCCAGAGCCAGGTCGCGTCCTTCGCGGCTCGCGCCTTCGACGAGTCACGCCGGGTCCTGTCGGTGTCGCGAACACAGCCGGTCAGCCAGGGGATGGCCGTGCTCGCGGTGGCGGTGCTGATATGGATCACCCTGAAGGTGGTCGCGTGGGCGCTGACCAGGCCCGTCCGGATGAGGGACATCCGCTACGTCGCGCATTTCCGGCTGCCGGTGGTGCTGCGAACCGCTTACACGCTCGGGTTGATCGCGGTCACGCTCGCTCTGGGACGCATCGGCGCGGCGGGGATCGGGTGGGGCATGGACCGCTGGCTCCTGCCCGTGGACGACTATCTGATCCAGCACGCCGCCATCGCCGGGATGCTGGTCGCCGGACTCGTGGCGACGGCCCTGGTCCTGACATCATCCCCGCGCAAGCTGCTCATCTTCGAGGACCACCTCCGCATCAAGTCGCGCGCCTGGCGCTCGCGCATCCTCAAGGCCGGGGACATCGAGGAGATTGCTCTCGAGCGCGGCCTGGGCGCCTGGCGGAGCCGCGGAATCCTGCGGAGCCCGCCGCTCGCGTTCGGTCTGATCGGCCCGGGCATTCACCTGCGTCCCGTCAAGGGGCGAAGCTACTTCTTCCGCAGCCGCGATACGACGGAACTGGCCGAGGTGCTGGGTTCGTGGTGGGGCAGGCCGATCTCGCAACGCCCCCTGAAGAAGCGGGGGACATCGAGGAAGGCCGACGATGCCGCGAAGGGAGCCCGCGCCGCGCCGGGGGCCGGGGTGCCCAGGCCGGCGCCCGAAGCGATGCCATCGCGCACCACGCCCGCCGTCACGACGCCGGGCGTCACGTCCGCCGCAGCCGCACGCGGCTCCGCGCCCCCTCCTCCTCCCGGTCGCGCAGACGGCGAGGAGGACATCGACTTCGACAAGATCGGCCTCACCGAAGAGGAGATGCGGGAGCTGCTCGGGGAGGACTAGAGCTCAGCCGATCTCCGCCAGCGCCGCCATCACGTCCTCGTTGCTCGGACGGATGCGGTAGTCGACCTCGATGAACTTCCAGCGCACGGCGCCTTCCATGTCGATGACGTAGACGGCGGGGTGGGGGACCGGGCGCCGGCTGTCGGCGTTGAAGAGGCCGTAGCGGTCGATCACGGCGTGGTCCGGATCGGCCAGGATATGGTAGTCGAGGGTGCGGCCCTGTTCGGCGGCCACCCGATCGATCATCATCTGCTGTTCCGGGCGTTCATCCACGGAAATGGCGAGGATCTCCGCGTCCGCTTCCTGGTCGGCGTCCAGCAGTTCACTCAGCTCCCCGAGCTGACCGGCGCACCAGGGTCACCAGTGGCCGCGGTAGAAGGCGAGGATGACGTTCTTCTGCCCGCGGAACTCCGAGAGGGTGATCACGTCGCCCGAGTAGGCGAGGAGCGAGAAGTCGGGGGCGGCATCGCCGACCGCCACTCGACCGGTGTCCTGGCCGGGCAGGTCGCGGCCGTCGGCGGGGCCCAGGTCGACCGTTTGGCCGGCGGCGTCGGGCGCGCTCGCAGGCGAGGCTGGCGCGGCGCCCTGGCGGCCGGCCAGCAGGTAGTAGCCGCCCAGCAGCACCACGGCTGTTGCGAACGCGATTCCAGTGCGTCGCGTCATCGTCTTTCTCCGGCGATGGGTTTCGGCACGCGGCCCGGGCGGGTCGCATGGAGTCGCGCGCGGGCCTGGCGTTGAGTAAGGGTTTAGCTCAGCTGCCCGTGAGGCTGACGTAGACTCCGCGCACGAAGCCCTCGGGATTCTCTCCCCAGGTGGCGTCCAGATCGGAGGTGGGGGCCGCGGCCACCACTTCGTCCTCCGTCATCCCGTCGTCGATCATGCCGCTCACCCGCTCGCGCACGGTGGTGAGCATGTCGCGGTAGGCCCGGAGTGAGGTCTGGTCGGTGATCTCGCCGTGTCCGGGGATGATGCGCGAGTCCGCCGTCGTGTTGGCCAGCGTGAAGTCGGCGATTGCGATCACGCCGTCCACGTTGCCGCCGCTGTTCACATCGATGAAGGGATAGCGCCCGTTGAAAAAGGTGTCCCCCATGTGCACGGCGTCGGCGCCCGAGAAGAACACGAGCGCGTCGCCGTCGGTGTGCGCGTTGGGCATGTGGTTGACGCGGATGTCCTCGCCGTTCCAGTGGAAGCTGACCCGGTCGTTGAAGGTCACCACCGGGAGCCCCTCCGGCGCGACCTGCTGGGAGCGCCCGACCAGGTCGGCGAACTCGGCGGGGTTGAGGCGGCGGTACACGTTCTCGTGCGCGACGATCAGGGCGCCTTCGCGGCCCAGGTTCTCGTTGCCGCCGGTATGGTCGCCGTGCCAGTGCGTGTTCAACACCCAGCGCACGGGCTGGTCGGTGACCTCCGCCACCGCCGCGAGGATCTTCTCGGTGAGCGGGGCGAACTGGTCGTCGACCAGGAAGGCCCCGTCGTCTCCCACCGACAGACCGATATTGCCCCCCGCGCCGAAGAGCACGTAGAGCCCGTCGGCGACCTGCTCGGTGCGAATCTCGACCTGCGAAAAATCCTGCTGGGCTGCAGCCGACAGCGGGGCGAGCGCCAGCGCGCCGACCACGACCGGCATCGCGCGCAACATGCGCGCACCGGCCCTCATTGGCAGACCTTCCGGCCGGTGAGGAAAACCACCGCGGCACCCACCAGGGCGACTCCGACCGACGCCGCGTTGGCGCTGACGACGAACCAGATCACCCCGTAGGCCATCACGAAGGTGGCGACCAGCAGGACGTAGAAAAGGAGGGGATTGTGACGGGCAGCGGCCATCGATCGACTCTCGGCTGGGATTGCGCGGCAAGGCCCGTCCGGACGCGCCGGACAGAGTTGTTCAGGTCGAATCTGCCCAGCCCCGGATGGCGTGTCAACGATGACGGACACGCCCCGCGGAGCCCGGACTGTTGTCCGATCCGGGATTCCATCCGCATTCTCCTTTCCGTAGCAAAGTGCGCTCCAACAGCGGGACTCGAATGGCGTTCGAGATCAGGCTTCAGCGGGACGTTGCCGCGGAGATCCGCCGCGTTGCGCGAGAGGAAGTTGACCGGGCCCTGGCGGCGCTCGACCGAGCCCGCGCGGGCGGGTCCAGGGGGATTCACAACGCGCGCAAGCGCTTCAAGGCCATTCGGGCGCTGCTGCGGCTGGCAGCGCCCCGGCTGGGACCCACCTTCCGGCGGGAAAACCGGTGGTACCGGGACGCTGCCCGCCAACTGGCAGGGGTGCGCGAGGCTCAGGCGACTCTCGAGACGCTGGACCGGCTGGGGGAATCCGGGGATGCAACCCTGCGCCGCGAACTCGAGGCCCGCCACGAAGCCAGGCGAACGCGCCAGCTCCACGACACCGATTCGCTCGAGGGACTGTTGCAAGACCTCACGGAAGCCAGGGAGCGCATTGCCGCGTGGCCTGTGGCAGGAGGGGGATTCGAGATCCTCGCGCCGGGCCTGCGCGCGACCTATCGAAGGGGGCGGAAGCGTTTCCGGCGCGCTCTTCGAGCCTCGTCCGCAACGGCGCTCCACGAGTGGCGCAAGGACGTGAAATACCACCGTCATCATCTGGAGTTGTTGGTCCCGTTGTGGCCGGATGTCCTGGCGGAGGCTGCGGCGACGGCGCGCGGGCTGGGGGATCTGCTGGGGGATCATCACGATCTGCACGAGTTGCGCGCGCTGCTTTCGACAGCGCCCGCAGTCGCCGGAGGCGCGCGCGAGCGTGAGTCGGTGCTGGCGGCGGCGGAACTTCGGGCAGGCGAGCTGGAGACGCGCGCCCTCGCGGTCGGCGGGCTGGTCTACGCGGAGAAGCCGGGACGCTTCATCGCGCGAATGGGCGCCTATTGGGATACCCGCTCCGGGGGCTCGGCCTGACGGGGCGCCGACCCGACGCGCGGGGCCGCAGTGTTAGGTTACGCCTCCGCTTCCATCGCCCTCCAGGACTGTCACGCCCATGAACCGCGCCTACTTCACGCCCGCCACCTTCGAGTTCCTGACCGAACTCGCCGCAAACAACAACCGCGACTGGTTCGCCGCCAACAAGCCGCGCTACGAGGGCGATGTGAAGGCGCCGGCCCTCCGGTTCATCTCGGACTTCGGACCCCACCTCGCGCGTATCGGCCCCCGCTTTCGTGCGGATCCCCGGGCCAACGGCGGCTCCCTGTTCCGCATCTATCGGGACACACGCTTCTCCCGGGACAAGAGCCCGTACAAGACCCACACCGGCATCCACTTCCGCCACGAGGCGGCGAAGGACGCCCACGCACCCGGCTTCTACCTGCACCTGGAGCCGGGAAGCGTCTTTGTGGGCTGCGGCATCTGGCGCCCTGGCGGCCCCGCGCTGAGGAAGATCCGGGAAGCGATCGACGACGACCCGGATGCGTGGCTGCGCGCATCGCGGGACGAGGGCTTTCGGGCGTCGTTCGAGCTTGAGGGCGATTCCCTGGTCCGGGCGCCCAGGGGCTTCAGCGTGGACCATCCGCTCATCGTGGATCTCAGGCGAAAGGACTTCATCGGGGTCGTGTATCTCAGTGAGGAGGACGCCGCGTCCGAGGGATTCCTCGATGAATTCGCCCGACTGTGCCGGGACGCCGCGCCGTTCCAGCGCTGGCTGTGCGGGGCGCTGGGGGTAGGGTACTGAGGTGATGGGGCAAGGGAAGCTTTTGGGTTCGAGTGGGTATCGGTAAGAGAAGGGTCCGGAGGGAAGAACACTGTTTGGAAGAATGCCAGTGGTAACGCGTTCACTTGCCGCGCGAAGAGTCCTCACCGGTGTGTGGGCACTGGTGGCTTCCATTGCGACAGCGCAGGGCGCCGTCGCCCTCCAGGACCCCGGCTCGGTCATGGGCCTTGTGTTGGATCAGGAAGATCTCAGACCCGTGCCAGGTGCCCTCGTGGCACTCCCGGAATTCACGCATCACCGGACGCGCACTGACGCTGAAGGGTGGTTCCGACTACTCAACGTGCCCCCCGGAGAAGTTGTCGTGCGCGTGGAGGGTGACGGATACGGCACGCTTGTCGAGACGGTCGAGATCACTCCCATGGAAGAGTCGCTGATCCACTTCCATGTCCATCGTGTGTCTGTCGTGCTCGATCAACTCCTCGTGGAAGTCCCGCGAGTCGACGATCGCGGGCGCGGACACTCCGAAGCGCGCGTCAGCGGAACCCGCGGGAGTTCCCGTACAGCTGCCGATCTCCTGATGACGGGCGTTCCCGGCGTTGCCGCCCAGCAGCCCCAGGGGGGAGTTGGGACCGGAGTGAGGATTCGGCTCAGAGGCGTCAACTCGTTCCTGCTGAGCGAAGAACCACAGATCTACCTTGACGGTGTGAGGATCGATGCCGGCGGGCAGGACCGGGCGATGTTGACCCTCGAGCAGATCCCGGCAGCGTCCGTGACGCGAATCCGAGTGCTGCGCGGACCTGCCTCGGCATCGCGGTTCCCGGGTGCCGCGGCGGGCGTCATCCTCGTTGAAACGATGAGTCGGGGCGGTTAGGCGACAAAACTCCGCGGAAGCCTCCGGCCCCCCACGGCGGGAGGCCGGAGTCAGCTTCCGCAGAGCGTCGGATCATCCGCTGAGCTGCTCGTTCAGGGCGACCGGGAAGCAGGTGGTTGTGCCGTAGACCTGACCGTACTGGTCGACCCCGTTCGGATGATCGGAGCCGGGTTCACCGAGATACGGGATGTTGAACCGGGTACCCCGCCACCGCAGATGGTCTCTCTGGCGATGACCGCCCTCGACGAAGAACTCCCGACGGCGCTCCTCGATCACTTGCCGGATCACGTCGTCCTGGGTAGGCACGTCTTCGGCGGTGATCGGAGGAATTCCGGCCGCGGTGTGGAAATCATCCATGATGCTGATCGCCGTGGCCAGGTCCCCTGTGAGGGCCGAGGCCTCGGCAATGATCATGCGTGCCTCACGTGACGAGGCGATGATGACGTCCTGTGCCGCACCTGCGGGAAAACTCTCGGGCGTCTTGTTGTGACGCCAGACGATGGTTGCGTTGTCGTGGCCGATGAGCCCGGTCTCCATGACGGTCACCCGGGGGTCGGGCACGCCCTTCCACCGAACGTCCCGGTAGCTTGGGGCCACGGTCGACTGCTGGTTGGTATCGAGCTCGTTCGTGTTGGCCATCGAGTTCTCGCGCCGATTCTCTCCATACTCCCGCGTCGCGTAGAAATCGAGAGCCGGATCATCAACGATCGACTGCGCGTCGGCGATGGCGTTCGCATACTGATCCAGATTGAGATACGCGCGCGCCCTTCCAATCCGCGCCGCCTGCACGAGCGCCTGCCCCCGGCTCGTCCCCAACTGCCCCGCAATGCTCAAGGCCTCCGTGAACTGATCCACAGCGATCTCCAGGAGCTGTTCCGGGGTCCGGACAACCCCATCCCCGTCGAGTGGTGTTCCGCAGAAGCCTTCTCCGAAGACCACGTAGATGAAGGCCCCGTACGTCCGCATCTCGGCCAGGTACTGGGTGCGGTTCACGACATCTGCGTCGGAGAAGGTCTGAAGACGGTCGAAATTGCTCTCGAGCATGACCCTCGCCCGGTGGAGCCGGCCAAAGATGTTGTCCTGATACTGCGGAAGATTCGCGGGAATATCCCGAATCTGAAGCCGTCGTCCGGTGAAGTTTCCGGAAGACTGGATGTACTCGTCCGAATGTTTGGCCGCGAAGTCCACGTACTCATCCCACGCCCACTCGAAGTCACCGATGGCGGATACCCGCAAGGTGGACGCCAGGCTCGGGTCCTCGATGTCCTCGGCCGTGACGTTGCCCGGCAGATCCACCTCGAGGAGTTCGGCGGTGTCGCACCCGCCCAGCCCCAGAGCCATCATTAGCGCCAGGAGGCCGCGGATTCGTCGCGACCACGGCACCATCTCGATCTCTCTATTCATGACAGGTCCCTCTCTGGTCTCGTCTGAAATCGGCAATCCGGTTTCGGATCCCTCCATCCCCGGGCGCATCACCAGGTCACCCGCACGGTTGCCAGGAATCGCTTGAACATCGGGAACCCGTCCTGGGTGTAGGCCGAGATCCCACCGGGATCGGTGCTGGTTCCGCGCGTGTCCCGAATCTCCGAATCGACAATGGGGTGCCCGAAGGCTTCGCTCTGTGCCCGCCACATCCTCCAGAGGTTCTGACCGGAAAGCGTCAGATTGAGCCGGGAGGCACCAAGCCTCGCGGCCATGTCACCCGAAAACGTGTGACTCAGCGATACGCTGCGCATCGTGAGCTGGGAGGCATCGAAAACACCGGTCGGGTTGACTTCCCCGATCTCGTCGTATCCGAGGAAGATCGGGTCCGTCTTCTCGTTGATCGCCAGCGTGTTGCGGAAGAACAGGTGGGAACCCGCCGTGATCCCGTCCACCATGGTGTGGCCGCCCACGTATTGTAAATCGACGTAAAACCGCGTGTTGTCCTGGAAGGACACGGTCGCGTTGAACCCCACTTCGCGTGTCGGCACCGTCGACCCGCGGTAGACCTCCGGAGCGGTCTCTCCGCTGGTGCAGGGTACGGCCGCGCCTCCTCCCCGGGTGATTCGGGTGCCCGGCGCGGCGATCGGACCACTCTCGCACATCACGTTGGTGGCGCGAGCTGCCAGGCCCGTGCCCTCAATGGTGGAGGACACCACCACCGGCAGGAAGATGGATCCGAGCGGGAACCCCACGGCGTGCCGCTGGCCCGTCCATCCCGTGGTGAAGTTCCGTCCGAACACCGGTATCGGGTCCAATCCACCCAGATCGAGCACCTCATTCTCGTTCATGTGGAGCGCCATTCCCAACGCAACTCCCACGGTCGCGCCCTGGTATGCATCCACATTGAGTCCCAGCTCGATTCCCTTGTTCTGGATCTCTCCGATATTCCTGAGCTGTGACCCGGGAAAGCCGGTCGAGGGCTTCACCGGAACGCTGATCAGCGCATTTGTCCGCCTCTGATCGTAGTAGGTGAACTCAAGCCCGATTCGATCGTTGAACAGCCCCGCATCGAATCCGATCTCGGTCTCCACACCGACCTCGGGCTGCACGTCGGAGTTCCCGATCGTCAGCGGAGTCACACCTCCCGCACCCTGGAATCCAGGCTCGGGAGTGTAGAGTCGCACCGCAGCGAACTGATCGGGCTGCTGTCCGGCCTTCCCCCAGGCTCCGCGAAGCCGCAGCGAGTTCATCCAGTCCATCCCCTCCAGGGCGGATTCCTCCGAGACCACCCAACTCGCGCTCAGCTTCGGATAGACTACGAAGTCATAGTCCGCGCCGAATGCCGAGTTGTCGTCCCCTCGCAGAGCGCCGGTCAGGAAGATTCGGTTCTGCCAGGACATCTGCTCCTGGACATACATCCCGATGGTCTTGTTGGCGGAGAAACCATCGGACGTCTCCCGCGTTTCTCCCGCGGAGATCGTCTCCAGGCTGGGAACCGCGAAGCGTGACCCACGCCCCGCGAGCCACTCCGACGAGCGTTCGTAGTACTGGACGCCGGACGATGTGGCCAGCGAGAGCCCGGCAAGAGGTTCGTAGGTCAACGTGCCGGAGTAGTCGAAGCTGAAATTGTCGGTGTTGCGGAACTCGAGCCGCTTGTCGCCCTGCCGGCCGCTGATGCCGACACGGCCTGACGAGTGGCGGTTCAGCCGGAAGCCGTTGGTCTCAACCTGGTCCAGTCCCACGACCAGCCGGTGCGTGAGCCATTCGAACGGCCGATGGGTGGCTGTGAGCGAATAGATGCTGCGATAGACCTTCTGTCCGGAATCGAGCAACTCGTCGTACAGGTCCGGGAGATACGCGATTTAGCCGCGGAAGGGACCGTCAAGCGCGTTGGGTGTGCCGGTACCGATCTCGCATTGACCGCCGGGGCACGACCAGTGGAAGCCGGTGACGCGCGCGGGCTGGCGCCCCGTCGTGGTGTGCAGCTCGGAGCGGATGGTTCCGAAGCCGAGGTCCACCGTCAGGTCCTCGCGGGGCAGCCAGTTGAGGTTCGCGCGGGCGTCCAGCCTGTCGTTGGTATTGTTCGGGACGGGTCCTTCATCGAAGTCCCAGCCCGCCGTGAAGTGGTACCGAATCGCGTCGGTGCCTCCGGAGACCGTACCTACGGTTCCGAGAGGCATGCCGATCTGGAAGTGCTCCATGCCGAGCACCTCGAAGTCGCGCTTGAAGACGTTCACCTCCACGATTTCGCCAGGGGTACACGGATCGGTTCCGCGGCCCGTGCAGGTGTAGAAGCTGCCCGGCCAATGCTCCTTGGGATCCCGATACCAGTTCTGTCCCACCTTCGTCATGAGGGTGAATACGGGGGCCCCTCTGGCGCCCCTCTTGGTGATGATGTTGATGACCCCGTTCGACGCTTCCGTCCCGTACAGAGTAGCCGCCGCAGGACCCTTGATGATCTCGAGTGACTCGATGAGCTCGGGGCTGATGTCGTTCAGCCGTGAGGCCGGGCTCTGCGTCCCCACGCCGAGAGTCCCTTCGGCCCCCGGTCCACCGCTGTTCACCCGGACGCCGTCGATGTAGATGAGAGGCTGCCCGGAGAGGACCATGGATCCGGCACCCCGGATGCGGATGTTGTTGCCGCCTCCGACATGTCCCCCGCCGTACGCGACGTTCACGCCGGGAACGGCGCCTCCGAGCATCGTCTCGAAATTGTCGCGCGGAGCAACCGCCTGCGTTTCGGCCACCGGGAGGGATCCGACCGTGGTCCCCAGGGAACGGGCCTGCTGTTCCCCTGCCGTGCCGGTAACCACGATCTCATCAAGGTTGATGGCCGTTTCCACCAGGAGGAAGTTCACCTCCGTAGCGGCATCGGCTGTGACCGTGACTGCCTGCTCGACGGTGCGGCGTCCAATCAGCGCCGCCGTGAGGACGACCTCCCCTACCGGCACGTTCAGGAGGATGAACCTCCCGTCGTTGTTGGTGGCCCCATTGATGTCTGTGCCCTGTACCTGGATCTCGACGCCGCTCAGGGGGACCAGGGTGTTCGCGTCCGAGACCAGACCGGTCACCGTCGCGGTCTGTGCCGCTGCGCTACCGGGGACCAGCAGAAACAGACACGCGACCAGGATTGGCATACATCGGGGGGATCCCCTTGGAGCCGTCCGGTTGGCGCCTACGCTTTGCAGACGTAATTCGAGCATCGTGACCTCCTCGCACATGGCGGTCTTGAAGGAAAGCTTGAAGCGGGCAGATCGCCCGCGGGGACATTGCACTATCTATCCGTCAAACGAGCGCCTTCGCTGGGATCATCGGCCCCGATCAGCCGCCGGAAATCCGGGTGCTCGTGGAGAGTCTCGAAGTTCCGGTCCCGGGGCAGCGTGCGCATGCGACCGGGGTTCAACTCGACGGCCCGGCGGAGGGATTCGAGGGCGTCAGCGTCTCGCCCCATGCGCGCCTGCACGGCGGCCAGGGCCACCCAGGCGTTGTCGTTCTCCGGTGACTTGTCACGCGCGGCAACTGCGGTGGCCAGGGCTTCTTCCAGGTTGCCCTGCGCCATGCTGGCGATGGCGTTGCGCACCATCTGGCCGGATCGGAAGAGATTCAGCACGCGCCGCAGTTCCCTGAGCGGGACGGGATGGTCGTCCACCCGGATGTCCACCACCCGGTCGCTGAACCCGCCGCTACCGGCGCGCGGAGCCACCACCAGGATGGCGCCCGACTGCTTGCCGCGTGCGTCCCCGCCCGCAGCCTCGGCGGCGTCGAGCGCGTCCATGAGCCGCTCCGCCAGCGGGCCGGTGGACGCTTCGAAGGAAGCCGCCATGGCGTCGACCACCTCGGGACCTGCCAGGATGTTGCCCTGGGCGCAATAGTCCCGGCCGCACCGGTGACCCTTCCAGTCGCTGGCGCCGGTGCCGGTCCAGGCCGCCGTGCGTCCCTCCATGTCCAGAATCGCCACCTGCCGCCGGTCACGCCCCTCGTCGCTCGCCACCATCATGTCGAGCGCCTCCTGCGGGCTGTAGCCGCGCTCGATCAGGTCGACGCCGATCGCGCCATACATGGGGTTGGCCGACGCCTGGTGCGCGATGACCGCCACGCCGCCCTTTGCGTGCATGGCCCGGTTGCCGGCCGCGAAGGCCTTGGACTGGACGCCCATCCCGAGTTCACCGGTTCCCGGGTCGCGAGCGATGATGGAGTAGGTGGCCAGGTAGTGGGGGTCATCCTCCTGCGCGGACGCATCCGCCGGCGTCCAGTGCGGCAACAGCGCGAGGATCAGGAGGAGAATGACGCTGGCGCGACCCTCTCTGGTTCCTTCCATGCGGACCTCCAGGTCTGGGATGGCAACTGGTGTGACGCGATCACTCTCTGCGCAGGCGGACGAACCGCGGGCACATGCCGAGAACAATGAGAATGCTGGTCCTTCGAGGCGTTGGCGCTGCCGAGCAGCACAAACGGGACTGCGGGGGTGCCGGAGGGGAAAGAGCATCGAACATGTGCCTCCTCACGCGCGCGTTTCCCAGAGGAAGGAAGGAAGCCTGGGCGGCACAGGTCAGATTAGCGTTGCGGGTCAGGCAGGGAAAGAGCAGGACCGGTCCGGTTCTGACGCGCGAAGGGCAGGTACATGCCGGCAACGATGGCCAGGAGGAGTCCCTCGAGCACCAGCAGGTACCACGGCCATTCCGGGAAGATGTCCATGAGCGACGCGGACTCGGGTTTTTCCACGATGTACAGATAGTTGGTGCCGGCGAGCAGGTTGAAGACGAAGATCAGCGCCGCGTAGGCATGGACGAGCGCGAAGGTCCGCCAGGTCGAGCGAAGGCTCGGTGTGTACTTCTCCACCAGGATCACCCAAAGCCCCGCCACCACCAGCGTGGTATGGGACAACATCGTTGCCACGAAGCGCACATGGGGGAATCCGTAAGGGCTGTCCGGCTGGAGCACTCCCTGGATGGCCCCGGCGATCCCGAGGTAGTACATGAGCGGGCGGGTCCACGGCCGGTCCGTCCACAGCCCGTAGATGCTCACCCACACCATCGCCCCGCACATGTGCAGGGGGAGGCGCTCCGCCACCGCCCAGGCACCGTGGAACGCGTACCAGAAGTGTCCCTCGACGAAGGTGATCAGGAGCACGGCGCTCATCCCCTCCTTGATCCGGCGCCGGGTTTCCCCGGTTCCCGAACGTCCCAGGCGTATGGTCACGTAGCCCGCAACGGCGAGAACTCCCAGCGAGAGCAGATGTGCGCCGTCAAAGATCACGAACGGGTTGACGGGGTCGCCGGGGGAAAACAAGAGGTCCAACGCGCGTGCCTCCGCTGGCTGGGAGCGTCCCGCGGCCGGGTAGCTCGGGCGGCGCGGGTCAGATTAGGATTGCGTGATCTGCACGGAAAGGGTGCCCGGTGCGCGGTCTGTCTCTCCTTGTTGCCCCGGCTGTCCCTCCGTATGGTGAGTTTCCCGGTAGCCTCCTCCAGCAAGCGGAGTCATGAAGATGCTGCACCGCCTGATCCCGTCTCTCGCCGTCCTCGCGATTCTTGCTAACGGCTGCGCCCCGGCGGACGACGCGCCCGAGCCCGTGGACGAAGATCCACAGTCGCAACTTCTCGCCCGCGCCGCCGAACTCGAGCTGCCCGGCGAGTACCAGCTGCCGCCGGGAGATCCGGTGGTGCATTCGACCGCGGGCTTCGCGAAGATCCTGTGCTCCAACGTCTTCCTGTCCGGGCTGGACCCGGACTTTGCCGCCGAGCACACCGGCTTCTTCACTGCGCTGCGCGAGCACCGCGGCGCCGTTACCGATCGGGTGGTGGACTACGAGAACCAGCGCGTGCACCTCACCCTGCCGGACGGCACGGTGCGCTCGGCCAAGCTGCACGGCGACCAGGGGTGCCTCGCGCTCCCCATCGGTGAGGAGGAGCCGTACTACGAGACGGTCGAGGTGGTATCCTCCCTCCCGGACGCCGAGACCACCCCGTGGCCGCTGGGCGACCTGCTTCCGGACGAGCCCTTCCCGGCCGATGTGGACATGGACAAGGTCGCACAGGCGGTGGATGCGGCCTTCGCCCCCCCGGAGGCGCTGACCGCGGCCTTCGTCGTGACGCACCGGGGCCGCCTGCTGGCGGAGCGCTACCGCGAGGGCATTGACCACACCACGCCCCTGGAGAGCTGGTCCATGAACAAGAGCCTCACCGGCACCCTCATGGGCATCCTTATCCAGAAGGGGGTCTACGACCTCTGGCAGTCCGCGCCGATACCCGAGTGGCAGGGCGAGGGCGACCCGCGCCAGGCCATCCGCATCGGCGACATCATGCGCATGTCATCCGGGCTCCGCTGTCGCAACCTGGGCGATCCGGGCGACGACCCGGACATCGGGTACCCCGACCACCTGTACCTCTATACGGGCACCGTCAACTCGTTCGAGTGGGCGGCCGGCAAGGATCAGCAGTGGGAACCCGACACGGTGGGTCGGTACCGGAACTGCGACCCCGTGCTCACCAACTACCTGGTCCGCCTGGGCGTCGAGGGGACGCTGGGTGAGAACTATCACCAGTTTCCGCAGCGGCATCTCTTCGACAAGCTGGGGATGCGCAACTTCGTCGCCATGACCGATCCCTACGGCAACTTCCTGCTTCAGGGGTACGGCTTCGGCAGCGGCCGCGACTGGGCCCGCCTCGGCAACCTCTACCTGACGGACGGCGTCGTGAACGGCGAGCGCATTCTCCCCGAGGGATACGTGGAGTACGCGTCCACGCTCGCGCCCGCCTGGGAGGCCGACGGACGGCATGTCTACGGGGGCGCGTTCTTCTGGGTGAATGCCAACGGCGGCTACCCGGTTCCGCGCAGCGCATTCCGCATGGCGGGGGCGGGTGGCCAGAGCACGATCATCATCCCCACGCACGACATGGTGGTGGTGCGCATCGGGCACTACAGTGGCAGTGGACCGGGGGGCCGGGCGCTCGACGAGGCGCTACGCCTGCTGATGGAGGCGGTGCCGGCGAACTGAGGCGGGGTCATTTGCGGGGCGAAGGCGCACCCCCACCCGGTCCGGGGCGACCGCGCTCGCCGGTGGCGGTGGCCAGGACGACCGCCGCCACCGGCATCGGGTGCCCTGCTATCTGGTCCCGCAGTAAATGAGCCAGTGCAGCGGCCAGCACCAGATCCAGACACCGTTGGAGTCGCGGTCCGGACGCCCATCGACGATCTCGTCTCCTACAGGTTCGGCGTAGTCGACGAACTGCGCGACCGCCGGTCCGGTCTGCAGGGCGAGGGCGGCCGCCAGGGATAGTGCGGCCATCGCGAGGCGTCTTGGGGTTTTGCGTCGAGGGGTCATGTCCATGGTCTCCGTGTTGACGGTAGGCTCTCGGCGGACACGAATCGGTGGCCCGAAGCCACCGACCGCCCCGCTCTTCATCGGCGTGAGGCCATTCAGAGACCATTCCGAAGCCCTTTACACGGGCGAGTCCATGGGTAGATGAGACGACCGGGGCGCGGACTCCATCCACTGCGGAACCAGGCGGGCGTACTGCGTCCGGGCCAGTCGCCTCAACCCCGGGAATCATCCCTCGCCTTCAGGGACGCGATAGGGTATTCTGGAGCGGTCCGGGCAAGGGACCGGACGATGGCGCGAGCGGGACCCGGCGCGACGATAAACCCCTGAACCAACGATACTTGCGGGGACCAGACAAGAACCGACAGGAGCGATACGGATGAGCGGAAGACTCGAGGCGATCTGGCTGAAGCGGCAGCGTGGCGGCGAGATGAACGCCGTCTCCGAGGCCAGCGCGGAAGCGGGAGGTGGACTCGCCGGTGATGCGAACTTCGGGCGCACCCGGCGCCAGGTCACATTGATCGAGAAGGAAGTCTTCGACGAACTCGACGACGAACTGGGCACACCCGTCGATCCGGCGCTGAGACGCGCCAACCTGATGGTCAGCGGCGTCCGTCTGGCCGAGACCCGCGACCGCAGGATCCGTATCGGCGACTGCCTGCTTCAGATCCGCGGCGAGACCCGGCCCTGCACGATCATGGAGGAGCAGCTCAGCGGCCTGCGCGACGCCCTCGACCCGGACTGGCGCGGGGGCGTGTTCTGCACGGTGCTGAGCGACGCCCGCATCCAGGTGGGGGATGCGGTGAACTGGGAGGACTAGCTCCCGGCGCTCAGGGTTCGGAGCGTCTCGCGAAGCCGGGGCTGGCGCGAACCCCGACTCCCGGCGCGCAGCCTACCTCCGATTCCCCCCCGGAGGGGGCGGTGGCGGGACCACGGTCTCCGTCGTCTGCGGAATCCCCTTCTCCTTCCACGGGTCGAAGACGCCGAGTCCCTCGCAGAAGTCGCCCGTGTCGAGGAAGTGGGTGTGCTCGCACTCGCGGCTGGAGCCGAGGCTGACCAGCAGTTCCTCCGTTTCGGGATAGGCGACGCGCACGAAGAAGCCGGAACGACCCCCCCGCGCCATGTCCGCCGCCGACTGACCCAGCCGGGTAATGGCGGTCACGTCCGCTCCCTGCTTGACGAGGTACATGATGAGTTCGTTGTCGCCCCGGGCCGCGGCGTAGTGGATCGGCCGATACAGCCACGAGTCGGCCAGGTTCACGTCCGCCCCGTGCTCGTCGACCAGATACTTGACGGCATTGAGGAAGTTGTCTGGAACGGCGCGTACGCTGAATGCGCCGAGCCCCTGCCAGCCGCCGCCGGCTGCCGCGTGAATGGGATAGGCGTTGTAGGACCCCTCGGGAATCCACGGCAGCCCTGAATCCTCCTGCTGGCGCCCGTCCTGCTGGCGGCGCTCCCGCATGCCCACCGCGGGCCAGCGGGTGGGGATGTTCGGGTCGGCGCCGTGGGCGGCCAGCATCTTCATCGCCTCGATGTCCTGTGCGAAGGCGGCCCGGTAGAACGGCGTGGCGCCCTCCAGGTTGATGCCCATCTTGGTGAGGCCGAACTCCCAGTACCAGAGATGCGTGTTGAGCTGGACGTTCGGGTCCGCCCCCGCGTCGAGAAGCGCCTGCAGCAACTCGAGGTACTCGGTCTGCTCGTTGTCGTGGGCGCGCGGCTGCGGGTAGTTGGACTTGGGCGCCCAGTGGGTCTGGAGCACCGCGAACAGCGGGGAAATGCCGTCGGTGTCGGCGGCCCGGTCCGGGTCCGCGCCGCGCTCGACCAGCTCCATGGCCAGATCGAACTGGCCGTTGAGGATGGTCATCAACAGCGGGCTGGTGCCGTCGCCGCTGACCTGGTCGATGTCGGCCCCGCCGTCCAGGAGGGCGAGGGCCGCTTCGACGTGCCCCTCGCGCGCGGCGTGCAGCAGCGCGGTCATGCCACCGGTCATGCCGACGAGCGTCTCCCGGTAGGGGGGGCGCGCGAGCGGCGGGCCGCCCGGATAGTCCGCCCGGTACTGGATGAGATCGTCGGGGTCGAGGTCCCGCCGCGAGTGATCGGCGCGCAGGAACTCCCGCTGGGCGGCGATCGCTTCCTCTACCTGCGCGGGGGTCAGTTCGGGTTCCGTACCCGGCGCGGCCTGGAAGCGAAGCCCCTCGATGCGGTCGCGCAGGAGCTGGCTGGCCTCGCGGTCGATGGCCACGTTGCGCAGCACGTCCACGACCCTGGTGGCAAGGTTGGGGTATGCCCCGTGCTTCAGAAGCACCTGAATGGCGGGCGTCCGGTTGTAGGCGGCCGCGAACATCAGCGGGGTCTGGCCGACGGAGCCCTCGCGCGCGTTCACGTCGGCGCCGTATTCCAGCAGCGCGGCGACGGCTTCCTCGCCGTCCAGCACCCGCGAGGCCAGATGGAGCGGAGTGGTCCCGCTGTTGGTGGTCGGAAGCGCTGCGTCCGCGCCGTTCTCGAGTAGCGCGCGCACCACGGCGCCGTGCCCGCCCTGACTGGCCAGGTGGAGCGGCGTGTACGCCCCGATGCGCGTGGTCGCGCCGACCTCGGCGCCCGCTTCCAGCAGCGTGGCCACCACATCAGGGTGCCCCTCGAGCGCAGCCAGGTGCAGCGCGGTCATGCCATCGCCCCGCGCCGGATTCGGGTCCGCGCCTCGGGCGAGCAGCGCCTCCACCGCATCCGCGTCGCCCTGCCTCGCCGCCGCGATCAGCCCGCCATCCTGGGCCTCAACGGAGCCGGCGAGCGAAACCAGCAACAGGGTCGCGCCCAACAGGCCCATGCGGCGTCGCGCCGCCCGGTCCGGGGCCCTCACGATCCCGCCTCCCGCAGCGCGTCGGCGATGCCGCCTCTCGGGAACGTGAGCGGGAACGGGCTCACGCTGTCGCCGAACGAAGCCATGTCGTCGTGTCCGATGCCCTGCATCAGGCTCACGAAGACGTCGGCCATCGGCGTCCCCCTGGGTGCGCGCAGGTGCATGTTGCCTTCCAGGGCGCCGTTGGCGTGCCCCATCAGGATGAGCGGGCAGCGGCGGTGGTTGTGCAGGTTCGGGTCGCCCATGGACGAGCCCCAGACGATCGCGGTCTTGTCCAGCAGGGAGCCGTCGCCCTCCATCGTGTTCTTCATCTTCTCCAGGAAGTAGCCCATCAGGCTCAGCCTGTGCGTGTTGATGAGGTTGAAGTCCATGATGTCGGCGGGGACGTTGCCGTGGTGCGACGCCCCATGGAAGGACTTGTTGGTGCCGCTGACCGGGAAGGTCCGGTTCGACTGATCGAAGCCGATCTTGAAGGTGATGACCCGGGTCATGTCCGTCTGCAGAGCGAGCAGCTGGAGGTCGAACATGATCTCCATGTGCTCCTCCCAGGAATCGGGAACCCCGGAAGGAGCCTCGGGCATCGCCCGCTCCTCGCCGCTGGTGTTGCGCTCCTCGACCAGCTCGATGCGGCGCTCCAGCTCGCGGATGTGGGTCAGGTATTCGTCCATGGCCCGGCGGTCGACGGCCCCCAGCTCTCTCTTCAGCCGCGCCACTTCGGTGGCGATCCAGTCGATGACGCTGCGGTCGGTGCGGCGGCGGGCCGCGCGGTCGGCGGCGGAGTCACCCGCGCCGAAGAGCTGCTCGAAGACCGCGCGCGGCTCGCGAATGGCCGGGAGCGGCTGGGTCGGCGAGGCCCACGCTACGGAGGTCGTGTAGGCGCAGTGGTAGTTGTAGGCGCATCCGCCCCCGCGGTCGATCGACTCGGTGGTGAGTTCGAGCGAGGGGAGCGCGGTGTCCTGCCCGAAACGGCGTGCGTGCAGCTGGTCCAGGGAGGTTCCGAGATAGACGTCCGATCCCTGGGTCTGCTTGGGATGGGCCTGGGTCAGGAAGACGGCGGTGGTGCGGTCGTGGTCGCCGCCGATCTCCTCGGCACGGTACGCCTCCGCCATCCGCGAGTCGGTGTTGCTGATCACCGTCAGGTACTCGCGGTAAGGCTCGAGCGGCTTGAGCTGGCTGGTCGCCACGAATTCGAAGTCGCGGCCGACCTTCTCGGGCGCGAACAGGAACTGCTGGTCGCCCCAGTCGCTCCCGCCGGCGCACCCCATCGACTCCTCGATGCCCACGAAGCGCGTGAATTCGGTGGCGGCCCGGTCGCGCCACAACCTGCCTGCGGGGACCATCGCGTCCAGCAGGGGGAGGGCGACCGTCGTGCCCATCCCCTGCAGGAAGGTGCGGCGAGAGAGGTGCTTGCCCGTGATGAAGTTCATGGTCCCTTACACTCCCTGTTTGGCTTCGGTGTCTGCGGTCGCCTCGGTTCGTCTCATCCGGAAGGGATCGCTCTTCACGACCCCCAGAACGAAGGCGGACATTCTGTATCCCTCGGCCTCCGCGTCGTTCGCGATGGCTCGAATGGTTGGTTGATCGAAGTACTCCACGGGGCGGCCGATCGCGTACGCCAGCAGATGCGCCGTGAAGTTGCGCACGAGCGGGACCGGGCGCTTGAGGATGACCCGGGTCAGTTCCGCCGGCGTGGTGATGGGCGTTCCGTCGTAGAAGTCGCCGCGCGTGTCGAGCGCCACCATGTTCTCGCGGATGCGCCAACGGCCGGTCACATCGTAGTTGTCGAGCGCGAGGCCGATGGGATCCATGAAGCGGTGGCAGGCGTTGCAGGTCGGGTTGGCGCGATGCCGCTCCATTCGCTCGCGGGTGGTGAGGCGGCGCCCGTCCGCCGTTCCCTCGGTCTGGTCGAAGGCGGGAACGTTGGGCGGAGGATGCGGAGGAGGCGTACCCATCAGGACCTCCATGACCCACTTTCCGCGCAGAACCGGAGAGGTGCGGGCCGACATCGAGGTCAGCAGGAGCACGCTTCCGTGGCCGAGGATGCCGCGGCGCTTGTCGTCGGGATAGGTGACCAGGCGGAAGTCGCTTCCGGTGACGCCTTCGATCCCGTAGTGCCGGGCCACGCGCTCGTTGAGGAACGTGTAGTCGGCGCTGAAGAACTCCAGGAAGTTGCGGTCTTCCTGCACGAGATGGTTGAAGAAGAGCTCGGTCTCCCGCACCAGGTCGTCGCTCAGCTGACCCGTGAAATCCGGGTACAGGTAGGGCTCCGGGTTGTTCTTGGCGGCATCCTGCAGGCGCAGCCACTGATGCGCGAAGCGCGTTCCCAGCGCCTCGGAGCGGGGATCCGCGAGCATGCGCCGTACCTGCGCTTCGAGCACCTCATCGTCGGAAAGCCGCCCGCTGGCGGCGACATCGAGCAGCTCCTCGTCCGGCGCCGACGCCCAGAGCAGGAAGGAGAGCCGCGAGGCAAGGTCCAGGTCGCCCAGGTAGTAGTTCTCGCCTTCCCCGGCCCCGGATGGCTCGCGCTCAAGCCGGAACACGAACGAGGGGCTCGCGAGCAGTGCCTGAAGCGCGGTGCGCACGCCGATCTCGAACCCGCCGTCGGCGGATCCCTGGTCGTAGAACGCCATCAGCCCCAGCATGTCTTCGCTGGTGACGGGGCGCCGATAGGCCTGTTCCGCGAGTCCGGCGACGATGGACTCCGCGCACGGGCGTTCATCCGCCGCGGACGACGGACGGCATGAGAAGATCCTGTCCCGGGTCGGCGTGTCGGACACGCCGGTTACGGTCGTGGGCCCGGTGATCATCAGGTTGGAGAGGTGCGGGAGCGCGGTGATGCCGTAATTGGCCCACTGCTGGGCGTCCTCGCCGCCCACGAACGACCAGTCGAACGGGCTGAAGCGGTCGTCGTAGGGACCGTCCATGCGCTTCACGAATGCAGCCGCCACCTGCCGCTGGCCCGCGCGCACGAAGATGGGATCGGTGCGAAGCGGCACGCCGCGCTCGCCGTTGTGCGGGATCGGAACGACGGCCACGCCCTCGCCGTCGATGGAGATGTCGAGGTCCTCGAAGCCGGTGCCCTGTCCGAACAGGGTCTCGACCGTCAGAACATACTCGCCGTCGGCGGGGAAATCGTGAGTGACCACCATTCCGCCGCGGGTGCCGAACGGCGTTCCCTCGATGTGGTCCCACGCGTGCTGCGATACCTCGATCGGGTTGGTGTACTTCGACGAGGACGAAACGGCGTCGGGGTTCCCCACCGCGAGGCGGCTGACCTCGGTGGCGGCGCGCATGTACGAGGCCAGCAGGGTCGTCGAAAGCCCCTGGGCCGCGGACAGGTTGTCGAAGCTGCCGAGCAGCACGTCGGCGGGGAGCCAGCGGCCGGCGTCGATCTCGAGATCCAGCATGTCGCGGATGACGCGCTCGTACTCGGCGCGGCTCAGCCTCTGGAAGCGGCGGATTCCGGGATTGGAGCGGAAGGCCGCGGATTCGTCGACCAGCTGCTCCAGCGTTTCCACCAGCACCTGGAGGGTGTCGCCTGCCGGGCGCGGCATCCCGGGCGGTGGCATCATGCCCGCACGCAGCTTGCGGATCATGCGTTCCGCCGTCTCCGCCTGCTCGGGAGCACGTTCCACTTCGAACCCCTGAAACGAGACGTTGCCCGTGAGCAGGGCGTCGTTGTGGCAGACCTGACAATACTGCGTCACCACCCGCGTGAGGACAGGGGACCCGATCGACGGGGCGCGAGTTGCAGCCGGGGCCCGCGCCGGATCGGATCCGGATTCCGCGTGGGGAAGGGAATGGGGATCGCCGAGCAGTGCCAGGGCCACACCCAGAGACGTGCCGATGACGAGCGTTCTCATTGCCTCCGCCTGAACCAAAGGGGACCCGCCTCGTCGCGACGAGACACTCCGCACCAGCCTTCAGTATAGGATGGACAAGCGGGAGCCGCAAAGGGTTGTGGATCAGCCTGGGCGGCTGGCTTCGCCCCACAATCCGGGGCACAGCGCGCGCAGCCGATCCAGGTCGGCGGGGCCCACGGCCGGGCTTGTCTGGCCGCGGCCCTCGGGTGCGGGTCCGCCGCGCATCAGCGACGCCGCGTCCGACACGTGGCCGAGGCCCAGGGCATGCCCCAGTTCATGTGCCGCGACCCGTCGCAGATCGTCCAGATCGGCGAAGCGATGGATGCGGATCTCGCGGCTGACGGTGACCCCGCCCGCGCCCTCGCGGACGACCGCCTCGCGGTAGACCGCCGCCTCCGCGGTGTCGGGGGGAAAGAGTTCGGCGAGTTCGCGGGCGCGAGCCTCGAAATCGGCGGATGCCAGGGTCTCGCGCGAGCGCTCCAGCTCGGCCTCCAGGCGCCTCCGCTCGTCCGTGCGCGCCTGGCGCTGGTCGTACACCAGACGGACGGGCATGCCGGTCTCCGGATCGTGCGCGAAGAGCGGCCGCCCGACCGCCGTTTCCCAGAGTGCGGCCGCTTCACGCAGCACGGCTTCCGCGGTCGGGACGTCGAGCCCGAACTCCTCGTCCAGTCGCGCGATTCGCCATGGGAGCGGGACCTGGCACGGCATCGACGATCCCTCGGTCGGGGGTTCGACCCGGTCCGGTTCGGCGGCAGGCGGAGTCGGGAGGGTGTCCGCGGCAGGCTTCGGTCGAGTCGAAGACAACCACAACAGGAAGCCGCACACGGCCAGGATCGCCGTCAGCCAGGGCAGGGAGATCTTCATGCAGCACCGCTCCGGCGCGGTCTCCGGATGACGCGGATCGGGGGCTTGTCCGTTCCGCACGTCCCTCCCTAGTGTGACCCATGTTCGCTCCCACCGCCAACGACCGCTTCAAGGCACAGTGGGACGACCGGCTGGCCTGGTCGATCGTGGTTGCCGTGTTCGTCCATCTGGCGGGCTTCGCCTTCTTCCCGGGATGGAGACTGAGGGACCTGTCGCCGGAGCCCATCTTCGGCGCCCGGGGTACGGAATGGATCCTCCTCCAGCCTCCCGGACCCACTGTTGGCCCGGAGGCCATCGCGTTCGCGGTCGTGTCGGGTGCGGGCGAGGACTCGGCTGCCGCCGCAGATGCCGAGGAGGAGGAAGACGGGGAGGACTTCGATCCCGCGGCGTTCACGGATGCCGCGGGCGGGGGTGGCGGGGGCAGCTTCCTGGAGCGCCTGCGTGGACGCGCGGCGCCCAGGCCCGCTGTCGTCGAACCGGAGCTGGAGTTCTCCGAGCCGGGGCCCTCCGCCGCTCCCGAGGGCGAGGCAGCTCCTCGCGACGGCGCGCTTTCCATCGGAGGCAGCGCCTCCACGGCGTCGCTGGAATCGCTGCCGGATCCCGACGAGCTCGATCTGGACCGGCTCGCCGTGCTTGAGCCCGAACTCTCCCTGACTTCGCTGTCGGCGTGGGTGCTCGTGCGCAATCCCGACGAGGTCATGGAGTTCATGCGCCGTTCCGCCGCGCAGGAAGGGCTGGTCGAGGAGGACTTCATGACCGTGCGCGTCACCCTCTGGATCGACCGCACCGGGTCGGTCGAGTGGTCCGAGATCATGGAGTCCAGCGGCGACCGCCGCGTCGACGAAATCGCGTTGGAACTCGTCAACGAAGTGATCTCGTTTCGGCCCGCCCGGGAGCAGGGCGTGGCGGTGGCGCGCTCCGCCGTCTTCAGCATCCCCTTCCCGTGGACATGATGCGGCCGTGCCCCGCGGGCCCTGCCCTGCTGGCGGGAATGCTGTTTCTCGGCTGCGCGGTCGGCCGGGGGCCCTCGGGGCCGGTACGGTCGCCCACCGGGATCGTCTACCCTCCGGGAGTGCCGCCCGCCGAGACCCGGTTTTCTCAGACCGCCACGCTATATCTGAACATCCACGGGGAGGAGGAGGCCGCCCTCGCGCAGGCCCTGGAGGGCATCGAGGCCGACCCGGGCAACTCCATCCACTACTTCCTCGCCGGGGTCGCCGGGGCCAGGCTCGGGGACTATCGCGATGCCCACCGCTGGTTTGAGGAGGCCGAGCGCATCTATCCCGCGTACGAGCTGGACATCGAGCCGGAGCGGGAGGCCGCGTGGGCCCGGGCCTTCAACGCGGGCCTGGAGGCCTACGCGAGGGGAGAGCGGGATGCGGCTGCCGAGCACTGGCTTCGGGCTGCGGCCATCTACAACCTGCAACCGGCGGCCCACCGCAACGTGGCCAGCCTTCTGGTGGAGCTTGGGCGCCGGGACGAAGCCATCCGCGTGTATCAGGATGCGTTGCGGGGCCTCGAGAGGCGCCCGGCGACCCGCCTGCTGGAGGAAGCCGAGATTCGCGAGCGTGGCGAGTTGCGCGCCGACACGGAGAATCGGCTCGTCCAGCTTCTCCTCGCCGCCGGCCGCTTCGCCGGCGTCGAACCGCTGCTCCAGCGGCAGTTGGCCCGCAATCCGGGGAGCATCCGGGTGCGGAGCGATCTCGCGAGGACCCTGGTGGAGTTGGGGCGCGCGGACGAGGCCGCCGAACTCTACGCTTCGCTCCTCACCGACGAGTCGCTGGCCGCGGCCGACCTGTTCAACCTGGGGATCACGCTCTTCCGCTCATCGCGCTACGAGCAGGCGGGCCGGGCGTTCGAGCTGCTCACGGAGAGGCAGCCCGACTCGCGCGACGCGTGGTTCAACTACGCCAACGCGCTGTTCGCGGACGAGGCGTGGGCGGCGCTCGTCGACGCCGGCGATCGGCTGCTGGCGGTCGATCCGCTGAGCGAGGCGGCGCATCTCATCACGGCGCGGGCGCGGCTGGAGACGGGAGACGAAGCCGGCGCGCGCGCGGGGGTGGCCCGTTCCGACGGCCTGCCCGTCCACCTCGACGGCCTGAGGCTGCGCGTGACCGGCGAGCGCACCCTGGTTCAGGGGCGCATCGTGGGGAACGCGCTGCCGGAGGGCGCGCCGGTGCAACTGCGCTTCATCTTCCACGACAACGCCGGAGTGCTGGGAGAGAGCTTCCTGGAAGCCAGCGCTCCGGCGCCGGGCGCCAGCGCGGACTTCAGTGTTTTCATCGACGGGCGCGCGCTCGGCTACCGTTACGAGGTCGAAGGGGAGGGTACGCGGTAGGGCCGGCTCGCTCCCGGTGTCTGCGGCGCAGCCGGTGGAGGCCGGCGTCAGCGGCACACGGCGTGCGAGGCGCGCCTTTCGTCGATCGGCTGCACGGTGAGGATGAGCTCGTCGCCGTCGATGACGTCGATGGGCTCCGACAGCACGCATCCCTGGGCGAGAAAGTCCATCAGGAAATAGACCCGTCCCACGAGGTCCCAACGGAAGTTGAAGGTGTCGCGGTTGAGCGCCTCGACCATCCCCAGCCGGTTCTGGTAGGTGTCGCTCCACACGTAGATGGTCACGGCGTTGCGGCTCTGGTTGTTGACTTCCAGCGAGATGCCCTCGACACGGCCGGGTGGCCGGGGCTCGCCCTGCGTCGAGGTGCAGCCTGAAGGGACACCGAGGGCCAACGCGACCGCACACAACTGCAGGCACGTGCTGAACCGGCGCGGGGCGCGGCGGCTGCTGGCCCCGGGCGTCGTCAGAGGATGGATTGCGGAACGGTTCATGGCTCGGATATCGCTTCCAACGGGCGGCTGCGCTCCGGTGCGGGAACGCTGCCGCGGTCTCGGGTACGGCGCAACAGCGCGGAGATGCATATGTTTTAAGTTCACTACCAGGCAAAACGGTCCGCAGGGGGCTTCGTTGAATCCGTTTTCCTGCCCACCACATGCATTCGTATCCCGGTTGCGGGCGGCTTTCATCGTACTGGCCGTCGCGCTGGGGCTGAGCCTCAGGCCGGCGGCGGCCCTGGCCCAGCGACCGCTCCACGGGGTGGTCGCGGACCAGGCCACGCTCTCCCTCATCGATTCGGCCAGGGTTACGGTCGTCGGCACGGAGCTGGAGGCGGTAACCGGAGGGGACGGCACCTTCTCGTTCGAGGGGGTTCCGCTCGGCTCGCTGGCCGTGCGCATCGAGGCGCCGGGTTATCCGGTGGTGGTGGAGCAGGTGGAGGTGGTGCGAGACGTCCTGCTCTACATGCAGGTCATGATGCCCCGGGCCGATGTGGTTCTGGAAGAGCTGCTGGCCGCGCCCAGCGGGGTCAGCGAGGCGAGGACCGCCGCCGAACTCGTGGCCCGCAGGGTACTGGACATGAACCCGAACTCCGGAAACCTGGGGCTCAACACCAACCCCGTGCGTCTGCGCGGCACCGGCACCTTCGGGCTCAGCGGCGAGCCGGCCGTGTTTCTGGACGGCGTGCGCATCGGAACCTTCGGCCCCGCGATGGAGGTCCTGAGCCAGATTCCGGCGAGCGAAGTCAGGAACATCCGTGTGTTGCGGGGCCCGGCTTCGGCCTTCCTTCAAGGATCCGCGGACGGATCCATCCACATCGAGACCCGCTCGGGCACAAGTTGAGCTCGGGCCCGGGTCGATGGGCCGGCGGGACGTAATCCCGTACAACCGCGCCGTTTGACACGCGAAACCGCGCTCCGTATCAGTCAAGCGGGCGATCAGATTTACCGATCGAGATTCGCGGACTGCCGGAGGAATTCCGCTGCCGGAGTCGCCGGGGCTGGTAGCGCTGCCTCCCGATCGCCTGCAGCGTGTCCCGCGTGACCCACCTCCCGGAGCACTCTCCTTGTGCTCCAACGCCGCTGGCGCCGCCCCGGGTCCCATCTCGCCGTGGCGCCCCGAGCCATCCCCCACCCTGGAGGAGCCAATGCTTCGACGACTTTGTCTTCTTTCCCTGTCCGCCGTGGCCTTCTTCGCGCTTGTGTCAGGCGTGCAGGCACAGCAGGCGACCCTGACGGGAACGGTAACCGACCGGCAGACCGGCGAGCCCCTCGCCGCCGTGCAGGTCTTCATCGCCGAACCCAGCATCGGCGCCCTCACCCAGCAGAACGGGCGCTTTCTCATGGCGGGCGTGCCCGCCGGCACGCACGCGGTCACGGCGCAGCGCATCGGCTACACCTCCTCGACCATCGAGGTCACGGTGGCGGCTGACGAGACCACTCTCCTGGACTTTCAGCTCACCGAAGAGGCGCTCGGGCTCGACGAGATCATCGTGACCGGGACGCCCGGGGGGACGCAGCGGCGCGCGATCGGCAACGCAGTGGCCACGCTGGAAGCGGCGCAGGTGACCCAGGAAGTCGCTGTCCTCAACATGCAGGACCTGCTGACCGCCCGGACCCCGGGGGTGCAGTTCGCCCGGGCCAGCGGAAACGTCGGCACCGGCTCGGCCATCGAGGTTCGGGGAACCGGGAGCTTCAACCTGGGAAGCAACCCCCTCATCTACGTCGACGGCGTGCGGGTCAACAACAACTCGCAGGCCGGGCCCGATCTGGGGAACGAGCGTGAGGTCAACGTCCTCAACGACTTCAATCCGCAGGACATCGAGAGCATCGAGATCATCAAGGGGCCCGCGGCCGCCACGCTGTACGGCACGGAGGCGTCCGCCGGCGTGATCCAGATCATCACCAAGCGCGGCGCCGAGGGCGAGGCCCAGTTCGACGCCTCGGTGCGCATGGGCACCAACTACCTGCGCAATCCGGCGGCGCGCATCGGCACCAAGTGGACGTGCCAGAACAGCTTCGACCCGCCCTGCCGCGAGGGCGACGGGCTGGTGCCGTACAACGCCTACGAGGAGTCCAACGTCCTGATCGACCAGGGAGCCTTCCCGTGGCCGCAGGACGAGCTGTTCCAGAGAGGCCTCAGCCAGAGCTACAACCTGGGCGTGCGCGGCGGCACCCAGAACTACCGCTACTTCCTCTCCGGGAACTACGACAACGACGAAGGCATCACCTACTACAACTGGAACAAGGCGCTGCGGCTGCGCGCCAACGTAGGGGTCGTCTTCTCCGAGAATTTCTCGCTCGATGTCTCCACCGGATATGTGGACGGCAAGACGAGGTTCCTCTCGCCCGCGGACGGCGACGGCGGCATCTGGGAAGACCTCGCCTGGGGCAACGGCTTCTGCTATCCGCGCATCAACGGACGCAACGCATGCGCCCGCCTGATGGGGTTCCAGGAGCACCTTCCCTCCGACGTGGCCAAGCTCGAGGCGACGCGCGAGTTCAGCCGCTTCACCGGAAGCGGCACGCTCAACTTCACCACCGGGGACTGGCTCTCGTCACGGGTCGTGGTCGGCCTCGACAAGGGCTGGGACGAGAACAACGTGCTGTGGCCCCTCGAGGTGCAGCTGTCGCCGGTGTACGAGGAGACCGCCTCCGGGCTGGTCGTTCTGGAGCGGCCGGTCACCACCAACTTCACCGCGGACTGGTCCGCCACCGCCCGGGTTCCCCTGACCGACTCCTGGGGAACCGCGACCTCCGTGGGGGCGCAGTACTACTTCGAGCGCCTCTCGATGCTCGGCACCACCGGACGGGGATTCGCGTCTCCCTTCTCGCGCACCGTCAACCAGACTCCGCCCGCGAGCGCCGACCTCAACTTCGACTACATCGAGAACAAGTCCATCGGCTTCTACGTGCAGGAGGAGTTCAGCTACAACGACCGGCTGTTCCTGACCGGCGCGGTCCGCTTCGACGACAACTCGGCCTTCGGGGCCGAACTGGAGCCGGAGGCCTACCCCAAGGTTTCGTCCACCTGGGTCATTTCCGAGGAGAGTTTCTGGAACTTCGACATGATCAACTCGTTCCGGCTGCGGGGCGCGTGGGGCCAGGCCGGCCGGCAGCCGGACGCCTTCGCCGGAACCAACCAGTACAGCGTCATCCCCGGAGCGGGCGGGACGACTGCGCTCGACCCCTCCAACCCGGGCAACCCGGCCGTCGGTCCCGAGCGCAGCACGGAACTCGAGGTGGGGTTCGACGTCGCGCTGCTGGACGACAGGGTATCCGCGGAGTTCACCTACTTCGACCAGAAGAACGAGGACGCGCTCCTCGCCGTCGCCCTTCCGCCCAGCCTCGGCTTCGGCGGCGTCACCCAGCGCAACCTGGGCCGCATCGACAACTGGGGCTGGGAGGCTTCGGTCAACACGCGGCTCTACGAGGGGTCGGGCATCTCCGTCAACCTGGGTCTCACCGGATCCTACGTCATGAACCGGATCAAGGACCTGGGGAGCTTCGCGGGCACTCGCGAGATCCGGATCGGGCTGCCGTACCCGAACTACTCCGAGCCCAGGTATTACGTGATGTCGGCCCAGTTCGACCCCAACGGTCCGGTCCGGAACGCGTACGGCGAGAACGTCAGCGCGATGTGCGACGCGGGCGTCATCATCGGTCCGGACGGCACTCCGGCAACCGTTCCCTCCGGCACCGGGCCCACCGATCAATACGGCGTGGTCCTCGGGGGACCTCTGATTCCCTGCCAGGACGCCGGGTACAACATCATGGCCGGACCGGCCTTCTTCCCGTACAGGTTCTCCGTCAACCCGAGCATCAGCCTGCTCGACAACGCCGTTTCCATCCATCTGCTGGCGGACGGGGGCTATGGCAAGGTCGGGCTGGACGGTGCCCAGGAGTGGGGGCACCGCTACAACAACAGCTACGACTCCCGCTGCGAGTGCGACCCGGTCTGGGTCGCGGGTGATCGGTATCGTTCCCAGGCCACCTGGGGCTACTTCGACGCCGACTTCTGGAAGCTCCGCGAGGTCGGGGTCCGCTACAACTTCACCCAGGCGATGGCCAATCGCATCGGGGCGGATCGCGCGTCGCTGTCCTTCTCGGGCCGCGAACTGTGGACCATCTGGCAGCGCCAGAAGGAGGTGGGGAACTTCCTCGGCACGCAGGCCGGGAATCCCGGCCTCCCGGTTCTCGACCCCGAAATGGGCACGTCCGATTTCGGGAGCGCGAACCACAGGCTCATGGCGCCGCTTACCAGCATGCACCTCGAGATGCGGGTCACCTTCTGAGTTTCCGGGAACGAGTACTGTCGGAGGATAGATGCATATGAACAGCTTCTTTGAATACGCGCGCACCGCGCGCTGGACGCGGCGAACCCTCGCCGTCCTGGCGACCGGGTTCTCGCTGGCGGTTGCCGGCGCCTGCAGCGACGTGCTGGAGGTCGACCTGCCCGCGCAGCTCACGGACGAGGCGCTGGTGGATCCGGCCGGGGCCCAGACCCAGGTCAACACGATCATCACCCACTTCCAGAACACCTACAACGACTATGTATGGGAGATTCACGGCCGCGAGGACGGCGGTGAAGTCTATCTCTGCAGCGGCGGGACCGACTGCGGACACTTCCAGTACAACTACCAGTTCGGTTTCCTCGATTTCATGACCGCGCGCAGCTTTGCCGCGGGCCTGCACGACAAGCTCCAGAACGAGTGGACCGCGGATCAGGTCTCCAATCGGGCCCGGTACCTGGCGATCGCGTCCCTCTACGAGGGAGCCGTCTTCAACCTGATGGGCTCCACCATGTGCGAGGTCTCCATCGACGGGGGGCCGCTGATGACGCCCGCGGAGACGCTGGGCATGGCGGAGGACCGGCTCACGCGGGCCCTCGGCGAGATCGGGAGTTCCGGGGACTTCGAGATGCCTTTCGACATCGCCTCGAGCGCCCAGGCCATGGCGCACGGGCTGCGTGCACAGGCGCGCTGGATGGCCGGGGACGGCTCGGGTGCGCTGGCCGATGCCCAGCAGGTGCCGCAGGGGTTCGTCGCGTACGTCACCCGGGATGCGGGAGACCCTGTGCGCCGCAACAAGCCCTACTACGCGGGCACCTTCATTCACTACGGTGAGCTGTACGACGTCATCGACTGGTGGGAGGGACCGCCCAACCCGGTGACCGGCGCCCCGTGGCCGGATGTCATTCCCTTCACCGGCTACCTCAACCTGGGGATCCTGCCCGACGGTCGGGCGATTCGGGACGACGGCATTCCGATCCGGACGGCGGGCGGCCACCGCATGATGGACGAGGATGCCGCCGTGCGCGACACCCGCGTCCAGCACATGCAGGCGGAGATCCAGGGTGTCGGGGTCGAGTCCTTCGTCAACGCCAGGTACGACGCGGAGGGTGCGGACATACCCCTGGTCAACTGGAAGGAGATGGTGCTGATCCGCGCCGAGGTCGAGGGCGGTCAGAGGGCGATCGACCTGGTCAACGAGCTCCGGGCCGCCGACGGGCTGCCGCTGGTGACCTACGCGAATCCGGGCGATGCCGAGGAGATCCGCTACATGATCATCGAGGAGCGGCGCCGGGCTCTGTTCCTGGAGGCCCGCTACTTCATGACCAAGCTCCAGAACCCGGATCTGCTCTGGTTCCCGCGGGATGTGGGCGCCACCCTGCGCGGCGGCCACCAGTTGCAGGGCGGGGTTCGCTTCCTGATGCCCGACAACGAGTATCACCTGAACGAGAACACGACCATCGCCGATCGTGCTACGCTCTGCGATCCGGCCACGCGGCCGGTCGGCTTCTAATCGCAGACGGCCTTACGATTCGGGACGACCGACCCCGGGGCTTGCCGGCTCCGGGGTCGGTTCGTTCCTCGCCGGGGCGTAAGCGGGCTCGGGTGTGAGGGAGCATCCGGCTCTGAGGAGAACATCATGAGAATCGGTTCGACGAGAACCCCGGGCGGCGCGCGGGTGGCGGCCTCGACGCGCTGGTGGACACCCTTCGTATGGTTGGCGACCCTCGCCGGCTGCGGCCCTGCTCCTGAGGCGTCGTCCGCGACGATGGACGCGCGCGGCCCGAAGGGGGGCGACGACCGCACCGGCCACTACGAGGTTGTGGAGGGGTGGTGGAAGGCCGCCGCCAGCCACGACGAGGCCTGGACCTGGGGGCGTGTCGCGGGCGTGGCGGTGGACAACCCCGACCGCATCATCGTGGTGACCCGCGGCGACCTCCCGGTCGACTTCGACGACGACCGCCCGTGGGCGGAGCAGGCGCGCCCCGGCAACTTCATCGTGGTGGTCGACCGCAACGGCGACATCATCGAGAACTGGAGCCAGTGGGACTCGATCATGCGCGAGCCGCACACGGTCTACATCAGCCCCTACGACCCGGAGCGGCACGTATGGGTCATCGACAACCGCCGCATGCAGATCTTCAAGTTCACCAACGACGGCAGCGAACTGGTGATGGAGATCGGGCGGGCGAACTATCCCGAGACCATGGTGGAGGCGCGCACCAACGACGAGCCATACGTCTTCGGGCGCCAGGCCGACATCGCCTTCCTGCCGGACGGGAGCTTCTACGTGGCGGACGGCTACTGGAAGACCCGGGTGGTGAAGTTCAGCGCCGAGGGCGAGTACCTGATGGAATGGGGCAGGCCGGGCGACGGGCCGGGAGAGTTCGACCTGCTGCACAGCATTGCGGTGGACGCCGACCGGCGCGTGTACGTGGCGGATCGCCGCAACAGCCGGATTCAGGTGTTTACCGAGGACGGCGAGTTCATCGACGAGTGGCCCGACATCTTCGACCCGGTGAACATCTACATCGACGAGAGCCACGCCGTGTGGGTGCTGGACGCGACCCTCAACCGGCTGCTCAAGTACGACCGCGACGGGCGGCTGCAGGACACCTGGGGGGCGTACGGCGAGGCAGGCGCGATCGGGCGGCCGCCGTGGCCGGGCGGGCTGGTGCTGCCCCACCAGGCGGCGGTCGACCAGGAGGGCAACCTGTACGTCGCCTCCTACAACGGCGGGCACGTACAGAAGTTCGTGCCCAGGCCGGGGGCGGACTCGGCCAGGCTGCTGGGTCAGCCGATGCTGCTGAACTGAGCGGCCGGCGGGCGGCCGGCGGGCGCGCTTGCCCGCAGCCGCTGCCCCGGGCATCTTCCCCGCCATGTCCAGGCCCGACTCCTTCCGCAGCCATTTCCGGCCGCGCACCCGCGAGGGGCGCGTTGCCGTCGTCGCGTTCGTCGCGCTCTTCATGCTCGCGATGCCGCCGGTGACGCACCGCGTGCTCAACCGGATCGAGCCCACCTTCCTCGGGCTGCCGTTCTTCTACGTCGCGCTCTTCGTAGTCTACTCGGTGCTCATCGGCGTGCTGATCTGGGCCTACCGGCGGGGGTTGTAGGTGGAAACCTGGGTCGTCGCCACCAGCCTGATCTTCATCTATCTGCTGATCACGCTCGGGGTGGCGGTGGTGGCCAACCGGCACATGTCGGTGGACATGGAGGACTTCCTTCTGGCGGGGCGGCGCACGGGGTTCGTCGTTCTCTATCTCACGGTTGTGGCCACCTTCCACTCCGCCTTCGCGTTCCTGGGTTCGGGCGGGTTCTTCTACACCCACGGCATCGGCTTCTGGGCCGCCGGGGCGTGGACGGTGCTGGTCGGGGCCATCACCTACGTGGTCGGCACGCGCATCTGGGCGCTGGGCAAGACCTTCGGCTACATCACGCCGGCGGACATGCTGGCCGACTTCTACGAATCCGAGGCGGTTCGGGTGGCGATCGCGCTGTTCTCGGTGGTTTTCACCATCCTCTACATCCAGGTGCAGGCCCTGGCGCTGGGCTACATCGTGGAGGTCGCTTCGGACGGGCGCATCGCCTTCGAGGTCGGCGTGTTCGTGATGCTCGCGGTGGCGGCGGTGCACTTGGCGATCGGCGGGTTGCGGGCCGTCTACTGGACCGACGTCATGCAGGGCGTGTGGATGTACGTCGCCGTCTGGGCGGGCGCGCTGGTGCTCTCCTTCGAGCTGTTCGGGGGTCCCATCGAACTATGGCGGGCGGTTGCCGATCAGCGCCCCGAGCTGCTCACCCTCCCCGGACCGGAGGGCCTCTTCACACCCGGCATCTGGGTGGGGATGGTGATCACGCTGTCCTTCGGCATCGTGCTGCAGCCCCACATGATGATCCGCTACTACACGGCGGTCGATGGCAAGACGCTCAAGCTGCTGGGGGCCACCACGCCCATCTACCTGATGACGCTCTACATTCCGGCGGCGCTGGTGGGTCTCGGGGGCGCGCTGGTCCTCCCGGACCTTGCCCAGGCCGACCGCGTCTTCCCGGAGCTGCTCTTCAACTTCGCGCCGCCCTGGCTCACCGGCCTGATCCTGGCCGGCGCGGCGGCCGCCGCCATGTCCACCCTGGACTCGATCCTGCACGCCAACATGACCGTGCTCACCCGCGACGTGTACCAGCGCTACCTTGTGCGCGACCAGAGCCAGAAGCACTACGTGCGCGTCGGCCAGGGCATCGTGCTGGCGCTTCTGGTCGTGGCCTACTGGCTGTCGCTCCAGGAGAGCGCGCTGCTGGTGAGCATCATCAACCTCTCGGGCTCGGGCGCCCTCCAGCTGCTGCCCGCCATCCTCGGCATCTGTTTCCCGGGCGGCCGCTCGCTGACCAAGGCGGGAGTGCTGGCCGGGCTGGCCGCCGGCGTTGCCACCCTGTGGTGGTCCCTCCTCCTCGATCCGAACCCGATGGGAATCCACGGCGGCCTTTGGGGCCTTGCGGCGAACTTCGTGGTGGCCGTCGCCGTATCGGCGGTCACCGCGGCGCCCTCGGCCGAGACGGTCGAACGGGTGCACGGGGAGGTGGAGCGGTTCGTGTACGGGGAGGAGGAGTGAGAAAGAGATGATCCGCTATCCGAAGAATCGAGTTCCCACCCATCCGGGGTCGCATCTCCGCAGAGCGATATCCTGCCGGGGATTCACTCGCGAGGAAGCGGCCGACACAATCGGAATCTCCCCGCGGCATCTCAGCGCGATCATGGCGCGACGGCAGTCGATCACGCCCCACATCGCGGTTCAACTCGAAAAGATGTCCGGCGTGTCCGCGGGCTTCTGGCTCAATAGCCAACTCGCGTGGGATCGCTGGCGTGGAGCGTGACCGTCCAGCGTCAGCAACGTCTGCTCCAGGGCTGGTGTCAGCCCCGATCAGTGGGCGATTCGGCGGGGTGAAGGTCCAGCCTAAGTGGAGGCCATCGCGGAGAACAGTTCCTCACTTCGGTCGTGGAGAACCTTGCTCGCGATCCGGGAGTTCTCACGACGCGGGAGTGACGAACGGCTCCTTACCGCTTCGAGCGCTTGATCGATCTGATCAATCGCGCCCAGACGCAGGGACACGGAGGTCGCTTGAAGTCGATCAACATCGATTTCAAACCCGAGGATACGCCCGGTCTTCTTTCCTACAACGGCCTTGACTTCCGGAGGGCCACCCGCGCTGACCTCACTTGGCTCACGGGTGATGTACTTGAACTCAATCACGAACCGCCTCCGGGCTTGATCATAGTATCCCCGGACACCCCGTGGAATCTCAAAGGGTGATATGAAGATGTTGACCTCAACGTCTGCCATGTCCCCCATGCCAATCTCGTGAGGCTGGTCGTAGTCATGGGGATCAACCCGAATCCACCCGCCACGCTTTGTTTCTGTCATCGGCTTCCTCATGCTCCTTGCACGAGCCTTGCCAAAACCGGCGCATAGGAGTTGAACCGTTGGTGCGCCAGCTGGGTGTTGAGTGTTGGTGATCTGCTATCTACTACGAGAACACCCCAAGGATTGCTTCGGGCATCCTCCACCGTAAACCCCATCAACGATCTGGCGCGGGGAGATCGTTTTCTCACCCATGCCTCCGGCACGAATGTTCGGTCAGCGTAGGTCTTGACGTCATCATCGTTGCCCTCTTCTGCACCAGCAAGCTCAGGAAGATCTTGTACGATCACCGCTTTTGTACTTGCCCACGCCCTACCGGCCACGCCTTGCGCGTTGTCCGTATCGTCGGGGCACAAGAAGCGAACGTCGGTACTCTGAGTTCCATGCCCTGATCGGGCCACTGGCACCAGCCATCCGCTCCCGGGCCACCTTAGCTTCCCCGCGTTGTCCTTGGCAACCGCCTTCCACGGCACACGCTTGAACAGAGTCACTCTATGATGGGCGTAGTCCCCGCCAGCGCTTCCAAAAAGCGCCTCTTGGAATTCATCGAGGATCGCGTCCACGGCATCCAGCAGGGCGGGATGGTCGAGCTTGCCCAAGGACCAGCTTGCCGCTCCGCCGAAGACTAGGGCACCAGCGAGCCAGAGCCATGCCGTCTCGTGACCAAACTCGACAACGGATTGCAGTGGTCCCCAGAGACTTGCTGCTCCCTCCGGTGTTGCCTTCAAGACGGCCGCAACCAATGTGCCAACGACGGCGCTCGCGGCCCGAACCCACTTGAGGAGCAATCTGACGCTGCCACGGTGGACGAGCCTTCGCATGGGCGAGCCGGCAGGACTGGCCATCAGGCGCTACGCAACTCATCGGAAGGAGTGCGAAGGATGGTCACACCGAAAGGTAACCCCCCTACCTGAACTCCTCCATCAGCGCGTCCATCTGCTCGCTGCCGGGGCAGAGGTCCTCGTAGGCCATTTCGGCGAGCGGCGTCGAGGTGGTCGCGTTGTCGTCGTGCATGTCCTCGCCGCCGGGGTCCAGGTAGAGGAGCCCGGTCACGACTTCGCCCCGGTTCTGCAGGGAGCGGTAGTGCTCGTAGGCGGAGAGGCGGTCGGTGGGGTCGTAGTCCTCGGGCACCTTGCGGAAGCGCACCATGCTGCCGTCGTGCATGGTGATGGAGGTCCGGCCGCCGTGCTTGTAGGACGCGGAGATCTCCGAGCGGATGGGCACGAAATCGACCGGTACCAACTCGTGTCCGTGGTGGCGGGTGTAGAGATAGCTCTTCGTCGACCCGACGTGATCGTTGAAGGTGACACACGGCGAGATCACGTCCAGGAAGGCGAAGCCCTTGTGCATCAGCCCGGCCTTGAGCAGCGGGAGGAGCTGCTGCTTGTCGCCCGAGAAGCCGCGCGCGACGAAGGTGGCCCCCAGCGTCAGCGCCAGCGCCACCGGATCGATGGGCTCGCTCTTGTTGGGCACGCCGCGCTTGGAGCGCGAGCCCACGTCCGCGGAAGCGGAGAACTGGCCCTTGGTGAGCCCGTAGACGCCGTTGTTCTCCAGCACGTACAGCATGTTGACGTTGCGGCGGATCGCGTGGCAGAACTGGCCGAGGCCGATCGAGAGCGAGTCGCCGTCGCCGGAAATGCCGATGTAGTAGAGGTCCTTGTTGGCCGCGTTGGCTCCGGTCGCGAGGGCGGGCATGCGCCCGTGCACCCCGTTGAAGCCGTGGGCCTGGTCCACGAAGTATGCCGGCGTCTTCGCCGAGCAGCCGATGCCGCTCATCTTGGCGATGCGGTGCGGGGGGATGGAGAGTTCGTAGAAGGCCTGGATGATGGCGGCCGTCACCGAGTCGTGGCCGCACCCCGCGCACAGGGTCGAGATGGTGCCCTCGTAGTCACGCAGGTGAAGTCCGAGCTCGTTCGCGCCCAGACCCGGATGCCGGACGGCAGGCTTGGGGATATAGGTCATGCCAATGCTCCTTCCGGCTCTTCCGCCGCCGGCCGCACGCGCGTCTCCTCCACCTTGAGTCCGAGCCGCTCGGCCACCTCGCCCGCCACGAAGGCCGCGCTCATCGGGAAGCCCCCGTAGTCCAGAACCGAATGGAGGCGCGCCGGGTCGACCTCGGTCTCCGTCAACAGCAGTCTCTTCAGCTGCGCGTCCCGGTTCTGCTCCACCACGAAGTTGAGCTCGTGGGCATCCAGGAATTCGCGCACGAGGGTGTCGAAGGGGAAGCCGCGCACGCGCAGGTAGTCCACGGGTACGCCCTGGCCCTCCAGGATGTCGGCCGCCTCCCGCACCGCCCCGTCGCACGAACCGATCGTGACCAGCGCCACGCTGGCGCCCTCGCGCATCTCGATCGCCGGCGAGGGCACCTCGCTCGCCGCCGAGTCGATCTTGCGGTGCAGCCGGTCCATCACCTCGGTGTACTCGTCGGCATCCTCGGTATAGGTCGCGCGGCTGGTGTGACCCGAACCCCGCGTGAAGTACGCCCCTTTCGGGTGCACGCCCGGAAGCGAGCGGTACGGAATCCCGTCGCCGTCGACATCCATGTAGCGGTAGAACTTCTCGATGCGCTCCAGCTCCGCCGCCCCGAGCACCTTGCCCCGGTCGGGCACGAAGCCGTCGTCCCAGGTCAGCTTCGGGATCATCCAGTCGTTCATGCCGATGTCCAGGTCCTGCACCAGGAACACCGGGGTCTGGAAGCGCTCGGCCAGGTCGAAGGCCTCCACCGCCATGTGGAACGACTCCTCGGGGTTGGCCGGGAAGAGCGCGATGTGCCTGGTGTCGCCGTGCGAGGCGTATGCCACGGCGGCTATGTCGCCCTGCTGGGTGCGGGTGGGCATCCCCGTCGACGGCCCCACCCGCTGCACGTCCACGAACACCGACGGCACCTCCGCGTAGTAGGCCAGCCCGATGAACTCGCTCATGAGCGAGATGCCCGGGCCGCTGGTGGGGGTGAAGGCGCGCGCGCCCGCCCATCCCGCGCCCACCACCACGCCGGCGGCAGCCAGCTCGTCCTCGGCCTGGGCGATGAAGAAGCTGCGCTCGCCCGTCTCCGGATCCTTGCGGAAGCGCTCGCAGAAGCGCTTGAAGGCGTCCATCAGCGAGGTCGAGGGCGTGATCGGATACCAGGCGCCCACCGTTGCCCCGGCGTACACGCAGCCGAGCGCCGCCGAGGTGTTGCCGTCCATGAGCACATGGTCCGAGGTCGCGTCCATGGTCTGGAGCCGGATGGGCAGCGGGCAGTCGAAGTGCTCCATCGCGTAGTCGTAGCCCAGCTCGATCGCCTTGTAGTTCGACCCGATGAGCTTGGGCTTGGCCGCGAACTTCTCCTGGATCATCCCTCGGATGACGTCCAGATCCATCGACAGAAGCGCGGCCAGGGCTCCGGCGTACGCGATGTTCTTCATCAGGATGCGCACGCGCGCGCCCTTGAACTCGCGCACGCACATTTCGCCCAGCGGAACGCCCAGGAAGGTGATGTCGTCGCGCAGGAACTCCTTCGCCATGGGCCACGAGGAGTCGTGCAGCAGATATCCGCCCGGACGCACCTCGGCGATGTCGCGCTCGTAGGTGGCCGGATTCATGGCCACGATGAGGTCGAATTCGGGGGTGCGCGCCGAGTACCCGTCCCGGCTCACCCGGATCTCGTACCAGGTCGGGAGCCCCTGGATGTTCGAGGGGAAGACGTTCTTGCCGGTGCAGGGGATCCCCATGCGGAAGATCGCCTGCATGATGAGGCCGTTCGCGCTGGCCGAGCCCGTGCCGTTGACGGTCCCGATCTTGAACGCGAAGTCGTTGGTCCGGTCGGCCTGCTCTAGACGTGGGTCGGACATGCCGCTTCCTGCCCCGCGTAGGGAATCATCAGTTCGAACTTGCGCATGTCCCAGGCCGCCGTGGGACAGCGCTCCGCGCACAGGCCGCAATGCACGCAGAGATCCTCGTCCTTCACCATCACGCGTCCGGTCTGGGGGAGTCCTTCTGATACCATCAGATCCTGGGTGAGGTTCTCCGCGGGCGCCATGAGACGGGTCCGGAGATCCTCTTCATCGCCGTTCACGGTGATCGTGAGGCAGTGCACCGGGCAGATGTCGATGCAGGCGTCGCATTCGATGCAAAGCTTTGCCTCGAAGTGGGTCTGGATGTCGCAGTTGAGGCAGCGCTCCACCTCGTGGGCGGTCTGCTCCGGGTCGAAGCCCATCTCCACTTCGATGGACAGCTCCTCGAAACGGCGCACCAGCTCCACGTGCTTCATCTTCTGGCGCGGCGACGGATTGTAGTCGTTGGAGTAGGCCCACTCGTGCATCCCCATCTTGGCGGAGATGAGGTTGTGGTCCTGGGGCGGACGGTCGTCGGTGAGCGAAAGCCCCTGGCAGTAGTTGTGGATCGAGATGGCCGCCTGGTGGCCGTGCTCCACCGCCCAGATGATGTTCTCCGGCCCCCACGCCGCGTCTCCGCCCACGAAGATTCCTTCGCGGGTGGTCATGAAGGTGGTGCGGTCGACCTCGGGCATGTCCCAGTGGTTGAACTCGATGCCGATGTCGCGCTCGATCCAGGGGAAGGCGTTGTCCTGGCCGATGGCGAGGATGACGTCGTCACAGGGAAGGATCTCGGTGCCGTGCACCTTCGCCTTCAGCCGGCCGCTCTCCTCGTCCTTGTGCCAGCTGACCAGCTCGAATTCCATCCCGACGAGCCTGCCGTCTTCCAGCACGAAGCGCTTCGGGGAATAGTTCTCGACGATCTCGACCAGCTCTTCCTCGGCGTCCTCCAGCTCCCAGGGCGACGCCTTGAAGTAGGGCCGCGACTTGCGCGCCATCACCTTGATGTCCGTGCCGCCGAGGCGCTTCGAGGTGCGGCAGCAGTCCATCGCCGTGTTGCCGACCCCGATCACCAGCACGCGCTCGCCGATGGAGTCCACGTGCCCGAAGTGCACCGCTTCCAGCCACTCGATGCCGATGTGGATGTTGTCGGCGGCGGCCTGGCGGCCCGGGATGTTGAGCTCCTTGCCCTTGGGGGCGCCGGTGCCCACGAAGATGGCGTCGTAGCCCTCCTCGAGAAGCTCCTTCATCGAGTCGATGCGCGTGTTGTAGTGGATCTCCACGCCCATGTCGAGGATCATGTCGATCTCTTCCTCGAGCACCGCGACGGGGAGCCGGAAGGCGGGGATGTTGGTGCGCATGAGCCCGCCGGAGCGGGGGAGCGCCTCGAAAATCGTGCACTGGTAGCCGAGCGGCATGAGGTCGTTGCAGACGGTGAGCGACGCCGGCCCGCACCCGACCAGGGCGATGTGCTTGCCGTTCTTCACCACCGGTATCTCGGGCAGGCGGTCGTCGGTCGGATCGCGCAGGTCGGCGGCGACCCGCTTCAGGCGGCAGATGGCGACCGGCTTACCGTCGACGCGGGTGCGGCGGCAGGCGGGCTCGCAGGGACGGTCGCAGGTGCGGCCCAGAATCCCCGGGAAGACGTTCGACGACCGGTTCAGCCAATACGAATCGGTGTAGCGTCCGTTGGCGATGAGCCGGATGTACTCGGGGACGTTGGTGTGGGCCGGACAGCCCCACTGGCAGTCCACCACCTTGTGGTAGTAGTCGGGGTTGCCGACGTCCGTGGGTTGCATCAGTCCTCGCCGGTGGACCTGAAGGGGCGCATGCGACTCGCGGAGTTGGCGTCAGCGCGGAACGCCGCCGGGGCAGCCGGAGGCGAGACGGGGACGGGGAAGGGGCCGAGTGTTCGTCACGAAAACGGCTTAGCTGGGTTCGACCCCGTTCGAAGCTGGGCCGGAAGGCCCGTTGGCGCTGGGGGTCGCATCCGACCCCGATTGCCCCCAATGATGTACGAGAACGGCCCCGAGTGCAAGATTTGGGATGCCGTGCATCCCGTTGCCGATTCGCGGTCAAACCGAAACAGAGGGCGGTGACCCGTGCCTGAAGAACGAACCCCGGAATCGCGGACCGGCCTGGCCCCGTTCCGGAGCGCCGAACTGCCGGCTCCGCCCCGGCCCCGGGGGCTTGCGTGGCTCGGGGTCGTGGGCCCCGGCGTGATCGTGCTGGGCGCCTCCATCGGCGGCGGGGAATTCCTGCTGGGTCCCTCCGCCTTCGTGCGCTACGGCCTGGTGCTGTTGTGGGTCACGCTGGTCGCCACCTTCCTGCAGACCGTGTTCAACACCGAGCTCATGCGCTGGACCATCGCCACCGGTGAGCCCGCCTTCACGGGCTTCATGCGCACGCGGCCGGCGGCGCCGTTCTGGGCGGTCGTCTACGCCCTGCTCTACTTCCTTCAGCTGGGATGGCCGGCCTGGGCGGGCACGGCGGCGGGCGCGGTGTTCTTCCTGGTGTTCCGCGACCTGGCCGGGCCGGAAAACGCGGGGCTGGTGCATGCCTTCGGGGTGGGGACGTTCGTTCTGTGCGTCGCCATCCTGCTGTTCGGGCGCCGCATCGAACGTACGCTCGAGATCCTGAACTGGATCCTGGTGGTGGCGATCCTCGGGACCTTCCTGGTGCTGGCGCTCATGTTCGTGGCCCCGGAGACCTGGGTCGCGGGGGCGGCGGGGCTGGTGGGGTACGACCCGGCGCAGGGGGCGTTCCGCTTCATTCCGGCGGGGGCCGACTTCTTCCTGATCGGCGCCTTCGCGGCCTACTCGGGCGCGGGCGGGATGACCAACCTGACCCTCTCCAACTGGGCGCGCGACAAGGGGTACGGGATGGGCAGCGTGGTGGGCTACATCCCGGCCGCGGTGGGCGGGAAGCAGGTGCGCCTCGCCCCGACCGGCTACATCTTCGATCCCACCGCGGAGGCGATGGGGCGGTGGCGGGGGTGGTGGCGCATCGTGCGCGCCGACCAGTGGGGGGTCTATTTCGGCGGCGCGCTGCTGGGCATGATCCTGCCCGCCGTGCTCTACGTCACCTTCATCGAGGCCGGCACCGACATCCGCGGCCTCTCGGTGGCGGCGGCGCTGGCCGACGCCATGGCCACCCGGGCGGGCGCGCTCTTCGGGGGGGTCATCGCCCTCATGGGGGTCTGGATCCTGTTCAAGACCCAACTGGACATCGTGGACGGAATGACGCGCGCGATCACCGACATCCTCTGGACCGGGTCCCGGCGCGTGCGGCGCTGGCGCGGAGGCGATGTGCGCTTCGTCTACTACACGGTGCTCGTGGGGATCGCCGGATGGGGGATCGTCGGCCTGGGACTGGCGCAGCCGATCGTGCTGCTGCAGCTGGGCGCCAACATGGCCGGCATCGTCTTCGTGATTTCTTCGCTCCATCTGCTCTACATCAACACGCGCTTCCTGCCGGAGGAGATCCGCCCGCCAATGTGGCGCAGGGTCGCGCTGGTCGCGACGTCGGTGTTCTACGGGGCCTTTGTGGTGCTCTGGCTGCAGGGGCTCTTCTAGGGGTGGGTGACGGCCGCGGGGGTCCATCGCGGGTCGACGAACGTCGCCTGCGGGTCGGCGCGCGATCCGAGGTCCTGGTCGACTCCGAGGCCGTGTGGGCGGCGGTGCAGGCCGACCTCGCCGCCGCGCGCGAGTACGCGTTCATCCAGACCTACTCGTTCGAGGGGGACTGGGTGGGGACGGCGCTCGCCGACGCCCTGCTCGACGCGGGAGCCCCGGACCGCCGGCTGCTCGTCGACTCCTATACGCGCGCCAACCAGAACGACCGCTGGATCGCGCTTCCCGGCACGCTCTTCGACCCCGCGTTTCGGGCGGAGGTGCGCAACACCCGGCGGCTGGTGCGCCTGCTGCGGGCCGAGGGCGTGGGCGTCCGCTTCGGCCGTCCCTTCGGGATTCTCGGCCAGCGCTTCCTCAACCGCGACCACAAGAAGCTCATCCTCTTCGACGACCGCGTGTCCTACATCGGGGGCATCAACTTCTCCGAGCACAACTTCGAGTGGCACGATCTCATGGTGCGGCTCGAGGATGCCGACGTGGCGCGTTTCCTCAGGCGGGACTTCGAGGCCTCGTGGGAGGGGCGTTCGGAGCATGCGCGCGCATCCTTCGCCGGGCCGGGACTGGACCTTCATCTGCTGCCGGGTGAAGGCAACCGAGCGGCCTATCGCGACCTGCTTGGGCTCATCGACGGCGCCGGGCGCTCGATCGACGTCATCAGCCCCTATCTGAGCCCGCCCTTCACGGATCATCTGGCGGCTGCCGCGGCCCGCGGAGTGCGGGTCCGGATCGTGACCCCGCGCGCGAACAACAAGGGCTATCTGCAGAAGTATCTGCTGGCGATGGCGGAGCGGGCCGGCTTCGAGGTCTGGCTGTACCAGGATGGCATGATCCACATGAAATGCATGCTGATCGACGACGGTATACTCGTCACAGGGTCCTCCAACTTCGACCTGATGAGCTACAACGGGTTCCTGGCCGAAGTCGTTGCCGTGTTCCGGTCACCGGAGGTCATCGCAGCCTTCCGGCGCCGGGTGCTGGAGCCGGATCTGGGGGCCTCGCGGCGATTCGAGGGCGATGGCGGTTCCGGACGGCTGGGGAGAGCGCTGCGCGCGCTGCCGATCCGGATGGCGAGACGGGTGGCTAGGGTGCTCGGTCCGGGGTGAGGGAGGAGCGTTGCTCAGCCGCGTTCGACCGGACGGTCGCCGTCGGTGACCCAATGGCTCCAGGAGCCGACGTAGAGCCGCCCGCCGGAGAGCCCGGCGTGCTCCATGGCGAGCAGGTTGTGGCAGGCGGTGACGCCGGAGCCGCAGTAGGACACGGAGTTCTCCGGAGGCGTGTCGGCCAGGATGGCCCGGAAGCGTTGGCGGAGCTCCTCGCGGGACTTGAAGGTCCCGTCCGTGGAGAGGTTTTTCTCGAAGGCCGCGCACACCGCTCCCGGGATGTGGCCCGCCACCGGATCGAGCGGTTCGACCTCGCCGCGGTAGCGTTCGCCGGCGCGCGCGTCGATGAGGGGGGCGGAGGCATCGCCTAGGCGGGCCACCACGTCGGCCGCGGGGACGAGGCGCCCGGGCCGCGGTGCGGCCGTGAAGACCCGCGCCGGCCGCGCGGCCACCTCCGCCGTGACCGGCCGCCGCTCGGCGCACCAGCGCTGCCAGCCGCCGTCGAGCAGGGCGACGGTGTCGTGGCCGACCCACCCGAGCATCCACCAGAGCCGTCCCGCGATGGCTCCCCCCATGTCGTCGTAGACCACGACCTGAACCCGCCTGTCGATGCCCCAGGCACCGAGCGTGCGCGCGAAGTCGGCGACCTCGGGAAGGGGGTGGCGGCCGGTGACGCCCGGAAGGATGGGACCGGAAAGATCTTCCTCCAGGTGGGCGTAGGCGGCACCCGGCACGTGCGCCGCGGCGTATTCGCGCCGGCCGTGTTCCGCGTCGGCCAGGGAGAAGCGGCAGTCCAGGATCACCCAGTCGGGATCGTCGAGGTGTGCGGACAGTTCGTCGGAGGTTACGAGCGTGGTGAAGGACATATCGGTGTGATCGGGGTAGATGGTGTGACCGTCGGGGTTGGCTTGTTGCGGATCCCGGTGAGAGTTTAGGTGAACATTTTCGGTCTTCGCGCGCTACGCCAGCGCATCGAATCCCGAAAGAGCCTGCGGCAGCCGCGAACAGACCGCGGACATGAGGTGACTCTTGTCGGTTGCAAGCCGAACCGCACCCCCCTCGGGCCCCGCCGGCGACGGCGCCGGGCCCGCCCGCCTTGAGCTTCCCGTCACGGGGATGTCGTGCATGGCTTGCGCGGCGACCATAGAGAACGTTCTGCGCGCGGGCGTCTCCGGGGTGGTGAGCGCGGACGTGAACTTCGCCTCCCGGCGCGCGACCATCCAGTACCATCCCGACACCGTGACCCCCGCCGAGGTGACGCGCGTCATCGAGGAGGCCGGCTACGGTGTGGTCGCGGAGGCCCTGGAGGAGGACGGGGCTTCCGGAGCCGGGACGGAGGACGCGGAGGCGGCCGCCCGCGCGCGGGAGATCGACCGGCACTCCCGCGAGTTCCGCACCGGGCTGGCATTCACCCTTCCCCTTTTTCTGTTCAGCATGGCCCGGGACTTCGGGGTGGCGGGCGCGTGGGCGCATGCGCCCTGGGTGAACTGGGCCTTCCTCATCCTCGCGACTCCGGTGCAGTTCTACGTGGGGCGGAGCTACTACACGGGATCCTTCAAGGCGCTTCGCAATCGCGGCGCGAACATGGACGTGCTGGTGGCACTGGGATCGTCCGCGGCGTTCTTCTACAGCGTGGCCGTGACGATCGCGCTCACCAGCGGGGTGACCACGCTGGGCGAGCATGTCTACTTCGAGACGGCCGCGGCGATCATCACGCTCATCAAGCTGGGCAAGTGGCTGGAGGTCAAGGCCAGGGGCGAGACGGGCGATGCCATTCGCCGGATGATGGCGCTCCGCCCGCGCACCGCCACTCTTCTGGCGGGTGGGGAGGAGCGTCAGGTGCCGCTCGACCAGGTGCGGGTGGGCCAGGTCGTGCTGGTGCGGCCCGGCGAGCGGGTTCCGGTCGACGGAGTCGTGTTCGACGGACGTTCGTCGGTGGACGAGAGCGCCTTCACCGGCGAGAGCCTCCCGTTGGACAAGGAGCCGGGGGCGAAGGTGATCGGCGGCACCCTCAACCACGAAGGTCTGCTGCAGGTGCGCGCGACCCGGGTGGGCGCCGACACCGCCCTGGCGGGGATCGTGCGCCTGGTGCGCGAGGCCCAGGGCAGCAAGGCGCCCGTGCAGCGGCTGGCCGACCGGGTGGCGGGGATCTTCGTGCCGATCGTGATCGTGATCGCGGCGGGGACCTTCCTCGTGTGGTGGATGGCCGCGGGCGCCGGTCTGCCGGCCGCGGTGATCCGCATGGTGGCGGTGCTGGTCATCGCCTGCCCGTGCGCGCTGGGGCTGGCGACCCCCACGGCCGTGATGGTCGGGATGGGGGTGGGCGCGGGGAAGGGCATCCTGTTCAGGAACAGCGAGGCGCTCGAGCTCGCCCGGCAGTTGAGGGTGGTCGTGTTCGACAAGACCGGCACCATTACCAGGGGCGAGCCGGCCGTGAACGCGGTCGTGGGCAACGACCCGCGCAGGATCCTTCGGATGGCGGGCTCCGCCGAGTGGGGCAGCGAGCATCCGCTGGCGCGCGCAGTGGTGCGGGAGGCACAGGCGCGCGGAATCGAACTGGAACGTCCACGCGACTTCGAGGCCGTTCCGGGCCTGGGGGTGGCGGCCACCGTGAACTATCACCGCGTGGTGGTGGGGAAGAAGCGGTTCGTCGGCATCCACGGCAGTCGCGGGGAGCACCTGGCCACTCAGGCCGAGCGCCTGGAGGCGGAGGCGCGCACGGTGGTCTGGGTCGGAGTCGACGGACGCGCGATCGGCCTGATCGCGATCGCGGACGAAATCAAGCCGGGCGCACGCGACGCGATCGAGACGCTGCTGACGCGCATGCGCGTGGTAATGGTCACCGGCGACAACGCGGTCACGGCGGCCGCCATCGCCGACGAAGCCGGCATCCGCGAGGTGCGCGCCGGGGTCCCGCCGCGCGAGAAGGCCGAGGTGGTGAGCGCGCTCAAGGAGGAAGTGGGCGGGCGGGTCGCCATGGTGGGGGACGGCACCAACGACGCTCCCGCGCTGGCCCGCGCGGATATCGGCATCGCCATCGGGACCGGCACCGACGTGGCCATCGAGAGCGCCGACATCACCCTCATGGGTGGCGACCTGGCGGGGGTGAACGACGCCATCCACCTGTCGCGCGCGACCATGCGAACCATCCGCCAGAATCTGTTCTGGGCCTTCGGCTACAACGTCGCGCTCATTCCGGTGGCCGCTGCCAGCAGCCTGCTGCATCCGGTTCTGGCGGCGCTGGCGATGGCCTTCTCGAGCGTCAGCGTGGTGCTGAACAGCCTGCGCCTGAAGCTCAGAGCCGACCGGCCTCTGGCCTGGTGAAGACCAGCACCCGCCACACCACGCCGGCGCGCTCGAATCGCTTGACCAGCCCGTAGCTCTCCACCACTGACTCGACCGCGGAAGGGTCGTGGGCGAAGACGCGGAACGGATGCCGCCTGAGGCGCTGGATGAAGTTCACCGACCCGACGCCGAGGCGTGCCAGTGGTCCGCCACGCGGCATCACCAGCCCGAGGACGCGCTTCGCCAGGGGCGCCGCCGCGCCCAGCAGGGCCGGCATGTCGGGATAGCAGCAGACCACCCGGTCCAGGGTCACCAGGTCGGCGGCGGGCAGTTCTCGCGCCCGCTCGACGAAGTCGCCGTCCACGTAGCGCATGCGGTCGGCATAGCCCCGCGCCTCGGCCTCCGACCGCGCGGCGCGCAGGAACGCCGGAGCCGCGTCCGAGTGCGTTCCCGCGGCCGCCCCGCGCGCCATCAGCTCGTGTTGAATGGCACCGATGCCCCCGCCGACGTCGATGAAGGTGCGGCCTTCGACGCCGTCCTCCGCGACGGCCCCCAGCAGCCATCGCGTGGCTTTGGCGGGGCCCTTGCGGTGGAAGCTGCGCAGGTTCCTGCGCGCGTGCGCATCGTCGAACTGGCGTTCGAGCCCGCAGCATTGCGAGCAGCTCAAGACCGACCTCGCCTCAGACCCGCTGGTGGTCGGCCCGCCAGTCCTCTACGGCCTGCTTGATCGCCTTCCGGTCCGTCAGCTCGCCATCGAGAACCCGGCGCACCAGGCCGGACAGCTCCGCGTCGGATGCGAAGCGCAGCCCGATCAGCTGATCCGTCGTAAGCTCCGCGACGCGGCCCGTCAAATCGTCAGGCAGGAGCCTCTCCAGGCGAAGACGCTCCTCGAGACGGATCACCCGGTCCTGAACGCCAAGGGCGAACCGGCGCGCCAACATGATTCCCACCGAAGCCCCACCCGCGGTCAGGAACAAGGCCAGGGTCTCGACGCTGAAGTCGGCGAACAGTTGGAAGAGGAAGCTCGCGGCCGCGGCCGTAGCGGCGAACCACGCCACGAGAAACAACCTGGGAGGACGCTTGGCGTGGTTGTCGTAGTTCTGGGGTCCCGCCATCACCAGTCTTCCTTCTCCAGCGCCTTCATCTCCTGCCGCAGCCGCCGCCAGTCGGTGTCCGAGATGTCCGAGTCCACCACCGGCGCGCGCTCCCGACCGCGGGCCACGTTCCTGCGCACGAAGAACCCGATGAGGATGCCCGAGAAGGCCACCGCGACCCACGGCATGACGTAGCCGACCCAGTTGAAACCCTCCATCGGCGGCGAACTGATGATGTCCGTGCCAAAGTCGGCGACGAAGCCGGCCAGGATCACCTCCTCGGACTCGCCTGCCTCCAGCGCCGCCAGGATGCGCTGGGTGAAGGCGGGGGATTCGCTGCACTGCATCTGGTACTGGCAGATATGGGCGTCCAGGGTGCAGCCGCAGGTGCAGCGGATCATCTGCTCGATGCGGAGGAGGTCTTCGCCGTGGGGCCCGTCGTGCGAGTGCCGCATGGTCACGGCCTCGGTGTAGCCGGCGTGCGAGGGGCCCGTGGAGAGGGGCTCCTGGGGAGTGCCGTGGACGTGAACGGCGGAAGCGGCGAGCAGGATGGCGGCAGCAGCGGTCATGGTCGTCCTGTCATCTGGGGAAACCGGCCGGGCAGGCGGCCGGAGCCTGACCTGAATCTAACGGGTTCGGGTGAGGTCGGGGCAACCGCAGCGCGTCCGGCCCACTCCTTGACCTCTCCCCGTCCGCTCGCTACGGTAGCGCCCGATGCGTTCCCGGTTGGGCAAGAGGGGCGCCGGGAATGGGCCGGTGGGAGGTCCGCGAGGTGGAGGGACGAGCGATGGCGCACCTGTTCGATCTTGCAGGATCGCGGGAGCGGGTGCGCGCGATGACCGGAACGGCGGTCATCCTCTCCCTGCTCCTCGTCCACTCCGTCGATAGTGCCCACGCACACGACAGCGGATCCGACCTGCCGGCCGCGTGTTCCGTGTGCCAGGTCGTCCATAACCCCGGATCGACCGTCGCCCCGGGTACTCCGAGCCTCGCGGGACCGAATCTGCTGCCGACTCCGGCACTTCCCGGGCGCCGGTTTGTTCCCGCGATCGTCCATCTCGCCCCTCGGCGCAGCCGCGCCCCTCCCCTCCACATCTCTCTGTAGCAGAGCCCCCCCGCCGACCCCCGCGCCGGCGGAACCCTGTTGATGGTTGCGTCCGCAACGGCGCACCCAACCCGAGAGATGGAAGACATGAATACGCCCGAGTCCCGGCACCCCGCCGAATTGGGAAATGGGCGCGCGCCCCTTCTGGAGGCCCGCGGGCTCAGCAAGAACTATGGCGCCACGCGTGCGCTCGATTCCCTCGACCTGGCCATCGCGCCCGGCGAGGTCTATTGCCTGCTGGGTCCCAACGGGGCGGGCAAGACCACCACCATCAACCTCTTCCTCGGGTTCGTGGCGCCCACTTCCGGACAGGCGTTCATCGCCGGTCTGGACGTGTCCGCCCACGACCGCGAGACCAAGCAGCGCATCGCGTACATCCCCGAACAGGTCATGCTCTACCGCAACCTGAGCGGTCTGGAGAACCTGGAGTATTTCGCGGCACTGGGCGGGAAGGGAGCCCTGACCCCGGGGCGGCTCACCGACATCCTGGTCGAAGCGGGACTGGAGCGGTCCGCGGTCGATCAACGCGTTTCAGAGTACTCCAAGGGCATGCGGCAGAAGGTCGGCATCGCCATCGCCATCGCCAAGGAGGCCGACGCGCTGCTGCTTGACGAGCCCACCTCGGGCCTCGACCCGCAGGCCTCGAACGAGTTCTCCGAGCTGATCGAACGGCTCAAGAATCGCGGGGTCGCGGTGCTCATGGCGACCCACGATCTGTTTCGCGCCAAGGAGACCGGCACGCGCGTGGGCATCATGCGCTACGGGCGCCTTGTCACGGAGCTGGGAACGGAAGAGATCGGCCACGCGGATCTCGAGCGCATCTATCTGAAGCACATGCACGACTAGGAGGCACCGAAGATGAAGCACATAGTCCGCAAGGAGTTCACCGATGTCCTCAGGGACGGGCGCTTCCGCTGGTGCTCGGTCCTGGTGGGCGCGCTGCTGCTGGTTTCCCTGGGCCACGGATGGGTTCAGGCGAGAAGCGCGCAGCAGGAGCACGCCGCCGCCCAGGCCACTGCCCGGGACCACTGGGAGTCTCAGGGCGAGAAGAATCCCCATTCGGCGGCGCACTACGGCATCTACGCCTTCAAGCCCCGTCTGGCGCTGTCCTTCGTAGACGAGGGCGTCGATCCCTACACCGGGACCTCGGTGTGGCTCGAAGCCCATCGGCAGAACGACTTCCTTCTGCGTCCGGCCCAGGACGCGACCGCGGCCCAGCGAATCGGAGCTCTGACTGCGGCGCAGGTGCTGCAGCACCTCGTGCCCCTGCTCATCATCCTGCTCACCTTCGGCGCCCTCGCCGGCGAGCGGGAGCGGGGCACGCTGCGGCAGTTGCTGGCCACCGGAATCGGCCGGCGGGAACTGGCTCTGGGCAAGGCGCTGGGCATCGCCGGGGCGCTGGCGTTGCTGCTCGTGCCCGCGGCGCTGGTGGGCGCGGCGGCCCTGGTTGTCGGGAGCCCGGGTCCGGCGGCGTCCCCGCTGGCTCGGGGCGTCGTCCTGGCCGGTGTCTACCTGGCCTACTTCACCGCCTTCCTGGCGCTCTCGCTGGCGGTGTCCGCCTGGGCCCGCTCGGCGCGAACCGCGCTGGTGATTCTGCTGGGCGTGTGGGTGGTGAACGGGCTGGTGGCGCCGCGGGTCGCGGTGGATCTGTCGAAGTGGCTCCATCCGACGCCGTCGGCGCTCGAGTTCGCCCGCAATGTCGAACGCGAAATGGCCGCCGGCGTGGAGGGCATCCCCCGTCCCGATCGACCCGCGTTGACCGAACAGCTGCTGGCGGAACACGGCGTTGAGCGGGTCGAGGACCTGCCCGTGAACGAGGTGGGCGTCTACCTGCAGGAGAGCGAGGAGTTCGGCAACCGCATCTTCGACCGCAACTACGGCGCGTTGTGGGACACCTTCGAGCGCCAGGGCGTCGTGCACGAAGCCCTTGCAGTGGTGGCGCCGCTGCTGGCGGTGCGCACGCTCTCCATGGGGCTGGCGGGGACCGATGTAGAGCAGCACCGGCACTTCGCCACCGCCGCGGAGGCGTATCGCCGGGATCTGATGCGGCGGATGAACGGCGACCTGGCCGAAAACTCGCGCACGGGCGACACCTATCTGGCCGGACCCGAACTGTGGGAGGAAACGCCGCCGCTCGAGTACGCCGCCCCGACGCTGGGCTGGGTGCTGGGCAACCGCATCCTGTCAATCCTGGTTCTGGGGACGTGGCTGGTCGGGGCAGTCCTGGCCGCCGCGGCGCGGGTCCGGCAAGCGGAGGTGGGGTAGCATGACCGCGCGCACCGTCCTCCGAAACGAATGGCGTCTGCTCATGGCCGACCGGGCGCTCCGCGTCGTGCTCGGGCTCTTTGCCGTCCTTCTCGTCTACGCGCTGGCCAACGGCGTGGTCTGGATGCGCTTTCAGGCGCGCACGGTGGAGGCCGTGCAGGCCGGCAACGTCGAACGCACTCGCGCCATCGCCGAGGAGCTGGCCGCGATTGAGAACGGCGCCGAGCCGGCTTCGCGGTTCGCCGATCCCCGCGCCCCCAACGTGCTGGGCGGGCCCCGCGGCAGCCATACCGCAGTGCTGGAACCCGGTCCCCTGACGGCGCTGGCGGTCGGTCAGAGCGATCTCCTGCCCTACTACTACGACGTCAACATTTACACCAACGAGTCGTCGTTTCAGCAGAACGGCGAGGTCGAAAACCCCCTCAACCTGATGGTCGGGCGCTTCGACCTGGCCTTCGTGGTGATCTACCTGCTGCCACTCCTGGTGCTGGCGGTCAGCTTCAACGTGCTCTCCGAGGAGCGCGAGCAGGGAACCCTGGCGCTGACGCTCTCGCAGCCCGTGTCGGCCCGCCGCGTTGTCGCGGCGAAACTGTCCTTCCGCGCGCTGCTCGTGGTGGGCATGGTGCTGGCGGTCTCGCTGCTCGGGATTCTGGTGACGGGAGGCTTCAGCTCGCCGGGCCGGGTGCTTCTGTGGTGCGCCACGGTGGTCGCCTACGCGCTCTTCTGGTTCGTACTCGCGGCGTGGGTGAACAGCCTGCGGCGATCCTCCGCGTGGAACGCCACGGTTCTGGTGGGGGCGTGGCTGGTCCTGGTGGTGGTGCTGCCGGCGGCCATCAACATCGCGTCGGGCCTGCTGCACCCGCTGCCGTCCCGCGTTCAGATGGTCACCGCCCAGCGGGAGGCCTCGAACGAGGCCGTGAACCGTCGCAGCGAACTGCTTGCCCGCTACCTGGAGGACCATCCCGAGATGGCGGGCGGCGTGGTGGCCGAAGAACCCGGCCTGGGCGCCCTCGCCTGGGCCGCCACGGACGCCGTCAACCGCCGCCTCGAGGAAGTGACCTCCGAACACGATGCACGCCGCGCCGAGCAGATCGCCCTGGTGCGCCGCTACCGGTTCCTGTCGCCGGCGCTCCTGGCCCAGGAGGTGCTCATCGACGCGGCCGGAACGGGAGACGCACGTTTCGCGGGCTTCCAGTCTCAGGTTCGCGCCTTCGCCGAGCAATGGCGGGAGTTCTTCGTGCCCGCAATCCTCGCCAGCGAGCAAATGGACGCCAGCGTCCTTCCCGACCTGCCGAGGTTCCGGCTCGAGGACGAGGAAGGCGCCGACGTGGCACGCCGCGCGGGTGTTCCGCTCACGGTCCTCGGCGCACTTCTCGTCCTGGCGGGCGTGGGCGCGGGGGTGGGGCTCGGCCGGGTGCGGGGAGCGGACTGAGGCGAATGGGTCGCACAATGAGCAACATTCTGCTGATCGCACGGCGGCAGGTGGGCGCGATGCGCGAGGATCGCTACGTCGTGTTCCTGCTGGGACTCGTCGCCGCTCTGGGGATCGTCTCCGTCCTCGGAGCCCGGCATCACGCCGCGAGCGAGGCGGAGCAGCGCGCCCGCTACCAGGCGCTGGTCGACCGCCAGTGGGCAGAGCAGCCGGACCGCCATCCGCACCGGGTGATCCACTACGGGTTCCTCGTCTTCCGCGAGGAGGCGCCCCTGGCGTTCTTTGATCCGGGGGTCGGCGCGTGGGCGGGGACATCGCTCTTTCTGGAGGGGCACCGGCAGAATTCGGCAAGCTTCGGCGATGCCCGACATGCGACGGCATTGCTGAGTTTCGGGCGGCTCACGCCGGCAGCCGTCCTGGGGCTGCTCCTGCCGTTGCTGGTCGTGGCCGCGGGATTCGCATCGGTAAGCCGCGAGAGAGAACAGGGTACGCTGCCCCTGCTCCTGGCCCAGGGAGCGACTCCTGCCCAGATCATGGCAGGGAAGGCGCTGGGCATCGGGACGGCAGCCGTGGCGGCGGCCCTGCCGATCGGGCTGATCACGGCCGCATTCGTCGCCACCGGAGGCGGAGAACAACCCTCGATCGCGCGGATGCTGGCGCTCGCGGCAACCTACGCGGCGTATCTTGCGGGGTGGGTGCTGTTGACGGTCTGGGTCTCGTCACGCAGAGCCTCCTCCCGGGCCGCTCTCGCACAGCTCGTCGCCATCTGGGTCGTGCTTTGCGTTGCCGCCCCGCGACTGGGCGCCTCCCTTGCGAACGCGCTTCATCCCATACCGTCGCGCGCCCAGTTCACCGCCGGGGTGGAGGAGGCGCAGCGCCAGGTGGGGGACAGCCACAACCCCGACGATCCCTTCTTCCGTGCCCTGCGCGACGAATACCTGGCGCGCTACCAGGTGGCGTCGGTCGAGGAGCTTCCGGTCAACTGGGCGGGAGTCGTAAGCCGCAAGGGAGAGGAGGTCACCAGCCGGATCTCCGAGGAGCAGCAGTTGGAGCTGCTCGCCCTTCATCGGCGGCAGGACCGGGTCATGGCGTGGCTGGGGCTGCTCTCTCCCCACCTGGCGGCCCGCGACCTGTCGATGGCGGCGGCGGGAACCGGGCCGGAGGCGATGGAGGCGTTCCGCGCACAGGCCGAAGCTCACCGCTACGACATCATCCAGCGGCTGAACGACCTCCACATCCACGAGATCCACCACGAGAATGATCGCGCTCAGCGCATTGCGCGACAGGAATGGGCGCGGTTCCCGGTCTTCAGACAGGACCCGCCTTCACTCCGCCGGGTCCTGGCCGATCGTCCTCTCCCGCTGACCGCGCTGGGGCTGTGGATCGCCCTTCCACTGGCCGCCCTCGGGTTGGGCCGCAAACGGCTGCCGCGCGTGGGCATGGATCGTCCGTCGAGGTGAGAACAAACAGGTGAGGTCCGAAAGCGCGCGAGTGTGGGTGCGCCTGATCCGCCTTGAACTCGCCCGCGTGGTCCGCTCCGGCGGCGTCACGGTCGCGGCGGCTCTGCTGTTGGTGCTCGGGATCCATGCGGCCTGGCAGGGTAATCGCAGGATCCAGGCGGCCGAGGACGCCGCGGCAGCGGCCGAAACCGCCTACCGGGATCAGCTCGCCCATCTCGTATCCCTCTATCCTCCGGCGACCGAGGCCGGCGAGTTGCTGTACTACCTTGCCCTGCCGGCATCGCAGCCAACGTCCCGGCTGTCGGCGCTCGCGAGCGGCAGGACCGAGATCGAGACGGCCAACCTGCGAATCCGGCTGCTGGCGCTCGAAGGACAGCTCTACGAACAGGAGACGCTGAACCCGCGTCTCGCGGCTGCGGGGCACCTCGATCTGACCTTTGTTCTCATCGCCCTGCTTCCTCTCTTCGTCATTGCCGTTACCTACGACATCGTTTCGGGCGAGCGTGAGCGCGGCACATGGGGCATGGCGCGGCTCTTCGCCCGGCCCCGGCGCCTGGTCGCCGCAAAGATCGGCGCGCGGGTGATTCTGATGGGCGGCCTGGTCACATCGCTGGCGGTGGTCGGGGCACTCCTTGCCGGAATCGATGGCGATGGCCGTGCCGGCTGGGCCGCCGCGCTGATCGTGCTGCACACCCTTTTCTGGTTTGCGCTCTGCCTGGGCGTGGCGACCGGGCGCCGCTCCTCGACCGGCAACGCGATGATCCTGGTGGGGGTGTGGGTGGCCTTCACCTTCCTGGCCCCGGCCGTCCTGAGCCTGGCGAACTCGATCCTGCACCCCGCGCCCGAGGCCCTGGAGCTGACCGTGCGCCAGCGCCAGGGATACCACGAAGCGTGGGACCTGACGAAGGCCGAGACGATGGACGCGTTCTTCGAGGACTACCCGGAGTGGAGCGGCCGGGCCGTCCCGGAAGACGAGTTCACGTGGGCCTGGTACTACGCGATGAACCACCGGGGCGACCGCGCCGCCCGGGATGCTTCCCGCGCCTACCGCGATGTGCTGACACGGCGGGACCAATGGGCCCGCCGATGGTCGCTGCTGGTGCCGCCGCTGGCAGCCCGACTCGCGCTCGACCGGCTCGCCGCCTCGGATCTGGCCAGCCAGCTCGCCTACCAGGACGCGGTCCGGCGCTACCACGAGCGCCTCAAGGCCCATTTCCAGCCGGTTCTGTTCTCGGCCGCGGCGATCGCCGAGGTCGACTGGGAGCAGGTTCCCGCCTTCGAGCCGGCTGCTCGCGTCGGCGAGGCATCACAGGCCGGATTCCCGGCTGCTGCCGCCCTGATCCTGGCCTCCATCTGCGCGCTGCTGGTCGGGAGGATCCCGGCCGCCGGGGCGCCGGCGGGGAGGGAAGACGGGGCGGCATGACCCTTCGCTTCGGCGCGCCTCTGGCGCTGGCGCTTCCACCGCTACACCTTCGCGGGTGCCTCTCGCCGGAGAGGCTTCATCTCCCCCGAGGCGCGCGATGCCCAGAGAAGTACATCCCGGGATCCACTGGATTCAGGAGTTCGGGCCGGATCGGCCGGGGATCGCCAGTTCCCTGATCGATCGCGGAGCCCACTGGTACCGTCCCGGGCGCGAGATCCACGTTCCGCAGAACGCCTTCCTCTTCGCCGGGGAACAGACGCTCCTCTTCGACACCCTGTCGCCGGCCGCGGACGAGCAGATCCTCGCGGACCTGGAGACGGTGCTGGACGGCCGCGCGCTCGACTATCTCGCGCTCTCGCACCCGGACGTTCCCCACGCGGGCAACACCTTCCGCATCCTCGAGCGTCATCCGGGCGCCACGCTGGTGGCGCCCCGCTTCGGGCGGACCCACGAGCTCTATCATCTCGAAGACGCGCACAAGGTGGGACCGGGCGACTCGCTCGACCTGGGCGGACTGCGGCTGCACTTCCACGACGCCGCCTTCCTGGACGCGGCGATGTCGATGTGGATGACCGAGGAGACCTCGGGGATGCTCCTGCCCGTCGACTGGATGGGGCTGCCGCTGATGGACGGTGAAGGCCTTCTGTTCGCGGATGAGTTCCGCTCTCCCGTGGACGTGGACCGCTACGCGGAGTTTCACGGGCGGGTCATGTTCTGGATGCGGTACGTGGATGTGGCGCGCACACAGGCGGAGATCGATCTGCTGGCGGAGAGGTATCGCCCGGCGATGATCGCCTCCGCGCACGGGCCCGTGATTCGCGCTGACGTGCCGCGCTATTTCGAGATGATGAAAGAGGTCGTGGAGCGCGTGGCGACCGGCGGCCGGACGGGGGTGCTGTGAGCGGGGTGGCGAGGTCGGATCGAGGGATGGCCACGGCGCCGGGCGTGGATCCGGAGGTGCCGCTCACGCAGGATGTGTCCTGGATTGCGGAGAACTACCCGCTCGGCGAGGGCCGCAACGTCCACGTGAGCGTGTTTCTGATCCGGGCGGGGGAGAAGAACATCCTCATCGACTCCGGCTCGTTCTATCACCGCGAGAGCCTGGTGCGCCGCATCTCGCGCGCCACCGCCGGGGCGGGCATCCATTCGCTGGTGCTGTCGCACTCGGACTATCCGCACTCCGGCAACATCCCGGCGTTCCGGCGCCGCTGGGGCGACTTCGAGATCGTGGCCTCCTCCGGCGAGCCCGAGATCCAGGGCCTTCCGTACGCCCGCCGCAGCCGGATCGGGGGGAGCCTGGAGGTGGCCGGGAGGGTGCTCGACTTCCTCGACCCGCCGCTCGCGGACCGCTCCCATACTTCGTGGATCTACGACCGCGGGTCGAGCGTTCTGTTTGTCGCCGACGGCTTCGGCTACCACCACGCGGACGACGAGACCGGGCTGACCTCGCGCCAACTGCCCGACGGCTTCCGGAGCGAGGAGATCTACACCTTCCACCGCGACACGCTGATCTGGCTTCGCTACGCCGATCCGTCGGTGCTCATGGGGGTGCTGCGGGAGATGTTGGAGGAGCGCGAGGTGTCGTGGGTGGCGCCCATCCACGGCAACCCCATCGCGGCTGAGCACCTGGACGACTACCTGGAGCGGCTCGAGGATGGGGTCCGGCGGATCGTGAGGGAGCAGGCGGTCTGAGACGGGGGCTCTGCCGTTTTGGCAGATTTGCCTCGCCCGATCTGCCATTCTGGCAGGCTCTGCACCGTCACGGTTGAGCCTTTTCCTCCATGATCTGGATCAGGTTGCCGCATGTATCGTCGAAGACTGCGGTAATGACCGTCCCCAGGTCGGTTGGCGGCTGCACGAATCGCACACCTTTCGCCACGAGCCGCTCGTGCTCGGCTGCGGCATCGTCGACCGTGAAGGCGGTATAGGGGATCCCGTCCTCCACGAGCGCCTTCCTGAACGGACCGATTGCGGGATGTTCAGCAGGCTCAAGCACCAACTCCGTCCCCTCCGGAGCTTCCTCGGAAACCACGGTGATCCACGCGTGCTCTCCGAGTGGGATGTTGTGCTTTACGCGAAAACCAAGCGTTTCCGTGTAGAAACGAAGCGCCTTCTGCTGATCGTCCACGGGGACGCTGGTGTGGTTGATTCTCATTTCTCGATGTCCTCGTCCGTTGAGTGTGAAGTGTCCTCGTCTGTCGAGACCGGCCACCGCTCCCCGATTTCCTTCAGCGGCGCGCCCACGAACCAGTGGAGCTTCGACCGCCCCTCGCGTCTCGTGCGAATCAGCCCGGCGGCTTCCAGGACGTCCAGGTGCTGCGAGATCGCCTGCCGCGAAGAGCCGATGCCGTGTTTCATGATCAGGCGCCCACAAATCTCGAAGAGCGATTGACCCGACCGATCCACGAGCTCATCCAGGATGGCCCGCCTGGTTCGGTCGGCGATCGCACGATAAATGTCCACATGTCAGTATAAGGCAAGTATTCGCTTGCATGTCAAGGCTCTTATGATACGCAAGCATGGACTTGCATGTCAACAGCGTCGCACCAGGGACGCCCGGGCAACGGGATTGCTCCGGCGAGCGTCCAACCGAGGGATTGTGGGCGGCCAGGGCGGGGCGGGCGGATCGAGGCGTGATCCCGGGAGCGACGGAATGAACGGCATCGAGCGCGAGAAGGTCGGCCCCCTGACGTTGCGCGCGTGGGGGCTGGTTACGGCGCTAGCGGTGTGGGGCCTCTACCTGCTGACCCTCGCGCCGACGGTCGGTTTCTGGGACAGCTCGGAGTATGTGGCCACGGCGCACATCCTCGGGTTGCCGCATCCCCCGGGGAACCCGTTCTTCGTCGTGGTCGGCCGCGTGTGGGACCTGCTGCTCGGATTCACGGGTCTTCCGGTCGCGCTGCGGATCAACGCACTCGGGGCCACACTCTCGGCCGGCGCGAGCTTCTTCTGGTTTCTGGCGGTCGCACGGATCGTCGGCAGGTTCTGCGAGAATCGGCACGAGGTGCTCGTGGCCGCGATCGTCGGCGTGTGGGTGGGCGCCACCACCTTCACGGTGTGGACCCAGTCGAACCTCAACGAGAAGGTCTATCCGCTCTCGATGTTCATCGTCGCCCTGGTGAGCTATCTGGCCATGGCGTGGATGGACGAGGCGGATACGGCGCACGGCAACCGGCTGCTCCTGCTCATCGCACTGGTGCTCGGTCTGGGATGGGCGAGTCACACCATGTCCCTGCTGCCGGGGCTGGCCCTCGCGGCCTTCGTGCTCGTCCACCGCTGGCGCGCGGTGCTGAATCCGCGCCTTCTCGGGCTCGGGATCCTGCTGCTCGCGGTCGGCTATTCCATGCAGTTCCTCTTCGTTCCCATCCGTTCGGCGCAGAACCCGATCATCGATGAAGCCGATCCGGAGTGTCCCACGCTCGTCTCCGCCATCACTCCGAAGCGGATCACGGATCGCTACGGGCAGAGCAAGCTCGCCGTGGCGTGCGAGCCGCTCGCGCTGTCGCTGATCCGCGACCAGTACGCCCCGCCGCCGATCACGCAGCGCCAGGCGCCGCTGCCGGCGCAGATGGCGAACTACTGGCAGTACTTCGACTGGCAGTGGGCGCGGTCGCTGCCGTCGGGAGGGCGGCTCGCCGCAAGCATCCTCTTCCTCTTCCTCGCCCTGGTCGGCCTCAGGGCCCACCTGCGGAGCGACCGAAAGACGTTCGTATACGCCGGGACCCTGCTGTTCACGGTCACCCTGCTTCTCGTCTACTACCTCAATTTCAAGTACGGCTACTCGATCTACCGGGAAGAGGTGTCCGACATCGCGGCTCACGAGGTTCGCGAGCGGGACTACTTCTTCGTCATCGGCTTCCAATTGTGGGGGATCTACGCCGGGCTGGGGCTCGTCTCGCTCTGGGGCCGGTGGGCCGCGTCCGCGCCGGCCGGTGTCCCGGAAGGTCGGCCCTCGGGATTCAGTGCACGGCACCGGAAGGCGGCCGCGCTCCTCGCCGTTGGACTCGTCCCCTTCGCCTTCAACTTCACCCACGCGGATCGAAGCGACGAGCGGGCGGCCCGCAACTGGGCGCACAACATGCTGCAGTCCGTCGAGCCGTACGCCGTGCTGTTCACCTACGGCGACAACGACACCTTCCCGCTGTGGTATCTGCAGGAAGTGGAGGGAATCCGCCGCGACGTGACGGTCATCGTCCAGACCTATCTGGGGACCGACTGGTATCATCGCCAGCTTCGTCGCCTGACCAAGCCATGCGAACCGGGCGAGTCCCCGGAAGATTCTCCGACGACGATCGTGTGCCAGCGTCCGTTCGATCCGACGACCGCGCCGAATCTCCATGCGGAGGCGGAGGCGCCGCCGCCCACCCGATCGGCCGTCCCTCCGCCCGGTTCCGGAATCGACGATCTCCAGCGGTCGTTGCGGGTCCCCGAGGACTCGACATACCGGCTCTCGGCCTGGGTCACGGGGACCGTGCGCGGGGGTGACGTCGTGTCACCCGGGGACATCCGCGCGTTCCAGATTGCGAGACAGTCGCTGGGGGACCGGCCGGTCTACTTCGCGGCCACCGCCGGGCAGGTCTGGGACAAGTGGCAGCTCAAGTCCCACCTCGTGCGGCACGGGCTCGCCTTCAAACTCGTGGACGCTCCGCTCGAAGCATCGGATACCCTGGTCGACCTGACCGGGCACGTTGCGGCGCCGTGGGTACCCACGTGGAACGATCGGGCGCGGACCGGAGCGCTGCTGGAGGACGTGTATCTCGTGGACGACCTACTCGAACTGGAGGAGTGGCCCGAACCGTCGTCGAGGTCGAGTGTCCCCTCCGCGTACTCCATGGCGTACGCCTTCCAGGGAGTCTCCGAGGAGCTGCACGGAAACGTGGAAGCCGCGGCACGGGCGTACCGGCGCGCGAACCACTTCGGGCGGCTGGCCAGCGGGGGCGACTAGCCGGGCGACGCCGGAAACGGACGATACACTATCGCCGCCGGCACTCTGCCATTTTGGCAGACTCACCAATTGCCACCTGACAAAATGGCAGACGTGAGCCCGTCCGCCTACCGGTAGAACAACTCCACCAGGCTCATAGGCACGACCGGGAGGTAGGTGACCATCACCAGCACCGCCAGCAGCACCGCCACGAACCAGACGTTGACTTTGCTGACGTCCCAGATGTCGGCCTTGGCCACCGAACACGCGGTGACGAGCACGCTCGCGACCGGGGGAGTCTGCTGCCCGATCCCGAGGTTGAGGGTCACCACCAGGCCGAAGTGAACCGGGTCGATTCCCGCCGCGTGCACCAGGGGCATCACCACGGGCACGACCAGGATGATGGCGGCGGCGGAGTGCAGGAAGAGCCCGATCGCCAGGAAGAAGACGTTCAGCAGCGCGAGGATGGCCCAGCGCGACTCGGTGATGCCGATGATGCTGTCCGCCACCCGCTGCGGCACCTGGGCCTCGGTGAGGTAGTCGCCCAGCAGCGCCGAGGTGGCCACCAGCAGCATGACCACGGCGGTCTGAACGCCGCCGTCGAGGGCGGCCCGGCGCAGCGCGGCCAGGTCGATTTCCCGGTAGATGATCCCGCCCACCACCAGCGCGGCCACCACCGCCAGCCCTGCCCCCTCCGTGGCAGTGACCCATCCGGTGAAGATGCCGCCCAGGATGATCACCGGGAGCAGGAGCGCCCAGCCCGCGTCGCGGAAGGTGGTCCAGACGCGTTTCAGCTGAAACGTGTGCTCCACCGGAAAGCCGTTTCGCAGCGCCAGCACGTACGCCACCGCCATCAGCAGGATGCCGCCGACGACGCCGGGCACCACCCCGGCCACGAACAGTTCGACGATGGAGCTCTCCGACATCACCCCGTAGATGATCATGGGGATGGAGGGCGGGATGATGACCGCGAGCGTGGCCGAGGAGGAGGTGACGGCGGCCGCGAACGGCGTCGAGTAGCCCCGCTTCTTCATCGCCGGGATGAGGATCGACCCCAGGGCGGCGACGTCCGCGACCGCGGAGCCGGAGATCTCCGCGAAGAAGAGGGACGCCGATATCGACACCATCGCCAACCCGCCGCGGATGGCGCCGAAGAGGGCGGAAGCGAAGGCGATCAGGCGGCGCGAGATGCCGGTCGCGTTCATGATGGCGCCCGCGAGGATGAAGAGCGGGATGGCGATCAGCGGGAAGGAGGTGGCGCCGGTGAAGAGCACGAGACCGGCGTTGGGAATCGCCGCGGCCCCCGAGGTCACCACCATCGCGATCAGCGCGATGACCCCCAGGGCGACCGCGATGGGCACGTTGATCGTCACCAGCGCGATCATCCCCAGGAACATCAGCAGCAGGGTCACGGGCCGCCCTCGCTCGGCGCTTCGGCGGTCGTCGGGCCACTGCCGGTGCCCGCGGCAGCCTCCGGGCTCGACCCGCCACCCGCCCGCAGCATCTCCGGCAGGCTCAGCAGCTGCGCGATGACGAAGAGCACACTCCCGACGGGGATGACGGACTGGGTCAGGCGGGTCGGCACCCACGGCAGGCTCACCATGCCGGAGCCCTCCAGGATGACCAGCACCCGCCACCCCGCCCACGCAGCGAGCAGGAAGAACGCGATCACCACGGCCTCCCCCGCGACCACGACCGGAAGCCGCCACGGCCGCGCGAGCCGCCGCACCAGGTTGGGGAACCCGATGTGCGCGCGCTTGAGGGCCGCCAGCGCCGCCCCGTAGTACGTGAGCCAGGCCAGCAGGATGGACGCCACCTCGTCGTACCATACCAGCGCCGCCCCGAACTTGCGGAAGCCCACGCCCATGACGACCACCACGGCCAGGGCCGCGACCAGCACGAGCACGATCGCCTCGAGCAGGCGCTCGAAGCGGGTGCGCAACGTGGTCACGGGCAGGGTGGTCAGGGAGCTTCTCCGGGGAAGTCGGGCGCGATCACCGGAGCAGCATCCGCGATCCTCGCCCGCCGGGCAAGTGTATTTGCGGTGTTGCCGGACTCCAACCCACGCCACATCGCCATGTTATACCGGGGACTGCGGCGGGCAAGTCCCGCAGTGAAACCTGGCATCGGAAGATGAGGAGGCATCTCCTGCTGCGACCTCGGCTGGACACCCTCTCCCATCACCAGCATCGCGTGCTCGCGGAGCTTGGGACGACGCCGGACGGTTTCGTGCTCTACGGCGGAGCCGCGCTGGCGCTCCGGCTGGCGCATCGCAGGCCGGACGAGTTCAGCTTCCTGTCGGCGCAGCCATTCGATCCGCTTCGGCTCCTCGACACCGTCCCGTACCTGCGCGACGCCGAGGTCATCCGGCGTGGCAGGGACACGCTCACCTGCCTCGTGGATCGCGGAGGAATCGTGCGCATCTCCTTCGCTGGCGGGGTGGTGTGCAGCCGTGTGGAGGATCCGGACTCCGCCGAGCCGCCCGGCATCAGGGTCGCCTCCCTGGTGGACCTCGCGGCCACCACGGTCCAGGCTGTGGGGACCCGCTCCCGCGCGAAGCACCGCCTCGACATCGATGCCCTCCTGCGGCTGGGCGGAATCCCCATGAGGCGCGCGTTCGGCGCGGCCGCCGCCGTATTCGGCGATCGATTCGACCTGCCCGCCACGCGCACGGCGCTCACTTTCTTCCGGGACGGCGATCTGCACCGGGTGCCGGGGTCGGTGCGCGAGCGGTTGGCCCGGGCGGCCGACGGGGTCGATCCGGACCGCATCCCGCGATTGGCGGTACGTCCGGGGCTTCAGCCCGCGCGGGGGCCGTATGCCCGATCCGCCCGAGATTCCGCATCCGCCCGGTCGCTGCCCGTCCGAAAGCGGCGGGGTTAGAAGGCCTCGGTCCCCCGGCGGGCCGCGCGCGGAAGATGGGGCACTGATCCGGCTCGTCCTGATGGGCGTGCAGCCTCGCAGGCCGCCGTTGCTGACGCGATGCCCGGTTACGGGTAGATTGCGCCGATGCAGATTTTTGACCATGGGCCCCGCGCACCTTCGCGCATGAGACCGTGACGGCCAAATCCCCGCGCCGCAGCCTCGCGTCGGAGTTCTACGCGGACGCCCTGTCGCCGAAGGCCGTTCCGGCGCTGGCGGCGGGGGTCACCTCCGGCCTGGGCCTGGTCGCCTCCCAGGTCGCCTTCGGGAGCCTCATCTTTTCGGGCGCGCTGGCTCCGTATTCCTCGCAGGGCGTCGGCCTGGTGCTCTTCGGCAACTTCGCCGCCTGTCTGGTCATCGCGCTCGCAGGGGGCTTTCGCGGGGCGATATCGGGACTGTCTCCCGCGCTCGTGATCGTGATGGCGCTGATCGGAGCCACGATGCGGGCGGAAGGCGAAGCGCTGTTCGCGACCACCGTGGCGGCGCTCATGATCGGCGCGGTGGCGACCGGGGTGTGCTTTCTCCTGATCGGGCGATACCGGCTCGCCAACCTGGTGCGCTTCGTGCCCTACCCGGTCGCGGGGGGTTTCGTAACCGGAATCGGCGTGGCCGTGTGCCTGTCCTCCATGTCGATGATGGGCGTGGATCCGGACTGGCGCGCGATTCCGGCGCTCGCGCAGCCCTCGGAGCTGTGGAAGTGGAGTCCGGGCGCGGCGTTCGGGATCGCCCTCTATCTCGCGATGAAGCGGTGGGGCCACCCACTCATCCTTCCCGCCAGCGTCCTAGTGGGCGTCGGTGGATTCCATCTCGTTCTCGCCGCGTTCGGCATCTCCGGAGAGGAGGCGAGGGCGGCGGGCCTCCTGCTGACGAGCACGGCGCAAGGCGGCCTCTGGCCGGCGTTCGCACCGGGCGACCTCGGGCGGGTTGACTGGACGGCGATGGCCACGCAGCTCCCGACGCTCCTCGCGCTGGTGCTGGTCGCGCTCATCGTCGTGATCATGAACCTCGCCGGCCTCGAGATGGCCGCGAACGAGGACCTGGACTGGGACCGCGAGTTCAGGGCGGCGGGGCTCGCCAGCGTGGTGGCGGGTGTCGGCGGCGGCACCGCGGCGAGCATGATCGTGCCCGCGTCGCTGCGCAGCAAGCTGTTCGGGGCCGGCACCCGGCTGACCGGTGTCGTCACGGCCCTCGTCATCGCAGCCGCCGTGTTACTGGGTGCCGGGATGCTGGAACTGGTCCCTGTGCCGTTCGTGGGAGGCATGCTGTTTTTCGCCGGGGCCGGCATGCTGGACCAGGGGCTTGTCATGAGCCGGAAGCGGCTTCCCTGGTCGGAGTACGGGATCATCGTGCTGATCGGCGTGGTCATCGTTGCCTTCGGGCTGCTCGAGGCCGTGGCGGCCGGGATGCTGGCCACGCTCATGTTCTTCACCGTGCGCCTGAGCCGCGTGGACCCGATCGAATCGCGCTTCACCGCGCGCGAACGCAGCAGCACCCTCGCACGTTCCGTCCCCGATCGCGCGATCCTGCTCGAGGAAGGCGAGCGTGTGCTCGCGTATCGGCTGCGCGGCTACGTCTTCTTCGGAAGCGTCTACCCTCTGGCCGATCATCTCAAGGCGGCCCTTGGCCGCGATCCCCGTCCCCACTGTCTATTGCTGGACTTCGGGGATGTCTCGGGCTTCGACTACTCGGCGGTCAATGTCCTGGCCAGGTTCGTGCAGTCCGCGAACGCGGCGGGCGTGAGGGTGGTGCTGAGCGCGCCGTCCGCGCAGCTGAGGACCGGTCTGGAGCGCAACCTCCCCGCCTCGGAATTCGCCGCGGTGCGGATCGAGCCCAATGCGGACCGCGCCCTGGAATACTGCGAGAATACCGTGATCGCGGCATGGAAGGCCCACGCCAGCGCTGTCGACGAGCGCCGCGTCTCGCTGTTTCGGCGTGCCGCCGGCGACCTCGAGCGCCACCTGGAGCGCCAGATTCGCTTCGAGGACCTGGTGGACGAGCTTCGCGGCTGGTTGAATCCGCGCCGATATGCCGCGGGGGAGCCCCTCGCGGGGCGGGAGGTGGCCAACGAAGGGCTGCAGCTGCTGACGTCCGGCCGGGCCTCGGCGCATGATGCCGACGGCAGCCGCTTCCGGCAGTACGGCCCCGGCGACGCGATCTGGCCGGTCGACCCGTCGGACGATGAGGCGCCCACGGTTACGGCCGACAGGTCCTGCGAGGCGATGCTGCTCACACCTCCCGCGCGGCGCCGGCTGGAGGAACTCGAGGAGCGGCTGGCGCTCAGGCTGTATCGCTACCTGCTGGCCGGACGCTTCGAGGCCGGGGCGGGAGGCTCTCCGCAGGGCGATGCCGCGAATCCGGAGTCGGAGCCCGGGCCGTGAGCTTCGGAGGGCTTCAGCTGCGGGCCGGCAGCGTGATGAACCCCGCCACCATGAAGTGGTGGTTGAGCGTGAGCGCTTCCTGGATGCCCAGTTCGGTCATGACCACGAAGCTGGCGGCGTCGGCGAGCGAGAAGGGTTGATCGGAGAAGCGCTCGATCCAGTTCCCGATCGCGGCCTCCTCGCGCTCCGCAGTGATGTACTCGATCTCGGTGGGAGCCTCGCGGACCGTCTTGAGAAAGGCGGAGGCGGCGTGGAGGCCCGCGCGACGAAGAAGCAACGCGTGAGTCTCGGCGACCACCAGGTTGGTGGTCACGATTCTCGCGCCCTGTTCGATGCGCGCGCGCAGACTCCGGGCCAGGGCCCGGTGTTCGGGGTTCCGGTCGTTGGCCAGCGGGTACCACGCGCTGGTGTCGACGAAGAGGCTCTTGGGCCCGATCAGGACTCGCCGCGCTCTTGCGGGGAGGTTGACCAGGACGCGATCTCGGTGGCGGCGAGATACTCGTCGTGCTCGCGCGCAACGTCGATCCCGAGATCGCCGTCGGGCACGGACACCATCCCGATGATCCTCAGCGCCGGATGGTGTTCCGGATCCGAGATCTGGAGTTCCAGGGCCTTCAGCCCACGCCGCAGGACATCGGACTTGGTGGTGTCGAGCTCCGCCGTCAGTCGCTCGAGGCGATCCTTTTCGCTCGGACGCAGATAGACCTGGACAGGCTCGGCAACGCGGCGCTTGGGCGAATCATCATGAGGACTATTCATGAGTCATAATAATGACCCCGCTCTAGCCCGCCAACTCCCCCACCCGTCGCACCAGTTCGCCGCCCCCGTCGACCTCCTCCGCGAACTCCTCGTAGATGGCGTCGCTGGCGGCTCGGAAGCGCGCCCGGTCGGCCTCGTTCACCTCGATGCCGGCTGCCCGCAGTTCCTCCAGCAGCTCGGCATCCATGCGCGCGGCGGTCTCGTACACGAACGCCTGCATCTCGCGCGCCGTGTCCTCCAGGATGGCGCGCACCTCCTCCGGCAGCCGCTGCCAGCGTGCTTCGCCCACGGTCACGAACGCGGGCGTGTACACGTGCCCGGTGAGCGACAGGTACGACTGCACCTCGTGCAGCTTGGCCGAGGCGATCTGCGCCAGCGGGTTCTCCTGTCCGTCCATCACCCCGGTCTGGAGCGCGACGAAGACCTCGGCCAGCGGCATGGGCGTGGGGTTGGCGCCGTAGGCCTGGAAGAGCTTGACCCGCCAGACCCCGCGCGGGGTGCGCAGCTTGATGCCCGCGAGGTCCTCCGGCGCGCGGATCGGGCGCGCGTTGTTGGTGATGTGGCGGAAGCCGTTCTCCCACAGCGCGAGGATGCGGTAGCCCTCGGCTTCGGCGAGCGGGGCCAGGTGTTCCCAGAAGACGTCCTCCTCGATGCGCTTCATGTGCTCCCGGTCCTGCACCAGGTAGGGCATCTCGAAGAGCCCGAATCCGTCGATGACGGACGACATCACCGTGGACGGCAGTGACATCTCCACGGTCCCCAGCTTGAGCTTCTGCAGCAGCACGTCGTCGCCCCCGAGCTGGCTCGAACCGTAGACGATGACGCGTCCGGCCTCGCCCAGGCGCTCGTTGGCGCGCTCGGCGAATTCGTTCGCGACGATGTCGTAGAGGGATTCGGGGGCGCCCACATGTCCGAGGCGGATCTCGACGGGGCCGGTGTCGTCGCCGGGGGCGCAGGCGGACAGGGCGCAGACGGCGATCAGCGCGGGCGCCAGAATGTGCTTCCGGGACATCATCGCTCTCCAGTGTTTTAGTATCACCCTTGAGTCGGGCATAGTATCATGATTCATGCAGGTGATATCATGGATGAGTGGTGCGTGATATCAGCCATCATCCTCATCCGCAGGCTGACTCGTCATCGCGAGATGCTCCAGCGCCGCGTCCACGCCTCCGGCTCGATGGGGGACGCCCGCGAGCCGCAGCCCCATCTCCACGCCCGCGAGCGTGCCGGCGAGCGTGAGTTCGTTCAGGTCTCCCAGATGGCCGATGCGGAAGACGCGCCCGTCGAGTTTCCCGAGGCCGGTGCCGAGCGACATGTCGAAGCGGTCGAGAATGACCTTGCGCAGCGAGTTGGCGTCGTGGCCCTCCGGGAGCAGGACGGCGGTGAGCGAGTTGGAGTGCTCGCACGGGTTGGCGCTGTAGCATTCGAGGCCCCAGGCGGCCACCGCGGCGCGGGTGGCTTCGGCGAAGCGTTTGTGGCGCGCGAACACCCGGTCGAGCCCCTCCTCGGCGAGCATGGCGAGCGACTCGCGCAGGCCGAAGAGCAGGGTGGTTGCGGGGGTGTAGGGGAAGAAGCCGCTCGCGTTGGCCGCGAGATGGTCGTCCCAGTTGAAGTAGGAGTGGGGCAGCGGCGATGCCGGGCGGGCGGCCAGCGCTCGTTCGCCGGCGGCGGTGAAGCCGAGGCCGGGCGGGAGCATGAGTCCCTTCTGCGAGCCGGTGACGGTCACGTCGACGCCCCATTCGTCGTGGCGAAAGTCGATGGACGCGAGCGAGGACACCGTGTCGACCATGAAGAGCGCGGGGTGGCCGGCGGCGTCGATGGCGGCGCGGATGTCGGGGATGTTGGTGGTCACGCCGGTGGAGGTCTCGTTGTGCACGACCATCACCGCGCGGATGCGTCGGTTGGTGTCGCGGCGCAACCTGTCTTCGACCAGTTGCGGTTCGACGCCCGCGCGCCAGTCGCCCGGAACCAGGTCGACATCCAGCCCGAGGCGGCCGGCCACCTCCGCCCACTTGTCGGCGAAGAAGCCGCGGTCGAAGGCCAGGACGCCGTCCCCGGGGGCGAGGGTGTTCACCAGGGCCGCCTCCCATGCGCCGGTGGCCGAGGAGGGGAAGACGAACACGGTGCCGTCGGTCCTGAAGACCGGCTTCAGGTCCTCGAGCACGGCCAGGGTGAGTTCCGCGAACTCCGGGCCGCGGTGGTCGATGACCGCCCGGTCCATGGCGCGCCGCACGCGCTCGGGTACGTTGGTGGGACCGGGAAGCTGGAGAAAGTGCCGGCCGCTGCGTGTGGTCATGCGCGCTCTCGGGTGACGTGGAGAGGGCCGCGGATTAGAATGCGGCGACCCCGCGACGCCGAACCCTGCAAGCTAATGAAGCGCGCCCATGCCTGACCACCGACCCCGCATCGGGGACCTCTCCCTCGCCGCCCGGCTGCGGCGCGAGCTGGAGGGCGAGGTGCTCTTCGACCCGGTCAGCCGCGGGCTCTACAGCACCGACGCCTCCATCTACCAGATCGAGCCGGTGGGGGTGGTGGTGCCGCTCACCGTGCAGGACATCAGGACCGCGATCGAGATCGCGGTGCACGAAGGGGTGCCGGTGCTGCCGCGGGGGGCGGGGACCTCGCAGGGCGGGCAGGCGGTGGGGCGAGCGCTGGTGATCGACACGAGCAAGCACCTGGGCGCCATCTCGTGGCTGGACGCGGAGGCGCGGACGGTGCGGGTAGAGCCCGGCGTGGTGCTTGACGACCTGAACCGGTGGCTGGCTCCGCACGGGCTCTTCTATCCGGTGGACGTGGCGACTTCCAGCCGGGCCACACTGGGTGGGATGGCCGGCAACAACAGCTCCGGGGCCCGGTCCATCCGCTACGGCATCATGGCCGACCGGGTGCGCGCCATCGACGCGGTGCTCGCGGACGGGAGCGAGCTCCGCTTCGGGGAGGTGCCGGAGGAGTGGCTGGGGGATGCCCGAGCGCGAGACAAGTCACCCGAAGGCGGTGATGGATCGCTTGGACGCGGTCGGCGCTCGCGTGGAGAGAACGGCGACGCGGGACTCCCTCTCGCGCGCCGCATGTGGGAGATCCGCGCCCGCGAGACGGAGGAGCTGGAGCGGCGGGTGCCGAAGGTCCTCCGGCACGTGGCCGGCTACAACCTGCATCGCCTTGAGCGTCCCGGCCTCAACCTGGCGCCGCTGCTTGTGGGCTCCGAGGGAACGCTCGCCTTCTTCACCTCCATCGAGCTCGACCTGGCCCGTCTGCCGCCGCACCGCCTGCTTGGCATCTGCCGCTTCCCCGACCTCGAGAGCGCGCTCGATGCCGTGCAGCACATCGTCACCCTCGATCCCACCGCCGTCGAGCTGATGGACGACAACGTGCTCCGCCTGGCGTGCGCGAACCCCACGTTCCGCCCCGTGGTGGAGCGGGTCTTCCCCGGAACCCCGGGGGCGGTGCTCGTGGTGGAGTTCTCGGCTTTCGAGGAGCGGGCCGCGCATGAGGGACTGAATCGGCTCGAAGAGATGATGGGCGACCTGGGCTACCCCGGCCCCATGCGGCGCGCGCTCACGCCAGCCGACCAGGCCCGGGTCTGGGGTGTGCGCAAGGCCGGCCTTAGCATCGTCATGTCGTCGCCCGGCGATGTGAAGCCGGTCTCCTTCATGGAGGACTGCGCCGTGCCGCTGCCGCGCCTGGCGGAGTTCGGGGCGCGGGTTAACAAAGCGTTCGGCCGGCACGGGGCCGACGGCACCTGGTACGCACACGCGTCGGTGGGGTGCCTGCACGTGCGTCCGTCCCTGAACCTCAAGCGGGCGCCCGACGTGGGCCGCATGCGCGCCATCGCCTCCGAGGTGCACCAGGTCGTACTCGACCTGGGCGGATCGCACTCCGGGGAACACGGCGACGGGCTGGTGCGCTCGGAGTTCATCGAGGGGCTGATGGGGCGTCGCATCGCGGCGGCATTCGAGGAGGTGAAACAGGCCTTCGACCCGCGCGGCCTCATGAATCCCGGAAAGATCGTCGATCCCCCGCGCATGGACGACCGCAGCCTCATGCGCTACCGCCCCGGCTACGCCCACCAGCCCTTCGAGGCCACCCTCGACTGGAGCCGGTGGGGCGGGCTCGCCGGCGCCGCCGAGATGTGCAACAACAACGGCGCCTGCCGGAAGGCGGACCCGGGGACCATGTGTCCGTCCTACCGCGTCACCGGAGACGAGAAGCACGTCACCCGCGGGCGCGCGAATGCGCTGCGGCTGGCGTTGACCGGCCAGCTCGGCTCCGACGCGATGCGCTCACCGGAGATGAAGGAGGTCTTCGACCTGTGCATCGGCTGCAAGGCGTGCCGCCGCGAGTGCCCGGCGGGCGTGGACATGGCGCGCATGAAGGTCGAGTTCATGCACCACTACCGAAAGAAGCATCCCGCCGGCGCGCGGGATCTCGCGCTCGCGCATCTGCCGCGGCTTGCGGCGCGGGGAGCGAGGCTGGCGCCCGTGATCAACCTCGGGGGACGAAGTGGGGTTCTGCGGGGTGTGGGGGAGCGGCTTACCGGCATCGCCCGCGAGCGCGCGTTGCCCAGGTGGTCCAACAGGCCCTTCCGGAATCCTCCGGCCCTCGGGGACAAACCCGAGGTGGTGCTGCTGGTCGACACCTTCAGCCGTTACTTCGAACCCGAGAACGCGCGCGCGGCCATGAAGGTGCTGGAGACGGGGGAGTATCGGGTCGAGGTGGCGGGGGCAGCGCTCGGCTCTCGCGCCGGGGGTTCCCGTCCCCTCTGCTGCGGCCGCACCTATCTGAATGCCGGGCTGGTCGACGAAGCCCGTACCGAGGCCCGCCGGCTGCTGGACGCGCTGTCGGCCGCGCGCGTCCGCGATGCGGCCATCGTCGGGCTCGAGCCGTCGTGCCTGCTCACGCTGCGCGATGAGATTCCGGCGATGCTTCCCGGTAGGGAATCAGCGAACGTGGCTGAACGCGCTCTGCTGCTGGAGGAACTCCTCGTCCGCGATGAGGAACGGGTGCGTCCCCGACTCGATCTGCAGGCGCGGGGCACGGATTCGGCCTTCATCCACGGCCACTGCCACCAGAAGGCTTTCGGCGTCTTCGATGCCACGCCCCAGGTCCTCGACTGGATTCCCGGGCTCAGACCCACCGTCATCAAGTCGGGCTGCTGCGGCATGGCCGGTTCCTTCGGCTACGAGGCCGAACACTACGAGCTGTCGATGAAGATGGCTGAGTTGGACCTTCTCCCCGCGGTGCGTGCCGCACCGGAGGACGCGCTCCTGGTCGCCGACGGCACCAGTTGCCGGAGCCAGATCGCGCACGGAAGCGGCCGCGAAGCGGTGCATGCGGCGGTGGCGCTGGCGGTGGCGCTGGGGGCAGGCAGCGGCTGAGGGCTCCTCCGCGAAAGGACTGATCAGACCCCGCCGGCTACCACGAAAACGTCTGCGAGTACTTCAGCGAGAACGACCGCCCGGTCGAGAGCGGTGCCCGCGGGATCATGTTGGCGTCGCGCTCGGTGTGCAGTCCCTCGTTATAGACGATCCAGAGGTCCGTGCCTTCCCGGAAGTGATAGCGGATGCGCGAGTTGAGGCTGGTCAGGTCGTCGACCCCGTTGTACTGGGCGTAGGCGCTCACGGCGAAATGGGTGTTGAGCGCCACCTCCACCTTCAGGTGCGCGAGGTGCGTCGTCGTGGCCTGGTCGCGCTCCGAAAAGTCGATCCGATTGACGGAGTACCCCGTGGCCAGCTCCAGATAGCGCGACAGGTTCCAGATCGGACCGACGGACAGGCTCAGACGGCTGCCGTCGTAGAAGCTTCCGGCGGAGGCGCTGTAGCGGCCCCGGAAGCTTTCGCTGCGCGCGAAGCTGAAGTTGGCCTTCAGTTCGTGGAACCAGTAGTCGCCCACCGGCACCTCCACGTCTGAAATCGGAAACGCCTCGCGTATGCTCTCGTACTGCGATTCCAGACCCACGTCGAATCGCTGGCCGCCCCTGAACTCGGCTTCGAACTTCGGGTTCAGGAACGTCGATTGGGTGGTCCGGTCCGAGTTGCGGACGAACTGCCGGGTGGTGAGTCTCACGCCCCGCGAAAGGAACATCGCCGAGGGATCGTCGATGAACTGGCCATATGCAACGTCCACGCCGCCGAAGCTGAAGTCCTTGCGCCTCTGGAAGCCGAGTCCGGGGTTGTAGTCGGCCCCCACCCGGGAGGCGTCGAGTGTGTAGGTGAACCCCACGTCGCGCCGCCGCTCCCAGCGGCCCTTGATCAGCCCGGTCTTCAGTCCGCCCGCTCCCGTGACCGCTTCATCGAAGGTCTGTGCCCACTGCAACTGGAAGTACTCGTCGCCGGTCAGCCGGAGCGAGGTGTCCAGCCCATAGGCGATGTTGTCCCGTCCGGGAGTGCCGAGCCGGCTGGTGACCATCGCGCCCACGTTGGAATAGGGGTTGAGCACCTGCTGGCGCAGCCGCAGCACGCCCATGTTCTCGGAGGAACGCTCGCCGCGCGCCGCCGTCTGCATGTTGAGGAGCCCGTAGTCGGTGCCGCCGACCCGTCCGACCGCGCGCACGCCCCCGTAGATCCTGACGATGTCGCCGTCGTCGAGTCCGATCCTCCTGCTGTAGAAAAGGCGGTTGAAAGGCCCGCCGGTGTTGAAGTCGAAGGTCGCGGAGCGCTCCTGGAAGAACTGGCGCTTTTCGGGGACGAACAGCGCGAAGCGTTCGAGGTTGACCTGGGCGCTGTCAGCCTCCACCTGGGCGAAGTCGGTATTCACGGTGACGTTCAGCGCCAGGTTGGACGTGGGGGCATACTTGATGTCCAGCCCGACCTCACGGGTCCCCTCCCCCTCGGTTTCCCAGATGGACTCCGAGCCGGCGGGACCGTCCGCGAGTCGCGGGGTCTGCTGCAGCCCCCCCAGCGCATAGGGCGTCAGGTACACGGGCGTGGACTGCCGCACGCCCCGCAGCACCACGCGCTGTGCCTGCGAGGGCTTGGCGAAGGCCAGCCCGCCCCAACGGGGATCGATGTCGGGAAAGATCTGGCGCTCGTTCTTGCGGGCGATCATGCGGTAGAAGATGAAGCCCATCGTCACCTCATCGCCCAGCACCTGAAAGCCCAGGGTGGAGAAGGGGATGCGAAACTCCGCGAACCAGCCCTCGTCGTTCCGGGTGGTGACGACGTCCCAGTACGAATTCCAGTCCTCGTTCGACGGCAGCCCGGCACGCGGGACGACCTGGGCGTCGTTGTAGACCGTGCGGTCGATGCGGTTTGCCGATGGGTTGGTGATGAACCAGACGCCGGTCTCGAAGTCGTTGTAGCTGTCGAAGATGACGGCCAGAACGTCGTCGCCGCTGTATCGATCGCGATAGAAGGTGTTCGTGCGAACGGCCTCCGGCTCGGAGTCGTAGAGCCGGCCCGATACGTACACGTATTCGTCGTCGTGGGCGACCCGCACGTCGGTGGTCTCGGTGGGTGGCGCCCGGTAGGTGGGGCTGAAGACCGTGATGGGAAACGGGTCCAGCTCGTCCCACGCGGGCTCGTCCACGATGCCGTCGAGCTCGATGGGCCCGGAGATGCGCGGGATGACGATGGGAATGGTCCGGGCGTCGTCCGTGGCCGCGGCGGGATCCGCCGACGGGACCTGTCCGTGGAGCGCGGAGGGGGCGAGCAGGGTCGCGACAACCGCAGCAACCAGGGATATCGCGAACGGCGGGCTACCGGGGAGGACGTTGGTTACCCGCATGCGAGAGAGCGTCATCGTTCCCCGTTTCGTCCTCGTTCCCCGTCCCAGGCCGGACCGCTGCGTCAGCCACCCTCGCGTCGGTTACACCGTTGGCCCCGCCCCATCGCTGCTCGGTGCAGCCCTCGCCGAGCTCGCGTGCGCACGGAGGCTCCCCGGGAGGCGCCTCAACGCTCTATCCTCCGGGGGGTTTCCGCAACCCGTCGGGGCACGGCGGCGGGCGAGGGCCGGTAGAAGGACGCGGAGCGGCGGGCTGATCCGTCACATTTTCCGCGTCCCGGTCGTTTCCTGGACGACAACACTCATAACAGAGAGCGGGCTCGGGTGGAGCCAGAGGCCTTTCGCGACGTCTTCGACCAGTTGAAGCCGAAGCTGCTGCGCTACTGCACCTACCGGTGCGGAGATCCGGATGTGGCTGAGGACATCGTGCAGGAAGCGATGGTGCGGCTTTGGCGGCGCGACGCCGAGGAGCCTCCCGCGGATCCCGCGGCGTGGCTGTTCACGACCGCGCGGCACCTCATCCTCGATGGGGAGAAAGTGGCCGGCAACCGCCAGCGGCTGCTGGCCTCCAATCCGGTGCACGACGCTGAACCGGAGCAGGCGGACCGCGCCTTGGAGCGCGAGCAGGAGCGGGAACGAGTACGGGAGGTGCTGGGAAGGATGCCTGACCGAAGCCGGGAAATCCTGATGCTCCGCTATTCGGGGTTCAGGTATCGCGAGATCGCCCGGGAGGTCGGCATTGCGCCAGGGTCTGTCGGCACGTTGCTGGCCCGGGCCGAGCGCCGCTTTCTGGAACTCCTGAGACCGTCCGGGGAGGATGCGGGACGATGATCCATCTGACGGAAGGAATGATCCTCGCGGTGCGCGACCGGGAGCCGGTCGCGGATGAGGTGTTGGCCCACCTGAACGAGTGCGCCGCTTGTGCGCGGGCCCTGGAGGATGCCCGGTCGCGAGCCGAGGCCGTCGAGCAGGCACTGTCGGCGCTGACGGTGCCGCTGAAGATGGACCTGCGGGCGGAAGGGGCGTCTGTAGCGGAGCCGGGCGGTGTGGCGGAGAACTCGGCGGGAACGGAGTCGGCCGAGTTTGCAAGCGGGCCCGGGCGTCCGGATGTCGCAACGGGACCAGGTGCCCGTGTGGTGCCGATCGGGCGCGGGCGCCGGGATGCTGTCCGGGGAATCCGGACGCGCGGCACCGTGCGGACGCTTCGTTGGCTCGGACGGGCGGCCGTGCTCGTGCTCATCAGCGCGGGTGCGCTGTCCGCGCTGCCCGGCCCGTTCAACGGATGGATCCCGCGCGTGTTCACGGGGGGGGCGCCGCCGGCCCCGCCGTCCACGTCGGCGCCCGAGCTGCCTGGTCAGGTCGGGGGGCGTATGGAGGTTGTGAGCGGACCGGTGGTCGTTCGTCTGGAGAACGTCGTGCCCGGCACCGTAATCGACGTCCGCCGGGTCGCCGGCCGGGCCGTCGGAGTGCTGGCGGCGACCGGCAGCGAGTTCTCCTACGGGGGTGGGGAAGTGCGGGCCGCCGTCGTGGCAGGCCCGGTCACGGTGGAGCTTCCGGACGGGGTGGTGCCGGCGACGCTCATCGTGAACGGGTCGAGCTACCTCGTCGTGGACGCGGCCGGGATGGAAGTCACAGGACCGGCGACGGCGGCCGCTGGCGAGACCCTGGTGACATTCGAGGTGCCGAATTGAGCATGGTCGGCGTGATCGCGATCTGGGCCATTCCCGCTTTTGCGGGCATCGCCGGCCCGCAGGCCGCCCCCGATGCGGACGCTGCTCTGCACGGAACGGTCAGCGGGGTCTTCCGGGACCGCAGCGGCGTACTCCCGCACGCCCTGCTGGCGGTCGAGACCGCCGCGGGCCAGCGGTGGGTGCAGGCAGGCGAGGATGGCCGCTATTCCCTGGAAGGGCTTCGGCCCGGCGTGGTCGCCGTGCGCGTGCGTCATCCCGGTTACGAGGCGATCGCGGTCGAGGTCACCCTGGCTGCCGGTGCCTCGGTGCGCGTCGACCTCGAATTGACCGGACGGCCCCTGCGGCTCAATCCGGTGGAGGTCCGGGCCGACCGGCTGATCAGCGGGGGTGCCGGCGGCGACGAGCCCGGACGACCGCGACCCATACCGGAACTGGAGATCCAGGCGCTCGACCTGACCCCGGGGGTGGGGGATCCCGCCCTGGCTGCGGCGGTGCGCGCGCTTCCCGGCAACGATCCGGCCAGCGCCACCGACGTCCTCTACCTGAGGGGCTCCACCGCCGACATGAAGCTCGTCCTGCTCGACGGCGCGCCGGTGTACACCCCGTTTCACGTGGCCGGACTGATGCCCGGCTTCGAGCCGGCGCTGCTGGGCGCTGCCGCGCTCCACCGGGGCGGAGCTCCCGCGCGCTACGACGGCGGCCTGACCCACATCCTCGACCTCCGCACCCGCTCGCCGCGCCGCGACCGGTTGCGCGCGTCGACGGCCCTCGATCTGCTCACCGCGTCGGGCGCGGTGGAGGGGCCGCTGGGCCGCCGGGGCGGCTTTCTCGCCTCGGCGCGCGGGCTCCACGATGTCGGATCGGGACCCCTGGGCGGCGATCGTCCCTACGGGTATTCGGACATGCTGCTCGCGGTGGAGTACGAACCCGGCGACGACCATCGCATCGGCGCCACCGCCTTCCGCAATTCCGAGGCGGTGCTCCTCGACTACGAGGCTGCGCCCGACGACGCGACCTGGTCGAACCGCGCCCTCTCGCTCAGCTACGAAGGCGCCGCCGGAGGTGCCCGCGTGCGGGCGCTGGCGGCCGCCAGCGACTACGACGCCTCGCTTCCGCTGCAGCCGGCGAGTACCGATTCGGTTCCCGCGGCCGCCCCAGTGCTCGCGACCGGCGCCAACCGTCGCGCGCGCCTGCTCGCCGAGGTGGAATGGGGAGGGGCCGCCGCCCGCACGGCTGTCGGCGTGTCCCACAACTTCATCGAAGCGTCTTACGGCGCGCGCGATCCAGCCGCCGGCGTGGGCACCAGCACCGCCGCCACCCACACCACCACCGGCCTCCATGTCGATGCCGTCCGCCTGCTCGCGCCGGAGGTCACGCTGCGCGCGGGCGCGCGCGCCGACTTCTTCCGGGACGGCGAACTGGCCCTGGCGCCCCGTGCCCGCCTCGCCTGGGCCTTCGACCCGCGCGCGCTCCTGAGCGTGGCGGTCGGGCGCTACCACCAGCCCACCCGCACCCCGGACGTGGAGGTCGAGCGCACGCTCCAGGAGGTCGTTTCCTCCGACCTGTCCGCGCCGCAACTCCTCCCGGTCGCCCGGGCCGACCACGTCGTCGTCTCACTCGACCAGCTGCTGGCCGGACGCGTGCGCCTCGGGCTGCACGGCTTCTGGAAGGGGTACGAGGGGTTGGCGGCGGCTTCGAGTGAAGGCGAATCGATCCGCAGTTCCGGGATGGACCTCCGTCTGAGCAGCGCCGGCGAGCGCGAGGTGATCTGGCTCGGCTACGGCCTCTCCTGGTTCTGGTCCGACCGCGACCTGTCCGGCTACAGCCGCGACTTCGCCGGCCGCCACCTGCTCACCGCGGGGGTGTCGAGCGACCTCTGGGGACCGGTGCGCGGCGAATTCCGGGTGGCGTACGGTGCCGGCCTCCCGTATACTGCCATCCCCTTCCGTTCGCTCGGTCTGGATCAGGAGGCGGCCGCGCCCGCCGCACCACCACCGGAGCCGCCCGATACGACCGCGCCCCGGCCTCTCGCCGCCGCCGATTCGCCCCTGCTGGAAGGACTGGACGACGACTTCCTCCGCCTCGACTTCGAACTGCACGCCCGCCTGACCGCCCAGTGGGGCGGCCACAGCTGGAGCGTCCGCCCCTATCTCCGCGTGATCAACGCCCTTAGACGCCGCGACGCCCTCTTCTACGCCTTCCAGCCCTGGCGCGGCGATTCCCTGACCCCGCTCGCGGAGCGTCCCTTCCTGCCCGTGATCGGCGTGGCGGTCACCTTCTGACGTCCCACCCTTACATCCTTCCGCCCGCCATTCGTCACAAAACGGGCGTTCCAGTCGCTCTCTGGATACACGCCGCGGCTCACCGCGGATCGATCCATTCGGAAGGGTTAGGGAGGATGTCTCTCATGATTGATCTGATGACGTCTCGCCAGAGTGATGCAGGAGCGTATTGGCGAAACCAGAATATACCCGGAATATTGCGGCGATTGTCCGTCATTTCCGGTCTCATCGCGCTGCTTGGGTGCCTGTTCCTGGCACCTTCCCGTCTCAGCGCCCAACTGATCCCCATCCGCACCGTCCCGGTCGCGAGCGGCGACCAGTTCCTCACGGTGCCGTCGGCGACTCTGGGGATGGCCGCCACGACCATCGCCGTCGACGACTCGATCGCCGACCTCTGGTCGAATCCCGCGAAGGGTGTGTTCATCCGGGAGCCCGTCATCATCGGAGCCCCGACCTTTTTCGGCGTGTCCGACGAAGGGGGCGGCGGGAAGACGTTCCCCTTCACCGGCCTCCTCCGCGGCGACAGCTGGTTCGGCGGGGCATCGGTTGCGCTCCAGCAGCTTAGCGGCAGTGGGCGGGGCCGCTTCGGGCCGTTCATCGACGACTTCTGGCCGGGTCCGTTCAACCGGCTGTCGGAGCGGTCGGCGCGCAACCTGTACGGGCGCGCGGCCATCGGTCGGAAGCTGGACGACTCGGACTGGTCGGTCGGGCTCGCCGTCTTCCGGGCGGACCTGAACATGATGACCGGCGTGGACCAGCTCTACGCCGGGGCCGACCGCATCGACCAGCAGGGCGCCGTCACCGACCTGCGGGCGGGCATCTTCCGTGATGGAGAACGCGACCGCGTCGGCTTCACGCTGATCCACAACCGGGTCTCGATGGAGCACGAGGTGCACTACGCCGACATCGTCGCCCGGGACACCGCCACCTGGGAACCCACGTTCGAGTTCAGGGAGGAGCTCAACGAGGACAAGACCCGCACCCTGGGCGGGCACTTCGAGTGGGACCGGAAGTTGGGAGAGGAAGGATGGCGCATCGGCGCGACCCTGACGGCGAACCGCAAGTCACATCCCAAGATCCCCAACTACGAGATCCAGAACATCCCGCGCGATCCCGGGACGACCTGGGCCTACGAAATGGGCTTCGGCATCGGGCGTCACCGGAAGTCGACCTCCTTCGGCATCGACGTCGCGTACCAGCCCATCTGGAGCCACACCTGGCAGGAGGCCGATAGTCGCATGGAAACGCCCGGGGGCGTCCTCGAAATCGGCGACATGACGATCGAGAACCACTTCACTTTCTCCAATGTCGTCCTGCGCTCCGGGATCTCACAGCGGTACGACAGGTTCGGCTTCCAACTCGGGCTCGAGGCGCGCTCCTACGCCTACCACCTCGAGCAGGACGACCATGTCGAGGCCACTTCTCGCGATCAGGACGAGGCGTGGACCGAGTGGACACCCTCGTTCGGGGTCCAGTTCCGCTCCCGCGACTTCGAGTTGCACTCGAGCACCCGCATCACCTCGGGCACCGGCTTTCCGGGCATCGACAACTTCTTCGTCCAGGAGGAGATGGCCGCTGCGGCCCCGTCCCCGGATTTCATCGCCGCGCCCCGGGGCGCGCTGACCCTCCAGGACGTCACCGTGCTGACCCACCAGATCTGGATCCGGGTCCCGATTCGCTGAGATTCGGCGCGTGCGGCGGGGGAGGGCCAGCCCGAGCTGGGGCCGAGGGCTCTGCAGGCGCCGGACACTGGCGCGGACCGGTGTTCGAACTGTAGATACCGGTAGACCGCGACTCCCCTGTCGCGCGACGAGCGGAGCACCGCGGTAGGGATCCGCAGGTGCGACGGGCATCGATCGGGACGGCTAAGCGACATGATCTCCGTCATCGTCCCCGCCCATAACGAAGAGGCATGGCTCCCGGCGACCCTCGACTCCATCCGGGCCGCCGCGGATCACGTCCGTGCGCAGTCCGGCGTGGGCGTCGAGACCATCGTCGTCGATCACGACAGCACCGACGGAACCGCCGTCGTCGGGCGCGACAGTGGCGCGACGGTCATCCATGAACCCGTCCGGAGCATCGGCCGCGCGCGCAACACCGGGGCGCGCCATGCGTCGGGCGAAGTGCTGGTCTTCGTAGATGCGGACGTTCACATCCCGCGCATCCTCCTCGAGGTCATCCACGAGACGATGCGCGACCCGCAGTGCCTCGGTGGCGGCGTGGACACCGAGCACCATCCGCGGCGCCGGGTTGTCCGGCTGCACCTGCAGGCGTGGCGGGTGCTGGCTGCGGTGATCCCGCTGGTACAGGGGGCCACCCAGTTCTGCCGCAGGTCCGCGTTCCACGAAGTAGGCGGTTACCCGGAGGATGTCTGGATGGGCGAGGACACCGACTTCTACCGGGAACTGAGGAGGCTCGCCCGGAAGACGGGAGGTAGGGTCCGACTGATCCGGACGCCGCGCGTCAGACCCTCCAGCCGCCGCTTCGACGAGTGGCCCCTGTGGAAGACCCTGGTCTGGACCAACCCGCTCTTCATCGCGCTCTTCCGGCGGTGGAGGGCCGCGTGGGCGGGCTGGTATTCCAGCCCGGTGCGGTAGAGGTTCCCAAGTGCGGTAGAGGTGCGCCCGGTGCGGTAAACGGCCCGGCCGACCGGCCTCAGAGCGATCCGGCGAGCGCCTCGAGCTGGTCGGTGGCCATGCCCCAGCCCTCGTGGAAGCCCATCTGTTCGTGCTCCTTGCGGGCCTCCTCATCCCAGTGCATCGCGCTGGCGGTGTAGCGGGTCCGGCCGTCGCCCGCGTCCTCCAGGAGCACCTCAGCCACCATGAAGGCGCGTCCGCTCGGGATCCAGCCGGGGCGGAAGGCGTCGGTGGTCTTGAGCCGGCGCATCGGTTCGACTTGGAGCACGACCCCGACCTCCTCGAACCTCTCGCCGTCCGGACCGTTCATCACCAGTGAGAACTCACCCCCCGGTTCGAGTTCGATGCGCGCGTCGGTGACGTACCAGGGCTTCGGGCAGAACCACTGCTCCAGAAGCTCCGGCTCGGTCCAGCAGCGCCAGACGTTCTCGACCGGGGCATCGATCAGGCGCTCGAGCGTGAGAACGTGCGCGGGTCCGGGACTGTCTTCGGCTTGCGCCGTCATGGCTTGCTCCCGTCGGGAGTGATGAGCAGCTCCTCCGCCTGCTCCAGATCCTCGACTCTGACCAGCAGCCGGGCCGGATTCGCGAACGCCATGCCGATCTCGGAGCCCCCGGAATCGTCGACCTGCAGCACGCAGGGGATACCCGCCGCATCGAGTACGGCCCTCGCCACTTCGCCCTGGTAGCGGTAGCTGAAGGTGCGGACCACGGCGACGTCGTGGTGAAGGCTGCGCCGATAGGGAGGGCGCCTCTTCGTCACGGAGTCCTGCCGTGCGGGGTCTCCGCTACCATTCCATCTCCGGCAGCACATCCCCCTGCACGCGGAACATCTCGTTGATGAGGTTGACTGCCGCGCGGTAGGAATGGGTCGTCGGATCGAGCATGAGCGCCTGGAGCAGAGTCCCTCGTGAGCCTGTGTCGAAGGCATCGACGAGAAGCTGGTGGATGCTGGTCTGGGTACGCAGCAGCGACAGGATTCCCTCGGGGAGCCGCTGCATCTTCCGCGGATGGAGGCCGCTCGCGTCGACGCGCGCCGGCACCTCGACGACAGAGCCGTCGGGGAGGCCCGGGACATGGCCCCGGTTGGGGATGTTGACCGCGTCGAGATAGGTGTCGACGCCGCACAGGATGCCCTCCAGCAGCGGGACGGCCAGCTCGCCGGACGGGGTCAGCGGGCCGGGGAACTCCAGTCCGCCCGCGGAGGCTGATCCGTTGCCCGGGGACGCCAGGGTCTCGGACTCACCGCCAGCGTAGTTGCCGGACTCGCTGCCGGAGCCGTCGCCGGTGTCGTTCGCGGATTCTCCTTCCGCTTCTGCTTGCGCGCGCGCCGCCCGCGCCTCGGCCGCCGCTGCCCTTTGCTCGCGGGTCGGCTTCATGCGGGGCACCGGGCCGCCCGGAAACGCGGGCATGTCGGTGGGATGGTCGGCGAGGTTGTAGATCCAGGTCGGCACCTCGCCGGTCTCCCAGGGCGCGCCCTCGACGGGATCGTAGAAGAACTGCACGACGCTGCTGCCGAGAAACTCCTGCGCCCATCCCAGATACTCGCCGATGTGATTGGCGCCGGGGCTCGGGAAGCGCCCGAATACGCGGAAGAGGATGCGGCTGAGGGCGATCTCGTCCCAGTCGTGCAGAAGATGGGCCTCGCGTTCGCGCTCCTTCAGGCGGGGATAGAGGTCCTCGCCGGTTTCGCGGTCGTGCACCGACTCGAACCAGGTGAAGTGGTTGATGCCGCTGGCCCGGGCGTCGAGATGTCCGGTTGGGACGCCGAGGATACGCGCCATCTGCTCGATGCCGTGAAAGACCCCGTGGCAGAGCCCCACCACGCGCACGTCCGTGAGCCGGGACTGGGCCTCGCACAGCTTGGTGAGGGGGTTGGTGTAGTTGAGGAGCCACGCGTCCGGACAGTGTTTTTCCATCGCGCGCGCGACGTCCACGCAGGGGCCCATGTTGCGGAGCGCATGGAAGAGGCCGCCGGGTCCGCCATTCTCGCCGTAGATCTGCGGGAAGCCGAAGGTGCGCGGGATGTGGAAGTCCTGGGCCCAGTAGAAGTAACGGTCGAGTTCGATGGCCATCACGACCGCGTCGGCTCCGGGCAGCGCGTCCGCGAGGCGGGTCGTGACGGACAGGCGGGGCGAGCGGCCCAGGCGCCCGGCGACGGCCTCGGCGTAGCGCCGCATGCGGGGGAGCTCGGAAGCGTCCAGGTCCATGAGGACGATGTCGAGTCCGTTCTCGCAGAGCGGGTCGCTCAGAAGCAGGTCGCGGATGGACGCGGGTCCGAACTCGCGGCTTCCGGCGCCGACCAGGACGATCTTCATTGGACAGAGTCTCTCATCGGATGGGTCCCGTCATCGGATGGGTTCTTTCATCTGGCTGCTTTCGTTGGATGGCTTCCTTCAATGGATGACTCTCCTCCCATTGGGACGGCTCCCTTCGCGGACCCGTTTCACCGGGCGGCTTCCCGGCTCACGAGGCGGCCTGAGTCGGCGTCTCGCCGGCGTTTGAATGCGCGCTCCGCACCGCCAGCGCTCCCGCACCCAGCGAAACCACAACAAGAAGCGTGCCCGCGATGGCCTTTCCGGTCAGAAGATAACCGACGCCGAGCAGGCTGGCGTAGACGAAGAGCGCGCCCAGCAGGAAGCCGAGCCACATGCGGCCTGCCGACGGGTCGTTCGACGTGATGCCGGTACGGCGCGCGACCCGGTCCCACCAGCCGCCGGGATGCACCCTCCGGTAGAAGCCGTCCAGCACTTCGTCGGATTCGGGCCTGGTCGCCAGGGCGACCGTGACCCAGAGCACCGTGCAGACGATCAGGATGACCACGCCGCGAACAAGGTCCATTCCGGGCGCGTACATGGCGTCAACGGCCTGAAGGGCGCCCGAGGGGACCACAGGCTCGATCAATCCGAGCAGCACCCGGGTGTTGGCCAGCACCACCGAGCCGGCCATGGCGGCGATCTCGGCCCAGGCGTTGACGCGCCACCAGTACCACCTGAGCAGCCAGACCAGTGCAATGCCGGCGGAAATCTCGATGATGTAGATCCAGCCGCGCTGGATGGAGTCCATCTGCCATGCCACCAGTGCGGCCACGCCGGCCAGCAGCACTACCGCGACCCGGGAGGCGGCCACGTAGTGGCGCTCGGAGCGGCCGGGGCGCATGAAGCGCCGGTAGACGTCGTTGACCATGTACGACGCGCCCCAGCACAGGTGCGTGTCCATGGTGCTCATGAAGGCCGCCAGGAAGGTCGCGACCATCAGCCCCCGCAGCCCGGCGGGCATCAGCTCGCGGATCATCATGGGGTAGGCGAGCTCGGGGTCGGCGGCGAGCGCGGCGTCCATGGTCGCGGGCGGGAAGACCAGCAGCGATCCGAGACCGACCACGATCCACGGCCATGTAAGCAGGACCGTTCCGGCGAAGGCGAACCAGAGCGACGCCTTCACCGCCTGGCGCTCGTCCCGGGTCGCGAACAGGCGCTGGGCCACGTACCCGTCGCCCTGCCCGCTCCTCAGCCAGAGGATGCCGATGAGGCAGACGAAGGAGACGATCTCGAGCGAGGACGCGTTGGCCGCGGTTGGCACCAGGTCGAGGGCGCCGGGAGGGGCTTGTGGGACGTTCCGGACGGCCTCGGCCATGGCGGCCGGGCCGCCGAAGCGGGTCAGCACGATGCCGGCCAGGGTCAGCGCCCCCAGCATGCCGGCGATGAACTGGAGCAGATCGGTGACCACGACGCCCCAGAGCCCCGAGGCCACGGTGTAGGCGAGCGCGAGCCCGCCGCAGACGGCCAGGGTGAAGGCGGGGTCCCACCCCAGCAGGACGCTGCTGAACTTCACCATCGCCAGCATGACCCAGCCCATCACGACGGCGTTGCGGAGGAATCCCTGGTAGATCGCCGAAAAGCCGCGCAGGATGCGGGCGGGCGCCCCGCCGTAGCGGATCTCGATCACCTCGGCGTCGGTGAGCACCCCGGCGCGGCGCCACAGACGGGCGTAGAAGAAGGTCAGCATGAGGATGCCGGCCGCCTCGTACCACCACAGCCAGTTGCCGAAGATGCCCTGCTGACGCACCAGTGCGGCGGTGGCGAGGGGCGCGTCGCTGGCGAACCAGGTCGCCGCGATGGAGGTGCCCGCCAGCCACCACGGGAGGGAACGGCCCGCGACGAAGTAGTTCTCCACGCTCCCGCCCGCGCGCCGCGCCATGCCGAACCCGATGGCGAGGACCACGGCGCCGTAGACCGCGACGACGATCCAGTCGAGGGAGGTCAGGGCCATGGGTCAGGTTGGTGGGGGCCGCGTCGCAGAGCGCGGGCGCCGGGATGTGGATTTGGGACGCATCGAGGGTTGGCTTCGTTTCGGTGGGCGGGCGCCGGGATGTGGATTCGGGACGTTGGGCGGCTGGCGCACCGTTCAGCGACCCGAACCCGTGGAGAGCACGTTGGAGAGGATGCGGTACGCTCCCGGGACGCCATAGGGCAGCTGGCGGTGCAGGGCGAGCGCAAGATAGGTGTAGTGGCCCTCGCCGAGCTCGGCTGTGAGCCAGATCCCCTCCTGCGGGTCCTGCCCCTGGTCGTGGGTCTCCACCAGCGGAGTGTACGCGGCATCCCACTCGGTGAAGAACTTGGAGCCGCGCTGCTCGACCCATCCATCGAAGTCCGTTTCGGTGATGCGGTTGGGCGTTGTCATGAACGGATGGGCCGGTTGGAGGATGCGCACCGGGGCGTCCTCTTCCGACACTTCCTCCGCGCCGCGCGGGAGGGAGGCGGGGTAGGGCGCCATCTCTTCGGGGACGAACTCCTGGGTTTGGTAGAGGATCACCAGGTGGCCGCCGCCGCGCGCAAACTCGATCAGGCGCTGGTTGTGCTCCAGCAGGTCCTCGCGTACCGCGTATGCCCGCGTGCCGACGACGATGGCGTCGAGTCCGGAGAGCGACGCGGGATTGGCGAGCGCGGCCGCGTCGAGCATTTCCACCTGGGCGCCCAGCGACTCGATCCCGGCCGGCACCTCGTCGCCCACGCCCATTACGTAGCCGACGCGCGCGCCGTCCAGGCCGGCGACCGGCACCGACCGCACGGTCGTGGTCGCGGGGCGCCACAGCCGCGCCAGCCGGAGGTCGCGGTGGTCGATGGTCTGGTGGCCGGTGCGGTATTCACGTCGGCCCGCCCGCGACACCGCCTGGATGGTGGCGGCACCCTCCCACCCGTCCGGTGGGGTGACCTCGAAGGCGACCTCGGCCACTTCGCCCGCGCGGGCGAAGTCGTGCGCTACGGTGGCGGGCGCGGCGGCCCAGCCGGCGGGGACTTCCAGGCGGGTCGTGGTGGGGAGGGGGGCGGTGTTGGCGGTGACGCGCACCTGGATGGCGATGACGACTGCCTGGCGGATCGCCGAGGCGGCCGGGCGGTCGGATGCGCTGGTGGGACGCTCGGGCTGCCCGTCGACCGGCGTGTTGGGGCCGTCGGATGTGGCGGTGGGACTGCGCGGTCGCGCGTCGCCGGGTGGCGCGGCCGGCTCCTCCACGGGAACCACCCGCACGGGGGGGGCGACCGCAACCGACAGGGCGGGCAGCACCTCCACCGGGCGCGTCACCGACCCGTACGGCAGGCGGGGCACGGAGGCGGTGAGGGGGGCGGTGTACACGATGGTTGTCCCCTCCACCAACAGGTCGACGGCAACCGACAGGGCGGGTCGCCGCCACGGAAGGTGCAGGTCGGCCGAATCCGTCACCTGGTAGTGGTTCTGCGCGATCCCGTCGCGGACGAAGTAGGGAGCGGCCGCCCTTGCCTCGGCGTCCGCATCGTCATCCACCTCGGGCACGCGTACCTCCGTCTCGGCCGCAAAGCCATTCCCCGTCGGGGCAAAGCCGGAAGTCCGGCCCAACACGACTCCGGCGCGGTCGACTACCCGGGTTTCCGCAACCCCGACCCCTGCCGCTCCAGTCGCCTCGACCGCGATGCCAACCGCCAGGCTCTGACCGGGCACAACCACCGCGCCCGTCGCTCCACCCGGCAGTGCCGCCTCTACGCGAAGGCCGCTCGCGGCAGCAATGGCGTCTTCGAACTGACGCTCCTTCAGCTGCAGCTGGAACCGTGTCTCGGACGCGTCCGGCAAGGACGCGATCGCCGACCGCAACAGACCGAGCCCCCGGACCAGATTCGGTACGGACTGTCCCGGCGCGCGAAAGTCGAACCCGGCGATGATCTCATCGACCAATCCCTGAAGCTGCGCCAGCAGCGCGCCGGTCTCCGGGCTCGCCGCCTCGCCCAGCAGGCCGGGAAGCCCGTTCAGCGATGTATCAAGCCCGGCAAAGAAGGAATCCTCGGCCTGACTCGGAGACAGAGTTGCATCACCGCGCCCGCCCGCGTCCGCGCTCCCGCCCCCATCCCGCAGCTCATATCGATAGAGCCCGCCCCCGACGCGCACTCGTCCCGCCGTCTGCGAGCGCTGGAGACCGAGGCCCCGGCTGGCCCATGCCTGAAAGCTGGTACCGATCCACGGACTCTCCCTGCGGGCGTCCACCTCCACGTGGAAGGGCTCGTCCACGCGAATCCCGCCGCGGTAGGTTCGCAGGACCCGCCACGGCCTGAGCCCCTCGCCCTCGATCTGTCCCGGGAAACGCGCCGGATCCGCAGCCGCCTCCACCGCCTCCGGTGTCAGCAATCCCGAAGCGTGATGATGTCCGTGTCCATCGCGCCTCGACCCGTGGAATCGGGCCACCACCACCAGCGGACGGTTCAGGCGGATCACGCGCACCATGTCCTCCAGCACGGCCTCCGCGTCCCAACTCCGGTAGGCTTCCTCCACCGTCTTGGAGTAGCCGTAATCCACGGCCGTGGTGAAGTAGAGGTCGTCCAGACCATAGTAGCGCCCCGCCAGGACCAGCTCGCGCGTGCGGATCAGCCCGAGGCCGTCGAAGAGCTCGGGACCGATGGCGTTCGCGCCCGCCTCCCCCCGGTTCAGGCTCAGCAAGGCGGTGCGCGCCCCCCAGCCGCGGCTGGCGAGCGTGAGCATGCCCGAGTTCTCGTCGTCGGGATGGGCGGTCACATGGAGCAGGCTCGCGGTCGTGCCGAGCTTGAGGATGCGCTGCCATGCCCCCATCGCGCCACGGTCGGGATCGAGCCGCTCTTCTGCCACCGCAGCGGGGAACGCCAGCACTCGATCGAGCCCGGGCGCGCCGTCCGTCGACTGGGCCGCGAGCCCGACGGGGCCAGCCAGCGCCAGCAGCACAAGACGAGCCGCGCAGTCATGAGTCATTAAACGAGTCATTATGAGTCACTAATCGAGTCATTCATCCCCATCGACCGCTCCCCGCCTAACTCCCCTCCGCCCCCCGCACCGCGAACTTCTGTGCCCGGAACCCGGCCTGGACACTGTCTCCGGCAGCGTTGACCACCATGGGCCCGGCCGCTTCGGCCACGAACATGTTCCCCTGGGGATCGATGGACAGGTTGTGCGGCCGCCCGAGCTCTCCGGGACCCACCCCGGGGCCCCCGAACTCATTCACGACCTCCAGGTCCGAACGCCGCAGGACCAGAATCACATGCGAACCGCCGTCGGCGACGTAGAGCCAGGTCTGCGCCTCGTCGGGCGAAAAACCGACGGAAAAGGTCGCCGAGCCACCGCAATCCGGCACCGGATCGCCCTCGGGCGGGCACAGCGGCCGCACGATCTTCTCCATCACGTACTCGCCGCTCTGCCGGAAGACCTGGATCCGGTTGTTGGCCCGGTCCGCGAGGTAGATGAGTCCGTCCCGGGACCCGAAGATGCCGTGCGCGGTCTGGAACTGCTGTGACGGCTCACCCGACATTGGATCCCACTCGTAGTCGTCGTCGGGCTGCTCCCCGTACGCCCCCCAGTGGCGCAGATACTCCCCGCTCTCGCCGTCGAACACGATCACGCGCCGGTTGCCGTATCCGTCGGCGATGAAGACCTCGTTGTCCTCGGGGTCCACCCAGATCTCGGCCGGACGCCCCATCAGCGTGGGATCGTTGCTGCCCCCCGTTTCATCGAAGCGCCCGAGCGTCATCACGTGCTCCCCGTCGCGCGTGAACTTGAGTGTCATCTGGCTCTCGCGCGCATTCGTCCACACGAAGTCGTTGTGGTCCACGAAGAGTCCGTGGATCGTGCTCCAGTTGCCGTCCGGGCCGGCTGCGCTCCACGACTGCACCAGGTTCCCCTCGGTGTCCCATTCGCCTATCTGGCCGCCGCTCGAGGTCCAGACGTGTCCCCGGGCGTCGGCGAACAGGCCGATCACCTGCCCCCACTCGAAGCCCTCGGGCAGCTGGAACCACCCCTGCACGGGCTCGAACTGCGGGACGCCGTCCGGCATTCCCGCAGCGGAGTCGGCGGCGCCCGAAGAGTCGGCGTCGTCCGGGGCCGCGCACGTCATCGTCATGAAGATGAGGAAGGCGGGAACGACGGTAATGACGAGAGACGCGACACCAGAAAGCTCTCTGCGGACGGTCATGAGGCCACCTCCTTCCGGCCGGGATGAAACCGCACCCGCCGGGGCGATGAGATGGCGAGCGGGGAATTCCTTCCATCGTGTTTCCACGCATGGTTCCGGGCAAGAGCGGGGCTCACGGGGCAAGTGCGATGCGCGCACGCGCTTTACTGTCCCCGGAGCACCCCGCTCCGTATGTTGCCGGGTTGCCGTCCCGCGGCCGGGACCCGCGGGCGAGTTGAACTCCGAAGACGCCAGAGGGAGGAAGCCCCTTGACCCAGACCAGCGCCGGAGAACCGAAGCTTACGCCCGTACAGAAGTTCGGTGAGGTCATCGCGGACTTCGTCGAACGATGGATGCCGAACCCGTTCCTGTTCGCAATCATCCTCACCTATGTCGCCGCGGTGACGGCCTGGCTGTCCGAGGGATCGAGCCCCGCCGAGATCGCCTTCGCCTGGTACGACGGCTTCTGGGTTCTGCTCACCTTCGCCATGCAGATGGTCATCATCCTGGTGACCGGGTTCGTGGTGGCGTACCACCCTGTCGTGAAGCGCGGCATTCTCTGGCTGGTGCGGCTCCCCCGGAACGGTCGCCAGGCGGTGGTGCTGGTGGGCGTGGGCTCGATGCTGACGGGATGGATCTCGTGGGGCCTCGGGCTCATCTTCGGCGCCATTCTCGCGCGCGAGATGGGAAAGGTCGCCCACCGCAGGAACATGGCCGTCCACTATCCGCTGCTCGCCGTGGCGGGATACATGGGCATGAGCCTGACCTGGGGATGGGGCATGTCCAGCTCCGCAGGCCTCCTGCAGGCGACGGACAACAACGTCTTCATGCAGATGGGCATCGTGGACCGCGTGATCCCGGCCAGCGAGTGGGTCTTCCATTCCTATCCGCTGCTGCTCACGGCGCTCGCGCTGGCTTACGGGTGCCTGATGCTCTATCTGCTCGCCCCACCGGACCAGAATTGCCGCGGAATCGCCCGCTACGTGCCCGAGGAAGCCGAGGCGGACGACGCTTCTTCCCCCGCGCCGGCCATCGCCAAGCCGAGCCCCGCCGACCGGATCAACCACAGCCGCATTCTGGGTGGAATCATCGCGCTGACGGGCGTCGTGATGCTGGGACGGGAATTCTTCACCGATCCGATGGGCGCCCTCGACCTGAACGTCTTCAACTTCGGCTTCCTGATGATCGGGATGCTCCTCTACATCAGTCCGTCCCAATACCAGGACGAGTTCACCGACGCGGTGAAGGGAAGCGCCGGCATCATCCTGCAGTTCCCCTTCTATGCGGGCATCGTCGGCATCATGACCGGGACCGGGCTCGTGAACACGATGACGGAGAGCCTGCTCGCGCTGTCCACCGCGGACAACTTCCCCGTGGTCACATGGATCACAGGCGGCATCCTGAACGTGTTCGTGCCATCGGCCGGGAGCGAATGGGCCATCGTCGGGGGCCCGATGATGCAGGCAGGGGCGGAACTCGGCGTCCCGCACGGCCAGACCATCGCCGCCTACGCGGTTGGGGACGCGCACACGAACCTGTTCAACCCGTTCTGGGCGATCCCGCTGCTCGCCATCACGGGCCTGCGCGCCCGCGACATGTTCGGCTACGGCATCACGATGATGATCCTGCTCGTCCCCTTCATCGCGCTGGCGCTGTTCTTCCTGCCGTATTGAGGGGGTTTGGATCCTGTCACGATGAGCCGAAGACGGCCTTGCGAAGCAGTTTGTTGATCCGGGTCTGCCAGCCCCTTCCGGTACCTCGAAAGTGCGCTACCAAGTCGGCGTCGAGCCGAATGGTCAGTTGCTCTTTCGTTGGTGCCTTCTGTTTTCCGCGCCGGCGACGAAATGCCTCGACTAACTGAGGGTGTGCTTCGCTCACCGGTCGAGCCTTCGCGAACCACTCCTCGTCGAGTTCCATGGTATCCGGGTCGGCAGCGATTCCGGCACGAATCGCAGCCTCCTCACCCTGCTCGGCCGCGGTTTCTTCGAATGTCGTGGCGCGCCCTTCATCTTCCTTTCTTGGCATAATCTCTGATCTCTCGTGGTTGGGCTCTTCGCAAGCTGATCACTCGGATGACATCACCTCGGACTGTGTATGCAACGACATGAAGGCGTAGGCTGATGAAGCCGATTGCGATCCACCGCGCTTCTTCGTGCCTCTCGTCGAAGCGCTCGACGGCTCCCTCCCATTCGAATGCACCCATGGCTTGGAAGTCCACGCCATGTTTCTTGATGTTTGACTCCCGCTTGGCTTCGTCCCATTCGTATCCAGGTATCTGAGTCATCGCAAAACGTAACTACAAATTGCCTTCAGGAACAGGCATGAGCCGACGCCTCGCACCACGTTTTCCGGAAACGATCAGCCACGCTGTGGTCTGCTTGTCCGCGTGCTTGTTAGCTATCGCGTGCGGTGGAGACGGCTCCGACGCCGGCGCCCCCCCCGACGAACTCATCATCGCCTGGACCGCCTCCCGCGAGCCCGCCTCGCTCGACGGCCACATCGAGCCGTACCAGACCGCGTGGCTCATCGACTACAAGATCACCGATCCGCTGCTGATCCTCGGGCCGGACGGCGAGTTCCATCCGGCGCTGGCCTCGAGCTGGTCTTCGAACGATGTCGCGGACGAGTGGACGTTCACGCTCAAGAGCGGGGTCATGTTCCAGGACGGCACCCCCTTCGACGCGGAGGCCGTCAAGTACAACGTCGAGCGCATCCTCGACCCGGCGACGCGCTCCGGGGAGATGGCGGCCCACGTCGGGCCGGTCGAGCGCGTGGAGGTGGTAGACGACACCACCGTCACGCTCCACTACGAGGCGCCGTGGGTGACGGTCCTCGACGCCTTCCGGAGGGTCCCCATCTGGTCTCCGACGGCCGCCGAGCAGTGGGGCATCGAGGAGTTCGACCGGCACCTGGTGGGCGCGGGGCCGTTCCTGCTGGAGGAGTGGGTGCCCAACGATCACGTGACCGTGCGGCGCTGGGACGGCTACGGCGGCTGGAACTCGATCAGCAACGACGCGGGTCCGGCGAAGGTCGAGCGGATCACGATCCGGTTCATCGGCGAGGAGGCGGTCCTGGGCAACATCGTGCGCACCGGCAATGCCCATATCGCCATGAATCTGCCCACGGCCTACATCGAAGACTACCGCGATGCGGAGGGCTTCTCGCTGCTCACCGGCTACCAGGCCGGGACCGGGCTGCAGATGGTCATGAACGTGCGGCGTCCGCCCTTCAGCGACCTGCGGGTCCGGCAGGCCGTGCTGTACGCAACCGATCAGCCGGCCATCAACGATCTGCTGTACGACGGGCACTATCTGTCATCCGATGGCCCGCTGAACACGGTCCATCCGTGCTACTGGGAAGGGAACGCGGACCTCTACCCGCACGACCCCGAGACCGCGCGGCAGCTGCTGGAAGAGGCCGGCTACACGGACCGCGACGGCGACGGAATCCGCGAGGCCTACGGGATTCCCGGCGTGGACGACGGCACCCCTCTCCGCGTGCGCTGGACCATCCTCGACCGCGAGGAGATGGGCGAGGCGGTCCAGGCCCAGTGGCGCGCGATCGGCATCGACGTGGCCATAGAGATCGTGCCCGGCCCGGTGCAGCTCGAGATGGTCAACAACCGCGACTTCGACCTGATGTACGAGCGCCAGCGCAGCCCCGATCCCCTACTGATGGACATGCTCTGGAACTCCGCCCACGACGTGGTAGGAGGATGGGCGTGGACCGGCTTCGTGGACGAGGAACTCGACCGGCTCGTGGGTCAGCTCAGGACCATCCCGGACACGGAGGCCCGGTGCGAACTCGCCCAGGAAGCCCAGCGCATAATCATGGAGAACGCCCTGATGCTGCCGACGCTGAGTGAGCCGATCTTCTATGCGGTGTCAGACGAGGTGCGCGATTTCGAGCTGATGTCGGAAGGACAATTCTATTTCGTGCACAATGCGAGGCTGGTTCGAGAGTAGCGAAGGCGGCCCGAGCCCCCTCTATTCGTACCTCAGCGACTCCACCGGATCGAGACGCGCCGCCTTGCGCGCAGGCAGAATCCCGGCCACGAGCCCGATCGCCATGAGCATGCCGACGCAGATCGACGCGATCGGGAGCGAGAGCTTCGGGTTCAGGATGTACTCCATGGCCGGGTTGTCGCTGGGGATGCTGTCAATGCCGATCACCAGGAGCGAGGCGATGGCGAGTCCGAGCAGACCGCCGCCGACCGTTATGACGATCGCTTCCGACAGGAACTGGCTGACGATGTGCCGCCGGCGCGCGCCCACGGCGAGCTTGATGCCGATCTCCCGTGTCCGCTCACGCACGACGACATACATGATGTTCGCGACGCCGACCCCGGCGACCAGCAGCGTGAAGGCGCCTACCAGCCCCAGGAAGACCTGGATGCCGTAGCCGATCTGACCCACGATCTTCTCATCCTCGATGAAGTCCCAGATGCCGAGCGCTCGTTCGTCCGCCGGATCGAACCTGTGCCGGCCACCGAGGACCCGGTACATCTCCTGCTTGGCGAACGGGGCGTCTGCCACGGTGCGCGGCCGCACGAGGAGGTGGTTCACGAATTCGGTGCCGTAGATGCTCCGGAACGTCGAGGCCGGGATCACGGCGCGGTTCTCGTCCGGACCATTGTTGCTCGAATCCTGGAATTTGGATTCCATCACGCCGATCACCCGGAAGGAGAGTCCGTCGAGCAGGACGGTCTGTCCCACGGGCGGCGTGTCGCCGAACAGGCGCCCCGCGATCTCGTCACCCAGAAAGAGCACGCGCCGCCTCTGATCAAGGTCGCGCTGATTGATGAACCGTCCGCCGGGAGCAGGGAACATGCGCCGAAGCTCGGAGAAGATCGGGTTCACGCCCTCCATGTAGGTCGTGGTCTGGTTCTCGCCCGCCTTGAGATGGGTCCTGCCGCGCCCGTAGGACGGGCTGCCGAACTCGAACTCCGGGACCGCACGCAGGACCAGGTCCAGATCATCTTCCCGCAGCCGTATCCGGCGCCCCCGCGAGAGACCCTCGTGCTCGAGGCTCGTCTGGCCGCCGTAGACCATGAAGATTCGCTCTCCCGCATTGAGCAGGCCCTCAGAAACCTGAGTCCTGAGCCCCCGGCCGAAGGCGAGCAGCAGAACGATCGAGATCGTGCCCCACACCATCGCGAAGATGGTGAGGAAGCTGCGGGTGCGGTTGGCCCGCAGGTCACCGAGAACGTCTGCGAGAAGAATCTTCCACATCGGTCAGACCGCGGGGGCAGGGAGCGCGACCGCGAGGACAAGGACCTCCCCGCCGGTGCCGTGCGCCGGCGCTAGTGACGGAGACATTCGACCGGATCCAGCGCCGCGGCGCGACGAGCGGGCAACCAGCCGGCGAGCATCGCGACGAACGCGAGCAGCGCCATCGTCACGGCGGCCACCTGGAGCGAGATGACGGGTGTACCGACGATGTCGTTCATCGGGAACAGAGACACCACTTTCACGAGTCCCGCCGATACAAGGACGCCGAGCGCGGCCCCGACACCCACGATGAGGACGCTCTCCGCGAGAAACTGCCAGAGGATGGACCTTCGGGTCGCGCCGACCGAGCGCTTGATCCCGATCTCGCGCGTGCGCTCCTGCACGACGATGTACATGATGTTCGCGACGCCGATCCCGCCCACGCTGAGCGTGAAGCTGCCCACGATCGCGAAGAACAGCTTGAACCCGAGGAACAGAAAGCCGAACATGCGCTCCCATTCGGCCGTGTCCCAGACCTGGAGCGCGTCCTCGTCCCGTGGATTGAAGCGGTACTTCCTGCCCAGCACCTCGTAGACCCGCGCCTCCACAGCCGCGGTCCGCGAGGCGTCCGCCGTCCGGTACACCAGGTTCGAGACGAAGCGCGAGCCGAAAAGAGCCGCGTGCGTGCTCGCCGGAATGAACACCCGGTCCTCGTCGCGCGAGTTGTAGGAGCTGTTCTGGATCTTGGGCTGGAGCACGCCGATGACGGTGAACGGCGAATCCCCGATTCTGACCTGTTCGCCAACGGCCTCCGCCTCGCCGAACAGGACGCGAGCGACCTCGTCGCCGAGGAAGACGACGCGGCGGCGCTCTTCCTGATCGCGCTCGTTGATGAATCGGCCGCCCGGAAGCGGGAAGATGTTCCGCATCTCGCCATACACGGGATGAATGCCGGTGATATTGGGATTCACTCCGTTCCGGCCGCGGCGGACGGGGGCCGCGCGCGTCGAGTACTCCGGGCTGATCATCGTGATGTCGGGGATCTGGCGGGCCAGGATCCGGGCATCCTCTTCGCGCAGCCGGATTGTTCGCCCCTCCCTGAACCCCGCGTGGGCCAGCACGGTGCGTCCGCCGAAGAGCACGACGATCCGGTCGCCCAGCCCGTGAAACCGTTTGATGGTCTGCCGTTCGAGCCCGACCGAAAATGCGAGCAGAACGACCACCGCCACCGTGCCCCAGGTGATCCCGAGTATGGTCAGGACCGTGCGCAGACGCTGGGCGGAAAGGTCCGACCACAGTTGCCGGACAGCGTCGACGAGCCTCACGGCGTCTTCTCTGCCCGCGGCCCTAGGTGATCTCGCGCCGCGGGGGCTCCATGACGCGCTCGCCCTCCGCCAGGCCCTCGAGCACCTCGACGCTGATCCCGTCGCTGAGACCCGTCCTGATCTCGCGTTCCTCGGTCTCGTCGGGCCCCAGGCGAACCGTCACGAATGCTCCGCCCTCCTCGAACCTGACCACGCGCTCCGGGATGATCAGGATGTCCGAGCGGCGCTCGATGATCACCTGGGCGTTCGCCGAGTAGCCGGCTCTCAGCAAGGTGCCCTCTGCGGGCAGGACCGCGATCTCAACCGGAAAGATGGTCGCGTTCTCCTCGTCGCGTCCGGTGAGCGAAATCCTCGTCAGCCGCCCCTCGACGCGCGTGTCGGGGAGCGCCCCGATCGTGACCTCTACCGGCATTCCCGCCGCCAGCCGGCCCACATCGATTTCATCGACAGTGCCGCGAAAGAGCAGTTCGTCCATCTCGGCCATCGTCATCAGGACGGTCCCTTCCTGGAACGTCGTGAGCGGGACCACCGGATCTCCGATTTCCACCATCTTCTCGAGGATGAACCCCTGGATCGGGCTCTGGATGACCGTCTCCACGGCCTCGTCCCCGATTGTCACGCGGCCTTCCGAGAGCAGGGCCAGGCGCTCCCGGGCGATCTGGAGCTGGAGCGAGACCTCGCTGAGCGAGTATTCGGCGTCCTCGAACTCCTGTTCCGATGCGAGGTCCCGGTCGCGCAACTCAGCCAGCCGATCGCGGCGCCTCTCGAGTTGCTGCAATTCGATCTCGCGCAATTCGATGTTGCGACGCGCCTCGACCAGTTCGATCGGTGTCGGGTTGGGCTGGACCTCGAGCAGAGGCTCGCCCTGCCGGACGTATTCGCCGGGCTCCTTGAACATCCGGCGCACGACGCCCGCGAGTTGCGACTTCACGCTCACCTCGACGAGCGGCTCGATGCGTCCGACCGCGAGCGCCCGGTCCACGATCTCGCCCCTCTCCACAGCCACGGTGTCCACCTCGGTCTCGCCACCGCCCGCGGCCGCAAGCACTGCGAACACCGAGGCTCCCAGGCCCCCGACTACGATCGTGCCGACAACCATCTTTGCGCCTGTTCCCATGCGACCGGTGACTCCCGCCTGATTCGCGCTTAACGCGACCCGCCCGCCCGCTGCAGGAGGGCTCGCGCACTCTGGAAGGCGTACGGAAGTGCCCGGGGGGTTGGTTTCGCTGTGGGCCAACGCGTCGGGACTTGCGATCCAGTGGGGGTCGTGCGCGATGGAGCAGGGTCGCGGCTGTGCGATGGCCCTCGGTGCGGTGGATTTGGGACTTCGGTATTGTGAACGCCGAGAGCCGAGTGGACCCGCGGAGGAGGAAAAATGGCCAGAAATACTCTTGGGGCGTTGGCCCTGCTGCCATTCTGGATGAACTCGGCGGCCGCCCAGGAGTTTCCGCCGGGATACGTCGACCCCTATCCCCTCCTGGCTGCTGCCGCCGAGGAAATCGGCGAAGCGAATCTCCGCTGCATCACCTTTTCCGGCAACGGGTACAGCGGAGCCGTCGGTCAGACGTTCGAGAACGCGGTAAACGTGGACTGGCCGCGGATCGGCGGCCTGAACAACTATACCCGGAGCATCAATTGGGAGACCCGGACCAGCATAGAGACCTTCGACCGGGAACCGGGCATCAGTCCGGCCGCGTGGAAGTACGGCGTGGGCTGGGAGGGGGGCACGCCGACTCAAACGCAAACGCGACAGACCCATATCGTGAGCGGCGACAAGGCCTGGCACATCGATGGGGACGGAGAGCCCGTAGCGGTTCCGCCCGATCTCGCGGAGCTGTACCAGCTCGATCTCTGGCTCAATCCTCCCGGCTTCATCAAGGCCGCCCGCCTGCCCGGAGCCGATCCGGTCGCCTTCTGGCGGTGGGAGCAGATCGAGAAGGGCCGGGACGGGAATGTGGTCCGCCCGGAGAAGATGCACGTCGTGGCGATCACGATGTTCGGCAAGTATCGCGTGGACGCGACGATCAACCCGCAGAACCAGATCCAGCGGATCAAGACCACGGTCAACGAACCCGCGCTCGGCGACTTCAACATCGAGCACGAGTCGACGGAGCAGTCGACCTTCGGCGACGTGAAGTGGCCCATCGCGTGGCACTCCCACCAGGGCTGGGACGACAACTGGCAGTTCTACCGCCAGAGCACGGGTCACAACGGCTACGGCGGCCGATTCCCGGACGTACAGCCCAACGTGTGCCCGGATCCGGGCCCCGTGCCTCCGTCAGTCGCGGAGGCGTCCTTCGAAACGGAGGTGACCGTCACCGAGATGGCGGACGGCGTCTACCTCCTGGGCGGGAGCCCCGCGAACAGCTACATGGTGGAATTCGACGAGTTCGTCGCCGTATTCGAGGCCCCGGGAAACGAGGAGCGGAGCCTCGCGGTCATCGAGGAGATCGTCCGGCTCGCCCCCGGCAAGCCGATCCGCTGGGTCATCACCTCGCACCCCCACTTCGACCACATCGGCGGGCTCAGGACCTACGTGCACATCGGCTCCACCGTCGTCACGCACATGATCAACCTCGATTTCCTGAACACGGACGTGCTGGTCTACGAGCCCCGGACCGTGAAGCCGGACATCGTCTCCATGTGGCCTCCCACGGAGTTGTCCGAGGGCTACAACTACGAGGCGGTCCAGGAGAACTACGTGATCACCGACAACTCCCGGATCCTTCGCGTCTACTACGTTCAGCCGCTGCAGCACGTCTCCGGGATGCTGATGGCCTACCTGCCGGAGGAGGGCATCGCATTCGAAGCGGATCTCTTCGACACGCACGAGCCACCCCGGCCGGCGCAACTGCCGGCGATGCGGAGCTTCTACAACCAGATCGAGAGGATGGGGCTGGAGGTGTCCACCGTAGCGCCCGTCCACGGGGAGCCGGTGCCCTGGTCGGAGTTCGTGGCGGCTCTGGATTCGCTCGAGGGGAGGGATTGACGGGCTCGCGCATGGATTGACGGGCACGCGTGCCACAGTTGCCACAGGGCCCGGCCGCGGATCTCCGACACCCGGCTCCCCCCGAAGCGTACGGACGACTCTCTCTGCAGGCGCGGAGATACGGGCAGGGTCAACCGGAGGGCATTGTGGGTACGCTCAGAGTCGAATATCCGGATCCCGGGGCGGCGACCGGACCTGGGGCCGCTACCGGACCGGGCCCGCCGGACCGGCTCCACGGGACGAAACCGCGACGTTTCCTCCGTCGAGTCGTGCGGTGGAGCGTGACCGCTGTCCTGCTTGCGGTGTTGCCGTTCGTCCTCCTCGTCCGTGGAGGCGTCCTCGCCTACCAGCAATGGGGCTTGGGGGCATGGCCCTCGCTGGCCGTCTCGACCGCCGCCACCGCGCTGCTCCTGGCGTGCTACGCGTGGGCCGTGAGTCGGCGGCTGGGGGCAGGGAAGTGGTTCAGGAAGTTCATGATTCGGGCCGCGGCCCTTGCCGCCGCCGCGTTCGTGGCCTATTCGCTGCTGGTCATCGCGGGCGGCAACGTGAAGTCCGAAGAGGTGCGAGCCGAGTACTCGGCCCTTCATCCCCTGTTGCGGATGGGCGTATCGGTCTTCGTCCTGGCCGACGCCGACGCCATGATCACCGATGCCGATCGCGCCCCGGAGTTCTACGCTCGCGCGGGGCTCCCGGCCAACGAGTCGTCACTGCACTTCCGCCAGGACGACGGATTCGTCCACGCGCTGGATCTTCGCACCATCAACCGGCCCGAATGGCGGAACCTGACGGCCGAACTGGCGTTCCGGGCGATGGGCTTCCACACGCTCCGGCATGTGGGCACGGCCGACCACCTGCATGTGTCGTTGAGGTTGCCGGGCTGAGTGCCGGGACGCGAACGCATCGACCGGCATACTGTTCAGGAGCCATTCAACCGCTTAGGCAGCGTTGGCCCTCTCCTCGATCAGGGCGCACCGCTGCATTAGCGTGCCGAACGGCTCGTCCTCGTCCAGCAACATTCCGATGGCGAGCATGTTGGCGTAGTCTGCGGCAAGCGCATCCTGAGCTGCGCCGGAGGGCACAAGCCTGAGATTCCCCGAGACGGCGGCCTCATAGTCGATCCTGTGGCCAGCGGAATCATTCTCGCGGAAGAACATCGCCTTGTGGCGCGCGACGGCCAGGGCCAGTTCGCGGTCCGCCAGAGCCCGTGACGCTATTCCGGCTTCGTCAAGGCGTACGAGGTCGTGCCAGTGCCTCGACCAGCGCTCGCCGCGGACGCGCCCCTGAAGGCAGTAGACGTGCATTGAGGTCGCCTTCTCCCAGAATGTGCGCTCGGGCAGCATGGCGGCTGGCCGAGCTTCCGGAAACGCGATGTCGGGAAGCCGCGCGGCGGCATCGCACGCGACCGTGCGGACGGCGCGGGGTTCGCCCGTCGAGCGCGCCCCAAAGTCCACCAATACCTCCGGCCGCACGATGCCGCGTACCTCGAGGAGTGGATCGTACCGAATGTAAAGCCGCTCTGCCGCCGCCCGTATCTGCGCCACGAACCCGGCGCGGGCGAGTTCCTCCTCGATCAGCGGTCTTGCCCGCTCAAGGACCCATTCGGCGAGACGGGGACGGATTGCCTTGGTCCAGCGCCTCTCCTGGCTGCGCGTTGGGGGCAACGCCTCTTCGTCGCCTCCCGCAACCAAATCCGGAGCAAAGCTCCGAATGTCGTATGTGATGTCTATGTCTTCGGAGAACCGCCGGATCGCGTGCCAGACCTTCGACAGCGATGTGCCGCCCTTGAACACCAGATGCCGTCCGAACGGAGCCTCGAACAGGGCGTTCAGGGTCGCAACGACCCAGATGTCCTTCTCGAACAGGAACGCCGGATGCGGGCCTTCGGCCTGGGCTTTCCGCAGGGCAAGGCGACGCTCTTCGACCGAGAGATGCTGAAACGGTGTCTCACGCATGGGCGAGGCGTGTGCTTAGCGGCTCCGCCATCCACCGGGGCATGACGGCCCGTGCGGTTGCGAGCTCGTCGAGGTCTTCCCGAGTGAGCCTGGGCAGGACCGTGTCGAGGCTATCCTCGATCTCGTGAGGGCCGAGCCATGCCAAGGCGCGGATGACCACTCCCGCCATGCGGTGCGGGGCCACCAGCTGCCAGCGCGGCGCGTGCCGCAACTCCACGGGGTGCTTGCCGAAGAGCAATCGCCGACCGCGACCGGAAGTGAGGTAAACCGAGCGAACCGGATTCTGGTTCGTCAGGCCAAGCCAGTTGGCGGCGCCGCCTCCGTTCGGAACGATGGTCTCGCCCCAGAGTTCGGAAAGCGAACGGAGCGACTTGCCCACGCTCGGTGCACAGCGCCCAAAACGTGTCTCGACGGGGCGCATGTAGACGCCTTGGCAAATCCGCAGGAGTTGTCCCGAACGGGCCAGGCGCGACAGAGCCTGATTCACCGCCCCCCGCTTGCCGAGATGAAGCAAGGCATTCGGGCAGATCGGCGTGGCCTCGGGCGAGGCCTCGGCGTACTCCATGATCCGTTTGGCCAGACTCTTCATGGCTCCGCTCTTCGTCAGAAACTCGTCCACCAATATAACGCCTTGGTGCTCCGCGCGGTCGAGGTCGCTTCCGGCGCCGACCCCATCGAGGCGTGCTTTGACCGCGGCTGGAGCGCTGGCCTCCCCGTGGTCCCGCCGATTCCGACGACTTACGTCAACGCACCTCCACCACCGCGCCCGCCTCGGGATCTCCCAGCTGCAGGCGCACATGCCGCAGCGTCTCGGCGTAGAATCGCCCAAGCTCGTCTTCCCGTGCCCGAACGTCGCTTACCATGACGCCGAGGTAGATGATCGGGCCGGGCTGGTCAGTGGCCGCGAAGAACTGCGGTTGGATGATCCCGGCGGAGACGATGCGATCGTACTCGTGGAGCGATTCCTGAAGGGAGTACGTGAGGGAGAGCGTGGAGAGAATCGGCAAATCGAAGTGCCGCACGGCTTCGGTCACGCTGGCCAACTCCCACGCCGTACTCCTCAACGGCGTGAGCCCGAGTCCTTCGGGCAGTGCTCCGCTGATCGAGATGCTCTGGCGTTCGCCTCTCTCGGCAGCCCGCTGATTCTCGACGAGCCCCGGGAGGATCCCGTCGTGATAGGCCATGCGACGGTCGAGAGTCACCGCGTTCTCGGCGATTTCCGCGGCCAGGGCGTAGAGCGTCTCGTTGACGAGCTGGCGCTGGTCGATGGTGGTCATCCACTGATCGAAGCCGAGGGCGACGAGCACGCCGACGACAATGACCACGAACTCGAGCGCAAGACGGGCGAAGGGTATTCGATGGGTCGCGCGACCTCGGCCCTGTGCGTGGCCGGGGACTTCGGGAAGCTCGCTCTCGTCGGCGTTTCCGGGCGGCGTCTGCGTTTCCGTGGAGCTGTCTTCCGGCATTGACTGCAAGCCTCTCGCCGTCCTGGGTGATTCGGGGGATCGCAAGACGCGTGGTGTCGCGTGTAGCGCGTCAGTTCACTACGTGACCAGGGCGTCGCGACGCTACGAGGTCGAACCATGAGGTGTTCCAAGCCGGGTGACAAGGCTCGCGTTTGTCAGCCCATCGGCGGCAACGCATCTTCATCGGCGTAATGTCCGAGCCCGCCACCTACGTCGCCGTCGTGAAGGACGAGTGCGAGACCTGCCACCTGGCGGTGCCCGTCCTCGCCGAGATCCACCGGGCCGGCCATCCGCTGACCATCTACTGGCAGGACGACGGCGGATTCCTGGGTCCCGGCCTCGCCGGCGCCGCCACGGACGACCGCGCCCTCGAGCGCTCCTTCCACCTCGCCGTCGAGACGGTGCCGACGCTGATCCGGCTGGAGGGCGGTGCGGAGGCCGGCCGCACGGTCGGCTGGAGTCGTGAAGACTGGCGTGCGCTCACGGACATCCCCACGCTGGGCACGGGGCTCCCGCTCCACCGGCCCGGCTGTGGCTCCCGCTCGGTGGAGCCGGGGGTCGTGGAGGCCCTGCGGGTGCGCTTCGGCGAAACCGGCATCCGCGCGCGCACGGTCGAGGTCGCTTCCGGCGCCGACGCGATCGAGGCGTGCTATGACCGCGGCTGGAGCGACGGCCTCCCGGTGGTCCCGCCGACGCCCGAGCGCATCCTGCGCATGCTGGGCGGCACGCGCCGCGACCCGCACGAGGTCATCGGCCGGGTCCCTCCCGAGCTGGCGCCCTGCACGGTGGAGAAGGTCGCCATCAACGCCGTCATGGCCGGGTGCCGCCCCGAATACATGCCGGTCGTACTGACGGCTCTCGAGGCCGCCCTGGACCCGGGGTTCACCCTGCACGGCGTCACCTGCAGCACCTGCTTCTCGAGCCCCGTGATCATCGTCAACGGCCCCATCGCGAAGCGCATCGGCATGAACTCGGGACTCAACGCACTCGGACAGGGGAACCGGGCCAACGCCACCATCGGCCGCGCGGTGAACCTCGTGGTCCGCAATGTGGGCGGAGGGCGGCCCGGCGAAATAGACCGCGCGACGCTGGGCTCTCCGGCCAAGTACACGTTCTGCTTTGCAGAGGATGAGGGCGACGATGGCTGGGAACCGCTGGCCGTCTCGCGCGGAATCGCTCCCGGAAGGAGCGCGGTGACGGTGTTTGCCGGCGAAGGGATCCAGGGGGTGACCGACCAGAAGGCGCGCACGCCACGCGAACTCACCCGCTCCCTGGCGATGGGGCTGCAGGCGGTGGGACATCCCAAGCTGTGCGAGTGGGCGGCCGCCGTTTTGGTCCTGTCACCCGAACACTACGCCATCTACCGCGAGGCGGGATGGGACCGGAGCCGGATCACCCGCGCGCTCCAAGGCGCACTGCTGCTCCCGGGCGAGAAGGTGGCGGCGGGTGCCGACGGCGTCGCGGAGGGAATGCCCCCCTCCCGCGCGGGCCAGCGCATCCCCAAGTTCCATCCCGGCGCCCTTCTGCTGGTGCGAGCCGGGGGTCCCGCCGGGCTGTTCTCGGCCATCCTGTCGGGCTGGCCGGGAGGGCGGCTGTTTGAGGAATCCCACCCCGTTACCAGAGAGATCACCGAATGACCGAATCCACCGTCACGCTGCACGACCCCACCTCCGAGAGCGCGCCCGCAACGCGTCCGCGGTGCACCCCCCCGGCGTCGCTGGACGGCAGGACGGTGGCGCTCTTCGACATCGGCAAGTCGCGCGCCGACGAATTCCTCGACTGCCTCGAGACACGGCTCCGCGCACGGGGGATCGCCACCGCGCGCTTCGCGAAGCCGACCAACGCCAAGCCCGCCAGCAACGCGATCCTGGACGACATCGCCGCCGGCGCCGACGTGGTCGTGGAGGCGCTCGCCGACTGAGGATCGTGCGTATCGTGCGGTCTGCACGACATCAAGGCCCTCGACGATCGCGGTCTCCCCGGCCTCCTGATCGCCACCACCGCCTTCCGCGAGGCGGCCTCCTTCCAGATCCCCTCGCTCGGCTTCGAGCCGGAGATCGTGTGGGTGCCCCACCCGGTCCAGAACCGCCGCCCCGACGAACTCGAGCAGCTTGCGGAGGATGCGCTGGACGCCGTGCTGCGGGGGCTGATGTCCGGGGGCGAGGGATGATACTATGGCAGGGCGAGAGGTGATACTACGAAGAGGCTGGATCCGGGAATCCGCTGAGACCACGGTTGCCGCGGCAAAGCGAATCGGGCCGGGGGGGACACGGTTCTGTTCGGGGTGTCCGTGCCCATGGGCAACGAGAGGTCCATCATTGCACGATCATTTGGAGCCAGCGCCGACGAAGATCCGGTTGGTCAGGAAACGGTGATCACGTACCCCCAGAGGACGGCCAACCTGCGTCTCACTGCACCGGGAGCGCCGGGCCTCACTCTTTCGCACCCTTACTCGCCGACTCCGCAATGGACCCCCGTTTCCGGGGGCGTGGCGTTTTGGCGCGGGCCGGACCCGGAAGTCAGGATTCTGGGTTTCGACGGCGCGCAGATGTCGGTGGTTTCGCTCGCCCTTGACGACCGTTTCGAGGTCACCGGGGAAGACAGGGAATACTGGCTTCAGAACGCCATTCCGCAGGAGATCTTCGGGCAACGGGGCGTGTTCGATCCACTGAGAGAGGTAGCACGGCGAACCGTCGACTTTCCCTGATACCACCCAACGGTGTTCGAACTCCTGGGCGGACCGGACGATCTCCTGTGGGTGCGCCGGACTCCGGACGGGCGGAACCAGGTTTGGGACATCGTTGATGCCCGAGGGCAACCGACCAGCCGGATCACGTTGGCTCCGGATCAGGCCCTCATGGCCGTTATCCCGGACCACCTGCTGTTGAAGGTGACGGATGCGCTCGGCGTGGAGTCGGTTGAGGTTCATCAATGCAGTGCTGTGCCGGGGGGCTGAACCGCCGGTGATCACATGGACGGTTGAAGCGACGGAACCCGTTTGCACGCCGGATCGTACCTCGGATATCCTCGGGTGGCATCGATTCAACACAAGCAGGAGGCTCGCCGTGTCGCGTTGGAAGAGGGTGATCCGTGGAGTCCTCGGGATGGGGCTGACCTTCGGCGCCATCGGCGCGGCGTTCTTCTCTCTGGTCGCCCTGGTGAATGCGGTGTTCTTCCCCGGCGCCGAGGACGAGCTGGGGTTCATGATCATCGCGGGTGCCGTCTGGGGCGTCGGCATCGGTACGAGCTTCTCGGCCATTCTGGCGATCGCGGCGCGCGGGCGCTCGCTGGACGAGCTTTCCTGCTCGCGGGTCGCCTCGGTGGGCGTGCTGGGCGGCCTCCTGCTGGCGGGACTCGTTGTGGGCGGCAGTTGGGGGGACTGGCCCAACGGGGCCGCCATCGTCCCGTTCAGCATTCTGCCACTCCTTGGTGCGGGAGGAGGCGTGGCCAGCCTGCTGGTCGCCCGCAAAGCCGGGCGCGCGTTGCGGTCGGGTGAGGAGACGGGGTCGCTGCTGGAAGGATGAGGAGTTAAGGGAGGGTGGAAGGATCATGGACGGCACTGGCGGCGAGCGCGTGGGCGCGATGCTGAACCCCCCGCACCTGGGCGAACTGATCCGTGAGAGCATGGACGAGGTCGGATGGAACGTCACCGAGACCGCGGCGCACCTCGGCTGTGAGCGGGGGACCCTGTCGCGACTACTGAACGGCAAGGCGGGTGTGTCGGCGAACATGGCGCTCGCGCTGGAAGCCCTCGGGTGGGGAACGGCCGATCATTGGATGCGCATGCAGGCGAGCTACGAGCTGGCGCAGGCTCGGAGGTTGCGCGTATGGCGGGAAGACACAAGAGCGCGGGATGCGGTCACGCGGTAGCGCCTTCGAGCATGATGCCTTGGCACGCGGAGCGATGACACCATGAAGAGCATGCCCGAGCGGATCATGTCCCGGACGGATACTCCGAAACGGTAGGACACGCGATGTCCCGAGCGAGAGAAACGGCAACCATTCAGGGGGCGCACGACGCTGGTAGCTCGACCCGGTCTGGCGAACTGCCCCCGACCGTTCTCCTGAACGCCACCGGGTGCGGGCGTTGGGCATGCCGACCGGTACCCTAACGGTAGATGCAGTGCAAGGCCGACGAGCGGCCACCGCCGGCTCGACTGAATCCCGCAATAACCAGCCGGACGGAATGGACCGGAATGGCGCGAATCCGTACGGGTTGAACGCGGTGCGACCAGCCGTTCCGGAGATCTCGCTCGGACGATCTCCCTCCTTCTTCCCCAAGCAGGAATGGGCGGGGCGGGTAACGGCCATTCTCAAGGACGAGTTCGACGCTCGTCTTCGCGATTTGACGGGCGGCGGACGCGCAGTTGCGACCATCGACCTGGAGGAGATCGACCCCGAGGACCGGGCCCGAATGCGCATCGGTTCGCTCTTCCACTGGGTGATGGGATACGAGAGGTCCGTGAGCGGAACGCGAAGCTATGTCTCGCGATTCATCTTCCTGTACCCGCCTCGCCTGACCGCGCGTGACTTGAAGGCCGGCCGGGAGTGGGCGACTCGCCTGCGCGCGAAGTGGAACCTCGATTGAGCGAGAGACACCCCGTCGCGACGAAGGGAGGACCCAAGTGACGGACGCAATCACGATCGCCGTGGATCCGGATCTGGCCGACGCCTATCGAGCCGCGTCGGACCAGGATCGTCGCAAGCTGGACCTCCTCCTCAATCTTCGTCTCCGTGATATCACGCGGACCGGCGAGTCCCTCCAGGACGTCATGACGGAGATTACGCGAAATGCGCGGGCCCGTGGCTTGACTCCCGAGATTCTGGAGGAGCTCCTGAGAGACTAGGTGGTGCGATGCGTCTTTGACACGAACGCGATCATCAGTGCCATGCTCTCCGGGACTCCTCGCTCGACTACCTTGGATGCCTAAGCTTCCGAGGAGGAGGCTGTTACCTTGGTTTACGGATGAGCAACGCGAGCGATGATATTATGTCATGGTGAGAGTGATACTATGAAGAGCCTGCCCGAGCGGATCATGGGGTACGCGGAAGCCAAGCCGGAGGCCACGCCGATCCAGGCGGAGGATCTCGTGCACCTCGGTGACCGGGCCGCCGTGAGCCGGGCGCTCTCCCGCCTCGCCCACTCGGAGCGGCTCCTCCGGATCTTCCGTGGCGTCTACATGCGTCCGATCGAGACGCGCTTTGGTCTTCGCGCGCCGAGTCTGGAGCAAGCCATCACCGCGCTCGCGAGCCTTTGGGGTGAGACCATCGTGTCCAACGGCGGAGACGCGGCCAACCGGCTGGGTGTGACAACCCAGAACGCGGTGCGTACCGTCTATCTCACTTCCGGCCCCGACCGACTCCTTTTTTTTGGGCTCACCGAGTCGAGTTGCGGCACGCTCCGAGCTGGCAACTGATGGCACCGAACCGAAACGCCGGCACGGTCATCCGCGCGCTCGCTTGGCTTGGTCCCAACGAAGTTGAGGAGAGCCTGGATGCCGTATTTCCCACGCTCTCGGGGGAGGATCTGAAAGAACTGCTCGCCGCGCGGGCGGTCCTGCCGCGTTGGATGGCCGAACCCATCGGTAGCCGTTTGGCTCATGGCTAAGGTTGGGTACGCGCAAGTCTCCGCTGCCGAGAGACGCAACGCACTGGAGGTGGCAGAGCTGCAAGGCTTGGATCGGGAGGCGCTGGTCGCCTCCGACCATCTCATGACCGATCGCCACCGCCAACGACGAAGACCGTGAACGCAATTTGATGTCTGAGAACGCCCTTGCAGCACGGGTCGGTAGGCAAGTTGTTCTGTCCGGCCAGTTTGACGCCCCCGTGGTCCTCGAAGATGCAAGACCGCTTGGGGCGAATGGGGCTTCGGGATTTGAGTGCCGAGTTCGGCTGGCTGACGGTACGCTTGAGGAAACTGTTATCTCTCCCGAGGAGGTCGCCGCGATTCTCGAGACGGAAGGCGGACAGACGAGTGAGGCACCTCGGCCGGTGGACGCCAACCGCCTTCGACTTCTCGTCGAATCGACCCGCATCCGTCTCGCCTACTCCTACGACCGCCAGTTTGCGGTCAGCCTGTCCGGCATCAGAACCCTCCCGCACCAGATCGAAGCCGTCTACCTGAAGATGCTGCCGCAGCCGCGTCTTCGATTCCTGCTTGCCGACGACCCAGGCGCGGGCAAGACGATCATGGCCGGCCTGCTCATCAAGGAACTCAAGTTGCGGGAGGCTATCGACCGCTGCCTGATTCTCACGCCGGCACCCCTGACCATACAGTGGCAGGACGAATTGCTGCGTTTCTTCAACGAACCATTCCAGATCGTCCATTCGGCGAACGACCAGCAACAGCTCCTGAATCTCTGGGAGCGTGAGACGCAGATCATCTCGTCCATCGACTATGCCAAACAGGATGGGGTCCGGGAGCGCGTCTGGCAGCAGCGGTGGGATCTCATCATCATCGACGAAGCCCACAAATGCAGCGCGTACACGAAACGCTCGTCGAAGCGCGAAGACGGAATCGAGCGCACGAAACGGTATCAGCTCGCCGAACGCCTCTCGGAACAGTGCGACAGCCTGTTGCTCCTCACGGCCACCCCCCATCACGGGGACGACGACCGATTCGCGCATTTTATCCGGCTGCTCGACCGCGACCTGTTCCCCGAACCGCACCGTCTCGGTGAGGCGGCCAGCCAAATCCGCCGCGACATCCTGAAGCTCGGAGAGGACTGCCCCTGGTCGCTCCGCCGACTGAAGGAAGACCTGAGGGACATGAGCGGCCGCCGACTGTTCCCCGACCGCCACGTTCAGACGGTGAGCTTCGACCTCGGGCCGGAGGAGTACACCATCTACAAGGCCGTGACGGCCTACATCAACGAGTTCCTGCCCCAAGCAACGGGTCGGCGCAAGAACAGCGTCGCACTGGCGCGCACCGTGTTCCAGCGTCGCCTTGCAAGCTCGATGCACGCGATCCACGAATCGCTCCGCCGCCGCCGGAAAAAGCTCGACGACCTGCTCCGCGAACTCGAGGAGCTTTCTCCCGCCCAGAGAGCGCGCCGCTTGGCGCAACTGCAAGGCCTGCTATCCGACGCCGAACAGGACGAAGACGACTTGGATGAAGTGGCCCGCGACGCGCTCATCGACGAGGCGACCGCGGCAGCCGAGTTGGACCAGCTAAGGACCGAACTCGCCGAGCTTGCGGATCTGGTTGCCCGGGTCGGGGGGGTCCGGGAAAGCGGGCGCGATTCCAAATTGGTCGCCTTGCGGGAGTGCCTGCAACGGTCCGAGTTCGAGGAACTCAAGGATGGACGCGGCAAGCTGCTTCTCTTCACCGAGCACCGCGACACGCTCAACTACCTGCGCGAACATCTCGAGGCGTGGGGCTATTCCACGTGCCAGATACACGGCGGCATGAACCCGCGCGAGCGCAAGCGAGCCCAGGAGGACTTCCGGACGACCTGCCAGATATGCGTGGCCACCGAGGCGGCCGGGGAAGGCATCAACCTCCAGTTCTGCCACCTGATGATCAACTACGATCTGCCGTGGAATCCGACCCGTCTCGAACAACGCCTTGGCCGCATCCACCGCATCGGACAGACCCGCGACGTGTACGCGTTCAATTTCGTGGCGACATCCTCGAAGGATGGCCAGCCGGTTATAGAGGGCCGCATTCTCGAACGGCTGCTTGACAAGCTGGACCGCATGCGGGACGCCCTCGGGGACCGGGTGTTCGACGTGGTCGGCGAGGTGCTTTCGCTCAACAAGGTCAACCTGCCGGACATGCTCCGCGAAGTGGCCTACGAGCCGAGACGGCTGGACGACTATCTGGACATGATCGACCGCATCGACCCCGATCTCCTCGACCGCTACGAGGAGGCGACCGGAATCGCGCTGGCGCGCGCGCATGTCGACTTCTCAGCCTTTGCCCACGCCAACCTGGAGGCAGAGGAACGGCGGCTCATGCCGCGCTACGTCGAATCCCACCTCGTGAGCGCAGCGAAGGTGGTGGGCCTCCGCATGGAGGCAAGGGCGGACGGGCTGTGGAGAATCGAGCACGTGCGAGCCGATCTGCGTTCCGAGCGTCTCACCGCCGTGCGACGCCTCGGCGCCCCGGACGCCAGCTACCGGAAACTGACCTTCTACAAGGAGCACCTGGAACAGGATCGGCACCTCGATGCAGTGCTGCTCGGTCCCGGCCATGCCCTGTACGCCGCGATTGACGAGAAGCTAAGCGAGGCTCTTGAAGATGTCGCAGGCCGCACTGCCGTCTACGTGGACGCGATGGCCTCGGCGCCGTACCGGCTGCACTTCCACGAAATCATGGTCCGTGGCCAGACGACCAAGGGCGAGGCCACAACTGTCCATGCCGAGCTTGTGGCCATCCGCGAAGAAGTCGCCGACGGCGTGCCTGCCGCCGAGCGGTTCGAGCCGGTTTCCGCCGATGTCCTGATCGATCTGCCGGAACATCCGCAGCAGCCCGAAACGCTCGCCGAATTCGACCACGGACCCGTCGGCGACTACATCAAGACGACGGTGCAGATGGAGCGCTGCATTACGGCGCGGAGCGAACGTGGCCGCTACGCGGATGTCGCCCGCGACTATCTGATGAAGTCCTTCGACGCTCGGGTGAGAGCCGCCCAGGACCGGGTGATGAAGCTGAGAAGCCGAGAGCCGAGCGAACCCGAGGTCGCGCTCGCGCGGCAGCGGGCGGAGCAGGATCTGTCCGACCTTGAGCGCACCCGGCGGGAACGCATCACCGGGATCAACCGGCTCCGCATAGCCCGCCACGGTCCGGTGCGCCACGTGGCCAGTTGCCTCGTTTTGCCGCCGGACACGGCGGTCGGTAGCTTTCCCGAGCTGGCCGAGGAGCAGGATGCGGGACTGATGCGCCGTGTCGAACTAGCAGCCGAGGACATCGTCGTCGCGTACGAAGAGGCCCGAGACCGTGAATGCGAGCGGGTTGGCCATCTCAAGATCGGTTTCGACATCCGCAGTCTGGCGGCTCCCGATCCGCAGACCGGGTATCGTGACCCGGTGGCCGGCGTGCGACGCATCGAGGTCAAGGGCCGCAGAGCCGGGCGGCCGGTGAGACTCACGACGAACGAGTGGTACAAGGCGCAGCAACTCGGTGACACCTACTGGCTGTACGTGGTGTGGGACCCCCTCGACAACCCGGAGGCGGTTCCGCTCACGATCCAGAACCCCGCTAACCACTTGGATTACGCGAAGAAGGAGGTTGTCGCGGCTCGTTACTATGACGTGCCGGCAAGCGCGATCGAACAGGCGGCACAGGAGCAACGGGAGGAGTTGGCATGACAGAAACGGTCACCCATCGGAGGTGCTGTCACACATGCGCATAACCAGGCTCGAGATCAGCAACTTTCGGTCAATCCGGCACATGGCCATCGACCTCAGCGACACAACGGTGTTCGTGGGTCCAAACAACGCTGGCAAGACCGCAATTCTCGACGCACTACGGATCGCCCTCACACGGCGTTGGGGACAGCGTGGCACGGGCTTCAGCGAATACGACATTCATCTCCCCGACGACACGGCCGATCCGAAGACCTCCAGCGGAGTTAGCATCGAACTGCGGTCGGACGAGTCCGAGCTCGGCGAGTGGCCCGATCCCGTCGCGGAAGACCTTGGGGACATCATCCAGATCGACTTGGCCACCGGTCGGCGAACCATTGCCTTGAGAACCCGGTGTGCGTGGAGCGAGGACACGGGCGCCTTTGAGCCGATCTGGGAATTCCTCGACGCGAAGCGCGATCCGCTGGCTGGTCGAAGCGCGCGCCGTGTGAATCTGGAACGTTTCTGGCGCTATCTGCCCGTTTTCTATCTCGGTGCCCTGCGCGACGTGAGCGATGAGTTCTCGCCCCGCTCCTCGCAGTTCTGGAGACGACTACTCAGAGCGTTGGAGATCCCGTCGGAACTTGAATCCCGGGCATTGCGGGTTCTCGACTTGCTCAACCGACGCCTGCTCAAGGCTGACCCGCGTCTTGAGGTGATTGCAAATACGTTGTCCGGCGCTACCCGCATTGCCGCTCGGGACCGGGAAGGTGGTCTCGCTATGAGGATGGTGCCGCTGAAGAGCTGGGACTTGCTCTCCAGAGCCGAAATCATTCTCCGCAACGAGCCGGACTTACCGTGGTTGCCGCTACGGCGCCAAGGACAGGGAATCCAGAGTCTGTCGGTGATCTTCCTGTTCCAAGCATTCGTAGATCATCTGCTGCGCGAGTTGTACGAAACCGGAAGTAAGCCGCTACTTGCCCTTGAGGAACCCGAGACTCACCTTCACCCACAGGCCGTTCGTACGCTATGGCGACACGTCAGCGGGCTACCCGGACAGAAGATCGTGACCACCCATTCGCCCTTCTTTGTCCAGCACGTTCCATTCCGTGACTTGCGATTGGTGCGCCTCACCCCGAACGGAACCGAAGTGCGATCGCTGCCGGCAAGTTACTCGGCATCGATTCCAGCCCTTGATGGCCTCGACAGGATCGTGGCAGGATCTGGCGAATTTCTAACTTATGAAAGCGCTTCGGAAACGCTCACGGTCCGCGGCGCGCTCGACAAGAGCACATATCGGGCTCTGCTTGCGTGCTGTGGGCGTGACGGGCGCCGTACGGAGGTCGAACAACGACTGCGCGATTTGAGGCAACGCTCATCCCTCTACATTGACGACGGGGAGTTGCAGGCGTTGGATACCCACGCCCGCCGCATTCGCGGGGAAATATTCTTCGCGGAGCGCTGGTTAATTGTCGAAGGTCAGACAGACTACCTTCTCGTACACGCCATCGCGCACGCACTCGATTACGATCTTGACCAGCATAGCGTCTCCGTCATCGACGCGCAGAACAACGGCGATCCAGCAACCTTCGCCGCGCTAGCACGGGCGCTGGACGTTCCATGGCTCGCGGTTTTCGACGGCGACGACGCAGGAAAGGGGATGAAGCGCGCGATTGCCAACCGCGGGTTCAGTGACGAGGAGTTGAAAGAACGCTGTCAAACCCATGCCGCCGGTGACTTGGAGGCGCAACTCGTGGCCGACGGACTTGAACCGGAATTGCGGGACGTGCTGGTCGCCTCGGGCATCCCGGACGCGTCGCAGCTTGCCGGTGACAGTCTGGCGGACCGCTTGCGGAAGAACAAGACCGCCTATGCGGCTGAGTTGGCTGCGCGTGTTCGTCAGGACGCCGACATGGCGCGCCGTGCGCCACAGGCATTCCGGACAGCCATCGAGCAACTGAGGGGGTTGGTATAGTGGCGACCATACTCGAAAGCACACTGCACGAACTGTCGGCCATCCAGCGCAGGGCTGTCGAGTGGGAGGACGGGTCACTGCTCGTGCTTGCCGGGCCAGGCTCCGGAAAGACCCGCGTGCTGACTTGTCGGGTCGCTCAACTCCTAGACCGATCGCCGGACGAGCGTTTCCGTGTGCTCGCCCTTACGTTCACGAACAAGGCCGCGCACGAGATGTCAAGTCGGGTGACCACGCTTACGCCCGGACTCGAAGAACGAGCCGACATCCAAACCTTCCATGGTTTCTGCGCACAGGTCTTGCGCCAACACGGCGTACACCTTGGGATCAGGCCAGATTTCGCGATCTACTCGCGTAGGACCGATTGCCAAGCCGTGTTGGAAGATGCTCTCGGGCGCGACCGCCCACACCTGCCCGGCGAAGACCGCCGCCTTTTGCCTAGGATCAATGCCCTCAAGGCCCGATTGGTGGGTACCGACGACGCCGAGCAATGGATGGCCAACCGAAGCGGGGTATCACGCCAAGACGCAGGCCGCGTGGCTCGCGCCTACCGACTCTATGAGGATGAACTCCGCCGCGCCAACGCACTGGACTACAATTCGTTGATCTTCGAGGCGTACAAGCTCTTTGGGTTTCCAGCCATGGCCCGCCACTACCAGACCGTCTACCGACATTGGCTCATCGACGAGTTCCAGGATACCAACGGCGCACAGTATGAGCTTCTTCGGCGCATGGCGGGCCAAGGCTATCGCCAGGTCTTCGCGGTAGCGGACGACGATCAGACGATCTACGAGTGGAACGGTGCAAGCGTCCGTCGGATCAGCACCCTGGTAAAGGACTTCGATTGCGAGGTGGTGCAACTGCCAACCAACTACCGGTGTCCGCCGCGCATCGTGGAAGCCGCAAATCGTCTTGTCGTGTACAACGTTCGGCGCGACAAGTCCAAACAGTTGGCGGAACCGGCCCAGCAGAGTCATTCGATCGAAGACCGGCAGATTCGCTGCCGCATGTTCGCGACGGACCAAGACGAGGTGGCTGGCATTGCGTCCGAGATCGCCAGTCAGGATATCGCCGACCGTCGCCATACAGTGGTGCTCGCTAGAACGCGCGCGTTGCTGGAGTCCATGCGGCAAGCCTTGGAAGAGGAAAGCGTACCTGCAACGATTCTGACGCGCCGCGACGACTTCGTATCGCCTCAGATGCGTTGGCTGGTCGCCTGTCTAAAGCAGATCAACCGCCCACTCGACCGGCGCAATATGGTCACTCTCGTCGAGACGTTCAGCAGCTTTTCCCCTATGTCGCTGGACGTTGATGACTTGATGGCTCGGTCCGCGGCGGAAGGCGTCACCTTCCTCTCGGTTTGGGCCGATATGGCGCAATCGGCCGACCTTTCATCGCCAGCCACGGAGATCGTCGCCTCAATTTCTGGCCTCACCGCCGGAGAAATGAAACCCGCATCGGCGATCAAGCAGATCCTCGGGCACTTGAGGAGCGACGAATTCGATGAAGATCTCAAGGACGATCTGAGCGCCTGGCAACGGTTATCGAGCGAGATCCGAACGGCAATCGGACGAGCGTCGCTCGACCGGTTCCTACAGGAGTTGGAGCTACGCTCCAAAGAACCCGTTCCCGCCCCAGGAGCGGTTTCCCTCGCCACCATTCACGGGGCGAAGGGGTTAGAGTTCGACATAGTCTACGTCATCGGTCTCGTCGAGGAGATTCTGCCTTCTTGGCACAGCGTCAAGAAGGGAGACGGCAGCGCCGCATTGGAAGAGGAGCGACGGGGCTGCTTCGTCGCCATCACTCGGACGAAGCAGCGCCTGATCCTGTCATGGGCTCGTCAATACAGGGGTTGGGGGAAGCAACCATCCCGGTTTCTCGGGGAAATGGGCTTCACCAACGACGATTCCCGTGGAGCCTTGAGAGGAGCGCACTCGCGTTGAAGACCGACGACCGCCGCTTGATCGAGGACTACCTGCCGCTCGATGCGCTGAACGCCATCGCATCCAAGGAGAAGCTGCATCCGCGACGCTATGTGGAACTGGTACACTACTGGCCGGCGCGTCGTCCGATCACCGCGTGTCGGGCCGCCGTCTACGCGGCGCTTGCACCTGCGCCTCGCACCGACAAGGAACGAGAGAAATCCGCGTCGTTCGTAGCCAAGCTCGCGGCCTACAAGCCCAATGCCGAAACAGTTTCGAAAGCGCGTGACCGAATCAAGGAACTGCACGGCGGACGAGCGCCGAAGGTACTCGACCCGTTTGCCGGTGGCGGGGCGATTCCGCTGGAAGCCGCCCGCCTTGGCTGCGAGAGTCACGCCATCGACTACAACCCGGTCGCGCACCTGATCGAGCTGTGCACGCTCGTCTACCCGCAAACCTACGGCCCAAGCTTGGCCAACGACTTCGTCCGCCGGGGAGAGAAGATCCTGGAACGGATGCGCGACGAGATCGGCGATCTATACCCGCGTATCGAGTTGTCGCAGACGGACGAGCTGGAGAAGCAGGGTTCTCTGTTCGGGACCCTTGCCCCCGCTTCCGGCGCCTATGCCGATCCTGTCTCGTACATCTGGGCGCGCAGCGTGCCTTGTCGTCGGCCCGGCTGCCGGGCGCCGGTCCCGCTGGTACGACAGTCATGGCTTCGGAAGAAGGGCGGCGCCATCGCGGCCGTGCCGAGAATCGAGGACGGCGACCGCCTGTGCTGGGACATCGTTTCCGACTCCTCCGCCAAGGCCGTGTCGAAACAGACCGGACAAACCGGTTCGGGGCAGGCGGTGTGCGTCGCCTGCAACACACCGGCGCCCGCCGACCACGTCAAGGAGATGGCGGTCGAAGGCCGCATGGGAGAGTCACTGGCCGCGATCGTGGCGGCACTTCCTCCGAAGCCCAAGCGCAAGAAGCGGCAGAAGGTCTACCTGCCTCCGGATGCCACCTCCGTGCCATCTCCCAACTTGGTCGCAACGCGCTTGGCGACGCTTGAGGCGGAATTGGGATTCTCATGTCCTGCAGAGGCCCTCCACGGCAAACTGCGCGATCAGTTGCCCGCCTATGGCATGGAGAGCTTCCGCGATCTGTTCACGACTCGACAACTACTCGTCCTCTTCACCCTCATCAAGCAGATTCGTTGCGCGCATGGCGAGATGCTTGCCAACGGCATGCCAAAGGATCGGGCGCGGGCGCTCGTGACGTTCTTCGCGATGGCGTTCGGTCGTTTCGTGATCATTTTCAACAAGTTCTCGCGGTGGGAACCCAAGGACCAGATCACCAGGGGTGCGGTCGGTGATCGGCAAGCGCTGAAAATGATCTACGACTTCTCAGAGATCAGTCCTTTGGCGGCCACTACCGGAAGCCTTCCGTTCGCGCTGGATCGCGAGGCCTTTTGCATTCGAGCGCTCGCGAGGATCGGAACCCCATCAATAGTCCGGCGTGGGAACGCAGAGAAGCTCTTCTACGACGACGAGACCTTCGACGCCGTCATCACCGATCCGCCCTATTACAGCAGCATCTATTACGCGGATCTCTCGGCCTTCTTCTATGTTTGGCTGAAGCGGATCCTCGGCGACCATTACCCGGGACATTTCATCCTTCCCACACCGCCGAAGCGGCGGGAGGCCGTGGCGCAACCGAGCGAGCATGGCGGCGATGCCAACAAGGCGAAGGAGCATTACGAGCGGCTGATGCGCAACTCCTTGGCGGAGGCGCGACGTGTGCTGAAGCCGGGTGCGCCCCTGGTCTGCGTCTACGCTCACCGGACCACCGAGGGTTGGGCGACCCTGATCCGTGCGCTCGTCGGCGCGGGGATGACCGTTACCGAGGCCTGGCCGATTCAAACGGAGTCGCGAGGCCGGGTCAACGCCCTCGGAGCCGCAGCGCTCTCCGACAGCATCTTCTTCGTAGCGCGGCGACGCGAGCAATCCGTCGTCGGGCAGTACGAATCGGAGGTCCAGCCTCGACTCAACGAAATAGCTCGTGAGCGGGTGAAAACCCTGTGGAACGGCGGCCAAGGGATCGGCGGCGCCGACCTTCTGATGGCCGCCGTCGGCGCCGGGCTGCGCGCCTACACACAGTTCTCCCGAGTCGACTATGCGAACGGCGAGCCGGTGTCCGCCGAGCAATACCTGCGCGATGTCGAAGGCGTCGTGCTGGATGTCATGCTAGACGAGATCTTCGGCCTGCGCGGTGCCGCAGTCGCCGCCGTCGATTCCATCACCCGGTTCTACATCCTGTGGCGCTTCACCTACCGTGAATCCGCCATCGAGGCTGGCGACGCCTACGTGTTCTGCTATCCGCAGGGAATCGAGATCGATGGTCCCAATGGACTTGCCGGCAGCGCCCCGAAGCTCGTGGAAAAGATCCGGAGCAAGCGGAGCAAGTTCCGCGTGCGCAACTACTCCGAGAGGGGCGATGACGAGGCGCTCGGCCTTCCGGAGAACGGCAGGCCTGCCCCACTTGTCGACACCCTGCATCGACTGCTGTACCTGCTCGATGAACACCCCGGACGCGTGTCGGAGTATCTCAAGACGGCCCGTCCGAACGGCGAACAGCTTCGACTGGTGACGCAGGCCTTGTCGGCTCCAGTTCTAGGCCGTAACGAAGCGCTAGATGCATCGCTTACGGCGGAACTTGGTGCCCTTACGCGGCTGAACGCCAACTGGCGGAGCATTGTCGAGGGGGCCGCGTATGTGCGCGATGAGGACTCGCTGGTCACCGGGGCCCTGGACCTGTTTAGCGGAGAAAACAACCCGTGATGAGTACCAATACACGCCCCTGGCTAGAGTCCGTGAAGCTGCATCCCGATGTGGTTTCCGACGACTTTTCCGAGGACATCTTCGCGCTCGACCTCGGCACACTCTCCGACTACCTCATCGGTAGGGAGTTGGGACAGCCGGAGGCAGAGCTTCGACGCGTCCCAGCGGTATACCGCGACGCCGACAGTTTCTTCGCCGCGTCCTATCTGACCGGCGGCCTCAAGTCGCTGCTCAACGACGTGCTCGGGCGTCTTGCCGGAGCACCAGGCAATCGCGTGCTCCGGCTTCAGACGCCGTTTGGGGGCGGCAAGTCGCACACGCTGGCCGCCCTGCTGCACGCCGCCCGGTCCCGCGCGGCACTCGACGCACTTCCGGAGGCGGCTGGACTCCCGCGACCGGACGGCGTGCGTGTCGCGGTGGTTGACGGGCAGTTCTTCGACCCGACGAACGGCAAGCCGGCTCCCCGCAGCGACATCACCGCGAGGACCGTGTGGGGCTGGATCGCGTGGGGACTTGGAGGGCGGGAAGGGTACGACCTAGTACGTGGCCAAGACCAGGCCCGAGTCGCTCCGGGTGGCGATGCGCTCGTTGAATTGCTCAGGGGCGGTCCGAGCCTGATCCTTATCGACGAACTGTTGCAATACCTCATCAGTGCCGGCGGGATTCGCGTCGAAAAGACCACGCTGCGCGACGAGACGCTGTCGTTCCTTCAGCGGTTGACGGCGGCGGTCGGGAGCGTGGATGACGCGGCGCTCGTTTACTCCCTTCAGTCCAGCAAACGCGAGTCTCTTGAATACACCGGCCTGCTCCAGACTGTAGAGCACTTGGCCGCCCGCAAGGACCAGCGCCGCGAGCCCGTGGAAGGCAACGAGATTCTCAACGTCATCCAGCGGCGGCTGCTCGGCGGGACACCAGACGCGGGTGCGGTGGCCGCATCGGCGGACGCCTACGGCCAAGTGTTCACACAGATGCGGCGCGCCTATGCGCACGGCGAGCCGGGTCGCCAACAGGCCGAGGAAGAGGGCCTGGCGCTGCGCGAGCGGATCAAGGCGTCTTACCCCTTTCACCCCGCTCTGATCGACCTGATGCGTGAGCGCTGGGCCGCCATCCCGGATTTTCAGCGCACCCGCGGTGCCCTGCGGTTCCTCGCCTCATGCCTCCGCGCTGCCCACCGCGCCGGGGCCTCGCGGCCCTTGCTCGGTCCCGGAGATGTCCCGATCCAAGACAACGGCGTCCGCCTCGCCTTCTTCAAGGAAGTAGGTCAGCGCGAGGACTTCCAAGCCTGTTTGGAGCATGACTTTGTCGGCGCGAACGCGCGAACGCGACGCATCGACAACCGGCGGGCGCGCGAAGTGACTGCCGAGTCCGGCAAGCAACCAGCCAGCCGCCTCGCCACCACAATGCTGCTGTACTCTTTCGGCGGGTTGGCGCGTGGAAGAGGTGACCATAGCGACCTGCTTCCACCCGGCATCGGCGAGCCGGACCTGTTAGCCGCGACCCTCGGGCCGGATCTCGACACCACCACCATCCAGGCGTGCCTGAAGGAACTCAGGGAGCAGTGTCTGTACCTGCACTTCGACGGTGTGCGCTACTGCTTCAAGAAGGACCCCAACGTCACGCTGCTGGTCGAACAGGAGGCCGAGGTCATCGCTCGTCATGAGAGCCGCGTTGAAGCCCGCATCCGGCAGATGATCGAAAAGCGGCTTGCCGGACAGCAGGCCATCGTATGGCCCCGGAAACCGGGCGACGTACCGGACGGCGAGCCGCAATTCCTCATCGCCTATCTGCCGCTCGAGTTCGCAGCTAAACCGGCAGCTGAGCGGCGACGCGACGCGATCGCCCTTTGCGAGCAATCGGGCAACCGGCCGCGGGTATACCGCAACGGATTGGGACTTGCCGTTCCAGCCACCGGCCAGGTGGAGACACTACGGCGGGGAGTGCGCTATCTGCTCGCAGTTGAGCGCGTTCAGCAGAAATGGCGCGAGCACAATCTCACAAGCGGCCAGAAGGGGCAACTTAGGGAGCGCAAGGCTACGGAACGGGCGGCGGTCGAATCCGCCCTGCTCAAGCTATACGGCGGGGTTTGGCTGCCGGAGTCCGGCGACGGCACGCTGACGCTTGAAACGATCAGTCTGGGCGGACGGCCGCTCCAGACGACGCTTGACGAGAAGAAGCGCGCGCTGATCCATCAGCGCTTGGAGGAATTGCTGACGATTGTCCACCGCCGCGTGTTCGGCACCGTGGCACCCGGGAAGATTGTCGAGTTGTTCAAGCTCGGCGACGAAGGAGCAAGCCAGAACGGCATCGCGACCGACAGAGTACGGGCTGGGTTCTATGAATTCTTGGGATTCCCGCGCTTGCTTTCTTCCCAAGCCGTGCGCAAGGCCATCGCTCGCGGCGTGGAAAGGGGCCTGTTCGGTTATACCATTGGTCGACCGAGGCTCGGCGACGACGGACGCTACCAGATTGACCGCCACCGCGTGTCATTCGAGCGTAGCGTTGCTGACGACGAAATCGACTTGGACTCCGGCTTTCTCATTACGCCGGCCGCGTTGCCTGCGAAGCCGACCTTACCCAGTGATTCGGCCGGGGACGGTGAGACGGGTGAAGATGCGTCGGCGAAGGCGGGTGACGAGGAGGACAATGGTGACGGCGATGTCGCGGGTCATGGCTCAAAGCCGTTCGGCGCGCAGAGCGGTCGCGAGATCGCAGTCTCATTCACCGCCGACGCGAGCAAGCTGTACGCGGCCTGGCATGCTCTGGCCAATCTCGCGGATGTGGCCGGGGAGGTTTCGATCAGCGCGAGCGCGACCGCCGCGAGCGGCTACGACAGAGCCAAGCTCGAGAATGGCGTCTTGGAGCCGCTCCGGGAACTCGAGCTGATCGAGGCGGACGACGGGTGAAACAGTACACTGCCGAAAGGCAATTACCGAGGATGCCCAGGAGATGAAACTCACCAAAGTAAACATTACGGATTTTCAGAGTGTTCAGGACTCGACCGAATTCAAGATCGGCGATGTCACTTGCCTGGTTGGGAAAAACGAATCGGGGAAGACTGCCGTTCTTCAAGCCCTATACCGCCTGAATCCGATCATCGAAGCGGACGGCACTTTTGACGCCACCGACGATTACCCCCGTAGAGAGGTGGTCACCTACAAGAAGGCCGTCAAGTCTGGCCGACGAGAGCCTGCGGAGGTGGTTCGAGCCACCTACGCACTCGAATCTGACGATACCAAGGCAATTACGGAGATTTTTGGACCTGCGTGCCTAATAGACGAAAACCCGGTGATTTCGCTCCACAAGGGATACTCGAACGAAATCACTTACAGCAACCTGAATGTCGATGAGGACGCGGCTCTAAGACATCTTGTGAAGTCCGCAGGCCTTCCTCAACCGCTCACAGACCAGGTGTTTGAGCATGGAACCGCCGAAGAAATGGTGTCAGCTCTTGCTAGCGCTGAACAGACGGAAGCGTCGAGAGAACTTCTGCCCGTCCTTGAGCAGATTGGTGACGGAAGTGTTTCGGCCTTTCTCTGCCAACACGTACTCCAGGAACGCATTCCCCAGTTTCTTTACTTCGACGAATTCTATCAGATGAGAGGGCAGGATAACCTCGACGCGCTTCGGCAACGAGTGCGAGAGAAGTCCCTAAAGAACGCAGATTATCCTCTACTGGGCCTGCTTGACCTTGCAGGCTTGGACCTAAGCGAAGTCGTAGAGCCGGAGCGCACAGAGGCCCTGCTGGCGAGTCTCGAGGCCGCCGAGAACCAACTCACACAGACGGCGCTTACTTATTGGTCTCAGAACCGACATCTCCGGATGATGTTCGACATCCGTCCAGCCCGACCCGGAGACCCGCCGGGTATGACCTCGGGTATGAACATCTGGGGACGCATACACGACACCAAGCACATGGTCAGCACGGCGCTTGGGACGAGATCTCGCGGGTTTGTCTGGTTCTTTTCTTTCCTCGCTTGGTACTCTCACCTTCGGAGGGACGGAAAGAAACTGATCCTTCTTCTGGATGAACCGGGGCTGTCCCTTCATGCGAAAGCTCAGGAAGACCTTCTTCGTTACTTCGAGAAAGAGCTTACGCCCAATCATCAGCTGATTTACACAACCCACTCGCCGTTCATGGTTGATCCCACGCACTTCGAGCGGGTGCGCATCGTCCAGGATCTAAGCATCGAGCCAAGAGCCGATGAGCATCGGGAGGAGATGCAGGGAACGAAGGTCATCACAGAGGTTCTCGATGCCACTCCCGACAGCCTGTTCCCGCTCCAAGGCGCGCTCGGTTACGAGATTCATCAAACTCTCTTCATCGGCCCGAATAACCTTGTCGTAGAGGGCGTGTCAGACCTTCTTTACATCCAGATCATCTCGGCGCTTCTTCAAGAGATGGATAGGGTGGGTCTGAGCGCGGACTGGACGATCACGCCGGTTGGTGGCGCTGACAAGGTTGCTACTTTTGTTGCCCTAATCGGTGCACAGTCGAATCTGAACATTGCAGTTCTCGTCGACTACCAGAAAAAAGACCGACAGAGCATCGAGAATCTCTACAAGCGGAAGCTACTCAAGAAACGCCAAGTGCTGACCTATGCGGATTATGTTGGAAGCAGCGAGGCTGATGTTGAGGACATGTTCGATCCCGATTTCTATCTGAAACTGGTGAACGGTGCATTTGGGTCGTCTGTTAGTCTGACTGATTTGACTAGCCGGCATCCTCGAATTCTTCGCCGACTCAAGGAACACCTGGAGAGCAATTCACTCCCTAATGGTGCGAGTTTCAATCACTACCGGCCAGCTCGCTACTTCAGCGGCAACATCGGGATACTGTCGGACGATCTGACTGACCAAGTCTTGGATCGGTTCGAACGAGCCTTCAAGACACTCAACCGACTGTTGTAGGTGGGAGCGGGTCGTCGGGGCGTCACACGGAGCGAAGCCCGCGTTGGGGATTCTCCTATGGTGCTTGAGGGGACCTTGGCATTGGCCCACCGGCGCCGAATCCGAGACGCCGGAGTTCAGGCGTACGAGGGGAACGCGTCGTGAGGCGACGGCTACTGCACGCAGCCGCGTCGAGAACAGGATGGGGACCATGTCCGCCGAGAAGTACAACCGGATGCTTATCGAGCGGATGCACGGCGACCAGCGCTGGGAAAACCAGCCCCGCCACCGGATGGAGTGCGACCAAGGAACGCTCAAGATGGTGGGAGTGGCGACCATTCGCAGGATCGCCACGGCCCGAGATCAAGGGACCCCCTTCAATTGACTCGCAGCCAAGTCCATGCCCTCGGGTTGCCGTCTCCAGTCCGGTCGCAAACCTGCCGTCACGACACCCGGCCGGTGTAGGCCAACTGGTCCAAGAGGTCCGCGACGGTGCTGTTAAACCGGTGAGGCATGGCAAGGCAATAGAACGGCACGAATTCCGGACACCCTAGCAATGCTCGCGGCAGCCGGGAGAAATCACATTCCTCAGCGTCCGCGCGAAGGGCGGACCAACTCGTCGGCGTCGGATAGAACCAACTCTTCAACTCGCCGCGGCTACTCCTAGGCGCAAGGTAGTCGCTCGGGCCACCGGGCTCAAAGCTATAGTGATTAATCCTACTTACATTTCCCCAACTTGCGTTAAGGGTTTGGCGCCACAAGCGTCTCACAGCCCAGCGTACACCAATGTGGACCGTGTAGGCGCTCCCATCGAAGTCCTCATCGGCAAGGACGGCACCCGCTGGAGGGAGGTGATCGTGAAGGATATCTTCAACGGAGTGGTAAGGATCCGGAAAAGCCGCGGTCGAACCGCTCTGATTCGCGCCTGCCACGCTGTTGAGCCAACGAAAGAGCAGGGAGGTCGCAACACGGTAGTCCCCTGCTTCACTTACTGCTAAGATGGAAAGAAAGTAGTCCGGCGCTTGCACCTCTCCTAAGACCCGAAGGCAGTCAAGCTCTCGCAACACAAGCCGGCCCGCAACTCCCCGGTCAGCACGATGGACACCGAACTCGATCCGCTCCGAAACAGTCCAAGCTGATACCAAACCACACACTTTGACCACGCGTGGCGCGTAGACAAGCGGTTCGGCAGCATCAGGTATGGTAAGGTCGTCGGCTGCGGTCGCTTCATCGAGTAGATGTCTTGCGTGACGTCGAGCTTCCTCCAGAGCTAATCGATAGGGTCTCTCCCAGCGTGACCGACCAAGCCGATATCGTTCCGCTGCCCTGAGGACCTGAGTTGCGTAACAAATCCAGCCCATCGCAATCTCCGCGTGGTTGTCTAGATCTGCCCATCTCCGTAGAGCAAACGCCGTCGTGAGCGCTGCGGCCGAGATAGCTCGGCCAGCGTCAGCGGCCTTCGGTCTGCTACCACTCACCGGAAGGATTTCTTGGAGCAGCCTAAAGAAGTCGTTCCTCGGCAACTCTCCCCTTCCATCGGCCAGAAACAGCGAGAGGAAGGTATTGAGAGCCTGCGGAGAGCTGGGAAAGAACCGGTGTTCGGCGGTTACGAATCGGGAGGCGAGTTCGGCGCGCTCGACCAGTTGCAGCGGTGCCAATCCACGGCTGCGGTTGCCCTCGCTCATGGCACGGATCTGCCCCTGGGCTGGACCAGTGGCGGTTTGATTGGTGACAAGATAGACGCGGTCAGGGACACGTAAGCTGGCAAGGCTAGGGTGCAACACTGCGGATTCCGCAGCCTCAGACAACTGATCGCGAACCTTCCTTACGCCTGCGACACCAAGGGTTCCTGTCCCGCCCTTAAGTTGGTAAACGCACAGATTACCCTCAGAATCCCATGCGATAATGTCCTTTCCATGCTCGTGGGCGTGATGCATCGGGCCTTGGATGACACGATGGCCTTCGATCACAAGAAGCTGACCGAAGGCCGCTTCGTAGGAGCGCTCGGATGCCTCAGTCAGCCAGACGTCTACTAGATTCTCTATCACGCCAATCGAGTCGCTTTTGCTGTTCGACGGCCGACAGCGCAGCCACGAACTCTGGATCTTTCTCCCAGCTCTTCAGGTCGTCCTTAATCTTCGCCAGCGTGTCCGGGTGCAGGACCATCGTCGGACGCTGAGGTTCACCGGTCTTGGGATTGAAGTCCAATTGCATCTTCCGCATCAATTCGAGGAAAGCCTCTTTGGTCAGCTTGCCTTTTGCATCGACAACGTTACCGACAGACTCCGCTGCCTCGGAGACGGTGTCGAAGAGCATTCTCGATTGTCCTTCAGCGAACGTCTCCGCCATCGCAGCGAACTTCGATAAAATCAATTGGAAGTCCGGCCGTCGCATTTCGTCTCGGGTCAGCGAGTAGCCCGTTGCGACTTTTTTGTATTCGATTGGGCGCTCTCTCCCGTCTACGTCTCCGAAGGTACCCTCGCGGCCTTCGTGCTGCACCGTCTGGCGGATCTCCTTGAGGATGGGTGAGTGCCGAAAAACCTCCTCCTTGAGGTAACGCCTCAACAGGCTGTTGATCTTCTGCTTGACACTTGGGTAGTCTGGAAGCATCCCATTGCTCGGATCTCGGTTCGTGCGACACTTGAAAGAGAGTTTCTCTGCATCTGGCTTCCGGGTCAAGGGCGCCCACGTACGGGCAGCCAAAGTCGAACCGTCGGTTGCGGCACGGCCTGTTGGCTTCCGAGAGGACGTTCGTGTTGACCAAGTACCTAATCGACCGGCTCCCCGATCCCCGGATCCTGCAAGTCTGCGGTCGACTCGGAAGGAACGGGCACGAACCACCCCTTCGCGGGGCAGGCCAGCGACCCCCGCCGCGAGCCTCATATTCTCCCGCATGAAACATCGAGCAACGACTACATCGTCACCTGGGATGCAAACCGCAGCCCTCCCGCGCAGCCGCAAGACCCGGTCCGCATCCAGGCTCCCGAGGCTCGTCACCGCTGCCTTCGTCCTGTTGGCCCCATCCACCGGTTCACCGGGCGGAGACGAGGCTCCCTTCCCCAACCGCCCCATCGAGATCGTCTCCTGGGCCACACCCGGCGGCCCCTCGGATCTCCTCTCTCGCGCACTGGCCGATGTCGCGCCGGCGCACTTCGACGGGCAGCGCGTGAACGTGATGACCTGGCAGGGTGGGACGGGGGCCGCCGGCATGCAGTACATGCAGGGCCGCGCGGGGGACCCCCACGTGCTCGGCGTGTTCACGGCGAGCGGGACGGTGAACATGGCCACGGGGCGGATCCCGTTCGCCCCGGAGGACTTCACGCCCATCCTCTGGATCCAGATCGATCCCTTCTGTCCGGGTTCGGCGCGGCGTCGGCCCATTATCCTCGGCTTCGCGCGGTTGCGAGCGGCGGCGGGAGATCTGGATGTCCGCTGGATCGCCTACGAAGGGTCGGCGGACGCGGTGGTCGCGGCGCTCGGCGGCCACACGGACGCGGCGCACACGAACTACACCATCGTGCGCGAGCACCTGCGCGCGGGGACGATGCGCGTGCTGGGGACCGCGATGCCCGTCGAGGCGCTCCCGGACACGCCGAGCTACGCGGACCAGGGATACGACCTCCAGCCCGTCCACTGGCGGGGGGTGGTGGGCCCGCCGGGCCTCGACGCCGAGACGCGGGCCGACATCCGCGCCCGCCTCCTAGCCGCGACCGACGATCCGGGGTTCCGGGAGTACATGGAGCGCGCCGCACTCGAGTACGCGACGATGGAGGATGCGGAAGCGTTCGGGGCCTGGATGACGGAGGAAGTCACGACCAGCCGGGACCTGCTGCAACGGCTGGGTATCCTGGATGGGTAGCTAAGCGAAGTCTCCCAACCTATCTCCTCAGCCTCCGCTCGTTCGCCCCGCCATCGTCGTCGTCCCAGTCGAGGTAGTAGAGTTCTCCTGGATTCCTCTCCAGGTACTTGGCGGCGACACTTCGAGAGAGATCGCCCGTCCTGTACGCCAAGGCTACCAACCGTACGAATCGATCTGGAAGATTGGGGGGCGGGCTGGTCCAGTGCTTCGGCATGCTGGCTCGGTCCATCCGGCGAAACGACGGGTCATCGAGCCGTCTTCGGACCGCGCCCTCCGATATCAAGTCGAGACTTCGAAGACGCCACAACAGAGCTTCGGTTGAGACGCCGTAAGCCCGAGCCATGTTTACGACCTCGAGATGCGAAGCCTCTCTGCCCTCGAAGCGAGACTGAAACTCCGCGCGCAGGTCGTCACTGGGGAGGAGCAGTGCGGAGGCGAAGACGTTCGCAAGCTTCTCGACCCGCTCCGGCCACGTCGTGCGTTGGTTCCCATGTGGCCACGCGTCCATTACGGCGTCCCAGGTTACCAGGTGGAAGAGCTCGTGGGCCAAGCTGTAGCGCTGCCGCCAGGGCGCTTCATGCCGGTTTAGCAGAACCGCCGCGTCCGAGTCTGTCCGCACACACGCGGCTGATCCTCCGCTACCCAGGTCATCGAGAAACAACTTGATGCCAAAACGCTCCTGCAGGACTTCGGCCAGCGACATGGCAGGGCGCCCCCCAAGGTCCATGCTGCGTCTCGTATTGGCCGCCAACTGTTCCGCCTGGCCGAACGATGTCGATTTGTTTACGGAAAACCGGGGCAGTGGCTGCGTGTCGCAACGGGCACTGGTCAGTTCCTCGACCCGCCTGTATCGCTCGTAGCGCTCAAGCAGTCTCGCTTCGTGTTGGCACCGGTCCGTGTCGGGCCCATGAGAACGCCAGAAAACGTGCGTTTCGGCTTGGCTGGTGTCTTCGAGCTCGAGTAGCTTGGGCAGGCTGGTGTGAAGGGCATTGGCGATTCTGGCCAGTTCCCATGCCTTGACGTCTCGCTGACCTCGTTCCAATTCGGAGACGATCTGGTGCGAACCAAAGCCGACAGCTTCGGCCAGTTCCCGCTGGCTCATGCCCAGGGCCTTCCGGCGGTCGCGAACGGAATCCGCAATAATTTCCTTTATGTTGCTCGTCATGTCCCCTTTATTTTAGGTCAAAATCAAGATAATCTTGAAAACAGGCGGATGCCAGACGAACCGAAACGGATCTCACCGTTCGGCCCCCGGTGGCCGACTGCCGACCAGCGCGTCATATTCCCGCGCATGAGACACCAAGGACCAATCGCGTCGTCACTTCCGCACGCACCCCTTGGCCCCTCGGACCTCCCCTCGCGGGCGCTGGCCGATGTCGCGCCGGCGGACTTCGACCGGCAGCGCGTGAACGTGATGACCGGCACGGCGGGGCGGGGGCCGCCGGCACGCAGGACATGCACGGCTGCGCGGGGGACCCCTCATGTGCTCGACGTGTTCACGGCTAGCCGGACGGTAAACACGCCGACAGGGAGGATCCCGCTCGCCCCGGCGAACTTCCCGCCCATCCTCCGGACCCGGATCGATCCCTTCCTCGTAGCGGTAAAAGACGACAGCCCCTCCTGCACGCTGGGAGACCTGCTCGAGGCCGCCCACGCCCGGCTCAGCGAGGTGACGGTGTCGGGGCTCACGCCATCCACTCATCCACACAACCGGGACCGGCACCAATGAACCTGGAAGTTTTTCTAGTCGGAGGCATTCTCGCAGCAGCGGTGGTCCTGTTCGTGACCGAAAAGGTCCGGGTGGATCTGGTGGCGTTGATGGTGATGCTGGGGCTCGTGGTGGCAGGCATCCTCGAGGGCGAGGAGGCGATCATGGGCTTCGCCAACGAAGCGGTCATCACAATCGCTTCAGTCCTGGTCCTGAGCGGAGCCCTCGCGCGCACCGGGGTCGCTCGTTTCATCGGCCAGCGGGTTCTGGCGGCATCGGGTAGTGGAGTCGGCCGTCTCACCGCGGTGATGATGGCCACGGTGGGCCTCTTGTCGGGAATCATGAACGACATCGGCATCACCGCCCTCATGCTGCCGGTGGTGCTGGACATGGCCCGCCGCATAGGGACGCCGCCATCCAAACTGCTCATGCCCCTGGCCTTCGGATCCCTGCTTGGCGGGATGACGACGTTGATCGGAACGGCGCCGAACATCCTGGTGAACGGGGCGTTGCGGGATGCCGGGCTTGAGCCGTTCGGGATGTTCTCGTTCACACCGGTCGGGTTGACGGCGCTTGCTGCGGGAATCGTCTACATGACCTTCCTGGGGCGGCGGCTGTTTCCGAACCGGGATCCGAAGAAGGAATCGGCTCCGGCGGATCTGGGGGGACTCTACGGCCTGGGTGGCCTGGTCGGAATGCTGAGAGCGCCCAGGCATTCGACTCTGGCAGGCAAGACACTGCAGCAAAGCCGGTTGGGCCAGGCCCTGGGTCTGAACGTGGTCGCCGTGCAACGAAGCGGGCAGATGGTCCTCGCTCCCGGGCCGGACTTCGTTCTGAGCGGGGGAGACGAGATGGTTGTTGAAGGAACCCTGGAGAGGTTCGAAGGCTTGCGCGCATGGAAGCATCTGGAGATCGAGTCGAGAGATCGGGCTCTTGAGCGCATTGCAGATGCCTCCATCGAGGTAGCGGAACTGGAGTTGGCGGAAGATTCACCGCTGATCGGGCAGACGGTTCGAAAGGCGAATCTGCGCCAGACGCTTGGCCTGCACGTTCTCGCAATTCTGCGGGGTGATCGGGTACATCGCACGGGATTGCGCCTGATGACTCTTGCTGCGGGCGATCGCCTGGTGGTCGCGATGAAAAGCGGGCGATTTGCCGCACTGGAGGAGGACAGGACCTTTGGAGCGATCCATTCGGTGTCGGCAGGAGAACTGATTTCCCACTACCAGATGGAACGCAGGATTCAAAGCGTCAGAATCTCGGGAGAATCGCTGCTGGCCGGTCAGCTGCTCGCGGAAACCCGGCTGGCCGATGCGTTCGGCCTGACGGTTGTGGGCATCCTGCGGGCCGATGAAGAGCTTCTCATGCCGGATCCGGATACAAAGCTCGAGGGAGGGGATGTTCTCCTGCTCCGGGGACGACTCGAGGATCTCAGGATCCTGCAGGCGCTCCAGGAATTGACGGTGGGCGACAATCGCCCCCTGGACGTGAGCCGGCTGGAGTCCGACACCGTCGGCCTGGCGGAGGCTTCGTTGTCTCCACGCACGACATTCGCGGGAAGGACAATCGAGGAACTCAATTTCCGTGAAGACTACGGTGTTTCCATCCTTGCGATATGGCGGAATGGAGAGATCTACCGGAGCGGGCTCCGGCAAATGAAACTGCTTCCAGGTGATGCGTTTCTGCTTTATGGCGACAGAAACAAGCTCGCGCGCCTGGTGGAGAACCCGGACTTCCTCGTCATGACCGAAGAAGCGGCAGAGGTGGTGCGAAGCCGGAAAGCTCCAGTCAGCGCCCTGATCATGGCAGGCGTCCTGACTTCGGTGGTCTCGGGCCTCCTGCCGATCTACGTCGCGGCGCCGATTGGAGCGGTCCTGATGGTGCTGACGGGTTGCCTCAACATGGAAGAGGCCTATCGGTGCATAGAGTTGAAAGCGGTGGTCCTGATCGCGGGGATGCTCAGCCTGGGACTGGCGATGCAGGAATCCGGAACTGCCGCGCTGGTGGCCGAGACGGTGTTGGGGTCCATTGCGGAGTTTGGTCCCCTGGCAGTGGTGGCCGGACTTTTCCTGATCACCGCCCTTTCAGCTCAGGTGATGCCGACGGCGGCAGTGGCGGTACTCATGTCGCCCATTGCGCTCAGCACGGCCGCCAGCGAAGGGTTCTCGCCCCAGGCTCTGATGATGACGGTGGCCATAGCGAGCTCCTGCGCCTTCATGAGTCCGGTGGGACATCCGGTCAATCTGTTGGTGATGGGTTTCGGAGGATACCGGTTCGTCGACTTCATAAAGGCGGGATTTCCGTTGTTCCTCCTGGTAATGGCGGTGGTCCTGACCGTGCTTCCGCTCGTCTGGCCGCTGGTGCCGGGAGGATGAGGAGGGGGAAGCCGCTTCGGGTCATATCTGCCTCACGCCAAGCCCTCTCAGCCAGGCGTCAACCTGTCCGAAGGCATCCTGCTGCCACTGCTCCACGGTGCGGTTGCCGAGCAAATGGGTATCCTCCACGAACTCTCTGACGCTCGTCGGTCCGAAGTCCTCGATGGTTCGGAACTTCCCCGCGATCAAGTGGTAACCTTTCCGCGCCGATTCCACGTCGAGGATCAGTCGGGTTGCTTCCACCAGAGCGTCGATCCCGCCCGGGAAATTTCGGACAGAATAGTAGATGTCGTAGGCGTCCTTGCGTTTCCAACGATTGTTGATGGCGTAGCCTTTCATGGCCAGGAGGGCTGGAATCGACGCAACAGCGATGTGAACACGATTGCGCCCGCCTCCGGGCATATCTCCTTCGATGGCGACCATCTGATAGAACCTCAGCGCGAGTTCGGCTCCATCCGCGCGCTGGACGGCAAACTGGCTGAGAAGTGGCGGCGTGTTCTTTGCGATCCTCGCGTCGCGCGGCATCAGGAAGTCGACGACCACATCAATGTCCGGGTCGTCTTCCTTGGCGGGTACCGTGCGGACGAGTTGGAAGCGCCGCAGATTGTCTCGCTGATGGTAGCCATGTGTCTGGAGGGCTTCGACAAGTCGAACATACTGGCCGTCGCCCAGGGCGGACGGGTCGAGACCGAGGTCCACATCCATGGTTCCGCTGTGGGGCATATCGGCTTCGCTCAGCAACAGCCAGGGAACAGCCCCGCCGACAACCGCAAACTTGCCTTGGAAGCTGCCGAGGATCTGACCAATCTCGATCAGCACGGACTTGACCGCCGTCGTCGTCCGGTCACCGTAATCGCGGGCGGATTGGGGCTCCGTTACAACCACGGAAAACACCTCGAAGCCAGGTGCTCGGCCGCCTCACGATCTCGATCGCTGCCTGTCCAGAGGTCGAGGTACGTGATGATTGGACTGGCACAAAAGATGCCCGGCGCCGGCTGAGCCGCGTCCTCGAACAGACTCTCATCGCGCGGGATGGTCACGATGACATTGGCTCCTCTCTCGACATGAGTGAGCTTTAACGCCTCCTTCAACGTCCGGGCGCCGGGTTCGTCGGCGTAGAAGCTGTGGGTGCCACTCCTGGTGAAGGGCGCGAACCATTGCGCGGCCGAGTGTGACGACAGAATCGCGCGTGGACGATCCGGTTCCGCGTTCAGTTTTCCCGACAGCTGGCTGGAGAGTTGTTCGCCGTGGGCGAGCGTGTATCTGCTAATGCTGCGACCGGCTGGCTTGCGGTACTCCTCGCGCCAGGTCCGTAGTAGCGCGTCCGGCCGGACGAGTTTGACTCCGTTCGTCGCCTTCTCGATCCATTCCCGCGCGAGCAGGGCTTTGCGAACGTTGCTCACATGGCCGAGGCTAACGTTGGCCGCTTCAGCCAGCTCGGCGACGCGCCACGCGCGGGCGGGCTCGCAAAGGAGCACCCGGAGGATGGCGGCCGCCTTCGGGGCGAAGATCGACCTCAGCGCGCGCGTTGCTGCTCTAGGCCGGTCTGCGACAGCCCGATCGATGTAGACATGATCGAAAGCGAGGTGAGCGTTCCCGACTAGATCCAGATAGGCGACATCGTGATCCAGGCAAATGGACCGGGACTCGGGAGACAGGTAGGGACTTACGAGCATGGGAATCCACCGTCGGCGGGAATCGTCGTAAGCGTACTGACCAACGTGAGCCAGGTATCCCTTGAGTTGGTAGACCGCAGACCGGACGAATCGGGGAGCACCGTTCCGCTTGACTTCGATGACGAGTACATAGGTGTGATCGCCGTGTTCGAACTCTATACGCCCGTCGACGGGATGGCCGCTCCCGAGCAGGTGGTCGCGAACCGAACTGGTGGCCTTCAGGTGGGGGACATGCCCGAGCAGGTCACCGACGGCGTTCAAGGCGGCGGCCTCCAGGTCGTTTACTGAAAAAGGTCTTTTCATCGTTCGCTGAAAATACGGGTTACGATGAAATTGTCAACCCCTCCTTGCTCGAGTTGGGCGATGTGCTACGAGGTCGTCCACCGTCGTCATCGGCCGGTGTTCGTGCGATCCCGACCCGCCCTCCCTGGCCCTCCCGGTGGCCGACTCCCGACGCGAACCTCATATTCCCCCGCATGAAACATCGAGGACCAATCGCATCGTCACGTCGGGTGCGCACCGCAGCCCCTCCGGGCAGCGGCAAGCCCCAGCCCGCGTCCTGGCTCCCGAAGCTCATCGCCGTTGCGTTCGCTCTGTTAGCCTCAGCCGGGTGTGCGCCGTCCGGCGAGGACGCCACCTTCCCTAACCGCCCGATCGAGATCGTATCCTGGGCCACCCCCGGTGGCCCCTCGGACCTCCTCTCGCGGGCGCTGGCCGATGTCGCGCCGCCGCACTTCGACGGCCAGCGCGTGAACGTGATGACCCGGCAGGGCGGGGCGGGGGCCGCCGGCATGCAGTACATGCAGGGCCGCGCGGGGGACCCCCACGTGCTCGGCGTGTTCACGGCGAGCGGGACGGTGAACATGGCGACGGGGCGGATCCCGTTCGCCCCGGAGGACTTCACGCCCATCCTGCGCATCCAGATCGATCCCTTCCTCGTCGCGGTGCGGGACGACAGTCCCTTCCGCACGCTGGGAGACCTGTTCGAGGCCGCCCACGCCCGGCCCGGCGAGGTGTCGGTGTCCGGGTTCGGCGCGGCGGCGGCCCATTTCCTCGGCTTCGCGCGGCTGCGGGCGGCGGCGGGAGATCCGGATGTCCGCTGGATCGCCTACGAGGGGTCGGGGGACGCGGTGGTCGCGGCGCTCGGCGGCCACACCGACGCGGCGCACACGAACTACAACATCGTGCGCGAGCACCTGCGCGCGGGCACGATGCGCGTGCTGGGGACCGCGATGCCCGTCGAGGCACTCCCGGACACCCCGAGCTACGCGGACCAGGGATACGACCTCCAGCCCGTCCACTGGCGGGGGGTCGTGGGCCCGCCGGGGCTGGACGCCGAGACGCGGGCCGACATCCGCGCCCGCCTCCTGGCCGCGATCGACGATCCCGGGTTCCGCGAGTACATGGAGCGCGCCGCTCTCGAGTACGCGACGATGGAGGATGCGGAAGCGTTCGGGGCCTGGATGACGGAGGAAGTCACGACCAGCCGGGACCTGCTGCGGCGGCTGGGGATCCTGGATGGGTAGCTAAACCAGACCTCCCAACCTATCTCCTCATCCTCCGCTCGTGCGCCCCGTCATCGTCGTCGTCCCAGTCGAGGTAGTAGAGTTCTCCTGGATTCTTCTCCAGGTACTTGGCGGCGACACTTCGAGAGAGATCGCCCGTCCTGTACGCCAAGGCTACCAACCGTACGAATCGATCTGGAAGATTGGGGGGCGGGCTGGTCCAGTGCTTCGGCATGCTTGCTCGGTCCATCCTGCGAAACGATGGGTCATCGAGCCGCTTCCGGACTGCGTCCTCCGATATCAGGTCGAGACTTCGGAGACGCCACAACAACGCTTCGGTTGAGACGCCGTAAGCCCGAGCCATGTTCACGACTTCTAGATGCGAGGCCTCTCTTCCCTCGAAGCGAGACCGGAACTCGGCGCGCAGGTCGTCGCTGGGGAGCAGCAGTGCGGACGCGAAGACGTTCGCAAGCATCTCGACCCGCTCCGGCCACGTCGTGCGTTGGTTCCCATGCGGCCACGCGTCCATTACCGCGTCCCAGGTCACCAGGTGGAAAAGCTCGTGGGCCAAGCTGTAGCGCTGCCGCCAGGGCGCTTCATGGCGGTTTAGAAGCACCGCCGCGTCCGAGTCTGTCCGCACACACGCAGCTGACCCTCCGCTTCCCAGGTCATCGAGAAACAACTTGACGCCAAAACGCTCTTGCAGGACTTCAGCCAGCGACATGGCAGGGCGTCCCCCAAGGTCCATGCTGCGTCTCGCACTGGACGCCAGCTGTTCCGCATGGCCGAACGATGTCGATTTGTCCACGGAAAACCGAGGCATTGGCTGCGTGTCGCAGCGGGCGCCGGTCAGTTTCTCGACACGCCTGTATCGCTCGTAGCGCTCAAGCAGTCTTGCTTCGTGTTGGCACCGGTCCGCGTCGGGCCCATCTGAACGCCAGAAAACGTGCGTTTCGGCTTGGCTGGTGTCTTCGAGCTCGAGTAGCCTGGGCAGGCTGGTGTGAAGGGCATTGGCGATTCTGGCCAGTTCCCATGCCTTGACGTCTCGCTGACCTCGTTCCAATTCGGAGACGATCTGGTGGGAACCAAACCCGACAGCTTCCGCCAGTTCCCGCTGGCTCATGCGCAGGGCCTTCCGGCGGGTGCGAACGGAATGCGCAATAATTTCCTGCATGTTGCTCGTCATATCCCCTCTCTTGTAGGTCGCAATCAAGATAATCTTGAAATTAGGTGGATGCCAGACGGAACCGAGACGGATCTCACCGTCCGGCCTCCGGTGGCCGACTGCGCACGGGCGCATCATATTCTCCGGCATGGAACAACTGGGAATCCTGGATGGGTAGCCGCTCCGAGAGCGCAAGCCCCCCGTTGCGCCTCCTGGTGGAGGCCGGGCTGCTCGCCGCCGCCGGAGCCGCGGTCCTGCTCGACTCGCGCGGCTATCCCCCTTCGCTCACCGAGGGCGCCCCGGGCCCGGCCTTCTTCCCGCGACTGCTCGCCGCGCTCCTCATCGCCTGCGCGGCTTGGCTCGCCATCCGAGCCTGGCGCGGCGCGAGGGACGCGGGCTCGGGCAGCGCACCCAGCGGCGGATCGGGCGCGGGACGTTCCCGCGGAAACGTTGCTTCGGACTCGGATTCGGCCCCTGGCGCGAGAGCCGGACGCCGCATCCAACGCCTCGGCGTGCCGATCGCCGTAGCATGGATCGCCGCCTTCCTCCTCGCATGGCCGCTCCTCGGAACCGTCCTCTCGGTACCCCTCCTCGTCGTCGGCCTCATGTGGCTCACGGGTGAGCGCTCGTGGCGGACGCTGGTCTCGGTGCCGCTCGCCTTCGCCGGGTTCATCTACCTCGTGTTCATGGTCCTGCTCGGCGTGCCGCTGCCGGCCGGGTTCTGACCGGGCGACGCCGGGCGTGACGGCTTTCCTCGATGGTCTTCTGACGGCGCTCCAGCCGGGGAACCTCGCCGCGCTGCTGGCGGGCAGCCTGCTCGGGGTGTTCGCGGGGGCGATGCCGGGGCTGAGTTCGACGGTGGGACTCGCGCTCGTCCTTCCGGTGACCTTCGCGCTCGATCCGACGCCGGCGCTCCTGATGATGGTCTCGATCTACATGGCGGCGGAGTACGGCGGATCGATCACGGCGATCGCGATCGGCGTTCCGGGCAGCTCGCCCGCGCTCGCGACGACCTTCGACGGCTACGCCATGACGCGGCGGGGCGAGGCGGGGCGCGCGCTGGGGATTTCCCTCTTCTCCTCCATGAGCGGGGGGATTCTGGGGACGATTCTCCTCGTGCTGGCGCTCGGGCCGCTCTCGCGGGCGGCGATCGCCTTCGGGCCGGCGGAGTACTTCGGGCTTGGCGTGTTCGGCCTCTCGATCGTCGCGAACCTCGTGGGACGCGATCCCCTGAAGGGCATCATCAGCGCGCTGCTGGGGCTCCTCTTCTTCATCGTCGGGCTGGACGTGCTCACCGGGGCGCCGCGGCTCACGCTGGGCACGAACATGCTCATGGACGGGCTCGGGCTGGTGCCGATGCTGATCGGCTTCTTCGCCATCGCCGAGGCGCTGAAGGCGGCGGCCGGCGGGCGCAAGGCGGCGGCGCCCGGGGGCGGCATCACGGGGGCGCTGCCCAAGGCCCGCGAGCTGTTCGGGCTCTGGCGCGCGATTCTGCGCGGCTCGGCGATCGGCGGGCTGATCGGCGCCATCCCCGGCGCCGGGGCGACCATCGCCTCGATCGTGGCGTGGAACGAGGAGCGGCGCGTCTCGAAGGACCGGGAGCGGTTCGGGACGGGGGTGCCGGCCGGCATCGCGGCGCCCGAGGCGGCGAACAACTCCTGCGTGGGCGCCGCCATGATCCCTCTCCTCGCGCTCGGGATTCCGGGGTCGGCGAGCGCCGCCGTGCTGCTCGGCGGCCTCACCGTTCAGGGCGTCGCGCCGGGCCCGCTGCTGATGGCCGAGCGCGCCGAGCTCGTCTACGCGCTGTACGCCGGGTTCCTGGTGGCGGTGCTGCTCATGCTGGCCGTGGGGCGCCTCGGGATCCCCCTGTGGACGCGCGTCGTGCGGCTGCGACCGTCGATCCTGATGCCGCTGGTCGTGGCCATCTCGCTCGTGGGCGTCTTCGCGCTGCGCGGGAACGCGGCCGACGCCTGGGTGGCCCTCTTCTTCGGGGTCGTCGGCTTCGCCATGTTGCGGGCCGGATATCCGCTGGCGCCGGCGGTGCTCGGCCTCATCCTCGGTCCCATGATCGAGACGAACTATCGGCGGGCCCTCACGCTGTCGTCGGGCTCGCACACGGTCTTCCTCGAGAGTCCGATCGGCCTGGTGCTGCTCGCGCTGGCGGTGGTCAGCTTCGCGGCCCCGGCGGTCAGGAACCGCATCATTTCCGGAAAACGACAGGCAAAGGAGCAAGAGTGAGCGCGACACGCGCGGTCATCGACTTCATCCTCGAAACAAGCATCGGAGACTTCCAGGAGCGGCTGCTGAGCGAGGGGCGGCGCTGCGTGCTGGACGGCACCGGCGTGATCCTCGCCGGGTCCACGGACGCCTGCTCCCGCATCGTGCAGGACCAGATCGCGGCGCAGGGGGGGCACCCGGAGGCGACCCTCCTCGGGCTGCCCGACACCCGCGCCCCGGCCCCGCTCGCGGCGCGCGCCAACGGCACGGCGGGGCACGCGATGGACTTCGACGACACCCAGCTCTCGAACGCCCCCGACCGCATCTTCGGGCTCCTCACGCACCCCACGGTGGCGCCGCTTTCGGCGGGCTACGCGATGGCGGAACGGGTCGGAGCCACGGGCGCCGAGTTCCTGGAGGCGTTCCTCATCGGCTTCGAGGTGGAGTGCAAGATCGCCGAGGCGATCGATCCCCGGCACTACAGGGAAGGGTTCCACTCGACCGCGACCATCGGCACGCTCGGGGCCTGCGCGACGGCCGCCAAACTGGCCGGGCTGGAGGCGGACGAGCTCGCCATGGCGCTCGGCATCGCGGCGAGCCTCTCATCGGGGATCCGGCTCGGGTTCGGCACCATGACCAAGCCGCTCCACGCCGGACGCGCCGCCGAGAACGGCATCGTGGCGGTCGAGCTAGCGGCGCGCGGGTTCACGGCCGGCAACGACGCCTTGGAAGCGCCGTGGGGCTTCTTCCGCGTGTTCGGAGGCGGCTTCGAGCCCGAGCGGCTGGTCGGCGCCCTGGGCGCGCCCTACACCCTGCTCGACCCCGGCGTGTCCGTGAAGCCCTTCCCCTCGGGCAGCCTCGGCCACCCGAGCATGGCCGCCATGCTCGAACTCGTGACCGAACACGACCTCGCGCCGGACGACATCGCCGGCATCACCTTCCGCGCCGGCCACAACATCCTGAAGCCCCTCCGGTATCCCGTCCCCACCAACGAACTTGAGGCCAAGTTCTGCATCCCCTTCGTCCTCTCGAGCATCGTCCTCCGGCGGCGTGCCGGAATCCGCGAGTTCCACGACGACTTCGTTCTCTCGGACGAGGCTGCGGACATGATGCGCCGGGTAACCGTCCGGTTCGACGAGGAGATCGACGCGCGGGGTTACGACCGCATGCGGAGCGCCATCGACGTCCGTCTCCGCGACGGCACCGAACTCCACACCGAGGCGGACACCTATCCCGGCGGCCCGGAGCGTCCCCTGAGCCGGGAGGAACTGCACGCGAAATTCCGGGACTGCGCGAGCCTCGTGATGGACGACGAGGGTATTGACGCGGCGCTGGGGGTGCTTGAGCGGGTGGATGAGCTGGGGGATGTCGGGGAGCTGGTGGGGGTGCTTGCCAACTGAAACCAGCCCGCCGTGAACGCGCGCGTCGTAGTATCTTGCTTGAACGGCGGATGATGTTGGTGCATGTGCCGTGTCCGAATCGAGCCGACGAGATTCGGCACTTCATCGACACCGCGCGGCGCATCGGGGCGTCGCCGCTGGCGTCATCCGACGGACCCGAAAGGAGGCCGCAATGACCGAGAAGCTCATCGACAGGAATCCTGACATCCTGGGTGGCACTCCCGTGTTTTCGGGGACCAGGGTTCCCGTGCGCATCCTGATGGAGCACCTCGAGGCGGGCGACCGACTCGACGACTTTCTGGATGACTACCCCACGGTAGCGAAGGAGCAGGCCGTCGAGTTACTCGAACGGGCCACGGCGCAACTGGTGGGCGATGCCTGATGAGGGTGTTGTTGGACGAATCCGTTCCACGGCGGCTCGCCCCGGCGTTCCCGGTCGAAGCGGGCGTCGGCGTTGCGGCCGGAGTCCCGTCGGCGAGTTGAGCGGCTGGTGGGCCGATGCGCCATCGGCACTTACGACCGAGTCAGCCTCCAGAACCTGAACAATGCGAGCCACTGGTCGAAGGTGAGGCCGCGGGGTGGTCCGGAGGGATCGAACCTGAGATCCCGGCTCAGGCGGCAGACCTGCGTTCGCGTGAATTCGGGTCGCAGACACCGCCTGATCGAGCGGCCGTCGCGACCGAAGCAGCATTGGATGAAGCGCCGGTAGTCCACCGCCTGGAATCGGTCCACAAGCGGTCTTGTTCGCCGGGCGAGCCACAGCGCAACGGCGTCGACACCGGGAGGTGGATCGAAGTCGGTACGGCGAAAGCGCCGCGCGATCTCGATCTGCCACCACGGCTTGAGCAGCAGCGAGGACAGGGTTTCTCGGGAATGGGGTGCTCCCGCAAACCGCTCCGCCGCTTCACGCTGGACCACGAGATAGGCGTCCTCCGGCCGAGAATCGGCCTGGACAAGCCGCTTGACGATTGCGGCAGTCCGACCAGACTCCGGCGCGGCTGATTAGCGTAATCCGCCGGCCGGGAGCGACGGGAGTCCGGCACCCGGATACTCGACCCTCAGTCTCCCCCCGTATCACCGGGATCTCAGGACCGCGGGCTTGAGAAGCCTCCGCCGGTCTCGATGTCGACGGCCATCGAGCCGATCAGGTTCCCGATCGTCTTCTCCCCGCGACGCAACCCGTAACGATACAACGCGCGCCAGCCCAGCGTCGCCAGCCCACCGCCTGCCGCTCCACTGGCAAGGAAGCCCAGTACCGCCGCACCGGCCGCGATACCCCCGATCCCGAGGGCGGCGGCCGCGCCCGCGGCGGCAAACGCGCCACCGACACCGCTCAACGATGCGACCACCGCGGAGAAGCCGCCCCCGACCCACATATTGAGCTTGTGGCTGTAGATAAAGCTCCCGCGAACGGTCAACTCGGTCTCAGGCGGATCGGTGTCCACGCGCCGGAGGCTGAAAAGCAGCTGCTTGAGGTCGACCCACGCCATCTCGTACGCGAACGACTGATCTCCCGGGGTTGCCGAGTAGGAGTATGCAGGCACGTTGAAGACCAGCACGCCTCCGTCGAGCAGGTCGCCTCCGTGTTGATCGACGAGGCTGAGATGGAACGGACTCTCCGGGAGGATCCGTTGCATGGCGCGGTAGACCTCCTCCGCCGGTGCGTGGATCACCCGGGAAACCTCCAGCGCACGCGGCGGTTGGCCCAGGAAACGGGCTGCCATCCTTGATGGCCGGGCCCGGGCTCCTTCGGCGAGGGCCCGATCGCGAGCCTCCGCGAGCGCATGATCGACGAACGCCGGCGAGATTCCGGCTTCTTCGGCAGCGGCCCGGACATCCGCAAGGCGGTACCCTTCGACCTCCGGCGTGTCGGAGGGACCCCCGCGCGGAGCCGACTGCCTCGAACGCTCTTCGAGGCGGCGAGCGGCCTCGGCCTGCAACTCGGCCGCCCGGTGCCAGAGTGCGCGTGCCTCCTCTTCGGAAATGCGGGTTTCGTCCTGGCTCATGGAACCGTGGGAAAGGCTACCAGCCTGGAGGCGCCTGCGACGCCAGACTCGTTGGGACACGGCGATTCTCGCACATGCCCATGCCGCACGGTAGTTTCTCGCCGGAAAAACCACCACCGCCACACACCGGACTGCCGCTAGCCCCGCATGTTCGCCAACTATCTCGCCGGACGCATAGCCCAGCTCGGGATCGTGCTGCTCCTGGTGTCGGTCGCCGTCTTCTCCATCATGCACGCCCTCCCCGGCGACCCGGTGCAACTGATGCTCTCCGGGGCCGAGAGCGGATCGGTCACGCCGGAGCGGCAGGAGCAGCTGCGCGAGGAGATGGGGCTGAACGACCCGCTCCACGTGCAGTATGGGCGGTTCCTCAGGGGCGCGGTCACGGCCGATCTGGGAACCTCGGTCCGGCTGCGGGCGCCCGTTCTCGACCTGATCCTCGACCGCCTGGGCTCGACGCTCGCCCTCAGTCTGGGCGGCATCCTCTTCGCGGTGATCATCGGAGTGACCACCGGGGTGATGGCGGCGCTCAAACAGGGATCGTGGATCGACGGGTTCAGCCGGGTGCTCGCCTACGCGGGGGTGTCGCTGCCCCTCTTCTGGCTCGGTCTGCTGCTGATCCTGGTGTTCTCGTTCTGGCTGCCGTGGTTCCCGCCGGCGGGATCGGAGGGACTTCGGTCGCTGGTGCTTCCGAGCCTGTCGCTGGGGCTCCTGTCCGCGGGAGTGATCGCGCGCCTGACGCGGGCGTCGCTGCTTGAGGTCCTCGTCGAAGACTACGTGCGCGCGGCGTGGGCGAAGGGCCTGCCCAAACGCATCGTCTATCTGCGCCACGCGCTCCGGAACGCGTTCCTCCCGGTCCTGACCATCCTCGGCCTCCAGTTCGGGGCCATGCTCGCGGGCGCGGTCGTGACGGAAACGGTCTTCAGCCGTCCCGGGCTGGGCCGCCTGGTGGTGAGCGCGATCCTCTGGAAGGACTATCCGCTGGTGCAGGGGATCGTCCTGTTCATGGCCACCGCCTACGTCCTCGTCAACCTGCTCGTGGACCTGCTGGCGGCCTGGCTCGATCCGCGCATTCGGGACGCGACGGCGGCATGACCATCGCGGGCCGCACCCTGACCCCGGCATGACGATCGCGGGCCGCACCCTGACCCCGGGCTTCATCGCGGGGAGCTGCATCCTCGCGGGGTGGGTACTGCTGGCCATCTTCGCCGCCCTCGGCTCGCCGCACGATCCGCTGGTCACGGTCTCCGGGGCACGCGAGGCCCCGTCGGCGGAGTTCTGGTTCGGGACGGACCGGCTCGGCAGGGACGTGTTCAGCCGCGTGATCTACGGCGCGCGCGTGTCGCTCATCCTCGGGTTCATCAGCGTCGCCATCGGCTCGGTTCTGGGGTCGGCGCTCGGGCTCGTGTCCGGCTACTACCGGGGCGCGGTCGACACGGTGCTGATGCGCATCGTGGATGCGATGCTGGCCTTTCCCGGCATCCTCCTGGCCCTTGTCGTCATCGCGGCCCTCGGCCCGAGCATCACCAACGTCATGGTCGCGGTCGGCGTGTCCACGATCCCGCGCTACGCGCGCCTGGTGCGGGGGACGGTGCTGACCGTGCGCGAGCAGGAATACATCGACGCGGCCCGGCTCCTGGGCGTGCCGGACATCCGGATCATCCTGCGGCACGTGCTCCCGAATACCGCGATCCCGCTGCTCGTGCTCTCTACGCTCGAGTTCGGACACGCGATATCGGTGGGCGCGGGCTTGAGCTTCCTGGGACTGGGCGCGCAGCCTCCGACGCCGGAGTGGGGGCTGATGGTCGCCGTGGGACGGGACGTGCTGGGGCGGGCGTGGTGGATTTCGACGTTCCCCGGGCTCGCCATATTCACCGTGGTCATGGCCACCAATCTCCTCGGCGACAGCCTGCAGGAGATGCTGGACCCGAGGCTGAAGGGCCGGTGACGGTGAGCGCCAGCACCCCGCCGGGTGGAGCGACATGCGGGCGTAGAGCAAGCCGGCAAGGTGATCGCTTCATATGTTTCCAGTAGACACCAGTAGATCATCAGCAAGTCGTCAGTAGACACCAGTACGAGAGACGAGGAGAAGCATCGACCGTGAGCGACAGGTGCGTAGGAGTCCAGATCGGGCCCGCGAGCTTCGTGGACGAGGGCGTGGACGCCGTGCTGGACACGTTGCAACAGCGCGTGGGCGTGAATGTGGTCTTTCTGGGAACCGTGAGCTGGCTCGGGCTCAAGATCGGGCGCAGCATCTCGTGGAAGATCGACGGATGGCCCGACCACGGCGTCCCGGAGCCGCTCGAAGTGCAGGGCGGATCCTATCTCGCGCATCATCCCGAGTTCTACGAGAGCACCTGCGTCACCAACTTCCGCGCGCCGGACGAGGCGATGCGCGGACGGGACATTCTGGAGATGGTCGTCCCGGGCGCCCGGCAACGGGGCATGAAGGTGATCCCGGAGCTGATGGAGCCGCTCTTCAAGTATTCGGGGCACGGGTCGGCCAACACGGTGCAGATCCCCAACCTGGTGCAGCTCATGGAGGTGGACTACCTGGGGCGCATCAGCGGCGCGCCGTGTCTCGAGCATCCCGACTACCGGGGGTGGTGGCACGCGCTGATCGAGGATCACTGCCGGAGCTACGACATCGACGGCATCATGTGGTGCAACGAGCGCCGCAGCCCTCTGGACCAGCTCGTCACCGGAATGGCGCCGGGATGCTTCTGTGGGCACTGCCTGGCGAGCCTGGACCGGGCCGGGATCGATCCCGAGGGTGCGCGACGGGCGTGCGCGGCGCTTCACGACTATTTCAGGAATGCGCGCGCGGGGGAGCACTTCACGGACGGCGCGCTCATCACCGGGCTCAGGGTTCTCCTCGACAATCCCGAGTTCCTGCTGCTGGAGCGGCACTGGGTGGAGCGCAACAAGGACCTGGACCGCGAGCTGTACGGGCTCGTCAAGTGGTGCGATCCGGCGCTTGAGTTCGGGCTCAACGTGTGGAACCGCAACCACTTCAACCCGTTTCGCAAGGCGCAGTGGCCGTGGGCCGAGACGAAGGACTACGCCGACTGGGTGAAGCCGATCACCTATCAGCATCAATCGGGCGGCATCTACATCAACGAGATGAAGGCGCTGCACGCGTCCCTTTTTCGCGATTTCGCGCCCGCGGAGCTCACCCCGATCATGTACCGGATCCTGGGACTCGACGAAGCGCCGTGGGATGAGCTGCTCGGTGTGGGCATGTCGCCCGCGAGCTATGTTGGCGGGCAGTGCCGGGACACGATCGAGGCGCTGGACGGAGAGCTTCCGGTGCTGATGGGCGTAGGCGTGGACGCGCCCCGCTCCAGCGCGGACCAGGCGGCCTGTACCCCCGAGATCGTCTACGAGAGCGTGCACGCGGCTTATGAGGCGGGTGCGGCCGGCGTCATCTATTCGCCCAACTACGCGAGCATGAAGCTCACCAACCTCGACGCCGGAGCGCGAGCGCTCGCCGAGCTGGGGATCTGAGGAGGAAACCATGCCGGAAGCACCAGCCTGGAAGTTCCAGCCGGTCCTGCAGGACCTGGCCCCGAGGGAGCCCGCGTCGGTGACGCTGCGCGGCCGGGTGATCACCGGGGTCGGGCGCGAGGTGATCGAAAATGGTCATGTGACCCTTGAGGACGGCATGATCACGTCGGTTGGAGATGGCGGTGGACCGGCAGGAGATGGGCGCGCGGTGGTCGAAACCGGCGGTACCATCCTCGCCGGGCTGATCAACAGCCACGCCCACCTGGCCTGGGACGGTATCCACGACCTGGCCGCCCAGTCGCTCGGAGACGCGCCTGAGATCAGCGCCTACAAGGCGGCCGCCAACATGCTCGCCTGCCTGCGGGCGGGAATCACCCTGGTGCGCGACCTGGGCATGAACCGGAGCGGTGCCTTCGCCAAGCAGGCGGTGGAGCAGGGGGTGTTCGCGGGCCCGCGCCTGCTGATCGTCGCCGAGGCGATCGTCCAGACCGGCGGCCACACCTACTGGTGCTGCCGGGAGGCCACCGGCGCCGACGAGATGCGGCGCGCCGTGCGCGACCAGGTCAAGGACGGTGCCGATCTCATCAAGATCATGATGTGCCACGACCTCCTGGAGTTCACCGACGAGGAGCTTGAGGCCATCGTCGACGAGACTCATCGCAGCAACCTTCCCATCACCGCGCACGCGACCTTCGACGCCTGCATCGAGCGCGCGGTCGACTTCGGCATCGACACGGTCGAGCACGGCGGCAGCATGTCCGACCGGACCATCGGCAAGCTGGTCGAGCGCGGGGTTCCCATCATCACCACCTTCTCGCCCGTCCTGCTCCAGTCGAAGCCGGAGATCGCGCGCAAGTACAACATCCCGGAATGGAAGATCAGGGAGCGCCAGCGGCTGGTCGCCGACAAGAGCCGCTACGACGGGCTGCTGAGGGCGGCCCGCGCCGGGGTGCGCATCGTGTTTGGGACGGACGCGGGCAGCCCGGCCGTGCGCCACGGCGTGGTCGTGCCGGAGATGGAGTTCATGATCAATGTGGGCGTGGTGGCCGACAATCACGCGGCCATCATGAGCGCGACCCGCGAGGCCGCCATCATGAACCGGCTCGACGACCGCATCGGCACCCTGGAGGAGGGCAAGGAGGCGGACGTTATCGCAGTGGACGGCAACCCGCTCGACGATCTCCGCGACCTGGAGCAGGTGCAGATGACCTTCGTGCGCGGGAGCTGCCTGTATGCGCGCCCGCCGGTGTCGGCCGGGGCGGCGTGATGCACCGTTGCTCCACACACCGACCCACGGCGCGACTCCGATGACCCGGGCCGTCCCCAAATCCCATCTGGCCGCCCGCGCGGTCAGCGTGAAGTCCAGCTTCCGCACCCGCATGCTCGAGCTCTCGGCCGGACTGGACGGCATCATCGCGCTCGGCCGGGGCGACCCCGACTTCGACACACCGCCCGACATCGTCGCCGCGGGGGCGGCAGCCCTGGCGGGCGGCTATACCCACTACACAGCCCCTCCAGGCCTCCCCGAACTGCGCGAGGCCATCTCCCGCAAGCTCAAACGCGACAACGGTCTTGATTATCCGGCCAGCCAGATCATCGTCACCAACGGCGTCCAGGAAGCGCTCCTCATCTCGATCCTGGCGCTGGTCGATCCCGGCGACGAAGTGGTGCTCCAGGCGCCGCGCTTCAACGCCTTCGACTACATGGTCAACCTGGCCGGCGGCCGCGTGGTCGAGGTGCCGACCCTGGAGGAGGACGACTTCGCGCTCGAGGCCGACGCCATCCGTGGTGCCCTGACGGAGCGCTCGAAGCTCCTCGTGATCGCCAACCCGAACAATCCCACCGGCGGCCTTACGCCGCGCGGAGAGTTGGCGCGCATCGCAGCGCTCGCCGAAGAGCACGACCTCCTCGTCATCTCCGACGAGATCTACGAGAAGCTGATCTTCGGCGGACGGGAGCATGTCAGTCTGGGCACCTTCGGCAACCTCCTCGACCGGACGGTCACCGTTAACGGCTTCTCCAAGGCGTACGCGATGACCGGGTGGCGCATCGGCTACCTGGCTGCTCCGGCCTGGTTCATGGAGCCCGGCGTCGAGATCAAGCACACCCTGAGCATCTGCACGCCTCCGGCCCTCCAGCGTGGGGCGCTCGCCGCGCTCGAACGTGGAGACGAGGCGGTCGCCTCGATGCTGGCCGAATATGAGCGCCGGCTCGACCTCGTGTTGCGGAGCCTCGACGACATGGGGATTTCGTACGGGCGGCCGGGCGGCGGGATGTATGTATACGCCAACATCTCGGGCACGGGGCTCGACGCCGAGACCTTCTGCCTTGAGCTGTTACGCCAGGAGCAGGTGATGGTCTTCCCCGGGACCATGTTCGCGGATCCCGCCAACCGGCACATCCGAATTACGCTGTTGTCTCCCTATGCCTCCATGGAAGAAGCCCTGGGGCGCATGAAGCATTTCGTCGAAAGGACGCGGCAGTCGTGATGTCGGGCTCGCGCCAGCGGGCGGGCTGCTCCCCACGGGATGGGGCGACCTGATGTGCCCGGCGGGAACCGACAACGTGCGCGTGCTGCTCGCAGGGGCGGGCGTCCGCGGCGCCAAATGGGCCCGCGTCATAGCCGAGGCCCCGGACGCGATCCTCACCGGCATCGTGGATCTTGACGAAGCACGTGCGCGGCGAGCCCGGGACGAGCACGCACCGGACGCCCCGGTGGAACGCGAGTTCGCTTCGGCCCTCGCTCACGTCGCCGCCGACGCCGTGGTAATCGCCACCCCGCCCGACAGCCATCATTCTCTGGTGAGCCAGGCATTCGACCAAGGCCTCGACGTCCTCTGCGAAAAACCCCTCTCGGACGACATGGACGAAGTCCTGGACCTCATCGCCAGGGCCGACGAGGCCGGACGCCATCTCCTGGTCGGGATGAACTTCCGCTACCTGCCGACGTCACAGCGGATCCGACACTACGCCCGGAGCGCCGAACTCGGCGCCCTCAGCTACGGGCACTTCACCTACCACCGCCAGCGGGACGGCAACCGGCACGACCTGAACGACTACGTGATGACGATGCCTCATCCGATGCTGCTGGAGCAGAGCATCCATCACTTCGACCTGCTGCGCTACTGCTACGACGCGGAGGTCGAGTCGCTGGTGTGCGATACCTGGCGACCGTCGTGGAGCACCTATGAGGACGACTGCTGCGTCTCCGTGCTCTTCCGCTTCGAGAACGGAGTCCGGGCGAACTACCTGGGGACCTGGACCGCGGCCTGGAATCGCATGGACTTCCGCTGGCGCACCGAATTCGAAGGCGGGGCACTGATTCAGCGCGAGCAGTTCGGGGACCTGGTGCGCGTCGACTTCGATCGCGGCCTCGGACTCCGTGGCAGCAACTTCAAGGGAGACGCGGAAGCGGAAACGCCGGTCCCGGAGACGCTCACGCCGTGCGAGGCGTTCATCGACGACACGCGCGGGCTGCTGGCCGAGTTCCTGTGCGCCGTTCGCGGCGAAGCCGAGCCCGTGACCACTGCCCGCGATCATCTGAAGACGCTGCTCGTGGTTCAGGCCTGCATCGAGTCGATGGAGAAGGGTGGTTGGATGAAGCTGCACGCCATCCGCGAGCGGTTCGCGGTTCCGGATTCGGGGGGTTCATGACGAACGACGGCGGGCGCTCCGATGAAGAAGCGGGTTCCGCTTCATGACGCCCAAGCCTCCCGACGAGGCATCCCGCGACCTGCTCCGGGTCCGCGGCCTGCACACGCAGTTCGTCTCCGACCGGGGCCTCGTGCATGCGGTCAACGACGTGAGCTTCTCCGTCCGCCGGGGCGAGGCGCTTGCGCTGGTGGGCGAAAGCGGGTGCGGCAAGACCGCCACCATGCTCTCCGTGCTGCGCCTGCTGCCGCCCCACCGCAGCCGCGTCCGGGCCGACGAGGTGAGCTACAAGGGCCGGGACCTGCTGGGGCTCGACGATGAAGAAATGAGACGTGTGCGCGGACCCGAGATCGGGATGATCTTCCAGGACCCGCGCGCCTCTCTCAATCCCGTGCTCACCATCGGCCGGCAACTGACCGAGAGCCTGGAGGTGCACCTTCGCCTGGGGCACCGCGCCGCCCGCGACCGCGCGATCGAGCTGCTCGCGTCGGTAGGCATCCCGCGCCCGGCCTCCCGGTTTGACGATTATCCGCACCAGTTCTCGGGCGGCATGTGTCAGCGGGTCATGATCGCCATCGCGCTGGCCTGCGAGCCCGGCCTCCTCATCGCCGACGAGCCGACAACCGCGCTGGACGCCACCATCCAGGCCCAGATCCTCGACCTGGTCTCCGAACTGCGGGCGACCCGCGAGATGGCGATGATCTGGATCACCCACGATCTGAGCGTGGTGGCGAACCTGGCCGACCGGGTCGCGGTGATGTACGGAGGGTCCATTGTCGAGATGGCCGGAGCCCGGCGCCTGTTCGACGCGCCGGCTCATCCCTACACCCAGGGCCTGCTGGCCTCGCTGCCCGCGCTCGGCGGGGAAGGCCCGGGGCGCCTGACTGCGATTCCGGGTCAGCCGCCGGACATGACGCGGCTTCCCGGGGGGTGCGCGTTCGCCGAGCGATGTCCGCACGCCTTCGATCGCTGCCGTCGGGAGCGGCCTCCGCTAATGCCGGTGGGGAAGGGGGCACCGCCGGGCGAGCGGCGGACGCGTCCGGGCGCACAAATGGCGTTATCGGCAGAGATCGGGGCGCGCGCTGCCTGCTGGTGGACCGGATGACTCCCCTCCTCGAAGTCATCGGCCTGAAAAAGCACTTTCCCGTGCGTCGCGGAATGATGCAGCGGCGGACCGGATCGGTGCGCGCAGTCGACGGCGTCAGCTTCCGGCTGCGTCGCGGCGAGACGCTCGGCCTCGTGGGGGAAAGCGGCTGCGGCAAGACCACCGTCGCCCGCAGCATCCTCCGGCTCACCGAGCCCACATCGGGGCGCATCGTTTTCGACGGCGTCGATCTCACGGCTGCATCCCCGGCGGAGCTCCGCGCACTCCGGCCGCGCATGCAGATGATCTTCCAGGACACCCATTCGTCGCTGAATCCGCGCCTGAGCGTCGGCCGCTCCATCGCCGAGCCCCTGCTCGAGCACACGGACCTGGGCCGCGGACAGCGACAGGATCGGGTCGCGGAACTCATGAGCATCGTCGGGCTGGACTCGAAGCTCGCGGGACGCCTGCCGCACGAGTTCTCGGGCGGTCAGCGCCAGCGCGTCGGCATCGCGCGCGCCCTCGCCCTGAAGCCGGACCTGATCGTCTGCGACGAGCCCATTTCGTCGCTCGACATCTCCATCCAGGCCCAGATCGTCAACCTTCTCGCAGACATTCAGGAAGAGTTCGGGCTGACCTATCTCTTCATCTCCCACGACCTGAGGATGGTCAAGCACCTGTGCGACCGGGTCGCGGTCATGAATGAAGGGAAGATCGTTGAGATGGCGCCAGCGGAGGCGCTCTTCCGCGAACCGGGACACTCGTATACGCGCGCGCTCCTGTCTTCGCTGCCGAGAAGGCCCGGGCGGTCTTAGCCGTGCAGCCGAGAGGCACATCGCACGTCCGGAACTTCGGAGGAAACATTCGTTTCCGCCCGCGCAATCAATACCTGCCCAGAGACGAAGAGGACGTGTTGCGCATCCTGGCCGAGCACCGAACCGGGACGATCCGCGTCATCGGCGCGGGCCACTCTTGGAACGGGGGCATCGAGACATCCGGTGCGCTCGTAGACCTTCGCCACTTTCGGCGGATCCAGATTCATCCCGACCGTCGCCGGGTCTCCGTGGGTGCGGGATGCCGCATCGCCGAACTCCTGGCGCATCTCGCGCGCCGTGGGCTCACCCTCCCGTCCATCGGCCTGATCGCCCGCCAGACCGTGGCAGGCGCGACCGCCACGGGGACGCATGGATCGGGACGGCACTCAATGTCCCATTACGTCGAGTCCATGCGCATCGCCTGTTACGGGAAGGGTGGGGAGGCGGAGGTGCGGAGGGTCGATTCCGGTGAAGCCCTGCGGGCGGTTCGATGCTCCGTCGGAGCCCTCGGGGTAGTCCTTGAGGTCACCCTCAAGTGCGTGCCGCAATACTACGTGCGGGAAAGATGCGTCTGGCGTTCTGATCTGGATGCGGTCCTGGACAACGAGGCGGCCGCGGCCCTGCAGCAGTTCTACCTCATCCCGCACACCTGGGCGTATCTGGAGCACGAGCGGAGCGTAGCCCCGGACAACCGCCGATCGGGCATCGCCATGCTATACCGGGTGTACTGGCTGGTCGTCATCGATGTCCTTCTTCATCTCGGCATCAAGCTCACCGCCTCTATGCTGCGGAGCCGGCGCTTGGTGGACCTCATCTACCGCCGTCTGCTTCCCGTCTGCATCTTCCCGAAGTGGCGGGTCACCGACCGCAGCGACCGGCAACTGCTGATGCGCCACGACCTCTTCCGTCACTTGGAGATGGAGGCCTTCGTGCCGCGCGAGACGCTCAGGCCCGCGCTCGCAGTTGTGTCGGATATCCTGCGAGCGGCCGACAACGCCGATTACGAGGTATCAGCCGGCGTCCACGACCGGATCCGGAGCTTGGACTTGGAGGATGCTCTGGAGAACATTCGCGGCTCCTACAGCCATCACTACCCGATCTGCGTCCGGCGCGTCCGTCCCGACGACACGCTGATATCGATGTCGTCGTGTCACGGCGTCGAGAGACGGGACTGGTACGCAATCAGCCTCATCACGTTCACCGAGCCACGGCTGCCCTTCCAGAACGTCGCCCGCTTCCTCGCCACCACCATGGTCCGAACCCTGGGTGCCCGGCTGCACTGGGGGAAATGGGATCCGCTCGATGCGAGACAGATCGAGGACAGCTATCCGGGGATTGCCGCCTTCCGAGCTATCTGCGCACGATTCGATCCGCAGGGCGTGTTCCGCAACCGGTTTCTTGAGGAAGCGCTGTTCGGCACATCTCCCCATCAATAATCGCTATATTATAGGAGTACAGTCAATATGACTATAGAGTATACATTGACACAATCAGTATTCATAACAAATATCATAGTCGTATTTGTTCTGCTGGCCACCGTCGTCTGGTCCGTAGCCCGGCCGGATCGCCGCATCTGGCCTCCGCCGGGACGTCGCTCCTGGCAATACAGCCTGACCTGGAGCGGGTGGTGTGCGGCCATCGCGCTCAATGCTTGCCTGCTGTTTCTGGACTGGAACTCCTGGATCTTCGCGAGCGCTCTTCGCTTTCTGCTCGGCATCCCGCTGGCGTTGCTGGGCGGCCTGCTGGCCTTCTGGGGAATCGTCACGATCGGCTGGACGAACAGCACGGGCGTGAGGGACGGCTTCTCTCCCTCCGGCCCCTACCGGTTCACGCGGAATCCCCAGTACGTCGGCGACACCGTCCTCTTCCTGGGGCTGAGCATCATCGCCAACTCGCAACTCCTCTGGATCACCCATGCGCTCCTGACCCTCTGGTTCATCATCGCGTCCCTCAGCGAGGAGGTGTGGCTGAAGGAGCAATACGGGGCGGAGTACGAACGGTATCGACGCGAGGCGCCGCGATTCCTGTGAGTTCCGAAAAGGGTGTCATCGAGCTAACGCGTACATCGGGAATCGCGAGTTCCCGGAGGCTCCGCTCTCAGACCGGCTCGTAGCGCTGAACGTTGACTTCGTGTGCCCGCGCGCGCATTCCGGAGCCCTCGGCGGATCCATCACGAGGGACTTGACAAATAATCTTGTCAATACTTTAATCCCGGCCATGCTCGACGTTGCCGTCATCGAGGAGCCCGCCGCCGCTGTCGTCACCCTGGACCCGAAGCGGGCCCGGCTCCTTTCCGAGTTGGTGGAGCCGGCCTCGGCGGCCACGCTCGCGGCGCGCCTCGGACTCGCCCGGCAGAAGGTCAACTACCACCTCCGGGCGCTGGAGAAGCACGGGCTGGTGCGGGTCGCCGAAGAGCGCCGGTGGGGCGGCCTGACCGAGCGACTGCTGGTGGCGACCGCCCGCTCCTACGTGGTCAGTCCGGCGGCGCTCGGACCGGTGGCGAGTGACCCGGATCGGACACGGGACCGGCTGTCCGCGAGCTACCTCATTGCGCTCGCTGCGCGCATGGTGCGCGAGGGGAGCGCGCTGCTGCGCCGCTCGGCCGAAACGGGAAAACGGCTCGCCACCCTTTCCATCGACACCGAGATCCGGTTCCGGTCCCCGAGAGCCCGCGCCCGGTTCAGCGAGGAACTGGTCGCCGCTGTTGCCGAACTGGTCCGGCGCCATCACGACGATTCCGCCCCCGGAGGACGGCGCCACCGCCTGGTGGTCGTCGCCCATCCCGCGCCGGGGGATCCATCCGCCCAGGAGACATAATGAGCATCAAGCACGATCCATCCGGCCGCCGTTCGATCCAGGCCGAGGCCGAGGTTCCCGGCTCCCCGGAGGAAGTCTGGGAGGCCATCGCCACCGGTCCCGGCATCTCCTCGTGGTTCTATCCGACGGACGTCGAGGAGGGGGTCGGCGGAACGCTCCGGTACCACACCGACTCGCAGATGGACCACGTCCCCGCGAAGGTGACCGGCTGGGACCCGCCGCACCGTTTCCGCCACGAAGGCAGGGACTGCGGCGCGGACGGGCCGCCTACGGCCACGGAGTGGACCATCGAGGCGCGCGCCGGCGGCCGCTGCCTCGTCCGCGTGGTGCACAGCCTGTTCGCCAGCACCGACGACTGGGACGACCAGCTCGGGAACTTCGAAGCCGGCTGGCCGCAGGCCCTCGCCATCCTTGGGCTGTACCTCACCCACTTCAGGGGCCGGCGTGCCACGATCGTCCGAGCGTACGGCGAAAGGGACGGGTCCGTGGAGGAGACCTGGAACGCGCTTTCCGGCGCGCTCGCCTCCGGCGGGCTCACGCCCGGCGATGCATGGGCGCTCCCCGGATCAGGCAGCGGAGACCTCGCGGGCGTTCTCGCGGAGAACCGGCCAGGAGGGCGTCAGCCCTGTGTGCTGTTCAGGCTCGACCGGCCGGCTCCGGGAATCGCGGCGGCGTCTGCCTACAAGATCGCGGAGCGGGCGACTGTGGTGATGAGCATTTACCTCTACGGTGACGACGGGCCGGCTGCGGCCGCCCGCTGCGGGGCGGCCTGGAAGGAGTGGATTGGCGCGCGCTTCGCATAGCCATGCCCCGCGAAGACGGAGGCGCCGCACTGAAGGAGGCATCCACGGCATGCCCGTAACCGCCCTTGCCCTCGTCCTGGCGGCCGGACTCCTGCACGCCTCCTGGAACCTGATCCTCAAGCGCTCCAGCGAGCGGGTTCTGGTTGCGGCGTGGGCGATGCTGCTCGGTGCGGTCGTCTTCATCCCGGCCCTGGTGCCGGCGTGGCCGCCTCCGGCCGGGGTATGGCCCTTCGTGGGCGCGAGCGCGGTCGTCTACGTGGCGTACTACGGGTGCCTGGCGCGGGCGTACGGAGACGGCGATTTCTCGCTGGTCTATCCCATCGCGCGCGGGACGGCCCCCGCGATGCTCGCCCTGTGGGCAGTGCTCTTCCTGGGCGAGCGGCCGTCGCCGGGCGGATTGTTCGGGATCGCGACGATCCTCTGCGGGCTGATCGTCCTCGGCGGGGCGCCGCTGTGGTCGCGGGTAGCCCGGGCGAAGGCGGGAGCGAGAGCGGAGGAAGACGTCCACTCCGGTTCCGATCCTTCCATCCGAACGCCCCCGGGAGATCGCTGGCGCCAGTTGCGCGCCCACGCGCGAGGCTCGGGATCCGCTTTCCTCGTCGCGTTCTTCATCTCCGTATACTCGACGCTGGATGGCGCCGCGGTTCGCCAATGGCTCCCGCTGCCGTACCTGGTGCTCGTGTTCGGCCTTTCCGGATTGGCCTTCGTGGGCATCCTGGCGACCCGGGGCGGAAAGCGGACTTTTAGGGTCCTGCGTACGCACTTCCGTCCCATCGCGATGATCGCGGTCATGACCCTCGTGGCTTATGCGCTGGTTCTTCGGGCCTTCCAGATCGCCCCCATCAGCTACGCCGGAGCCGCGCGAGAGGTGGGCATCGTATTCGGAGCCCTGGCGGGATGGCTCCTTCTGGGAGAGCGGTTCGGGCGCATTCGCACCGTCGGAGCCGTGCTCGTCTTCGCCGGCATCGGGTTGCTGGCGCTGGCCGGGTGACCTGCCTATTGTGGACGGCCCAACGCCTGCGTCGCATCGCCCCGCGGTCTTTCCATCCCGCTCGCCGAGCACTGGCCCATCACGCCGGAGTCGTTCCATGCATCATGCGCTTTTCAACGGTACCGACATCCTCCCCGGCCGGGCGGGAACATGAAGGAGGGGGACACCGCGGCGAACGGGCGTGCCGTCAACGGTACCGGGCTGACGCTTGCCCGGGCCGACTTCGAAGCCGCGTACAGGAACGTGGCTCCCTACATCCACCGCACGCCCATGCTCACGAACCGGTCGCTCAGCGAGGCGTCCGGATTCGACGTGCGCCTGAAGGCCGAGCTCTTCCAGCGGGGCGGTTCCTACAAGCTGCGCGGGCCGCTGAACAAGATCGCGAGGCTGAGCGAGGAGGAGCGCGCCCGCGGCGTCATCTGTTCCTCGGCGGGGAACCACTCCCAGGGCGTGGCCCTCGCGGCGCGCCAGTACGGCGTGCGCGCGGTGGTGGTCATGGCCGAGAACGCCACCCGCTCCAAGATTGCGGCCACCGAGGGCTACGGGGCTCGCGTCGTCCTCCACGGCAATATCTGGGACGAAGCCAACGAGAAGGCGCTCGAACTCGTGGAATCCGAGGGGCTTACCTACATCCATCCCTTCGACGACCCGGAATTGATCGCGGGGCAGGGCACCCTCGGCCTCGAGATCATGGATCAGTACCCGGAGACGGAACTCCTGATCGTCCCCATCGGGGGCGGCGGCCTCATCTCCGGCGTCTCGATGGCCGCCAAGTCCGTCAATCCAGGGGTCCGTATCGTCGGCGTGGAGTCGTCCGGAGCGCCGGGGATGAAGCGCAGCGTAGAGGCGGGAGCGAGCATCGTCCTGGACGAGGTCGATTGCATCATCGACGGGCTGCGTGTCCAGAAGGTCGGCAACCACACCCGTTCGGTGGTGTCGCGCTTCGTCGACGAGATCGTGACGTTGCCCGACGCGCAGATCTTCGACGCGATGCTGTGGCTGATGACCCGCGCCAAGGTCGTGGTCGAGGGCGCCGCCGCCGCGCCGGTCGGAGCCCTGCTCCAGGGGCTCGTCGATGCCCAGGCGGGAACGCGGGTCGTCTGCGTGCTGAGCGGCGGCAACCTGGATGTGGAGGGGATGCGGGGGCGGCCCTGGAACTAGCAGCCCGTGGGTGAATCCGGGCAAATCAACGCCGCGTCGTGCGACCCCAATGCCCGCACAGCGCGGCGCGTGATGCCGCCAGTCTGAACGCCGGCGGGGAGCCTCGTGTTCTCCCCCACGTGCTCAGCCGGCCTCCCACACCTCGCCGGGAAGCGGGACAGCCCTGCCCAGGGCGGTGCGACCGTCAAGCAATGCATGATAGCAGGCTGACGCGGCATCAGTCGGATTCGCTTGCTGACGGCTGATCGTCACGATATTGTCTCCCAATAAAGTCGGTATGTCGTTCATAAAGCTCGTCATGCTTATGGACAATGACCACACGGCCACCGTCCGGGACGCCTCACGCCCTTGTCGAGATGGACGACGTGCCGCGTGCCGAACACACCCCCTGGGGAGGAGCAACATCACCGTGACAACCGAAGCCCACGGCCGACCCCTGCTCGCCGCGAGGTTTTTGGGCCAAACCCTCATCGCCCTGGCCGCGACGCTTGCCTGCGGCGATGGCGGCACGGAACCACCGCCCCCCGATCCGCCCACACTGCCCCCGGATCCGCCCACACCGACCACCGTGACGGTTAGTCCGGCCACCGCCCGGCTGACCGCGCTGGGCGCGACGGTGCAGTTCAGCGCGCAGGTGCTGGACCAGAACGGACAGGTAATGGCGGGCGCTGGCGTGGCCTGGGCGAGCAGCGATGCATCGGTCGCGCCGGTGGACGGGTCGGGGCTGGTTACGGCGGCGGGCACCGGCTCGGCCACGGTCACGGCGACCTCCGGATCGGCGTCCGGAAGCGCAGCGGTGGTCGTGGCACAGACGGTGACGGAGGTGACGGTTACGCCCACCGCCGACACGGTGTTCGCCGGCGACACGCTGCGGCTGTTGGCCTCGGCGGCCGACGCAAACGGGCATGTGGTGGCGGGGGCCGAATTCGCGTGGTCGTCGAGCGACACCGCGGTGGCGCGAGTGGATGGAGCGGGCCTGGTGAACGGAGTCACCGTCGGCGAGGCGACCGTGAACGCCACGTCGGCTGGCGTCACGGGCACGGCGCAGGTAAAGGTGGTGGCGCCCGTGGCGGCGCACGTGACCGTGACACCAGCAGAAGCGTTGCTGGTGGCGCTGGGCGACACCGTCCGGCTCGTGGCGGAGGTGCTGGACCAGATCGGCCGCGGGATGCCGGATGCGGAGGTCGCCTGGTCAAGCGCGGACACGATGGTCGCGACGGTCGACGCGGCCGGGCTTGTGACCGCTGCCGGGAACGGAGAGACGATTGTGACGGGGGCCTCGGGCGAGGTCTCGGGCCAGGCCCGCGTGTCCGTAACTCAATCGACCCGCTCGGTGACCGTGTCACCGGCCGCCGGCACCATCGCGCCCGGCGACACGCTGCGGCTGTCGGCCTCGGCGGCCGACGCAAACGGGCGTGTGGTGGCGGGGGCCGAATTCGCGTGGTCGTCAAGCGATGCTTCCGTAGCGTCGGTTGACGACACGGGGCTGGTACGCGGGGTGGTGCCGGGAGAAGCCGCGATCACGGCGGCTTCCGGCGGCGTTGAAGGGACTGCGGACATCACCGTCGAGAAGCCGGCCGAGAGTCCGGATCGCGCTGCGCTCGTGGCGTTCCACGAGGCGACGGGCGGGCCGAACTGGACCCGGACCGACGGCTGGCTCAGCGACCGACCCATCGGCGAATGGCACGGTGTCAGGGTCAACGAGGAAGGGCGAGTCACCGACCTCTTGCTGTCGGGCAACAACCTGATCGGCTCCCTTGCCCCCGACCTGGGCAGCCTTTCCAAACTGGAACGTATCTACCTGCCCTTCAACGGCCTGTCGGGCCGCATCCCCCCCGAGCTGAAGAAGCTCTCACGCCTGCGGGACCTCGACCTCGGTTCCAACAGCTTGACGGGCTCGATCCCGGCGGAGTTGGGAGAGTTGTCGAGTCTCGAGTCCCTGAAACTCTCCCAGAACTCCTTGTCGGGACCCATTCCCCCGGAGCTGGGCAATCTCTCCCGGCTGACGCACCTTGCCATCGGTGCGAACAACTACGGCGGTCCCATGCCTCCCGAACTCGGCAACCTCTCCAACCTGGAGTTTCTGTCGATCCGCAACTCGTGGGTAACGGGCGGCATTCCTGCCGAGCTCGCCAACCTTTCGAAGCTCGAGGTCCTGAACCTGCGCTTCAACCAATTGGACGGACCGCTTCCCGCCGCGTTGTTGACGAACCTGACGCGCCTGCGGGGATTGTCCGTCGACTTCAACCGGCTGTCCGGACCGATTCCGCCGGAGGTTGGAGAGCTTTCGCAACTGGAGTGGCTGGATCTCGACCGAAACGCCTTCACGGGGCCCGTCCCGACGGAAATCGGAAACCTCTCCAACCTGGGATGGCTGGAAATCGGCTTCAACCGGCTGTCGGGGGCGCTTCCCTCGGAGATTGGGCGGTTGTCCCGGTTGACGCGTTTGAATCTCGCGGCCAGCGGGCTGACCGGATCCCTGCCGCCCGAGTTGGGCGGACTGGATGCCCTGGAGGAGCTTTTCATCCATGACACCGAGATCGCCGGTTCCCTGCCGCCGGAACTCGGCCGGCTTGCCAACCTGAAGGAGCTTCACCTGTACAACAACGCCTTCACCGGCCCGATCCCGGCGGAGTGGGGAGCCATGACCGGTCTGAAGGCGGCGCTCCTGTTCAGAAACCGGCTGAGCGGGCCGCTTCCGGCGGAACTCGGCAATCTTGAAGCACTGGAATGGCTGTGGTTGGGAGACAACGATCTGGAAGGCGGAGTGCCGCCCCGGTTCGGGCACATGGCCGCCTTGAAGCAACTGGACTTGACGAACAACAGCATGATGTCGGGTCCGTTGCCCGCCATACTGACGCAGCTGGGTCAGCTGGAGGCGTTTCTCGCGGGCGGTACCGAACTCTGTGTACCCGGCGACGAGCCGTTCACGAGCTGGCTCGGCCGGGTCTGGAGGCAGCGGGTGGCGCGGTGCGAAGCGGCGAGCGAGTCCGCGTTCCTGCTGAGCCAGGCCATTCAGTCGCGGTCGTTCCCCGTGCCGCTCGTGGCGGGAGAGCGCGCGTTGCTTCGGGTCTTCGTCACCGTCGCCGACGCGGGGGGCACCCCTATGCCACCGGTGCGCGCCAGCTTTTACTCCGGCGGCAGCCTGGTCCATGTCGCGGAGATCGCGGGACAATCCACGGCCATCCCGGCCGGGGTCATCGAGGGCGACCTGTCCAGATCGGCGAACGCCGAGATTCCCGGGAACGTGTTGCAGCCGAACACGGAACTCGTAATCGAGATCGATCCCGACGGAACGCTCGATTCCGACGTGCAGATCACAAGGCGGATCCCCGAGGAGGGACGGGTGAAACTCGATATTCGGGCGATGCCCGTCCTCGACCTGACGGCAATCCCGTTCCTGTGGGCCGTCGACCCTGATTCCTCGGTCCTGGACGCGACCGCGGGAATGGCGGCCGATCCCATGGGACATGAGCTCCTTGAGGACACGCGGGTGCTCCTGCCGATAGGCGGATTGAGGGTCGCAAACCACGACCCCGTCACGGTCACGAGCAATTCGGCGTACCAGATCCTCGGGGCCACGGAAGCGATCCGGGTCATCGAGGGCGGCGGCGGGCATTACATGGGACTGCTTTCCGGCGAGGTCACCGATGCCCGGGGAGTGGCGGACACACCGGGTCGTAACAGCTTCGCGGTCCCCGTGTCGGACGTGATGGCGCACGAGCTTGGTCACAACATGAGTCTGCTCCATGCCCCGTGCGGAAACCCGGGTGGCCCCGACCCTGCCTTTCCCACCAGGGACGGATCGATCGGCGGCTGGGGCTACGATTTTCGGAAAGGCGCGCTCGTGCCTCCAGACGCGAGCGATCTGATGACCTATTGCGACGACCGCTGGGTCAGCGATTTCAGCTTCTCGAACGCGCTGCGGTACAGGCTGGTCGACGAGACGCCGGGTTCGGCCCGCACGGCCGCCGCGCAGCCGACGATCCTGCTTTGGGGCGGTGCCGGCCCGAACGGAACACCTTTCCTCGAGCCCGCCCTGGTGGTATCGGCTCCGCCCTCTCTTCCGCAGACGGGCGGCGACCACACCCTGGTCGGCGCGGACGAGGACGGCCGCGAACTCTTCTCGCTGAGCTTCGCCATGCGGGAGATGGCCGATTCGGACGGACGATCCACCTTCGCCTTCGCGCTCCCCGCGCAACCCGGCTGGGCGGATGCGCTCTCCTCCATCACGCTGTCCGGCCCCGGGGGATCCGTCACCGTGGACGGGGACACGGATCGTCCATTGGCCATCATGCGCGATCGAGGTACTGGCCAGGTGCGAGCCATCCTCCGAGGTGTCCCCGGAGCCGCACAGGCCATACGCGACTCGGCGGGGGCAGCGGGGATCGATCCGAGGAGTTTCGACACAACGGTGAGCCGCGGGATTCCGGAAGCGGGAGCGTGGGAGATACGTTAGTTGCCGGGCACGAAGCTTCGATGGCCGCGTGATTTCAGCGTCTCGACTCTGTCCTATCAGCGCCCGATCCCGCCTCCGCTCGGCCTCCTACTCCCTCCAGGGATACTCCGGCCGCCGCAGGTGCCAGTCCGTCTCCCGCTGATAGCCCATTCCGAGATCCAGCACGGCCTGATCGTCCATCGACGAGCCGCAGATCTGCAGCGAGAGCGGCAGCCCGTCCTCGTCGAATCCGCAGGGGATGGCGAGCCCCGGAAGGCCGACCAGGTTGGCGATGTAGTTGAGGCGCGGGGTGGCTGCGCTGACGTCGCCGGGCGGCTCCCACTCGTTGCGCGCCGGGATGGGCCAGCCTTCGCTGACCTCGCGCATGGCGGCGCCGTTGGGCCACGTCGGGGCGATGACCGCGTCGTAGCGCGAGAGGATCTCGTCGGTCTCGCGCACCAGCTGGTTGCGGATGCGCTGGGCCGTGAGATAGTCGGCGGCGGGCATCATGCGCCCCGCCATCCAGCCGGCGCGCCGGTCCTCGTTGAACGAGAACATGTTGGCCGCGCTGCCGTCCTCGAAGAGCGCCTGGAAGTTGGTGCCGCTCTCCACGGTGACGATGGTGGTGAAGAGGGCCCCGGTGGGCCTGAGCGGCAATTCCACATCCTCGAGCACCACGCCCATCTGCTCGAAGACGTCGAGCGCCTCCTGGAAGACGCGCCGGGTGTTCTCCGAGCCCGAGAGCAGGAATTCGGGGCGATGGACGCCCAGCCGCCGTCCGCGCATCGCACCCGGATCCGCGCGGAAGACGAAGGGGCGGTCGACCGTGGTGGGATCGCGGGGGTCGTGCCCTGCGATGTACTGCAGGATGTGACCGCAGTCCTCCGCCGAGCGCCCGACCGGACCGATCTTGTCCAGGCTCCAGGAGAGCGCCATGCAGCCGAAGCGGCTCACGCGCCCGAAGCTGGGGCGCAGCCCCGACGCGCCCACCGCGGAGGCCGGGAATACTATGGAGCCGCCCGTCTCCGTGCCGATGCCGAAGCCGATGAGGCCGGCCACCGCCGCCGAAACCGTACCGCTGGAGGAGCCGAAGCTGGTGCGGTCGAGCTTCCACGGATTGAGCGCGGAACTGGTGTTTCCGCCCGCGAACTCCCCGAGCGAATTCTTCGCCATGAGCACGGCGCCGGCGCTTTCGAGCATGTCGACGACCGCCGCATTGCGGTCCGGCACCCGGTCGCGGAAGATCCCGGAGCCCCAGGTGGTGCGGATGCCGCGCGTGTCGAGCAGGTCCTTCACGCCGTAGGGGATCCCGTGCAGGATGCTCCGGCGATTGCCGGCGGCCAGTTCCCGGTCCGCGCGCGCGGCGGCCTCGAGCGCGTGGTCGCGCGCGATGGTGACCATGGTGGCCAGCTTGCCGTTGTGGTCGGTGCGCGGCTCGCTGGGCAGCTCGAAGGGAGGCACGTCCAGCTCCTCGGCGCGGTCGAGGTAGGCCTCGGTCAGCTCGACCGAGGTGATGGAGCCGTCGGCGAGGAGGTCCGCCAGCTCGCGGACCGTCAGGAAGAAGGTCGATTCCTGCATGGCTCAGCCCCTCCAGAAGACGAGAAGAGGAGGCTCGTCGGGATCGAGCGGGAAGTCGCGCAGCGTCCGCTGCACGTTGATCGTGCTCGCGATGGCCCGCTTCAGCCGCTCCAGCTCCGCGGCGTCATCGTAGATGCCCCTCGATCCCTGATGGTCGAGAAGCGCGTTGGCCGTCGCGGTCGTTACCTCCCCGGTTTCGGCGACCTCGGTACAGGCCTGCGTCCAGGCCAGCGCCATCGCGCTCGCGCCGGCGACTGCGGTGAACTTTCTGCGATCCATTGTCATGATCCGGACAATCCGCTGAGGGGCAATTGGCTGCACCGCCACATCTTGCCATTACCTGGCCGCGGAAAACAAGGAGGGAGGATGTCCGCCTGCATCGTCACGCGTGCCCGGCACCAGCCAGCGACATCAACTACCCGTACATCGCCCCCGGCAGGAACGTGGCGATCCGGGGCAGGAACCCGATCAGCGCGAGCAGCGCCAGCATCGCAAGCCAGAACGGGATGATGCCGCGAAAGATCTCACCCATCGAAACATCCGGGGCCACGCTCTTTACCACGAAGGTGTTCAGGCCGACGGGCGGCGAGATCAGGCCCATCTCGAGGGTGACGACGATCATGACGCCGAACCAGATCATGTCCACGCCGAGTGAAGCGAGGATGGGCTGCACCAGCGGAATCGTCAGGACCAGCATCGCGAACCCGTCCAGGAAGGTGCCCAGCACGATGAACATCGCCAGCAGCAGCGCGACCACCTGGCCCCCCGACCATCCCTGGTCACCCACCCAGCGGGCGGCGGCGAACGGCAGTTCCGTGAAGCCCAGGAACACCTTGAAGACGTAGGCTCCGATCAGGATCAGGAACACGGTGCCGCACGCCCTCAGCGTGGAGAGGACGGCCTCGCCGAAGTCGTCGCGGGTGAGAGAGCGACGCGCCAGCGCCACCAGCAGGATCAGGAACGCGCCGACGCCCGCCGCCTCCATGGCCGAGAAGATGCCGGCGTAGATTCCGCCGAGCGTGACCACCACCAGCCCCAGGATCCACCAGGCGCCCGCGGGCACCCGCCCTCCCGCCGCGAGCGCGTTCTCCGGCCTGTCTCGCGGCACCTTGTGCGGTTGAAGCTTCACCACCACGAAGACGGTCAGGACGAAGAAGAGCGTGAGCAGGATCCCGGGAATCAATCCGGCCATGAAGAGGCGGCTGATGCTCTGCTCCGTGAGGATGCCGTACAGCACCAGCCCCGCCGACGGGGGAATCAGGATGCCGAGGGTGCCACCGGCGGCGACGGCCCCCGTCGCGAGCGACCTGTCGTAGTTGAACCGCCGCATCTCCGGCACCGCGACCCGTCCCATGGTCAGCGCGGCCGCCAGCGACGATCCGGAGAGAGCCGAGAACCCGGCGCTGGCGACGATGGAGGCCGCGGCGAGGCCGCCCCTGAAGCGGTGCAGCCACAGGTTGGCCGCAAGGTACAGTTCGCGGCTCATTCCCGAGACCACGGCCAGGTTTCCCATCAGCATGAAGAGCGGGATGATGACGAGCGCGTGCCGCGATGACACGGCGAACGTCTCTCCCGCGATGACGGGCAGCACGGCCTGGGGGCGAATGAGGGCGATGCCGGCCGAGCCCGCGATCAGCATGGAAAGCCCGACGGGCACTCGGATCAGGAGGAGGACGAAGAGGATGGCGAGCCCGATGAGCGCGGCGGTGGGTCCGTCCATCAGGCGGCCTCGCCTTGCGGGTCAGCCTCGCGGTGCGGGTCAGCCTCGTCCCGCGAGTCGCCCTCGCCGCGCGCCGCGGGCCCCCGGATGATCCGGGACGCCAGCAGCAGCGACAGGGTCGCCATCGACAGCGCCAGCGCGTAGTAGAACGGGGTGTGCACGATGGCGAGGCTTCCCGTGACCTCCCCGCACTCGACGCCGCAACCGCCCTTGGCGAACAGGGCCGCCGATGCGGCCGCTGCGGCCCCGGTCCCGACGAGTCGCGAGAGCACGTCGGTCGCCCGTGTGAGGCGGCCGCCGGCGAAGCGCCCGATGAGGTCGACGGACACGTGTCCGCCCTCCCGTGCCGCGCACACCACCGCGCCCGCCACGAATACCGTGAGGCACATCGTGGCCAGATCCTCGGCGCCCAGCAGGGAAAACCCCAACAGGTGGCGCGCGACCACCTCGGCCACGGTGACCCCCAGAAGCAGGAGCAGCGCCGCCCCTCCGGCGATCCCGAAGGCGGCGGTCAGCGCCCGTCGGGCCGCGGCATGGACCCCGGAGCGATCCCGGTCCGCGTCACGGCCGCCCGCGCGATCCCGGTCCGCGTGGTCGTATTCGGTCACGGGCTGCGAAACAGTTCGAGGACCTCGGCCACGGTCAGGTCGCCAAGCCGCCGGGAGAGTTGCGCCCGGTACGCGCCGGCGACCGCGTCCTCGAATCGCGCCTTCTCCCCGTCCGAAAGATCGATGAGTTCGACACCCGCCTCGCGGGCCATCCGGAGGCCCCGGGCGCTGGTGGCTTCGTAGCCCCTCGCCCCCGCCAGCGACAGCGAGGCGTCCGCGGCCCGGTCCACCCAATCCCGCTCCTGTGCGGGAAGGGCCTCGTAAGTGTCGCGATTCATCAGCAGGACGAATGGTGTGGCGGACAGCGGCAGCCATGTCGTGAGGTAGGCGGCCGCCTCCTGCAGCTGATACGCGGGAATGCCCCCCGCGGTGATCACCACACCGTCGATCACCCCTGTGTGCAGATTCTGCTGGACCTCCGAGACCGGCTGCATGACGGGGCTCGCCCCGAGCGCTTCGACAAAGGGCATCTCGAGCCGCGACGACACCCGCAGCTTGAGCCCGCGCATGTCCTCGAGCCTGCGCACGGGCCTGTCGCGGGTGATGAGGACGGGAGGGGTGGCGGACCAGATCGCCAGAACCCTCGCCCGGTACTCGCCCTCCAGCACCGGGCGGGCGCGCTGCAGCGCGGCGGTGCAGTCGACCGCGCTGTCGCAGACGCCCGGATAGATGCTGAGCGTCGTCATGGGGAACACCGAGGAGGTATATCCGGGGAGGGTGGCGACGATGTCCGCCACGCCGTCGAGCAGCAGGGAGTAGTACCCGCGGGGCGAGGAACCGAGAGCTCCCCCCATGTACTCGGTCACCGTCAGCCTGCCTCCCGACGCCTCCGCCAGTCGCTCCGCAAACGGGACCACGACATCGGTGCGCACGCTGCTCAGAGGCGACATGAAGTGCGCCAGGACAAGCGACCCGCTCTCCGGCCCTCGATCGGCGGGTGGTGAACAGGCTGAGACCGCGAGCAATACGAACGGCGTCAGCGGGACGCTGCGAACGGGCCTCGAGGCCGACACGTCAGCGTTTCCCGCCGGACCGCCGCCCGGCGGCGACCTTCAGGGTGACGATATCCACGTTGCGAAACTGCTGGTGCCGAACGGACGATGCCAGGTGCCGCAGCAGCCGCAGCGATATCTCCTGCTCCTCCGGCCCGGTCCGGGCCTCGTCCCCCAGCAACGCGAGCCGATCCTGAAGGTTGAGGTCCTCCTGCCCCGGGGCGGCCGCCTTGAACTGCAGCACGGCGTACTCGGCCTCCCTCGACGCGGTGACCAGCAGGGCGCGCCTGCCATCCTCGTGGTCGTCCCCTTCCCGCGTTCCGCCGCGTGCTTCGAGCAGCATCAGCAGGGTCTCTTCGCTGGCCGCCTCCATGCGCTCCACCGACGCCTCCAGTCCGTGGCGGCGCGCGAACCTGCGAATGAAGTCGCCGATCGCTGGCAGCTCGGTCACGTCCAGCCGCCCGCTGAACCGTGCCAGGCGCGGCATCGTCAGGGCCGTCAGCAGGATGACGACCAGGCCGCCCGCGGTCATGCCGTTGCTCAGGAGGCCGCCTGCGAAGTCCGCGAAGAATTCCGGAAAGACCAGGTCGAACTCGACGGCGATGCCTGTCCAGACCGAGAGCCCGGCGATGAGGCCGTTTCGCGGATTGGCTCCGGTTCCGGAGACCACCTCGCGCATGCCTACCACGAAGAAGATGGACATGACGACGGCGATCGAGGCGGCGACCACCGCGTCCGGCACGGCGAGAATCACCGCGACCAGCTTCGGCACGCAGGCCAGCAGGATCAGTGCGAGGCCGGCGGCGACGCCCACGCTGCGGGCGGCCACTCCCGTGGTCTCGATCGCAGCTACCGGCGTGGGATGCAGGGTGTTCGGAATCGCGCCCGCCAGGCCGGCCACGACGTTTCCGACCCCCTCGGCCGCCACCGCGCCCTGCACGGCGCGAAAGTCCACGGCCCGCGGGCGGCGCCACGATACGCGCTGGGTCGCCACGGCCACGCCGACCGACTTGGTGGCTCCCACGAGCGCGATGAACAGGAAGGCCGGCAGGAGCGCCCAGAACGCGGGGCCGAAACCGGGTGCCAGCCCCGGGGGACGACCCGTGGGCAACCCGAGCCAGGCCGCGTCGGCCACGAGCCCGACCTCGTAGATCCCGAAGAACCCGCCCACGAGCGCTCCGGCCGCGACCCCGGCCAGTGGTGCCCAGAGCCGAAGTCTGCCCGTTCCCTTCAGGTGGAGGCCCACGGTCGTGGCCAGCGTTGCCAGCGCGGACAGGGGAGCGGCGCCAACGGGCGCCCCGGCCGGCAGCTCGTTCAGCATGCGGAAGAGAATGGGCATCACGGTGACCGGCAGGAGCATGATCACCGTGCCCGTGACCACGGGGGTGAGGATGCGGTGCAACAGGGCGAGACGCTCGGAGAACGCCGCCTGCGCCAGCCCCGATACCAGGACCAGCGCCGCGAGCATCGGCGGTCCCCCCTGAACGAGCGCCGCGACGCAGACGGCGATGAAGGGCGACGAGACTCCGTGGAGGCTCTGGTACCCGGCGCCGAACCGCCCCACCCTGACCGCCTGCATGGCCGTGATGATGCCGCAGGCCAGCATGCCGGCGAAGACCGCCCACAGCAGGAACGCCTCCGCGTCCGCGGCCCGGAAGACGATGGTGGGAAACAGCACCGCCGAATTGAGGCTCAGAACGGCGAGCTGCAGGCCGAGACCGACGGCGAGAGGCCGCTCCACGGGGTCGCTGGCGTCGCAGCGGAGGCCTTCGTCCGGTCTCATGCAGGCGTCGTCCGCTTGCTGGAGGAGAGGTGGTTTGGGGCCCTGCGAGCTCGAATTCCGGCCGACGAATCGGCCGACATGAGCCTGTGGCAAGCTTACGGAGGCCGGCGCGACCTTGCCAGCGCCAGCGGAGCGACGAGTCGGCGCGCCACCCCGTTGTCTCGCTCCTGGTAAACCCGGAGCCGGTCGGGATGACAGCTGGAGCCGCGACTTGAGCCCGCCGGTCGACCCATCGCGACGCCGGCACCCGTGGTGATGGAGTTGCTGGCGGGCTGCCGGACGGAGACCGAGGGTCAGCGGCTCCTGCGGCTGCTGTCCCGTTTCGAGATCCTTGTCCCCGATTCGCTGGGAGATTTCCAGCACGGCGCCCTCGTCTACCGCATGTGCCGCCGCGCCGGCTGCACGATCCGCTCGATCGTGGACTGCATGGTCGCCGCAACCGCCATCGAGGAAGACCGCCCTCTCCTCGCCCGCAACCGCGACTTCGAGATGATTGCCCGCCGCACCGAACTGGAACTCGTCGTCCCGGAGGCCGGCTGCCCCTGATTCCATACTCGCGTGTGCTGCCCCCGCTCTCTATGTTGCTCGCGCTCCGGCCGCGGCATCTCCGGCGTGCTTCCGATCCGCATCCACGACTCGAACCTCAACCGGAATCCCCACACCGTGCGAGCGCTCCACATCGAACCCCTCCCCGACTGGATCCAGGGCCTCTTCCAGCAGACTGCGGATGCAGCCGGAGTCGAGATGGTCTGGGGCGGCGGGATGAATGGACGGGAACTCAAGACGTCCGCCGCGACCGCGCACGCGCTCGTGACCGCGAAGCGACCCGTCGCCGCGGATCTGATGGGCGCTGCCCCGGGCCTTCGCCTCGTCCAGGTACAGGGGCGGGCGCCGTGGGCAGTGGATTGGGACGCCGCGGCCGGGGCCGGTGTGCCGGTGTCGGTGCTTCCGCACCGGGGCGCGATCGCCGTGGCCGAGCAGACCGTCGCGCTGATGCTTGGCCTCTACCGCAAGCTGGTGCCCGGGCACCTGGGCACCCGGGACGCGGAGTACCGGGAGTTCGGCGTCGAGCCCGTGCGCACCACGGAGCGCAAGATCGCCTTCAACTGGCTGCGCTACCCCGACGTCTGGCAGCTGCACGGCAAGACGCTGGGCCTGGTCGGGTTGGGCGACATCGCGCTCGAGGTCGCGCGCCGCGCACGCGCATTCGATATGGAAGTCGTCTACCACAAGCGCACACCCCTCCCGCGTGAGTACGAAGCGATGGTCGGGGCGCGCTCCCTGCCGCTCCCGGATCTCCTCGCCGAGAGCGATGTGGTCAGCCTGCACGCGCCCCACACCGACCAGACCGAGCGCATGATCGGCGGCGAGGCTCTCGCGCTCATGAAGCCCACGGCCATCCTGGTGAACACCGCGCGCGGCGGGCTGGTCGATGAAGATGCGCTCGTCGACGCCCTCCGGGACGACCGCATCGCCGGGGCGGGGCTGGACGCCTTCCTCCACGAACCGCTCCCCGAGGGCAGCCCGCTGGCCGATGCGCCCAACGTCCTCCTGTCCCCCCATGTGGGCGGCGGGACCGGCGGCGGGCAGCGCGGCATGATCGACGACGTGGTCGGGAATCTGGTCGCGGTGGCCGAGGGCGGGGAGGTGCGGGGGCTGGTGAACCAAACAACCCTGAACCGCTGAGCCGCCATGCTACGAGACCCGCTTCTGGTTGTCGCCTTCATGCTGGCCGTGGTGGCCTTCGCACGCTGGCTGGAAGAGCGCTACGACATCATCAAGAAGATCAGCTCCGCCGTCGTGTGTACCCTGCTCGGCATCACGCTGGCCAACGTAGGTGTGATCGAGCACACCGGCCCGGCGCACGAGGGCGTGTTCACCTTCGCCATCCCCTACGCGATCGTGCTCGTCATCATGGGCACGCAAATGAAGGAACTGGCCAATGCCGGGAGGCCGCTCCTGATCGCGTACCTCGCCGCGTGCGGGGGCAGCTTTGTCGGCGGGGCGGTTGCGGGCGCCACCATGGCCGGATGGGTCGGGCCGGAGACGTGGAAGCTCTCGGGAGCGTTCTCGGCCGCCTTCGCGGGCGGTGGGATGAACTTTGCCGCCGTCGGGCAGGGGCTCGAGGTCGAACCGAGCACCTTCGCCGCCGCGGCTCTGGCCGACAACATGTCGACGGTCCCCTACCTGCTGTTTCAGGTGTGGTTCGCGGGGATTCTGGCCGCCATCTTCCTGCGCCGAAGCGGGCCAGGGCTGGCAGAGTCACCCGCCTCCGACCCCACAGAGAAGGAGGAACAGGAGGCGCAGGAAGAGGCGATGCGCCGCCGCTGGACCGACACCGACATCAGCATAACGGACTTTGCTATTCTGGGAGCCCTTCCCCTGGCCGCGCTCTGGCTGGCGCGGCTCATCAGCGAAGCCTTCGCCGAGAGACTTGCCTCCATGTCGGTTGGTTCATCGGGGTATGGACTCGTGGAGTTCTTCAGCGATGTGCCGGACGTTCTCTGGCTCACGACCATCGCGCTCATCGTGGCGCAGTTGCCCTGGGTGAGAAAACTGCGCGGGGCAGAGGTCCTTTCCTACTTTGCGCTCCACATCTTCTTCATCGCGCTGGGCGCGGCTTCCGATCTGGCGACCATCGTCGATGCCGGCGTGCCCATCTTCAGCTTCATGATCGCGATCATCGGCATCCACGTCATCGTCGCGTACGGGATCGGGTGGCTCTTCCGCATCGATCTGGCTACCGTCTCGATCGCGAGCCAGGCCGCGATCGGCGGGCCCGGGTCGGCGCTGGCCATCGGCATGGCGATGAAGTGGCACAAGCTGGTTGCTCCCGCGGTCATCGTGGGCATCTTCGGATACGCGCTCGGGAACTACCTTGGCTTCTTCTGCGCCGAGCTGGTGGACGCGCTTGTGGGCTGAGGTCGAGATCGCATCCACAGCGACGCCTCCGGTTACCGGCACTTCCTTCGAACGAACGACTGCGCAGCTCTCGGCGAAAGCATGCCCGCGTTTAGCGATATCCGCCCGGTAGACGTTCAGGGGATCGACGTGCTCGTGACCGGCTCCGGCCGCGGGCTGGGTCGCGGCGTTGCGCAGGCGATGGCCGCTGCGGGCGCACGGGTGTGGCTGGTTTCGGAAGTGCCGGAGGAACTCGAGTGGACCGCAACCGACATCCGCGCGGCCGGAGGTGAGGCACGCGTTCTCGTCGCCGATCTCGGGCGCGAGGATGAACGGAAGCGACTGGTGCGCACCATCAAGCGGCAAGCCCCGAGATTGCGCGTCATCGTCAACAACGCCGGCGTGCTGGAACGTGAGTCCGTGGCTTCGCTGGACGCCGCACACTGGCGGCGCGTCATGAGCGTGAATCTCGAGGCCCCGGTCTTCCTGACCCGGGATCTTCTGCCGCTTCTTGAGGACGAGGGCGGATCCGTGATCAACGTCTCCTCGCGGGCGGGTGCCGGCGCCTTTGAGCGGCAGGCGGCATACTGCGCATCGAAATTCGGCATGGAGGCATTCACGAGATGCCTCGCACTGGAACTGGCTGGATCGCCGATCAGCGCCAACACGGTAACGCCCGGACTTTTCATCAAGCCGACCTCGCTGACGCAGCGTGATGCCGAGAGCGCGGATGAAGCGGCGCGCGCCCGTTGGAACGATCCCGTCAAGTTGGGTCCCGCATTCCTCTTTCTCGCCGGACTGCGTGGCCAGATCAACGGCTGCCGGTTCGACGCCTGGACCTTGACACAGCGACTGGAGCAGTGGGGCGCGCGGGAAGTGATGAACCGTATTGACGAAATCGCCGAATACAGGCCGGAGGTTGTCGCATGACCGCACCGAGCAACGGAAATGTCCCCGCGGAGACCCACGAAAGCGCCGTGGAGGCGGCCGTCTCGCAACGGGCCGGAGTCGCGGTGAAGTCCTTTGCGAACGCCGGGTCGGGCACATTGTCCGGACCCACTCGGTCGGGCCCGGGCGAGGGCTTGCTGGCCGGTTTGCGCCATCACCTGCTCGCCGGGGAGACGCACTACCCGGACCGCCCGGGCATGGGGGAACTGCGCCGTCGGGTAGGCGAGGCCCTGCCCGACGTGGGGTTTCCCGCGCGCGAACCCGATGGCGTGCTCATTACCCAGGGAGAAGGAGAGTCCCTGTTCGCGACCCTTCTGGGCCTCGGCGGCGGAGAAGGGGCGGCCATCGTCGCCCGGGTCGGGGGCCGTCATCAGCGCCTGCTCGACTGGATGCGGGTGCGCGTGATCGAGCCCGGCACTGACGCTGCGTCCGAAGCCGAAGCTGCGTTTCACCTGATCGAGCACGAGACCGGGGCGGGAAACCCGGGAAACGGAAGCGCGCCCGAAACTGCGGGGCTCGTTCAGGTACATGCGATCGGTGACCGCCTCTTCGGCGGCTCCGGAGACGAGGCCGCCGGCGCCCCCGCCGACGCCATCGTGATCGGCTCGCTGGACGGCCTCGAGGGAATGCACCCGTTCTCCCTCGGTTTCGTCGCGGCTCCGGAGGCCGTGCGGCCGCGCATTGCCAAGTGGAAGCAGGCGTCGTCGATCTGCTCGCCGGCCCCCTCGCAGCGCGCCGCGCTGTGGGCATTGGGGGTACGCCCATGAGCGCCGCGATGAAATCCGGGGAACGCGCGGGCTCCGCGTCGCTGCGCAAGGGTGAGGCCGCCACCTCGCTACGCTACAAGATGATGGCGCTCGCGCGCGCAAGGGAGAACGTCATCTCGCTGGGGCGGGGCGATCCCGACCTGCACACCCGGGCGGACATCGTCGAAGGCGGCCTGGCCCGTTTCGCCCACGCGATGGCCGCGCGGATGGACGCATCGGACGAAGGACCGGTGCGCGGCCTGCTCCCGTTGCGCGAGGGCATCGCGCGCCGCTACGCCCGCGAGAAGGGAGTGGACGTCGACCCCGCCACCGAGATCGCCATCACCAACGGCGCCCAGGAGGGACTGTTCCTCGCCATGCTGGCGCTCGTCGATCCGGGTGACCGGGTCGCCTGCCAGGACCCGCGCTACAGCTCCTACGACCAGGCGATCGGGACCGCCGGCGGCGACATCGTGCCCGTCCCCACCGGAGGCGACCGGCCCTTCGAGCTCGGGAGCGACGAACTCCGACGGCACGCGCAGGGGTGCAAGCTGCTGGTGTTCGTGAATCCGTCGAACCCGACGGGCGCCTGCGTCGGCCCGCGGGGCGTCGAGGATCTCGCCCGGGCCGCCGCCGACCTCGACATGGTGGTGGTGTCCGACGAGATCTACGAGGACGTCGTCTTCCGCGAGGAGCCCTTCCTGTCGCTGCTCGGCGCGGATGGCGCGCGCGGGCGCTCGGTGGTCCTTTCGGGATTCTCGAAGGCCTATGCGATGACCGGCTTCCGGGTGGGCTACCTGATCGGCCCGCCGGCCTTCATCGATGCGGTAGAGGCCATCAAGAGCACGACTTCGGGCCCGTGCCCGGCCTTCTCGCAGTACACCGCCCTCGCGGCCCTCGAGGCCGATCCGGATCCGCGCCCGGGCTATCTGGCCCGGTATCGCCGGCGCCGCCAGGTGCTCATCGAGGGCTTCGCCGGTCTGGGCGTCCCGCACGGTCCCCACGGTGGAGGCCTGTTCATGTGGGCCGACGTGTCGCGCTTCGGGATGGACGCCGAGACCTTCTGCTACCGCCTCCTCGACGAGGCGGGCGTGCTGATGTTCCCCGGGGCCTCCTTCGGGGAGCGATGGCGCAACTGGGTGCGGGTGTCGCTCCTGTGTCCCGAGGCCCGCATCCGCGAGTCGATGGACCGCATTCGGGAGTTCGCCCGCAACCTGTAGAACGCCCGGATGGAAGCCGGATCGGGTCCGTGTGTGACGAGGCCGCTTCCGGTGGGGAACCGGCAACGGCATGTGGCGTAGTCCCGGTTCGGCGGCTACGCTTTGCGAGCCTCCCGGCACCCGCACCGGACCCTGAACCTGGAAGGGAATCATGACCCTGCGAATCAACGACGAAGCACCCGATTTCACCGCCCGGACCACCGAGGGAACCATCCGATTCCACGACTGGATCGGGGACGGATGGGCGATCCTCTTTTCCCATCCCAAGGATTTCACGCCCGTCTGCACCACCGAACTGGGCACCGTGGCCGCCCTCAAGGACGAGTTCACGCGACGCAACTGCAAGATCATGGGCATCAGCGTCGACGGGGTGGGCGATCATCACGCCTGGTCGGAGGACATCGCGTCGTACGGCGGGCACGCGATCAACTACCCGCTGGTGGGCGACCCGGAGCTGAACGTGGTCAAGCTCTACGACATGCTTCCGGCCGATGCGGGCGACACCTGCAAGGGACGGACTCCGGCCGACAACGCCACGGCGCGCTCGGTCTTCATCATCGGACCCGACAGGAAGATCAAGGCCACGCTGACCTATCCCATGAGCACGGGCCGGAACTTCGCCGAGATCCTGCGGCTGCTGGATTCCTGCCAGCTCACCGCCAACAAGCAGGTGGCCACCCCGGCCAACTGGGAGCACGGCGAGGACGTGATCATCCTGCCCACCGTGTCCAACGAGGACGCGGAGGCAAGGTATCCGGACGGCTGGGAGCAGCCGCTTCCGTACATTCGCATCGTCCCGCAGCCCGAATAGCGATACCCGGGCCATAGCCGACGCATTCACCGGCCCCCGGGTTCGCGCACACCAGGAAATGCGCGGGTCCGGGGGTCATGAGCACATGGGAGCGCCCGTGAGCGAACTGCTGATCGCCGGCGGCACCGTGGTAACGGCCGACCGCATGGAGCCGGCCGACGTCCTGATCCGCGACGGGCGGATTGCGGAAGTCGGGCGGGACCTGACCACCGATGGCGAGATCCTGGACGCGACCGGCCACTGGGTCATGCCCGGGGGCATCGACACCCACACCCACCTGGCCCATCCCATCGATCGCCTGGGGATCAGGACCGCCGACGACTTCTTTACGGGCACGGTCGCGGGAGCGTGCGGGGGCGTCACCACCATCATCGACTTCTCGCTGCAGCGCCGGGGCGAGACGCTGGCGCTGGCGCGCGACCGTCGCCTCGGCGAAATCGCGCCCGACGCCGTCATCGACTATGGCTTCCACACCATAGTCACGGATGTCCGAGACGATGTCCTCGAGGAAGTGCCGGAATTGATCGCGGGAGGGTTTCCCTCCTTCAAGGTCTATATGACGTACGGCGACAAGATCGTCAACGACGACGGACTGTTGCGCCTGCTGGAGGCGACCGGGGCCAACGGCGGGCTCGTCTATGTCCACTGCGAGAACGACTGTGCGGTCACATATCTGATCAACCAGCACCTGGACGCCGGAAAGACCGGTCCCGCATTCCACGCCCCCAGCCGCCCGCCGGTGGTGGAGGCAGAGGCGACCCATCGCGCCATCATGCTGGCCGGGGTGGTGGACGCGCCGCTGTGCATCGCGCACGTCACCTCGGCGGGCGCGGCGGGTCACGTCGCTGCCGCCCGCGAGCGCGGCGAGCCGGTCGTGGCCGAGACCTGCCCGCAGTACCTGGTGCTCGACGAGACCGTCTACGACCCCTGCGGCGGATTCGAGGTCGCCAAGTTCGTGTGCAGCCCCCCGATGCGGGCCGCCGAACATCGCGATGCCCTCTGGAACGCGCTGGCGGCCGGGTCGATCCAGCAGGTGTCCTCCGACCACGCCCCCTTCCGCTATCACGACCAGAAGACCACCGGGCGCGACAACTTCACCCGCATCCCCAACGGCCTGCCCGGGATCGAGACCCGCCTGCCCCTGGTGTTTGCGGGCGGCGTGTCCACCGGCCTGCTCTCGCCCCAGCGGTTCGTGCAACTCGCCTCCACCAACCCGGCGCGCATCTTCGGCATGTACCCGCGCAAGGGCACGCTGGACACGGGAGCCGACGCCGACGTCATCGTCGTGGACCCGGAGGCCGAAACGGAGATCGACGCCGCCAGGCTCCACTCCGCCGTCGACTACAGTCCCTTCCAGGGGATGCAGGTGAGCGGGTTTCCGACCTGGACCCTCTCGCGGGGCGAGATCATCGTCGATCGCGGGGAGCCGGTCGCGGAACGGGGAAGGGGACGGCTGGCGGAGCGGCGGCGCATCGATCCTGCCGCACTGCCGTGAACCTCGACGACATCCGCGCCGCCTTCCCGATCCTCCAGCGCCGCAACTATCTGAACTCCTGCTCGCTGGGCGCCCTTTCGACCCGCGCCGAGGACCGCCTTCAGGACTTCCTGGACCGCTGGCACGACATGGGCGCCTCGGCGTGGTACGAGCACTGGTGGGGGATGCTCGCGGAGCTGCGCCGGCGCGTCGCGGACCTCTTCGCGGCCCCCGCGGGGACGGTCGCGCTCATGCCCTCCACCTCCGCGTGCCTCTCGGTCTTCTCCGAGAGCGTGGACTGGTCGAAGCGCAGCCGCATCGTCACGACCGAGCTCGACTTTCCGACGCTCCTGTACCAGTGGAAGGTGCGTCCCGGAGTGGAGATGGTCGTGCTGGAAAGCCCGGACGGCGTTACCGTCGATCCGCAACAGTTCGAGGACGCGGTCGACGAGCGCACCCTGGCCATCGCCACCAGCCACGTCTTCTTCACCACCGGCGCCATCCTCGACCTGGCGTCGATCGCGGAGATCGCGCACCGGGCCGGCGCGTATTGCCTCATCGACGGCTACCAGGGGGCGGGCCAGGTTCCGGTCGACCTGCCAGCGACCGGCGTGGACTTCTACACCGCCGGTCCGCTCAAGTGGCTCTGCGGAGGCCCGGGGCTGGCGTACCTGTATGTGCGCGAGGACCTGATTCCGTCCCTCGAACCGAGGATCACGAGCTGGTTCGCCACCGAGGACCAGTTCCGCTTCAACCCCGGTGAGTTCCGATACCACGCGGACGCCCGCCGCTTCGAGCTGGGGACCCCGGCGCTCGCCACGGTCCACACGGCGCTTGGCGGCCAGGACATCATCGACCAGGTGGGCGTGGAGGCGATCCGGGCCCGGAACGTCACGCTGACCGAGCGGTTGATCGAGGGTTGTGAGGCCGCCGGGTTCTCCCCCCGCGTCGCGAGCGACCCGGATGAGCGCTCGGCGATCGTCCCGGTGCGCCATCCAGCGCCGGCGGACGCGGTCGAACAGCTCGCCGGCCGCGGCATCATCGTGGACAGCCGTCCGGGCGTGGTTCGGGCGAGCCCGCACTTCTACAACAGGGCAGACGAAGTGGATGGGTTCGTGGAGGCCCTGCGTACTACCCCAGCAGGTCGTCCCGCACCTCGTCGATGATGCCGTAGAAGCAGCACCACTCGCCCTCGATCACCGCGGGACGCGAGCGCAGGCCGAACACCACGCCCTCCTGCGGGGCCAGGACTGCAGCGCACTCATCGCCGTAGAGATCGAAGACCCGTCCCAGCGGCGTTCCCGCCGGGATCGACGTCTCGAAAGGCACGTTCGGCTCGCCGACCCACATCCCGGAGGCCGGAGCCAGAAGCGCCTGCTGGTGCCCCATGCGCCACGCGGTGGCGCAGCGCGCCTCGCCCTCGAGCATCCCGTAGTGGTACATCACGTTGCGGTAGCTGCCCGCCAGGTCCTCGGCCACGGCATGGAAGTCGGAGGTGAGGGTGCGGCAATTGCCCCCCAGCTCGATCGTGATCCCGGCCTTGCCCAGCTCGGCGATCTTCGAGGAGGGATTGGCGCCGCCCACGCCGCTGCGGAACACCAGGTCCCATTGCGGCCCCATCGCCGCCGCGAGCTCGAAGCTGGGCGGGTTGTCGGAGGCGAAAATCATGTGCGCGAGGTAGGAGTGCTCTCCTCCCGAATGCACGGCGATCTGAAGGTCGCAGGCGTCCTTCATGGCCTGCCAGTGCGCCCACGCCGCCCGCTCGGTCGGGTAGCCCTCGGCCTTTCCCGGATAGATGCGGTTCATGTCGTAGGAGAACGTGTCCAGGGGATCGCCGCGCTTGCCCGCCTCGAACGCGGGCACGTTCATCGCCGGAACTCCGACCACCGTCCCGCGCACCTCGGCTGCGTCGAGCGTCCCGAACAGCTTGAAGATCGAGAGCGCCCCCTCGGGCTCGTCCCCGTGGGTGGCGCCGTTGATCCAGAGGATCGGGCCGTCGGATGCGCCCCGGCATATCAGGATGGGAATCTCGCGCGCGACCGCCGCCACGTCTGATCCGACCGGGATCACGCCCCGGATCATCTTCCCGGGAGGCGCTTCCGCGCTCCCGATCACCAGCGTTTCGTTGCTCATGCCTGCGTCCTCGCCCCTTGCATCATCGCGACGCCCTCTCGCGCTCCTCGATTTGCGCTCAACCGGCCTGCGGCGGCGTCGGCTCCCGCGCGGGCTCCAGCGAAAACGGCACCCCCAGATCTTCGGCGAGCGCGCGCAACCGGACCACCGTCTTCGGGTCCATCGGGACCCCGGACTTCAGTCGATGGCGCGCGCGCTCCTGTTCTGCCTGCCCTGGGAGCTGAACCGGCTTGTCCGGATCGATCGGCGGTGCGCCGAGCACATCCGCGATCAGCCGCTCGAGCCTCTCCTCGAACTCCACTCGCTCCATGAACGCCTCGATGTCGATGGCGATCATGGTATGGGCCACGTCGTAGTTCTCGTCGTCCTGGAATACCTGCGCCCCGAACAGCGACCCCGTCAGCACGCCCGTGAGGATGTCGGTGATGAGGCTGAGGCCGTAGCCCTTGTAGTCGCCGATGGGAAGCAGGGGGCCCTTCATCGCCGCGTCGGGGTCCGTCGTGCGCGCGCCCGCCGGCGTAAGCGCCCAGTGGTCCGGCATCGGCAGCCCCGCCCGCCTGAGCCAGCGCATCATCCCCTTGCCGGACTGGGTCAGCGCCATGTCCAGGACGATGGCGTCGCGGCCGCCGGCGCGGGGAACCGCCATGCCCCAGGGATTCGTGCCCAGGATGGGCCGGGTCGCGCCCCATGGTGCCATCTCGGCGCCCGCGTTCGTCATCGAAATCCCGATCAGCCCGGCGTCCGCGGCTCGCTTCGCGTGGAAGCCGGCGATCCCGAAGTGGTTGCTGTGCCGCACCCCGACCATCGCCACCCCGACCCGCCGCGCCATCTCCACGGCCCGGTCCATGGCCCGGCGCGCCGCGACATATCCCAGTCCCCTGTTCGCATCCAGGAGCGCAGCGGCCGGCCGCTCCCGCACCCACGTCATGCGCGCATCGGGCACGATCCCCCCGTTGCGCATGCGCCGAGCGTACCGGAACAGCTTCTCCAGTCCCTGGTGCTGTCCGGGATGCCACCAGAGCGACGCCGTCACCACGCCGTCGGCGTTGATGCGGGCTTCCTCCGCGCTCGCGCCCAGCGCCCGCAGCACGTCTTCGGCGAAACCGCGCACCGAGGGCTCGCGAAACCGCTCGACGGCGACCCGTTCGTCCAGTTGGTAGGTGATGGGCGGCTCCTGTTCTACTTCTTCACGCGTTCTGCTTCTCACGCGCGCGGACAGCCGAGGCGGTGACGCCGCAACGTTTGTTCATGGGCATATTGCTCATCGGTGCATCTACTCCCCGAACCCCCAGCTGTGCGCGTGGGGCTGGATCAGCTCCGCCGTCATTCCCGGAAGCTGATCGGGGTAGACGAAGGCCTCGTAGCCGTCGTTGGCGTCGAAGACGGTGTCCTGGAAGAAGGGGATCCCGCGCTCGCGCAGCCCCGCGACATCGCCGTCGATATCGGTCGTCTGCAGCGCGATGTGGTCCATCCCTTCGCCCCGCGACCGCAGGAACCGGTTCACGCGCGACTCGGGATCCCAGTTCTGCACGAGGTGCAGCCAGCACTGGTTGGGGAAGAGGATGCGGGCGTCGAGCTGCTTTCCCTTGCCCTGGTCGTTGCGGTAGTCCTGCGCCACGAGCCCGAAATAGCGCTCGAATCGCGCGCACGCGTCGGCCAGGTCGTGCACGCACAGCCCGATGTGCTGCAGGCGGAAGAGCTCCATCGCGTCGCTCACGGGCTCGCCCACGGCCTCCGGCGGATAGTACCAGCTCCTGTCGTGCGACTGGATGAGCTCGATGGTGAGGCCGGGCAGCCTGTCGGGATAGACGAAGGCTTCGTAGCCGTCGTTGGCGTCGAGGATCCGGTCCTCCCAGACGCCGACGCCGATCTCGCGCAGATGGGCGACATCGGCTTCGATGTCATCCGTCTCCAGGCAGATGTGCTCCAGCCCCTCGCCCTTCTCCCGGAGAAACCGGTTCACGCGCGACTCCGGATTCCAGTTCTGCACCAGGTGCAGCCAGCATTCGTTGCCGAGGAGGATGCGGGCGTCGAGCTGCATGCCCTTGCCCTGGTCATCCCGGAAATCGCGGGCCTTGAGCCCCAGGACCCGCTCGAAGCGCGCGCAGGCGTCTTCGAGGTCGCGCACCACCATGCCGATGTGCTGAACGCGGAGAATCATCGCCCGGCCCCCACGGGATCGTTGCGGAACACGCGGCCGGCCCGCATCACGAAGACCACTCGCCCGAGCGCCCCGATGTCCGCCGAAGGATCGCCCGCCACCGCGATCAGGTCGGCCTCGTAGCCGGCTTCCACGGCGCCCAGCGATCCCCCGAGCCCGAGCGATGCCGCAGCCAGACTGGTCGCCGATACGACCGCCGCCATGGGATCCTGGCCGCCCTCCTCAACCCGGTAGACGAGCTCCCGCCAGTTGTTGCCGTGCGCCCCCGCCACGGCGTCGGTGCCGAACACGATGTCGAGACCCTCGACGCTCAGCGCTTCCTGGAAGGTGGCCAGCGCCACCGGCACCGCCGCGCGCATCTGCTCGAAGCCTTCCTCCGTGTAGTTGCCGATGCCCAGATACCGGTCCGCGTTGGCGAAATAGTTGTCGAAGATGACGTGGATGTGCGGGTCGTAGTAGAGGCCCCGCTCGGCCAGCAGCTCGAGAGTGGCGCGGTCCAGCAGCGCCCCGTGTTCGATCTGCGAGCATCCCGCCAGCGCCGCCCGACTCGCGCTCTCGGGGCCGTGGGCGTGCACCACCGTGCGCAGCCCGTGTTCGCTCGCCCGGCCGCAGGCGGCGTCCATCTGCTCCTGGCTGAGCGTCGGTCCGCCCCCCACCCGGATGCTCTCCGAGGCGAAGATCTTGATCACGTCCGCGCCCGCGGCCGCCATCTCGTCCACGTGGGCCCGCATCGCCGCCGGCCCGCCGGTCCCCGCGTTGATCGGCCGGATCGAGGTAAGCACGCGCGGCCCCGGGAGCATGCCGCCCGCGATCGCGTCGCGGACCGCGACATCCTCGGGACCGCCGACGCTTTGCACGGTGGTGACGCCGCCATGCAGCATCTTCCAGGCGTTCTCGGCCGCGTAGAGGGCCTGGTCCGCGGGGCCGTCGGCGGATTCGGCGGTGTGGAGCCGCCCGGTCTCGCGGTCGAAGTGCCACCCCAGGTGGACGTGTGTGTCGATCAGGCCTGGCAGCAGGGTCGCCCCCGACAGGTCGTAGACCGCGTCGCCGGCCGTGCTCCCCGCCTCGGCGACCGCCTCGATGCGGCCGTCGCGCACGACCACCTCGCGGCCGCCCATGGATCCGCCGCGGCCGTCCAGCACGCGGTCGGCGCGCAGCACGATCGTTCCCTCCGCCGGTGCCTCGCCCGATGCCCCGGGGCCGGTCCCGCCGCTTCCCGGCTCGCCGGCCGCGGCGCCCGGGCTGCCCTCCGGCGCGCCCCCTCCGCAACCCGCCAACAGCCAGACGAGCGCCCCAATGCACCATCCTCGCGCCCGCCCGCCCGGGCCGCCGCGATTCGTGGTCATCGATCGCCGCACCGGTCGCGTCGGGCCGCCCTCGAGGTGCTGGCCAGGATTCATCGCTCGTTCCTCCTCATCGCAGGCGTCCCACTCGCCCGCGCGATCCGGGATTCCGCGCCCGCCGGGGCTCGATCCGTCTCCCCCACGGGTTCCAACCACTGCCGCTTGCCGCCATCTTTCGCCCGGCAAGATGCAACGTTACCCGAAGGGGCGCGAGTCAGGGGACGACACCGGTGGCAACCCGCAATCCCATCCGCAGCAGCAGAGCCAATGCGGCCAGCGTCAGCGGCGGTGCCCCCGGGAAGAAGAAGATCTCCGGCGCCAGCCTCAGGCACGCGTTCCACGAGATCATCTGGCCGCGGCGCAGGCTGGTGCTGCTCGGTCTGGTGCTGATCCTGATCAACCGCCTCGCCGGACTCGTCCTCCCGGTCGCCACCCGTCCTCTCATCGACGACGTGATCGCGACCAGCAATCTGCCTGGCCTTTACCGGCTCCTCGGGGGGGTGGCCCTGGCGGTCGTCGTCCAGGCCGCCACGTCGTACTCCCTCACCATGATGCTCAGCGTAGAGGCGCAGCGTCTCATCGCCGATCTGCGCACGCAGGTGCAGCGGCACGTCCTGAGCCTCCCCGTGCGCGTCTTCGACAACACCCGCTCGGGCGATCTCGTCTCGCGCATCATGGAGGACGTGCGGGGCGTGCGGAACCTGGTGGGAACCGGTCTGGTGCAGCTCGTCGGCGGGGTGATCACGGCCATCGTGGGCTTCGGATACCTGCTCAGCATCTCTCCGATGATGACGCTGCTGACCATCGGGCCGCTCGCCGCATTCGCCTTCATCTCCACCAACGCCTTCCGCACGCTGCGCCCCGCGTTTCGCGAACGCGGGAAGATCCGCGCGGAAGTCACGGGCCGCCTCACCGAGTCGCTCGGCGGCATTCGCGTCATCAAGGGCTTCCACGCCGTCAAGGCGGAAGGCACCATCTTCCGCGATGGCGCCCTGCGCATCTTCCGAAACATCAGGAAGACGCTCACCACCTCGAGCCTGGTCACCAGCGCGGGCACGTTCTTCATGGGACTCGCGGGGGTGCTCGTGATGGGGTACGGCGGCTGGCTGATCGTGCAGGGCCAGCTCACGGTTGGCGAGTTGTTCTCCTTCACCTTCCTCCTGGGCTTTCTGATCGCTCCCGTGATCCAGATGGCCAATATCGGCACCCAGATGACGGAGGCTTTCGCCGGGCTCGACCGAACCGCCGAACTGCTCTCCTGGCCGACGGAGGACGACGATCCGAAGCGGGTCGTCGAGATGCCGCCCATAGGGGGCCGGCTGCGCTTCGAGGACGTCCACTTCCGCTACGAGGAGGACAAGCCCGTCCTCCGGGGCATCAGCTTCGATGTCGAACCCGGAACGGTGGTGGCGCTCGTGGGAAGCTCCGGTTCGGGGAAGTCGACCATGGCGAGCCTGGCCGCCTCCTTCCTGACGCCCGATGAAGGCCGCGTGCTCGTCGACGATGTCGACCTGAGCGAGGTGCGCCTGGCGAGCTACCGCAGCCAGTTGGGCCTGGTGCTCCAGGACGACTTCCTCTTCGACGGCACGATCAGCGAGAACCTGCTGTTCGCGCGTCCCGGCGCCAGCGCGGATGAAGTGCTGCACGCCGCCCGGCAGGCGTTCGTCACCGAATTCAGCGACCGCTTCCCGGAGGGGCTCGACACCCTCATCGGCGAGCGCGGGGTCAAGCTCTCGGGGGGCCAGCGGCAGCGGGTCACCATCGCCCGCGCCATTCTCGCCAACCCGCGTCTCCTTTTTCTGGACGAGGCGACCTCGAGTCTGGACACGGAGAGCGAAGCGCTCATCCAGGCTTCGCTGGCTCAGCTCCTGCGCGGGCGCACCACCCTCGTGATCGCCCACCGGCTTTCCACCATCCGGCGCGCGGACCTCATCCTCGTTCTGGAGGAGGGCCGCATCGTGGAGCGCGGCCGGCACGAGGATCTGGTCGCACGACGGGGCCGCTACCACGAGCTGTATACTGTCCAGGCCAGGATCTGAGAGGGGTATGAGGCTTGCGTTTCCGCTGCACTGCCTGAAAACTGATGTTAGCCCGACGGGTGTCAGAAGCTTGTGGACGGAGGCATCATGTCGCTTCCAGAAGGCGTTTTGTCGTTTCCCGGGAACCTGTCCGTATCTCCTGGGTGTGCAATTCAACCATCGCGATCCCGAAGTTGCCGTTTTGCGGCAGGTCGGATTCGTCGTAGAGGCACGGGTCGTCCCGTTTCCATTCATCAGGAGGGTCTTCCGAATGAGCTTGCCCGCAAGTAACTCGAATCGATTCCTCAAGCTGACCGCGTTCCTGCTCTTGTTCGTGGCGCTCCCCGCAGCTGCGCACGCCCAGGGCTCCCTCGAAGGCACGGTCCGCGATGCCGGGACCAACCAGGGAGTCGTCGGCGCGCAGGTGTTCATCTCCGCGCTCAACATCGGCAGCCTCAGCGGCAACGACGGCTCCTTCAGCATCGGCGGCATTCCCGCCGGGTCGCACATCGTCGAGATCCAGCTGATCGGTTACGCCGCCGAGCGGCAGGAAGTGACCATCGCGGACGGGCAGGCGACGCAGCTGGACGTGATCCTGAGCGAGGAGGCCATCGCGCTCGGAGGCATCGTCGCCATCGGGACGCGTGCGCGGCCGCGCACGGTGACGGAGTCCGCGGTCCCCATCGACGTGATCCCCAACGCGGAGATCGTCAACCAGGGCGACAACGACTTCGCCAACCTGCTCCGCAACGTGGTGCCGTCGTTCAACGTGAACATCCAGCCAATCAGCGACGCGGCCACCTTCGCCCGTCCGGCCAACCTGCGCGGCCTCGCGCCCGACCACACGCTGATTCTGCTGAACGGCAAGCGGCGCCACCGCACGGCGGTCATCACCTGGTACGGCAACGGCCTCGCCGACGGATCGCAGGGCCCGGACCTCGCGATGATTCCGGGGTTGGCGCTGGAGCAGGCCGAGGTGCTGCGCGACGGCGCGGCGGCCCAGTACGGCTCCGACGCCATCGCGGGGGTGATGAACTTCATCCTCAAGAACGACCGTTCCGGCGGCGCCATCGAGATCAAGACGGGCGGAAACATGATGTCGCGGACCGGGGCGCGCTTCGAGGACGGCACCATCCCCGGCGACGGGGAGATGTACAGCATCGCGGGCAACTTCGGCCTGCCGCTCGGGGAGAACGGCTTCCTCAATCTGACCGGCGAATACGGCAACGCCAACCCCACCGACCGCAGCACGCAGCGCCGGGACGCGGTGGGGTTGGTCGTCCACGAGGGCAACACGAGCGTGCGCACGCCCGCGCAGATCTGGGGCTCCCCCCAGGTCAGCGACGAACTCAAGATCTGGGCGAACACCGGCTACCTGTTCAGCGACCGCCTCTCGTTCTACGGACACGGCAACTACGTGAGCAAGCAGGTGGAGGGCGGGTTCTACTTCCGGAACCCCGGCACCCGCAGCGGCGTGTTCGCCACCTCGGGCTGCCCGCGCTATTTCGGCGACCAGCCGTGTGATCCGGAATGGGAGCGGTCCATCCTCCTGGTCGGAGACCTGCTCGAGGCCCAGGGCGGCATGATGGGCGCGGCCGGTTGCCCCAGGGTGCTGGTCGACCCCGCCAGCGGGACCATCAGGGACCGTGAGGCGTTCAACCAGGTCATGGCCAATCCGAACTGCTTCACCTTCCGCAAGATCTTCCCCGGAGGCTTCACGCCGCAGTTCGGCGCCTACGTGCTGGACGGCTCCGCGGTGGCGGGCCTCAGGGGCACCAGCGGCCGCCTGGACTGGGACGGCAGCGTGGCCTGGGGCAAGTCCAACATGGACTTCTACATGTACAACACGGTCAACGCCTCGCTGGGGCCGGACCAGCCGTGCAGCACCGAGGGCGCCTCGGTCGCGGTGCCGGACCAGCCCTGCACGCCGTACTTCCGCCCCGGCATCTACGACCAGCAGGAAGTCAACCTGAACTTCGACGTCTCCTACGCGGTGAACGAGCGCGTGAACCTCGCGGGCGGCGCGGAATGGAGGAACGAGCGTTTCGAGATCGTCCCCGGCGACCAGGCCTCCTGGACCGAGGGACCGCTCGCCAGCCAGGGCTTCACTCCGGGATCGAACGGGTTCACCGGCTTCGGTCCGCTGACGGAGGGTGTGTGGAACCGGAGCAACGTGGCGACCTACGGCGACCTGGAGATCCGGGAGCCGGAGGGTGCGTGGACCTTCGGCGTGGCGGCCCGCTACGAGAACTTCTCGGACTTCGGCAGCACGCTGAACGGCAAGATCTCCGCCCGCACCAGAGTCTCTGAGGGCTTCGCCCTTCGCGCCAGCGCGAGCACGGGGTTCCGCGCGCCCACGCCCGGACAGTCCAACGCGTTCAACATCTCCACGATCTACGACCCGGTCATCATGGACCTGACCAACAACGGCACCATCCCCTCCACCTCCGATCTGGCCGTGGAGTACGGGGGCGAACCGCTGGTGCCGGAGACCTCGGTCAACCTGGCCGTCGGCGCCGTGGTCGAGAGCGGCAACTTCAACATGTCGTTCGACGCCTATCAGATCAGCATGTCCGACCGGCTGACCTTCACCCAGGACTTCAGCCTCAGTCCCATGGACATCGACCGCCTGCTCGCCGAGGGCATCATCCGGCCCGGCGGCGTGCTCGCCAGATTCCGCTTCTTCATCAACGACTTCTCGACGCGCAGCCAGGGCATCGACTGGGTGGCCGCGTACCGGGTGGCGGGCGGCGACGGTTCCGGCACCACCTTCAGCACCGCCTGGAACGTCAACCGCACCACCGTCACCGAGTTCAACCCGCAGACGCTGAGCAGCGGCCGAATCCGCATTCTGGAGGAAGGACTGCCCAACCTGCGCGCGAACGTCTCGGTGAACCACGACTTCGCCAGCGGCATGCGCCTCCTGGTGCGGGCCAGCCACTGGGGCGGCTACTACGACGGCGAGCAGCCCTACTACGTGTCGGATCCCGGCAACACGATCGACTACCCGTCCCGCGTCCTCTTCGACGTCGAGGGGGCCTACTCCCTCAGCGACAACTGGATGCTGACGGTGGGATCCCAGAACGTCCTCAACACGAAGCCTCAGGAATACCCGGGCGCGGCGGACGGCGTCGGCAACCGGTTCGGCCAGTTCACGCCCTTCGGCTTCAACGGGGCCTTCGTCTACACCAAGCTGGGGTACACGTGGTAAACCCGAGCTGATCCGCCATCGGCGGAAGCGGCATCACGCGGCCCCGGAAGGTTGCACGGCGACCTTCCGGGGCCGTTCTTTGTTGGGTGATGTCTCTGTCCCGGCCCATCCCCCGCGTCCTCGCAATCGCGCTGCCAGTCGCCACGGGCTGCGTTTCGTCTTCGTCGCTGGAGTTGTACCAGGCCCCCGACGCCCCGTGCTACGACCGCTCCGTCGAGCCCCAGACCACCGTCGTCGACTCCCACCTCCACTTCCGTCCCTTCGGGGGTGCGGAGATCCCCTTCGACGAGATCGTCGGGTACCTGCGGGAGACGGGCGTGCTCTTCGCGAACGTCTACGGGATCGGCCAGACGCTCCCGGACTTCTCGTCCTGCACCTACTACCTGGACTGTCCCGGCACCCCGCTGAATCCCTCGCTCGATAACGACCTCGCGAACGCCGCCGGGTACGCGGCAAGTCCGCCATCGGACGTGCATCTGACGCTGTCGATGACCTTCCCCGACCTGGCGCGGCCCGCCACCATCCTCCCCGAAATGCGCCGCCTGGAGGAGGAGTACCCGGGGGTTTTCTCCTGGATGGGCGAGGTCAACCTGGTGAAGCAGGCCGTGTTCGCGAACGGCCGCGGGGCGGTTGCGGAGGAGGTGCTGGACGACTGGGCGCCGTTCATGGAGGTGCTCCGCGAGCGCGACATGCCGCTGGCGATCCACGCGGACCTGGGCAACGACGAGGATCCGACCCTCTACGTTCCGCTGATGGAGGAGGTGCTGCGCCTGTACCCGGACAATGACATCGTGTGGGTGCACATGGGCCTGTCGCGGGAACTGACGCGGATGGCCCCGGCCGAACACATCGCGATCATGACGTCGATGCTCGAGCGCCATCCCCGCCTGATGCTGGACATCTCCTGGCGAGTCCTGGACGACGCCTATTTCTCGGACCCGGAGGCGAGGGCGGCCTACATTCCTTTCCTGAACCGGTTCTCAGAGCGCGTTCTCCCGGGGACCGACTTCCTGGCTTCGAGGGACAAGAGCTTTGCGGTCTACCGCACCGAGCTGGAGGTCACCAGCCGGATCCTGCGCCATCTCGACGACACCGCCTTCCGCAACATCGCGCTCGGGCAGAACTACTTTCGCCTGCTGGGTCTGGACTACACGGCGCCGAGGGTCTGCGAGAGGGCCTGAGAGCGCCACGGAACATCGGCGGCAGCGCGCGGCGGATTTGCCGCTACAGCCGGGCGCGTATCTCCCACAGGTCAGGGAACACGGGCTTGTTGAGCGTCGTGACCAGATAGCGGGACCCCGCGGATCCGCCTGTCCCGGGTTTATGGCCGATGGTCCGCTGCACCATCTTCATGTGGCGGTAGCGCCATTCCTGCAGCCCCTCGTCCAGGTCCACGAGCCGCTCGCACAGCTGGGCGTTGCGGGCGTCGCCGCGATAGATGCGGACCAGGACCTCCTGCACGGCCTCGTCCGGTGCCACCGGCCGCGTCACATCCCGCTCCAGGCTTGTGCCCGGAACCGCGTATCCCTGCGTGGCCAGATAGCGGAGGAAGCAGTCCCAAAGCGTACGCGCGCTCCAGCGGCGTTCGAGATCCAGTCGGGCCCGGCTGCCGGGTTCGAAGCGCTTCATGGCGGCCCGGTGCTTCCAGCCCAGGCAGAACTCCAGGGCGCGGAACTGATCGGACTGGAAGCCGCTGGCGGTGTCCAGGTGGTCGCGGAAGGTCAGGAACTCGACGGGGCTCATCGTCTCGAGGATGTCGAGCTGCGCGACCAGCACCTTGAGGATGGTGAGGATGCGCTTGAGCGTATGCTGCGCCCGGGGCGCGTCTCCGTCTTCGAGCCGGCGACAGCAGTAGTCCATCTCGTGGAGGAGCACCTTGAACCACAGCTCGTAGACCTGGTGGATGACGATGAACAGCATCTCGTCGTGTTCAACGTCGTCCCTCGGCTTCTGGAGCCGGAGCAGCTCATCCAGCCTGAGATAGCGCTCGTAGTTGACGGCTTCAGGGGTGCGGGTCACTCGCCCAGCCTCGGAGGTTCTTCCAGATAGCCTTCCTCGATGAGGATGGCCTCGATCTCGTGCCAGACGGCGAGTTGGCTGTCGTGGGCGCCGTCATGTTCCAGCGCCACCTCGGCAATGCGCCCTTCCCATTCGTTGACGAGATAGAGCGCGTCCAGGACCTCGTCGTCCTCTTCCGACTCCGCGGCGCCGTGCGCCTCCAGAACCAGAAGCACGTCCGCGGAGGTGACGTGATAGGCAAAGCTCAGGTCGCACCTCCCGCGGATCGTGCGTCCGGCAGGCCCTCAGTCGGCCGCCGTGATCGTGGCCCTCAGCAGACGCTCCAGATTGCGGATGTGCACTTCCAGCTCCGCCTGCAACTCCTCGTACCGGACCTGCGCGTCCCGTCCGGGCATCTGGTCGGCGCGGTTGAGCATCGAGTAGAGGTAGTTCATCTGGCTGAGCAGCATGCGCTCGGGATAGCGGATGCCGTCGTCGCTCTCGTTCACCAGCGCCCTCTCGATCTCCTGCAGCTGCTCCAGGGCGTCCTGCATCTCGTCCCGGTCCTCGAGGCCTGGGGTCACCTCCGCGATCTTCGCCGCGGCCATGCGCGCCTGGCTGAGCGCGTCGCGCACCTGCATGGCCAGTGCGAACTGCTCGCGCAGGTGGTCCATGGTGACGCCGTCGGCGGCCACCCGTGGGTCCATGAGCACCTCGGTGCTCGCGGTGGCGCTCCAGTCGCCCACGTTCAGGCGCGCCTGGTAGGTGCCCGGCACGGCTACGGGTCCGCCGCGGCCGGCGCGCGCGGGACTGGCGTCCCAGGGGCCCGGGTAGCGGAAGTCCCAGGTGAACCGGTGCATGCCGGCCGAGCTGGGCATTCTGGGCGTGCCGACGCGCTCGAGGGTGGGCGCGCGCATGCCCGGTTCGGCCGGAGGCACCATCTGCTCGCCCATGGCGGCGCTCGAGAAGGAGCGCACGAGATTGCCCTCGGCGTCCAGGATGTCGAGCGAGACCTCGTCCGCGTCGTTCGCCAGGTAGTAGTCGATCACCACTCCGGGGCGCGGATACTCGGGTGCCGCCGGATCGAAGCCCCCGCCGAAGCCGGAGCTGAAGGCCCGGTATGCGGGGCGCGGCGCGAAGAGATGGGCATCCGCGGCGGCGACCTCCGCGCTCAGCTCGTGGAGGGGACCCAGGTTGTCGAGGATCCAGAATCCCCGTCCCATCGTGGACAGCACCAGGTCGCCCAGATGCACCTTGATGTCGGTGATGGGCGTGGTGGGCATGTTCAGCTTGAACGACTGCCAGCTGCCGCCGTCGTCGAAGGAGATGAACATCCCGAATTCGGTGCCGGCGTAGAGGAGTCCCTCGCGGCCCGGGTCCTCGCGCACCACGCGCACCGGATGGTCGTCGGGAATGCCGTTGTCGCCGGTGGTGATGCGGGTCCACGACTGCCCGTAGTCCTCGGTCCGGTACGCGTACGGCTGGAAGTCGCCCAGCTGGTAGCGCAGGATGGCGGCGTAGGCCTTGGCCGGATCATGCGGCGACACGTCGATGTTCTGCACCCGGCCGCGTCCCGGCATGTCGGGGGTCACGTCCATCCAGTTCTCGCCGCCGTCGCGGGTGACGTGGATGGGCCCGTCGTTGGCGCCCGTCCAGATCACGTTCGGGTCGTGGGGCGATTCCTGAATGTCGTAGAGCACGCTGTAGTGCTCCTCCCCGGTGATGTCGCGCGTGATCGGCGCCCCGGAGGCCATCTGGGTCTCGGGCTCGAAGGCCGTGAGATCGGGAGAGATGGTCTCCCAGGTCATGCCCTCGTCGGTGGTGCGGTGCACGTACTGGGAAGTGTGGTAGACGACGTTGGGGTCGTTGGGCGAGACGTGGATGGGCGCCACCCGCTGGAAGCGGTAGGGCAGGTCGGCCGGGTTGCGGCCGTACAGGTCCCAGGCGCCCACGTAGTACTGCTTCTCCTGGTCGGTGCTCCAGCTGTAGCGGCCGAAGCGGCCCTTGCAGTTGGCGTACACGATGTCCGGATTGCCGGGCTTGGGCACCACCGGCCCGGTCTCGCAGCCGCCGACGGCGCGCCAGTGGGCCGTGTGTCCCCCGGGCATCCCGTAAGGCAGCCGGCTGGGCACGGCGATCGTCGAATTGTCCTGCTGGCCGGCGTACAGCCAGTACGGGAAGCGGTCGTCGATGTCGACCTGGTAGAGCTCGGCCGTGGGCTGGTTGTTCTGGGTGGACCAGGTGAGGCCGCCGTCGCGGGTGACGTTGGCGCCGCCGTCGTTGGACTGGACGAACAGGTCGGGGTCGTCCGGGTTGATCCACATGTCGTGGTTGTCGCCGTGCGGAGTGGGGCGGCGCTGCCAGTCCGCCCCGCCGTTGGTCGACTTGTAGAACCCCTCGTTGTTGACGTAGACGATGTCCGCGTTGGTGGGGTCGGCGTCCACACCGGTGTAGTAGAACGGCCGGTTGAGGATCGGATTGTAGCTCGACACCTGACGCCAGGTGGCGCCCCGGTCCTCGGAGCGATAGAGGCCGTCCTCGGGCTCCGGCGCCTCGATGAGCGCGTACACCCGGTCCGGATCCGCGGGCGACACCGCGAGGTCGCTCTTGCCGAAGAGCCCGCCCGGCAGGCCCTGCTCCAGCTGGCTCCAGCTGTCCCCGCCGTCCGAGGACTTGTAGATGCCGCCCTCGTACGCCCCGCTGATGATGGTCCAGGGCTTGCGCTCGCCGCGGTACATGCCGGCGTAGATCTCGTTCGGGTTGTCGGGGGCCAGCTCGAGGTCGACCGCGCCGGTCGAATCGGAGACGAAGAGCACCAGCTCCCAGTTCGCGCCCCCGTCGCGGCTCCGGTAGACGCCGCGCTCCGGGTTGGGCCTGAAGGTGTTGCCCATCGCGGCAACGTAGACCAGTTCGGGATCGTCGGGATGCACCTCGACGGCGCCGATCTGCCCCGCGTCGGGGAGCCCGATGAAGCGCCAGCTGTCTCCGGCGTCGTCGGACCGGTAGATGCCCTTTCCGGTGATCACGTTGCTGCGGATGCCGTCCGAGCCGGTACCGGCGTAGATGATGTTCGGGTCGGAGGGCGCCACCCGGATCGCACCCATCGAGCCGGTGGCCAGGTAGCCGTCGGAGATGGGCCGCCAGGTCTGTCCGTAGTCCTCGGTCTTCCAGATGCCGCCGCCGACCGCTCCCATGTAGAAGGTCGCGGGGTGGCTCGGATGGCCTGCGACAGTGGTGACGCGCCCGCCGCGGGCGGGCCCCACGGTGCGGTAGCGCATTCCGTCGAAGAGGGAAGGGGAGACCGACGCGCTGGCCGCGGATCCGTTGGACTGCGCCTCGGCCGGGGCCGCCGCGAATGCGAGTGGTAGCAGCGACACCGCGAGCAGGAGGGTGATGACGTTCTTCATGTGAGCCCCTTTGGGAGGATTCGGTGACAACCTGGTTAATCTAAAGCGACGGGCCGGGCGCCGCTTCCCCGCGGGAGCGGATCGTCCCGAATCCGCATGCGTTCGGTCGACATGCGCATTGGGCCCGGCGGCGACCCGTTTGCCGATGGTTCCGGTCCTATCCGCGCCCGGTGCCCCGCTCCGACACAATGCGCTCGACCCGTTCCGCCAGCCGGGCGTCCCCCAGCGACTTTGCTACGCGCTCGAAGCCGGGGGTCGCCCCGCTCCAGCGGAGTTCTCCGAGGTCATCGAACAGCGAGGAGTCGTCCCGGAGCGTGGCCAGGTCCCGGAACAACAGCGCGTCGCGCCACCCGGCGCGGAGGTTCTCCTGCAGCCTCGCGGCGCCCCGTACGGTGACGGCCCACGGGAGGCTCCGTATGGGGATGGCCTCCAGATGCCCGTAGTGCGCGAGCACCGTGGACGTCGACTTGGCGCCCCAGCCGGGGATGCCCGGGAACCCGTCCGCGCTGTCGCCCACCAGCGCCAGGTAGTCGGGGATGGAGGCGGGCCGCACCCCGAACCGCTCGACCACCCCCTCTTCGTCGCGAAGGGTGCGCTGGCGCCGGTCGAACTGGACGATGCGGGTCCCCGAGACGCACTGGGTGAGGTCCTTGTCGGGCGTGCAGATGAAGACTCGCTCCACGGCCGGGTCCGCGCCCGCCAGCCGGGCCGCCGAGGCCAAGCCGTCGTCGGCTTCCAGCTCGACCATTGGCCACACCGCGATCCCCATCGCCGCCAGGGCCCCCTCCAGGGGATGAAACTGTGCCCACAGCGCCGGATCGATGCCCGCCGAACTCTTGTAGCCCGGCCACAGATCGTTGCGGAAGGACTCGATGACGTGGTCGGTGGCCACGCCGATATGGGTGACCCCCGCTTCCAGCATGCCCAGCAGCGAGTGCAGCACACCGACGAGAGCGCCCACCTCGCGGCCCGCGCGGTCTTGCCGTGACGGGACCGCGTAGAAGTGGCGGAACAGCTCGTAGGTGCCGTCGATGAGGTGGACGTTCACGGGCGGGCGGATGTTCGGGGGCCGGGCAATCTCGACAGGGGAACCATGCGGGCTGGACGGTCCGGTCCGCAAACCGGGCGTCCATCGACTGCGGGTCCGCCCCGATTGACACGTGATTCCGGGCGCAGCCTTATTGACGAAGCGACTCCGATGCCGCAGCGCGCTGGTGTGCTGAAGCATCCCCCCGATGTGCGGCATCGCTCGATCAGTAGAGGAGGTACCGACATGCATGCTCCCGCCCACCGAACCATTCTCGCCGCGTCATGGCTGGCCATCGCCGGTCTGACCCTGCCGCACGACACGCACGCCCAGGTGCCGCCGCAGCGCACGACCGCCTTCGTCAACGCGAACGTGGTGCCGATGGACCGCGAGGGCGTGCTCGCCGACCACACGGTGGTAGTCTCCAACGGCCGCATCGTGGACATGGGGCCGTCGGCATCGGTCGATCCGCCCAACGACGCGATGGTCGTCGACGCCGCCGGCAAGTACCTCATGCCCGGCCTCGCCGAGATGCACGGGCACATGCCCGGCGGCGACATCGAGGAAACGGTGATGTTCCTCTACGTGGCCAACGGTGTCACCACAGTGCGCGGCATGCTGGGGCAGGACGGCCATCTTGCCTTGCGTGGCCGGGCCAACGCGGGCGAGATCATCGCGCCGACGCTCTACATGGCCGGCCCCAGCTTCAACGACGGGAGCGTGAACTCCCCGGGGGAGGCGGAGGACCAGGTGCGTCGCCAGAAGCGCGAGGGATGGGATCTGCTGAAGATCCATCCGGGGCCCACGCTCGACGAATACAACGCCATGGCCGTCACTGCCCAGGAGGTGGGAATCCGCTTCGCCGGGCATGTGCCGGCAGACGTGGGGCTGGAGCACGCCATCCTCATGGGCCAGGAGACCTTCGACCACCTCGACGGCTACATCGAGTTCCTGGACGCCTTCGAGGGCGACGTCGACGAGGGCCGGCTCGAGTACATCGTGCAGCTGACCCGCGACGCGGGCGCCTGGGTCGTCCCCACCATGGTCCTCTGGGAGGTCGGCATCATCGGCCGGGGCGACGCCGCCGAAATGGCGCGCTACCCGGAGATGCGCTACTGGCCCGGATTCCAGGTGGAGGGTTGGGAAGGCCGACAGCGGGCCGCGGCGTCCCGGACCAGCCCCGAACGGGCGGCGCAGTGGGCGGCGAACCGCAATCGGGTGCTGAAGGCGCTGTCGGATGGCGGCGCGGGCATTCTCCTGGGCACCGACTCGCCCCAGATCTTCAGCGTGCCGGGCTTCTCGATCCATCGTGAGATGAGGGCTATGGCCGACGCCGGCATGTCCGCCTGGGAGATCCTGGTCAGCGGGACCCGCAACGTGGGTGAGTACTTCCAGGGGAGGGATTCGTTCGGCACGGTGGCGGTCGGGCGGCGAGCCGATCTGCTGCTGCTGAACGCGAATCCGCTGTCCGACGTGGCCAACGTGGCCGACCGCGCGGGCGTCATGTTCCGGGGCCGCTGGCTGCCCGAAGAGGAGATTCAGAGAAGGCTGGAGGAGATCGCTGATGAGATGGGGAACTGAGGTGCGGGAGCGATTCGCAGGGGCTGCTCGTCCCGGGTGCCTTCGCAGTCCGATTCGGAATGCCGCCGGGGTGAACGGGGGCGTACATTTGTCGGGAGTGTTGCGCGGCTTCACGATGCCGGTCTGCCGTATCGCAGCATTGACAAGGACTTATGCCACTGTCTCACTGCTCGCAACGTTTTTCGTTGCGCGCCCGGCGATGGCCCAGAGCGTCGATGCCGACGCCTGGAACGCGGCCATCTCCCGTTTCGAGCAGAGAATGGAGGCACAGGTGGCGGCCGACGATGTCGGCGGGGTCAGCGCAGCCGTTGCGAGGGGCAGCGACGTCGTGTGGGCCCGGGCCTTCGGATGGGCCGACCGCGACCGCCGCATCCCGGCCGGGGTGGGCTCCATCTACCGGACGGGCTCCATCTCCAAGACCGTCACCGCCGTGGCGATGATGCGGGCGGTGGAGCGGGGCTACATCGACCTCGACCAGCCGCTGAGCGACATCTTTCCGGCCACCGCCCGCTTCCCCGGGGCGATGGCGGGCGCTCCGGCGCCGACCGTCCGCCAGTTCGCGAGCCACACTTCCGGGCTGGTGCGCGAACCGGATTGGGACATCGCCGCCTCCGGGCCCATCGAGATCTGGCAGGAGCGGATCGTCGAATCGATCCCGGTGAGCCGCTTCCAGACCGCGCCGGGCGTGGAATACTCCTATTCGAACATCGGCTACGGCACGCTCGGGCTGGCGGTGGCCCGGGCCGTGGGACGGCCCTTCATGGATTTCGTCGAGGAGGACGTCTTCAAGCCGCTGGGCATGACCAGCTCCACCTTCGTCATCGGTCCCGAACTCGCGCCCCGGCTGGCCGCAGGCTACGTGAACCGGGGGGACGGCAACCCGGATCCGGAGCAGCCTGCGCGCGAACATGCCGGCCGCGGCTACAAGGTGCCCAACGGAGGCGTGTACTCGACCGTCCTCGACCTCGCCCGCTTCATGGGCGCGCTGCAGGGGCGCGCCTCGCCCGCGATCCTCTCCGAAGAGAGCGTTGCCGAGATGAGCCGGGTTCACACGCCCGAGGATGCCGACAACGGCTATGGCCTGGGCGTGATGATCCGCACCGCGGACGACGGAGCCCGGCTCGTCGGGCACTCCGGATCCGTGGCCGGATACAACGCCTACATGCTCTTCGAGCCCGAGTCGGGGCTGGGCGTCGTCCTGCTGCGCAACTACAACCAGGGCGAGGCCAGCCTGGGCGCCTCGGGCCAGGAGCTGCTCGTGGAACTGCTGGGCGCGCTGCGGTGAGGTAGTCCGGTCCGCAGCGTCGGTGCCGGTCAGCCGCGCGCGTCGAACAGCCGCATCTGCCCGCCTCGCTCCGGCCGGCGGAACGCATCGGTCGCGAGGTCATACGATCGGCGCTTCAGCCCGAGCTTCCGGCAGCTGACCCGGAACAGGTTCCGCAGATGCTCGGCGAAGGGCCCTCTCCCGCGCCCCCGCCGCCCGAAGCCCGGGTCGTAGAGCCTGCCTCCGTGCACCTCTCTCAGGCGGGCGAGCACCTTGTTGCGCCGATCGGGGAAGTGCTGCTCCAGCCATTCCGTGAACAGGTCCTTCACCGCGAATGGCAGCCGCAGCAACATCATGCCCGCGCAGGACGCTCCCGCCTCCCGGGCCGCCGCCAGGATCTCCAGCATCTCATGGTCGTTCAGCCCTGGGATCAGCGGAGCGACGTTCACCCCCACCGGAATCCCGGCATCCACCAGCGCCCGCACTGCCGCCAGCCGGCGGGCCGGAATTGACGTTCTCGGTTCCATCACGCGACGGAGGTCGTTGCGCAGCGTTGTGATCGACAGCGTGACCATCACCGTCCGATGCTCCGCCATGCGGGACAGGATGTCGATGTCCCTCGCCACCAGGTGGTTCTTGGTGACGATCGAAACGGGATGCCGGTACTCGAGAAGCACCTCCAGGCAGGCACGCGTGATCCCCAGCCGCCGCTCCACCGGCTGGTAGGGATCGGTGACGCCGCTCAGCGCGAGCGTCTGAGGCCGCCAGGAGCGTCCAGCAAGCGCCTCCTTCAACAGTTCGGGGGCATCGGGCTTCACCATGATCCGGCTCTCGAAGTCGAGCCCGGCGGAGAGGCCCAGGTACTCGTGCGTCGGTCTCGCATAGCAGTAGCTGCATCCGTGCTCGCATCCCCGATAGGGGTTCAGGCTGACCGAGAAGCCCAGGTCCGGGCTCGAGTTGCGGGCGATGACGCTCCTGGACCGGTCGGTGAAGAATCGCGTCTTGCGAGGCTGCTCGTCGTCATCGCCGGGCTCCGCAGCCGGCTCCAGATGAAGCCGCTCGAAGCGGTTGGGCAGGTCTCGCGAGGCTCCGCGGCCTCGGAGGGGCAGCAGCATGGGGGTTGGCTTGTCCGTCATGGACCGGCCCCGGGAGGGTGTCGGCAGCCCGCGAGGGAGGGCTGCAACACGATATTCGGTATTTATTCGGTAACGGGAAGCGGGAAGATGCGCAAGGCTGCGGCGGGGAAGCTGGCGAGCAGGTGTCGCAACCCTCTCGTCGGTCGTATGCTGGACGCTCGGGTGCGGAATCACCCCTGAGCCGTGCCCGCACCTCCGGAGCTCGCCATGAGGGAGTCGATCCAATGAAGAAACCGCTTCCCCGAGGGCTCCGTGCGCTGGCTCCGCTTCTCCTGGGCATCGCGGTCCTGGGCCTCGCTTCGGCTCAGTCGGCGCGCGCCCAGGGCGGATCCGGGACCATTGCCCTCGTGGGCGGGATGCTCCTGGACGGGTACGAGACGCCGCCCATCCACCACGCGGCCGTCGTCATCGAGGGCAATCGCATTGTCGCCGCGGGACCGGTGACCGAGGTCGAGATCCCCGCGGGCGCCGAGGTCATCAGCACGGAGGGCATGACCATGCTCCCCGGCCTGGTCGACCTGCACGTCCACCTGATGATCCTCGGCCACGGCGAGTACTCCGAGTGGTGGCCCATCCTCGACGGGGCCCGCGAGGAGATGATGGCGATCTCCGCGAGGCAGCTCCTGATGGCCGGCGTCACCACGGCCGTCGACCTGGGTGCCCCGCTCGAGATCCTCAACGTCCGGGACGACATCAACGAAGGCCGGCTCCCCGGTCCGCGCATGCTGGTCAGCGGCCCCTGGATCACCCGCGCCGGGCGGCAGTGGCCGGACTGGTTCCAGCGTCGCATCGCATCCCCGGAGGAGGCTGCCGAGCAGACCGACGACCTCATCGACGCCGGCGTCGACGTCATCAAGATCTGGGCGGGGATGACCGAGGACGACATGCGTGCGGTCGTCGAGGCGGCGCATCGGCGTGGAATCGAGGTCCACACTCACCTCTACGCGCCCGAGGACATGTGGGCGGCCATCCGGGCCGGCACGGACGTCATCCAGCACGCGGGCTCGGGCGGCAACCCTCCCTACGGCGACGATCTCATCGCCGAGGTAGCGCACCGCGGAATCCCCGTGGTCCAGACCATCGCCCATCGCATCTGGGTCTATCCCGCGACCATCGAGTTCCCGGAGCGGCTGCAGGACCGGAGGCTGAAGGAGGACCTGCCGCCCGACCTGTACCGGGAGTTCCAGCGTTCCTTCGAGAACTTCCACCGGAATTCGTACTTTCGAACCACGCCGCGCCAGATCCGCAACTCGGAGATCGCGGCCCGGCAGTTCATCGAGGGAGGCGCGGTGATCGCCATGGGCACGGATTCGGGGTCGCCCATGAACTTCCACACCGAGGCGGCATGGCGGGAGATTTCTGCTCTGGTCGACTCGGGCATGACCCCGCTGGCGGCGATCTCCGCGTCCACCAAGACCGGGGCCGAGGTCATCGGCCGGGGAAGAGATCTCGGAACGATCGAGCCGGGCAAGCTCGCCGACATCATCGTCGTCGAGGGGAATCCCCTGTTCGACATCAACGTTCTCGGCTATGTGCGGATGGTCGTCAAGGACGGCGTGAGGTACAAGTGATGGCATACGTTGCGAGGCGGCCGGCAAATCGCATGACGAAAAGACTTCCGGGGAGGGGGCGCATGAGGCACGGACGATGGGCTGCAATGGCGACGGCGATCCAGAGGGGCCATCCGCGGGAGCGGCCCGGCCCGACTCCGAAGCGAGCGCGATTCCTCCTGCTCCCCGCGGTCTCCTGGGCCGTGATGGCCTCCGGCCTCGATGCCCAGCGCGTCACCCTCCCGGACAGCACCGAGGTGACCGCCATCGTGGCTGGGCGCCTGATCGACGGAGTGGACGGCGGTGTCCGCGAGAACGTCACGATTCTGGTGCGCGGCACCCGCCTGGAGGCGGTCGGCGCGGGTGTCCCCGTGCCCGCGGGCGCGACCCGCATCGACCTCTCCGATCACACGGTGATGCCCGGGTTCATCGACCTTCATACCCACATCACCAGCGACCCGGGGGGTGGAGGCAGCAGCCTGCGCCGCTGGCCCGGACACCTGGCCATCGCCGGCGTCATGAACGCCAGAATCACCCTCGAGGCGGGCTTCACCACCATCCGCAACGTCGGGAGCGACGACTTCGCCGACGTGGCGCTGCGCGACGCGATAAACGCGGGCATGGTGCCGGGGCCGCGCATGTTCACCGCCGTGCACTCCCTCGGGATCACCGGGGGACACTGCGACAGCAACGGCTACCGCCCGGACATCTTCGAGGAGCCCGGAATCGAGGACGGCATCGCCCAGGGGATCGAACGCGTGCGCGAGGCCGTGAACTACCAGATCAAGTATGGCGCCGACGTCATCAAGTTCTGCGCCACGGGCGGCGTGCTCTCGGAGGGCGACGCCGTGGGCGTGCAGCAGTATACCGAGGAGGAGATGGTCGTCCTGGTGCAGACCGCCAACATGGCCGAGCGGACGGTGGCCGCGCACGCACACGGCCTGGAGGGAATCAAGGCCGCCGTGCGCGCCGGCGTCACCTCCATCGAGCACGGGTCCATGCTCGACGACGAGACGGTCCGGCTGATGGCCGAACACGGGACCTACCTGGTGCCCACCATGATGGCCTTCGAGGATGTTCGCGAGCGGGCCCTGGCGGGCACGCTCGGAGGACTGCCCGGCCTGAAGGCGCTCGAGATCTACCCGTACTTCCGGGAGTCCATTCAACTGGCGATGCGCGAGGGCGTGAAGATCGGCTTCGGCACCGACGCCGGCGTCTTCCCGCACGGCGAGAACGCGGGAGAGTTCCGCCTGCTGGTGGACGCGGGCATGTCGCCGGCCGATGCGATCCTCGCCGCGACCCGGGAGGCCGCCATCGTGCTCCAGCGCACGGACGAACTGGGAAGCGTCGAGGCCGGCAAGGTCGCGGATCTGGTGGCGGTGCGCGGAGATCCGCTGGCCGACATCGATCTGCTGCAGGACATCGACTTCGTCATGAAGGATGGCGTGGTCTACAAGCAGGACGGACGCGGCGCGAGACGCCCGGCCACGGAGTGAGAGCGCGGGGCCGTCGCCCACACTGCCGGCGGGCCCCGCATGACGCTTACCCTCTCACGGGAGATGAGGGAAATGACGACGAATCGACGCGACTTCCTCAGGATGTCGGCGCTCGCCGGCGGCGGGCTGGGCCTCGGGCTCGGATACCCGGCATCGCTGAACGGGCATGCGCCCGAAGCGGTCCAGCTGCCGCGCAGGGCCTCCCGCATCCTCCTTCTCGGGGGCACCGGGTTCATCGGTCCCTGGCAGGTGAACCGCATCCTGTCACGCGGCCACGAGCTCACCCTCTTCAATCGTGGACGCAGCCAGCCGCGCATGTTCCAGGACCGGTTCACCGGGCTCGAAAACCTGATCGGCGACCGCGACGGCGACCTGTCCTCGCTTGAAGGAAACCGCACCTGGGACGTGGTCATCGACAACTCCGGCTACACGCCCGACCAGGTTCGCGCCACGGCCCGCCTGCTTGTGGACCGGACCGATCAGTACCTCTTCATCTCCACCCAGGCCGCCTACATGTCCCGGGTGGAGATCGGGATCGACGAGTCCGCCCCCGTGGGACAGGCGGACCTGCCGATGGAGGAGTGGGAAGGCTACGGGCCCATGAAGGCGCTGGCGGAGCAGGAACTGCAGGCCGCCTTCGGCGATCGCTGCACGATCGTGCGCCCCGGACTGGTCGCGGGTCCCGGAGACAGGAGCGACCGCTTCACGTACTGGTGCGCGCGCATGGACCGGGGGGGAGAGGTGCTCGCCCCCAACACCCCCATGGATCCCGTCCAGTACATCGACGTGCGCGATCTGGCCGAGTTCATGGTGCATCTGCTGGAGCAGGAGACCAGAGGCGTCTACAACGTCATCGGGCCGCAGGGGGATCTGCACATGGCGGAGTTCCTGCACGGCCTGAAGGCCGCCACCTCGACGCCCTCCGCCCTGACGTTCGTGCCCTACGATTTCCTGCAGGGGCAGGGGGTCCGGCCATGGAGCGATCTCCCCGTCTGGCAGCCACCCGAGGGACCAACCACGGGCTTCGCACGCATGAGCCGCGATGCCGCCATGGCCGCCGGTCTGCGCTACAGGCCGTTGGCAGTGAGCGCGGGCGAGACGCTGGAGTGGTGGAAGGGGCTCCCCGAGGAGGATCGCGCGACCATGCGGGCGGGGCTGACCCCCGAGCGTGAAGCCGAGGTGCTTGCGGCCTGGCACCGGAGGTCGCGCCAGCAGCCGCGGACGAACCCCTCCCCCGGTTGACGCATCCCCGCGCCTTGCGCGATCACGCGAATTCATCCACCGGACGCGAGTGCGTGCAGTTAGCCGCGGAATTCCTTGCGTGGAATCGGGCCGTCGGTTACGGTGCCGATGCATGCGCCCCGGTCACGCTCTGACCGCAGTCCCGCAATCCCCGGAGGCATCGATGACCCGGTTCGTGAAGCTGTTCGCCCTCGGTTTGCTCCTTCTCCCCAACGCCGTCGAAGCGCAGCAGGCGCCTCGACCCGGGAGCGGCGGAAACCCGATCGACCCCGACGCCCCGCGCCCGATCGATGCGTTGGAATCGGTGTGGATCGAGGAGCTCACCTTCATGGAGGTGCGCGACGCGATCCGCTCCGGAAAGACGACCGTCATCGTGCCCACGGGCGGGGTTGAGGAAAACGGCCCCTACCTGGCCGGCGGCAAGCACAACTACATCCTGCAGCAAACCGCCGAGGCGGTTGCGCGCAAGCTGGGCAACGCGCTGATCGCCCCCATCATCAAGTACGTACCCGAGGGGGAGATCGACCTGGAACCCGGGACGATCCGCTATCCGGGCACCATCGGGGTCAGGGTCGAGACCTTCAAGGCGGTGCTCACCGATGTCTCCACCGCCCTGCGGGCCAACGGCTTCGAACACATCGTCCTCATCGGCGACAGCGGAGGCAACCAGCAGCCGCAGCTCGAGGTCGCGGAGGAGCTTTCCGCCAAGTGGACCGACGGCAAGACCGGCATCCATCACGTGCCCGAGTACTACAACTGGGTGGACCGTCAGCAATGGCTGCGCGAAAGGGGCATCAACGAGGTGATGCAGGACCCCGGCCTGCACGACGAATTCAGCGCCACCTCCATCATGATGCTCACCGACCCCACCACCGTGCGCATGGAGCAGCGCATCCGCGCGGGACACTTCTCCATCAACGGCGTCGACCTGGCGCCCATACCCCGCACCCTGGCCCTCGGAAGCGAGCTCGTGGACTGGATCGCCGATCTCACCGTGGCCGCCATCCACGAGGCGACCGGAGAGACGGACGGAAGCTGATGTTCGCCGGCTCGGCACGGCTTGGGCCGGCACCCGAAGAAACGCGTTCGTCGATCAGTAGGGCTGGAATACCACACCTCTAAGGAGATCTTCATGGAGTCGCGCACCGTCACCCGAATCTTCGCAGCCGGCATCGTCCTGATGCTTGCCGCATACACGCCGCCGCTGGAGGCGCAGGAGCTCCACTCGGGAGAATTCCGGGCCGGAGAGTCCGCGATCGTACACCACAATCTCATGGTGCCGATGCGGGACGGGACGCTCCTCTCGACGGACGTGTATCGTCCGGCCGCGCCGGGCCGCTATCCTGCGCTGCTGATCCGCGACCCCTACGGCAATGGGTCGGACGCAGCCTCCTGGGAGGCAGGCCTGCGCTGGGCGGAACGCGGATATGTCTACGTCCACCAGAACGTGCGCGGCCGCTTCGACTCCGAGGGGAGCTGGTATCCCTATCTGGCCGAGGCCAACGACAGCCACGACACCCAGAACTGGATCGGCCGCCAGGAATGGTCCGACGGGCAGGTTGGCACCCACGGCAACTCCTACCTCGCCACCACGCAGTGGAAGGGCGCGGAGTTCAGGTCGCCCTATCTCAAGGCGATGGCCCCGAGGGTGACCCCGTTCAACTACTACTTCGACACCGCCTATCCGGGCGGGGCGCTCGCGCTGGGCTCCCGCATCGGCTGGGCGTCGGGGATGGGCGGGCGCACCGGGCAGGCGGGCAACCCCGACTGGGACCAGGTGCTCTGGACCATGCCGCTCCTGGAGATGGGCGCGGCGACGGGGCAGGACAATCCCTGGTGGCGCGACTTCGTGATGCACCCGACCTACGACGCCTACTGGGAGGTGCTCGACTCGGAAGCGCGCCTGGACGAATTCGCGGCGGCCTCCCTCAACATCGGCGGGTGGTACGACGTCTTCCTGGACGGCACTCTGGTCAGCTACACCGGCATGGTGGAGAAGGGGCACACCGAGTACGCGCGTGAGAACCAGAAGCTGCTCATCGGTCCGTGGCCCCACGCCAGCGTGCCGAACTTCGTCTACGACGGCATCGATTTCGGACCTGAAGCCACCGTCGACTTCGACAGCCTGCACGTGAAGTGGTTCGACGCTCTGCTCAAGGGAGCGGACAACGGCTATCTGGACGAGCCGCCGGTGCGGATCTTCATCATGGGCGAGAACGTCTGGCGCTCCGAGAACGAGTGGCCCATCGCCCGCACGCAGTACACGAACTACTACTTCCACAGCGGGGGCAACGCGAACGGCTCCGCGGGCGACGGCACGCTCAGCACGGGGATGCCCGGGGCGTCCGACCCGGTCGACGAGTTCGTGTTCGACCCGATGAACCCGGTCCCCACCCGCGGCGGCAACCTCATGTTCGGGCCCACGCCCCCCGGCCCCTTCGACCGCGCGGACATCGCGGAGCGGGACGACATCCTGGTGTTCACCACGCCGCCCCTGGAGGAGGCCGTGGAAGTCACTGGTCCGATCACGGCCACCGTGTACGCATCGAGTTCCGCGACCGACACCGACTTCACGGCGATGCTCGTGGACGTCCACCCGGACGGCAAGGAAATCAACATCGCGGACGGCATCCTGCGTGCGCGGTATCACAGCAGCCCGGACTTCACGGACTTCGAGCTGCTGGAGCCGGGGACGGTGTACGAGTTCAACATCGATCTGTGGGCGACCAGCAACCTCTTCCGGGAAGGCCACCGGATCCGCGTCGAGATCTCGAGCAGCAACTTCCCGAAGTACGACCGCAACCCGAACACCGGCGGCCCGGTCCACCTCGAAACGGAGGTCCGGACCGCCAATCAGACGGTCTACCACAACGCCCGGTATCCGTCACACATCACGCTGCCGGTGATTCCCCGGTAGGAGTACGGGCGGCAACCACGAGGCGCCCGCGTGATTCACGGACCCATGGCTCAAAGGACGGGGTCCCGCGGCGAAAACGAGACACGCAAGGAGGCAGCCATGTCAGCGTTTCGACTTCCATTGTTCGCGCTCGCGGGTGCGGGACTTCTCACCGGATGCGCCACGGAGTCCGGGCCACTGGCGACGATGGCCGCCGAAGGAGCCAATCCGATCACGGGCGAGGGGCTATCCAATCCGAACCCGACGCGCATCGGCAGCTGGGCGACGCTCCCCGAGGGACGGGAATGGGGATCCACCGCGGGCGTGGACATCGACCCGACGGACGGGCACGTCTGGGGGTATGAGCGCTGTGCGGCGGGCTCCGCGGGAGGACCCGGGATCAACTGCGACAACAACCCGGTGGACCCCATCTTCAAGTTCGACAGGAACACGGGAGAGATCCTCGCCAACTTCGGTGCGGGAATCTTCGTCACTCCGCACGGGATCGACGTTGACGAGGACGGGAACGTCTGGGTGACCGACTTCGCCGGAAACGAGGCGGGCACCAAGGGTCACCAGGTACACAAGTTCAGCCAGACCGGAGAAGTGCTCATGAGCCTGGGCGTCGCGGGGCAGCCCGGAGACGCCCCAGGCCAACTCAACCAGCCCACGGACGTCATCGTCGGGCCCGACGGCAGCATCTTCGTCGCGGATGGTCACGCTGGTCAGGGACTGACGACCGACGCGCAGATGGAGGTGGCGCGGGACGCCGGGCTGACGGGCCGAATCGTCAAGTTCTCGTCCGAAGGCGACTACCTGATGGAGTGGGGGGAGATCGGCACGGAGCACGGACAGTTCCGTACCCCTCACGCCCTGGCATTCGATGGTCAGGGTCGACTCTGGGTCGCGGACCGGGGCAACCACCGCCTCGAGATCTATGACCAGAACGGGAACTACCTGGAGTCGCGTTATCAATATGGCCGCATCAGCGACGTCTTCATTACCGAGGACCAGATGGTGTACGCCATCGACTCCGAGTCGAACCGTCTCCGGCACATCAACTGGAGGAACGGGGTCCGGATCGGGCCGGTCGACCGGGACGCGCTCGTGGGCTTCATTCCGGGCTGGGACTCCGATAGCCGACCGAATCACGGCGTGGCGGGGGAAGGCGTGGCGGTAGACGCGGACGGCAACGTCTACGTGGCCGAAGGACCGGCCTCGCTCTTCGACGCGGGCTCAGCCTTCACCAGGTACGTGGTGGCGGCCGGCATGTAGGGTCGGCGACGCCGCGGGAGCACAGCGCGGGAGCGCAGAACCGCGGGAGCGGAACGCTTGCCAGCGGGAAGAGCGGGGGCGTAGGTTGATGCGGTGCCACGTCCGGGCCTCGTGTGTCCCGGCGACGCCAGTGCGTCCCCGCGCAGCGGCCTGCAGGCGGAGGTGTTTGTGAGAGTTCTCCTTCCGGGAATTTCACTCCTGGGCCTGGCCCTCTTCCTGGGCCATGAAGGAGCGCGCGCGCCGACGTCCCGTTCCGCGGTCCGGCATCCCGGCCCGGCGATCGCGACGAGCCTGGGTCCGGAAGGGGCAAACCGACCGGCAGCCCCTCGCAACGCGCCCCCGTCCGAAGTGCTCAACGCCGTCGTCCGCCAGTACTGCTTCGTCTGCCACAACGACGCCATGATGACCGGCAACATGACGGTCCAGAGCTTCGACGTGACCGCCGCCTGGGAGGACTGGGAGACGGCCGAGCGCATGATCGCGAAGCTGCGCACGGGGATGATGCCTCCGCCCGGAATACCCCGTCCCGGCGGGGACACGCTGCTCACGCTCGTCGAGACGCTCGAGCGGACGATCGACGACTACGCGGCCGCCAATCCCAACCCGGGCAACCGCAGCTTCCAGCGGCTCAACCGCGCGGAGTACGAGCAGGCCATCCAGGATCTCTTCGGCATCACCGTCGACGCCAGCCAGTGGCTTCCCCCGGACCTCTATCTGGGGAATTTCGACCACATGGCCGTATCGCAGCCGCTGTCGCCCACGCTCCTCAACTCGTACCTGAACGCCGCCAACGACGTCAGCCGCCTGGTGCTGGGGCACCCCGGCGCGACCTCGGACTCCAAGACCTATCTCGTCTCGACGTACCAGTCCCAGCACGAGTGGGACCATGTGGAGGGCGCCCCCTACGGCACGCGCGGCGGCATCGTGGTCGACCACCATTTCCCCGCCGACGGCGAGTACGTCTTCGAGATGTCGTTCTGGGCGGGGGATCATGAGCGCTTCGCGGAAATGGACATCTCCATCGATGGCGAACGCGTCGCTCTCATTCCCGTCGAAGAGCTCCGCCGCGACGCGGACTTCGGCCCCAACTGGAACCAGTTCACGGACCCCATCTTCATCAGCGCGGGCCAGCATCGGGTCGCGGCGGCGTTCATCAGGAAGCAGGACGGGCCCTACGCCGACCTGCAGGAGCCCTTCGGCTGGTCCAACGCGGGGGTCCGCTTCCGCATCGGGACCGGCTTCGTCGTCCTGACCCACCTGAGAGACCTGACCATCCGCGGGCCGCTGGATCCGCAGGGCGTCTCCGAGACCCCGAGCCGGCAGCGGGTCTTCACCTGCCGGCCGACGTCGCCCGGGACCGAGCGATCCTGTGCCCGGGAGATCGCCGCGAGGCTCGCCCGGCAGGCCTATCGCCGGCCGCTCACCGACTCCGATCTCGCGGGCCTGATGTCCTTCTACGACGTGGGGGCCGCCGAAGGGGGGTTCGAGACGGGCGTGCGCACCGTCCTCGAGGCCATCCTGGCGAGCCCGCACTTCGTGTTCCGGATCGAAGAAGCCCCGGAGAGCGCGCCCGAGGCGGGAGGGAGCTACCGGGTCAGCGACCTCGCCCTCGCCTCCAGGCTGTCGTATTTCCTCTGGGGAACGCAGCCGGACGACGAACTGGTGTCGCTCGCGAGCCGGGGCGGGCTCTCGAATCCGGCCGTCCTGGAACAGCAGGTCCGCCGCTTGCTGGCCGACCCGCGCTCCGAGAGCCTCGCCACCCGTTTCGCCACGCAGTGGCTGAGGCTTCAGGATCTCGAGAGGGTGCAGCCGGACGCTTTCTGGTTCCCGCACTTCAACGAGCAGCTCAAGGCCGCCATGCGGCGCGAGACCGAGCTGTTCTTCGATCATCTGGTCCGCGAGGACCGGAGTCTGCTCGAGCTCTACGGCGCCGACTACAGCTTCATGAACCAGCGCCTGGCGGAGCACTACGGCATCCGGGGCGTGGTCGGGGAGGGCTTCCGGCGCGTGGAATACCCCGAGGGGATGCTGCGCCAGGGGCTGCTGGGGCACGGCAGCGTGCTGATGTCCACGTCGATGGGTACGCGGACCTCGCCGGTATTGCGCGGCAAATGGGTGATGGAGGTGCTGCTGGACGCACCGCCTCCGCCGCCTCCGCCCGATGTGCCCGCTCTGGAAGATACCGAGGACGAAGGGGAGGGCCGACTGCTCACCACGCGCGAGCGCCTGGAGATCCACCGGCGCAACCCGGTGTGCGCCGCCTGCCATCAGTTCATGGACCCCATCGGGGTGGCGCTGGAGAACTTCGGAGTGACCGGGGAATGGCGGATTCGCGAAAGCGGATCCCCTCTCGACGCCCGGGGCCAGCTCTACGACGGCACCGAGCTCACCAACTCGGTTCAGCTCGCGGACGCGCTCCTGGAGCGCCCGATTCCGCTGGTGCGCACCTTCACGATGAACCTGATGGCCTACGCCCTCGGACGCCGCGTCGAGTACTACGACGGGCCGACCATACGCGCCATCGCGCGAGAGGCGGAGAGCAAAGACTACAGAATCTCATCCTTCGTCCTCGGCGTCGTGAAGAGCGATGCCTTCCGCAGCAGGCTGGACATCGGGGCTGCGGCCACGGACGGGGTCGAGGGCCGATAGGACGACGAGACGACATGCCACGGGGCACGTGCCCCGTGGCGCCACGATGAGCAGAGGGACACGACGATGACGACCAGCTTCATCACGGGCGCGCACATTCCCCGCCGCACCTTCGTTCGCGGGATGGGAGCTGCGGTGGCCCTGCCCCTCCTGGACGCCATGATGCCGGCCGGACCGGGCCGCTGGGGACGCGCGGCGGCCGCGCTCGAGGATCGCACCCGCCTGGTGTGCATCGAGGAGGTGCACGGGGTGCCGGGGTGCAGCGAGTGGGGCGCGAGCCAGCATCTGTTCGCACCCGAGACGATCGGGCGAAACTTCCGCATGACGGATGCGAACGTGCTCAAGCCGCTCGAACGCTTTCAGGACTACCTCACCATCATCAGCAACACCGACGTCCGCATGGCGGAGGCCTACGAGCCCAACGAGATCGGGGGCGACCATTTCCGCTCGACCGCGGTCTTCCTGACACAGTGCCATCCCAAGCAGACGCAGGGCTCCGACATCTACGTGGGCGTCTCCATCGACCAGCTCCAGGCGCGCCGGTTCGGACAGGACACCGCGCTCCCGTCGCTGCAGCTCTGCATCGAGAACCTGGGGCAGGGCGGAGGCTGCTGGTACAACTACCACTGCGCGTACACGGACGCGATCAGCTGGGCGTCCCCGACCGAGCCGCTGCCGATGATCCGCGATCCGCGCGCCGCGTTCGACCTTCTCTTCGGCGCCGGCGGGAGCAACGAGGAGCGGGCGGTGCGCAGGCGCACCAACCAGAGCATCCTCGACTGGATCGTGGATGAGGTGGCGACGCTCAGGGCCAGGGTGGGGACCGAGGACCGCAACCGGCTGGACCGGTATCTCGAGAACGTGCGCGAGGTGGAGCGCCGGATCCAGAAGGTGGAGGAGTTCAACTCGAGCGGCGAGCAGCGGGAACTGCCGGAAGCCCCCGCAGGTGTACCCGACTCCTACGCCGAGCACATGGAGCTGATGTTCGACCTGCAGGTGCTGGCGTTCCAGACCGACATGACGCGGGTGGTGTCCTTCAAGATGGGGCGCGACGCCTCGAACCGGATCCACCCCGAGAGCGGCACCACGACGCCGTTCCATCCTGCCTCGCACCACGGCAACAGCGAAGAGGCGATTCTGGACTTCAACCAGATCGCGCAGTACCGCATGAGCCCCCTGCCGTACTTCCTGGAGAAGCTGCAGGCGAGCATGGAGGGCGACGCGAACCTGCTCGACAAGTCGGTGATCGTCTGGGGTTCGCCGATGGCGGACGGCAACGTCCACAACCACCGGCGCTGCCCGCTCATCCTGCTGGGCCGCGGCAACGGCCGGCTCGAGGGCAACGTCCACCTGAAGGCGCCGGACGGGACCCCCATGGCGAACGTCTTCCTCAGCCTCTTGCACCGGATGGGGCACCAGGACATGGAAAGCTTCGGCGACAGCACGGGCGAGTTCGCGCTGGGGTATCCCGGCGGCGCCGTGGCCGCCGCGGAGTCATCGAGCCGATAGGCGTGTCCCCGTGAACCCGACGACCACTCTGGCGGTCATCGCCCTGCTCTGGGTCGGCCCAGCCACGGGCGGGCCGGTCGCCGATGCGGCCATGCGCGGCGACCTCGACGCGGTGCGCGCCCTGCTGGAGCAGGGGGCCGACGCCAACGAGGCCCAGGGCGACGGCATGACCGCGCTCCACTGGGCGGCGCGTCACGCCGACGCGGAGATGGCGGGGCTGCTGATCACGGCGGGCGCGAACGTCGAGGCGGGCACACGGATCGGACGCTACACGCCCCTCCACCTCGCGGGCCGTGCCGGAGGCGCTGCGGTCGTCGAGGCGCTGCTTGCGGCGGGCGCCGACGTGCACGCGAGGACCACCAACAGCGGTGTGACCCCGCTCCACCTGGCCGCCGAGTCGGGCAGTTCGGACGCGATCCGGGTCCTGGCTGATGCGGGTGCCGACCTGGACGCCCGCGAGGGGGAATGGCAGCAGACGCCGCTGATCTTCGCGGCCGCCCGCAACCGCGCGCACGCCATCCGCACGCTGCTCGAACTGGGCGCGGACGTCTCCCTGTCCGAATCCGTGATCGAGGATGTGGACCGGCGGGCGGCGGTGGACGTCGCCGCGCAACATCGGCTGTACGACGTGCTGGCCCAGTTCCGCCCGGACTGGCTGGAGAACGACCCGCGCGCGGATCCCTGGGGACCGGTTGACGAGGGCGAGCGCCCGACGCCCGGTCAGGTGGCGGTGGCCATCGAAGCGGCGCGCGAGGTGCAGCGCAGGGGTGACCTGCTGATCCTGGACGGCGAAGTGCAGGGCATCTCGCCGATATCTACCAATCCCCCGCCCGGCCAGCCGGCGCTGGTCGGCAAGTGGGGCGGGCTCACCCCCCTTCTCCACGCGGCCCGCGCCGGGCACGTCGAGGCCGTGGACGCGCTTCTGGACGGGGGCGCGGACATCGACCAGACCAGCGGAGACGGGACCAGCCCGCTGCTGATCGCCATGCTGAACGGGCGCTTCGACCTGGGGCTTCACCTCCTCGAGCGCGGAGCTGATCCCAACGTCGCCAGCGAGCCGGGCGCGACGCCCCTGTATGCCGTGATCAACGTGCAGTGGGCCGGCACCTCGTTCTACCCCCAGCCGCGCGCACACGAAGAGCAGAAAGCCGGCTATCTCGAAGTGATGGAGGACCTGCTTCGGGCGGGCGCGGATCCCAACGCGCGGCTCACCAGGGACCTGTGGTGGGCCCATCAGCGTCTCGTCAGCGCGAACCTGGAGGGAACCACGCCCTTCTTCCGCGCCGCGCTCGGTGTCGACGTCGCCGCGATGAAGCTGCTGGTCGCCCATGGGGCCGACCCGGGCATTCCCAGCCGGAAGCCGGCGGACGCGGTCGTTGTCCCCGTGGCTGCGGACTACTCCGCCGCCGTTGACGAGAGCGGCATACCGCCGGTTCCCCCGGGAGGCGCCGCCATGTACCCCATCCACGCGGCCACGGGCGTCGGCTACGACCAGCGCGCCGCCAACGAACACAGGTACGTGCCGGGCGGATGGCTCCCGGCCGTGAGGTACCTGGTGGAGGAACTGGGAGCGGACGTCAACGCCAGAGATCTGGATGCCCGCACCCCGCTCCACAACGCTGCTTCACGCGGGGACAACGAAGTCATCCTCTACCTGATCGAGCGTGGTGCCGACGTGCACGCGGTAACGCGCCTTGGCCAGACCACTGTCGACATGGCCAACAGCCCGAGCTACAATGTTCGCCCCTTCCCGGCGACGATCGCTCTTCTGGAGCGCCTGGGCGCCATCAACAACGACAACTGCGCAATGTGTTAGTTCGCGGACCGGGCGCCGCGCAGACCAATGCCCGGACTGTTTGGACGAAGCTCTTCCGGGGGCTTCGCAGGCAGGATCAAATGCCGTTCCCTCGAACAGGAGGTGGAAGCATGAAAGTCCTTCGTAAGGTCGCCACACTTACCGGCGCGATATGCGCCGTGGCCATGGTTTTGGCCGCTCCCGCGTCTGCCCAGACGGGCACGATCACCGGGTCGGTCCAGGAGGTGGGCACCGGGCTGCCGCTGGCGGGCGCGCAGGTGAGCATCGCCGCGGAAGGCGTCGGCAACGTCACCAACGCCAACGGCCGCTTCGTGCTGCTCGGCATTCCGACCGGCAACCACGTGCTGGAGATCCGCTACATCGGATACGGGACCGAGACCCGGGACGTCACGGTGGTCGCGGACCAGACCCTGAACGTCGAAGTCCAGTTGGAATCGGAAGCTATCGCCCTGGACGAGGTGATCGTCACCGGCACCGGAGTCGTCACCGAACGGCGGCGGCTGGGCGCGACAGTGGAAACGCTCGGGGCCGAGACGATCAACACCGCGCCCGTATCCAACATCACCGAGGCGCTCTCCGGGCGCGTCGCCGGGATGGTGCCCGGGATCGCCCCCAACGTGGGGACCTCGAGCCAGATTCTTCTGCGCGGCGCGGTCAGCCTGACGCAGCGGAGCGCCCCGCTCATCTACGTCGACGGGGTGCGCATCGACTCCAACTACAGCAAGGTGGGCGGCGCCCGCCAGGCCACCTCGCTCGACCGGCTCAACCCCAACGACATCGAGCGCATCGAGATCATCAAGGGCGCGGCCGCCGCGACCCTGTACGGCACCGAAGCCTCGAGCGGGGTGATCCAGATCATCACCAAGCGCGGGAGCGCCGGCGATCCGGTGTGGACCTTCGGGACCGGCTTCGACGGCACGAGGATTCCGGAAGCCCGCCTGAAGGGCGTCTGGGGCTACAACTTCGACACCAAGCAGCTGCAGACCCTCGGCAAGCCGGTCCTCGACTACCTCGGCGGCTGGGGCTCGGTCATGGACTTCAACGCCGATGTGCGGGGCGGGACATCGACGGTGCAGTACTTCGCTTCCGGCCGCATGCGTGACGAGGTGGGGCAGATGGGCCGCGAGTACCGCGACTTCCAGGGAACCCTGGACGCCAACCTGCGCGCCAACCTCACGGTGCAGGCAACCGAGAGGCTCGGCATTCGCGTGGACATGAACACGGTCTTCAGCGACCGCCGCCAGCCCGGGCAGAACGGGCTCAACTGGGGCAGCGGATACCTGTGGGGCTTCTTCCTGGCGACGCCCAGGAATCCGGCGCCGCGCTTCCCCTACGGCGGGCGCTACGGGGTCAACGCCTACGAGATCGCGTGGCCGCCTCCGCACGGGTACAACGGACCGCTCTCCCCGAGCGAGCACTTCCTCCCGCTCGACAGCGAGCCCATCGCGAGCGTGACGTCCAACCAGGACGAGCAGCGGGTAACGCTCAGCGGCGCCATGGACTACGACTGGGGCAACGGCATCCGCTCCGAGCTCATCCTGGGCCGGGACCGGATGACGGAGGAGTACATCGAGCACGTCAACAAGGGCCTCAACATCTATCACGAGCAGGGCGAGCGCCTGGTGCGCACCTCCGAGCGCACGGCCACCACCCTGGACTTCAAGACCTCGTGGACGCGCGACTTCAGCGAAAACCTGACGTCGACGCTTCTGGTGGGTGGGCAGAGCTTCTGGGAAGAGGAGTGGTTCAGGACGCTCGGCGTCCGTGATTTCCCGCTGCGCCAGCTCGCAACCCTGCCCGCCGGTTCCCAGCTGCTGCCGCCCAACGAGACCTTCCAGGAGGTCATCAATGCCGGCGTGTACGCGCAGGAGGAAATCGGGCTCTACAATCGCTTCTTCCTGAACGCCGGTCTGCGCGTGGACGGCAACTCGGCCTTCGGTGAGAACTTCGCCTTCCAGGTGTATCCCAAGGGCGGCGCCTCCTGGGTCGTGTCGGAGCACGACTTCTGGCCGTTCCAGAGCTGGGACCAGTTCCGGGTGCGGGCGGCGCTCGGCGCGGCGGGGCTGCAGCCCGGCGCCTTCGACGCCACCCAGACATGGCTGCCCGGCATTGCCGTGAACAACCTCTCCATCGTGAGGACCGGCAACCCCGGGAATGCTGACCTGAAGCCCGAGCGCACCCTGGAGTGGGAGTTCGGCACCGAGTTCGGCTTCCTCGATGGCCGCGTCGGGCTGGACCTGGTGTACTACAACGCGACCACCACCGACGCGCTCCTGCCGGTGCCCTCCGCGGCCTCCACCGGATTCCTTCAGCCGGTGGTTTCAAACGTCGGCAAGATCCGCAACCAGGGGTTCGAGTCTTCGCTGGACGTTACCTGGGTCCGCCGTCCCAGCCTCAGGTGGTCGACCACCTTCCAGGTCGCTCTGAATGACTCCGAGATCCTGGACATGGGCGGCGTGCCGCCCTACCGGGTGCACATCCAGGGCGGTGCCAGCGCCGGCCGCTACTATCCCACCATGAAGGAAGGGTTCACTCCCGGCGCGTGGATCGCTCCGGTGCCGGATCCCGCCAATCCATACACGGTTGCCGTGCCCATCGCGGAACTCACGCGGCTGAACCAGATCACGCCCAACAAGCTCAAGAACGCCGCGGGCGGCGATTCGCTGGAGTACGTGGGGCGCCCCATCCCGCTCTGGACGGGAAGCTTCCTCACCTCGCTCGACCTCCCCGGGGGCGTGAGCGTCAACGCCACCTTCGCCGGGGCGTACGACTATCACATGTTCTCGGAGGTGTCGGTAATTCAGGATGCGTTTACCCGGAATTCGCCGCGAGTGGCCGAGTTCGAGGCGATCCTGGACGACCCGAACACTTCGGTCGAGGAGCGCCAGCGGGTCGCGGAGGATTTCGGCAATCAGCATCCGTCGATGATCTCCAGCTACCTCTTCAGGGCCGACTTCCTTCGCTTCGCGGACCTCTCCGTCAACTACAACGTCCCCGAGAGCTTCGTGACGTCGCTCGCGGGCATGAACTCCCTGGTGGTCAGATTGTCGGCGACCAACCTGTTCCTCTGGAACAAGTGCCCGGTGGACGTCTGCATGTCCGATCCCCTGACTCCCTACCACGGAATTCCCGATGCCCGGTCCGGCGGACCCTACAACGCATTCGGCATGAACTCCGATTACGGTCAGCCGCCGAGCCCCCGACGCTACGGCATTCGTTTCCAGGCGACGTTCTAGGATACGATTGTGCGACGGGTATCGAATCGATCGCCAATGGCGATGAGCGGATTTCCGAGAGAGGAGAATACAGTCATGCGGATGCAGATATTGAAACTGGGAGTACTGTCGTTCACCGTAATGATCGCAGCGGGCTGCGGTGACCTGTTCAAGGTCGACAACCCGGGAAGCCTCACCGTCGAGGACCTGGAGGATCCGAACCTGATTCCGGCGCTGGCCGCCACGCCCGAGGGCGTCGTCTGCGATGCCTATGACGGCACCGTCGCGGCCAACGCGCTCCAGTCCGACGACGTCACCTTCATTTCGAGTTTCACATTCACCGAACTCCACATGTGGGGTCACATGGAGGGGTTCAACACGACCCAGAACGCGGTCTGGAACTCCCTGTCTTCGGCCCGCTGGATCGCGGACGAGGCCGTGCGGCGGCTGCAGGAGTCGAACCCCGGCGACACGGCAATCGTGCGCGGCATCTTCTGGGAGGCGTTCGCGCGCGTCACTCTGGCCGACCACTTCAAGGAAGTGCCCTTCAACGGCGAGGCGCCGCTGGCGCCCGACGTCGTGCTGGAGCAGACGCTGTCCACCTTCGACCAGGTGGCTCAGACGAGCAATCCCGACCTGCGCGCGGCGGCGCTCGCCACCAAGGCGCGGGTCCACAGGTCGCTCTTCTTCGAGCGCGGCAGGGACATGTCCCAGGTGGCAGCGGCCATGCAGGCGGCGGAGGCTGCGCTCGCGGTGAAGCCCGACTTCAACTTCGCCTGCCGCTACCAGCAGCCGGGTTCACTCAACGGCCTGAACACCTACCATCAGTCGATTACCGGAGTCATCATCGATCCGCGCAACGTGGCTATCGTGGACCCGGTGAGCGGCGAGGTCGATCCGCGCGTCGGAACCCGCGTCGGCCCACCTGAACTCGCCGCCCCGCCGCCCCATACGGGCGACGTACACCGGTTCTTCAAGTACCCGGGGCTCGACGCGGATCTTCCCGTCAGCCGCTGGCAGGAAGCGCGGCTGATCCTGGCGGAGGGCCACCTGTTGGCGGGCAACTACCAGGAGGCGGTCAACCAGATCAACCTGGTGCGCGCCAACTGGGATCTGCCGCCGTTCATGAGCATGAACATCGCGGAAGTCCACCAGCAGATCATCTACGAGCGCAGGCTCGAGTTCATGATCGAAGGGCGGCGGCTCCAGGACCACCGCTACTACGACATCAAGCCGTGGCAGTGGGACGAGGTGACCAAGCAGCTGGGAACGAACCGGCGCTGGCCGGTCTCCTCCGAAGAGCTCGCCGGCAACCCCTTCTACCAGGGCGGTAGCTGATAACGACCAACCCGGCGCACCCCGAGGGCGACTGTAGATCGTCCCGGGGTGTGCCGGGTTGCGCGCGGTTCACGCCGTCGAACTCCCCGTTTTCGCGTCAAGAAGCTCAGGCGCCTCCAGTATTGACGGCGCCCGCGTGATGCAGCGTGTCCCGCGTCGTCGAGGGTCGCTACGGGAAGCGCAACCGCACGAAGGGTTCCTGAGGGCCGTCCGTCGTTGGCGTGGTGGGCGCGCCTTCGCTGCCCCGGATGATGTTGACCACCGCCCATGCGATGGCCGACCCCGCAACCGCGACCACGCCACCCACCAGAAATCCGGTGCGGGTTCGATCGACCTCGCGCACGTCGATACCGACAACATTGCCCGGGTCCACGACCAGGCGCTGGCGCAGACCTGGATCCACGCGCGCTCCCGTGGGTGCAAGTGCGGTGGACACCAACACTTCGGGCTCCCACTGGAGCAGTTCGCCTGTTACCTCGGCGCTACGCGCGCCCGTCATCTCCTCCAGTTGTGCGGTGCCCTCCTCGGACAGGCGGAGGCGGACGTCGGTGCCGGGCGGGACGGTCCCCAGCTGGGCGGGCACCCATCGGGCGCAGCCGGATACGGTCAGGAGAAGGATCAGGGTCAGACCGGCGCGTGTCATGTTCGGCCTCCGGCTAGGGAATGCGGATGCGCACGAAGGGCTCGCTGGGTCCGGGGGGCGGGGGATCGGTCGGTGCCGCGGTGCCGCCGCCGGTGAGCTGCGACACCACCCACACGATCGCCGATCCCGCCACCACGGCGACGCCGCCGACGAAGAGTCCGGTGCGCGTGCGGTCCAGTTCCCGGACATCCACCCCGAGGATGTCCTCCTCGTCCACCACGAACCGCTGGCGCAGGCTGCTGCTGCTCGCACCGGCGGCTGCGGATCGCAGCGCGGCCGAGACCATCACTTCGCTGTCCCACTGAAGCAACTGTCCCGAGATCTCGGACTGGCGGGTCCCGGTCAGTTCCTCCAGCTGCGAGGCACCTTCCTCCGAAAGCCGCAGGCGGACGTCCGTGCCGACCGGCACTTCGCCGACCCGGGCCGGGATCCATCGGGCGCAGCCCGAGACCAGGATCACGAGCACCGTCAACAGACTCGCACGTACCATATTCCAACTCCGGTGAGGTCCATGAATGCGTGGTCCCGGCAGGCCCGGCGCGCGCGGCCGGTCACCCGCCCAAGTTATTCCGGCGCCGGATTTCGGGGCAACCACGTCGCGCGCCGGCGCTGTCGCGCGCCGGCGCGCCTCGACTGCGACTTGCGCGGGCGACGTTCTACGGACACCGATCGCGCACCGAGCGGTTCAGTACACGTCCAGGTCCGCGGCCGACACCACGCGCCCCGTGTACCCCGCCTCGCGCACCTCCCGGATGAGGTCCTCGTCGGTGGCGGAGCGGTAGAGCTGGTGGTAGAGCACGAGGAGCCCCGGACGCGCTTCCATCGCCAGCGCGGCCACCTCCGCGGTCGAAGTGTGCGCCGCCGCGTGGTAGGTCTGGTTCCGGTGCCGGTCGAAGAAGTCGCGTGAGTAGACCTCGTGCACGAGAACGTCGCAGCCGTTGCAGGCTTCCACCAGGGAGGGGCTCGGGCGGGCGTCCCCGGAGATGACGATGGTGCGGTCCGGAGTGACGAATCGGTAGCCGAAGGCGACGGGCCAGCTGGTGTGCCGGACGGGAATGGCGTCCACGCGCACGCTGCCGTCGTCGTAGACCGTTCCCGCCTCGATCTCCCGCGTCACGGCGCGGTAGTTGTGGGCGGTGCGGCCCTCCAGGCCGAAGAGGCGCATGTGGACGTCCTCGACCCATGCCTCCTCGATGTTCGTGGTCATGCGCAGCGTGCCGGCTGGTCCGTACACTTCGACGGGCATGTTGCGGCCGTTTTGCCAGGGGGTGAACATCAGGTCCGGGAGCCCGACCGTGTGATCGCTATGCAGGTGCGTGATGAAGACCCGCTTCAGATTCGATGGCGCCAGGGCGGCAATCCCGTTCCGGGCCGCGGCCGCTGCCCTGCGGACGACGCCCGCGCCCGCGTCCACCAGGTAGGACTCCTCCCCGACCACCACCGCGACCGAAGGCCCGAACCGGTCCGGATCGGCGATGGGCGTGCCGGTCCCGAGAATCACTAGCCGGGTCGCGGGCTCCTGGGCCCGCACCGCGGTGGAGCCGGGAAGGATGGCCGGCGCCAGCAGCAACGCCAGCAGCGGCGCGGACAGGAAGGCCGGGGAAGCAAGCGCGCGCAGATGACGGTTCATGGAAGGTCGTCCGGCTGCGAGGAGGGTTGGACGGATGGCGCCCATCGCGGCTCGGGGCCGTCTCACGGCCCGCTGGCGGCGGCGCGCGCCGACCATGACGGTAGCCGGTGGCGCGTCGCGGCAACAGCGGCGACGGCTTCGCGCCGCCGAACCGGTGCTTTCCGGCCCCCTGCGCGCGCACGCGCCCCCGCGGAACGGCCGAGCCGGTCCTACACTCCCCACTGGCGCCCCGCCGCACGCAGCATCGATCTTTCGGCATGCCCGAACTTCCGGAAGTCTGCCTGTATGTGAACGCGCTCGACGCCCGCATCACCGGACAGCCGATCGAGCGCGTCCGGCTCCGCTCCCCGTCGCTGCTCAAGACCTTCGATCCCCCGGTCTCGGAACTCGCGGGCAAACACGTGCGCGCCGTCGGGCGCATCGGCAAGCGCATCGTGCTGCACCTGGACGACGATCTCCACGCGGTCATCCACCTCATGATTGCGGGCCGTTTCCAGTGGCGGGATGTCGGGGCGCCCCTGCCCGGGAAGCGCGCGGCCGGAGCCCTGGACTTTCCCAACGGAACGCTGGTGCTGACCGAGGCGAGCACGAAGAAGAGGATGTCGATGTGGGTGGTGCGCGGGGAGGAAGCTTTGCGCGGACTCGACCCCGGGGGCGTCGAGCCTCTCGAAGTCGACTTCCCCGGATTCAAGGCGGCGCTCGTGCGCGAGAACCGCACCCTCAAGCGGGCGCTCACCGATCCCAGGATCCTGAGCGGCATCGGCAACGCCCACTCCGACGAAATCCTGCTCGCGGCGGGCCTCTCGCCCGTGCGCCTCACGCGCCGGCTCTCGACCGGGGAACTCCGCCGCCTGTACGAGGCCACCCGGACCTCCCTGCGTGCATGGACCGAGCGCCTGCGGGCCGAGGCGGGCGGGGACTTCCCGAAAAAGGTCACCGCGTTCCATCCGGCCATGGCCGCACACGGGAAGTTCGGGAAACCGTGTCCCCGGTGCGGCACCCCGATTCAGCGCATCGTCTACGCCAGCCGCGAGACCAACTATTGCCCGGAATGCCAGACGGGGGGCAGGCTGTTGGCCGACCGGGCGCTGTCCAGACTCCTGGGTCGGGACTGGCCGCGCACGCTGGAGGAGCTGGAGGCGATACGGACGCCGGACACGGCGTGAGGAGGGGCGCAAGGATGCCGGGACGGGACATCGCGGGGTGCTAGAACGCATTCGTTTCCCGAACGCGGATGGGCAGGCGGATGAATTTCCGTTCAACATCCCGGCCCTGAAGGGTCTCGAGGCCCTGGAAGTCGCGACTCCCGTAACGCTCCTGGTGGGGGAGAACGGCTCGGGCAAGTCGACCGTGCTCGAGGCTCTTGCGGCGGCGACCGGGCTTCCGACCGTCGGCAGCAGGAGCGCGGACCGCGACCCCACGCTCGCGCCGCAGCGCCGCCTGGCGCAGATGTTGAGGCTCGCGTGGAGCACGCGCACCCACCGCGGCTTCTTCCTGCGCGCCGAAGACTTCTTCGGTTTCGCGCGCCAGATGGCCCGGCTGAGGATGGAGTTTCAGCGGGAACTCGCGGAGGTCGACGAGCGATTCCGCGAGCACTCCAGGCTGGCCCGGACACTCGCGCGCGGTCCCGCCGCCGGCTCCATCGCGGCGATCGAGCGGAAGTACGGGGCGGACCTGGACGCCAACTCCCATGGCGAAGGCTTTCTGAAGCTCTTTCGCGAGCGCTTCGTCCCCGGAGGGCTATATCTGCTGGACGAACCCGAGGCCGCGCTCTCTCCCCAGAGCCAGCTCGGCTTCATGGCCATGATGCGCGACATGATCGACCAGGACTCGCAGTTCCTGATCGCGACCCATTCTCCCATCCTGATGGCCCTTCCCGGGGCGAGGATCTACGACTTCGACGGGCGGCCCGTTCGCGAGGTGACGTTCGAGGAGATCGAGGCCGTGAACCTGACCCGCGATTTCCTCAATGCTCCGGGACGCTTCCTGCGCCATCTCTGGAGCTGATCGCGCCGAAGCGCGTGACCTCTGCATGCCTCGGTGGGCGGGACGTTCGGGGCTTGATATTTAGGCGCGCCTAACTTATTCATTAGGCAAGCCTACAAACCGTCAACGGTCGCTTCCCGCCTGCCGGTCTTCTCGCTGGGATGACCCGGATATGATCGATCCCGGATTCGCGCTTCTCGTCTTCGCCGTGGCGGCGGTGTTTGCGGCTGCCCTGCTGTGGCCGCGCAAGGGGCTGCTGGCGCGGGCCCTCGGCGCCGCGCGCATGACGGAGCGCGTGCGAATCGAAGATGCGCTCAAGCACCTCTTCAACTGCGAGTACCTGGCGCTGCCTTCCACGCTCGAGAGCCTCGCGGGAGGGCTCGGGATGCGCCGGGGCCGCGCCGGGCGCCTGGTGGCCCGCCTGTGCGAACTGGGACTGGCGGAGGCGCGCGGCACGGCCGTCTCGCTGACCGGGGCGGGCCGGGCCTACGCCCTCCGGGTGGTGCGAACTCACAGGCTGTGGGAGCGCTACCTGGCAGACCGCACCGGCGTGGCGGAGGCCGACTGGCACGCGCAGGCGGAGGTGCGGGAGCACCGCATGTCGGAGGCGGAAACGGATGCCCTCTCGGCGCGCCTGGGTCATCCCCGCTTCGACCCTCACGGCGATCCCATTCCGACCGCCCGGGGCGAGGTGCCGCCCCGCACCGGGGTCGCCCTGACACAGCTGCGCGCGGGAGCGGGCGCCCGCATCGTCCATCTGGAGGACGAGCCGCGCGAGATCTACCTGGGATTGCTGGTGGAGGGGCTCTCCCCGGGCATGGAGATCCGGGTCGTGGATGTCTCGCCGAGGGGGGTCAGGTTTCTCCTTTGGGGCAGGGAGCACCTGCTCGATCCGGTGGCGGCGGCGAGCGTGACCGTAGAGGCGGCGGAGGACCTGGTGGTGCCTTCCTCACCGCCCAGGACGCTTGCCGAGCTGGCGCTCGGCGAGACCGGCGTCGTGGACCGCATCGCGCCCGCCTGCCAGGGTCCCGCGCGGCGTCGGCTGCTGGACCTGGGCGTCGTCCCCGGCACGCCCGTGCGCGCGACCTTGCGCGGGGCGGGCGGCGACCCCACCGCCTACCAGATCCGGGGCGCGACGATCGCGCTCAGGAGGGAGCAGGCGTCCCGAGTGGAGATCGCGCCCGGGGCTGAAAGGACGGCCAGCCGCGAAGCGGGGTCGACATGATCGCCCGTGCGCGCCAGCGGAGGGGGTGTGGCGCCGACAACGAGCCCCGCCTGGTGAAGCTGGGCATCCATCCCGGCCGGTGGGACTATCTGGTCGCCCTGGCCGGCAACCCCAATACCGGCAAGAGCACCGTGTTCAACGCGCTCACCGGGCTCCGCCAACACACCGGCAACTGGCCGGGGAAGACGGTCGTGCGCTCGGAGGGCGCCTTCCTGCACGACGAACACCGGGTCAAGGTGGTCGATCTTCCGGGGACCTACTCCCTGCAGGCCGGCAGCACCGACGAAGAGGTGGCGCGCGACTTCATCCTGTTCGGTCGCCCCGACGTGACCGTGGTCGTGGTGGACGCGACCCGCCTCGAACGCAACCTCAACCTGGCCCTCCAGATCCTGGAGATCACCTCCCGGGTGGTGGTGTGCCTGAACCTGGTGGACGAGGCGCGCCGGCACGGCATCGCCGTCGACGAGAACAAGCTGGCGCGCCGGCTGGGCGTGCCCGTGGTCGCCACGGTGGCCCGGCGGGGGCACGGCATCGACGACCTGATGCGGGCGGTCCACGACATGGCGACCGGCGGCACGGCTGCGGCGCCATTGCGCTCCGCCACCCACATGCCCGAGGTGGAGCAGGCGGCCTCAGCCCTCGCGCCCACCATCGAGGCGGCCTTCCCGGGACTCCCCAACGCCCGCTGGGTGGCGCTGCGCCTGCTCAACGCGGACGAACGCGTCCAGGAGGCGGTGCGTACCGGCGACATCGGCGGGGTGGGGCAGGAGGAGGGCGCGGTGGGACGCCCGCCGCCGGCCGGGGGAACCGGGCCGGCGCGCGAGAGCGTCCTGGAGCTGGCCTCCCAGCTGCGCTGGAAGCTCCCGACGGACTTCCACGACTCCCTCGTAACCGCCTTCTACCGCGAATCGGAACGCATTGCCCGGGCCGCGGAAGTCCGGGGGCTGCGCCGGATGGGCCTCGACCTGGACCGCACTCTCGACCGCCTCCTGACCAGCCGCTGGACCGGATTCCCGGTCATGCTGCTCGTCCTCACGGTTGTGTTCTGGCTCACTATCGCGGGGGCCAACGTCCCTTCCTCGCTGCTCGCGACCCTGCTCGTCGATCAGGTCCACCCCTGGCTGGTCGGAGCGGGCTCCGCGCTCTCCATGCCGTGGTGGCTGTCGGGATTCCTCTTCGACGGGGTGTATCTGGCCACTGCATGGGTGGTGAGCGTCATGCTGCCGCCCATGGCGATCTTCTTTCCGCTCTTCACCCTGCTGGAGGACTTCGGCTACCTGCCGCGCGTGGCTTTCAACCTCGACGGGCTCTTCCGCCGCGTGGGCGCGCACGGCAAGCAGGCGCTCACCATGAGCATGGGCTTCGGCTGCAACGCCGCGGGCGTGGTGGCCGCGCGCATCATCGACAGTCCTCGCGAACGCCTGCTGGCCATCGTCACCAACAACTTCTCGCTCTGCAACGGCCGCTGGCCCACGCAGATCCTGATCGCGACCATCTTCATCGGCGCCGTCGCGCCCGCGCACCTGGCCGGCCTGGTCTCGGCGACGGCCGTGGTCGGGGTGGCCGTGCTGGGCATCCTCTTCATGTTCGCGACCTCGTGGCTGCTCTCGAAGACCCTGCTGCGCGGCGAAGCCTCCACCTTCAGCCTGGAGCTTCCCCCCTACCGGCCCCCGCGCATCCTGCAGACGCTCTACACCTCGCTCATCGACCGGACCCTGATCGTGCTCTGGCGCGCGGTCGTGTTCGCCATGCCCGCCGGGGCGGTGATCTGGCTCACGGCCAACATCGTCGTAGGCGACGCGAGCCTGGCCGAACACTTCGTCACCTGGTCGAACCCGCTGGGCGTGCTGCTGGGGCTGAACGGAGTGATCCTGCTGGCCTACCTGGTCGCGATCCCCGCCAACGAGATCGTCATCCCGACGATCCTCATGCTCACCGTGATGACCGCCGGGATCGCCGGCGCCGGGGAAGGGGCGGGAGTCATGTTCGAGCTGAGTTCGGCGACGGACGTGGGGACCCTGCTGGCGGCAGGCGGATGGACGCTGCTCACCGGCGTCTGCCTCATGCTCTTCAGCCTGCTGCACAATCCCTGCTCCACCACCCTGTACACCATCTACAGGGAGACCGGGAGCCTGAAATGGACCACGGTCTCGGCGCTGGCGCCGCTGGGAATCGGGTTCGTGGTGTGCTTCCTGGTGGCCCAGGCCTGGAGGCTGGTGGCGGGCGCCTGATCCCGGGGCCGAAGGCGGCGATCGACGGCTGCTGGCGGGGATCCCGTTCCACGCGGCCGCATCCGGGCGGCGGACCCCCCTGTCAGATCCCGAATTCCGCGACCACCGGGGCGTGGTCCGAGGGCTTCTCGGCAAAGGGCCCCTTCTTGCGCGCCTCCCGGTCCACAAAGGCGTCGATCGAGCGGGCGGCGAGGCTCTCGGTGGCGTAGATGTGGTCGATGCGCAGCCCGTTGTTGCGCGGGAAGGCGAGCCTCTGATACGCCCACCAGGTGTAGATCGACCCCTCGGGGTGATGCCGCTCGAAGACGTCGCTGAGTCCCCAGTCGCGAATCCGCTCGAGCGCGTCCCGGACCGCGTAGTGACACAGGACGCTGTCCTTCCAGTCCTCCAGCTGGTTCACGTCCGTGTCGCGGGGCGCGACGTTGAAGTCGCCGGCCAGCACCAGCGCCTCGGAGGGAGAGGCGGTCTGTTCCAGATGCTCCCGCAGCCGGCGCAGCCAGTCCAGCTTGTAACCGTACTTGTCGGTGCCCACGCGGGCCCCGTTGGGGACGTAGGCCGAGAGCACCCGCACGCCGTCCACGGTGGCCGCCACGAGCCGCGCCTGCGGGTCGCGGTCGCCGGGCCCCATGCCCACCTCGACGTCGCGGACGGGGGATCGGCTCAGGATGCCCACCCCGTTGTAGGTGCGCTGTCCGTGCACGGCGGCGTGGTAGCCGAGCTTCTCGACCGCCTCCAACGGGAACGCGTCGTCCGTGACCTTCAGCTCCTGCAGGCACAGGACATCGGGCCGGTGCAGGCGCAGCCAGGTCAGCACCCGTTCCCGGCGGGCATTGATGGAATTGACGTTCCAGGTCGCGATCTTCATCGGAGACGAACATAACGCTGACTCGCTTCCCACCCCAGCATGCAGCGCTTGCGCGAGGGACCCCCGCCATAGTTCCCCGATTCGCCCGTGGCGCGAATCACGCGATGGCAGGGGATCAGGAAGGAGACGGGGTTGCTGCCGACCGCATTGCCCGTCGCGCGCGCCGCCCGGGCGCTGCAGACCTCCGCCGCGAGGCGCCCGTAGGTCGTGACCCCCCCGGTGGGTATGCGCAGCAGGGCACGCCACACGGCGAGCTGGAAGTTCGTCCCCCGCACATGCACGGTCAGAGGGCCGGACTCCGCGTCGAACGGCGCCGTGAAGATCTTCCGCGCGAGCGAGGTGGCCTGCGACTCGTCGGCCTCGAGCGCGGCCCGCCCCCAGGTCCGGCGCAGTGCCTCCTGCTCCGCCGCGACATCCCGGGCACCGGCAAACGAGATCCGGCACACGCCGCGGCCGGTCCACGCGACGAAGACGGGCCCGAACGGGGAATCTCCCGTCCCGAAGCCGATCCGCAGCCCGGCGCCCCGGCTCCGGTACTCGCCCGGCGTTGCAGCCTCCACCGCCACGAAGTGATCGTGCAGCCTTCCCGGGCCGGACAACCCGCTTCCGTACGCCGCCGAGAGAACCGATTCGGCGTTGTCGAGCAACTTCCTGGCGTGCCGGACGGTCAGGAACTCCAGAAAGCGTTTCGGCGTGACCCCGGCCCACCGGGAGAACAGCCGATGCAGATGACCCGGGCTGAGCCCGACGTGCGCCGCCACCTCCGCGAGCTCCGGCTGGCGCGCGCGATGGCTGTCGAGGTAGCGGATGGCGGACTCGATGCGGTCGTAGTCGGTCATGTTCACCTGAAGCTCCGGCAGGGGTCGCAGGGCCGCGCGTTTGCCGTAAGCTGGTGGTTTCGTCCCTCGAAATCGACCCGATCCTTTGCACGATGGCCGGGTCGACAACGGACCGGCGTCCGACCGTTGCCCGAGTAATGCGGATCACGCGATGATTATTGGCGCATGCGCGTCCGTGCGGAGACGGGAACTGCTTGTGGCGGCGTTCCCGGCGAGGTCCCCTGCCAACTCACGAGAAATGCCATGAACAGCCCCGCGAGAACCGCGTTTCGTCGTCCTCCCTGCAAGCGCTCGAGCATGATCCGCCTTGCGCTCGTCACGGCCGGGACGCTTCTCGCTCCAGCGATCCTGCCGGCACAGGCGCCGGCGCCCGCCGGACCGCTCCCCGCGGATCCCGCGGTCACGGTGGGCGAACTGGAGAACGGACTTCGCTACTACGTGCGCGAGAACGCCACGCCCGAGAACCGCGCCGAGTTTCGCCTGGTCGTGAACGCCGGCTCCATCCTGGAGGACGAAGACCAGCTCGGCCTGGCCCACTTCACCGAGCACATGGCCTTCAACGGCACCGAGAACTTCGAGAAGCAGGAACTGGTCGACTACCTGGAATCGATCGGGATGCAGTTCGGTCCCCACATCAACGCCTACACCAGCTTCGACGAGACCGTCTACATGCTGCGCGTCCCCATGGACGATCCGGAGGTGCTGGAGACCGCGTTCCAGATCCTCCAGGACTGGGCGCGGGGCGTGCTCTTCGACCCGGAAGAAGTGGACAGGGAACGCGGGGTGGTAATCGAGGAGTGGCGGCTCGGGCGGGGGGCGCAGGCCCGCATGTTCGATGCCCAGCTCCCCATCCTCTTCGAGGGTTCCCGCTATGCCGACCGCCTGCCGATCGGGAAGACGGAGGTGCTGGAGACGGCTCCCGCGTCGGCGCTCCAGCGGTTCTACCGCGACTGGTACCGGCCCGATCTCATGGCGGTGGTGGCCGTGGGGGACTTCGACGCGGAAGCCATCGAGGGCATGATCCGCGGCGGGTTCGAGGGCCTTGCGTCCCCCGCGAGCCCGCGCGCGCGAGAGACGCTGGAGGTGCCCTTCGACCATCCGCCGCGGGTGGCCATCGCGACCGACGTCGAGGCGTTGCAGTCGCAGGTGTCGGTGCTGTACAAGAGGCCGGTGGCCCCGAGGGGCACCGTGGCGGCTTTCCGCCGCGGCATCACCGAGAGCCTGTACGAGGGGATGATGGCGGCGCGCCTCGAGGAGCTGACGCAGCAGGCCGACCCGCCCTTCCTCATCGCGTTCCCGGCCGGCGGGAGCTTCGTGCGCGCGCTGGACATGTACCAGCTCCTCGCACTGGTGCCGGACGGTGGGCTCGAGCGCGGACTGGACGCGCTGCTCACGGAGGCCGAGCGCGTCCGGCGCCACGGCTTCACCGCGACCGAGTTCGAACGCCGGAAGGCGGAGGTCACGCGCGCCTTCGAGCGCCGTTTCGCGGAGCGCGAGAACCAGGAGTCCGCCAGCCTGGCGGGACGCTATGTCCAGGCGTTTCTGACCGGCGCCGCCTTCACCAGCCCCGAGGACGAGCTGGAGCTGGCGAACGCGCTCTTGCCGGCGATCACGCTGGAGGAGGTCAACGGCCTGGCCGAGGAGTGGCTGCGGGAGCGGGGACGCGTGGTCATGGCCAACGCTCCCGAGAAGGCGGACCTGGAGGTGCCTGCGGAGGAGGCCATCCAGGGCGTGTTCGCGTCGGTCGCGAGCCGGGAGATCGGCCCCTGGGAGGACGCCGCGGTCGACGGGCCGCTGGTGGCCGCGATTCCCGATGGATCCCCGGTGGTCGACGAGGAAGTGGTGGAGGAGGTGGGGGTTACCGTGTGGACCCTCGGGAACGGCGTGCGCGTGGTCCTCAAGCCCACCGACTTCCGGGACGACGAGATCCTCTTCGCGGCGACCAGCCCCGGGGGCACCTCGCTGGTCCCCGACGAGGAGTTCGCGGGCATTCGCATGGCTTCGGCGGTGGTCGTGGAGGGCGGCGTCGGCGAATTCGACAAGCTGTCCCTGGACAAGAAGCTGGCGGGCCTGGACGTGCGCGTGTCGGCGAGCGTGGGAGCGTTGACCGAGGGCATCAGCGGCAACGCTTCGCCGCGCGACATCGAGACCGCGTTTCAGCTCATCTACCAGCGCTTCATGGCCCCGAGGAAGGACGAAACCGCGTTCGCGGCCTACAAGACGCTGCTGTCCGGCATCTTCGCCAACCGGGGGGCCAGTCCCGCTGCGGCGCTCGGTGACACCGTGTCGCTGATTCTGACGCAAGGGCACCCCAGGACGCTCCCGCCCGACGACGAGATGATCGCGGGCCTGGATCTGGACGCTTCCTTCGCCCTGTACCAGGACCGGTTCGCCGACGCGAGCGACTTCGTCTTCTTCTTCGTGGGCGCGTTTGCACCGGAGGAGATCCGGCCGCTGGTGGAGACCTGGCTCGGCGGGCTCCCGAGCCTGGGACGGGTGGAGACGTGGCGGGATGTGGGGATCGATCCTCCCGAAGGGGTGATCGAGAGGGAGGTGCGCAAGGGACTCGAGCCTCAGAGCCAGACCCGGATCGTCTTCGCGGGCGACGCCGAGTTTTCGCGGGAGGAGGAGATGGCGATCTCGGCGCTCGCCGACGTGCTGGACATCCGGCTGCGCGAGTTGCTGCGCGAGGATCTGGGCGGAACCTACGGCGTCGGTGTAAGCGGCTTCCTCTCGGATCGCCCGGACGAGGAATACTCGGTGCGCATCAGCTTCGGCTCGGCGCCGGAGCGGGCGGAGGAGCTGGCGGCCGTGGTGTTCGAGGAGATCGACCGGATTCAGCTGGAAGGGCCCGATGCCGAGACCGTCGAGAAGGTGCGCGAGACGCAGCGGCGCAACAGGGAGACACAGCTGGAGCAGAACCGCTACTGGCTGGGCCGCCTCCAGCGTCTGCACCAGCTCGGCGTGGACTACGGCTACGCGACTTCCTACGAGTTCATCGAGGGATGGACGGCGGACCATGTGCAGGAGGCCGCGCTCCGGTACCTGCGTGACGACCGGTTCGTGAAAGTCGTGCTGTACCCGGAGAACCCCGTGCCCTGAGACGGCGCCCGGAGGGGCTGCGGGAGCGCAGGCCGCGCGCCGCCGGCCACCGCCGGCGCCGGATGCCCTATCCCGCGAGCAGGGTCAGCGCGACCGCTGTCGCCAGGGCCACCGTCACGTTGTCGTCCACCGGGATGGGCGACCGTTCGACCGCCGCGGCCACCAGTCCGATGAGGACCGCGGGGCCGGGCCCGGCGAACGGCAGCACGCACGCCGTCGCCACCGCCCAGAAGACCCCGGACCCGAGCAGGGAAGGCTGTCCCGGCTCGGCACGGCCCCAGAGCTGGCCACAGACGCTCGCGCACGGATCGGCCAGCGCGACGACCAGGATGCTGGGGATCCAGACACGGCTCGGAAACACCAGCATCACCGCGGAGGCGCCGATCACGTACCAGGTCGACGACGCCCACTTGCCGGACTCCCGCGGCGAGGCGAGGTGGCGGAACACCTGAAAGAACTTGCGGTTGAGGTCGGGTCGCCGGAGGCGCAGGACATCCGTCCCGACGGCCACCGCGATGATCGCGCCGAGACCCACCGAAAGCGCCAGCGGCGGCAGGACGTCCAGCCAGATGAGCCCGACCAGCCCCAGGCCGCAGCCGGCGTGCACGACGCGCCGCCACGGCTGCAGGCCGCGCGTCTGCTGCACCAGTTTCTCCAGGGCCGGGTCCATTTTGCGGAAATCTGCCGTCTCGACTGCGGGTGGGCGGGATTCGCGTACGCGAAACATGTCCGCACTGCTACACGTCGGATGTCGGAATTGCCAAGCCGTTCGCTACCTCGAGCCCCTTGCCGACCGTTCGCTTCTTCGTAAGATGGAAGGCGCCTCGCACACCTCGCCAGGAATCCAAACATGATGGCAGCGCTGAGAGCCTACGACGAGCGCATGCTGGATGTCATCACGGCTCGCCGGAAGCGGTGGCTGGACATCTTCATGCGCGGTGTCACGCATGCGGGCGACTGGCCGTCGATGGTGGGCATCACGCTGATCCTCAGCTTCGGATTCCCGTCCGGACTCCGCCGGGTAGGGCTCGAATGCATGGCCGTGCTTACGGTGTCGCACCTGGCGGTGCAATTGATGAAGCGCACCATCAATCGGGCGAGGCCGAAGCTGCGTCCGACGGGGCTGTTCGTACTGAAACCTCCCGACCGCTTCAGCTTCCCCTCGGGCCACGCCACCGCCGGGCTGGCGGTCGCCATCCCGCTGTACGTCGCGCTCCCCGCGCTGGCGGCCTTCACCGTTCTCGGCCTGGGGCTGGCCATCGGCGTGTCGCGCGCCTACCTGGGCGTGCACTATCCGGGCGACGTGCTCATGGGCTGGGTAACGGCGATCGTCACCGCGCTGATCGTTTGACGGCAGCCCGCCGGTGCACCCTGGCAGCCGCCCGACTCGAGTCGGCTTCGCCTGGGCAGGCCCCGTGGGGCGGTCACCCGTTGCCGGCGTCCGGTAGCCCACCCTTCGTTCGTTGACCAGCTCTCGGAGCACGAAGGATGCGGGCTCCGCGCGAATGATGCTCGACAGTTCCCGCGGCTCGCCCGTCTCGAGCACGGCGTACCCTGCCGTGGTGAGCGCATCGCGGACAAAGAGCAGCGCCTGCGGGTCGTCGTCCACCATCAGGATGCGCGTCGCCTCCGCATCCCGGTGGGAGCGTTCCCGCGCGTAGGACTCCGGCGCCGTCACGTCGCCGCCGGCCTCCGCGGCGCTGGGGACGGTGAACGTGAAGCGGGCGCCCCGGTCCTCGCCGTCGCTCTCCGCCCAGATGCGCCCTCCGTGCGCGTCCGCGGAAGGATCAGATTCCGATCGGGGGGAGGGTCGTTCAAAGCGGGATTCCGCTAGTCCCACTCAAACCCGTAGTGCGTCTCCAGGAACAACCTGAGCGACCTCGCCAGCGCGCCCGCAAACCGCCGTCGGTTCTCGTCCGTGTCTCGAATCCCCGGGCCATGCAGCTCGATCTGCACGCCGTCGATCACGCCTCCATCCAGTGACCCGTGGCGGCGCGTGCTGTAGCCTCCGCTGAAGAAGGGTTCGCCATGCGGATCGGGAATCAGCGGGCTGGGCACCGTCGTGACCCGCTCCCCGAACAGCAGCGCGCCCAGGCTCTCGGGTCCGCGCACGAGGTCGGCGAAGGAGAGGTCGACCCGGCGGGCGAGCGAGCGGACGCTGGACTGCTCCGGGAAGCGCGGTGCGTTCAACTGGGTGTCGGAGCGGCTCAGGTCGCTCCCGGTGAGGAGGTATCCCAGCTCGACCCGCGGGGTGGGGTGCGAGTGGCCGTGCAGGTCCACATAGAATCCGCGGCCGTGGTCCTCGGCGACCCGGTCGCGCGCGATCGCGATGAAGCGATGGTATTCCCGCCAGGCCTGCTCCGCGAACTCGCTCCCCTGGGCTGCCTCCACGATCTCCCGGTTGGGGTCGAGGCGCGTGCGCCGGAGGCGGCTGATCACGATGTGCGGCTGGCCGCCCCCGAAATAGGCGATGATCGAGTCGCGAGCCGCGCGGGTGGTCTCCTGTGTCCAAGAATCCCGCCCGAGGGTCCCATAGGTGCGGCGTGGAATCTCGTCGGGCTCCTCCCCGCCTCCGTGCCCCGCGCTCACTACCAGGGGCAGGTCGCCAGCGATGTACTCGACGTACCGGTTGCGTCCGAAGTAGGTCCGGCCGGGCACGTACTCGGCGACGGGCTGAGGGACGTACACTTCCAGCCTGGCCGTGCCGGACACGTCTCCCGCCGTGGCCCGGACCTCCGTGCTGCCCGTTGCGACGGCGGTGGCCTGTCCGTTGGCGTCGACGGTCGCGACGGCGGGATCGGCGACCGACCAGGCAACCTCCGCCCCGGTGATGGGCGAGCCCCGCGCGTCGGTAACCTGGACGGCGAAGCGAAAGGTCGCGCCCGGCTCCACCAGCAACTTGTTGTCCGGCGATACGACGACGTAGGCGGGAGGCGAGGGCGCGGTGCCGCCGTCGCATGCCAGGACGGCGAGCAATATCGCGGAAAGCCATGTGCGCATGTAGCTTCTCCGGGTCCTCCCCCGCGGGCTTCCCCTGAATAGTGATCGCCTTCGGCATCGACGATCAAGGGCAAGGGGGCCGTTGCCGGCGCCGGAGCCGGGACGCGAGGAGAACCGCTGAAGAGAACGACATGATCCGCACCGAGGCGCTCAGCAAGGAATTCCGGTCTCGCGGGGCCAGGCGGGTGCAGGCGGTGGATCGTCTGGACCTCACCTGCGACCCGGGCGAGATCTACGCGCTCCTGGGACCCAACGGGGCGGGGAAGACCACGGTGCTGCGCATCCTGAGCACCCTGATGGACCCGACCTCGGGCGAAGCGTGGGTGCGGGGACACTCGGTGCGCACGGAGAAGGCTGCCATCCGCGCCCTGATCGGCTTCGTCTCGTACGAGACCCGCGTGTACGAGCGCCTCACGCCGCGCGAGATCGGCCACTTCTTCGGCCGCCTCAACGACATGGCCCGGGCCGCCATCGAAGACAACCTCGCATACATCTTCGATCTGTTGGACATGACGGAGTTCGCCGACGAGCGCACCGATACGTTCTCGACCGGCATGAAGCAGAAGACCGTGCTCATGCGCGCGCTGGTGACCAACCCGCTGATCCTCATCTGGGACGAGCCCACCTCCGGGCTCGACGTCCTCACCGCCAAGCGTGTGATCGACTACATACGCCTGCTGAAGGGGGAGGGGAAGACGGTCCTGTTCTCGACCCACATCCTGTGGGAAGCGGAAAAACTCGCCGACCGCATCGGCATCATCCATCGGGGAAGGCTCAGGTCCGAAGGGACCCTGGAATCGCTGCGGGCCCGGACCGGGCTCGGGGACCTCGAGGACATCTTCTTTTCGCTTGTCGGGGCCGACGGGGAAGCGGGCGGCCGATGATCCGCAAGGCGCTGCTGATCTACGGCAAGGAGATGCGGGTTCTGAGGCGGGACGCCCGGCTCATCGGAGGGATGGTGGCGAGCGCGCTCGTCTTCTTCCCCCTGCTGATGGGGCTGGCCAGCAACCTCGACCGGCTGACCGGGGACGACTCCGGGCCGGTCCCGGTCGTCGCCCCGGGGGGCGATGAGGTCCTGCGCCGGCTGCTCGACGCCAATCCGCTGGTGCGCGTCGCTACGCTGGAAGAAGTCGCGGAGGGCGGCGAAGCCCACGTGACCGTGCTGCGGGAAGGGACCGCGTACCGGATCCGGGCGGCATCCGCCGAGAACGCGGTCTGGGCCGCGGCGGTGTCGCTGCGCCAGGATCTGCAGGCGGTGCAGCAGCGGGCCGTCGAGGACAGGCTTGCCGAGCGGGGCCTGCGCATGCGCGATCTGCGGCCCTTCGAGGTCGTGCTGATCGATACTTCGGGCGGCATCGGCGGAGCGCTCAGCCTGCTGATCCCCTACATGGCGGTGATCCTGCTGGTCACCAACGCGGCGCGCGCGCTCTACGTCGCCGTCGGGGAGAAGGAGAAGAACACGCTGGCGGCGCTCCTGGTGTCGACGGTGCCGCGTCCGGCCATCGTGATCGGCAAGAGCCTGGCCATCATGACGTTTGCGGTGGCGGCGTCGCTCCTGCTCATCGTCGGGATGATGATGGCGGCCCGCCTGGGGCTCGCGCCCGAGGACTTCGCGGGGCCGGGCGAACTGTCGCTGGCGCCGGCGCAGGTCGCGGCGCTGGCCGTGAACCTCGCGGCGCTCGCCCTGCTGGTGTCCGCGCTGGTCATGGTGATCGGGACCTGGGCGCGCTCGCAGCGCGAGGCGGGAATGTACACTGCGCCGCTGGTGTTTCTGTCGGTCTTCCTGGCCATCTTCGCCCTCGCGCCGACGTCCTTCGGAGCAGCGGTGTACGCGGTGCCCATCCTCGGCAACGCGCTGGCGATGCGGGAGGCCATACAGGGGCAGCTCGACTGGCTGGCGCTGGCGCTCCTGGCCGGCGTTAACGCTCTGGGCTTCGCGCTCCTGACGTGGTGCTCGATCCGGCTCTACGGGCGCGAGTCGGTGCTCTTCCGGGTGTAGGCGGGGCCGGGACCGGGGGCGATGGTGCTTGGAACTCCCAGTGTCGCCTGCGGATGCGACGCTGTGGCCCGTTTGACACTGCGCGAGCGGGCAGGGCCGGGGCGACCTGCACGGACTTCCGTCCCAAAGGGCTATGGATACATCCCGGACAGCGGGTTAACTTCCTCTCCGGTTGACGCCCCAACCGCCCCGAACCACCCGGAGGCAGCCGTGCGCCGCAACAGGGCGATGATCTGATTGGCGGGCCCCGCGTACTCCATTCATCGGTACCCCATGCCCCCGCAGCTGGAGCAGTCGCCGTGAGCATCGACGTCATCCACGGAACCACCGCCAAGCCAGCAGCTGCCGACGCGTTGGTGGAGGCCATTCAGCGCCGAACCGCCTTCCAGGGCAGGCTCTTCATCGGTTATCCGATTCTTCCGACACCCCGCGGTCGGCACCCGGTCGACGCCCTCCTGGTGTCCGAGCGTCACGGCGTCGTCGCCTTCGATCTGATTGAGAGCGAATCCATTGCGGGCTTCCGGGAGCGTCAGGACGATACCTTCAACACTCTCGGTGCCAAGCTGCGAACGTACCGACAACTGATGAAGGGTCGAACGCTGCGAGTCCGGGTCAGCACCGTTTCCTTTGCCCCTCGCGCGAGCCTAGGCTTGTCGAAGGCGCAGGGGGATGACGATTATCCTGTCGCCACCGAATCGACGCTCCGCTCGACCCTCGATTCGCTGCAATGGCAAGACCCCAACGACGAAGTCTTCCGAGGGGTCCTGTCGGCGCTGGAGAACATCGCCACGATCCGCAAGGGTCGTCCGCGCAGAGAAGTCATCAAGCCAGACTCCCGGGGAGCCAAACTGAAGCGCCTTGAAGATACGATGGCGACCTTGGATAGCACACAGAGTCGCGCCGTGATCGTGTCCGTCGACGGAGTACAGCGGATCCGAGGCCTCGCCGGATCGGGAAAGACCATCGTCCTCGCCCGCAAGGCGGCGTATCTCCATGCGCAACACCCCGACTGGCGAATCGCCGTCACGTTCAACACGCGGTCGCTCAAGGGATTCTTCACCCGCCTCATTCACGACTTCCATCTCCTGGAGACGGGCGAACCCCCCGATTGGGGTCGGCTGCGGGTGGTGAATGCGTGGGGAGCGCCTGGGGGGGAGGAGAGGCAGGGCATATACCATCACTTCTGTGTGTCCCACGGGCTACGCTACTACGACTACATCAGGGCGAAGGCGAAGTTCGGTCCTGACGACGTCTTTGCGAAGGTTTGCACGCAGGCGTTGGCGACGCGAGGGACGTCGAAGCCTCTGTTCGACGCGATCTTGATTGACGAAGCCCAGGATCTGCCCCCGGCCTTTCTCCGGTTGTGCCATGGCATCCTGCGAGAACCCAGGAGACTGGTATACGCCTACGACGAGCTCCAGAACCTGTTGCATGATCCCTTGCCTTCACCCACAGTCATTTTCGGCGAGGATGTAGAGTGGGGGGACGACGCTACGCGGCGCGACTTCATACTCGAGAAATGCTACCGTAATTCACGCCCGATTCTCACGACCGCGCACGCTTTGGGCTTCGGTGTGTATCGGGACGCCGATCCCAATACCGGGCTCGGGCTGGTGCAGATGTTCGACAACCCAAAGCTTTGGAGCGATGTTGGCTACAAAGTGGAAACGGGAACCTTGGTGGGCGGTGAAGCCGTTGCTCTTGGTCGGTCTCCGGAGACAAGCCCGGACTTCCTGGAGAAGCATTCTCGGGTGGACGACATCGTTCAGTTCAAGGCGTTTGATACTGAGCAAGAGCAGGCGGAATGGGTCGTTGGTGAGATCAGGAACAACATCGGCAATGACGAAATCTCCGAGGAGGACATCATGGTCATCAATCCGGATCCCGTGACCACAAGGAAGAAGGTAGGGTTGATTCGCCGCCGGTTGCTGGACAACGACGTCCCGAACCACTTGGCGGGTGTCGATACGGCCCCCGACGAGTTCACCAGAACAGATTCCGTGACCTTTACGGGCATACATCGAGCCAAGGGCAACGAAGTGGGAATGGTATATGTTGTGAATGCCCACGACTGCTGGTCGTCAGGCTACAACCTGGCCAGAATCCGAAACCGTCTCTTCACAGCCGTTACGCGAAGCAAGGCGTGGGTGCGCGTTTGTGGAGTAGGCAGAGGGATGGAGAAGCTCATGGAGGAGTACCAGAGGTTGCGGAGAAACAATTTCGAATTGCGTTTTACCTATCCGACACAGGAAGAGTTGAGTCGCCTCCGGATCGTGCACAGGGATGTAACCGCCGAGGAGGAGGGGCGGGTGAAAAGTCACGTTCAAAATATGGAGACTCTTATATCCGATCTGGAATCAAAGAACATATACTCGGAGGACATGGAGGCCGTGATGGAGAAGCTCAGAAAGGTTCTCGTGGTACGGGAACGGGGGAAAGGCGCCGGTGACGGCTGACGGTGTGACATCCCGAATCAATGGGATCATCCGGTACCTGGTCGAGGCCGGGTTGGCGACCGATCAGCAATTCGCCTTTCGGCGAACACTCCACAGCGGGATCCAGGAAGTCACGTTCGATGGTGGAGAGACCGTTGGGGCCGCATTGAAAGGGAAGGACTATGAATATGTATATGGTGTCTTTCTTGATGCGCGAGCATACAATGTGCGGATGCCGGACGGTGCGCTCGTTCAGATGATGTACCGCTTCCAGAATGAGTCAATGGTGAGTCATCGACTCGCGTTTTTCCCCACCGTTCGGTTGGAGCGGTTTCAGCGGGAGCCGGAAATGTACATGAATGACGAGCCTTTTGGCCATGAGGTGGGTCAGGTTGTCGTGGCGTTTCCCATGAGATTCGACTATCATTCGGCAGAGGAGCGGCATCGGCCGGTGGTTCATCCCAAATCCCATCTTACACTCGGCGAGTTCCCGGAGTGCCGGATTCCGGTGTCGGCACCGGTGAGCCCCGGATGGTTTATGGACTTTGTCTTGCGCAATTTCTACGACGCCCCCAATCACCGGTATGCGGACGACCTGCCGGGCGGCGGCGGAGGTTTTGGTCGATCCATTGATCCGCAGGAGCAGGCCGTGATCCATCTGGTCGTCCCCGGCTAGCAGCTGGCCATGGAATTGGGCGGTGATCGTGCCCGAGCCGGTACCCCAGCGACCGCCATCAGCGCGGCGGCGCGCGCTCTCTACGTCACGGTCAGGGAGAAGGAAAACAGGGCAGTGGCGACGCTTCATCCGTGCTTCACGTTGCTCGCCGTTGGTTTGTCGGCCAATAACGCTGCAAATCAGACGTGTGGTATCCAATAATCGCCAGACTCGCGCTCCTCGCTACGGTCGTGACGCGTCCGGGATCGGCGGGTGCCTTGCGCGCCGTGCGCCAGCTTCGTGTTCCGGCCCGGATACCGTCGTAGCTCTGTTGGTGCGGACCGGATCAGCAGCGAACTCCGCACGGTCCCACCATTCAAGGTGCCGCCGCCCCGCCCCAGGCGAACCTCAGGAGTGTTTCGGGCCACCGAATCATTGATTATTCTACTCTTGACACGGATGTTGGAGCTGTAAGTATTTGTCGGTAGCCCAAGAGACAGGAACAGCCAATGAAGAAATCACACTACTCGATCAACTACAGCTTGCGGCTTCCGGCCGGCTTTCTTGAGGGGATCGAGGCGACGGTCCATGAAAGGGGCGACGGATGAGCGCGACGCCGAAGCGACCGGGATACTACAAGGGTCGCCACTTCACCGAGTACGTTGATGACGTCCGCAGCCTGAAGCGCGCTGGCAGGTTGGAGGAGGCGGCGCGGCTACTCTTGAGTCTCATCGAGGCAACCGAAGCTGAGAGCCGTGCGACGGGCCACGGTGTTGCGCCATGGTACTACGAGCACTTGGCCATTGTCTACCGAAAACTGAAGGACCCCGTGAACGAGAAGCAGCTTCTCGTGCGCTTTGCTGAACAGGTCCATGCGCCCGGCGCTACACCCGATAAGCTCTTGAAACGCCTCCATGCCGTCGGCATAACCGAGACCGAACTATCGCGAATCGAAGCGCGTCAAGCGACGAACTTGAAGGCCGCCGAAGAACTGCGGGCGGCGGAAACGAAGGAGCTTGTCGACACCTTGCAGGCTGCGGGGCTGATGCCAGCGGAAGCCGAGAGGCGAGAAGAAGCACCCGCTAAGCGAGGCGGCCGCGGCTGCTCCCCGCTCGCCGTCATGTGGGTGCTCTCGGCCGCCGTCTGGATCGCGGGGCTGAGTTGTGGGTGACCGGCCCAAGGATCGCCCAAACCCGGCGGGATCATTGACAGCTTCAAAGCGCCTTGCCAGCCCGGCGCCTCGCCACTTTCCGGTGCTCGGACGGATTCATCCACGGACCCGCTAGTAGGGCTAGGCTAAGGCGCCAGGCTACTGCTAGGCCTTCCACTCCTCCAGGAGCTGCCGGTCGCGCTCCAGGTTCAGTTGAAGTTGGTTGCGCCGTTCCTCGGGAAGCGTCCTGAACCACTCCAGCGTGTCGAGAGCGGTGACCGCGATGGGACGGAACTTGAGCCCCTTGGCGACGGCCTTGTGCGACCTGACGCGCGACAGCCCTCGAACGGCTCCCTCCGTGGGCGGATACCAGAGCGGGAACCGCGCCTGCCGGTCGGCGAGGAATGGCTCGTCGATCCACGTGAAGGAGAGCGGAGTGCTCGTGATCGCGCGGATGCCGTAGACGAACTCGGCCATCGAGGTCGGGGCGAGGGCCGGGCCGGCGGCGTTGAAGGTGCCGCCGATGTCGCGCTCCAAGCACAGGATCATGAACTCGGCCAGGTCACGCACATCGATGTACTGGACCGGTGTGTCCCGGCTCCCCGGCGCGATGATCTCACCGCCGCGGTCGATGCGCACGGGCCAGTAAGTGAAGCGGTCGGTGGTGTCGCCGGGCCCCGCCACGACATGGAGCCGCAGCACTGTGCCGCGTTCCCGGAACACGTCGGTGACCACGTTCTCGCAGAGGATCTTGAGCGGTCCGTAGTAGCGGTCGACGTCTTCGCTCTCGGGATCCTCGATGGGGAGGAGTTCCGCTTCCTCGGTGAGCTCGTCCTGGTCGAAGCTGTATACCGATCCGGTCGAGGTGAAGAGGTAGCGGCCCACCGAGTCGCGCAGGAGCTCTGCCGAGTCGCGTACGTGGCGCGGCACGTAGCCGCTGTTGTCGATCACCGCATCCCAGGTGCGGCCCTCGAGGGCGCCGAGCTGGCCGTCCCGGTCACCGATCAGCGTCTCCACGCCGGGGAAGAGGTCCGGGGCGGTGCGGCCGCGGTTGAAGATGCTGACCTGGTGGCCGCGGTACATTGCGTACCGCACCTGGTGCGGGCCGATGAACCCGGTGCCGCCCAGGATGAGGATGCTCAGGGGGCGGGGTGACGGGTCGGGGGCCAGAGGCACCGGGGAGGCGGGGATCGGATCGCCCGGTCCCATGGAGGCGGCCAGGGCGCGGGCGGGTCCCAGTGCCGCGGCACCGGCAGCGCCGGCGGACGTGGCCAGGAAACGGCGGCGAGTGTGCGTCATGTCCGTGGTCCTGAAGCAAGCGTGCGATGGGATTCGAACGTGGCGGAGGTCAATCCAGCGAAGCGAGCAGGGCGGTCGCGCGGCGGTTCGATTCGGTGATGGCCTCCAGCAGCCGGTTGCGCTCGCGCACCAGCGTGGCCATGGCGAGGCGGTAGCGCTCGCTGCCGGGCTCTGCCACAACGAGGATCCGGGTGGGAGCGAGGCCGGGAAGGGGGCCGGGGACCGCGCCCGCGTCCGGGTGGTGCGGGGTGAGGGGGACGTAGAGCACCCGGTGCATTGGCCGCAGCACGTCCACGAGCGCCATGTCGAGCTCCGGTGAGCCGGTCGCGCGGGGGAGCGCCGCCTGCAGACGGCCCGCCAGCGCGAGAAGTTCGCCCTGGGCCTGGGAGGCCTGTGAGAGATCGAACTGACCGCTCCCCGCTTCGGAGCGAGCGGTGATGGCCGCGCCCAGAGCCTCGACCTGACCCACCAGGTCCACCGGCAGCACTTCCCGTCCGAGCAGCGCCGAGAGCGCGATCGCGTACAGGTAGGTGTCGCCCTCCAGGATGTCGAAGTCGATCTTGTCGAAGGTGTCCTCCGGAGTGTGCCACCACCAGTACCCGCCGTCCTCTTCCGCGCGGTTGCGGTAGAGCTGCAGGAGCGGCAGCCCGACTCCGTTGAACGACTGGTCGGAGTTGCGGGCCGGCCGGGTGGGCTGGATGTTGGCGTCCTCGCCGCGCTGCATGGCGAAGCGCGCGACTTCGTCCAGAGAGGCGGTCGTCGCGGCTGCGAACAGGCGCGCGCCCATCTGTCCGATCCCATCCACGTTCACATGGGCCACCGCGCGCGAGCGCAGTTCCTCGAAGAAGTGGTCGGCGAACCAGGTCGATCCGCCATAGCGCGCGTTCGAGTGGCCCGGCCACCAGGCCACCACCAGGCCGCGCCGCATGCGCTCCCGCTCGGCGTGGAAGGCGAGGGCCAGGTCGAGCATCGCCGCGTTCGACGCCCCTTCGTCGGTCGCCGCGTGATACCATCCGTCGATGTGCCCGCCGAACAGGACGTAGGGGCTCTCCGGTTCGGGTCCGGGGATGCGGGCGATGGCGAGCCGAAGCTCCTTCCATCCGGTGTCGGCGCGTGCCGAAAGCTCGACCTCGAGCGGGCCGCGGGCGAGCATTGCCCGAAGCCGCTCTCCCGCGCTGCGCGCGATGTGCGCGACGGGGATGTCGGGCAGGCGGTGGTAGTTGAGCAGCGAAGGCGTGCCCCAGGTCGAGGTGACGATGAGGTCGTTCACCCGCTCTTCGGGGTGCACGAAGATGACCCCGACGGCACCCAGCCGGTCCAGAACGACGACCGGGATGTTCCTCGGCTGCCCGTCCAGGAGCACGATGGCCCCCGCGATGTCGGGAAGGTCGCGTGCGCCGGCTCCGTCCATTCCTTCCCCCGCGAGCACGATGCGCTCGCCCGTGCCGACCTCGACGGGAGGCAGATTGGCGGGCGCACCCAGGTCGACCAGCGGCGCGCGCAACGAGCCCACCGTGGCGGAGAACGACGACGTGATGGCGCTGAAGGTGGGGCCGTCGGGCACGGACACCGATGCCGAGATCGGATCGGATACGTATGTCTCGAAGGCGTGCACTTCCACCGGTACGCCCGCCGCCTCGAGCGTCTCGACGACGTAGTCGATCGCAGCGTTCTCGCCCGCGCTACCCGACAGGCGGTCGTGCTCCACAATCGCGCGCGCATGGGGTTCCAGCGAGGCCGCGGAGATGTGCGTGCGCACCGCGGCTGCCAGCAGGTCCGCGTTCATGTCCGCCTGCATCCCCGAGGGTCCGGCGGGGCCGCAGGCGGTTGTCAGCGACGAAGTGAGCGCGAGAGCGATCAGGGCGATCTGGTGTTCGGACCGAGGCATGGGGCGTTCCTCCGGGGCCTGTTGGGGCAACGCCATGGATGATGGAGCGGCGCCCGGAACCGCGCCAGCCCGTGGCCGATTCGGCTGGTGTCGGAGCACGTGCCCCATCGCTATCTTCAGGCATCAAGCCCACGCAAATCAGGCTATCGGGGCCCTCCCCCGGGTGAAGAAGGTCGTGGCTGGCCGCGGCAACCACTACGATTTCCCCGGAGGTGAGCGTGGAGGTCCTTCCTGGTTACGTGTGTTTGTGGGTCCTGCTCGTGCTTGGGCCCATTGTCGGTCCTCGTATCCGGGATTGGAACCGGGTGCGCAAGTTTCCATGGTGGAGGTACCGCATCTATTGGGAGACAACATTCGGGTGTGATGACCGGCCGATCGAGGTTTCCCGGGACTGGGCGCTGGAGAGAATTCGCTTGTTCAAATGGAGTCCGGCCTTCACGCTCTCCGAGATCGGCTCGGACGACCGGGTCTACGCGGGAGGCGGCAGGAAGGCCCTCCGGTTCACGAAGAGGGACGTAGCCGACGACAGTGAGTTCTCGTACTACCGGGTGCGCCGACCACTCACCCGCTGGCGCGCCGTCACCGGGCAGACCGCCCTGGACACGATTGGGAAGCATGGCGTGGACGTGGACATCGGGATGGAGCGGTTGCACAACGGCGAGATTCTTCGCGCGGGCCGGTATCGGGTGCTGGCCACGCCGATCTCCGAACAGATGCGTCCCTGAGCCACGCCAACCAGGACATGGCGGCCCTCATTGCGCGTCGTGGGAGGAGGTTCTCATGAAACGAACGACCGGACTTCACATCATCATCGCGCTGGCCCTGGCTTCGGCCTGCGCGCCCACGACCCCCGACCATTCGGCCGTTTTCAACGGCAGCGCGGGCCGTTGGATCGATCTGACCCACGACGTGTCCGCCGACGCCGTCTTCTGGCCGACCGCGGATCCGTTCGTGCTGGACACGGTCGCCTACGGCATGACCGAAGGCGGGTACTTCTACGCCGCCTTCAACTTCGCGTCGTCCGAGCACGGCGGCACCCATGTCGACGCGCCCATCCACTTCGCCGAGGGGAGGATATCCACCGCCGAGATCCCCCTTTCCGCCCTGATCGGGCCGGCCGCCGTCATCCGCGACCCCGCAGGGGACAATCCGGACCACCAGGTGGGTGTGGAGGCGATCGCCGCGTGGGAGGCCCGCCACGGCCCCATCCCACCGGGAACGACGGTCCTGCTCGACACGGGCTGGGCCGACCGCTGGCCGGACCCCGTCCGCTACCTGGGGACTGGGCTGCGCGGCGAGGAGGCGATTCCGGAACTCCACTTCCCCGGACTGGACCCGGAGGCGGCGCAGTGGCTGGTCGACAACCGCGACATTGCCGCGCTGGGCCTCGACACGCCCAGCCTCGACTACGGGCAGTCGAGCGCCTTCGAGACGCACCGCATCCTCTACTGGGAGAACATCCCGGGCTACGAGAACGTGGTTTCGCTGCCGGAACTCCCCGAATGGGGCGCCTTCGTCGTGGCGCTGCCGATGAAGATCGCAGGGGGCAGCGGAGGGCCGCTGCGCATCGTGGCCTTCGTGCCCGACTGAGGAACGGCGACCGGACTAATCTGGTTTAGTCCAGTTAGCTAATTACCTCTCCAGCCCGGCCCGCGCACGAAGCGACCGGACATCGCCCCGGTAGGCTCGGAATCCTCGAGCACCATCACGCCGTTGACGAACACGTGCGTCACGCCTGTGGCGAGCCGGTGGGCGTCCTGGTAGGTGGCGTGGTCGATGATCGTGGCCGGGTCGAACACCACGACATCGGCGAAATAGCCTTCCGCGAGCCGGCCGCGGTCGGAGATGCGCAGGTTCGCGGCCGGCAGCGAAGTCAGCTTGCGCACCGCCTCTTCCAGCGGGATGACGCCTTCCTCGCGCACGTACCTGCCCAGCAGGCGGGCGAAGTTGCCGTACGCGCGCGGGTGGGTGCTGTTCTGCAGGAAGATGCCTTCCGGGGCCATGGAGGCGGCGTCGGAGTCGAAGGATACCCAGGGCAGCGCGATCTGGCGGCGCACGTTCTCCTCGGACATGAGGAAGTAGACGACCTGCACCCGGGTGCCGTCCTCGATCACCAGGTCGATGGCGGTCTCCTCGGGCGGCGTGCCGCGCTCCCCGGCCACCTCGGCCAGGGTCATGCCCTGGTAGCGGCGCAGCTCCTCGTTGCGGAACCCGACCAGCAGCGCGCCCTCGGGGCCGGATGCCAGCAGCAGGTTCTCCCACTCGTCGGTGGGTGTGCGCATCTCTTCCACCACGCGCGCGCGGATTTCCGGGTCCCGGATGCGCTCCGCCCAGGCGTCGTAGCCGCCCTCTTGCACCCAGGGCGGCATGGCGGCGTCGAGCCCGGTGGAACCGGCGGTGTAGGTGTACATGTCGGCGGTAACGCCGAGCCCCTCGGCGCGGACCTGTTCCACGCGCGCGATCACGTCCTCCAGCTTGTGCCAGTTCTCGCGCCCGGCCGCCTTCAGGTGGTAGATCTCGGCGCGGATGCCGGCCCCGCGCGCGATGGTGATGAGTTCCTCGACCGATTCGAGCAGCCGCGCGCCCTCGCTGCGCATGTGGGAGATGTACATCCCGTCGTATTCGGCGGCGACCTCGGAGAGCGCGATCAGCTCGTCGGTGTCGGCGAAGAAGCCGGGCGTGTAGATGAGCGACGAGCCCACCCCCACGGCGCCCTCCTCCATCGCGGTGCGCACCAGGGCGCGCATGCGCTCCAGCTCGTCCGCGGTGGGCGGGCGGTCATCGTAGCCGACCTCGTGGATGCGCACGGTGGTGGCGCCGATGAAGGAGGCCACGTTGGTGGCGACGCCCTTGCGCTCGAGGAAGGCCAGGTATTCGCCCAGCGTCGTCCACGGCACCTCCAGCGGCGCATCCGGCGGCAGGCCCAGGGCGCGCGCGGCGGCGTCGGTCCCGCCCAGCCAGGAGACGAAGTCGTCGAGGAAGTCCGCCTTCATGGCGTCGTTCGCCGGTCCCATCGAGGTGCCTTCCCCGAAGACCTCGAGCGTCACCCCCTGGCGGATGTCGCCGAGGGAGCGTCCGTCCACGATGAGGGATTCGGTGGCCCAGCTGAGCATGTTGATGAAGCCCGGGGACACCGCCATGCCGGAGGCATCGAGCACCTGCGCGGCCTCGGCGCCGGAGAGGTCCCCCAACGCCGCGATGCGGTCTCCGCGGATGCCGACGTCGGTCACCACCGGGGGCGACCCGGAGCCGTCGTAGACCGTGCCCCCGCGGATGAGGACATCGAAGCCGCTTTCGTCAGCGGCGCATCCCGCCAGGCAGAGCGCGCCCGCGCAGAGCGCCGCGATCCGGCGCGGATGCCGCGCCGCTCGAATGCGGGGGAAAGTGCGTCCGCGGGCTGCCGGCCCCCGCCGGGCCCCGCTCATGCCGACACCTCGTGCGCGGGTCCCGAGCCTTTCGGCACGCGGATGTTCTCCACCAGCCGGCCCACCTCCTCGGGCGGTGGAGGGTTGAAACGGGACACCGTAACCGAGACCGCGAAGTTGATCAGCATGCCCACGAACCCGATGCCCTCCGGCGAAATCCCGAGGAACCAGTTGTCGGGCGTGTTGGCCCCGGGATTCACGTAGTTGAAATAGATGATGTAGGCGGCCGTGAAGGCGATGCCCGAGATCATCCCGGCGATCGCGCCCTCCCGGTTCATCCGCCTCGAGAAGATGCCGAGAATGATGGCGGGGAAGAACGACGCCGCGGCAAGCCCGAAGGCGAAGGCCACCACCTGGGCGACGAACCCGGGCGGGTTGATCCCCAGATAGCCGGCCAGCACGACCGCGAAGGCCGCGCTGACGCGAGCCCACACAAGCTCGCCGCGCTCGGAAATGCCGGGCCGGAAGACCCCCTTGAGCAGGTCGTGGCTGATCGCCGAGGAGACGACGAGCAGCAGTCCCGCCGCCGTGGAGAGCGCCGCCGCGAGCCCGCCCGCCGCCACCAGCCCGACCACCCAGGCCGGCAGCCCCGCGATCTCCGGGTTGGCCAGCACCATGATGTCGCGGTCGATGGTGAGTTCGTTCTGCACCGCCTGCCCCGAGCCATCGACGGCATCGGGGCCGACGAACTGGATCAGGCCGTCGCCGTTGTGGTCCTCGTAGGCGATCAGGTCGGTGTTCTCCCAGGTGGTGAACCACTCCGGCACCGCCTCGTAGGGCTGCTCCGACACGGTGTTGATCAGGTTGGTGCGCGCGAAGACCGCGACCGCCGGCGCCGTCGTGTACAGAATGGCGATGAAGAGCAGCGCCCATCCCGCCGAGATCCTCGCGTCGCGCACGCGCGGAACCGTGTAGAAGCGGATGATCACGTGCGGAAGGCCCGCCGTCCCCACCATCAGCGCCGCCGTGATCGCGAACACGTCCAGCGTCGACTTGGAGCCGTCCGTGTAGGCGGCGAAGCCCAGCTGTTCGTGGAGCCCGTCGAGACGGTCCAGCAGGTACTCTCCGCTGACCAGGTCGGCGCCGCCCAGGCCGAGCTGGGGCACGGCGTTGCCGGTGATGAGGATCGAGAGAAAGATGGCGGGCACCATGTAGGCGAAGATGAGCACGCAGTACTGTGCCACCTGCGTGTACGTGATCCCCTTCATGCCGCCGAGCACGGCGTAGAAGAAGACGATGGCCATGCCGATCGCCACGCCCCACTCGATCGGCACCTCGAGGAAGCGGCTGAAGACGATGCCCACCCCGCGCATCTGGCCCGCCACGTAGGTGAACGAGATGAAGATGGCGCACACCACCGCCACCACCCGCGCCGTCTTCGAGTAGTAGCGGTCGCCCACGAAATCGGGGACGGTGTAGCGCCCGAACTTGCGCAGGTAGGGGGCCAGCAGCAGCGCCAGCAGCACGTAGCCGCCGGTCCAGCCCATGAGGTACACCGAGCCGTCGTAGCCCAGGAACGCGATCAGCCCGGCCATCGAGATGAACGATGCGGCCGACATCCAGTCGGCGGCGGTCGCCATGCCGTTGGCCAGCGGGGGGACGCCCTTGCCGGCGACGTAGAAGTCACGGGTGGTGTTCGCCCGCGACCACACCGCCACGCCGATGTAGAGCGCGAAGGAAATCGCGACCAGGGTGAAGGTCCAGGCCTGAACGTTCATCGGACCGCCCCCCTCATTCCTCCTCCACCCCGTACTCGCGGTCCAGGCGGTTCATCAGCCGGACGTAGACGAAGATGAGCACAAGAAACGCGTAGATGGATCCCTGCTGGGCGAACCAGAACCCGACTTTGAAGCCCGTGCCGGGGAGCCGGAAACCGTTGAGCGCGTCCGCGAACAGGATGCCGCACCCGAACGACACCAGGAACCAGATCGAGAGCAGGATGGCCAGATAGCGCAGGTTGACCGTCCAGTATCCCGGTCGGACGGATGGGGGAGAGGTCATCGGCGGCTCCTCGCGCGGAGCGGTGAGGTTCAGGCGGTGAGACCGGGACGGCGGTACAGATCCTCAGGCGGGCGAGCCGCCTCTCGGAACGTGCGCCGAAGGAGCAGATAGCCGCCCACGGCGAACGCCACGCCCAACGCGTTCAGCCAGAAGGGCTGGAACTGCACGCCGTCCCCGATGCTGGTCGTGAAGCCGGGAATCTCCACCGCGGTGAGCCCGGCGAGCCAGGCAGTGCCGTTGGCGACCGCATGGGCGAAAAGGCAGGGCAGCAGCGACCCCGTCTCGATCAGCAGCCAGGCCAGCAACACGCCGGCGACGAAGGTGGAGATGAACTGCCACGGGTTGGTGTGCATCACGGCGAAGAGCAGCGCGGAGAGCAGGATGGCGCGTCTCTTCGAGTAGTTGGCGAGGAAGCCCCTGAGAATAAGGCCTCTGAAGAGCAATTCCTCGGTCACCGGCGCCACGACCACGAGCAGGAAGAAGCTGCTGAACGGGCGCGCTCCGGTGTCCAGAAGTCCTTCGAACGCCTCGGCCAGCGCCGTGGGCGGCGGGAAGACCAGGCGAGTCAGGTTGTCGACCTCGGAGACCAGAATGACCGTGCCGAGGATGAGAACGGCGGTGAGGACGAACACCCGGCCGGAAACCGCCGGGAGCGGATACGGTTCGCGGAAGCCGACGCCGCTGCGCGCTGTGGCGCCCAGAATCACCAGACCGAACGCGAGCACGTTCCCGAGGCCGAGCGCCAGCGGGTGTTGGCTGTAGGTCCCCGACGTCGGATCGAGCAGGGTCAACGACAGCCCGACCGTTACCTGGAGCACCAGCACCAGCACCACCAGCGCAAGGGCTCTCCCGAAGGTGGGGAAGGGGCGCGTGGAAGGGACCCGTCGCGGGGCCGTCTCCCGCACGCTGGCCGTGGGCCGCCCGACCTCCGGGCCGGCCGGACGCCCGGATATTTCCTGGCTGTCGGTCACGGGCGACTACACCCAGCCCTTGCCGCGGAAGTCGCGCAGGGTCTCGGCCCACTGCTCCATGTGCTCGGGGAGAGAGAAGGAGAGGCGGTTGTAGTCGAGCATGGGCGGGAACCTGCGGCCTACCAGGAGGCCGGCGTCGCTCATGCGGTTGATGTACGTGTCCAGATCGCCGCTGATGCGGTGCATCAGGAAGTTGGCGTGGGTGGGCAGGTACTCGAGGCCGAGTTCGTCGAGGCAGGCCTCGGTGACCTGGCGGGCTTCGCGGTTCACCTCGCGGCTCCTCGCCATCAGCTCCTCGTCGCCGAAGCAGGCGATGCCGGCCGCCAGCGCCAGCTGGTTGGCGCTGCTGTGTATGGCGAAATCCTGCATGCGCCGGATCGCGTGCGGGTGCGCGATGCCGAAGCCCAGGCGAAGACCCGCCATCCCGTAGATCTTCGAGAAGGTGCGCGCGACGATCACGTTGGGCCGGTCGTGCACCCACTTGAGTGCGGACCAGTACGCGGGGTCCTCGACGAACTCGTAGTACGCCTCGTCCATGAGGAAGAGCACGTGCTCGGGCGCGTCCGCGATCCAGTTGTCGAGTTCGGCGCTGGACGTGATGGTGCCAGTGGGGTTGTTGGGGTTGCAGACGTAGACCATGGCCGGGCGGCTGTCCTTCTCGGACTCGTCCCGCATGCGGTTCAGGTCGTGCTCGTACGTCGAGGTGAGGGGGACGGTCACAACATCGTACGGGTAGGTGTCGCGATAGTCGTTTACGTCCTCGAAGGTGGGCTCGGCGAGCACCAGCTTGCGAAGCGGCGACGCATAGGCCTGCACGATCATCTGCAGGATCTCGGTGGAGCCTGCCCCGAGCACGAGCTGGTCGGGCGTGATGCCGTAGTAGGCGCACATCCTGTCGCTGAGCTGCCCGATCAGATCGCCCGGATAGCGGTTCGCGAGGTCGAGGTTGTCGATGACGGCCTGGCGGGCCTCCGGCGAGAGCCCCAGCGGGTTCTCGTTGGAATTCATGCGGATGGCTCCGTCGGCCTGGAGCCGGGGGGACCAGGTGGCGCTCGCGAAGCGGGGGAAGCCCAGACCTCCCATGCCGAGGGCTCCGAGGGTCGCGCCGGAACGAACGAAGTGTCTGCGGTCCATCGGTTTCCTCGTGGCGAAAGAGGTGAAAACGGGTGAGAAAACCCCGCTCATGATAGGCGCGCGCCGGAGGCGGGGCAACGCGCCCCTTGCACGTCATCGCGGGCATGGTGAACGTTTTCCGGCGCTGTCGCCGCAGGCTGGCCGGGGCAGCCGCCGACCGGAGCACAGGCCTTCGCCAAAATCGTCCCCGCAGGGGCAACGGACGCCACCTACCCGACAAATGAGACTACAGGCACCCCCGCGCTTCGTGCTGGTTCGCGAAACCGTCGAGCACGACAGTGTCGAGCCGGGTGCGTTCCTGAGATGGGGCCGAGGCCGTCCCCGGGGCTTCTGGGCGCGGGGCCGGGGATGGCTGGCCCATGTCGGAGAACTCGAGTCCCTGGTGGTTCAGTCCGCCTCCGGGTCGCGCGATCGCTTCCTCGAGATCCAGGACCGGGCGCGGAGGTTCGCGCGTCCCGAGAACGGGAACGGATGGCGAAGGCGGGGGCGGGACGCCGCTCTGCGCTTCTACGGGGGCTTTTCCTTCCGGGACGATCATGTGCCGCGGGATTTCTGGGCCGCGTTCCCGAGCGCGCGCTTCGTCGTGCCGGACCTGGAGTTGGAGCACGACGGGGAGACCGTACGCCTCACCACCCAGGCGCTGGCCGGCCCCGGGGAGGACCTGGCGACGGTGCGCGGCCAGCTGCGGGCGCGGCTCGCCTACACGCTGAAGGGGGTGGCCCGGGCTGCTCGAAAGCGGAATCGTCGGGCGGTGCATCCAGCCGCCCGCCTGCGCTCGGGGCGCCGGAGCTGGCAGCGGGCGGTCGAGGAGATCCTGTCGGCCATCCAGGACGGACGGATGGAGAAGGCGGTGCTCGCGCGCATCCTCGACGTATCCACCACGGGCGCCATCGATCCGGTGGAGGTGCTCGAATACCTGCGGCGTGAGAATGCGGACGCCCATGTGTTCCTCTTCGAACCCGAAGCCGGGTCGCCGATCGTCGGCGCCACCCCGGAGGCGCTCGCCACCGTGCGGGGCGACCGCTTCAGCGCGACCGCCGTCGCCGGTTCAGTGTCCCGCGGCGAGACGGACGAGGAGCAGCGCGCCCTCGCCCGTCAGCTCCTCAACAGCGCCAAGGATCGGGTCGAACACGCATTCACCGTGAAGGACATGGTCGCGCGCCTGGAGCCGCTGTCCCGCACGGTCGAAGTCCAGACCGAGCCGCACGTGCTCACGCTGGCCCGCATCCAGCACCTGGAGACGCGCATCAAGGCGATTCTGCAGCCCGGAGCATCGGTGCTGGAACTGGTGGCGGCGCTCCATCCGACGCCCGCCGTCTGCGGCCTGGCCCGCGACGCGGCCCTCGACCTGCTCTCCAGGAAAGAGCCCTTCGAGCGCGGATGGTACGCCGGCCCGGTAGGATGGTTCGACACCCGCGGCGACGGGGTCTTCGTGCCGGCGCTGCGCACCGCGGTGGCGCGCTCCACCACCTGGCGGCTCTTCGCGGGCGCGGGGATCGTGCCCGGTTCGGACCCCGAGGCCGAGTGGGACGAGACCGGGATCAAGTTCGAGCCGGTGCTGCGCGCGCTGGACGCGGCCGGGGCCCGCGGCATTCGCTGAGCGTCGACGGAAGGTGACCGGTCCAAACCGGAACCTGATGTGGGCCGGCGTCCTGCTGGACGAGTTGGCGCGCGCCGGAGTGTGCGAGGTCGTGCTGGCGCCCGGCTACCGTTCCGCCCCGTTGGCCATGGCCGCCGCGGCGGACGCGCGGCTGCGGATCTTCACCCTCCTGGACGAGCGGTCGGCGGCGTTCTTCGCGCTCGGGCTGGGCAAGCGGACGGGGCGGCCGGCAGCGGTGATCACCACCTCGGGGACCGCGGTCGCCAACCTCTTTCCGGCCGTGGTGGAGGCATCGTACAGCGGGGCGCCCCTCCTGCTGCTGACCGCCGACCGGCCGCACCGGTTGCGGGGCGCGGACGCGAACCAGGCGATCGACCAGGCCGGGATATTCGGCAGGCATGTCCGCGACTTCGTGGAGGCTGCGCCGCCCGAGGTCGACGCCGAGGCGCTCGTGCATCTGCGGGCAGTAGCGGCGCGCGCGGTGGCGTCCTCGTTGGGCCGGCCGGCCGGCCCGGTGCACGTGAACCTGCCCTTCGCAATGCCGCTCGCACCCACCCCCCTTCCCGGCGACATTCCGGACGGGTTCGCCGCCGCGCATCCGCTGGCGCTGCGGGGCCGCGCGCAAGCGGCGTCTCTCACGCGCATCGCTGTCCGCCGCTCCGCGCCGCCCGCCGGCCCGCTGACCGAGCTTGCCGCGCGGGTGCGGGAGGTCGATCGCGGCCTGATCGTAGCCGGCCCCTCGCCCGAGCCGGAGCGCGACGGGCGCGCCGCGAAGGCCCTGGCCGCCACCACCGGGTATCCGCTGCTCCCCGACGCCCTCTCCGGCGCCCGCTTCGGAGACGCCGAGGGGGCGCTGCGCATCGGCGGCTACGACCTCTTCCTCGGAGACGCGCTCACGCGGGAGCCGCTGCGCCCCGAGCTGGTCCTGCGTCTCGGCGCGAGCCCCACCTCCGCGAATCTGCTGTCGCTCCTGGCGGAAGCGGGAGGCGAGCAGTGGGTGATCGATGCCGGGGATCGCTGGAAGGATCACCTCAACGTCGCCAGCGACTACCTGCGCGCCGATGTCGCGGCCTTCGCCGAAGCGTTGTGCGCGGAGTTGAGGGCGGGTCGTGACTCGGAGGATGCCTGGTCCGGCCTCTGGCGCCGGGCCGAGCAGGCAGCCGCGCGTGCGTTCGCCGAGAGTTCGCGAGGCGAGCTCTTCGAAGGCGCCGTGTGCGCGGAAGTCGTGCGCGCCGCGCCTCCCGGGAGCACCATCTTCGTGTCGTCGAGCATGCCGGTGCGCGACCTGGACGCCTTCGCCTTCCCCAGCCGGAAGCCCCTTCTGGTTCACGGCAACCGCGGGGCCAGCGGCATCGACGGCATCCTGTCGTCGGCCGCGGGCGTCGCCGCCGGGGGAGGGGGCCCGGTGCTGGCCATCGTCGGCGACGTGGCGTTCTTCCACGACATGAACGGGCTCCTGAGCGCGCGCGACCACGCCGAGGTGATCTTCGTGCTGGTCAACAACGACGGGGGCGGTATCTTCCATTTCCTCCCCATCCGGGACTTCGAACCGGCGTTCACCCGGCACTTCGCGACGCCGCACGGGCTGGACTTCGCCCACGCGGCCGCCCTCTACGGGTTGCCGCACGAGCGCGTCCGGACTCGGGCGCAGCTGGGGTCGTCGCTGGAGCGGGCGATCGCCCGGGGCGGGAGCGGGATTGTCGAGGTCGTAACGGACCGGGAGCGGAACCGTCTTCGTCGTCAGGCGGTGTATGACGCCGTCGACCAGGGCTGAGCGCCGAGGCAGCGTCGCCGGCGCGCCATATTCCCCAGGGATCGCACGGAGAGACGCGCGTGCCGGGCCGCCGGATTGCCGGAGATCGCGCATGAAGCAGAGAGCGGGAGATCGCGAATGAAAGAGCCGGACTGGAAGCAGGTCCGCGAGTACGGGGACATCACCTATCACAAGTGCGACGGGGTGGCGCGCATCGCCTTCAACCGTCCCGAAGTGCGCAACGCCTTCCGCCCGGAGACGTTGTTCGAGCTGCAGGAGGCCTTCCGCGACGCCGGCGAGGACATGGACATCGGTGTTGTCCTCTTCACCGGCAACGGCCCCGCGAAGGACGGCAAGTACGCGTTCTCCTCCGGGGGTGATCAGCGCGTGCGCGGCGACGCCGGTTACGTGGGCGGAGACGGCGTGCCGCGGCTGAACGTGCTCGAGCTGCAGCGCTACATGCGCACGATGCCCAAGCCGGTCATCGCGCTGGTGGCCGGATACGCCATCGGCGGCGGCCATGTGCTGCATGTCGTATGCGACCTCACCATCGCCGCGGACAACGCCGTCTTCGGCCAGACCGGGCCCATCGTGGGCAGCTTCGACGGGGGGTACGGCTCCTCGTATCTGGCTCGGATCGTGGGGCAGAAGAAGGCGCGCGAGATCTGGTACCTGTGCCGCCAGTACGACGCCGCCGAGGCGCTTGAGATGGGGCTGGTCAACAAGGTCGTGCCGGTGGCGGAGCTGGAGATGGAGGGCTGGCAGTGGGCACAGGAGATCCTGGACAAGAGCCCGCTGGCGATCCGCTGCCTGAAGGCCGCCTTCAACGCCGACGTGGACGGACAGACCGGCCTCCAGGAACTCGCCGGCAACGCGACCCTGCTCTTCTACATGACGGAACAGGGACAGGAGGGCAGGAACGCCTACCTGCAGAAGCGCAAACCGGACTTCCGCAAGTATCCGTGGCTGCCGTAGGCGCGCGGGCCGGACTCGAGCGTGTGAGGACTCCGGGCCGGACACGGCCGCCGCGAGGCCGGGGCGTCGCGATGTTCGGACGGGACCGGCCGGGCTGAAGCATGACCGGCGGGAGCATATCCCGGACCCGGGCCTGGGTGATGGCCTGTCGGCCCCGCACCCTCACCGCCGCCATCGCGCCGGTCGCCGCCGGCACCGGGCTGGCGCACATGCACGGCGGTTTCGCCATGCTGCCCGCGCTGGCGGCGCTCGCCGTGGCGATGCTGATTCAGATCGGGACGAACCTGGCCAACGACTACTACGACTACCAGAAGGGCGGAGACGACGAGGGGCGGCTGGGTCCCGTCCGCGTCACCCAGGCCGGGTTGATCGAAGGACGGGCCGTGTTGCGGGGAGCGTTTCTGGCGTTCGGGCTCTCCATGGCCGCGGGGGTCTACCTGGGGGTGGTGGCGGGGTGGCCGTTGCTGGTGCTCGGCGTGGCCTGCATCGCCTCGGGGATCGCCTACACGGGTGGGCCCTGGCCGCTGGGGTATCACGGGCTGGGCGACCTGTTCGTGTTCGTCTTCTTCGGCCTGGTGGCCGTCGCGGGGACCTGCTACGTGCAGGTGCTGGAGTTCCGTCCGGACTCCCTGACTGCGGGAATCGCGCTGGGGGCCGCCAGCACCGCGATCCTGGTGGTGAACAACCTGCGCGACATGGAGACGGACGCGCGCGCCGGCAAGCGCACCCTTGCGGTGCGCATGGGCGTCGGGTGGACGAAGGCGCAGTACGTCTTCCTGCTGGGGTTGACCGCCGCCGTCCCCGTCGCCGGGATGGGGCTGCACGGCTGGAGCCGGTGGGTCCTGCTCTCCCTGTTCGCGCTTCCGGCGGTGGCGGGGCCGCTGAGGCTGGTTCTGACCTTCCGCGAGCCGGAGGCGCTCAACCGCGCACTGGCCGGGACCGCCCGCTTCCTGGGCTCGTTCGGAGTCCTGCTCGGGCTCGGGTTCGCGCTGGGGTGAGATGGGAGACGCGGTAGCCACGGGCGCACGGGCGCATCCGGGCAGGATCGCTCTCGACGATGGCGGAGCGGGGCTGAGCTACCGCGACCTGGACGCGGCGGCCGACCGCCTGGCCCGGCGGCTGGTGACGCTCGGCGTGGAGCCGGGGGATACGGCCGCCGTGCTCGCCCCGGCCGGGGCGGGCGCGGTGGCGGCCATGTATGCGGCGCAGCGGGCGGGAGTGGCGCTTGCCCCGCTCAATCCAGCGCTGGCGCACCATGAGATGAGGGACGCCTTCGCGCTTGCGCCGCCAGCGGTCGTGCTGTGCGACCCCGCTCACCTGGCGCTGGCGCGCGATGTGGTCGGGACGGGCAGTGTGGGAGGGCCCCGGGTGTTCTCGCTGGAGAGCCGCGCCGCCCCGCCGGGGGATCGCCAGCGCGGGGCCGGCCGTGCCGTAGCGCACGACATCCGCCGGGTGATCCCTTCGGACGGGCCCCTGCCCGGGTCGGACCCCGACGACGTGATCGCCATCCTGCGCACTTCGGGCACCGGGGGGAGGGCGCGCGCGGTAGCGCTCACCCGCCGAAACTTCGACGCCAGCGCGCGCGCCGTGCGTGCCCGCCTGTCGCTGGGGCCCGACGACGTCTGGTACGCCTCCCTGTCGCCCGCCCACATCGGCGGGATGGCGCTGGTCGATCGGGCGCTGGCGGCCGGCAGCCGGGTGGTGACGCGCGGCGAATGGCGGCTTGAGGTGCTGGTCGAACTGCTGGAGGCGGGCGCCATCAGCCATGTGTCGCTGGTGCCCACCATGCTCGGCCGCCTGCTGGACGCGGGCCTCCCCCACCCCCGCCCCGCCTCCCTGCGATGCGTGCTGGTGGGAGGGGCGGGCGCACCGCCCGCCCTGTTGGAGCGCGCGCTCGCGGCGGGCCTGCCGCTGGCCCTCACCTACGGGATGACGGAGACCTGCTCCCAGGTGGCGACGGCCCCGCCCGCGCTGGTGCGCGCCAAACCCGGCTCAGCAGGCGCCCCCCTCGACGGCGTCGAGGTCCGCATCGCCGCCGACGGCGAGATCGAGGTGCGCGGCGACATGGTGGCGCGCGCGTATCGCCAGGGCGGTCCCATCACCGGTCCGGACGGCTGGTACCGCACCGGCGACCTGGGTGGCCTCGACCACGACGGCCACCTGTGGGTCACCGGCCGCAAAGCCCGCCGCATCGTGAGCGGGGGAGTCAACGTCCATCCCGCCGAAGTCGAACGGGTGCTCGCCGCGCACCCCGCGGTGGCGGAGGCGGCGGTGGTGGGGCTGCCGGACCCCGAGTGGGGAGAACGGGTGGCGGCCGCGATCGTCCCCGCCGTTGCCCGCGAGCCGCGCGTCCAGGCGATCCACCGGCACTGCCGGGAACTGCTCGGCCCCGCGGGCCGCCCGCGCGCCCTCGTGGTACTCGCGGAGCTACCGCGCAACCCGAACGGCAAGATCGACCGCGCCCGCCTCGCCGCCCGGCTTTCCGGCAGTGATCCCGGGAAGTAGCTTGGGCCGTCGCGACAGCCAGCGCTCAGCGACCCGTCCGCCATCGTTTACCCGCAGCCCGGCGCCGTCCAGGCGATCCTCCGACCCATGAGCCTGCTCGACGAATACACGTGGCGCGGCCTGCTCTACGACGCCACCGACGGCGCCGCGCAGGCGTTCGCCGCCGAGTCCCGGGTCGCGTATATCGGCTTCGACCCGACCGCCTCCAGCCTGCACGTCGGCAGCCTGCTGCCGATCATGGGGCTGGTGCACCTGCAGCGCGCCGGACACACTCCCGTAGCCCTCGTCGGCGGAGGCACCGGCCTGATCGGCGACCCGTCCGAGAAGGCCGCGGAGCGCGCGTTGCTGTCGAAGGAGGAAGCGGAGGCCAACGCCGCCGGCATCCACGCCCAGCTCGCACATTTCCTCGACTTCGAGGTGAAGGGGAATCCCGCGCGCATGGCCAACAACCTGGACTGGCTGGGCAAGGTCGGGATGGTCGACTTCCTGCGCGACGTGGGCAAGCACTTCTCCATCAACGCGCTCCTCGGCAAGGACTCGATCCGCCGGCGGGTGCAGGATCCGCAGGCGAGCATCTCGTTCACCGAGTTCAGTTACGTGCTGCTGCAGGCCTACGACTTCCTCGAGCTCCATGACCGGCTGGGGTGCACCGTCCAGATGGGCGGAAGCGATCAGTGGGGGAACATCACCGCCGGCACCGAGCTGATCCGGCGCGTTCGCGGCGCCCGCGCGTACGGGGTCACCTTCCCGCTCCTGACCACCTCCTCCGGCACCAAGTTCGGCAAAACCGAGAGCGGAACCGTGTGGCTGGATCCCGCACGCACCACGCCCTATCGCTTCTACCAGTTCTGGATGAACACGCCGGACGCGGACGTGGGAGCCTACCTGCGCCTCTTTACCCTGTTCCCGCGGGAGGAGGTGGAGGAGCTGGAGGCGTCAACGGCGAGCGAGCCGCATCGCCGCCTCGCGCAGAAGGCGCTGGCCGCCGACGTCACCCGCCGTCTCCACGGGGAGGACGGGCTGGGCCGCGCGCGCAAGGCGAGCGAGGCGCTCTTCGGCGGCGAAATCGAGGGGCTGGGCGCCGGCGAGATCGCGGACATCTTCGCCGACGTGCCCTCGAGCCGCATCAGGCGCGGCGCCCTGCAGGGAGAGGGACTTCCGCTCGTGGACCTGCTGCACCGCGCCGGCCTGGCCGCCTCGAAGAGCGATGCCCGGCGCGCCATCAGCGGGGGAGGCATCTACGTAAACAATCACCGTGTCGCGGACGTGCCCGCGCGCGTTACGATGGACCAGACCCTGGATGGCGAGTTCGTGGTGCTGCGGCGCGGCAAGAAGCGGTACCACCTGGTCCGCGTGGGGGACCGGTGAAGCGCGACTCCGGCCGCACCTGATCGGGGCTCGGCGCCCCCGGGGCGCAGGAAGCTAGACTGCCTCCACGTCGTAGCAGATCCGCCAGTTGGTCATGGCCTCGGGATCGGGCGGCCCCTCGTCCCCGGGCCGATGGCGGCCGATCCACGAGTCGGCCGGGCCCGAGAACTCGCGCGAGTAACGCTCCAGCTCATCGTCGCTCGAGAACAGGTCCATCTCGACGCCGCGTACCTCAATGCGCAGGGACTCGCCTGCCTCACCCTCGTACATGACCTTGTTCAGGTGGTCGAGCTTGTTCCAGCGGCGATGATCCGAGATGGGGTAGTGACCCTCTTCGGGGAACCGGCGTTCGTCGGTGTTTTCTCCGCTGGTGACCCTGGTCCAGAAGACGAACTGGCCCTTGGCCTTGTACCAGGGCTCGAGCTTGTCGAGCACCTGCAGCCAGCGAAGCGTGACCCTGATGTTCATGCGGTTTTCCCCTGTTGATCTGACGGTGCTCGGCGGGACGGATGCGGACGCAGCTACCGACAGTAACTCCGGCTTCGGCGCCAATTCAACCCTTGACCCCTTCGCGGCGGTTCTGCATCGTGGGCTTTCTCCCGCTTGCTTTCCCCACCCTGCACCGGTTTCGTTCGCATGGATTCCAATAGCCCCAAAGTAGGCGTGCTCATGGGCTCGAAGAGCGACTGGCCCGTCATGACCCACGCCGCCGACACCCTCGAGTCGCTCGGCGTCCCCCACGAGGTCCGGGTGATGTCGGCGCACCGCACTCCGGACCTGGTGCACGAGTATTCCACCACCGCCGAAGCAAGGGGCCTGGCGGTCATCATCGCGGCGGCCGGAGGGGCGGCCCACCTTGCGGGCGTGGTGGCGTCGGGCACGGCGCTCCCGGTTCTGGGCGTGCCCATGGGTTCCGCTCTCGACGGCCTCGACTCGCTCCTCTCCACGGTCCAGATGCCGGGGGGCGTGCCGGTGGCGACGCTCGCCATCGGGAAGGCGGGAGCGGTGAACGCCGCGATCCTGGCGGCGCAGATCCTGGGGGTGGCGGACGCCGACGTCCGGGAAGCGGTCAAGGCGGACCGGCAGGCGCGCCGCGAGGTGGTGCTGGCCACCTCCGATCCCCGAGCCTGACGCCGCGTCGCCGCGCCTTCCCGAGTCATCCGGAGCAGCCTGGATGCTGAGCGAAATCAGACAGAAGATAGAAGACGAGATCGAGACGCTCTCGCGCGAGCTGGCGTTCGAGCTTCCGGAGCGCATCCGAAAGGCCGTCGAGCTGGGCGATCTGCGCGAGAACTCGGAGTACAAGTCGGCGCTGGAGCGGCAGCAGTTCGTGAACGCCCGCATCGGCCACCTGAGGCGGCGCGTCTCCGAGTTGTCGCAGATCGATGTGGAGGGGATGCCCCCGGACCGGGTGGGATTCGGTTCCCGGGTTACGGTCCATGATCGTGTACGGGGCATGAAGGCAACGTACACGATCGCGGCCGGCGACTACATCGACATCGAGGCGGGCCATGTGTCCATGGCGTCGGCGATCGGTCGGGGACTGATGGGCGCGCGCCAGGGCGAGGAGGTCGAAGTGAGGCTCCCGAGCGGAATACGGCGGTACGAGATCGTCGAGCTGGAGACGTTGCCTCAGCGGATGGGGATGACATAGGGGCAATGCGAGACGCTGGCGCGATGGCTCGGCGAACGATGGGCTCGCTCCGCGGTTCGGCGGGCCGCCCGGTCGCGCGGGGCTTCTTCCGTCCGGCAGGCCGGGTCCTCCCCGCCGGCCTCCTGCTGTTTGCGGTCGGCGGGTGTGCGGAGAGCCCAGAGGTGGACGCGGGCCTCCCGCCTCTCGACTTCGTCGCCTCCGCGGAGCAGGTGGGGCCGGTGGCGTACCGGGACCCGCTCGGGGTGGTGTCCCCCGATGGCCGCTGGCTCGCGTACACCGAGCGCGACCGGGTGCACGTGGTTCCGGCTCGGGGGGGTGCGGAGCGTGTGATGGGCTCAGGCGCCGCGTCGATTCGGTTCCTGACCTGGCTTCCGGACAGCCGCCGCATCGCGGCCCGGGAGCGCGTCTTCGACCGCAGCCGCCAGGAGTGGTGGGTCTACGACCGCGCGTCCGGCGCCCGCGAGCCGCTGTGGCCGGGGCGCGACGCATCGCCCGACCTGCTCTCGCTGGACATGCTCGCCTGGTCGCCGGACGGAACCACCGTGGCGGGCGTGTCGTCGGCCGGAGGTGAGTCCATCGTGTGGCTCCTGGACGCGGACGGCGGCAATGCGCGGGCGACGGCGACGGGGACGCGGCTCTCCTTCCCCGCGTGGTCGGCGGACGGGCGGCTCGCCTGCCTCTCGCTCGCAGGCGACCATCAGCGGCTGCACCTCCCCTGCGACGCGCCCGAGCCGCTCTTCACGGACCAGGAGGTGTACGGGCCGTTGGCCTTCTCGCCCGCCGGGGACCAGATCTACTACGCGGCACCGGGGACAGGCGGCTTTCTGGATCTCTGGGCCCGGCCCGCCACGGGCGGGGCGCCCGTCCGCCTGACCGGTTTCTCCCGCGACGCCTACGCCCCCTCGGTGGGAATGGACGGGCGCATCCTGTTCAAGTCGCAGGACTACCGGGTCTTCGTGGCGACCGCGCCGGCCACGGGCGGGCCGTCCACGCCGCTGACCACCTTCCAGTCCGAAACGCCCACCTGGAGCTGGGACGGCTCCGAGGTCGCGTTCACCTTCGGCAGCTGGCGCCACGTTACCGACGACTTCCACTATCCGGACATCGCACAGCACATCGGCATCGTGACGGCCGACCCGGTCCTCCCCCACGATGCGCCCGGACGCGTGATGCGCCAGTCCTACTCCGAAGACCAGGGCATGCACTGGTCCCCCAACGGGCGCTGGGTCGCCTTCCACACTCATGAGGAGTCGGACGACATCTGGCTCATGGCCGCGGACGGAAGCGGGCCGCGCATGATCAGCGAAGGCGGCCACGAGACGGGGTGGGCGCGCTGGTCGGCCGACGGGCGCTGGATCCTCTATCCCAGCTATCGCGTGGACGAGTCAGGGGCGCGGCGGGCGTATCTGTTCGTGATCGGCATCGACCAGGAGACGGGCGAGGTCACGCAGCCCCAGACGCGCATCGAGTTGACGGGCTTCGAACAGGACGTCATCCAGGGGGAGTGGGCCGACGCGGGCGAGACGATCATCTTCGAGTCCGCGGAAGCGGTTGGCCGAAAGAGCCTCTGGCGGGTGCCCCGGACGGGGGGGACTCCGGAGCGCTTCCACGACTACGGCTCCGACCAGCTCCATTCGGGGATCGGGGTGTCCGCCGACGGACGCTGGGTGGCGTACGTGGACCGGGCCGGCGACGGGTTCTTCCAGATCTTCCGTGTTCCCGCCGGGGGCGGAGCCGCCGAGCAGCTCACCTTCGATCCCTCTCACAAGACCCAGCCGGCCTATTCACCGGCCGGCGACCGCATCGCCTTTACCGTGTTCGATTACCGGGTTCTCTTCTGGCGAATCGTACCCGCGTTTGTGACGGAACGCGTCCTTGAGCCCGAGCGTTGACAGGCATGAACAGGGCAGCCAGATGGGAGATCCCCGAGCCGCGCTCCGTGCACGAGGTCCGTCAGGCCGACGGCAGCGTCACGATTCTGCGCAGGCATGGGAATCCGGCCGGCCCGCGTCTTCTGCTTGGCCACGGAAACGGGCTGGCCATGGATTTCTACTACCCGTTCTGGTCGCTCCTGACGGGTGACTTCGATGTGCTGCTCTACGATCTGCGCAACCATGGCTGGAATGCTGTCGGGAAACGCCCGGAGCACAACATGCCCAACCTGGTCCGGGATCAGGAGCGCGTCATCGAGGCGGCGGCGCGCCGGTACGGCGAACGGCCCGTGATCGGCGTATTTCATTCGCTCTCCGCGCTGACCGCGCTCCTCTCATCCACGCTGGGGACGGGTGGGTGCGACGGGTTGTCCGGGTGGGTCCTGTTCGATCCGCCCCTCTACCGGCCTGGTCCGAAAGACCCGGATTTCGACGCGCTCGCCGAGGCGGCGGCGGGGATGGCGAGCCGCCGCGCGGACCGGTTCCGGAAGAGGGAGGACTTCACGGAACTCCTCAGTTTCCTGCCTTTGCTGACCAGGGCGGTTCCGGGGGCCGCGGATCTGATGGCGCGCACCATCTTGCGGGCGTCCTCCGGGGAAGGGGGCTACGAACTCCGTTGCCCCCGCGAATACGAGGCGCAGATCATCGCCTACGTGAGGACCTTCGCGTTCCTCGTCGACTTCGGGAATCTTCCGTGTCCGACGAAGGTGATCGGCTCCGACCCCACGCTGCCCTACGCGTATCTCCCCACCTTCGACCTCAGCCACATCGAGACGGTGGACTACGATTTCATTCCGGAGACGACGCATTTCCTCCAGGTGGAGAATCCGGCGGATTGCGTCGCGATGATGCGGGGTTTCCTGGAGGAGAGCGGGCTGGTCGGATAGGTCGCTATGCAGGCCACAGGGCGATGACAACCGCCTGTCCGATCAGCGCCACACCGTTGTAGGCGACGTTCAGCCACGCGAGCCCCGCCTTGCGTCTTTCGAATGCGACCCCCTGATGCGCCACGGGGAGGACGAACGCGACCAGCGCCATCAGCCCCACGTGCACGCCGGCCATCGCGGATGCGCTCCCTGGCGCGACTTCGGCGATCAACTGGGCCAGAATGAAGGCCGTGACCAGCGAGAGCAGGAAGCTGATGCCGTAGGTCCTGAGCGGACTGAAGCCTTCCTGAATCTCCTCGGGCGTCGTCTCCATCAGCGCCATCCAGCGCTTGCCGAAGAGCGGTCCGTACCAGAGCGAGCCGACGATCATCGGGACGAGCCCGGCGACCAGCACCGCGAGCAGGTTGACGTCGTGCATGGTTTTTCTCCCGTGGGTTGAGTTGTAGATGTTCCCGCGATCCGGTCCCGACAAAGTCGGGCTCACCCTTCTCGCGACCAGCCTTCAGCCGGGGTCGCGCGGAGCCTCCACGCGAACCGTGATGATGTCCGTGTCGCGGTACTGCTGGTGGCGCACCGAGGAGGCCAGGTGGCGGAGGAGGCGCAGCGACACCTCCTGCTCCAGGGCGGCTTCGTCGGACGGGTCTCCGAGCAGGGCGATCCGGTCCTGCAGGTTCTCGGTCCCGGGGCCGACGACGAACTCGAGCACGGCCCCGCTTCGCTCTCTGTGCGCCGACAGCAGAACACGCCGTTGACCACCGTTCTGCTCTCGTCCGGGTTCTCCCCCCCGCGCGAGCGTGAGCAGCGCCTCCTCGGCGGCGGCCCCGAGCCGTTCGGCCATCGCCTCGCCCCATCCGGCGCGGGATGCGAAATCGCCCAGGAACGTTCGGAGCGCCGGTAGTTCGGCGCTGCCGAGCCCGGCTTCGATGCGGCTCGGACGGGGCTCCGTGAGGCGGAGGAAGAGGGTCATGAGGATGGCGCTGAAGCCGCCGGCATTCATGCCGTTCTCAAGCAGCCCGCCCGCGAATCGGGACGCACCTTCGGGGAAGATCAGGCCGTACTGGAAGCCGACCCCGGCCAGGAAGGCGATGCCGACGACCAGCCCTTCCCGGTATCCCAGGCCGCCCTGCAGCACGATCTTCATGCCGATCGCGAACAGCATGGCGAGCAGGATGACCAGGTAGCCGGCGAAAACCGGATCCGGGATGGCCAGCACGGCGGCGAAGGGCTTCGGCAGGAAGGCGAAGGCGATGAAGGCCGCCCCTGCCACGATCCCGACCGAGCGCGCGGCAACCCCGGTAAGCTGCGTCAGGGGCACGCTTGTGGTTGTCGCGCTGCCGGGGGCAGTCCCGGCGAGGCCTGCAAGCAGGTTGCTCACGCCGTCCACCGCCATGGCGCCCTGTACGGCGCGGAAGTCGACCGCGCGGCTCCTGCGGCGCCACGAGACGCGCTGGACCGCCACCGCGCTGCTCATCGTGCGGATGGCGGCGATTACCGCCACGAGCAGGAACGAGGGGAGAAGCGTCCAGAAGGCCGCGTCGAAGGCGAGATCGAGACCGGGCGCCTGGATTCGCGGGAGGTCGACCCAGGGGGCGGCGGCGACGCGCTCCAGGTCGTAGAGGCCGTACCCGGCTGCGATCACCGAGCCCAGTACCACACCGATCACGGGCGCCCAGAGCCGCAGTGCTCCGCTCGCCTTGAGCGCGAGGACTCCGATGACGAGGACGGTCGCGAAGAAGCTGACGGGCGGGCCCGGGGCGGCGCCCGTTCCGGGGGAGGCGGAGAGGAGGCCACCGATGAACGGCATGACCGTGACCGGAATGAGCATGATCACGGTGCCCGAGACCGCAGGCGTCAGGACGCGCTGAAAGAGGGAGAGCCGCCACGAAAGCAGAAGCGGGACGACCGCGGAGATCGCGACCAGGGTGGCGAGCAGGGCGGGGCCGCCCTGGCCGAGCGCCATGATGGATGCCGGGATGAACGCGCCGGAAGTCCCCATGACCATCACGTGCCCCATGCCGAAGCGTCCGTCCCGCCGCGCCTGCAGGATGGTCGCCATGCCGCAGATGGTCACGGACGCGAGCACGGCCCAGGAGAGGTAGGCGTCGCTCATGCCCGCGGCCCGCATCACGACCATGGGGATCAGCATCACCGCGGCGATGTTGAGCACCGCGAGCTGCACGCCGACCCCGAGCGCGAGCCGGAGCGGGGGCTTCTCGTCGGGCTGGCAGCGAAGCGAGGGTTCGCGCCCGGGACTGCGCCCGCTCACCGGGCTGGACCGAGCAGTGGGCGGCAGCACGGTGCGAGCACGACGAAGGCGCCGCCGGAACGATCCGACGGCGCCTTCTTCCTGCGTTTTCTGCTCAGCCCGGCACGATGGCCGCTGGCCGGAACAGATACGATCACTCGGCTAACGGCGATCGCTTGCCCATGCCAGGCTGAACAGAGTACTTGGACTAGACAATTGATCACCTCCTTTTCATGAGTCGACCTCGGGCCGAACACCGGCGGGCCCGCGCCCGCGGTCCGTCGGAGAACGCCATCTGAGCGATTCCCCAGCGGCCCCGCCACTCCCCCAATGGAGTGACTGCAGGAATACTACAAGGCTGCCACACCGGCGGCAAGCAGAAGCCCGGGTGCCGGGGATCATTTGTTCCCGGGGCGCTGCGGACATCGAACGCATCCCCGGAAGCCGTGCCCGGGTGGGTTGCGGAAAATCCTCCGAGAGCAGAGCGTTGACCGAGTTCGGTGACAGCCGAAGGTAAACGAGGACGAGAGATGGGGGCTACGGTTTCCTTCACTACGGCGGATGACGGCGGGGCCCGCCCCGGCTCCGGGGCATCCCGCGTGGATGCGCGGAGCCTGGCCGCCCGGCCTTTCCTCGTGGCATCGCTGCTGGCGTTGCCCTGGCTCCCGCCGTCGCCCCTGGGCGGGCAGGTTCCGCAGGCCGGACCCGACCCGTCCACGGGCGACTCCCGGACCATCCCCATGGTTGTTCCCCGTATCTCGGGGCCCATCGAGCTGGATGGGGTCGTGGACGAGGCGGCATGGGAGGCCGTGGAGCCCGTCCCGATGATCGTGTTCGCCCCCACGTACCATGGCCCTGTCACGGAGCCCAGCGAGGTTCGCATCGCCCACGACGACCGCTTCCTCTACGTGTCGGGTCGCATGTACGACTCCGATCCGGACGGAATCCGCGCCAACACCTTCTACCGCGACCGGTACAGCGGGGACGACGCCCTGGCCGTCATCGTGGACAGCTACAATGACTATGAGACCGCCGTCATGTTCCTGACCAATCCGGCGGGGACGCGCGTGGACCGCACGGTCTACAACGATGCCCAGTTTACGGCCGGCGGCGGACTGCCCATGAATAACGACTGGAACTCGTACTGGGATGTGGCGACCAGCCGCACCGGCGAGGGCTGGTTCGCCGAGTTTCGGATTCCCTTCTCCACCCTGGGTTTCCAGGTGCTGGGCGAGGAGGTGACGATGGGCCTGATCATCTACCGGATGATCGCGCGCAAGGACGAGCGCCACCTCTTCCCCGACATCGATCCGGGATGGGGCGGGGTGGCGTTCGTGAAGCCCTCCCAGGCTCAGCGCATCGCCCTCCAGAACGTGCGGCAGCAGACTCCCGTCTACGCGACGCCCTATGTGCTGGGCGGCGTGCGCCGGACTCCGAAGCTCGCGGATGGCCCCCGAGGCCCGGATTCGGTGTGGGATGCCGAACAGGACGGGACCCGTGAAGCGGGACTCGACATCAAGTACTCTCCTACCTCCAACCTGGCGCTGAACCTCACCGCCAACACCGATTTCGCACAGGTGGAGGCCGATAGCGCCCAGATCAACATCGAGCGCTTTCCGCTGTTCATTCCCGAAAAGCGCCAGTTCTTCCAGGAGCGCTCCGCGACTTTCGACTTCAACACCGGCGGGCCCTTCAACCGGCTCTTCCACAGCCGGCAGATCGGGCTCAGCGAGGGCGAGATCGTGAAGATCTACGGCGGCGTGCGCGCGGTTGGACGGATCGGGGGCACGGACTACGGGCTCCTGAACATGCAGACGGGGGCGCACGGCAACCTGTCTTCCGAGAACATGGGCGTGGTGCGTCTGCGCCAGCAGGTCCTGAACCCCTACTCGACCGTTGGCGCGATGGTCACCAGCCGGTTGGGTTCGCACGGCGGGGACAACGTCGCGTACGGACTGGACGCGTCGGTGCGGGTGGCCGGCGACGAGTACGCGCTGCTGCAATGGGCGCAGACCTTCGACGAGGCGACGACGGACGCCACCGGCCTGGAGACCGGACTGATGCGGGCCCGCTGGGAGCGGCGTCGCGACGTGGGATTCACCTACTCCGCCGATGCCGTCCGGGTGGGATCCGACTACAGGCCCGGTCTCGGATTCCAGCGGCGCACGGGCTTCACCCTTGGCGGCCTGGAGCTCGCATACGGCGAGTACATGGACGCCAGCTCGATGTTTCGCAGGCGGGGCGTGCGGCTGACCGCCACGCAGTTCACCCGCAATTCGGACGGGACGCCGGAATCGAGGGAGGTATATCCCAAGGCGGAGGTGCAGTTCAAGGGCGGAGCCAGGCTCGATGTGGGTGTCAGGTCGCAGTTCGAAAGCGTGCGCGACCCGTTCCCCATTTCCGACGTGGAGGTCGCGGCGGGTGACTACTGGTTTCACGAGGTTGCGGCCAACTTCATGCTGTCTCGCAGCGACGATTTCCGCGGCAGGTTCACGGCTTCAGCCGGCACTTTCTACGACGGAAGCCGGATCGGTGTATCGGCCGGGCCCGTGTGGAATGTCTCCGGGCATCTCGAGCTCGGGATGGCCTACTCCATCAACCGGATCGATTTTCCCGAGCGCGATCTGGCCACCACGACGCATCTGGCGCAACTGAAGGTGGAGTTTGCGCTGGACACCCGTCTTTCTCTGAGCACGTACACCCAGTACAACGGCGTGGACGACCTCACCAGCATCAACACGCGCATTCGTTATCACTTCAGCGAAGGCACCGATCTCTGGATCGTATACAGCGAGGGTCTTCACACGGAGCGGGATGAAAACATGATTCCGCGTACCCCGCTGTCGTCGGGGCGGGCGTTCTCGGTGAAATACTCGAAGACGCTTTCGTGGTGACGGGCTGCGGCGACGAGGTGGCAATGCCCCCCAGTGATTTCGAGCCCATTGCGATTGTCGGCATGGCCTGCCGATTTCCCGGTGCACCCGGTGTTCCCGAGTTCTGGGACCTGCTCGAAGCCGGCGTAAACGCGGTCACCGAGGGGGTTCCGGGTTCCGGAGCCGGGCGCGCGGGCCAGCTCTTTTCTGACGACAAGGTCGCCAGGGGTTGCAGGTATGCCGGTTTCCTGGATCGGCTGGACGAGTTCGACGCCTCGTTTTTCCGAATCTCGCCCGTCGAGGCGCAACGCCTCGATCCGCAGCAGCGCATGATGCTCGAGACGAGCTGGCAGGCGCTCGAGGATGCCGGGATCGATCCGGATCGGCTGAAAGGCAGCCGCACCGGTGTATACGCGGGCATCAGCAACTACGACTACCGGGCGCTGGTCCTCGACGCGGGCCAACCGACGGAACCGGCCGCGAGCCTCTATTCGGTCACGGGAACATCCTTCAACACCGCCATCGGGCGGGTTGCCTTCGCACTGGGGCTGAACGGTCCGGCGATGGCCCTCGACACCGCCTGCTCATCGTCGCTGGTGGCGATTCATCAGGCCGTGTCGGGGCTGCAACGGCAGGAGGCGGACCTGGCGCTGGCGGGCGGCGTGCATGCGATCCTGTCGGCCCAGCTGTTCGAAATGCGCGCGAACGCCGGAATGCTGTCGCCGGATGGACGGTGCGCCACCTTCGACGCGGGGGCGAACGGCTATGTGCGAGGCGAAGGGTGCGGCATCCTCGTCCTGAAGCGGCTCGGCGAGGCCGTGGCCGACGGCGACCGGATCTGGGCCGTGATCCGCAGCACCGCCGTGAACCAGGACGGCGCGACCCCGGGCCTGACGGTGCCGAGCCAGGACGCGCAGGAACGTTGCATCGAGGACGCGCTCCTGCGGGCGGGACTCCGGCCTTCGGATGTGGACTACGTGGAGGCGCATGGCACGGGAACGGAAGTCGGGGACCCCATCGAGGCGCGCGCGACGGCAGCCGCCTACGGCAGGGGACGGGAACCGGAGCGCCCGGTCCTGATCGGCTCGGTGAAGACGAACATCGGCCACCTGGAGGCGGCCGCGGGCGTGGCCGGGGTGATCAAGGCCGTCCTCTCCATGGGACGGCGAACGATCCCGAAACACCTGCACTTCCATGATCCGAGCCCGCAGATCGACTGGGATCGGATTCCCCTGCGGGTGACGGGAGACCGGATGGAGTGGCCGCTTCGTGCGGGCCGACCTCCGCGGGCCGGGGTAAGCGGCTTCGGGTGGTCCGGGACGAACGCTCACATCCTCCTGGAAGGGCGCGAACCCTCCGACGGCACCTCGGAGGATGGGGAGCCGAGCGGCCGACGGTGGCCTGTCGGGTCCGCCTTGCCGGTCCCCGTGCCACTTGCGGAGGAGCGCACGAATGCGGTGCGCTTGCCCCCATCGCGGGAGGGAAGGCTCTCTACCCGTGTGACACGTATCCTGCCGCTTTCCGCCAAGTCCGAAGAGGCGCTCCGGGAGCTCGCGGAACGGTATCTCGTTTGGGTCGACGAAGGAGTGGGGAAGGCATCCGCCATGAGCGGCGCGGATGAAGCGCTCCTCGCGGACATGGCCTGGACGGCGGGTGTGGGGCGCAGTCACTTCGACTGCCGCGCCGGCGTGTTGTTCCGGGACGGCGCGTCGTTGCGCGAGCAGTTGCAGGCGCTCGTCTCCGCGGAAGAGGGGCCGCGAACCGGGTCGCGGCCGGGGGCGGGACGGAAGATTGCCTTCGCCTACACCGGACAGGCCAGTCAGTGGCCGGGCATGGGTGCGGGGCTCTATGCGAGCGAGCCGGTGGTGCGCGCGGTGCTCGACCGGTGCGACGAAGTGCTCCGGGGAGAGCGTGACGCCTCGCTGCTCGATGTGATGTTCGGTCGTCCTGCAGCCACGGGAGACCTGGACGATCCGCAGTGGAAGCAGCCGGCGATCTACGCACTCGAATGCGCCCTCGCGGCGCTGTGGTCAAGCCTCGGCATTCGGCCGGACGTGGTGCTGGGACACAGCCTGGGCGAGATCGCGGCGGCCCATACCGCGGGCGTGTTCGGCCTGGAGGACGGCCTGCGCCTCGCGGCGGCGCGGGGAGAGCTGGTCGGCGCCCTTCCCGGCGAAGGCGCGATGGGCGCGGTGTTCGCGCCGGCCACTCACGTCGCGGAGACGCTGGACGAGCACAACGCGGCCTCCCGTGGCGTCGGCCTCTGCATCGCCGCCGACAATGGCGCGCATCAGGTCATCAGCGGTCCGGCGGCGGAGATCGCCGCGATCCTGGAGCGTCTGGAGGCTTCGGGGATTCGGGTCGCGCGGCTCCGGAAGAGTCCCGCCTACCACAGCGCCATGATCGAGCCGGCTCTGGACGATCTGGAGGAAGCTCTCTCGCGGGTCGCCTTTGCGCCGCCTTCGCTGCCCTTCATCAGCAATCTCACCGGACGGACGGTCGGTTCGGGCGAGGCGCTGGATGCGGCGTACTGGCGGCGGCAGATGCGCGCGCCGGTGGCGTTCCGCGCCTGCGTCGAGACGCTGGCGGGGCTGGAGGTGAACGCGGTCGTGGAGATCGGTCCGCACGCGGTGCTCGGACCGATGACCACGCTCGCCTGGCCCGCGTCGGCAGGGGCCCCCGAGCCTCCCGTGGCGCTGTCGAGTCTCAAGCGGCCCGGACGCAACGTGTCAGCAGCGGAGGCCGAGGACGCCTTCTTCGCAGCGGTCGCGGGAGCGTACGAGGCTGGATTGCCGCTGGGCTTCGACGGGCTCTTCGCCGGAGAATCGCGGCGCCGAATCTCGCTGCCGGGGTATCCGTTCCGCCGCGACCGCCACTGGATCGACGCACCACGGCGGAGGCGCTCGAGCGCCGATCACCCGCTCCTCGGCAGCCGCCACGAATCCGCCAGCGGCGAGATCAGCTTCGACACCGAGTTGTTTCCCTCCGACCCGGCATGGCTGGGCGACCACCGCGTGTTCGACCGGGTGGTGGCTCCCGGCGCGCTCCACGGCGCGATGGCCGCGTCGGCCTGCACCATGGAGGGCCCCGGCCCGGCGGTCATCGAAGACTTCCAGATGCAGAGCGCGCTGGTCTTCCCGGAGCGGGACGGTGGAGACGGAAGCGAGGAAGAAGGTCGGCGGCTGCAGGTGCTGCTGGACGATGCTGCCGAGGACGGATCGCGCCGCGTCCGGATTCTGAGCCGGGGTGCCGCCGACGAGGAATGGACGCTGCACGCGGAGGGCCGGGTCTCGACCGGCGCCGGTGCGGATCCGCCGCTCGCCGCATCGCCGGATCTCGCGCGGCTCAGGACGGATCTGGCGCCGGTGGATCTTCCGGCCTACTACAGCGCCAAGGCGGAGGTCGGGATCGATCTCGGCCCCTCCTTCCGCACATTGGAGGCGCTTTGGGCCGGGCCGGGCGAGGCCTTCGGCGAAGTGTCACTCCCGGCGTCCGCCGGTCGCGCCGGGTTGGCGTTTCATCCGCTCGTCCTGGACGGGTGCTTTCAGGTGATGGGTGCAGCCCGCGAGACCTTCGGGTCCGACGACGACGTCACCTATCTGCCCTTCGGGTGGGAGCGCCTCTCGGTGCCGGAACAACTGCCCGAGCGGCTGTTCTGCCATGTCCGCATGAGGGAGGCGCCGGACGGCGCGGGCACCGGAATCCCCGAAGTGCTGAGCGCGGACATCACCCTCTACGACCTCGGCGGATCCCCGATCGGCACGCTGAACGGGTACACGGTGAAGCGGGCGACGCGGAGTGCCTTGCTCCCCGCCGTGGAGGGGTTGGAGGAGTTGCTCTACGAGGTCGTATGGCGGGACCGCGCCTTGCCGCCGGGCATGCCGGCGGCGGACTTCCTCCCGAGTCCGTCGGCCGCGGCCTCCCGCTCGAAGCCGTTTTCCGATTATCTCGCCGACGAGGGAGTCGAGGTCGCGGACGAGACCGACCTGCAGGGTGTTATGGAGCGGGTGTCGTGGTGCTACGCGCTTTCGGCGCTCCAGGCACTGGGGTGGGAGCGCAGGGCAGGCGAGGTCGTCGACCCCGAAGAGCTGTGCGTGCGCCTGGAAGTCCTGCCCGAGCACACGAATCTGTTGCGCCGGATGCTCGCGATACTGGCTCGTTCAGGCGTGTTGCAGCCGAAGGACGAGGGCTTCGTCGTAACGATCGGAGCCGACGAGCCGCTGCCGGATCAAATGCCGCCCCACGTCGAGGCGTTTCTGAGCGAGACAACGGGGCGGTTCCCGCACGCTACCAACGAGATCGGGCTGTTTCGGCGCTGCGCCGGCGCCCTTCCCGAGGTGCTTCGCGGCAATGCGGACCCGCTGTCGCTGCTCTTCGGCGATGCCGAGCCGACGGCCGCCGACCTGTATCGGCGGGCGGCGGTCTGGCGGGCGGCGAACCGGATGTTGGGCGAGGTGGTTCGCACGCTCGTGGACGAGTCGCCGGAGGGTCGACGGCTGCGTGTGCTGGAGGTCGGCGCCGGGATCGGCTCGGCGACCGAATACGTCCTGCCCGAACTTCCGGCCGGACGGTTCGACTACATGTATACCGACATCTCCGCGGGGTTCTTCGCGGAGGCGGAGGCACGCTTCGCGGATGCCTCGATCGACTACAGGGTGCTCGACATCGAGAAGGACCCGGTGGACCAGGGCTTCGAGGCCCACGGTTACGACCTGGTAATCGCGGCCAACGTCCTGCACGCCACCCGCCATCTGGATGAGACGCTCGCGCACTGCAGGACGCTCCTCGCGCCCTCCGGGCTGCTGGTGGCGCTCGAAAACCAGCGGGGCAGGGGCTGGATGGATCTGATATTCGGGCAGCTGGACGGATGGTGGCGCTTCGACGATCGCTACCGTACGGACCACGCTCTCGCGGGGCCCGACGTGTGGCGGCGGGCACTCGCGGATACCGGATTTGCCGAATCGGAGGTTCTCGGCCTGGACCTGCAGGAAGTGGCCGGTCTGCCGGATCGAGGGGTGATCGTGGCGCAGGGTCCAGCCGAGATCGACTTGCCGGAGGGCGTCTGGGTCCTGGCCGCCGACCGGGGCAGCGTGGCCGCGGAGCTGGCGGCGCAACTGGCGGCACAGAATCAGCGGGTCGTGCTGGCGGGCGACGATCCGGAGGCCGCAGCCACGGCTGCGGAGAGCGAGACCGCGATCGTGGCGGCAACGGTCGACATTGAGCGGCGCCAGTCGTGGCGATCGCTTATCGAAGGCCTGCCCTCCGATGTACCCTTCGCCGGCGCGGTGCATCTCGTCGCGCAGGATGGCCACGGGATGGGGGCGACCACCGCTGACCTCGCGACGGATGCAAAACGGGCTGCGGCGAGCGCCCTCGCGCTTGTGCAGGGCATCGGGGACGCGGACATCGTGCCGGAGAAGGGGCTGTGGTTCGTCACAAGGGGCGCGCAGGTGCTCGAACGGGAGCGGACCGGGCAACTGGCCGGCGCCCCCCTTTGGGGCTTCGGCAAGGTGGTGGCGCGGGAGGCCCCCCAGTTGCAACCGCGGATGCTCGATCTCGACGCCGAGGCAGCGAAGCCGCAGGCAGTCCTCGCGGACGAACTGCTGTTCCCTGATTCGGAGAACCACATTGTGCATCGGCAGGGACGCCGCCAGACGGCCCGGCTCGTCCGGGTGGGCGCCGGCGTGCAGCGCCTTGCCCCGCCGGATGACGCGGACTGGGTGCTCGCGCCCGGAGAGGGAGGGGCGATCGAGGCACTGCGGGTGCAACCGCTGGCTCCGCGCGCCCTGGAGCCGAACGAGGTGCGCGCCGCGGTCGAGGCGTGCGGGCTCAATTTCCTGGACGTGTTCCGCGCCATGGGCCTGGTCGAGGACGAGGGGCTGCTCGGCGAGGAATTCTGCGGCCGCATCGTCGAGACCGGTGCCGACGTGTCCTCCGTTTCCGTGGGCGATCGCGTGGCCGGATTCGCATTCGGCACGTTCGGTCCGGAGGTCGTCACTCGGGAGGAACTGGTGGCGCTCGCGCCGCCGGGAGTGTCGGCCGCGGCGCTCGCCACGATCCCGTCGGTATTCGTAACGTGCGTGCTGTCCTATGAGCTCGCCGGGCTGAAGGCCGGAGACCGTGTGCTGATTCACGCCGGGGCCGGGGGCGTCGGGCTTGCGGGCATCCAGCTGGCCCAGGCTGCGGGCGCGGAGGTGTTCGCGACGGCGAGCGCGCGCAAGCGTGAGTATCTCCGCTCGATCGGTGTCGAGCACGTGTTCGACAGCCGCTCGACCGCGTTCGGCCAGGATATTCTCGATGCCACGGGCGGCGCCGGTGTCGACGTCGTTCTCAACAGCCTGACGGGCGAGGGCTTCATCGAAGCGAGCCTTGCCTGTCTCGCGGAGGGCGGCCGCTTCGTGGAGCTTGCCAGGCGGGACATCCTGAGCGAGGACGAGATGGCGGCGCTGCGGCCGGATGTCGCCTATGCGATCCTCGATCTCTACACCCTGAAGCAGAAGCACCCGGCGGGACCGGGTGCCGCCCTGAACGGGGTGCTGGCGCGCATCGCAACGGGTGAGCTGGAGCCGCTCCGGCACATTAGGTGGCCGTTGGTCGAAACGAGCGCCGCGATGGACTACATGCGCGCGGCTCGGCACATCGGCAAGATCGTGCTCACGACGCCGCCGGTCACGGGAGGACGTCTGCGGCGGGATGGGACATATCTGGTGACGGGCGGGTTGGGCGGCATCGGTCTGGCCCTCGCCGAATGGCTCGCCGAGCGTGGCGCGGGGACGGTCGTGCTGAACAGTCGCCGGCCGCCGGACGCGGCGGCGGAAGAAGTGATCGAGGCGCTGCGCGCTCGCGGGTTCAGGATCGAGGTGGAGATTGCGGACGTCACGGACACGGCTGCGTTCGATGCGATGCTGGAGCGGATCGACGGGACGCTGCCGCCGCTCGCCGGCGTCATCCATAGCGTCGGCGTGCTGTCGGACGCCGCCCTCGGGAACCAGAGCTGGGAGAGCTTCGAGACCGTGCTGTGGCCGAAGATGCTTGGGGCCTGGCATCTTCACCGTGCGACGATGGGACGCGATCTGGACATGTTCGTCCTGTTCTCCAGCGTCGCCGGAGTCCTGGGCAATCCAGGCCAGGCCAACCACGCGGCCGCCAACGCATTCCTCGATCAGCTCGCCGCCCACCGGCGTGCGCTGGGGCTTCCCGGGCAGGCCATTGCCTGGGGCGCATGGTCGGAACTGGGCGAGGCGGAGGAGCAGCGCGAACGAATCGCTGGGCGGAGGGCGGCATCCGGCACCGGCTGGTTCACGCCCGAACAGGGGTTCATTGCGTTCGAGCGCCTGCTGCGGCAGGACGCGACGGGCGCCGTGGTGGCCACCGTGGACTGGCCGGTGTTCGGCGAGTCCGTCGGAGGCCGTCCGCCCTTCCTGGAGGACTTGCTTGCGGTCGCCATGGACGACGACGGCTCATCTTCGTCGGAAGACCTGCTTGCACAGCTCGCTACGACGCCGGCGGCGCAGCGCGAGGGCCTGCTCGTATCCTTCGTGCAGCGGGAAGTGCAGGCGGTGCTGAGGCTACCGTCGATGCCGGCGCCGAAGGTCGGATTCTTCGACCTGGGGATGGACTCCCTGATGGCGGTCGAACTGCGGAATCGCCTCAACCGGACCTTCTCCGAGAGGTATGTCGCGCCGAATACGCTGGTATTCGATTACCCGACCATCGACGATCTGGCCGGTCATCTGATGGACGCGCTCGCCGAGTCGGCCACCGTCCCCGAACCGGTCCCCACTACCGAGCCGGTCCCCGCCCCCGAGCCGACGTCCCGGCCGGCCCCGCCTCCGCCGGCGCCGCGGGAGGACGATGGAATCGCCATAGTCGGCATGGCGTGCCGTTTCCCCGGTGCCCCGGATCTGCAGGCCTTCTGGAGCCAACTCGAAGCCGGCCACGATGCCGTGACGGGCGGGCGACAGGATGACGGGTCCTGGGCTGGGATTGCGGGCGACCCCGCGGCCGGGGACAGCGCCTGGGGCCGCGGCGGGTTCGTCGAGGGGATCGACCGTTTCGACGCGCGCTTTTTCGGCATGACGCCGATCGGCACGCGCTTGATGGATCCGCAGCAGCGGCTGCTCCTGGAGACCAGTTGGCGGGCGTTCGAGGATGCGGGAATCGATCTGGAGAGCTTGCGGGGCAGCAACACGGGCGTCTACGCGGGCATCGCAACCAGCGAGTACCGTGACCTTATGATGCTGGCGGGCGGCCAGGACCTCAATTATCTCGGCACGGCGAGTTCCATGGCGCTCGGCGGGATTGCCTACAAGCTGGGGCTCATGGGACCCACGATGCCGGTGGTCCTCAACTGTGCGGCGTCACTGGTCGCCGTGCACCACGCCGTAACAGCGCTGCGACAGCGTGAAGTGGATCTGGCGCTGGTCGGAGGCGTGAACGCCATCTTCTCGCTCGGGCTGACCAGGGAGATGGTCGAGTTGGGGATGCTGTCGCCGGAGGGCCGGTGCAAGACCTTCGACGCCTCCGCCGACGGGTCCGTGCGGAGCGAGGGTTGTGGGATGGTCGTCCTCAAGCGGCTAGGTGAAGCGGAGACCGACGGTGACCGGATCTGGGGCGTTGTTCGCGGCACTGCGGTCAATCAGAACGGGGCGACCGCCGGACCGACGGTGCCGAACGGGCGAGCGCAGCAGCGCGTGATCGGGGAGGCGCTCGAGCGCGCCGGCGTCGCGCCCGGCGAGGTGGACTATCTGGAAGCTCATGGAGCCGGATCCACGCTGGGGGACCCGATCGAGGTGCAGTCGGCGGCCGCAGTCTACGGCGAGGGACGCGAGCCGAGCCGTCCACTCCTGATCGGCTCCGTAAAGACCAACATCGGCCACCTCGAGTCGGCTGCGGGAATTGCCGGGCTGATCAAGATCATGCTGTCGATGAAGCAGGGCGTGATCCCGAAGCACCTCCATTTCAACAGCCCGAACGAGCACGTGGACTGGAACGCGCTTCCGGTGCGGGTGACATCGGAGGCGACGCGCTGGCCCCGGGATCCCGATCGGCCTCGCCGTGCGGGAGTGAGTGCGTTCGGGATATCGGGTACCAACGCTCATCTCGTCGTGGAGGGCTACGAACCGCCCGATGACACCTCCCCTGCGGCCGGCCCGCCCGCCGGGTCCGCGCAAACCGTCGGCATGCCGGTCCCGGAGCCGTTGACGGAACTGCCGCCTGCATCCGGCGACGTCAACCCCCGCATAGTCCGGGTCCTGCCGATTTCCGGCAAGACGGACGAAGCACTGCGCGAGTTGGCGAAACGGTATCTCGTCTGGCTCGACGCGCACGCCCAGGATCTCGACGCGGAGCGTGGGGCTGCGGACTCCCTGTTGTCGGACATGGCCTGGACGGCGGGCGTCGGGCGTGACCACTTCCCGCACCGGGCGGGTATCGTTTTCGACGATGCCGGCTCTCTGCGCGAAGGTTTGCGCGCCGTCGCACACTCGGACGGGGCGATGTCGTCACGGGCGGCCGCCACGACACCGAAGTTGACCTTCTCCTACGCCGCCGAGAGTGGCGAATGGGCGGGGATGGCGAAGACTCTGTACCGGACGGAGCCCGTGGTGCGCGCGATTCTGGATCGCTGCGACCAGGTTTTTCAGGAACAGCGTCGCGGGATTGCCCTGCGGGATCTGGTGTTGGGCCAGGCCACCGGCAATGCGGAGGCCATTGACCCGGCCTGGAGTCAGCCAGCGGTTTTCGCCTTCCAGTGTGCGGTTACGGCGCTTTGGGCGAGCGTCGGCATCCGGCCCCATGTGGTGACGGGGCGCGGGGTCGGCGTGTTGGCGGCAGCATGGTGCGCGGGGGTGCTCGGCCTCGAAGACGGTCTTCGCTTCGCATCCGCACTGGGTATGGACGTTAGGGAAGCGGCGTTCCCCGAGATCGCACTCTCGTCACCCGCGCTTTCCATCCTGAGTCAGGTGAACGGGCGGGCCGTCGGCCACGCGGAGGCCCTCGACGTCGCGTACTGGCGCGAGCAGGCGCGGACGCCAAAGCTGGCACGCGAATCAGCCCGGGCGCTGGCGGATCTCGACGTCGATCTGGTTCTCGAGATCGGTGCCAGCCCCGGGCTGGGCCCCGTGCCGCTGAAGGATTGGGCGAACGGCCCAGGGCGTGCGCCAGGCACATTCGAACAGTGGGTGGCACAGGCGTACGACGCAGGCCTTCCGGTTACGTTCACCGGACTGTTTGCCGGAGAAGCGCGGCGCCGGATCTCGGTACCCGGCTACCCTTTTCAGCGCGAGCGCTACTGGTTCGAACCGATTACGTGAGTTCGAACCGTTAATGCGAGCACCACGTCCGGCCGTCGGCCGGACAACCCACCGGGATTGGTGCCGTCAGCCCATCTTTGAGTCGAGGTGCGCGACGAGTTTCCCAAGGGTGCCGATCTTCCCGCAGTCCTCCGGCGGAATCGACACGTTGAACTCGCGTTCCACGATCCTCATGAAGGCGACCGCATCCATCGAGGAAACGCCTGAATCGGCAAACCCTCGGGTGAGACTTGGCTCATGATCCAGCGCCAGGTGTTCATCGATCAGTGCTCGCAGGCGGCTCTCGGTTCCGGGCATCGTTTGTGATCTCCGTTTCGGTTGGGAATGAATCTGCAGGCTGACGGGTGGATAGTCTGCCGTCCCGGCGCCCGTGTCAAGAATGCAGAAGCCCGGACGCATGGGCTCACTTGTTTCCGGCCGCCGGGCGCACATGACTGACTCCCGATCCGCTGGCGCAACGAGACCCCAGGGGCCTTCCGGTCGGGTCCGGCCCGATCCATCGTGCGTGGGGCCGCTGGGGGTTGGGGGCGCTAGGCCTCCCGGAACGCCTTGCGGAAGAGCATGACGGCGACCACGATCGCGATCCCGATCCACAGGAATCCCCAGGCCATGGTGGGGATGCCGGTCATCTCGGCGAGCATGCGCGCGTCGGACTGGAGCTCCGGGCGGTCGATGATGTCGCTTTTGATGTCGAGGATGGCGTACAGGCAACTGGTGAGCCCGAGCGCGGTGAGCAGTACCCGGTTCGCCCGTGCCGGGAGCTTCGCCGCCGAGGCGAAGAGGGCCAGCCCGAAGAGGAGGCCGAAGCCGAAGCCGAAGCCGTTGCGCACGTACAACAGGGTGAGCACGACCACCATCACGCCCACCCCGCCGACGATCCACCGTGACGGCCGGGCGCCGGCGCGCGCGCCCATGAGCAGCAGCGCGCCCCAGCCCAGGCTCCCCAGATATCCTGCGGACAGTGTCAGGAAGGCGTTCCCGCCGGGACAGTAGCATACTCCGCCCTGGGCCGGGTCGAGTTCGATGCCCTGAATGGAGCCTCCCGTGGCGAGCGCCGCGATGCCGTGGCTGATCTCGTGGAGCAGCACGACGAAGACCTTCAGTGGATAGACGATGGGTGTGTCCCACGCGAACCAGATCGCCCCGAAATAGAGGGCGAAGCCGGCGAGGAAGACGAGGCGTCGTTTGGTCTGGGGGTTCATGCCGGATAGGTACGTCGCGCGCAGGCGAGGGGTTCCAGAGCCGGCGGTTCCTGCGGCAGGAGCGTCAGGCTTCCCGGCCCTCGAGGATGGCCGCGAGCACGCGCGCGTCGATGTTGCCGCCCGACACCACCGCGACGACCGGGCCGTCGTCGACCCCGGGGAGCCCCCGCAGCGCCGCCGCCACCGCCGCCCCGCCCGCCCCCTCCGCGACGACATGCACGCGCTCGGCGAGCAGCCGGATCGCCCCGCGGACATCTTCGAGCGACACGACCCGCGACCCGGCCAGGAGCGCGCGGGCCAGCGGCCACATCCCGGGCAGAAGGCCGGCGCCCCCGATCCCGTCCACGAACGAGCGGGTGTGCGCGACCTCCACCGGCTCGCCGGCCGCCAGCGACGCGGCCAGCGGGGCCGCCGTCTCCACCTCGGCCGCGAACACCCGCGCCTCCGGCCGGATCGCGCGCACGGCCGTGGCAATCCCGCACGACAGGCCACCCCCGCCGAAGGGAACCACCACCGCGCGCACGTCCGGCAGGTCCTCCACGATCTCGAGCCCGATGGTGCCGTTGCCGGCGATCACGGCCGGATCGCTGACCGGGTGGACGAAGAAGCCCTCCTCGGCGGGACGGCCGTGGTCGCGCAGCACCCCCCACCACTCCGCGAACGGTACCTGAACGGCGGTGGCTCCCAGTCGGGCGATGGCGTCGAGCTTGGCCGCCGGGGCGGTGTCCGGCACGATCACACGGCAGGGGATCCCGCGCCGCCGGGCCTCGTACGCGACCCCCTGGGCCATGTTGCCGGCGCTCCCGGTGTAGACTCCGCGCGCCAGCCGGGCGGGATCGGCGAGCGCCATGGCGTTGGCGGCCCCGCGGATCTTGAACGACCCGATGGGCTGCAGACACTCGAGCTTGAGCCACACCTCGGCGGTCGCCCCGGACGCCTCCAGGCGCACCAGCGGCGTGCGGATGGCGGCTCCGGCGATGCGCCCGCGCGCCGTCCGGATGTCGGCCAGGTCGATGGGGCCGCCCGGCTTCATCCCGGGGCCTTCAAGGCGCCTTGCCCGCCCGGCAGAGCACCTGAACCCCCAACCAAGTCCTGGCGGCTCATACGGTTCGGCGACGCTCCTGTCTCTGACCCCTGCGGGGGATTCGTTCGCCCGCGATCCCAGGCGGCTCGGATGTTGCAGGCTCGCGCCCGTCCAGCGCCAGCGTTCGGTGCCGGGAAGTTGACCCGCCCATGGCGCTCCGCCAGTCCCAACTGCTGGCCCGCTCCGAGATAATCGCGCTCCATCATAAGCGATAGAGACGGGGCAACGACACTTACGCTACACGCTGGCGATTCCCGAAGCCCCGTCCTAAACTTGGGAGCGTAACCAGTTTGCAGGAGTGTTAGGTGCAGGATTCTACGAGAGGCTCCGATTCCGGCCACCGGGAGGACCGGCGGGCATTCCTGCGACTTCTGGCGGGCGGGGTAGTGAGTGCCGGGATGACGCAACTTGCTGCCTGCACGTATGCCGGCGTTGGTCTTGTTGGTCCTGACGACGATGGGTCCAGCAGGTGGTCGTCGAATAGCATCGCGTCGTCGAGTTCCTCCTCGTCGAGTTCCAGCAGCAGTTCCTCGTCGTCGAGTTCCAGCAGCAGTTCCTCGAGCTCCAGCAGCAGCAGTTCGTCTTCGAGTTCCTCGTCTTCGAGTTCCAGCAGTTCCTCATCGAGTTCCAGCAGCTCCTCATCGTCCAGTTCGAGTAGCAGCTCGTCCTCCAGTTCGAGTTCGGATTCCAACCGAGCGCCGGAGCGTGTCGGCAGGATCAGGGACATGGAGATCGAGGTCAACAGCGTGGCTGAGCTGGATGTCGCCGGGTACTTCGACGACCCCGACGGAGACGAACTTGACTTCGAGGCAGTTTCGTCGGACAGGAGACGTGTGAGGGTGAACTTGTCCGGCAAGGTTGTGACCATCGCCGCCTTGGCGGCGGGCACCGCCAGGGTAACAGTGTTTGCCACGGACGGGGGCGGTCTCTCGACCTCGCAGAGATTCATGGTCACGTCGTCGCCCAGTTCGAGCAGTTCGTCGTCCAGTTCGAGTTCGAGCAGTTCGTCGTCGAGTTCGAGCAGCTCGTCGTCGAGTTCGAGCAGCTCGTCGAGCAACGGCGGTCGGGGTGGGGGCAATGCTTCCGGCGGTTCGTCGTCCAGTTCGAGCAGTTCGTCGTCGAGTTCGAGCAGCGGCTGGGGTGGGGGCCAGGCATCCGGTGGTTCCTTGTCGAGTTCGAGCAGCGGCTCGTCGTCGACCAGTTCGAGTAGTTCGTCCTAGAGCTGACGCGAAGCGAACCGGTCACAGCAACCCGCGGTTGCACCGGAGACCAACCAGATGCCTCCCCCATGCGCTCGCCGGGTCCTATTTGGCACGGCATTGATCGCCCTGTCGATCACGGCCTGCGGCGACGGTAGCACGGAGCCTGCACCAACTCCGAACCGGGCGCCGTTGCCCAGCGGCTCCATTCCGGCTCAGACCGTTGGCGTCGCGGAGACGGCCACGGTGAACCTGGCCGGCTATTTTACCGATCCTGACGGGGATGTCCTGACCTATGGCGCCTCCAGCTCCGACATGGCGGTCGCATCCGTGGCCGTGTCCGGCAGCGTCCTGACCGTGGCCGGCGTGGCGTCGGGCGCCGCCGCGGTGACCGTGACGGCCACGGACGGGGGCGGCCTCTCGGCCCGGCAGAGCTTCGCCGTCACGGTGCCGAACCGGGCGCCGGAGGCGGTCGGCGAGATCGGGGATCTGGCAGTCGCCGTGGGCGGGGTGTCGGAGGTGGACGTCGCCGGGCAGTTTTCGGACCCGGACGGCGACGATCTGGAGTTCGGGGCGGTTTCGTCGGACACGACCCGTGTGAGGGTGGCCGTGTCGGGGAGTGTCGTGACCGTGGCCGGCGTGGCGTCGGGCACCGCCGAGGTGACCGTGACGGCCACGGACGGGGGCGGTCTCTCGGCCCGGCAGGCCTTCGCGGTCACGGTGCCGAACCGGGCGCCGGAAGTTTCGGACACGATTCCTCCGCAGATCCTGACGGTCGGCGAGACGCGATCGTGGGCCGGATCCGAGCATTTCTACGATCCGGACGGCGACCGGTTGATGCTGACGGCCGGCACAACCAACGCATCCGTAGTTTTGGCCTCGGTGTCCGAGCAGGAGTTTGAGATTCTCGCGGTAACGCCCGGGACGGCGACCGTGACGGTCACTGCAACCGATCCGGAAGGCCTGGGCGCCAGCCAGAGCATCCAGGTGACGTCGGAGATCCCGGGGTCCCTGGTCATCTCCAATGTCGCACCGGCGACGTTGCTCGAGGGCGCGCAGGCGACCATCAGCGGCTCCGGGTTCTCGAGTGTTCCCGGCGACAACGAAGTTATGATCGGGGGTCTGGCCGCGACCGTGACGGCGTCGAGTGCGACGCGCCTTTCGGTGACGGTCCCGTACAGCGACTGCCTGCCCCCTCGGCGCGCCGAGCTGCGCGTGACGGTGCAGGGTGACAGTGACGCCCGGCTGGTGGGCGTGAGCCCGCGCAGCAGGGAAGACATCGATCTTCCCGTGGGCTGGTACCGCTACACCTATGGCGGGAACGGCTGCCTCCACCTGCCGGGAGACGATGCGGGAGGCGCATATGTGATCGGAGTGGTCTCCATATCTGAAGAGCCGGCCTCTCTGACTCCGGTTGCCGCGACCAGCATAGTCGGAGACCCGACAGTAGTGGCCGCCCGATCGCCTTTCGCCTACTCGGCGGCGCCCCGCGAAGCCGTGGCGCCGGCCCCGCGGTTCCCGGTGACGAGGGCCGCTGTGGCCGCTCCGGCAGGCGCTGCCACACCTTCCCGGCAGGAGGTCGTCGAGGGTCCGCACGACTGGGAGCGCCCCCACAGCGAGGTGATGAGCCGGAACCGGGGGATCGTCCGGAGGCTGGGTCGAGTGGACCCTGCGATGGCGCGTGCTCGAGAAACGCTCGCTCTGTCCGTTGGAGACACGCTCAGCCTGTTTGCCGGAGGCACGTCCTGCTCGGCCCGCGACCAGATGCGGGCCGTGGTTCGGCGCATCGGCGACCACACCGTGTGGCTCGACGACATCGAGAACCCGAGCGGGACCTTCACCGACTCCGAGCTTGCAGGACTGGACGCCTTCTACGGAGCCCGTGCGAAGGGGGTACACAACGACTATTTTGGGGGCCTGTCCGATGTCGACGGGAACGGCCGAGTCACGATCCTCATGACGAAGCAGGCCAACCAGCAGGACGATCCGGACTCGTTCCTCGGGGGGTGGGCCTGGTTTGGAGACCTCTATCCGTCCGAGGAGTGCGCCACCAGCAACCAGGCCGAGATTCTCTTTGGTCGCGTCCCCGATCCCGCGGGTGTCTTCGGACACGCCTGGACGAAGGAGCAGACCCTTGCATACTACCCGTCTCTGCTGACGCACGAGATCGCCCACCTCGCGCAGGGCGCCGCCCTGGTGTTCGGGGGAGCCAACTTCACCACCTGGGAGCTGGAAGGCGGCGCGACGCTCTCGGAACAGTTGGTGGCCTACGGCCTCTTCGGGCATGAATCGGGCCGGAACATGGGATACGCACAGTGGTCTGAGGGCCGTGACTGGTACGAGGCATGGACTTTCGGGCTGGCCAGGTTCTTCGGGTGGGACTCGAACGATCCGACAGACACGCGCCGGATCCCGAACGCGCCGGAGCAGTGCAGCTGGATCGGTAGCCCGGAGGAGGGAAACGACGGCCCTTGCACCAACGCGTTCAGGGCCGTCTACGATGTTCCGTCAATGGTGCTCCGGTTCGCGATGGACCGCTGGGGAGGCGAGTACCCGGGCGGCGAGAAGGCCCTGATGCATCGCCTCATGCGATCTCCCACGATGGGGCTGGCTTCCCTGGCGAACGTTAGCGGCTGGCCGGCCGAACAGGTTCTTACGGACTTCTATATGTCGCTGTGGATCGATCTGAACGGCTGGGATGCATTCGGCATGACGACCTGGGATCTCGACGACATCTGGAGCCGCTTCGGGCCGAGCCACCATCTTCAGCCCTACGAATCGACATTCGCGGAGTTCACCCGCCAGTGGAATGTGCGAGCCGGATCCACGTCATACCTGGAGTGGAATCCAGGCGGTTCGCGGGGGCCGACGTCCATCAGGGTAACGTCTCCGAACGGCGCTTCCATCCCGGGCCACATATCGGTATGGGCCTTCAGGGTCCGATGAGAACAGCCAGCCGATGCGCAAGCTGATACTCAGGAACTTTCAGTCGCCGGGTGACATCGTGATGCTCACCGCCGCGGTCCGCGACCTGCACAGGTGCCATCCCGAACGTTTCCTGACCGATGTCCGCACTTCCTGTCCCGCGTTGTGGGAGAACAACCCGCATATCGTGCCGTTGAACGAGGACGATCCGGAGGTGGAAGTCGTGGACTGCCACTACCCGCTGATCCACCAGAGCAACCAAAGGCCCTATCACTTCCTGCACGGCTTCATCCACTATCTGAACGAGCAGCTGGGACTTCGGATCGAGCCGGGGGCGTTCAAGGGCGACATTCACATCTCGGATGGTGAGAAGGATTGGTTCTCCCGCGTGCAGGAGGCTCACGGGGAGTCCACCCCGTTCTGGATGATCGACGCCGGGGGCAAGTTCGACTACACGATCAAGTGGTGGGATCCGCAACGGTACCAGGCCGTCGTCGATCATTTTCGGGGCCGCGTGGAGTTCGTCCAGATCGGGGAGGTGGGACATCATCATCCGCCGCTCGACGGGGTCGTCGACATGAGAGGGCAAACCACCCTTCGTCAACTCGTGCGGCTCATGTATCATGCGCAGGGCGTCGTGACGCCGATCAGTCTGCCGATGCACCTGGCCGCAGCGGTGGAGGTGAAGCCCGGCATGCCCAGGAACCGCCCGTGCGTAGTCGTGGCCGGCGGCCGCGAGCCACCTCACTGGGAGGCCTACCCGCACCACCAGTTCATTCACACCGTCGGTGCGCTGCGGTGCTGCGACAACGGGGGATGCTGGAAGTCGCGAACGGTGCCGCTGGGCGATGGAGACTACAAGGACGGGCCTGACGAACTCTGCGTGGATGTGGTGGGCGACCTGCCTCGTTGCATGGACATGATTACTGCGGAAGAAGTGATCCGCCGGATCCAGTGGTACTTCGATGGCGGAGCAATCGAATACCTGAATCCCCGGTCCAGGCCAGAATAGGTTCTCCCGACCGGTGCAACGACAACTTCCTCCCGAAGAGCACTTCCTGGGAAGGACTTTTCCGTTCTTTCGAAACCACGAAATCGTAGAGCACATCGGTACCGGGGCAATCGGTCGTGTATATCGTGCACATGCGGCCCACATAGATGGTGACCTGGCGTTCAAGTTCGTACCAATAGAGAATCTTCCTGCGTATCAACACGAGCCGGACGTCTACCTCGAGGAAGCCAGGAAGGCGAATGTTCTGGAGAATCCATGCGTCGTCCCGTATCTGGATGTGCAATCCTGGGAAGATCCCGTGTTGGGACGCGAGTTCGTGGTGTTTGTCCGCCAGTACGTAAGGGGCACGTCGCTGGAGCAGTTCATCAGGGCCAATCGGGGGAATGTGGAGCTGGGGTTTATCGAGCAATTCCTGAGTGCCATGTTTGGTTTGCTCTTTGAGCTTGAACAGCGCGGAATGGTTCACGGAGACATTCACGCGGACAATGTGCTGGTAACACGCTCACGGTACGATCTCAGAGGGGATATGCAGTTTAGAGTCATGGATTTCAAGCCGGCGGGACACGGGGATCCCATCGACTACCTGGGCATTGCGCGTTCGCTGAAGGGACTGCTGGAATGCGTCAGGTACGAGGAACTGCAACTTCGGGACCGTTACGTCTTTGAAGTTCTGAGAAACGACTTCCTGGGCCGATACCTGGTCGAGTCAGACCCAACAGCGGATGACCGTGGCTTCAGTCCGCGCGAATTGCGGAGGAAGCTGGATAGTGTTGACGAGATGTTCGCCGCTGCGAGCGCGTCCCGAGGACCGGAAGCAGCTGTGCGATCTGTTCGTCGCTGATTCACCTCCCTTCTGCCTGGAACGCCGCCGCGATGCCCTCGGCCGCGCGGGCGATGCACCGCTCCCCGATCTCGCGGCTCATCCCCCGGGGGTCGCCGAGCACGCCGTTGGCGGTGACCGCGCGAAGCCCCTCCGCGAAGATCCGCTCCGCCAGCGCCGCGTCGAAGCCGCCGACGTACCCCGGCTCGGCCAGCTCCTCCCGCACCAGGTCGGGCCGGATGCAGAGCATCTCCGAACTCTCCGCGATGTCCGCGTGGCCTCCCACGCCCCGGGTGAGTTCGGGCGCCACCTCCCGCACCGCTTCCTCCCACAAACCCACGAACTCGAGCAGGTCGGTATAGGCGTGTACCTCGCACTTGGACCCGCCTGCGGCCCGAAGCTCCTCCAGCATGGTCGCCAGGGGCGCGAAGTTGCCTCCGTGGGACGGCACCAGGTACACGTTGCGGAAGCCGTGGCGTGCGAGGCTGGTCACGTAGTCGCGACACACTGCCTTGAGGGTGTCCGTCTTCACCGAAATCGTGCCCGGAAAACCCATATGGTGCTCGGAGCATCCCACGCGAATCGTGGGCCCCACGAGGCTGCGCCCCAGACGGCGCGCCACCTCGAGCGCCAGCCGGTCGCCGCGCACCGCATCCACCAGCAGCGGCAGGTGCCTGCCGTGCTGTTCGATCGCGCCCACGGCCACGACGACCGAGTCAAACCCGCCGGCCAGAGCCCCCTCCACCTCGGGCCAGGTCATCTCTTCGAGGAGCAGCGTCCTGAGCATGGTCCCAACCTATGCGGAGAACGGGGATGTCTCCAGATGAAGCGGAGGAGCGTGAGGCAGGGAGACGGCACAAGCGATGCCGGAGAGGTTATCAACCCGCGGTCGCCGGCTTGGCCGACGTAACCGGCCCGCGTATACTGCCTCACTCCGTACCACATCGGGGGAAAACCAGGATGCCCGACGAAGCCGATCCCGACCCGCGACCTCGCCGCGGGCTCACCAGGAAGCCGAACTAGCCATGCTGCGCCAGGTTCTGCTCTGGGCCTCCGAGAACCGATGGATGGAGCGCCAGATGCGGCGCCGGGCGTTTGCGCGCCGGGCGGTATCGCGCTTCATGCCGGGCGAGACCGCCCGCGCGGCGCTCGGAGCCGCGCGGGGGCTCGCCGGGCACGACATCTCGACGGTGTTCACCAAGCTCGGCGAGGCCCTTGAGGACCGGGACGAGATCGAGAAGGTCGTGCGGCACTATCTGGACCTGCTGGATCGCATCGCGTCCGAGCAGCTGCCCAGCCAGATCTCGATCAAGCTGACCCAGCTCGGCCAGGACCTGGGCCCCGAAGTGGCGCAGGCCAATCTGGAGCGGCTGGCGGCCGCGGCCGCGGAGCAGGGAAACGTCTTGTGGGTGGACATGGAGGCGTCGCCGTATGTCGACGAGACGCTGGACATCTTCACAGCCACGCTGGCCCGATATCCGGACCTCGGTCTATGCGTGCAGGCGTACCTGTACCGCACGGCCGCGGACGTGGAGCGGCTGCTCGCGCTGGGTGCGCGGCTTCGGCTGGTGAAGGGGGCCTATCAGGAACCGGCGGACATCGCCTGGCCCCGCAAACCGGATGTGGACGAGAACTTCATGGTCCTGACCCGGCTCATGCTCGAAGACGCGAATCCGGCCGCGCCGCACGGCATCGCAACCCACGACACCGCCCTGCTCGGCCGCATCCTCGACGAAGCGCGGGAGATGGGCCTGCCCCGGGACGCGTTCGAGGTGCAGATGCTCTACGGGATCCGTGCGCGCGAGCAGCTGGCTCTGAGGCGCCGGGGTATCCCCGTGCGCGTTCTGATCAGCTACGGGCCGCACTGGTACCCGTGGTACATGCGTCGCCTGGCGGAGCGGCCCGCCAACCTGGGCTTCGTCGTCCGCAGTGTCTTCACGCGATAGGGATCTCGCCGTCGCGGGTTTGCGGGCGAACCTGCGCGCGGCGGGCATCCCGGCCCGCGAAGAGGACATCGAGCGGGTGGTGGCGGAGGGCATCCCCGACCGGGCGGTGGTCTTCCGCGCCCTGCTTGCGGCCACCGGGGACGATTGCATTCCGGACTTCCTGTCGGGATGGTCGCTCGCCGGACCCGGGACAGAGGGGGAGGGGAGCGGCGCCGCTGACCCGCCCCGGACCGCTGCTCCGTCCCTGACCGCCGCTCGCGCGCAACCGGAGCCCGCGCCCTGGCCCTCGACCATCGCCGGGCTGGCGCCGCTGGTGCGCGCCGGTGCGGTCTCTCCGGTAGAGCTCACCGAGCAGGCGCTGGCCCGCATCGAAGAGGACGACGGCCGCGCGAATGCCTTTCAGCTGGTGCTGGCGGAGGAGGCGCTGGCGGCGGCGCACCGCGCGCAGCGCGAGGTGGCTCGCGGGGAGTGGCGCGGGCCGCTGCACGGGATTCCCGTCGCGGTCAAGGACCTGCTGGCCATGAAGGACACGGTCACCACCTCCGGATCGAAGGTCTTTGCCGATCGCGTCACCGACCACGACGCGGCCGCGGTGGAGCGCCTGCGCGCGGCGGGGGCGGTCATCGTGGGCAAGACCCGCCTGTCGGAATTCGCGTACTGGCCGGGGTCGACCAATCCCCACTACGGTCCCACCCCCAACCCCCGCGACCCTGCCCGCGACGCGGGCGGATCGAGCAGCGGGTCGGCGGCGGCGGTGGCGCGCGGCATGGTGTACGCGGCCCTGGGCACGGACACGGGAGGTTCGATCCGCATCCCGGCGGCGCTGTGCGGGGTGGTGGGCCTCAAGCCCACTTTCGGGCGCGCGAGCCTGCACGGCTGCGCGCCGCTGGCGTGGTCGCTCGACCACCTGGGGCCGCTGGCGCGCGGCGTCGAGGACGCCGCGCTCGTGATGGCCGCCATCGAGGGGCCCGACCCCCGCGACGCGCGCACCCGGCCGGCCCCGCCCTTCGTAGCGGCCAGCCCGCCCGGCGACCGGCCGGGAGGTGCGCGCCGCCCCCGTGCCGGTCTGTCCGGTCTGCGCGTCGGCGTGCCCCGGGACCTGCACCTCGGCGCTCCCCTCCAGGATGCAGCCTCGCGTTCGTGGGCGCGCGCCAACCGTGCGCTGGAGCAGGCGGGCGCGACCCTTGTGCAGGTCGACCTCGACGAGATCCACCTGTTGCGCCAGGTCGCCGTGCTCACGCTGGGCGTGGAGGCCGCCGCGCATCACGCACCCATGCTGAGAAGCCACTACGACGACTACGGCGAGTTCTGTCGTGGCCGCCTGGTGGCCGCCTTCACCTTCTCGGCCCAGGACTACCTCGGGGCGCAGCGGCTCAGGCACTGGATCCGCGGGCGGTGGCATGCCGCCTGCCGCCGCCTGGACCTGCTGAGCTTGCCCTGTCAGCCCGGCGTGGCCCCATTGTTGGATATGCCGGCCTCTACCGACCTCACGAATCTGTTCAACGCGCTTGGCTGGCCCGCGATCAGCGTACCGTGCGGCACCGGCGAGAACGGCCTGCCGCTCGCCGTGCAACTCGTGGCGAAGCCCTGGGACGAGGCCAGGCTCCTGCGCGCGGCCCGGGTGGTGGAGGCGTGAGGCATGCCTGGACGATCGTCCTGATCCTGGCCGCCGCCTGCGGCGCGGACTCTGCCGGTCCCCATGAGATACCGGAGGTCCCCGGGCAGCTCGAGCCCGCTGTTCCCCCGGAAGGATACGACGGCCCGGCGGATTTCTTCGGCTTCCGCTACGGCTTCAAGGGGCAGCTGACCCGGACGGGGATCGGCGTGGGGCATCTTCCTCCGGAGGCCGGAGAGGTGGACCGTGTTCCCTGGCTATGGATCGGCTGCTTTGTGCGGGAGACCCAGGAAGCCGATTACATGAAGATCGACCCCGTTGACGGGTCGTCCTTCCCCTGCGGCTTCCGATGGCACGTGGACCACCTTGATGCCGTCGTCGAGTCTCCGCGTACGCCCTTTTGGGAGGCGCTCGTCGTCGTGATCGTGCCCTGAGGACGGGCATTCGCCTCGGCGTGCTCGTCCGCGCCGCCCGGGTATCGGACTTAGTCTGGTGGACTAAGTCGGCACGCGACGACTCCGCATCAGGCCTGCAGTACCCGAGCCACCTCCGCGAGCGCAGCCGTTGCAGCCCCACGCCGTCCGACGACCACCGATGCAGCCGCGTTCGCCAGCACCGCCGCGCTCAGGATATCGAACCCCGCTGCGAGCGCGAGTACCAGCGCGCTCGCCACCGTGTCGCCCGCGCCGGTCACATCCGCCACCTCTCCCCGGCGGGCGGGCGGAATGTTGCGACAGTGCTCCGTGCCCTCGAACACGCTCATCCCCCTGCTTCCGCGCGTGACCACCATTGCGCGCGCATCGAGGCGGCTCAGGAGCTCCCTGCCCGCCGCGGCCACGTCGGCGTCGCCGTGCAGTACGCGGCCCAGGACCGCGGCCAGCTCCTCTTCGTTGGGAGTCGCCACCGTGATCCCCCGGAACTCGGACAGGCGGTAACGCGAATCCGCGCACGAAGGGATGCCGCCCGCGCGCGCTCCTTCGATCAGACAGGAACGCACCGGTGGCGCAAGGGTCGAGTACCCGTAGTCGGAGAGCAGCACCGCGTCCACATCGCCGAGCAGCGAGCGGGCGCGCCGGTTGAGTTGCTCGGTCTGGCTCGAGCCGTACTCCTCTCCCTTGTCGATCCGCAACACCTGCTGCCTGGCGGCATTGGCGGCCCCCGCGAGGATCCGGGTCTTGGTGACGGTGCGGCGCTCAGGGTCACGAAGAATCCCGCGCGTGTCGATGCCGCCTGCCCGGAGCAGCTCGACCACCTGATCTCCCTCCCGGTCCTCTCCCACCAGTCCCAGCGGGATCGGCTCTCCACCCAGCGCGCGCACGTTGCGGGTGGCGTTCCCCGCGCCCCCCGGGTTCACATCGTCATCCTCCTGTTCGATGATGACCACGGGAGCCTCGCGGGAGAGACGCGTCGGCCTGCCCACGAGATAGCGGTCGAGCAGAAAGTCGCCCGCCACGAGGATGCGGCGCCCGGCGAGTGCGTCGAGGCCGTCAAGGGCTCGGTCGCGCGCGCGCTTCAGTCGGCCGCCGGAGTCCATGTGCTCCTCACCTCGGGTCCTGTGGCAGCGCGGCCACGATCGCGTGTGCGGCCGCGAGCAGGTCGTCGCAGATCAGATCGGGCTCGACGCGCCATCGGTGTCGCTGGTACTCGATCTGGCCCCGCCCGTAGCCGGTGCGCAGCAGAATCCCGCGCGCACCCGCCAGGTGCGCGGTCTCCACGTCGGTGATCATGTCCCCGGCCATCCACGAAGAGGCCAGCTCCACGCCGTGCTCGCGCGCAGCCCTGTGCAACATCCCCGGCAAGGGCTTGCGGCAGTCGCACTGCGCCGGCCGTCCCTCGGGAGGGAGGTGCGGGCAGTGATAGACGGCTTCCACGCGGGCCCCCTCGCGCGCCAGTTCGTCGACCAGGCGGCGGTGCACCTCGTTCAGCACGTCCTCGGTGAAGTACCCGCGCGCGATCCCCGACTGGTTGGTGGCCACGAACACGCGGTAGCCGGCCCGGTTGAGCAGGCGGATGGCCTCAGCCGAAAAGTCGTGCAGGCGGAGGCGCTCGGGGTGATTGATGTAGCCCACCTCGTGCGCGACCGTGCCGTAGAGGTCGAGGAAGACGGCTCCCGTAAGGGAGGTGCGGGGGGCGCTCATGATGCGAAAGTATACCGTGCCCGCGACGCGGTGCGCAGCCCCGGCGGAGACGCGTCGCGTCCGCGCCGCGGATCCGGCGCCCAGGGCCGAGACTGGAACGGATCGGCGCTCGTTCCTACATTTCCGCCTGTCTGCCGGTCCACACGCGGGGCCGGAGGCGAGGGCAGCGGAAGCAGAGATCTGCGAAGTCCGAACCACTCTGCACGGGGCCATAGCTCAGTCGGGAGAGCGCCTGCTTTGCACGCAGGAGGTCGCCGGTTCGATTCCGGCTGGCTCCACTTGAACTCACGCCCTTGGGAGGCGGAGTCCCCGTTGGCCTTGAGAAAGAGACCTCGGTGCGACCGACGACTGGAGCCGTCCAGGACCGCGAGCGGCTGACAGCCAGAATCGGCGTGCCCATGAGCGCCATTGAGGCGTTCTGCGACCGTTGGCAGGTCGGGGAACTGGCACTCTTCGGTTCGGTGCTGCGTGACGATTTTGGCCCGGACAGCGACATCGACGTGTTGATCCAGTTCAGATCGCAGCGGACGCCTGGTCTGTTCGAGATCACCAGGATGCAGCGCGAACTCGCCGAGTTGCTGGCCCGCAGGGTCGATCTGGTGCACCGCAGGGCAATCGAAGAGAGCCGGAACTACATTCGCCGCAAGGCGATCCTGGAATCCGCGCTGGTGGTCTATGCCGCGTGACGCCTTCGCCTATCTGCTGGACACGCTGCTTTCCGCGCGCGATGCGGTGTCCTTCACGGAAGACATGTCCTTCGACGACTTCGTGCGGGATCGGCGGACGCAGCTCTCGGTTCTCAAGTCGGTCGAGATCGTCGGCGAGGCCGCCGCTCAGGTGGGGGAGGACGTGAGGCGGGCGAACCCGGACATCCCTGGCGGCAGATCGTCGGGATGCGCAACCGGCTTGTGCATGTCTACTTCGACATCGACCTTCCGCTCGTCTGGGACACGGTTCGCCACGACCTGCCGGACCTGATCGCACGACTGGAGCCACTGGTTCCGCCGGAGGCCGGATAGTCCCTGGAAGACTGTGGCGCCGAAAACCGTCAGCCAGGCGGGATTCCCGTCAGGACGGGACAGAGACATCGCGGTGCTTGAGGGAAACCCATCGTCGCGTCGTCACGAAGGCAGACGGTCTTATCGGTACGGTGGGTCTTCGCGGGCGCGGCGAGAAGGACGTTGCCCAAGCGAACAACTCCCTGCCGTGCTCCCGCCATCGTGCCCATCGATCCCGGTTGGTCGATACCCGGAGACGCTTGGCTGTATCCGCGTTGTTTCCCCACGATGTGCCGAGTAACTTGGGCGACCGGCTGTGTTTCCGTCCCGTCGGTCACGAGTTCCTGCACACAGGAGGTCGCCGGTTCGATTCCGGCTGGCTCCATTCTTCGGGCCATCGGCCCGCTGGTCCTTCTCGCCCCGGTGATCCGAACCCATGAAGAAGATCCGTCCCCTCTCCCGCCCGAATCCGCTCTGCCTCACGCGGGCATGCGCGCTCGGTGCCGCCCTGCCGCTGCTCGCCTCGGCGGCCTGCTACGATGGCCCCCGGCCCGTCTTCGAGGACGGAGAGGCTCAGGTCGTTCCCGAGTTCGCGGATTCCGCCACCTGGGTGCGCCATGAACTCTGGGTCGAGACCGACTTCGATTCCGACGGCGACGGCGCTCCCGACCGGGTGCATGTGGACGTGACCCGTCCCGCCGCGACGGAATCCGGGCTCGAGGTCGCCGTGATCTACGAGACCAGCCCGTACTATTCCGGTACCGGTGGCCTCGACTTCAGCTATTTCTGGGACATCCGCCAGGAGGTGGGCGCGCCGCCTCCGCCGCGCACCGTGATGCCCCCGATGGACCACATCGAAGAGCAGCCGGTCATCTCGAACTCGCACATCGCCACCTGGGTGCCGCGCGGCTTCGCGGTGGTGCACTCGCAGTCCCCCGGGACGGGACAGTCGCAGGGCTGCCCCACCGTGGGCGGCGAGAACGAGTCTTTGGCCCCCAAGGCAGTCATCGACTGGCTCAACGGGCGCGCGCGCGGCTTCACCGAGGTCGAGGGCGGGGAGCAGGTGAGCGCCTACTGGTCCACCGGCAGCGTGGGCATGATCGGGACCTCCTACAACGGCACCCTGCCGCTCGCCGCCGCCACGACCGGGGTGGAGGGGCTGGAGGCCATCATTCCGGTGGCCCCCAACACGTCTTACTACCACTACTACCGGTCGCATGGGCTGGTGCGGTCGCCGGGCGGCTACCCCGGCGAGGACATCGACGTCCTCTACGACTTCATCAACAGCGGCCCGATGGAGCGCCGCGACTACTGCAACCGGACCGTGCGCAGCGATCTCATGCAGGCGCGCTTCGACCGCGCCTCCGGGGACTACAACGATTTCTGGGCGGGCCGCGACTACCTCAACCACGTCGACGGCGTGCGCGCCCCGACCCTCATGGCGCACGGCTTCAACGACTGGAACGTGATGCCCGAGCACAGCTACCGGATCGTGGCCGCGCTGCGTGAGCGAGGGGTGCCGGTGCAGGTCTACTACCATCAGGGGGGCCACGGCGGCGAGCCGCCGCTCACCCTCATGAACCGCTGGTTCTCCCGGTATCTGTACGGAATCGAGAACGGAGTGGAGAACGATCCGGGCGCCTGGATCGTGCGCGAGGGCGACGACCGCCTGAGCCCCACGCCCTATCCCGCCTATCCCCACCCCGACGCGGCGTTCGTGCGCATCCACCCCTCCGGCGAGGGAGGGATGCAGGGGATGCTGTCGCTCGAGCCCGATCCCGCTGTCGGGGAGCAGTCGCTCACCGACGACGTGGGCTTCTCCGGCGCCGACCTGGCCGGGGCGGAGGCCTCGGAGCATCGGTTGCTGTTCGCGACGCCCGAACTCGCGGAAGACGTGCACCTGTCCGGCGTCGCCCGCGTCTCGCTCCGCCTCGCGGCCGACCGCGCTGCCGCCAACCTCTCGGTCTGGCTGGTGTCGCTTCCCTGGACCGCGGCCATGGCGGCCATCGACGACAACCTGATCACCCGCGGCTGGGCCGATCCGCAGAACGCTTCCTCGCTGCGCGAGAGCGAGCCACTTGTCCCGGGCGAGTTCGTCGACGTCGCCTTCGACCTTCAGCCCGACGACCAGATCATCCCCGCCGGCCAGCGTATCGGGCTCATGATCTTCTCCAGCGACGCCGACTTCACGCTTCACCCCGAGCCCGGTACCCGTCTTACCGTCGACCTGGCGGCAACCGCCCTCGACCTGCCGGTCGTGGGGGGCCGCGGGGCGCTCGCGCAGGCGCTGGGCGAGGCCGGCTCCTGACCGCAGGCGGGCGCGACTCCGAAAAACCGTGAGCGCGCTGCATGTCGAGCAGCCCGCACATCGAGTAGACTGAACAAGCGAGCAGCCTGCTCGTCGATTGGACCGCACCCCCGGGAGGCCGCCATGTCCCGCAGCAAACCTCGTCCCTCCGCCCTCATCGCCGGGATCGCGCTCATCGCGGTCGGATTCCTCTTCGTGCGCTGCACGGCGGAGCCCGGCGACTCCGGCGTTGCCGCAGGCCCGGGCTCGCACGCGGACCTGGTCCGGTTCTTCGAGGAGTGGCGGGCCTTCGAGATGCCCGAGTTCGTGGAAGGCGTCCCCGACTACTCGGCTGCGGCGATGGCGCGCCAGCAGGCCGAGCTCCCGCAGTGGCAGTTGCGCCTGAACGCCCTCGCTCCCGAGAGCTGGCCGGTCGCCGAGCAGATCGACTGGCACCTGGTGCGGGCGGAGATGAACGGGCTCGACTTCGACCACCGCGTGCGCCGTCCCTGGGCGCGCGATCCGGCCTTCTACGTAATCCTGTTCCTGGCGGAGAGCGACGTCCCGGCCCACGAAGGCTCCGTGATTCACGGGTGGGTCGATACCTGGACCTACGACTACCCGCTCTCGGACGCCGACGCTGCGGAGCTCGCGGCCCGCATCGGTTCCATACCCGCGCTGCTGGAGCAGGCCCGCGTGAACCTCGCCGACTCCAACGCGCGCGACCTCTGGCTGGCCGGCATCCGCGACTTCGCGGGTCAGGCCCGCGACCTCGACACCTACGCTGCCCAGGTCGCCGGCACCAGCGCCGACCTCGACCGGGCCATCGCCGACGCGCGCGCCGCCTCCGAGGCCTTCCGCGTCTGGCTGGAGGAGGGCGCCTCCTCCCGCACCGGGCCGTCCGGAGTTGGGGCCGAGAACTACACCTGGTACATGCAGAACGTCCACCTGGTCCCGTATTCGTGGGAGGAGCAGGTGACCCTCATGCGCCGCGAGCTTGCGCGCTCGCATTCCTCCATGCGCCTGGAGGAGAACCGCAACCGCGCTCTCCCCGAACTCGAGCGCATCGCCTCCCCGGAGGAATACGACCGGCGCCTGAACGAGTCGGTGGACATGTACATGCGGTTCCTCGAGGAAGAGGAAGTCGAGACCATCTTCGACTACATGGATCCCGCGCTCAGGGCGGTGAACGGAAGCTTCAGCCCCGTGGAGCCCGGCGAGCTGCGCAACTTCTTCCAGGAAGTCATCTACCGCGATCCGGACGCCTTCCGCCCGCACATGCACCACTGGATCGAACTGGCGCGCATGCGCGAGGACCCGCACCCGAGCCCCATCCGGGCCACGCCTTCGCTCTACAACATCTTCGACTCACGATCCGAGGGGCTGGCGACCGGCGTCGAGGAGATGTTCATGCACCTGGGGCTCCTGGACGACAACTCGCCCCGGGCCCGCGAACTCGTGTGGATCATGCTGGCGCAGCGGGCGGCGCGCGCGCTGAGCGGCCTCAACCTGCACGGCGACGTCTTCGACATGGAAGAGGCAGTCGAGCACGCGATGACCTGGACCCCGCGCGGATGGCTCACCGAGGGCGACCTGGTGCGGGGCGAGCAGAGCCTCTACCTCAGGCAGCCGGGCTACGGCACCAGCTACGTCACCGGCAAGATCCAGATCGAGGAGCTGCTCTCCGAGTACGCCATCCAGGAGGGCGACGACTTCACCGTCAAGCGCTTTTTTGACGCCTTCTACGGCGCCGGCGTGATCCCCATTGTGCTGACGCGCTGGGAGATGATCGGGGAGAAGGATCCGATTCTTGAGGTGAACTGATCAGGCGTCGTCCGAAGGCGAGGGGCTCCTGTTCTCCCGCTCCACTTCGTCAAAAGCGGGCATAGCCTTTTCGGCGATGTTGAGGAGGCCGTTGACATAGTAATCGGTGATTTTGCCGCCGCCGTCGGCAAGTTCCTGGACGAGTTCAGGGACACGGCGGTCCCAGTGTCGGTAGCGGGGGAGGTATTCCCATTGGGCCCACCCGTCGCTGGCATGTTTAAGCGAGAAGCCGCGACGCTTCAGGGCGGCCAGCAGTTTTTCGCGCAGCGTCTTCGGGTTGGGGTCGAGGACGCCCCAATACCAGCCATTGGGGCCCGGCCCGTCGGATTCAATCACGATCGTTCTCATCAGCCGCAGACGGTTTGACCACCTCTTCTCGCCCTCGTAGTGACAGTCGACCTGCAGGTCCTGCCGAATCTTCGGCATCTTCTTCGAGACTCGCCTCTCAACCCTGTCGCGCAGGTGCTCCAGGAACCGTCGGCAGACATCGTGCTTGAGGGCGGGCCAGGCTCGGTGCACCGCGAACGCCGCATGCAGGTGTCTCGGGTTCTCGTCAAGGTACTCGCGGACGTAACGGGCTTCGGTGTCGGTCATGGTCGAATCTCCAAAGTGTCTCCGGCAGTATAGCTGGGCCTCTCGGAGGAACCAGCGCAGCCGCTCGGCCTCGCTGAGCTTCCAGCAGGTTCCGAACCAGTCCGCCAGCGAGGCGCCATCACCGACGACCGCGTCGCCGCGGGCAGCCGTCGCTTCCTGATCCGTGGCGGTGTTCTCGGCAGGCGCGTCGTCTCCGGAACGCGCATCTTCCACACCGGATTCGGCCCGCATCAACGCCCCGCCAGCCTCGTCGGAAGAGCCGTCGTCGCCATGCTGAGCATCGTCCGCGACATAGGGCAGCACGCGGAAGTGTTTCGTCCAGTGCTCGCGATACTCCGCCAACGGAAGGCTGGCTTCTTCGGGCATCCGGTAGCGGGGTGGCAGGTAGACCAGGAGGAAGCGTTCGCCGTATTCCCGTTTGAGGAACTCCAGGTAGTCGATGCATTGCCGGTCCTGGTCGTCGGCGTAGGGCTTGTTTTCGAACGCGAGGCAGAAGGCGCCGCGGTCGGCGGGGATGTCCACCGTGATATCGATGAACCTGCCCCCCGTCCTCCGCTCCGTGATAACCCGGACGCGGCCTGAATCAGGTCCTGCGGGAGCAACGTCCCACAACTCCAGCAACTCCAGCATCGCTTCCAGATAAGTCGCGCCCTGACCGTGTTCCTCGGTCGGATCGAGCAGGTCGGCGATGATCCGCGAGAGGCCGAGTTCGTCGTCGCGGAGGTAGCGGAAGACGTTGAAGTGGCGCGCGAGGTGGCGATCCTGTTCGCGGGCAGCGAGCAGATGCGGGGTCAGCTCCTGCAGGAGACGGACGCAATCCGCGTTGCGGGCCTGGCGAACCCCTTCCACGTGGTTCAGGAACCGGGAGACGGAGTCCACCGCGCCGCTGGCCCCGTTAACCCGCCGAGTTCGCCGGGTAGTCCTCCCGCCGTCCCGTATCGCCCGCCTGGATGACGAAGTCCCGCCGGTCGCGGTAGAAGCGCGCGCGGTTCAGCACGTGGTCCCCGGCGTCGAGGTCGATGTCGCTGCACTCCACCATGATCCAGTACTTGTAGTCGTCGAGGAAGAGGTACCGGCGCGTCTGGTGAAAGAACCGGCACTCGATGCCCTCGCCACGCTCGATGCGCTCGCAGAAGGCGGCCAGCAGCTCCTCCTGGCCGTCCTTTTTGACGACCACGTACTCATGGGGCCAGGTCTTCCGGTAGGTGACGGCCTCGCGCCAGGGTGCGTTGTCGATCAGTTCCATGATGTGCGGCCGTTGCCGCGTTGCGTTGTCCACGTCCCCTCTCCCCGTCGTACTGCCCATCCGCAGCCTACTGAATCATCGATCAACCCGAAGTTGACATCAATACGAGTTTACTTGTAGGATGTCAACCATCGGTCACCAGGGAAGGGGAAGGACCGGCATGTTCGGACAGCGACTTCGGTTGGCCCGCAAGCGAGCGGGCCTCTCCCTGCGGTCGCTTGCCGACCGGATGGACCCGAAGGTCACGGCGCAGGCCATCAGCAAGTACGAGGCGGGCAGGATGATGCCCTCCTCGGCCGTTCTCGTCGGCCTCGGCGAGGCGCTCGACGTCTCGCTGGACTTCCTCATGAGCGACCGGGTCGATGTCCTCGACGGCCTCGAATTCCGCAAGGACCCGGGCACTTCCGCACGCGACCGCGCCCGGGCCGAAGCCGTCCTGATCGATAACCTCGAGCGGTACCTGACCATCGAGGAGGTTCTCGGCATGCCGCCGGCGGGCGACCGTTTCGCGCACTGCCGCTGCGACTGCATCGCCACCGAAGCCGAGATCGACGAGCGCGCCGATCAGCTCCGCGAGGCATGGGACCTCGGCATGGATCCGGTGCCCAGCCTGTGTGCCCTCCTGGAGGACAAGGGGATCAAGGTGGTCGAGGCCGACCTCCCCGAGCGCATCAGCGGCCTGGCGTGCCGCGCCATGCGACGCGGCAGAGTGGTCGCCGATGCGGTGGTGGTGTCCAGCCGGACCAACGTCGAACGCAAGCGCTTCACCCTGGCCCACGAACTCGCGCACAAGATCATCCGGTCAACCGGCAACCCCGCCATCAGGCTTGAGACGGCGATGAACCGCTTCGCGGGCGCGTTCCTCGTCCCCGCCCGGGATCTACTGGAAAAGGTCGGTGCAAGGCGCCGCCGCGTCACCTACTACGAGATCGCCCGTCTCAAGCACACCTACGGCGTCTCCGCGGCGGCCATGCTGGTCCGGCTCGGTCAGGTGGGGGTGCTGCGGGCTTCCGCGGTCCGGCGCGCGTTCGCGACGTTTGCCCGGTCGTGGCGCACCACGGAGCCGGAGCCGATGGGTGACGAGCAGGGCTTCGGAGCGTTTGAGAAGCCACAGCGCTTCAGGCGGCTGGTCTGGCGTGCCGTGGGAGAGGAGCTGATCTCACCGGTTCGGGGGGCGGCTCTGCTGGGGGAGCCGCTTGAGGTGGTGGAGTGGCAGGTTAGCGGGCCGGGGGTGGGGTGATGCGGGTGACCATTCGCTCCACGCGGGCAATGCCCCCTCTCAAGGACCAGTGGGGGATCAGGTCATTGACGCGGCCCCGCTGGGCGTACGCGGCATCTTGCCTGCCCGCATGGCCCGCGTGAGGTTGCGTCGACCCACAGGGCCCGTGGGTCCCGTCCCTGAAACCGGCGCGACACATGGAGATTCTTGATCCTCGGGACGAAGTCCCCAACACCCCGGTCGGCCAGACCCTGACGCACGAAGGACGCTCAATCGCCCTGGTCGACCTCGGACGAGACGCCAGCAACGCCCTTCGAGCATCCTGGTCCACGAATCAACCGTTCCAATCCGGCGGAGTGGTGGACAGCAAATGGCTCCTTCCGATGCTGGGCACCGGGAGCACCGCCGCGTCGTCCCTGCTCGCCGGCAACGTCTTCCTGGCGACCGCCAATCCCGCGACGCTGATGTCCATCGGCACCGGGGTGGGCTCGGCGGTCGTGGGTCCGACCGGGATCGTCGCGCATGCGCCGTTCGTTGCCGCCAGCAATGCCATGGTGCCGGTTGTCGCACCCATGATGCTCTTTTCGACCGTTTCGTCGGTCATGCTGTGTGCACGCCTCGATCGAGCGCAGCAGACGCTCGGCCGTCTCTCCGAAGTGGTAGAACGCGTTCGAGCCCTTTTGGACGCCGAGGACTACGCACGGCTCGAAGCCGCGGCTGAACGGATTGACGAAATCCGGTCCGAATTCGAACACTCCCGTCGGTTCGCCAGCGACGTATCGGCCAGAGTGGCAAAGATCGATCATGACGTGAGTGTCCTGCGTTCCAAATACGGGCTCCTGATGAGCGGGGATGTGAAGTCGGAGGGCGGCGCGCGGGCCGCGGTTTCGGATCTCAACCGGTTCTTCCTGGCCAGTCTTCAGGATGTCCAGATAGACGTGCTCCAGCTGCTCCTGGCGATCCAAAACGATCCCGATGTCGTCGAGTTCCGCCTGTCCCAGCTCCGAGAGAAGCTCCAACGGTACGCCGAGCGATTCCAGCAGGTCCGCGATGACGATCGGGTCGGAGCGTACCATAGGGAATTGAAGGGGCAACTGGACAAGTCAAAGTGGCGATTTCTGCCCAGTCGCCTGCGTCTTGGGGATCTTGCCGCGGAGATGGAGAGGGCTCGGGACATTCGGATGGAATTCGAAGCGGGACTGGCGCGCGCTGCGCAGTGGGTCGATGCGACGGATGCCGTCACGGACGAGTCACGGCGGTCGTCCCTCATCTTCTACCGCGAGCCCGACGGTGAGCAAGCGGTGCGGGCTCGTCACACCCACGATATTCGCTTGGAAAGGGCGGCGTAGTGCGTGGCTCCATCCGTCGGCATCGAGGGGCCGAGCGTCCGCGTAGACTGGCGGGCAAACGGATCATCGAGGAGCAAACTCGGGGGCAGGTACGCACCTTCCTCGACGAGTTGAGGAACGGGACGACCAACTACCGGACTGTCGCCAGCCTGGGCGATCAGGTGGCGCAGGAGTACCGGGGAAGAGCCGTTCTGGAGTTGTTGCAGAATGCCCACGATGTCCTGGGCGGCAACGACGACCCGGGCCAAGTCTCGTTTGTCCTGAACTCGTCTGGCGAACAGCCCGAACTGCTGATCGCCAACAGTGGGCGGCCCTTTCGCCACGAGGACTTCAGCGGAATCTGCGAACTCGCGCAGAGCCCCAAGGATCCGAACGAGAGCGTTGGAAACAAAGGGCTCGGCTTCCGGAGCGTGCTCGAACTGACGACTTGCCCGGAAGTTTGGTCGACCGCGCCCGCGGGAGACCAACCTGCCTTTACGTTCGGCTTCCACCCCAGAGTGCTTGATTCGGTAGTCCGAGTGGCCGCGGCGCTTGTGGACGGTCGTCCTGCGACCGACCCGGCATTAGGCGGTGAACCGGTTGTGGACTGGTCTGAGAAACAGATCGAGGAATACCGGGGCCGCATTTCCGGGTACGGCATCAAACCCGCGGAACAGGTCGAGGAGTGGCTCTCGGAAGAGGTCAAACAACTCTCGCCCTACGTGCTGCCGCGCCCTCTCGGCGATCCCCCGCCCTCAGTGACCAAGCTGCTCGAAGACGCCCATGCGACGGTCATTCGCCTTCCACTGGACGGGGGGCGGGCGGGCAGCGCAAAAGAAGCGGTCAAGTCGGTTAGAGAGCAACTCGTGGCGTTGAACGAAGCAGCGATGGTGTTCCTGCGTCACCTGTCGGCGCTTCGGATCACCATTGACGGAGACCGCACGGAACTCAAGCGCTGGGCCGATTCCGAGCACTCCGTTCCCGTGTCGGCGAACCGCCATGACCGACTAAGGGTGAGCAGGTCGCCGGTGGGAGCCGACGATGTGGCCCATCGGTCGTTTCATGTCTGGAGCCGCACCTTCGGCGGCACCGACCAACCAGCGGAACTTGCGCGTGTCGCCGCCGCCGTCCGCCACCTTCCAAACCGATGGCCGGAGGTGCGCAAGGTGGAGGTTGCCGTTGCCGTGGAGGACACGCCAAAGGCACGGAAGGGCGCCTTCGTCATCTTCCTTCCTACCAGGATGGAGACCGGCGTGGGCGCGCACGTCAATGCGCCGTTCTACGGATCTCTGGACCGTAGGAAGATCGACTTCGGTGACGACTACAACCAGTTACTGCTTGAGTTGGTGACGGACTTGGCTCTCGACGCGGTCCTTGAGCTGGTGAACGGTCCCGCGGAGCCGTGGCGGGGCAGGGCGGTGATCGACTTACTTGCTCAGGCCGGTTCGGCCACACCCGACGATCCTAAGCTGACGCGGCGTCTTCGTGAATGCGCTCGCGACCGGCAGGACTATCCTTGCCTCGATGAAATGGCGCTCATCCTGTGCGACGGCGGCTGGCGGCGGCCCGTCGTCGCGCGAACGATGCCGAACATCCCGTCTGACGATCCATTGGGCGAGGAGGAGTGGCGTGAGCAGGCTGGATTTGCCGTGGCATCGTCCGCGCTCGACGAGCGGCGCGACGCCGTCAAGGCCCTTCTGGGAGCGCTTGACCGCTCGCCGGATCCGACGGACTGGGAGTGGGCGGACACCTTGCAGCGCATGGCCGAGCGCGTCCGCCGACGCCAAGCGGACGCCCAGGCCGACCGATCCCATCCTTCGGACGTGCCGCCCAGCTGGAACATGTTCCTGGGAAGCGTGCTCGCCGTGCTTCCACCGAAGCTGCGGTCCGAGCCCAGAAAGCCGAGAGCCGATGCTCTCGCGGGGGCGAGATTTCTGCCCACCGAAGACGGAAGGCTGCTCTCGGCCTCTGGACCCGCATCGACCGGAGGGAGGTCCATCACGGACCCCGATGCCGTTCGGATCTTCTTCCAACCTCGTAGCGGTGCCGACGACGCTGCGGACTTCGTCGGCTCCGTCCCGGACTCCCTCAAGGAGCGGATGGCGTTCCTCCACCGCGACGTAGAGACGCACGAAGGACCACGCCACCGGCGGACCGATATCCAGAAATTCCTCGACGGGCGGTTCGTGCAGAGCTTTCGGAGAGCGGACCTTCTCCGAGTGGTCATCGTCCCGTCGCTTCTGGACCTGCCGGTCGCTCATGGCGGCCCCGAGGCGGCGAAGTGCGTCGACGCGCTGGCCTGGAGTCTGGAATTAGTTGGCCCGGAGGAACCGGCAGGTCTGTTGAATGACCTCGCCAAGCTTCCCGTCGCCTGCACCGACGGCTGGTTCGCAATGAAGGAGGCCGTATTCGGGCCGGGATGGGCCGGACGCTCCGGCGACCACGTGAAAACACTGGCCGATGGCCTTCCCGGCGACGAAGGCGAGGAGCTGCTACGGAGCGCGCTCCTGCCCCCCGACGACCACCGATGGTTTCCGCAAGGAGGCAATTGCGGTCCCGACGGCAGGCATTTGGACAGGATCGACCTCGCAAACCGTAGCGACCAGTTCGCCCGTGCGGGAGTTGTGGACGGGTTGCGGCTCGAAGCCTGCAAGCCGATCCGTTACAGGATGAGCCGCTCCGATCCGAAGCTCCCCAAGCATGCCCCTGAAGGCATACTTCAGTCGGCGTGGGACCATTGGAGGGAGACTGTTCTGGAGCGGATCAAACCTCACCACTGGAATGACTTCGAATACGAACTTGGGGGTGTCAACGGACTGCCCATGCTGCACTGCGGAGATCTCTCTGGGCCAGCCCGGAGTGCCCTATCGAATCTAATCTTGGCGTCGCTCGTGCATTGGAACAGCGGCTGGGATGAGATCACGATCACCAAGACGGAGGGTCATCAATGGTCACAGCGGATCAAGTCGCCGATTAAGCATTGGCTCTCGACCCTGCCATGGCTCGTTGACGACTCCAAGACGCACGCGTCGCGGCAAGACCCAAAGCCGCTGCGGCAACGATGGTTCGTGCCCGAATCCCTCCTTCGCGGGCAAGGCGGCCGCTTTCGCCATCTGTCGCCTCTCCCGCTGCCCCTTGCCCGCCGGCTGGCGGCCGACGACGAGTTGCTTCGAGCCCTCAGGACGGTCGGGCTCAACGTCTACCCCACGGAGGATGACTCGACCGGACCGGCGCTGCTCGAGGTACTGGTCAGTGTGGTCGAGAACGGGGGACCGATGCCCGCCGGTGGATTTGACGTTCTCATTGGTCAGATTCATCATGCGTGGCAGCACCTGGGAGAGGATCGTGATCTTCCTAAGCGATTCCTGGTGCGGACCAAGCCACGCACCCTCGCAATCCGCACGGCCGAGGGTCTTAACGACACTTACCTTCCCGACGACCTTGCGTCAACGCGATCCCTCCGCGAACAACGGGAACCGATCCTCGCGGTCCGGCGTGACGAAGCTCAAGGCTGGGTCGGTGATCGCCTCCACGAACTCGGGGCGACACCGGCCTCCGCGCTGAAGGACCGCTGCCTGATCGACGGTCACTCCGACGGCCAACCGGCAGAAGGGGCCCAAACGATGGATGAGGTGGGACTCAATTGGCTTCCGGTCGTCCTCCTTGCCCTGGCCGCCCATGGAGGCGGGAAACCAACAGGCCCAACAACCAGGGCCTGGCGGCGGGCCGTCCAACGACTTGGCCGTGCCCGCGTCCGCCTCTGCCGCTCCATCCGAGTGGAACTGCTGGACGGAGAGCGGATCGTCGCTGGCAGTGACGCGCGAGCGCATTGGCTGCCACGGCCCGCCATCCTTCTCCTTCACCACGAAATCACGCAACGCGGACTGTGGGAGGAAATCGCTGCGGCGTCGCAGGCTGTTCTTGATCGTCAGGATCTGCTCAAGGACCTTCGCCTCGTGTTGGGATCCCTCGCGGTCAACCGCACACCGACTCGACCGACTTGGCAACAGGTCAAGGCCGCGTTGAATCGCGCGGAGATCGACGCCGAAGAGCTGTCCGATATCCAACTCCGTTGGATCGGCGAGACGACCATGCTTCTCGACCGGCTTCGCCCGCTCGCGAAGCTCCTCAAGCTCGACGACACCATTCTCGGTGCAGACAGGAAAGACACCGACAGGTTGACCGAGTGGCTTGCGGGTGGGTTCCGTGACCGGCCTCGCCACGAAGATCCGATGGCTGCGGCCGAGAGACTGCTGGACGCCGCCCGCGAATGCTACGACGACGCGGAAATGGGGATGCGGGTGTACGAGGTCATCGGTGAGGACGCCCAGCTATCGAAGTGGAACGATGCCCTGCGAGCGCTGGGCGGCCAGTACGAACAGGTCGCCAATGCGCAGGCCGAGACCCAGGCGAAGCGGCACTTGGACGAAGCCGCCCGGTTGCTCCGCGCCTTCGCCAGGCATGTCGCCATGGCGGACGACGGCGTCCCGATTGAGGATCAGGGCAAGCGCTTCTCGATGATCAACGATGTCCACGAGAGCCTTGACAACGGCGCGGAATGGTCCCGACGCTGCGCGAAATGGTCCGACAGCCATTGGCGAGTGCCGTTCGCCGCCGTCCTTGGCGTCCTTCTTGCAAGATACCGGGCCATTCCGAGCGCGAAGCGGTATCTCGATGTCCTCCAACATGTGAGAACCGTCGACGAGCTACGCTTGGCGCTGGAGCGGGAAGAGGTCACCCTTGATCCAGACCCGCGCGAGGTGGCACGTGGCAATCAACGCCGCCTCGACAAGGTGGTCGGCAGAGTGCGTCGGCTCTACGAGGCTTGGGTCGAGAAGGAGGGATCCGAGCCGACATCAAGCCCAAAGGCGCTGGACATCCGTCTCGACGACTCAACGTATCTGCGCGACTGGCCGGCAAGCGAGCTCTTCGAACTCGCGAAGCGGGTGGTCGACGACAGTGGCTTTCACGACAAGGTCGCTGGTTGTACGACGAGCGAGGCAATGCACGAGAGATTGGGCATCCCGTTCCGGGGCGGGCGCGGCGACGAGAGGAAAAAAAGACCGCCGAGGATGATCGATGTCGCCGGCGAGCCTGAGCCTGTCGACGGTACCGATGAGGACTACCGGGACATCTTCGAGCGCCTCAAGGACCTGCCTGAGCTACCAGCAGGGCCAGACATCCTTCGGGACGAGCTTACGGCGCTCCGCGACATACCCCCGAATGGCGGACATCCCAAGCCGCCGCGCAAGGGCGGGGAGGTCGGCCTACGCGTCCCAAAGACAGCGGACCTTCACGACTCGCCCCACACTCTTGAATGCGTGGGGATCATCGGCGAGATGCAAGCCTACCGCTTCCTCAAGGCCAAGTTCGGCATTGAGGAGAGCGCATGGGTCTCCGGTTTCCGGGCCAGGATCGTGCCCCTGCTGGACGGCGAGAAGGACGTTGTCAGCGACAGCCACGGCTACGATTTCCGGTTTACCCACGAAGGCACGACCTGGTGCGTCGAGGTCAAGGCTACGACCGGGAACAAGACCAGCTTCGATCTGCCATTGAGCGAACTTAACGCGGCCAACCGCATCGCTTCCAGGAAGGACGAACGCTGGCGCATTCTTCGCGTTCGACAGGCGCTGACCGCGAAGCCGGAGTGCGACTGGCTCCCCAATCCGTTCGAGCCGGGTTCCGGTGAACGGCTAACGCTCCGGGAGGGCAGCATGACCGTGGAATATGCGCTATCGGAGACCAGCAAACCAGACCGATCCGCTGTGGACACTCCTCCATCCGGGCCAGGAGAGCAATGAAGCCTATGCCCTCCCCATCGCACCGGATCCATCCGCTGCGCCTGCGCGCTGCGGCGAGCAATCTCCGCTTTGTGTGATTCGGTCTACAGATCCGAATCACTCACGTCGGCGATTCTCATCAGGTGTCTTTGTAGTCCCCGCTTGAGGTCGGCGTTCCCGTGAACGGGAACCGAAATCCGTGCGGCTACTCCCTCAGCCTCCAGCCCCGGGGCTCAAGCAGTCGGCAAAAGCCTTTGCCGCTTACCGCCTTCAAACAGCGATCTCGATGATTTTGTCCGTGTCCGAGACTGGAACATCCGAAGCATCAACGGAGAGGCATCCTTCGATCGCTTCCCTCAGGTTTTCGAGCAACTCGTCAAGCGACTCGGCCTGGGAGACGCATCCACGGATGGCTGGTACTTCAGCCCAATAGCCGCCTTCCTCCGCTTCATGGACAACGATCTTGAGCTTCATGACCCCACGCCCCGTTGGTGTGATGAACCCGATTCCGCCTACCCGACCAGATAGAGACCCGGCACCTTCGCGGGCTGAGCGAGCGTATCGAGCCGGGCACCCAAGGTACAACATGTCACCTTGGTAAGGAGGAGCCGGCTACCAGGATCCCGATGTGTTCCCCCTGCTACGGCCCGTCAGTCCCCTCCAGGCGGCCCCCGGTAGGTCCGCACCGGCGGCAGGTGCGCCCCCGTGAGCCCCTGCGGCTCGGGCTCGCTCACCACAGACAGGTTCAGCGTGCCGATTCCGTCGATGGAGGCGGAAATCTGCTCGCCGGGCTGCAGGAAGCGCTGTGCCCCGCGAACCGCCGTGCCCATGCCCACGCCCCCCGAGGTGCCGTTGTTGACGACGTCGCCGGGGAACAGGGTGATGATGGAGGAGCCGTACTCGATCAGTTCCCAGAGGGAGTGGATCATGTCGCCGGCGGTAGCCTCCTGCATGCGCTCGTCGCCGACGTCGAGCGTCTGGCGCAGGATCTCCATCGGGTTGCCGTAGAATTCCTTCGGCACGATCCAGGGCCCCTGGGGCGCGAAGGTATCGTGGCCTTTGCCCACGAACCAGTCGGAGGTCATGGGGTTGCCGCCCGGCGGACGCCCGCCGCGGTCGGAAATGTCGAGCGACACCAGATACCCGAACACGTAGGCCTCGGCGTCGTTCGCGGAGACGTACTTGGCGGACCGGCCGATCACCGCTCCGAGCTCGACCTCCCAGTCGATGCGGTCGCGCCCGTAGGGAAGCACCACCTCCCCGCCGTCACCGATGACCGCGCCCTTGCTCGGCTTCAGGAAGAGATAGGGCACGCCGCGGTTCTCGCGCCGCTGCCGCCGCGCCTCGGCCCGCTCCTCTTCGGTGCCGGTCTCGTTGACGTGGCTGTAGAAGTTGACGGCGGCGTTGAGGATCTTGCCCGGGTACAGGATGGGCGGGAGGGTGCGCACGTCGTCGAGCTCATGCACCCAGGACGGGCGGTTCGCGCCCAGCATGTCGTTCTCGACCAGGTGGTTGACGACCTCGTAGAGGCGCCGCTGGAGGCCGTACTCGTAGCGCTCGATCAGCTCCAGCATGTCCGCCGGGGCCTGGACGCGGGCGTAGTAGGGATCGCGCTGGAGTGCGGTGTTGGCGGCGTCGACTTCGACGATGAGCTGGTCGCGCAGAACCAGCGACACCGTGGGTGTGCCCCCGATCTCGAAGGTGCCGACCTTGAAGGGCTCGGCGATGTCCGGGACGCCCTGAGCGGACGCCGGCAGCGGAATCACCAACAGAAGCAATGTTGCAAGGATCCGGAAATCACGCATGCTGTCCTCCGCAGGTTGTCGTCCGAATGACTCCATCCGATTCCCGGGTTGGGCGGCTTGCGCCCACCGGATCGGCGGATTTCGCTCCGGTCCGTCCAGAGAGCTTCACACTGATGCCGAGCCCGTAACTCTGTCAATCGCAGAGGTGCGGACGGCGTTGCCCTGCTCTTCGCGGTGGTCTACCGTTTCCGTCCGCGCATGTCGCCCTCGCGTACATCTCTCCGGCAACAGGTGGGTCATGAAGACGATCCGTTGGTTCCTCGCGCTTTCCATCCTGGTCACCGCTCCGCTCGCGCTCTCCGCACAGGAGAAGGCTCCCCTCGACCACGACGCCTACGCGGTCTGGAAGCAGATCCAGGACGAGGATTTTTCCCGGGACGGCCGCTGGCTGGTCTACCGGCTCGTGCCCGGGGACGGCGACGCCACGCTGGTGGTGGAGAACCTTGAGGACGGGCGCCGGGTGACGGTTCCCAGAGGCGCCGATCCCGGCTTCACCGCTAACACCCGCTTCCTGGTCGCGCTGGTCGAGCCTGCGGAGGCGGCGGTGGACGCGGCGCGCGCCGAGGGCTCGCGTGACGTGCCCGGTGACTCGCTGCTGATCCTGAACCTGTCCGATCTGTCGGAGACGCGCGTTGCGAACGTCCGGTCGTTCCGGCTCCCCGGCGAAGGCGGCGCCTGGATGGCGTACCTGATGGAGGAGGACGCCGGTGATGACGAAGAGGAGGGGGAGGGCCGAGCCCAGCGGGGAGAAGGCGATGACGACGATGGCCCCCCCCGTCTGGACGACGGCACCACCCTGGTGGCCCGCGACCTCGCAACCAGACAGGAGCGCCGCTTCGACCACGCGGTGGGCTACGCCTTCTCCGGCAACGGCGGCGCGCTCTACTACACGGCGTCCGGAGAGGACGGCGCCGCCGACGGCGTCTTCCGCGTCGGACCGACCGGCGGGGCCGAGACAGTCGCCGGCGGGGAAGGCCGCTACCTGCGGCTCGCCGTCGCCGACGACGGCGCGGTCGCCTTCCTGACCGACCGCGACGACCGCGGGGCCGGGGCGCCCGCCTTCTCGCTGTACGCCGCGCGCGACGGAGCGGCCACCGCGCAGGTGGCCCCGGGCGCTCAAGCCCTCCCCGACGGCTGGGCCCCGAGCGAGCACGGCGAGGTGTCCTTCTCCGGTTCGGGAGCGCGCGTCCTCTTCCACAGTGCGCCCCGGCCCCTTCCGGATCCCGAGGACGACACCCCCGAGGACGAGCGCGTGCGCGTGGACATCTGGAACTGGAAGGACCCTCTGCTGCAGCCCATGCAACTGGTGCAGCTGGAGGACGAGCTGGAGCGCAGCTACCAGGCGGTGCTCGACCTCGGGAGCGGCCGCGTGGTGCAGCTCGCCACCGCCGAAGTGCCCGACGTAACGGTGGCCGACGACGGCGACGGTGCGGTCGCGATGGGGAGGAGCGGCCTCCCCTACCGGCAGCTGGTGTCGTGGGATGCCAGCTACGTGGACCTCTACACCATCGACGTGGCGGACGGCTCGCGGCGCCAGGTGGCCGAGCGCGTGCGGGGACAGGGGACCCTCTCTCCGGGCGGCGGCTACATCACCCGGTGGGACGGCGTCCGCCGCATCTGGGTGGCCATCGATACCGGCAGCGGGGAGGAGATCGACCTGACGGGCAGCATCGACGCGGGCTTCTACAACGTGCTGGACGACCGGCCGGATCTTTCCCGTTCCTACGGGGAGGCCGGGTGGACGGCCGACGATGCCGCCTTCCTGGTCTACGACCGCTACGACATCTGGGCGGTCGACCCCACCGGCCGCGCCTCCCCCCGCAACCTCACCCGGGGCGCCGGACGCGCGTCCGACACCCGCTTCCGCTACGTCGACCTCGACACGGCCGACCCGGTGGTGCCCTCCGGCGAGGTGTACCTCTCCTCCTTCCACCTGTACGACAAGTCGTCCGGGCTGTGGCGGGGCGACTTCGGCGAGGGCGCCGCCCCCGAGGCTCTAATCGCCGGCGACGCCCGCTACGCCGGCCTGCTCCGGGCGCGGAACGCCGAGGTGTTCGCCTACTCCCGCTCCACCTTCGAGGAATTCCCGGACCTGTGGGTGGCGGGCCCGGAGCTCGACGACGGGCGCAAGGTCACCGACGCCAATCCCCAGCAGTCCGACTACCTGTGGGGCACCGCCGAGATCGTGGAGTGGACCTCCATGGACGGCACGCCCCTCCAGGGCATCCTCTACAAGCCCGAAGGATTCGACCCGTCGGAGGAGTACCCCATGATGGTGTACTTCTACGAGCGCTCATCCGACGGGCTGCACGGCTACACTGCGCCCGCGCCGGGCAGCTCGTCCATCAACCGCAGCTTCTACGTCAGCCGCGGCTACCTGCTCTTCGTGCCCGACATCCCCTACCGGGACGGCTATCCGGGCGAGAGCGCGCTCGACGCCGTGGTCCCGGGTGTCCTCGAGCTGGTCGAGGATGGCTTCGTCGACACGGATCGCATCGGCGTTCAGGGGCACTCCTGGGGCGGCTACCAGATCGCCTACATGGTGACGCGCACCGACCTGTTCGCGGCGGCCGAGGCGGGAGCTCCGGTTTCCAACATGATCAGCGCCTACGGGGGCATCCGCTGGCAGTCGGGACGCAGCCGCGCCGTCCAGTACGAGCGCGGACAGAGCCGCATCGGCGGCTCGCTGTGGGAGTATCCGCTGCGCTTCATCGAGAACTCGCCCATCTTCACCGCCGACAAGATCAACACGCCCATCCTCATGCTGCACAACGACGAGGACGGAGCGGTGCCGTGGTATCAGGGGATCGAGTTGTTCGTGGCGCTGCGCCGTCTGGGCAAGCCGGTGTGGATGCTCAACTACAACGGCGAGGCCCACGGCCTCAGGCAGCGGCACAACCAGATGGACTGGGCGATCCGCATGCAGCAGTTCTTCGACCACTACCTGAAGGGCGCGCCTGCTCCGGTGTGGATGGAGGAAGGCGTGCCAGCCATCATGAAGGGGAAGACGCTGGGGCTGGAGCTCACCCGCGTGCGGGCGATCTCCGAGGAGGAGCCGGGCCGGTAACCTGGCGCGGCCCCGTCCTCGCGCGCGCTCGTTCCCGGGTCCCGGGCGACGATCGCCGGGCGGGATCCTCCGAGCCTGCTAGCCGCGCCAGATGATGGGCGCGCCGCGGGAGACCGCCATGGCCCCGCTGCGGACCAGGGCATCCGTTTCCGCGATCCGCCCGGCGGCCTCCAGGAAGCCGTCGATCCTGGGGCCGCTGCTGGTGATCTCGATGGTGAAGTGGCCTTCGTGCTCGGCCAGAATCGAGCCGCCGAACTCGGCAACCAGTTCGTCCAGCTGCGCACGGGTGCCGGTCGTCAGGCGCAGCTTGAACAGCACCAGTTCGCGGATGATGTGGTCGCGCCCGGTCATGTTTCGCAGATCCACGACATCCACCAGCTTGCTCAGCTGCTTCATGATCTGCTCGAGGGTCTCGTCCGAGCCGTTGGTGACCAGGGTCAGGCGCGAGACGGCGTAGTCCTTGGTGGGCGCCACGTTGAGGCTTTCGATGTTGAAGCCCCGGGTCGAGAACATGTCGGTGACGCGCGAGAGCGCGCCCGCCTCGTTCTGAAGCAGAATGGATATCGTGTGTCGCATGGCGGTCCGGGGATGCGGCGCATGGCGGTACAGGGGTGCGGCGCGTGGCGGTACAAGCTTGCGGGATGGCGCGGACATGGCAAGATATGCAGGCTGCCCGGAGGACTTTGCCATTCGGGTGTCTTTGTTCGACTATTCACCACGGCACCACCCATCCGTTTCCGTGCCCGCCACGGGAGGCGTTTCCATGACAACCAGCACCGCGCTCCGCGATTCCCGCGCGCACCCGCTCGCGGGTCAGGTAATGAGCGGAGCCGAGATGATCGTCCAGGTTCTGGCCGACGAGGGAATCGACACCATCTTCGGCTACAGCGGAGGGGCGATCCTGCCCACCTACGACGCGGTCTTCCGCTACAACGAGGACCACGCCGTCGATGGCGTGGAGCCGATGCCGCTCATCGTGCCCGCGAACGAGCAGGGCGCCGGCTTCATGGCGGCCGGCTACGCGCGTGCGAGCGGTAAGGTGGGGTGCGTGCTCGTAACCTCGGGACCCGGCGCCACCAACTGCGTGACCCCGGTGCGCGACTGCATGGCCGACTCGATCCCCATCGTGGTGATCTGCGGCCAGGTGCCCACCGCCGCCATCGGCACCGACGCCTTCCAGGAGGCCCCAGTCACGGCCGTCATGGGCCCGGTGGCCAAGCACGTCTTCCTGGTGACGAAGCCCGAGCAGCTCGAGGCCACCATGCGCACGGCCTTCGAGATCGCGCGCACCGGCCGGCCCGGTCCGGTGGTGGTGGACGTGCCCAAGGACGTGCAGAACTGGACCGGGACCTTCCAGGGGGAGGGACGCCTGCCCATCACCGGGTATCGGCGTCGCCTGAAGTCCCTGCGCGCCCGCAGGCTGAGCCCGGAGCGGTGCGGCGAGTTCTTCGACATGCTGGGCGAGAGCCGCCGCCCGCTCATCTATGCCGGGGGCGGCGTGGTCAACGGGAACGCCTCGGAGCCGCTGCGGCGGCTGGCCAACGACTTCGGCATCCCGGGCGTGACCACCCTCATGGGGCTGGGCAGCTTCGACACCACCGCGCCGCTCTGCCTGCACATGCTGGGGATGCACGGCACGGCGTTCGCCAACTACGCGGTGGACGACTGCGACCTGCTCATCGCGGTGGGGGCGCGCTTCGACGACCGCGTGGCCGGGGTGCCCGCGAAGTTCGCGGCCAGGGCCCGGCGCGTCATCCACTTCGACATCGATCCCTCGGAGATCCACAAGGTCAAGCCGGCGGACTGGCACTACACGGGAATGCTCCCTGAGGCGCTCGACGCCCTGGTGGAGTACGGACACTCCATCGGCTTCCGCGCCGACTTCTCCGACTGGCACGCCGAGGTCGCCGCGCTCAAGCGCGACTACGCGCTCGACTACGACCGCGAGAGCTCGCTCATCCAGCCGTACTACGTCATGGAGGTCATGAACCGCATCACCCGCGGCCAGGCGATCATCTCCACCGGCGTGGGGCAGCACCAGATGTGGGCCGCCCAGTACTGCGACTTCAGCGAGCCGCGCCTCTGGCTGACCTCGGGGAGCATGGGCACGATGGGGTTCGGCCTGCCCGCGGCCATCGGGGCCCAGTTCGCGCGTCCCGACAAGCTGGTCATCGACGTGGACGGGGACGCCAGCATCCGCATGAACCTGGGCGAGTTCGAGACCGCGACCTCCTACGATCTGCCGGTCAAGGTCATGGTGCTGAACAACTTCGGCGACGGCATGGTGATGCAGTGGCAGCGCCTGTTCTTCAAGGGGCGCCTGTCCGCGAGCGACAAGTCGCTGCGCAAGAAGAACTTCGTGCTGGCGGCGCAGGCGGACGGCTTCGAGTACGCGAAGCGCCTGGATCGCAAGGAGGACGTGCCCCGGGTGGTTAAGGAGTTCCTCGAGTTCCCCGGCCCGGCCTTCCTGGAAGTCGTCATCGATCCGGAGGCGCACGTGTATCCGATGGTCGGACCGGGGCTCTCCTACCAGGACATGGTTACCGGGGACCACATCCCCAATCGCTACGAGGACCGGGGCGCGGAGCCCGATCCCTCCGATCTGTTCTAGAGGTCGAGGATGGGGTAGCCCGGCCCGGCGCAACCCGAGGTCTCGGCTCATGACGATCTGGCGCGCATCGATCCTTCTTCTCCTCCTGCCCGCGCTCGCCTGCACGCCCTCCTTCCAGGTGGAAGAGGCCACCATCGCCGACATTCACCAGGCGATGGAGGAGGGCCGGGTCACCGCGGAGGAGCTGGTCCGGAGCTACCTCGACCGCATCGAGGCCTACGACCGGCAGGGCCCCTACCTGAACTCGATCATCACCGTGAGCGAGCACGCGCTCGAGCGGGCGCGCGAACTGGACGCGGCCTTCGCGGAGTCCGGCTTCACCGGCCCGCTGCACGGCATCCCGGTGATCGTGAAGGACAACTACGACACCTACGACCTGCCCACCACCAACGGAACTCTCGCCTTCCGCGGGGCGATTCCGCCCGACGACGCCTACCAGGTGCGCAAGCTGCGGGAGGCGGGCGCGATCGTCCTGGCCAAGTCCAACCTGGCAGAGTTCGCGTCCAGCGGGGCCTTTACGCTCAGTTCGGTGCTGCCGGGCTTCTCCCGCAACCCCTACGACCCCACCCGGGTGACGGCGGGATCGAGCGGGGGCACGGGGGCTGCTGTGGCGGCCAACTTCGGCGCCGTGGGGCTGGGCTCGGACACCGGCAGCTCCATCCGGGGGCCCTCCTCCCACCAGGCGCTGGTCGGGTTCCGCACTACCATGGGACTCACCAGCCGCGACGGCATCGCACCGCTGAGCGCCGCCCGCGACGTGGGCGGTCCCATGACGCGCACCGTGGCCGACGCGGTGGCGGTGCTGGAGGTGATCGTGGGGCAGGACCCGGCGGACCCCGTCACGCTCGAGAGCGAAGGGCGGGTCCCTGACAACTACCGGCAGTTCCTCGATGCCGACGCGCTTCAGGGCGCCCGCATCGGCGTGCTGCGCCAACTGTTCGAGGAGGCGCGCGACTACGACGATCCGCGCTCGCTCGGAAGCGGGGTGCTCGCCCCGGGCGAGGAGATGCCGTCAGAGGACCGGGACCAGGAGTCCGGCGCGCGTGAGGGCCAGGACCAGGAGGAGGAGCAGGGAGAAGAGCAGCAGGAGGACGAACCCACCACCATCCATCCCGAGGTGCTGCGGGTGATGGAGCAGGCGCTCGAGGACATGCGTGCCGCCGGCGCCGTCGTCATCGATCCGGTCGAGATCCCGGATCTGGACGACATCCGCGGCGACTTCCCGAGCATCAGCCGCCTCAGGTACGACTTCGAGAACTACCTGGCCACGCGTCCCGAGCTGAAGTTCAAGACGCTGGACGAGGTGGTGGAGTCGGGCGACTACCATCCCTTCCTGCGCGCCAGCCTGGAGCGCAACAGGGAGGTGGACTACGTCCCCGAGGAGCACGAGGACTACCCCGAGTATCTGGAGACGCAGAGGCGGCTGCAGGACGCGGTGCTCGCCGTCATGGACGAGCACGAGGTGGACGTTCTCGTCTATCCGACCTACAACTACCCGGCGCGCCTGATCGGGGACGAGAACACGACCTACGGGGCGAACAGCTCCATCATCTCGCCGCCGACGGGCTTCCCGGCCTTCAACGTGCCGATGGGATACTCGTTCGGCAGGCTGCCCGCCGGGCTGCAATTGCTGGGCCGGCCCTTCGACGAGCCCACCCTGATCCGCATCAGCTACGCCTACGAGCAGGCCACGCGGCACCGCCGGCCGCCGCCGTTCACGCCTCCGCTGGGGAGGTAGGAACAGCGAAGGCCCGAGGGAGAGTCGAGGGTGGAGCGCAAGCCGCGGGCGCGGGGAAAGCCGGGATCAGCGCGGGCCTGCCGCTCCCTCCAGCAAATAGCGATCGGGCCCCCCGGAAGTCGTCACGCTGGAGACCCCGCAGCTGGCCAGCAGAACCCGGGCGTCGCCCTTTCCGCTGTCCGAGGGCGCGATGATGTCCTCTCCCTCCTCCGGCTCGTCGGTCAGCGCCCCGAGCAGGCCCGTATCGTGTTCCGCGACGCGGGTCGCCACGACCCTCAGGTTGGTCTCCCCGGTGGCGGGGTTGTCGAAGGCGGTCGCCGTGAGCACGTCGTGATACGTGTTGCCGGTGAAAATCTGGGTCCCCAGACCCGACGTCTGCTTGCGGCCCCGGACAAAGCCGGCGTCGCTGTTTCCGTCCTCGATCGTGTAGCCCAGAATGTTCAGTTGAGCGACCGCGCACTGGTAGGCCGTCTCCCTGCCGGGCGGCGCCACGCCGTAGTAGGAGATCGGGGCGGAGGAACAAGCGGACATCGCCGCGACGGCGAACAGGATGCCCTTCTTCATGGCTATCATCCCCTTCCGGTGGGTGGAGGTGCGAGGGCCCGCGCGACGAGCCGGTTCGCCACGCCATGCCCGCAAAACACATGCCAAGTGATGATCAGGTGATGTACCCCGGCCACGGAGCCAGGTTACCTGCCCGAGCCCATTCTGCGAACCAACGACCCGATCAGGCCGCGCGCGCCGGTACCTGCTTCACGGCGCGGTGTACATGAACGGAGGCACGCCCGGAGGAAGGAGGGAACAGTCCATGTCCAGTCGAGCCCGCGCAGGCGCGAGGTTGGTCGCGGCAAGGACGCTCTGGATCCTTCTTTTCGCGGCGCCGGCGATAGTGGCCGGGCAGTCGAGGAGCGCGGTCGACCGAATCCGGGAGGCCGACCGCAGCGTGGTGCGGGTCATTACCCTTCTTCCCGCGGGCTTCGGCACGGGCAGCGGGGCGGTGGTGGCTCCCGGCATCGTCCTGACCAACCATCACGTCGTGGACGGCGGCGCGCGGCATCAGGTGATCTCGGCGCACACCGGCGGCGTGCAACAGGCCCGCGTACTCTGGGGATCCCCCGAACTGGACCTGGCGTTGCTGGAGGTGGACGGTCTGGCGCTGCCGGAGGTCCTGCTCGGCACCATGCCGCTGCAGACGGGCGAAGCCGTATGGGCCGTGGGGTTTCCCGGCATCGCGGACGCGATTACAGGGGACATGTCGCTTCAAACGACCTTGACGCGGGGCGTGATCAGCCGACTGTACCGCGCGCCCTGGGATGCCAGGGGCGGAGGCAGGGCGCTGGACCTGATTCAACACGATGCCGCGATCAACCCGGGCAATAGTGGAGGGCCGCTGATCTCCGACTGCGGCATGGTGGTTGGCGTGAACACCCGAAGTGCCCTCGCATCGCAGGGTGTCTTCGTCGCTTCGCGGATCACCGAGGCGGTCCGCGAACTGCGGACACTCGGCATCGCGGTCAACGCGAGCGACGCCCGCTGCAGCGATGATGAAGCCGGCGCCGCGAGAGAGGCTGCTGAAGCGGCGGCCAGAGCGGCGGAGCAGGCCGTGCAGGCGGCGTCCAACGCGGCGAACGAAGCCGCCGAGGCGGCGGCCAGCGCTGTGGCGGAGGCCGTGGGATCGGCGGTGGAGGCCACCGAGAGACGCATGGATGCGACCGACGAACGGATCGCCCTGGGGCTGTGGATCACCCTCGGGATGGCCGCGGTCATGTTTCCGACCTTGATGTTCCTGACCATGCGCGCGCCGCGCCGGGAGGTCGTCCGGGTGGTCGAAGGGGGGGCGGACGGAGGTCGCGGCCCGGGGATGCCCGGCAGCTCCGGGCGTGCCGGCGGTACCGGACTCTACTTGCCGTTCAGGTACTTTCGGCCCGGCCGCGGAGCCGTGGCGGGAGCAGCTCGCCGACCCCGAGGCGCGGTAGGTGCTCCGCGCGAAACCGCGCTTCCGGATCTTCGGTTCGTCGCGGATGCTTCGGACTACGCCGATGCACCCATCGACATCCTGTTTGAGGGCCACAGGCTGCGGCGTGCCGAAGGTGGGCTGGTCATCGGCCGCCAGCCGGCCCTGGTCGACGAGGTCATCCACGACCCGACCGTCTCCATGCGACACGCGCGCGTGATCCGCAAGGGCGGCCGTTTCTTCATCGAGGACCTGAACTCGCGCGAGGGCACCTGGGTGGACGGCGAGCGGCTGGTTCCGTTCAGGCCTCGGGAGCTCCGTCGGGACGCTGTCGTGCAGTTCGGTGACGGACCGCGTCTCGCGCTTCAGTCTGAACCGGCGCGCAAGACCGGAAACTGAGAGGAACCCGACTTGTCTCGAATCGTTGCTCGAACGGTGGGCCGCAAGGGCACGTGCGACGTGGTGCTGCGCGATGGCAGCGTGTCGCGGTGCCATGCCGAGGTCGTCTGCCTGCCGGACGGACGCATTCACGTCGCGGATCGTGCCACTGCGAAGGGCACCTTTGTTCGCCGGGGGAGCGAATGGCGCCCGGTTCGTCAGGCCCTGCTCGATCCGGAGGATGTCCTTCGATTCGGAGAGTGCACGATCACGGCGGGGGAACTGGGCGCCCTCTGCGTGCGTGCGGACGCTGATGCCGAGGACGGCTCCCGGAAGTAGCCAGCGGAGACCCGAAAACCTCCGCCACGAACTCGGTGGCGGGGTGCGTGGCGAGCGCGTCGGCCGGGCCGCGCTGGACGATCCTCCCCTCCTCCATGACGTGGACATCGGCGTTCAGCGCCACGATGTCGTGCAGGTCGTGGGTGATCACCAGGGCCGGCACGGCGCTCTCCTCGAGCCGCTCCGCAAGCCGGCGGCGCATGGTCCGGCGCGCGGCCGCGTCGAGTGCCGCCAGCGGCTCGTCGAGGAGCAGGATGTGAGGCTCGATGACCAGCGCGCGGGCCAGCGCTACCCGCTGACGCTCGCCGCCCGAAAGTGTCTCCGGCCAGCGCTCGGCGAGGTGGCTGGCCCCCAACTGTTCGAGCACGGCCAGAGCGGAGGCGCGCGCACCGTTGTCACGTCGCGAGGCGCCCGCCAGCCCGAACCTCACGTTGTCGAGTACGCGCAGGTGCGGGAACAGGCCGTAGCCCTGCGGGACGTAGCCTACCCTCCGCTCCTCCGGAGGGAGGTCGATGCCCCGGGCGGAGTCGAACAGGACGCGGTCCCCGACCGCGATGACACCGGCGGAGGGGCGGTAGGCCCCCGCGATGGTGCGCAGCAGGGTGGTCTTGCCGGAGCCGTTGGGGCCCACCAGGGCGACCGGGCGCACGCCGCCCGCCACGCGTACTTCCAGTTGGAGTGCGCCGACCCGCAGGGAAACCGCGGCGTGCCAGGTCGCGTTCACCGCCGCCCCGCCCCCGCGGCCACCGCCACCACCACCCGACCCAGGCGGCCGCCCGGAAGCGCGCGCAGGCCGAGCAGCAGGAGCACCGCCACCGCCGCGAGCACCAGCGAGAGCGCGACCGCGGCCTGCACGTCCGACTCGAGCGCCGTGTAAATAGCCAGCGGGGCGGTCTGCGTGCGCCCCGGCAGATTTCCAGCGAAGAGCAGGGTCGCCCCGAACTCCCCGATCGCGCGCGCCCACGCCAGCGCGGCCCCGCTGACCAGCCCCGGGAGCGCCACCGGCACCGCCACCCCGAAGAACGCCCCCGCCGGCGACCGTCCCAGGGTGCGCGCGACGATGAGCAGGTCGCGGTCGACCCGGCGGAAGGCGGCTGCGGCCGACTGGACATAGAACGGCGAGGCGACCACCACCTGGGTGAGCACGACGGCAGCCGTGGTGAAGGGCACCTGCAGCCCGAGCGCCTCCAGCGGGCCGCCCAGCAGGCTGTTGCGCCCGAAGGTCTGGAGCAGCGCGATGCCGAGCACGGCGGGGGGCAGCACGATGGGCAGATCCACCAGCTGCTCGACGCCGCGTGCCAAGCGGCCGGAGGAGGCCGCGAGCCACCACGCCAGCGGCGTGCCCGCCGCCACCACGATCACGAGGCTCGCCACGGTAGTGCGCGCCGTCAGTCCCAGCGCGGGCAGAAAGAGCGGGTGGCGCGCACCCGCGGCCAACGCGGCCGGCGAGGAGGCCAACGCGAGCGCGACGACCGGGAGGGCGAGCAGCACCAGCATCGGCACCGCCGCCGCCAGCGATGGCCAGCGCCCGGTGCCAAGGGAGTCGGGCAGGTTCGCCCGCCGGTTCACCCGTCGCTACTCCGCCGCGAACCCGTGCCGGGCCAGGAGTCGGCGGCCTTCCCCGGACAGCACGAAGGCGAGCCACGCCTCGGCGAGGTCCGTGTTCGCGCTCCCCTCCACGATGCCGATGGAGTAATCGGCGCTCACGTTCAGGTCGGGGGGGATCTCGATGGCGCGCACACGCTCTGCCGAGACGGTGTCGCTCCGGTAGACGATGGCGGCGTCCGCTTCGCCCAACTCCACCTTGGCCCGCACCAGGCGCACGTTGCTCTCCTCGGAGGCTACGCGCTCGAGCACCGAAGCCGCGAAACCGCCCTCGCCCGCGGCCTCGACGCGCCGAAGCGCCTCGCGCGCGTAGCTTCCCACCGGGACGCTCGCGGTCCCGATCACCAGCCGGCTGGCGCGGGGCAGGTCGCGGAAGGACTCGATGCGTGCGGGGTTGCCGCGAGGCACGATGAGCACCAGCTGGTTGTGCGCGAAGATGCGCCCGTCGCGGACTCGGCCGCGCTCCACCAGCGCCTGCATGTGCGCCGGATCAGCCGAAGCGAATACGTCGGCGGGGGCGCCCTGCTCGATCTGGAGGCGGAGCACCTGGCTGCCCGCAAACGCCAGTACCACCTCGGTTCCGGGATGGGCCGCCTCGAACGCCTTCTCCATGGCGGCGAAACTCTCTGCGAGCGAGGAGGCGGCGTAGACGTGCAGGATTCGGGAGGAATCGGCCGCGGCACAACCCTGGACCAGCGCAATGACCAGCGCGAGGCACATCAGCCCGGGTGCGGACTGCCTGTCCTGCGCCCGACGCCCGCGCCTCGCCCCTGCCCACCTGAGCATCGAACCGCCCGCCCGCGTCAGCGCGGCCGACGGGTCCGCACTCCGGTGCCGCCCGCCCCTCACGGCCCCGTGCTCTCCGCCTCGAGCGTGCTCGCGTGCCCGCTGATGGATGTGTCGTAGCCCGGCAGGGAGGCGGCTTCGGCACGGAAGCCGGGGTCGTCCAGGGTATCGAGGAAGCGGGACACCGGCGGGATCTCGGCAATGGAGGCCGGCATGACCAGGTCGAAGCGCTCCTCCACCAGCGGCACGAATCCCAGCCCCCAGGCGAGCGCCGCGCTCTCGATGGCGACCCCCGCGTCCGCCGCGCCGCAGTGGACCCGCCGGGCCACGTCGAGGTGTCCCTCCGCCACCGGACCGGAGAAGTCGGGCTGTCCGCCGGGCTCGTCGGCGAGCAGGCGAGCGAACAGCTCGTCGGCGCCGGTGCCGGGCTCGCGCCCCACCACCCGCACACCGGGGCGGAGCAGGTCGGCGGCGTCCCGGATGTCCAGCGGGTTGCGCGCGGCCACCACGAAGCCCTGCCGCCAGCGGGTCAGGTTGACCACCAGCATGCGCCTGCCCGGGAAGCGCCGCCGCACCGCCTCCACGTTGGCGTGGCTGGACGCCCCGCCCGACAGATGCAGCCCGGCGATGTGCACCATGCCCGCAGCCAGCAGCTCCAGGGCGCGGTGGCTGCTGGCGGGGATCCAGGTCGCGCGCGCGTCCTCCGACCCCTCCCCGACCCGGTGCGCCAGGTTGGCCAGCAGGGGCGCGCACCCGGCGACCAGCACGTTGCGTTCGAGTTGCCGCATGCCGCGCACGGGGCGGACGCGGGCGGAACGGAACCCGGCCGCTCCTCCCTCCACCACGATCGCGTCTGCCGCCCCGGTCGCGTGTGCGGGGAGCGGATGGGCCGTCCACCCGCCGCCCAAGCGGCCGACGGCCACCCGGGAGGAGGGGGAAGGCGGGGATGCGGACGCGGCGGGGCGGGGGGGCGGGAGGCGTACCTCCAGTTCGGTGACCGGGTCGAGGCGGAAGAGGTCCTTCACCGCACAGTCGAACGTGTCCGCCAGCCGCAACGCCAGGGTGGTGGACGGGACCTGGCGCCCCGCCTCGATCGCCATGATGGCGTGCCGGCTCACTCCGACCCGGTCCCCGAGGGCCTCCTGCGACAGGCCCAGATCGCGGCGGTATCGCCGGAGGGTGTTATGGAGTTGGGTCTCCGGCATGTGCGTCTTCCGATCAGGCATCGGGCCCCGTCCCCTCCTCGCCAGTCCGGGACGAAGGCGCATTGAGCAACCAGCCCCCACACCGGGAACGATACCTCCACGAAATGTAATGCACAAGTTACATCATGTAATGGACACCTTACATCTCGGTTTCGCCTCAGTCCTGGACTCGGAACCGGAGCTTCGCGATCCGCCAGGGCGGCGCATGCATGTCCAGAAGCAGGTACAGAAACCGTCCGCCGCCCAGCACCCTGGATCCGTCCGGAAGGGCCGCGGCGACGGGAGCCCGCGCCGGGTCCTCTGCGCCTCCGCAGCCAAAGCCAAACAGGATGCCCAGGCAAGCGACGCGCGTGGACATCGGAAGCCACGCAGGGCTGCCACAGATCACCCGGGTCGGTCGCCGTTCACCGCGATTGCGCGTTTCCGGCCCGACAGTCGCTGTTCGCGGGTTCTCCGCGATCGTGACATCGGCGCGGCCCTGCACAACCCTCGCGCCACTAGGGCGGGCACGTCTGATCGACGCGATACCGGTGCAGGTACGGCTCGTCATACTCGCCGCGCGTGGCTCCCCAGACCTCGTCACGGCTCGCGAGAAGGATGGCGAGACGAGGATACCATGGTTTCGTGGAACTACGACCCTCTTTGATCTCCAGCCTGCCCTCGAGCCTGCCATCCGAACCGTAGATTTCCCACAAATCCACGCGGTCCTCGCGCAGCTCTCGAAGCAGCCAAATCGAGCCGTCGGTTCCCGCCACGACCTTCCTGACGGGCGGATGGTGTTCCGGCACCCAGAATACGCGGTGGAACGCACGGCGCTGGCGCTCGACTGTTGTCTCGAGCAGCTGCATTCGCCGGGAGGTGTAGTCACCGACCGCCCATCCGGCGTATTCGTCCGCCAAGCGTCGTTCCATCGCGCGGGTGACCTCGAGCGGTTCGTACTCGATCGCTCGATGCAGGAGCGTGTCTCCACCGATCGAGATCAACAGAAGATCGAAGGTCGACGGCGTTGCGTCTTCATGCACTCCCCCGATCTGCACAACTGCGGATCCGTCGGACTTGAGCGCCGTCAGGTATTCCTGGAGTCCCGGAAGGGCCGGTTCCTTAAGGGGATGGACACGGGGCCACCCTCCGGGATTCCTCTCATTCTCCACGGCGTTGTCCGGCCAATCGATGATGGCGATCGTGTCTAGGATTTCCCCGGATCGTGAGATCCGGCGCAGTGCGAGCCCGGGGTCGTCTCCTCGCGACGACCAGGCCCTCATGTCGCCGAGGTGGCGCGCACCGACGAGCGTCCCGTCCGCCAGCATCCGGCCCGCGGTCAGTTGCGATCCCTCCTCGGGCACGCTCAGGTAGAACTGGATGACCTCCTCGGGCACGCGCTCGTCCGTGGTGAACAACTGGATCCGGTTGAGATCGGCGACCCAGAGCGTGTCTCCGATCCAGCCGAGGCCGAAGGCCGACCACTCGATGTCACCGGGCCCCCGGCCCGCGCGCCCGATCTGGCGAAGCAACTGGCCGTCGAGGGAAAACACATTGACTGCGGGCAACTGCGCCTGCGCGACATAAAGAGCGCTGTCAGGCCCGATCGCGAGATCCCGGACACTTGTAACGAGGTCCGTGCTTGCCGTAGAACCGATTCGCAGGATCTCCTCGAGCCGCCATGGCGTCGGACAGACGGCCTGCGCGCGTACCACATCCGGTGCGCAGAGCAACAAGACGATCACAGGCATCAGCAGACGCAAGCGAGCCTCCAATGCAAGGCATCCGGGTCGACAGCCCGACACCTGCACTCCTCTTCGCGGACCTCAGGTCGAGGTAACCGCACCAATGTATCCACCATATGCGGCATCCCACTATTCCGACGAAGGCCACTCAACCTGGAACCGAACAATGTAGCGTACGTCGAACTCCTCCCTGACCTCGGCCCAGACCGTGTTGCCCCTGAAGTACGGATCGCCTCTCCCGGGGTAGGGAGCTGTGGCCCACGTCTCAGGAGTGTTGACGTGACCGATCCATCGGCCGTCCGTGTCGAAGACCTCAAAGCCGTCCGTTGGATTCCAGTATTCCCAGGACCGCGGCGATACTCGCTCGCCTTCCGCCTGTTGCCTGAGGAAGTCGAGTTCCTCCTCCGTCCAGGCACGGCTCCAGCCCGGGGCGCCCGGCCACGCCCACAATCGGCCATCGTCCGTGAGCCAGAGTCGCATGAAGGCGGGGCGCTCCCGCGGAAGGATCGGAATCGGAGGAATGGGCATGACCTCCGCCGCGCGTCCCAGGCTGGCGAGGATCTCGTTGTTCCTGCGCCGCTGCAGGTTGGCGCCACGGAATCCATCGGACCAGTACTCATGTTCCTCGTCCGTCCTCACCCGTGGCTCCCATTCCTTCGACATCCGCGTCACCCGCCCGTTCGGCCGGCCGACATCGATCGTGAAGCTGGCCGAGCACCCGAAGGCCAGCACGCCCGTCCGACTCCGTGACCATTGCACGAAGGGCATGTGGCGGAGGCGATTGTCCTCCATGAACCCTCCGGAGTAGGAGGGGAGTCGGCGCTCGCAGGCCCCCGGGGCTCGAGAAGGGAGGAACACGGTGTCCGTCACTTCCTCGTGTCCCGCCAGACGGCCGAACAACGGTCTCTGTCCCGTGCCCAGCGTGTCCGCGCCGCGCCGGGGCGGGTTCAGTGCGATCCAGAGCTGGCCGTCATCGTCCCATCGGACAGCGTCCCGCCCGTAGGCGGGTCTTCCCGCCGCCGGACCTGCACCCAGTCTGAACTCCCGTACCAGGGTGCCCTCGGGTGAAAAGACATTGACGCGCCGGTTGCCCAGGTCCAGCGCGGCCAGGAGCCCGTCATCGGAGAGGTCCATGCCAACCACGGACCTCATTTCGCCGGGTCCCTGCCCCTGGCGTGCGATCGTCCTGACGTATGTGCCGTCCGCATCGTAGTGTCGCAGGGTGCCTCCATCGGCGACAAAGAGACTTCCGTCCGACCCGACCGTGAACATCGGCGCCGTGCCCAGCAGGTACTCCGGCGGACCGTCGATCATGCCGATTCGCGAGACCTCGCGAAGGGTGGCTGTGCCACGCAGCGGTGCCGATGAGAACACGAACGTGGTGTCACCCACCCGTCGCGACGAGTTCGATGTTGACGAGTCGGACGTGCCCTCGCCGCATCCACCGGTCACCAGTGTGACCACTCCCACCACCAACGCGCGCTTCATACCCGCTCCCAATGCGAGGAACACGATTCCGCACGATGGGGCGGCGTCCATCAACCTGTCAACTAATGAACTAGTAGTACAGAATCGTGTCGCCTCGCCGGATGCCGAGCCCGCCAGATTGGAGTCGGAGCTGGGTTTCGACCGTGCCGTCGGAGAGGGCTGCTCGACCCCTACCCGACCGGAAGCGCCACGCCGGCCCGAAGAGTCAGAACACGGTGCCTTGGTCCGCTCCAGTACGAGTCTCCCCCTTCGATGGGGATGAGCCCGAGCGTATAGAGCAGGTCCAGGTTCACATCGGCGCGGTCCGTCACCCCGACCGCGATTCCTCCGCCCAGGGCGACCCCGAGGTCCATCGCGGCCTCGATTTCGTCCGGTCCCGCGTCGCAGTTGCCGGCGGTGGCGACATGCTCCGCTCCGAGCCAGCCCGATGCGTCGAACTCGCAGGACATCCGGCTGGCCAGCGTGGGACCGACGAAGAAGCGGACCGAGGAGCGTTCCCACGACGACAGGGGCAACGTCGGCACGGCCAGCAGCGTGAACTCGAAGTAGTCGAGCGCCATGTCGACGGTGACCAGCTGGCGGTTGTCCAACCCGCTCAGACGACCGCCTTTCTGCGCGTAGGCGACGCCGACCTGGACCCCAAGGTGCTTCGAAGCCGGGATGGTCGCCGCCAGCCCGACGGACATTCTCGCGAGGGATTCGGAGTGCCACACGTCCCGGGCGGAAGGAGCGTCTGCAGCGAGGGTCGACAGGTTGACGCCGCCGGTCAACGACAACGTGGCCTGGGCCGAGACGGGAGAGGTGGGCGCGAGAGCGAACAGCATTGCGATGACAACGAGCGATAGGCGCTTCATTGGAAACCTCCTCATGGGTGGATGAACGAGACGACGGACTCCTGCATCAGGAGCGCATGAAGGAGCATTTCGTACCATCCCGCCATCGGATCTATGGTCGATCGGGTGCCGGAGGCGGCCGGCCAGGAGCCACGCGGCGGCGATTCGAGGATCGGGATCCACCACGGAAGGGGAGGCCACGAAACGCCTTGACCTTGGTCCTGCGGGCTGGCGAAGTTGAGCGGCGACTCCGCCTGGCAATGGTTCGCGGCCGAGATCGCCCCCCTTCACCCGCCTTGCACGCCAGGTATGACCACACAGAGCAATCGGTCAGGCGAGTCCCCCTTTCGCACCGGCTACATCCTGAACCCGCGCCTTGACCTGGTGTGGTTCCTGGGGCTGCCCTTCCTGGCGGTGGCGATCGCCCTGGGATTCCAGATGTGGCTGCCCTACGTCGTGGTGGCCTCGGTCAACCTGTGGATCACGGTGCCGCACCACTACGCGGGCTGGGTGCGCAGCTACGGCATGCCCGAGGAGTGGGCGCGCTTCAAGGACCGGCTCATTCTCGGGCCCATCGTCATCTTCGGGCTCACCGCCGCGGGGCTCACCTGGGCGCCGATCACCCTGTTGCTCATGGTCACGGCCTGGGACCATCAGCACAGCATCATGCAGCAGCACGGCTTCAGCCGCATCTACGACTTCAAGGCGGGCGCGGGCACGCCCTCCACCGGCCGCTGGGACCTGGCGCTGCACTGGACGCTGTACCTGAACATGTTCATCCAGGCGCCCATGTTCAGGCACCTGTGGATCCGCGAGCTGCACCGGATGCAGATTCCCATCTCCGCGGGCTTCGTCGAGACGCTGCAGCAGGTCGCCTGGCTCGCCCTGGGCATCTACCTGGCGTGCTACACGGTGCACCTGTGGCGCCTGGTCCAGAACGGCGGGCGCATCAACCCCGTCAAGTACGTCTTCATCGCGGCGAGCTACTTCCTGTGGTACTTCGCGGCCTGGCACACCAACTCCATCCTCATCTACAACGTGGCCCACCGGATCATGCACGGGGTCCAGTACATGGTGATGGTCTATGTCTTCATGAGGCGCAAAGCCGACCTGAAGATGTCGAGGCCGGGTTTCTGGAGCCGGCTGGCGGGAAAGGGCAAGCTGAAGTGGTTCCTGCTGGGCGGCGGGGCGTACGCCATCGTGGTGCAGCTGATGATAAACCGGCCGCTCGACGAGTTCGGGTTCGGAGTGGTCAACTTCGCCCCCTACGCGGCCATCCAGAACTTCAACATCGCCGGGCTCGACTACGCGGCGAGTTACGCCCTCTTCGCCGAGACGCTGATCGCCGCGTACGCGCTGACCCACTATTACGTGGACTCCTTCATCTGGAAGGTGCGCGACAAGAGCGTTCAGAAGGGGTTGTAGGATGCCCTGGTATCAGAAGTACCGGATTCTGCTGGTCATCTACGGGTTGTGCCTCCTCGTGGGCGGGCGCGAGTGGTGGCTCTCGCGCGGCTCCGAACCTCCGGGCTGGTTCACCGAGGAGGGACGGGCGCTCACGGAGGTGCTGGTGCGGGCCACGCCCGACGAGGCGGACACCGAGCTCCTGCAGGGGATGCAGTCGCTGGCCGCGGGGGATGTCGAAGCGTACGAGCGCTTCCTGGAGGAGGCGCTGGCGCGGAACCCCAAGCACAACGGCATGCTGCTCCGCTTCCACGCCCAGCACCTCATCGACACGGGCGAGGACTGGGTGACGGTCAACCAGGCCCTCAACCGCTGGCGCATCAACCATCCCTTCGATGTGGAGACGGTCAACTACTACATCGGCGCGGGGCCCGAGACCGATCTACAGCTCGCTGCCCTGGAGGATGCCCTGCTGCGGATACGCTGGATTGAGCGCGTGTGGCTGGAGCCGATCGCGGCCGAGGATGGGACGCAGCCGTGGCGCATCGTGATCGACTTCCGGGACGGCGCGGTGGTGGACATCCGCGATGTGGACCGGGCGGTGAGCTTCGTCCTGCCCAGGTAACGCCGCGCCGGCTTACCCGACCGGCTGTCGCTCTTCGAGGGGCGCGGGGGAGAGTTGCCCGTCGTTGGCCAGCCATCCAAGATGGGACTTCGGCGAAGACGCCTGCCATGGAAGAATGGGACGGAGCGACGATGGACCGACGAACGCTGCTGAAGATCGGTGGCCTGGGCCTGCTCGGGAGCGGGCTGGGCGCGTGCGCGGCGCGCTCATCGGCGCCGGGGCGCTCCCCGTTGCGGCTCGCGCCGGTGCGCGTGGACCCGGACCGCATCATCCGCACGACTGTGGGCCTCCGCCCTCATCGCCCGGCGGGCTTCCTGCTGCGCGCCGAGCGGCTGGACGAGTCCACCGTGATCCACAACTACGGACACGGCGGAGCGGGGATGTCGCTCTCCTGGGGCACGGGGGCGATGGCTGCCGAGATGGCCCTGGAGCACGAAAGCCGCCGGGCCGCCGTGATCGGCTGCGGAGCCGCGGGCCTCACCGCCGCACGCCAACTGCAGCGGCGCGGCTTCGACGTGACCATCTACACGATGGACGTGCCCCCCAACACCACCTCGAACATGTCCTTCGCGGGGTTCACCCCCACCTCGGGTCTCATCGACGGTGACCTGCGCACGCCCGCCTGGGACGCGCAGTTCCGCGAGGCCGCGGAGATCTCCTACCGGCAGTTGCAGCTGCTCGTCGGACGGGGATACGGGGTGTCGTGGATCCACAGCTATGCGCTGAGCGACAACGAGCCGCGCCCGCGGGGAGGCGGGGGAGGGGACTCCGAGCCGCTGCTTCCCGCGCACCTGCGCACGGGAACGAGGCTGCTAGGGCCCGGGGAACATCCGTTTGCAACCCGCTACGCGACCCAGCGCACCCAGATGCGCATCGAACCCTCCATCTATCTCGATGCCCTGGTGCGGGACGTAGTGGACCGCGGCGGGCGCATCGTCATCCGCAAATTCACCGAGCCAGGCGAACTGGTGGAGCTGGAGGAGTCCGTCGTGGTCAACTGCACCGGGCTGGGCGCGCGGGACCTGTTCGGCGACCGCACGATGGTCCCCCTCAAGGGACAGCTCACCGTGCTGATTCCGCAGCCGGAAGTGAACTACGGCACCTTCGGCGGAGCCCCTGTTTCCGGCGGCGGCCTCGGCATCCACATGCAGCCGCGCAGCGACGGAATCGTGCTGGGCGGAACCTCCGAGCGCGGCGAGTGGTCGCTCGAGCCCAACCGGGAGGCGCTGGAACGCATCGTGGCCGCACACCGGGCGGTCTTCTCGGCGATGCGCATCTGAGAAGCTGGTGCGGCCGGGTCCTGGTCGTCACCCGATGCTGCCCGGAGTGGCCACCGCCGCGTCGTCATCAGCAAGAAGCACATCATCAGGAGGGACCATGACGCCTTTTCCGCCGTACCGTATCCTCACCTGCCGCATGGCCCTCGGCCTTGCCGTCTCCGCGCTCTTCCTCTCCCTCACCACCCCGGTCTCCGCCCAGGAGGAGCATCTCGCCCTTCTGCGCGGCAAGCTGCAGGCGGAGCTGGAAGGCATCGTCGATGACTATGAGGGCATCGCGGGCGTGCATATCATCGATCTCACCTCGGGGGATCGCTTCCGGGTGAACGACGAGCTGGTTTTCCCGCAGGCGAGCGCGATCAAGATCCCCATTCTGCTGGAACTCTTCCGCCGGGCCGAGGAGGAGGCGGGGCTGCTGCGTCGCCGCATCGACATGACTGACGAGGTGCGCACCGGCGGCAGCGGGGTGCTGCTTCACCTGACCGACGGGGGCGCGTCGCTGTCCCTGGAGGACTATGCGATCTACATGATCGTGTATTCGGACAACACCGGGACCAACGTGCTCATCGACGAGATGGGAATGGACGAGGTGAACGCCCTCTCCGCCTCGCTCGGGGCCGAGCACACCCTGCTGCAGCGCAAGATGATCCAGCCGGAGGAATCCGCGCGCGGGAACGAGAACCTCTCCACGCCCCGGGACGCCGCGCTCATCATGGAGCGGATCGCGAGCTGCGATCTGCCGATGAGCGAGGCTGGCTGCGCACGGGTGCGCGAGATCCTCGAGATCTTCAAGGGGGGACCGATCCGCAGCCCGGTGCCCCGCAACGTTCCCATCGCCTTCAAGCCGGGCGGGATCACCGGAGTCTCCACCGTCTGGGGCCTCGTGGATGTGCCCGACCGCCCCTACGTCATCTCGGTGATGTCCAACTACGGCGGCGACGGCGGGGCGGTCGTGGAGGCGGTGTCGGCCGCGGCCTACGACTACTTCTCGCGCCTGTCCGGCATCACCATGTACGGCACGCGCGTCGACCCGGAGATCAAGCGGAGGTTGCGGAGGCCCGGCGGGTGAGGGGGGAGTGATGCCGCCACACGACAACGCCGTTCGCCTCAACTCCCTGGCCAGCGGACACGCGCCGCACCCGTACCGGCAGGAAGAGCTGGTGCCCCTCGGCTACGAGTTCTTTTCGCACTCGTTTGCCAACTTCGACCGCATGGCGCGGGTGTACGCGAACGCCGGAATCGATTCCCGACAGATCTCCATGCCGCTGGACTGGTATCGCCAGCCGCGCACCTTCTCCGAACGCAACGACGCCTACATCGAGTGTTCGCTGGCGATCCTGGAAGAGGTCGCCGCACGATGTCTCGACCAGGCCGGGCTGGAGCCGGGGGAGGTGGGCGGACTGGTCGTGGTGTCCAGCACGGGGCTGGCGACCCCCACCCTGGACGCATTGCTCATCGATCGCCTGCGCCTGCCGCCGGACATCCGGCGCCTGCCGATCTTCGGTCTCGGCTGCGCGGGCGGAGTGCTGGGGCTGGCCCGTGCCGGCGCGATGTGCCGGGCCGAACCCGAACTGAACGTCCTGTTCCTCACCGTCGAACTGTGCACGCTCACATTCCAGAAGGACGACGCGTCGAAGGGCAACGTCGTCGCGGCCGCGCTCTTCGGAGACGGGGCCGCGGGCGCGGTGCTGAGCACGTCCGGCCGGGGGCCGGCGATCCGGGACTGGGGCGAGTACACCTGGCCCGGCTCCCTGGATGTCATGGGTTGGGACTTCGGCGAAGCGGGTGAGTTCGGCGTCCTGTTCTCGCGCAGCATCCCGGACATCGTCCGGCGGCGCCTTCGCGGCGCGGTCGAGGGTTTCCTCCAGTCCCCCGACCTTTCGCTGGACCAGATCGACGTGTACGCCGCGCACCCCGGCGGAGCGCGGGTTCTCGACGCCCTGGAGGAGGCGCTCGATCTGCCCCCGGATGCCCTGATCCATTCCCGGGAGATCCTTCGCCGTCACGGAAACATGTCCGCGCCCACGGCCTTGTTCGTCCTGGAACGTGCCCTGCAAGCGGGCGCCACGGGCCGCATCCTGCTCACTTCGCTCGGTCCCGGATTCACTGCCGCGATGATGCTGATCGAGGCATGACCCATCTGATCCTGCTCATCGTGGCCCTTCAGCACTTGGGCTACATGGCGCTTTCCCGGCGCAACTCGGCCCGGCTCCTGGCCCGGGGTGGCGAAGAGGTCGGGCGTTGGCACCTTCCGCTCTTCGTCGCGCTGTACGTTGCCTGGTTCGTGGCGATGGCGGCGTTCATCGATCCCGGCACGCCCCCGAGCCTGTGGTGGATCGGGGTCTATCTGCTGCTGCAGGCGTTCCGGGCCTGGGTCATGCTGAGCCTGGGCGAGTACTGGACCGTGCGCGTCATCACGGTGCCCGGCGCGCCGCTGGTGGTGCGGGGGCCCTACCGCTTCATGCGCCACCCGAACTACGCACTCGTCGTGGGCGAGGTCGTGTCGGTTCCCATGATCTTCGGGGCATGGCGCATCGCGGCAATCATGGGGCTCCTCGTCACACTGGCCGTGTTCCTGCGAATCCGGGTCGAGGACGCCGCCCTGGCACCCCTGCGGAAAGCCGGGCCCTAGCCTGTCTTCGCCCCGGGGGGGTGAGGCGCGAATGGCGCGCGGACAGGACGGGAAAGCGCGATCGTGAACGGCCTTCGGCCGGTCGGGAACCTGATTTGACAACTCAGCAAGATATGGGCTGGGTCATTGCAAGTATTTTGATGTGATGTCAAAGCGATGCTTGACGTTCTAACGAGATAAGGCCAAATTATTACGCCTTATGTCAATCGATCGTCAAACGAGGTCATCCCGTGAGTCTCAACGCCTTCTTCGCACGGCACGCGGTGTTCACCGTGGAAGAGCTGGACGCGTTCCTGTCACATCGAGGCTCCGGCAATACCGCTACCCGCAACTCTCTCCTGGCCTACTACCGCAGGCGAGGGCGAATCGTCTCCCTGCGCCGGGGCCTGTATGCGACGGTCCCGCTGGGCATGAATCCGGAGACTGCGCCCATCGATCCCTTCCTGGTGGCGGCCAAGCTCACGGAGGACGCGGTCCTGGCTTACCACACAGCCCTGGAATTCCACGGCCGCGCATACTCGGTCCACTGGGCGGTGGTGTACGTATCGGCGAAACGGTCGCTGCCGATGGAGTTCCGGTCCCACGAGTACCGACGAGCACCCGTACCGCCGCCGCTGCTGCGAAAAGGGGAAGCGATGTTCGGCGTGATCCGCCAGCGCCGCTCCGGCGTGCAGATTCGGGTGACCAGTCACGAAAGAACACTGGTCGACGTGCTGGACCGCCCGGACCTGACCGGCGAATGGGAAGAGATCTGGCGGTCGCTTGAGTCGGTGGAGTTCTTCGATCTGGACCAGGTCATCGAATACGCGCGTCTGCTGGACAACGCCACGACCGCCGCGAAGGTGGGGTTCTTTCTGCAACAGCACAGGGACGACCTGATGGTTGAGGACAAGCACCTCAAGGTGTTGCGTCGAATGCGGCCCAGGCAGCCCCACTACCTGGTGCGCGCCAGTCGCCGCGACTGCACGTGGGTCAAGGACTGGAACCTGATGGTCCCCGAGCAGGTCCTGAACCGGTCCTGGGAAGAGATGCCGTGAGGGTCTCGGGGCGCGATGCGGGGCCGTTTGCCCGGGCCGAGGGGTTCAGCGAACGGGTAGTCGAGAAGGTGCTCCAGTTGATGCACCTTCTGGGCGCGCTCAATTCGCATCCGGGACTCCGTGGAAAATGGGCACTGAAGGGCGGCACGGCGTTGAATCTGTTTGTGCTTTGCTATCCAAGACTGTCCGTGGACATCGATCTCAACTACATCGGCGCGCTGGACCGCGAAGACATGCTTGAGGACAGACCCCGCGTCGAGCGAGCCGCTCAGGCGGTATTCTCACGAGAGGGGTTCACGGTCCGGCGGGCCCCGGACGAACATGCAGGCGGGAAATGGCGGTTGGGGTACGTGAGCTACACGGGCCAGCCGGCGATCCTGGAAGTGGATCTCAACTACATGTACAGGCAGCCGCTCTGGGATGTACAGCATGCAGATTCCCACCCGATCGGTCACTATTGTGCCAGGCGAATCCCTCTGGTGGACCTCCACGAGCTCGCGGCGGGCAAGCTTGCCGCGCTGCTGTCGCGAAGGCAGTCGAGGGATCTCTTTGATTGCAGTCAGATTCTCGGTCTGGATGATCTCCAGAGTGACCAGCTCCGCCTCGCGTTCGTCGTCTATGGAGCGATGAACCGCAAGGACTGGCGGACCGTCTCGGTTGAAGATATCGACTTCGAAGAACGGGAGTTGACGAGACAACTGCGTCCCATGCTTCGGGCACCGGGACCGTCCGGGCACGCCGTGACAACCGATTACGCCCGGGGACTCGTCGAGGATTGCAAGAGAGCGCTATCCGCCGTACTGCCACTTGCGGACAGGGAGCGCAAGTTCCTGGACCTGCTGTTGGACAAGGGCGAAGTCGATGCGAGATTGCTCACCCGTGACGCGTCCCTTCAGGAGCGCATAGGCAACCAACCGCTTCTGCAGTGGAAGGCTCTCAACGTCCGACGCCACAAGGGACTGCTGCCGCCTCGTGCCTCCGAACACACTTCCGCACCCTAGATTCTGCCGCCCGATTCACACTGCGACACCTCCGGCTTCCGCCATGCGTTGGACGGGACCACACGCGACGTCCTAGTGTAGTGCCGCAAAAGCGGTGTTAGCACGGTTGACCTTTGCGAGTATGTCCTGGACGGTGGCGGTCCAGACGAAGGGTTTCGGGACGCGGTTGCGGTCGTCGATGTAGGTGGTGATCGCGTGCACGAGCTGGCCG
>JAJDYN010000038.1 GCA_022825135.1 Gemmatimonadota bacterium | reverse complement strand
ATTCAAGTACGTTTTTCCCGCCCTCGCGGCAAGATCCAACCAAATCCCGTAAGACGGCAGGAAACGCAGATCGTGCAGTCCTGTAATACTTTAGACGATATCCTACCGTGATTCAGGCCCTATGTGCTCTGCCGGGCCGGCAGCTTGTCGAACAGGTTGTTCGCACCCAGCCCCACCCGGATCCGGTCATCGATCGTGAACGTGACCTCGACATCCGCGATCGTCCCCCCGCTGATCTCGGTGGGAACCTCGAACGCGGTCGGCACCATCACCGCCGCCATGTGTCGCATCCGAACGCGTGCGCCGAATCCCGAAGCCCGCCTCACGCCTCCGCTGAAAGCGATGCGCGTCCCGGGCTGAGCCTGAGTGACGAGCATCGTCTGGGTATCGCGGATGAAGTCGGGATTCCGGTTCGCAGTGATCACGGTTTCGTTCCTGTGCAGGCTGGCCGAGAGGTCCGCGGCGCCCCAGTCCATTTCCCTGAATCGCCAGCCGGCGACGACGTCGAACCCCTGGGTGCGCGTGTCGATCGCATTGGTCCAGAACGCAACCGCATCCACCGGCCGGCCCTGGAATTGCGCGTTCGCGCGCAGACCGTGCTCCGCAGTGAGCCCCTCCGTGAGCGCGATCGCGTCCTTGACCGCCACGCGATAGTAGTCGGCCGCCAGCTGGAACCCGTTCTCGCGCGCAAGGACGAAGCCTCCGGTCAGGCTGAGCGACGTCTCGTGGCTGAGCGCGCAGGCCCCGAAATCCGCGCACGCAATGGGATCCCCCTCGGGGAGAAAGCCGTTGCTGCTGAGTCCGCCGCTGCTCCCCACGAAGCCGAGGGTATTGAACCCCCGCTGGGGCAGGCTCGGCGCCCGGAATCCGGTCGAGAGAGCGGCGCGCAGGGCACCGCCCGACTCGCCCAGTTCGAACCGGCTCGCCAGCTTCGCCGTGAGAGAGCTTCCCGCGTCGCTGTAATTCTCGAAGCGGAGCGCTCCTCCCAGCGTGAGCGCCTCGTCCGCAGGCTTGATCTCCGAGTCCAGGTACACTCCGACGCTGAGCCGATCCCGTTCGCTGTCCAATGCGGACTGGGGACTGTAACCGGGGTATCCCTGCATGCCGCAACTCGCGACCTGCGATCCGTCCGGATTCAAGTGGTGCGCAGCCGGAAAACTGCCGGCGGTATTGTCGGGTCCGCAGCCGTAGCTCACGGGATCGCCGGCGTCCATCCAGTAGCTTTCGCGGCGCAGCGCCGCCCCCATGGCCAGCAACCCCGGAGTTGAGCCCAGGTCCAGGTCCCGCTGCGCGTCCGCGTTCAGGTGCATCTGCCGGAGATTGAGCGCCCCGCTGTGGGCGAAGCGCGGACCCGCGGCGGCGGCGATTTCCGCGGACGAAGCTGCAGGATTGCGGGCGAGCTGCGCCGCGGCGTAGGACGGGTTGATTGAGTTGGCCACGTCGAACGAGAAGCGGCCCTGGCCGAAGCCGGCGCTCAGTTCGGCCGACCAGGTGTCGAACTGCCCGCGGAGCCCGCCGGCCAGCGAACCATCCGTGAGGTCGGATTCCTCAGTTGGGAAGAAGCCGTCGGGGTACACGTAGGAGACGTTGCGCGGCACCCAGTCGGCCTTCCGGTACAGGCCGTCGGACACCGCACTGCGGCGCGAGAAGCCACCGAAGGCGAAGAGTTCGGCCGTCTCGCCCACGGGCAGTGCCGCATTCGCCATCACGGCGCCCCCCTCGTAGTCGGGTTCGCCGTTGCGCGACAGGTACATCATCTTGCCTCCGTCCGCACAGGGCGCGTAATCCGGATCCTGACCGAAACAGGTGGGCGCCTCCCCGCCGCGCTGACTGGGCGTCTGCCGCGCATACTCGCCCGTGAAATTCAGGTATCCTCCGCGGTCACCCAGGGCGAGCCCCACGTTCCCGGAAGTCAGCAGCCTTTCGCCGTCCCCGAAGGAGGTGCGGCCCAGATAGGTGGACCAGCTGGAGCCTGCGGCGTCATCCCTGAGAACGATGTTGATGACGCCGGCGATGGCGTCGGACCCGTACTGCGACGCGGCGCCCTCGCGCAGGACTTCGATGCGCTCGATGGCGTGAATCGGGATGGCGCGCAGATCCGTCCCGGTCGTGCCCATGCCCAGCATGCTGATAACCTTGGCGAACGCGATCCCGTGCCGGCGCTTGCCGTTGATCAGCACCAGGACCTGATCCGGGTTCATCCCGCGCAGCGTCGCCACGTGGAACGCCGCACCATCGCCGACCGTCAGTCGCGTCGAATTGAACGATGGCGCGATCCTGCCCAGCGCCTCGCCCAGATCGATGTCGCCCAGGCGCGAGAGTTCCTCCGCCCCGTAGATGTCCACCGGTACCGGCAGCAGCACCGGATCCTGGATTCGCGCCCGGGAACCGACCACGACCAGCAGGGAGTCGCCGGCCAGCAACGTGTCCGGCGGCTCCTGCGCCATCCCGGGCGATATGCTGAAGGCCTGGACGCAGAGGGCAAGCGGCAGGGCCGGGGCGGCGCGGGCCGATCGCCGACGGAAAGAGCCGTGATCGGTGCGCGGACAACGGGAAGAAAGCCACAGAGACAGGCCAGCCATGGTGTCCTCCGGCACGGGCGCGTGAACGGCGTCCCGATGACGCGTTGACGGCTCATGATGGAAACGACGCGGGAATGCGGCAAGGCCACGGCGGGCGCCGGGCTCGTTCTGCGCCCCGCCGGCCGCCGAAGTCACCACGGCCGGCAGAGTTTCCGCAGCAGGTCCTGGCTGTCCGCTATGCGGCTCTTGAGTTCCGGCGCGTGCTGCGACGGTCCCGGATGGTGCCGGTCTCGCGATGCTGGGCAATCAGTCGGGTCAGTTGGGCACGCGAAAAACCTGTTACTCTCGCCAGGAAGGTCTTTAGCAGACTCTTGTCGCGTTTCCTGAGATCGTGGTATTCGAATCTGTCCATTGTCTTGCGGATGAATTCGTATATGGATTCGCGGCTGCCGGCCTGCAATATCGGGGCGTCCGCAACCTTCAGGAACCGTCGGACCTGCTCTAGTGTGCGAATACGTGCAATGCGGCGCATCAGCGTTCATTCCTCGTAGTTCAGGGATGTCAAGGAGCCGTATTTCAGACTCACTATTGTCAAGATTCGGGCTCGCTTTGTCATCTGTCAGCCTCATCAGTTCCCAAATGCCACCCTGCCAATGTGGACTTGTCTCCCCGTTTCGGGCGCAATATTCCGGGTACGAACCCTGGAGGTGTGGCAGAGAGTACCTCCACAGTCGGTTCAGTGCCTCGGGGACCGAGCCCTGTCACCGGTAATCCGTGCAAGTGCCGTGCCGAATCATGGCTCTCGCATGCTGCTGCCACCCCCGGGTGTTCCTCGCCACGGTGCGTGCCGCTCGCCCGGCTCCAGGGAGTCCGGTAGCGTCGGGATAACCCGAATCGAGGAAACTGCAGCCAGCGATCTCCCGCCCCGGGCGATCTTCCTTCAGGGGACAGGTTTCGCGAGCCGCCTCCGGAGGGTGTTGCCGGCCCGTGACGCACCCGCGGAATCGGCTCGCAGGGCCACCCGTGCCGGCTTGACCGGGTCGGGGCGCATGGGTAGCTTTCTGCCACCCGGACTCCTGCGAAACCTCCTCCACACGCGGGCGACTCGATGTCGGACGCCTACCTGCCGATCCTGCTCATCTTCGGGGTCTCCGCCCTCAACGCAGTGTTCATGGTTGCGTTATCTCACATCCTCAACCCGCGCAGGCCAACTCCCCAGAAGGCAATGCCTTACGAGTCCGGCATGATCCCGCTGGGCGACACCCGGGCCCGCTTTTCGGTGAAGTTCTACCTCGTCGCCATCAGCTTCATCGTCTTCGACCTGGAAGCGGTCTTCCTCATCCCCTGGGCGGTGGAGATGCGCGCGCTGGGGTGGAGCGGATTCGTGGCCGCTTCGATCTTCGTGGCGGTGCTCACCGCGGGGCTGGTGTACGAATGGAAGAAAGGAGGCCTCGATTGGGATTGAGCGAAAAGCCCGCTGAACGTCTTCCCGTGGCCTCCGCGCCGGGCGGGGTGTTCGGCGCGGGAACGCCGACCTTGCTGACCACGCGCCTCGATTTCGTCGTCAACTGGGCCCGTCGCAACTCGCTCTGGCCCATGCCCTTCGGCACCGCCTGCTGCGCCATCGAGATGATGGCCGCGGCCGCCAGCAACTTCGACCTGGCCCGCTTCGGGATGGAGCGCATGTCGTTCAGCCCCCGCCAGGCCGATGTCCTGATCTGCGCGGGGCGGGTGCCCTACAAGCTCGCGCCCGTACTGCGCCGCATCTGGGACCAGATGCCCCAGCCGAAATGGGCCGTCTCCATGGGCGCCTGCGCTTCTTCGGGGGGCGTGTTCGACGTGTACTCGATGGTGCAGGGAATCGACACCATCATCCCAGTGGACGTGTACGTGCCGGGGTGTCCGCCAAGACCGGAAGGGCTCATCTACGGGCTCATGATGATTCAGGAGAAGATCCGGCAGGAGCGTCTGAGCGAGCACGGCACGCTGCGCGCCGAGGACCCGGCAGAGGTGGCCCGCGCGCGCGCCGACGCCGACGAGGTGCTGGCGCTCTCGGGACCCTTCGGCAACTCGACCCGGCAGAACCGCGTGAGCGGACCCACCGGATCCGACGCCTCCGACCGGCCCGACGACCGCATTCCGTGACCCGACCCCACCGCCGCGGAAAGCAGGCTTCCGCCACCGTCGACGCTCTGCGCGCGGCATTCCCCGGCGCGGTCGTGCGCGACCTGGTGCAGTCGGGAGACCAGCACGTGGTCTACATCGATCCCGAGCACAACACGGAGGTGCTGGACTGGCTGCGCACCGACCCCGGCGAGCGCTTCAACCTGCTGGTCGATGTTACCGCCGTTGACTACGGCGATGGACGCCCCCTCGAGGTGGTCTACCAGCTCTGGTCCATCCCGCACCGCAAGGCGCTTCGCGTGAAGTGCGAGCTCCCGCTTTCGCGCCTCGCGATCGCCTCCGTGACCGCTCTCTGGAGCGCGGCCGACTGGCTCGAGCGCGAGGTCTACGATCTGTTCGGGATCGAGTTCCGGGGACACCCGGACCTGCGCCGCATTCTCATGCCCGAGAACTACGCCGAGGGCCATCCCCTGCGGAAGGACTTCCCGCTGCGCGGCCGTTTCTCCCGCGCCGAACAGACCCGGCGCGCCCTCTCCCAGGACATGGAGCAGTACTACATGCCGGAGGAGATGGAGGGGCGTGGCGCGCCCCAGATCGTGCCGGCGGAGGAATCGCCGACCTCCACGCCGGGGAGCACGGGCCGATGACGCGCCGGACGGTGGAGATCCCGCTGGCGCGGGGCGCGGAGATGGGGATGGACGCCCGGCCCGCGATGGGGCCGCTGGCGCCCGTCGACGTCGCGGAGCCCGACATCGGCTCCGAGCAGATGCTCATCAACATCGGGCCCCAGCACCCCGCCACGCACGGCGTGCTCAGGCTCATCTGCGAGCTGGACGGAGAGACCGTGGTGTCGGTCACGCCGCACATCGGGTACCTGCACTCCTCCTTCGAGAAGCTGGGCGAGTACCGCACGTACAACCAGATCGTGCCGCTCACCGACCGCATGGACTACCTCGCGCCGCTGATCTACAACTGCGCCTACGCGATGGCGGTCGAGAAACTGATGGGCATCGAGGTCACCGAGCGCTGCAAGGTGGTGCGCATAATCTGCCTGGAGCTGGACCGCATCTTCTCGCACCTGCTCTGGCTGGGAACCACCGCGATCGACGTCGGCGCCTTCACACCCTTCCTGTACGCGTTCCAGGAACGTGAGCGCATCTACCAGCTGCACGAGGAGCTCACCGGCGCCCGCATCACGACCTCCGCCACCCGCATCGGGGGCATGATGTCGGACCTGCCGCCCGGGTGGGCGGAGGGCGTGCGCGGCTTCATCGACACCTTCCCGCGCACCCTGAACGAGATCGACTCGCTGCTCACCACCAACGCGATCCATCAGGGCCGAACCATCGACATCGGCGCGATCGGTCCGGAAGACGCGGTCGACTGCGGCCTGACCGGCCCCAACCTGCGCGCCAGCGGGGTCGACTACGACGTGCGCAAGGACCGGCCCTACTACGACTACGAGACCTACGACTTCGAGGTCCCGGTCGGTGAGAACGGCGACTGCTACGACCGCTACCTGGTGCGCATGGAGGAGATGCGACAGAGCGTGGCCATCCTGCATCAGGCGCTGGACCGCCTCCCCGACGGTCCCATCAACGTGGAAGACCCGCGCATCAGCCTGCCGAGCAAGACCGACTGCATGAGCGACATGGAGTCGATGATCCACCACTTCAAGCTCATCATGGACGGCATCAACGCGCCCGCCGAGGACTGCTACTTTGCCGTGGAGGGTTCCAAGGGGGAGCTGGGCATGTACCTGGTGGGCGACGGTGGGCCCAAGCCCGTGCGCTGGCGCATCCGCCCGCCCTCCTTCGTCAACCTGTCCGCGATCGCGAAGCTGGCCGAGGGGCACCTGGTGGCCGACCTCATCATGATCAACGCGAGTCTGGACATCGTCCTGGGCGAGATCGACCGATGAGCGCCCCCACCCACGTACCGTTCCGCAATCCCGGCTGGGCCGGCAACACGGGAGAGTTCGACCTCACCGAAGCGGACGTGCGCGGCACCGACTTCGTGGGCGAGCGGCCTCTCGACGGGGGCCACGAATCGGCCGCCCCCTCGTATCCCTACATGCTCCCCGACAAGGATCCGGAAGCGGTCCTCTTCGAGGGTCCGTACAGGGAGCGGTTCGAGAAGATTCGCTCGCGCTACCCCACCGCGCGCGGCGCCCTCATTCCCGCGCTGAATCTGGCTCAGGAGCTGCGCGGTCACATCTCCCCCGAGACGATGGACGAGGTGGCGGCGCTTCTCGGCCTGGCGTCGGCCGAGGTGCGGGGCACGGTCACCTTCTACACGATGTACAACAAGCGGCCGGTGGGGCGATTCCTCATCCAGGTCTGCACCAACATCAGCTGCAGCCTGTGCAAGGGCGAGGAGGTGCTGGACGCCTTTCTCCGACACACGGACACCGAGTTGGGAGAGACCTCCGAGGACGGCGACTTCACCGTCATCGAGGTGGAATGCCTGGCCGCGTGCGGCTTCCCCGTCGCCGTTCAGATCAACTCCCGCTACTACGAGAACGTGCTGCCGGACGATGTGTCCGCGCTCCTCCAGCGTCTCAGGGAGCACGGCGAGTAGATGGCCTATCCGTACGTGCATGAGCGCGAGGTGCGCGTGATCTCGCGCAACTTCGGGGACCCCGCGGCGCGAACGCTCGACGGATACCGGGAACGGGACGGCTACCGGGGACTCGAGCGAGCCCTCGAAATCGGCCCGGCCGCGGTGATCGACGAGGTGAAGGCATCGGGGCTGCGGGGCAGGGGAGGCGCCGGCTTCCCCACGGGACTCAAATGGAGTTTCATGCCGAAGGCCGCGGTCAAGCCGCACTACCTCCTGTGCAACGCCGATGAATCCGAGCCCGGCACCTTCAAGGACCGCGAACTGATCCGCTGGGATCCCCATCAGCTCATCGAGGGATGCCTGATCGCCGCGTACGCGATGGGTTCGCGGCACGCATACATCTACCTGCGGGGCGAGTTCTTCGAAGCCAGCCAGGTCATTGCGCGCGCGGTCGAGGAGGCGTACGAGGGAGGATTCGCGGGCGAGGACATCCTGGGCTCCGGGACCCACATCGACGTCACCGTCCACGTGGGCGCGGGCGCCTATATCTGCGGTGAAGAGACCGGGCTCATGAATTCCCTCGAAGGCCGGCGCGGGGAGCCGCGGGTGAAGCCGCCGTTCCCGGCCGCGGTGGGCGTGTATTCCATGCCCACCACCATCAACAACGTCGAAACGCTGGCGGCCGTGCCCCATATCGTACGGTACGGAGGGGAGTGGTACCGGCAGTGGGGCACGGACAAGTCCCCCGGCACCAAGCTCTTCTGCGTGAGCGGCCACGTCGAGAAGCCCGGCAACTACGAGCTGCCGCTGGGCTTTCCGATGATGGAGCTGATCGAGGACGTGTGCGGCGGCGTGGCCGAAGGGCGGGCGCTCAAGTCCGTGATCCCGGGCGGCAGTTCCGTTCCGCTCATGGATGTGGAGGATTGCCGGGAATGCACGCTGTGCTATGAGGGAGTGGAGGCCGCCGGTTCGATGCTCGGCTGCGCATCGGTGATCGTGATGGACGACCGCACCAACATCGTGCGGGAGGTAAGGCGCATGGTGCAGTTCTACGCGCACGAGTCGTGCGGCCAGTGCACGCCCTGCCGCGAGGGCACCTCCTGGATGACGCAGGTGCTTCGCCGCATCGAAGCGGGCAGGGGCGCCGAGTCCGACCTGGACACCCTGCTCGACATGAGCGCCCAGATGACCGGCACCACCATCTGCGTGCTCTCCGATTCAGCGGCGGCGCCGGTCGTCTCCTCCATCGAGAAGTTCAGGGACGAATACCTCGCCCTGATCCACGGCGGCGCCACCGCGGAGGTCGCGTGAGCACGGTCACCCTGACCATCGACGGCCGCCGGGTCACGGTCCCGGAGGGCACCTCGCTGCTGCATGCGGCCGAAGAGATCGGCGTGGAGGTGCCGCACTACTGCTATCATCCCGCGCTGTCCGCGCCCGCCCAGTGCCGCCTCTGCCTGGTGGACGTGGAGGGCGCTCCCAAGCCCATGCCCTCCTGCGTCACCCAGGCCCAGGACGGCCAGGTGGTGCGCACCGACGAGGGGCTGGCGCGCGAGATGCGCAAGGGCGTGCTCGAGTTCTACCTCATCAACCACCCGCTGGACTGCCCGATCTGCGACCAGTCCGGGGAGTGCAAGCTGCAGGACTACGTCCACTCCGAAGGCCGGGCGCACGGCCGCGGCGTCGAGCCCAAGCGCGTGTTCGGCCGCGACGACTTCGGGGGCGACGTCCTCTTCTACGGGGACCGCTGCGTCATGTGCACGCGCTGCGTGCGCTTCATGGAGGAAATGGCGCAGGATCCCGTGCTGACGGTGGTGGAGCGGGGAGACCGCGCGGTCATCGACACCTTCTTCGAACAGGGGCTGAAGGACTCCCCCTGGTCCGGCAACATCGTCGACATCTGCCCGGTGGGCGCGCTGGTCTCCAAGGACTTTCTGCACAAGGCGCGCGCCTGGGACCTCGACCACACCCCGTCGGTGTGCCCCAACTGCTCTCAGGGATGCAACATCGACATCCACACCCGCGACAACGTGGTGCACCGGCTCAAGCCCCGGGAAAACCCGGAGGTCAACGGGCACTGGATGTGCGACTACGGTCGTGGCCAATACGAGTGGATGAACCGGAGCGACCGTCTCGAGGAGCCCTTCGTGCGAGGAGAGGGCGGCTGGTCGGCACCGGGTTGGGACGGAGCGCTCGCCTCGCTGCGGGAGCGGCTCGAGGGTTGCCGGGGCCCCGTCCACGCCGTCGCTTCGGCCCACGCGTCCAACGAGGACCTGGGCGCCCTCCGGGAGTTGGCGGAGCGCCTCGGTGGAGGCGACATCGTCTACCGGTCGCCGAGAGCTCCGGACGAAGTCCCGATGCCCGGCTTCCCCGTGCTGACCCGCCGTCGCGATCTGGCGCCCAACACGCGGGGCGCCGAACTGCTTGGGCTGCGCCGAGTGGGAAGCGACGACGCCACCGGGGGGCTGGACGAGGCGGCGGCCGCCACCGGCGCGCTTATCGTGCTGGGCGACGAGCTGGCCGACCAGCCGGAGGATTTCGGCTCCCGGGCGGAACTCTTCGTCTATCTCGGAGCCCACCCGGCGCAGGCGGCTCGCAGCGCGCACTTCGTGCTCCCGGTCACCACTTTCGCGGAGCAGGAAGGGACCTTCACCAACGTGCAGACCCGGGTGCAGCGCTTCGAGCCCGCGCTCAGGGCCGCCGGGGACGCCCAGCCCGCATGGCAGGTGCTCGGTTCGCTGACGGCCTCCCTCGCGGGAGAGCCGGTGCCGGCGAGTGCGGCGGAGGCATTCGGGCGGCTCGCGGCAGGCGTGCCGGAGTTTGAGGGTCTCGGCTACGACAGGTTGGGCGTACACGGTGCGCCCGCGAATCGTCCCGCGGCCGTCGCGGGAGAACGATGAACGAACTTTCGCCCACGGTCTTCCTGATTGCGGCAGCCGTCAAGGTGCTGGCCGTCTTCACGGCGCTGATGGTGGCGATCATGTACGCCACCTGGGCCGAACGGCGCCTCTCGGCCTTCATCCAGGATCGCCTGGGGCCGAACCGGGTGGGCCCCTTCGGGCTCCTGCAGCCCATCGCCGACGGGCTCAAGAACATCATCAAGGAAGAAACCAGCCCGGCCACCGCGTCGCGCTTCTTCTTCGTTCTGGGGCCGATGCTGTCGATCATGCCGGCGCTCGTCACCTTCGCCGTGATTCCCTTCGCCGCCCCCCTTCCCACCCCGTGGGGGACGGTGGACATGATCGTCGCCGACCTGCCGGTGGGGGTGCTCTACATCCTCGCCATCAGTTCGCTCGGCGTGTACGGCATCTTCCTGGGAGGATGGTCCTCCAACAACAAGTACGCGCTTCTGGGCGGCCTGCGCGCCTCCGCCCAGATGGTGAGCTACGAGGTCGGGCTGGGGCTCTCGCTGATACCGGTCATGATGCTTGCGGGCAACGTCACCCTCACCCGGATGGTCGCCGATCAGCAGCTGGGGCTGTGGTACATTCTTCCCCTGTCGCTCGGCTTCCTGCTCTTCCTCATCTCGGCGTTCGCGGAGACCAACCGGCTGCCCTTCGACATGCCGGAGGCCGAATCCGAGCTCGTGACCGGATACCACACCGAGTACTCGTCCATGAAGTTCAGCATGTTCTTCATCGCCGAATACGCGCACGTGATCACCGCCTCGGCGCTCATGGCCACGCTCTTCCTGGGCGGCTGGGACATCCCATTCTGGACGGGGGACAACTTCATCCCGTACGAGGGCGGGCTCATCTCCGGATTTACCGCGGCGGGCGACCCCATCCCGGCGCAGTTGTCGATCTGGACCACGCTGCTCACCCTGGGCGCCTTCATGCTCAAGACCACCTTCTTCGTGGTCCTCTACATCTGGGTGCGCTGGACGCTGCCGCGCTTCCGCTACGACCAGGTCATGCACCTGGGCTGGAAGGTGATGCTGCCCACCGCGCTCGCCTACGTCATGCTCGTGGGCGCCACCATCCTGGTGCTGGATCAATTGGGGGTGACCGGCGGACCGGGCTTCGCCCTGGCGCTGACCGCAGTGAGCCTCGTCGCCACCGGCATGTTCGCCCTCTACCTCGACCGCGGCCGCATCATCACCGGGGCCGCGCCAGCCGGACGGGCCGCCCGCGCGGCGCCGGCCGCCCACCCATGATCCCGCGGGAGTCGCCATGGCCATATCGGTAAAAGTGATACGCCGGCCCGAAGCGGCCCGGAGCTCGTATCTGAGAGCCGCCCTCAAGGGGATGTCGCTGACCTTCCGGCACATGGTGAACCCCCGCAAGGTGACGCGCAGCTATCCGGAGGAGCCCACGGAACTCCACCCCCGCTGGCGCGGCACCCACCGCATGGAGGTGCACGCCGACGGGCGCCCCAAGTGCGTGGCCTGCGGCCTGTGTCCCACGGTCTGCCCGGCCAACTGCATCCGCCTGGTCGGCGGGGAGGACGACCAGGGCAACCGCTACCCCATCGTCTACGAGATCGACGAGTTCCGCTGCATCTTCTGCGGCATGTGCCAGGAAGTGTGCCCGGTCGAGGCGATCCACGTGGGCCAGCACTTCGAGAACGCCGAGTACACGCGCGAGCGCTTCGTCTACGACCTCGACCGGCTGATGGAGCAGGAGCACCCGGTCACCGCGCTCTGGGACCCCTCCGACCCCGCATCGGAGTGAGCGGATGGAGCTGATCCTCTTCTATGTCTTCGCCGTGACCGTGGTGGGCGGAGGCATCGGGGTGGTGGCGAGCCGGAATCCGGTGGCCAGCCTCATGTTCATGGTGGTGTCGCTGGCGAGCGTAGCCGGGATCTACGTGCTGCTCGAGGCGCACTTCCTGGCCGCCATCCAGGTGATGGTCTACGCCGGCGCCATCATGGTGCTCTTCCTGTTCGTGATCATGCTCCTGAACCTGGGACACGACTACCGGGACGACCTGGTGCGCGGGCTCTACGCCGTGTGCGCCTTCGTCGTCTCCGGCGCGATCTGCGGGATTCTGGCGACCCGGTTCGGCGGAGCGGAGTCGAGCGCGCTGTACGAGAGCTTCCCGGGCGCCGCGGCGATGGATCTGGAGCTGGCCGAGCGGGGCGCGGTGTCGCTGATCGCGCGGCCCCTCTTCCAGGAGTACGTGGTTCCCTTCGAGATCACCGGCATCCTGCTGCTGGTCGCCGTGGTGGGGGCCGTCGCGCTGGCGAAGAAGCGGGTATGAGGAGCGCCGCGTGCTGACCGAAGCCCTGACCACCAGCGCCCTGCTGTTCGTGATCGGCACGTTCGGGGTGCTGGTGCGCCGCAACGCCATCATCATGTTCCTCTGCATCGAACTCCAGCTGAACGCGGTGAACCTGGCCCTGGTGGCGTTTTCCCGGTACGTGGGCGTGGAGGGGCAGGTCTTCGTCTTCTTCGTCATGACGGTGGCGGCGGCGGAAGCCGCGGTCGGGCTGGCGATCATCATCTCCATCTTCCGGCACTACCGGACCGTCAACGTGGACAATTTCAACCTGCTCAAGTGGTAGCTGGATGACGCTCGCGCCGTTCCCGAGCCTCCTCCAGGAAGGCGCCCAGCCGGCAGCGTACGAGCCGGTGCTGCCCGGGCTCATCGTCCTGCTGCCCCTGCTGGGCTTCCTGGTCAACGGCGTTCTGGCGATGCGGGTGGGCGCGCGGGCGGCGGCGGCAGTGCGCGCGGGCGCCGACGGGGCGGAGCACCAGGACGACGGGCACAAGCGCTGGGTCACCCTGGTGGGGCCGGGGGTGGTCGGACTCTCCTTCGTGCTCGTGCTGCTCAACTTCGCGGGGATGTTCCACGCGGATCTGCACGACCCCGTGGTCGTCAGCTACTGGAGCTGGATGGTCACCGGGGCGCTGGAGGTGGACGCGGCGCTCCAGCTGGACCAGCTCAGCATGATCATGATGCTGGTGGTGACCGGCGTGGGCTTCCTGATCCACGTGTTCAGCGTCGGCTACATGCACGACGACCCCGGCTACGCGCGCTACTTCTCCTACCTCAACCTCTTCGTCTTCTTCATGCTGGTGCTCGTGCTGGGGGCGAGCTTCCCGGTCATGTTCGTGGGCTGGGAGGGCGTGGGGCTGTGCAGCTACCTGCTCATCGGCTTCTGGTTCCAGGACCGCGAGAAGGCCGACGCCGGCAAGAAGGCCTTCATCGTCAACCGCATCGGCGACTTCGGTTTCCTGGTGGCGATGTTCCTGGTGTTCACGACCTTCGGCACGCTGGCCTTCGCGGAAGTCTTCCCCGAGGCTCCGGCGCTGCTCGAGTACGGGGGCGCCACCGTCACCGCGATCACGCTGTTCTTCTTCCTGGGGGCGGCGGGCAAGAGCGCCCAGATCCCGCTCTACGTCTGGCTGCCCGACGCGATGGCCGGCCCCACACCGGTCTCCGCGCTGATCCACGCCGCGACCATGGTGACCGCGGGCGTCTACATGGTGGCTCGCATGGCGGTGCTCTTCGCGCTCGCACCGGTGAGCAGCGCGGTCGTGGCCACGGTGGGCGTGCTCACCGCGCTGCTCGCCGCGACTATCGCGCTCGCGCAGTACGACATCAAGAAGGTGCTCGCCTACTCCACCATTTCCCAGCTCGGCTACATGTTCCTGGCCGTCGGGGTGGGGGCGTACTACGTCGGCATCTTCCACCTCATGACCCACGCCTTCTTCAAGGCGCTCCTCTTCCTGGGGTCGGGGGCGGTGATCCACGCCATGCATCACGCGCTGCACCGCACCCACAGCCACGCCGACCCGCAGGACATGCGCAACATGGGCGGTCTGCGCGCCTCGATGCCGGTCACCTGGATCACCATGTGGATCGCGACCCTGGCCATCGCGGGCGTCTGGCCGCTGGCCGGGTTCTTCTCCAAGGACGAGATCATCTGGTACGCCGGCCTGGCCGCCTCCTCGAGCTACCCGGCGCTCTTCACGGTGCTCTGGGTGCTTGCCCTGGCGACGGCGCTGCTCACCGCCATCTACATGACCCGCCTCATGGTGATGACCTTCCACGGCGCCAACCGCACGGGACGCGAGGAGGCGCGCCACCTGCACGAGGCGCCCCGGGTCATGACGATCCCGCTAGTTGTGCTGGCGGTCCTCTCCGTCGTGGGCGGGTGGGTCAACGTCCCGGAGGAGGTGGCCGCATCGGTGCTCGGGCTGGCAGGGGCGCTGCCCACCTCGGAATGGCTGCACCACTGGCTGGAACCCATCACGGCCGGCGCGGCGGCCATCCGCTACGAGCATCTGGGAGAGCCCGCCCACGCCGCCCCCTTCGGCGGCGGCGAGGTGCTGTGGGCGGGACTGTCCACGCTGGCTGCGCTGGCGCTGGTGCTGTTCACCGCGCGCGCCGCGGCCCGCTGGAAGGTGGTGCCCGCCGCCCGGGCTGCCGCGCCCACGGGATTCAAGAGCCTGCTCTTCAACAAGTGGTACGTCGACGAGTTCTACGACCGCTTCGTGGTCCAGCCGGTCCTCGCGGCCTCGCGCTTCTCCTGGCGCGTCATCGACGCCGTCCTGATCGACGGCGCGGTGAACGGGCTCGGGCTGGTGACGCGGGCCGGAGGTGCCTTCGTCAGCCTGTTCCAGACCGGCCAGGTCAACACCTACGCCCTCGTCCTCACGCTCGGGGTCCTCGCGATCCTGGGCTTCGTGGTCTTCTAGGGAGCCGGTCATGACGAGCCTGCTGCAAGCGGTCGCGTTCGACTCCTGGATCCTGCACGTGCTGGTGTGGGGTCCGATGGCTGCGATGCTGCACGTGCTGCTCGAGGACGAGGAGCGGTCCGGGCACATCGCCTTCGGCTGGACGCTCGCGCTCTTCGTCGTGAGCCTCGGCCTCTGGTGGTCCTTCACGGTAGGGGATCCGGGCTTTCAGATGGCGTCGAGCGTGCCCTGGATCGAAGCGTGGGGCGTGCACTACGCGCTCGGCATCGACGGCATCTCGCTGTTCATGGTGCTGCTGTCCTGCTTCACGGCCCCGATCACCATTCTCGGCTCGTTCCGCTACATCACCCGCCGCCGGAAGTCCTTCTACGCCCTCATGCTCCTGTTGCAGACGGGCATTATCGGCGTCTTCACGGCGCTGGATCTGATGCTGTTCTACGTCTTCTTCGAGCTTACCCTGGTGCCGATGTACTTCATCGTCGGGGTCTGGGGAGGCAAGCGCCGCATCTACGCCGCGGTGAAGTTCTTCCTGTACACGGCGGTGGGGTCGCTGCTGATGCTGGTCGGGATTCTCTACCTCTACGCGGCGACCGCCGGCGCCGGAGACGGATCCTTCGCCTACCTGGACATCCTCGGGGTGTCGCTCTCGATGCGCGAGCAACTCTGGCTGTTCGCCGCCTTCGCGCTCGCGTTCTCGATCAAGGTGCCGCTCTTCCCCTTCCACACCTGGCTGCCGGACGCGCACGTCGAAGCTCCCACGCCGGGCTCGGTGGTGCTGGCCGCGATCCTGCTGAAGATGGGCACCTACGGGTTCCTGCGCTTCCTGCTGCCGTTCTTCCCGGCGGCCTCGCAGCACCCCTCGGTGGTGACCGTGATGCTGGTGCTCGGCACGGCGGGCATCGTGTACGCCGCCTGGGTGGCCGCCGTGCAGCCGGACGCCAAGAAGCTGGTGGCCTACACCTCGGTGGCGCACATGGGCTTCGTGGTGATCGGCATTTTCGCCCTGACGCTGAACGGAATTCAGGGAGGGCTGGTGGTGATGATCTCGCACGGCATCTCCACCGGGGCGCTCTTCCTCATCCTGGGCATGCTGTACGAGCGCCGCCACACCCGGCTGACCGGAGAGTTCGGCGGCCTGGCACGCGTCGCGCCCATGCTCGCACTGGCGCTCGTGATCACCGCCTTGGCCTCGATCGGCCTCCCCGGCACAAGCGGCTTCGTCGGCGAGTTCCTGGCGCTTCTGGGCACCTTCGAGACGCACCCCGTCACCGCCGTCATCGCCACCAGCGGCGTCATCTTCGCCGCCTACTACATGCTGCCCATGGTGCAGCGGGTTCTCTTCAACGAGCTGGACCGGGAGGAGAACCGGTCGATGCCCGATCTCTCCCGCCGGGAGATCTTCATCCTGTCGCCCATGGTCGCGCTCATGATCGTGATCGGAGTCGCGCCCACGCCGATTCTCGAGCGCATGGAGCCGAGCGTGGAAGCCATCCTGGAGCGCGTCCACACGACTCCGCCCGCCGAGGAGCCGGCCGACTCATGACGCTCGACTTCTCCACCCCCGCGCACTACCTGCTGGCGCTGCTTCCCGAGATCGTGCTTTCGGTCTGGGGGACCGTGGTGCTGCTGGCCGGCGTCTGGAAGGGCGGCGCGACTTCGGCGCCGCGCGCCGGCTCCGGGAATCTCGCGGTTCTGGCGATGGTGGGCGTGCTCGCGGCGGCCTTCGCCAACGGGTGGCTGTACGGGCTGACACCGGGGCAGGGAAGCACGATGATCGCGGTCGACCGCTTCCACCTCTTCGCCAACTGGATCTTCCTGCTCGCGGCCATGCTCGCGCTTGCCATCTCGCCCGCCTACGTGCGCCGCCAGCGGTTGCAGGAGGGCGAGTTCCACGCGCTGGTGCTCTTCGCCACGGTGGGCATGATGCTCATGGGAGGCACGCGCGACCTGATCGTCATCTTCCTGGCCCTGGAGGTGATGTCGATCAGCGCCTACGTGCTGTCCGGCTTCAATCGGCGCGATCCGAAGTCGGCGGAGTCCGGGCTCAAGTACTTCCTGCTGGGAGCCTTCTCGACCGGATTCCTGCTCTACGGGATCGCGCTGGTATATGGAGCCACCGGAAGCACCAACCTGGGGCTGATCGCGCTGGCCATCGGCTCGGATGCGGCCGTGGCGGGGCTGCTCCACGTCGGCATCGCCCTGCTGGCCATCGGCTTCGCGTTCAAGGTCTCGGCGATCCCCTTCCACATGTGGACGCCCGACGTCTACGAGGGCGCCCCTTCCCCGGTCACGGCCTTCATGTCGGCGAGCGTGAAGGCGGCGGCGTTCGTCGCCTTCGCGCGCGTCTTCCTGGTCGGCTTCGGAGGCATCCCCGGGAGCTGGTACGCCATCGGGTGGTGGCTCGCGGCGCTCACCATGGTGATCGCCAACGTCATCGCCCTGGCCCAGACCAACGTCAAGCGGCTGCTGGCCTATTCCAGCATCGCTCACGCCGGCTACCTGCTGGTGGCCATCGTGGCCCTGAATCAGAACGCCACCGCGGGACTGCTGTTCTACCTGCTGGTCTACACCGCGATGAACATCGGCGCCTTCGCCGTGATCCTGTGTGTCTCGGGGCATGGCGAGGAGCGGCTCGGGATCCACCGGTACGCGGGGCTCGGGGCCAGGCATCCCGCTCTGGCCGTCTGCCTGACGATCTTTCTCCTCTCCCTTGCCGGCTTTCCCGGCACGGGCGGGTTCATGGGCAAGATCTTCATTCTGCAGGGAGCGGCCGAAGCCGGACTCTGGACCCTTTCCGTCATTTTCGTCCTCACGACCGTGGTGTCGTACTATTACTACCTGCGGATCGCATGGTACATGTGGATGCGGGAAGCGGCGGAGTCCGACGAGCCGGACCCCGTGACGGTGCCCCTGACCATGCGCTTCGCCATGGGGGCGGCGGTGGCGGTGGTGATCGGTCTGGGCGTGTTCCCGGGCGGGGGCGTGGGGTTCGCCCGCGCGGGTGCGGAAGGACTGCTGACGGCAGGAGCACTCCTCCTGGGCGCCGCTCCCTAGCGACGGATGCGCGGCTTCCGCGTTCGCGGGCGAGAGCGGATCGCCCGCCATCCTCGCACCTGCAGACGGCACGCGACCACTTCTGACCGGTACCGGCTTTGAGTTTTTCTTCCGAGATCTTCCGGCAATACGACATCCGGGGCATCGTTGGCGAGACCATCGACAGCGACGTGGCCCGCGGCACCGGGAGCGCCCTCGCCACGGTGGTGGGCGAACGGACGGGCGATGCCCGGCCGCGCATCGTGCTCGGGAGCGACAACCGTCCCAGCTCGGACGGGCTGGCCGACGCGCTTTCGGAGGGCATCCGCTCCGCAGGAGGGCACGTCATCAGGCTCGGCACGGTACCGACCCCGGTGACGTACTGGGCCGAGCGCGAACTGGCGGCGGACGGAAGCGCTCAGGTCACCGGCAGCCACAACCCCCCCGAATGGAACGGGATCAAGATGACCGTGGGCGGCCGCCCGCTCTACGGCGACGGGATTCAGGAACTGCGCCGGCGTATCGACGGGGGAACGGCGAGCCGGGGACCGGGCACCCTGGAATGCGTCGACGTTCTCGACCGGTACGTCGCCGATGTCGCCGGCCGGTTCGAGGTGATCGCGCCGCTGAGGGTGGTCGTGGACTGCGGCAATGCTTCCGGGGCGCTCACCGCGGTTCCGGTGCTGGAGGCGGTCGGAGCCGAGGTGATCCCTCTCTACTGCGAACTCGACGGGACCTTCCCGAACCATCACCCCGATCCCACGGTCGACGAGAACATTGTGGACCTGGCCGCGCGGGTTCGCGAGACCGAAGCCGCCCTGGGCGTCGGCTTCGACGGCGACGCCGACCGCATCGGGGTCGTGGACGAGACCGGCACGGTGGTCCGCGGCGACATCCTGCTTCTCCTCTTCGGCCTGGAGGTGCTCGAACGCCGGGGGCCGGGCGAGAAGATGGTTTTCGACGTGAAGTGTTCGCAGGCGCTGCCGCATGCGTTCGCGGCGGCCGGGGGCGTCCCCGTGATGTGGGCGACCGGGCACTCCCTCATCAAGGAGAAGATGCACGCCACCGGAGCGGTCATCGGTGGCGAACTCTCCGGACACATTTGTTTCGCCGACGAGTACATCGGAGTGGACGACGCCGTCTACGCCGCGTGCCGGCTTCTGCGCCTGCTGGCCGCGTCCGGACGCTCCCTCTCGGCGCTGGTGGCGGATCTGCCGCGCTATGCAGCCACCCCGGAATACCGGATCGAGGTGGCCGAGCACATCAAGCGCGACCTCGCCGACGCCGCGCGGGAACACTTCTCCAGGAGCTACGAGGTGATCGCGGTGGACGGTGCACGCATCCTCTTCGACGGAGGCTGGGGTCTGTTGAGGGCGTCCAATACGCAGCCCGTCCTCGCGACCCGCTACGAAGCCGACACCGATGTCCGCCTGGGGGAGATCCAGCGCGAGGTCGAGGACTGGCTTCGGGCCAGGGGCGTCGATGTCTGAGGCGCGCTCTCGTCCGTGGCGCGGCGGGCGCGTGCTGGTCGCCTCGATCGTGGCCGGGGCCGCGGTGCTCATTCTGGCCCGTGAAGCCATCGACCTCTACGTCGAAGTGCTCTGGTTCGGGTCCGCCGGCTATCTCGACGTGTTCTGGACCCGCGTGCTCGCGCGCTGGGGGGTGCGCATCCTGGTCATGCTGGCCGTCGGCGCGATGGTCTACGCCAACGTGCGCCTGTTCGCGGTCGCGGTACGCGCGCTCAGGATCCGCAGGCGTTTCGCCAATCTGGAGATATCCGAGCGAATCCCCGGCGTCTGGATCTCGCGCGGCACGCTCGTGATCTCGGTGCTGGCGGCGCTCTGGTTCAGCGCCGTGGTCCCCCCCGACGCGGGGCTGGCGCTGCTGCTCCTGTTGCGAGCCCCCCAGTGGGGACTGAGCGAACCGATCCTCGGGCACGACGTTTCGTTCTACATCTTCGCCCTGCCTGTGGTGAGCGGGATCGTCGCCTTCGCGCTCCTGCTGGTCTTCTTCCTGTTCAGCCTGTCCATCGCCGTCTACGCAGCCACCGGCGCCCTCCGTCTGACGCGCAAGGGGGTCGGGCTGGAAGACCTGGCTCGCCGGCACCTCACCCTCCTGGTAGCGACGTTTCTGGTCCTGCTGGCCGTACGCTTCCAGGTCGCGCGCTACATCCTCCTGCTCGACGGCAACTCCGGCGTGCAGGGGCTGTTCGGGTTCACCGATGATGTCGCCCGCCTGCCCGCGTTGACGGCGCTCGCCGTGGTCGCACTGGGTTCGGCGGCCCTGGTGGCCTGGGGCGGCTCGCGGCGCAAGGCCGTCCCGACCGCGGCCGGGCTGGGCGCCATCGTGGTGGGCACGCTCGTGCTGGCTCAGCTCTACCCGGCGACCGTGCAGCGCTTTCGCGTCGAGCCCAACGAGCTCGAGAGCGAAACCCCTTATATCGAGCATAATCTGGAGTTCACGCGCATTGGCTTCGGGCTCGACCAGTTGCAACGTGAACGATTCGACTACCGCGGAACGACCCGGGAACCGCGCGCGATGGCCGTCGCGAGCCAGTTTGCCGGGCTCCCGGTCTGGACCCCGGGCGCGCTCCTGACCACGTATCGGCAGCTGGAGGCCCGTTTCCGCTACTACGAGTTCAGCGACGTCACCATCGATCGCTATCGGGGCCCGGAAGGCCTGGTGCCGGTCGCGCTGGCGGTGCGCGAGATCGAGCCCGGGGGGATCGAGGACCGCAACTGGCAGAACCTCCACATTCGCGAGCGCTACATCGCGGGCATGGGCGCGGTTGCCAGCGCGGCGGGGGAACACACCCCCGAGGGACGGCCGTCGACCATCCTGTCCGCGATCCCGCCCGAGTTTGCGGAAGGCGTGGCGGCGCCCGAGCGACTGCGCCTGGTGCGCCCGTCGGTGTTCTTCGGCCTCCGCCCCCAGGCCTACGCCATCATCAATCCGACCACCGAAGCCTTTCTCGACCCCGAGGGCGGACCCGGCCAGGCCGGAGTGGACTACCCGGAGGGCATCCTGCTGGGCTCGTGGCTGCGAAAGGTCCTGCTGGCGCTCCGCTTCCGCGACACGAACCTGCTGTTCGCCTCCGAGGTCTCACCCCGGAGCCGCTTCGTCTTTCGGCGCCAGGTGACGGCGCGCGCGCGCGATATCGCGCCCTTCCTGCGCTTTCCGGAATCGCCCTATCCGGTGGTGCACGAGGGCCGGGTGGTATGGATGCTCGACGCCTTCACCGCAACCCGCCATTTCCCGCTGGCGAGCGCCTACGACCTGGAAGCGCGTTCCACCGTGAGCTATGTGCGCAACAGCGTCAAGGTCACGGTGGACGGGGTGACCGGGCGCGTCGCCTTCTATGTTGCCGACGAAAACGATCCGCTGCTCGAAGGCTACCGGCGCACCCTTCCCGGCCTCTTCCAACCCATTGACGAGATGCCTCGGGGGCTCCGCGAGCACATCCGCTATCCGCGCGCGCTTCTCAGCCTCCAGGGCCGGGTGCTGTTCCAGTATCATCTGGAGACCGCCCCCTCCTTCCACGGCCAGGAAGACGTGTGGGCACCCGCCACGGAACTCGCCCAGGGAACCAATCCCGTCCCCTACAGGCCCGAGTACGCCATCTACCGGCTGCCCGGCGCGCAGGAGCCGGAGTACCTGCTGAGCACCGCCTTCGTCCCCGCCGGCCGGCAGAATCTGACTGCCCTGCTGGTCGCGCGCAGCGACGGAGACAACTATGGCGAGCTCCTTCTCTACGACATTCCGGTCGAGGATCAGGTCCCCGGTCCCCGCCTGGTGGAGGCGCTCGTGGAGCAGGATCCCTTCATCTCCCAGCAGCTCTCGCTCTGGCGACAGGGGGGAAGCGACGTCTGGACCGGTCACCTGCATATCGTGCCCGTGGACGGCACGCTCATGTACATGGAGCCGATCTTCCTCGCGGCCGAGTCGGACGCGATTCCCGAGCTCCGCCAGTTCGTCGTCAGCGACGGCCGCCGGGTGGCGATGCAGCCGACCCTGGACGCCACCGTGGCCGCGCTCGCGGCGGTGGCCGCACCGGAGGAGGTGGTCGACACCCGCGATCTGGAGGAACTGCGGGAACTGGCCACCGACACGTCGACCTGGCCGGGCGACGCCCTGGATCTGCTCGACCGCGCGGAGGAGGCGCTCCGGGCCGGGGATTTCGCCGGTTTCGGCGCGCACCTGCGCGAATTGCGCGACCTCCTGGAGCGCTTCGAAAACCAGGCAGGTTAATGAGTCGCGCCGGATTCTTGATCGTGAGCCGATGCCCGGGTAACTTGGCCGGTCGCCTCTTCCGGCCACCTCGCCAGAGCGTCCTCGACGGCCACACCGTCGCGCCGATGTCCTTCTTCCTCGCGGAGCAGAGCGAATGAACCTGCACGAGTTCCAGGCAAGGGAACTCTTTCGTGACGCGGGCATGCCGGTACCACGGGGCCGCGTCGCCACCACGCCCGAAGAAGCCGGCACGATCGCCGCCGACATGGGCGGCGCGGCTGTGGTCAAGGCCCAGGTGCATTCCGGCGGCCGGGGCAAGGCGGGGGGCGTCAAGCTCGCCGGCACCCCCGGGGAAGCCGAGGCACACGCGCGCGCCATCCTGGGGATGAAGATCCGCGGGCTCACGGTGCACAAGGTCCTGCTCGTGCCTCTCGAGAATATCGCCAGCGAGCGCTATGTCGGCATTCTGGTCGACCGGGCCGTGCAGGCGCCGCTCTTCATGGTGTCGCGGGAAGGGGGCGTGGACATCGAGGAAGTGGCGGCCACCAATCCGGCCGCCATCACCAGGCTGCGGGTCGACCCGCGCTTCGGCCTCCTGCCCCATCAGGCGTACCGGCTGGGGAGAGCGCTCTTCGACGAACCGGCGCTGTCGCGGCAGTGCGCGACGGTGCTTTCGCAGCTCTACCAGGTCTTCATGCAGAACGGCGCATCCCTCTGCGAGGTGAACCCTCTCATCGCCACGGAGACCGGGGAGGTGAAGGCCATCGACGCCAAGGTCACCATCGACGGCAACGAGCTCTTCCGCCGGCCGGCCCTGGAGTCCATGCGCGATCCGGACGCCGAACCCGCCGCGGAAACGCGCGCGCGCGCCGCCGGCCTCAGCTTCGTGAAGCTCGACGGCAACGTGGGGTGCTGCGTCAACGGAGCCGGGCTGGCGATGGCCACCATGGACCTGGTCAAGTACTACGGCGGCGAGCCGGCCAACTTCCTCGACATCGGCGGATCGTCCAACCCCGAAAAGGTCGTGGCCGCGCTGGAGATCATCACGGCCGATCCCAGCGTTCAGGTGATCCTGGTCAACATCTTCGGCGGCATCACGCGCTGCGACGACGTGGCGCGCGGGATCGTCGAGGCGACGCAACGCGCCGACATCCGCGCACCCATCCTCATCCGCCTTACGGGCACCAACGAAGCCAAAGCCAGGGACATCCTCGCGGCCGAGGGCTTCTCCGCCTTCACTTCGATGGACGAGGTCGTGCGGGCGGCGGTGAAGAGGGCCGCGGCGTGACGCTCTTCATTCCGCAACAGCCCCTCGCGGACTCCCTCCCACAGCACACGGTCCCGCCCCATGTCGATCTTCGTTGACGAATCCACGCGCGTGGTGGTCCAGGGCATCACCGGCCGCGACGGATCCTTCCACACCGCCAGGATGATCGAATACGGCACGCGCGTGGTCGCGGGGGTTACGCCGGGGAAGGGAGGTCGCGTCGTCAAGGGTCCGGGAGGCGCTTGCGTGCCGGTTTTCGACACGATGAACGAGGCGGTTGCGGAATCGGGGGCGAACGCCTCCGCGATCTATGTGCCGCCGCCCTTCGCCGCGAGCGCGATCATGGAGGCCGCGGAATCGGGCGTCGAGTTCATCGTCTGCATTACCGAGGGCGTTCCGGTGCTCGACATGACGCGCGCCTACGCCTTCGTCGCCGACCATGGCGTCCGGCTGCTGGGCCCCAATTGCCCGGGGTTGATCTCGCCGGGCAAGGCCACGGTGGGCATCATCTCCGGCGACATCGTGACACCCGGTCCCGTGGGCGTGGTGTCGCGCTCGGGCACGCTCACCTACGAGGCGGTCGGGCAGCTCACCGGAGCGGGCATCGGCCAGACCACCTGCGTCGGCATCGGGGGAGACCCCATCATCGGCACCACCTTCATCGACTGCCTCAGGGCCTTCGCCGAAGACGGGGAGACGAGGGCGGTCGTGATGATCGGCGAGATCGGGGGCACGGACGAGCAGGAGGCGGCCGAGTATGCCGGCCGCAGCCTCGACTTGCCGATCGTCGGCTTCATCGCGGGCCAGACCGCGCCTCCGGGCCGCCGCATGGGACACGCGGGAGCCATCATCAGTGGTTCCTCCGGAACCGCGGAAGAGAAGATCAGGGCCTTCCGCGAGAACGGGATCGGCGTCGCACGGCGGCCGGTCGACATCGTACACCTCACCCGGGAAGCTCTGCGATGAGCCTGACACTCGCGATCATCAAGCCCGACGCGGTGGCTTCGGGAAAGACCGGGGCCATCCTCGCCCATCTGGAGGGAGCGGGTTTCCGCATTCGCTGCCTGCGCATGACGCAGCTCTCCCGGACACAGGCGGCGGCCTTCTACGCGGTTCATCGGGCGCGGCCTTTCTTCGACTCGCTGGTCGCCTTCATGACCTCCGGCCCCATAGTGCCCCTGGTGCTGGAGGCCGAGGACGCCGTGGCCCGGTTTCGCGAGGCCATCGGAGCCACGGACCCCGCCGAGGCCGCTCCCGGAACCGTCCGCGCGCTCTACGCGGAATCGAAGGAGCGCAACGCCGTCCACGGGTCCGATTCGGACGCCAACGCCGCGCTGGAAATCGACTTCTTCTTTTCGCGCCACGAAAGGCTGGCAGTCGGTGGATGACTCCGCCCGAATGCCGCGGCAGTTCGTCCGGAGGCTGTCCGGCATCGCAGCGCGTTGACGCAGGACCGTGGGCAACGCTAGCTTTTTATGCTATGCTGCACTTGAACTTGAACGCGCTCGAACGTACGGGCAGGCTCCAGTTGCGAGCGGCGTGCCCGGCCGCCGATTTCGTCCTCGGGGAACGGGGTCCGGAGCTTTCCGGGCCCGTCAGCGTGACTCTGACCGCGAGGTCCATGGCGGCAGGCCAAGTGATGGTCCAGGGAAGGATGTCGACCACCCTGGCGCAAGTGTGCCGGCGCTGTCTGGAACCCGTCGCGCAGGCGTTTGCGCTGCCGGTCCGGTTCGTTTTCGTTCCCGACGATGAATGGGACTGCCGGGACGACGGGGAGGTGCACACCTTCCCCGCGCACCTGGCCGAACTCGACATCGCCGGCCCGCTGCGGGAGGAGTTCGCGCTGGCGGCACCGATGTACGTGGAATGCCGCCCCGATTGCCGGGGACTGTGTCCGGCGTGCGGCTCAGACCGAAACACGGCCCGGTGCGATTGCTCGCCGCCGGATGTCGATGCCCGATGGGAGAAGCTGCGGGCTCTCACGAATCACTGAGACGAAGAAACCATGGCCGTACCGAAGCGTCGTACATCCAAGCAGCGGCAGCGCAAGCGCCGCACCCACCATCGAGCCGAACCCGTCGTGGTGTGGAACTGTCCGCGCTGTGACGACCCGCAGATCCCGCACCGCGTGTGTCCCACCTGCGGCTACTACCGGGATCGTCCGGTCATCGAAGTCGAGCTGGACTGACCACGCCGGCGGCGACCGGTCCACGATGAGAATCGCGCTCGACGCCATGGGCAGCGACGGCGCCCCCGCGACCGAAGTCGCCGGAGCGCTGCACGCCCTTTCCCACGAAGCCGGCGATGTGACCGTCGTGCTGGTGGGAGACCGCGCGCGGATCGCGGCGCAACTGGAGCGCCACGGCGCCTCCGAGGGCGGGCGGCTGGAGATCGTCCATGCCGCGGAGCGGGTTTCCCCCAACGAGTCCCCCGCTGCCATCGTGCGCCGCAAGCCCGGCTCGTCCCTCGTGACCGGAGTCGGACTCCATCGCAGGGGCCGGGTGGACGCCTTCGTCAGCGCCGGACCCACGGGTGCGGTGATGGCGGCGTCGGTGTTTCTGCTCAAGCGGCTGCCGGGAGTGGACCGGCCGGCCGTCGGAACCCTCATGCCCACCACCAGCCGGGCGCACATGCTGATGCTGGACGCCGGGGCCAATGTCGACTGCCGGCCCCGCCACCTCCTGCAGTTTGCGTTTCTCGGCCACGTCTACGCACAAGACCTGATGGGGAGATCGAAGCCCCGCATCGGTCTGCTTAACATCGGCTCCGAGCCGGAGAAGGGTAACGAACGCACGGTGGAAGCATACCGGCTGCTCAGCCAGAGCGGGCTGAACTTCATCGGAAATGTCGAAGGGCGCGACATCATCCACGGCCGCTGCGACGTACTGGTCACCGACGGATTCGCCGGCAACGTACTTCTGAAGTTCTACGAGTCGGTGGCCGGGTTCGTGATCCGGGTGATGGACCGCGAGCAGGAGCGCATCCGCACACCACTGGACCGCTCGACCATCGAGATCCTCGACTACGCCGAATACGGGGGCGCTCCCCTCCTGGGGGTTAACGGCGTGTCCGTCATCTGCCACGGCAGATCGCCGCCCAAGGCCATCGGCAAGGCCATCGGCGTGGCGGCCAGGGCCGTCAGGACTTCCATGATCGGGCATATCGCCCGCTACCTGGCCGAAACCGCGGCCCGCATCCCATGACCCGACCCATCAGCGAAGTCGCCAGCACGGGACGGTTCCTCCCGGATCGCGTCCTCACCAACGAGGACTGGACGCGCATGGTGGACACGACCGAGCAGTGGATCGTGGAGCGCACCGGCATTCACGAGCGCCGCGTCGCGAACTCGTGCACCTCCGTGTGCGACATGGGCGTTGCCGCGGCGGAGCAGGCTCTCGAGCGGGCCGGGGTCGGCGCCGGGGACGTGGACCTGCTGCTGGTGTCCACAGCCACGCCCGACAGGCTGTTGCCCTCCACCGCGTGCGACATTCAGGCTCGGCTGGGCGCGAACGGGGCGGCGGCCATGGACATCTCCGCGGCCTGCACGGGCTACCTCTACATCCTGGCCCTGGCGGAGGGCTACATCGCGAGCGGCATGGGCGAGGTGGTCCTGGTGGTGTCCACGGAGAAGATGACATCGATCATGGACTGGGAGGACCGGTCCACGGCGGTGCTGTTCGGGGACGGGGCGGGCGCCAGCGTGATCCGCCGCGCGACCGGCGACCGGGGGATTCTCGCCAACGACATCCGGTCCGACGGGAAGCTCGCGGACCTGCTTCAGAGGCCGGGCGGAGGCGCCATCCGGCCCTTCGACGAATCCGTCCTCGCGGATCGGTCCCACCTGCTGCTCATGGAAGGCCGGGAGGTGTTCAAGAACGCGGTGCGGGCGATGTCCAGGTCGTCCCGCCTCGCGATCCGGCAGGCCGGCTGGACGGCGGACGACGTCGACCTCCTGATCCCCCACCAGGCCAACATCCGCATCATCGAGGCGACCGCCCGCTACGCCCGCGTTCCCATGGAAAAGGTGTACGTCAACGTCCACCGCTATGGCAACATCAGCTCGGCGACCGTCCCGGTCGCACTCGACGAAGCGCTGGAGCGGGGCCGCATCGGACCCGGATCCAACGTCCTGCTGGTCGCCTTCGGGGCCGGCCTCACCTGGGGCGCCACGGCCCTCCGCGTGTAGCGGCCGCTGCCGTCGATCGTCGTCAGGTGTCACTGGCTCTCCTCTTCCCCGGACAGGGGTCGCAGTTTCCCGGGATGGGACGCGACCTGGCAGCCGCCTATCCGGAAGCCGCACGGGTGTTTGAGCGCGCAGATGACATCCTCGGATTCTCCCTCTCGCGCCTCGCCTGGGAAGGCCCCGAGGACCAGCTGCTGCAGACGCACAACGCGCAGCCCGCGATCCTGGTCCACTCCCTCGCCGCGCTCGCGGTCCTGAGGCTGCGGCTGGGCCCCATCGCCTGCGCCGCGGGGCATTCGCTGGGCGAACTCTCCGCCCACGCCGCCGCGGGTACGCTCCGTTTCGAGGACGCCGTGCACGCCGTGCGGCGCAGAGGCGAGCTGATGCGGGAAGCGGGACACGCCCGGCCCGGGTCCATGGCCGCCATCCTGGGCCTGGGGGAGCCCGAGGTGCGCGAAGTGTGTCAGGCCGTGTCCATGAAGGGGCTGGTCTGTGTTCCAGCCAACTTCAACGCCCCCGCACAGATCGTGGTCAGCGGGGATGCCGAGGCGATCGACGAGGTCCTGGTGCGCGCCAGGCAAGCCGGTGCCCGGCGGGCCGTGCGCCTGGCCGTGTCCGGCGCATTTCACTCGCCACTCATGGCCGGGGCGGAGGAGGGTTTGCGGAAGTGTTTTCGCAGCCTATCTTTCGGACCGCCCGGTTTTCCGGTCTTTTCGAACGTGACCGCCGGGGCCGTCCGGGATCCCGGCCTCGCGCGTCGGCTGCTGGTCCGGCAGCTCACTTCTCCGGTATTGTGGTCCCAATCGGTCAGGTCCATGGTCGAAAGCGGTGTGGAGCGGTTCGTCGAAATCGGTCCCGGGTCCGTGCTGTGCGGATTGAGCCGGCGCAACGCCCGGGGCGTCAAGGCCGTCTGCGTGGGCACGGCAGGCGGTGTCCGCAAGCTGTTCCCCGACCCCGTCGCGGCCGGGAGCACGCCATGAGCGGCGCTCTGGCCGGGCAGACCGCCCTGGTGACCGGCGGATCGCGGGGCATAGGGTACGCGATATCACAGGTCCTCGCGCGCGACGGGGCCCGGGTGGCCATCGTGGACATCGACGAGGAAGGGGCCGCCTCAGCCGCCGCTCGACTCGAGGGCGCCGGTCACGCCGGCTACTTCTGCGATGTCGGAGATCCGGGGCAGTGCAGCGCTACCGTCGCCGCGGTGACCAAAGCACAGGGCATCGCGACGATTCTGATCAACAACGCGGGGATCACCCGGGACAATCTTCTCCTGCGCATGAAGGACGAGGACTGGGATGCGGTGATCAGGGTCAACCTCACGGGCGCCTTCAACATGACCCGCGCCGCGTGCAGAGGCATGATGAAGCGCCGATCCGGGTCCATCGTCAACATCAGCTCGGTGATCGGCCTGATGGGCAATGCCGGTCAGACCAACTACGGGGCCTCCAAGGCAGGGCTGGTGGGGCTTACCAAGAGCGTCGCGCGCGAGCTTGCCAGGCGCGGAGTGCGCTGCAACGCGGTCGCTCCCGGCTACATCGCCACCGACATGACCGCCGGTCTGGACGAACGCACCACTGGAGAGCTCGGAGCGCGCATCCCGATGGGCAGGCTGGGAGAGCCCTCCGACGTCGCCGACGTCGCGCGGTTTCTCGCTGGACCGGAAGCCCGGTACGTTACCGGTCAGGTCCTGGCCGTGGACGGCGGCATGGCGATGTAGCCTCGATGATCACTCATTAGCGGCGAAACACCGCAACACAAGGGAGGAACAGGGAGATGGCGGACAGCATCGAAGGCCGGGTCAAGGACATCATCGTCACTGAACTCGGCGTCGAGGAGGATCAGGTCACGAAGGGCGCTTCGTTCATGGAGGATCTCGGAGCCGATTCGCTGGACACCGTGGAGCTGGTGATGGCCTTTGAGGAGGAGTTCGGAATCGACATTCCCGACTCCGATGCCGAGCAGATGCGGACGGTGGAAGACGCCATCGACTACATTCGCAAGGCCGCCGCATCCTGACCCCTTTGCGCGGGAGAGGCGCCGGGCGGCGCGAAGACACATGAACGGCCCTTCGGACAACGGTACCGCCCGGGCAGGCCGGCGGGTTGTCGTGACCGGCATCGGGATGATCACTCCCCTCGGCAACGACGTCCCGTCTTCCTGGAACGCCCTGCTGGCCGGTACGAACGGCGGCGGCCCGATCACCCACTTCGACCCCGACGACCGCTTCGCGACCCGGATCGCGTGCGAAGTCAAGGACTTCGATCCCTCCGGGCACCTGAGCAAGCGGGAGATGCGGCGCTACGACCGCTTCGCGCAGTTCGCCGTGGTCGCAGCTGTGGAGGCCATGGCCTCCGCAGGGCTGGAGGGCTGCCCGCCCGGTGTGCGCCCGGAGCGCTTCGGCGTGATCATCGGCAGCGGGATCGGGGGCGTCGACACGTACGAGAGCCAGGTGCGGAAGCTGGTGAAGTTCGGGCCACGCCGCATCAGTCCCTTCTTCGTCCCGATGTTCATTCCCAACATCGGCTCGGGGCTGGTCTCGATTCGTTACGGCGCCCAGGGCCCCAACCACTCCACCGTGTCCGCGTGTTCCTCCGGGGCGCATGCCATCGGCGACGCCCTCCGCGTCATCCAGCGAGGGGACGCCGACGTGATGGTGGCAGGGGGCGCCGAAGCCGCCATCGTGCCCATCTCCATCGCCGGCTTCGCCTCCATGAAGGCGATGTCCAGACGGAACGACACCCCGGAGACCGCGAGCCGCCCCTTCGACGCCACCCGTGACGGCTTCGTCATCGGAGAGGGCGCGGGCTGCCTGGTGCTCGAGTCACTCGACACCGCCGAGGCGCGGGGGGCACGCATTCTGGGGGAGGTCGCGGGCTGCGGCGCCACCGCGGACGCCTACCACATCACCGCGCCGGTCCCGGGAGGCGCGGGAGCCCAGCAGGCCATGCGGCTGGCGCTGGAAGACGGGGGAATCGCTCCGGAGGAGGTCGGCTACATCAACGCGCACGGCACGTCGACGCCCTACAACGACGAAGTCGAGACGGCCGCCATCAAGGCGGTGCTGGGGGAAGAAGCGGCCCGGGCGGCCATCGTGGGCGGCACCAAGTCGATGACCGGGCACACGCTGGGCGCGGCGGGCGCCATCGAGTCGGTCATCTCGGTGATGGTGCTGAGGGAGGGCCGAATCCCCCCCACGACCAACTACGAGCACCCCGACCCCGAGTGCGACCTCGACTACGCCACCGACGGCATGGTCGAAAGACCCGTCGAGGCCGCCCTCTCCAACTCGTTTGGTTTCGGAGGGCACAACGTATGTCTCGCCTTCCGGCGCTGGCACGCCTGAGCGAGGCCTTCCGCGCCTCCCGGGGCTCGCCATGAGAGTGGGCACGGGCTACGACTCCCACCGCTTCGATCCGGACCGGAAGCTGATTCTGGGAGGCGTCGAGATCCCCGGGGTTGCGGGCCTGGCCGGCCATTCCGACGGCGATGCAGTGGCCCATGCCGTTACCGACGCCCTGCTGGGAGCCGCGGCCGAAGGCGACATTGGAAGCCACTTTCCCCCGGGAGATCCGCGCTGGCGCGACGCCGACTCCATGGATCTGCTCGGCCGGGTGGCCGCTCTCCTCCGGCAGCGCGGACTGCGGACGATCAACGTGGACGTGACCGTGATCTGCGAAGCACCCCGCATCGGACCGCACGCCGCCGGAATGCGCGCACGCATCGCCGATGTGCTCGAGGTCGGGTCGGACGCGGTTTCGATCAAGGGAAAGACGAACGAGGGAATGGGCTGGATCGGGGCCGGCGAAGGGATCGCCGTGCACGCCGTTGCGCTCATCGGGGAGGAGGCAACATGGACGCGACGCTCGACTTCCTCGCGTCGCTCCCCGCCGGGCTGACCTACCTGTTGCTGGGAGCGGGAGCAGCCCTCGAAAACATCGTGCCCCCGGTTCCCGCCGACACGTTCATCCTGCTGGGAGGCTTCCTGGCCGTGCGCGGCCCGGCGGATGTGGTGGTGGTCTTCCTGGTGACCTGGCTGGCCAACACCTCGGGGGCCCTGCTGGTCTACGGGGCGGGGCGCCGCTTCGGTCCGCCCTTCTTCGACACCCGGTTCGGCCGGCTGCTGCTTCAGCCGGAGCAGCTTTCCCGCCTGCGGCGCTTCTACCGGCGGCGGGGAACGCCCGCCATCTTCCTCGCCCGCTTTCTCCCCGGGCTGCGCGCGGTGGTGCCCGCCTTCGCGGGCGTCGCCCGGCTGTCGTTTGCCTCCGTCGCCGTGCCGGTAGCGGTGGCGTCCGCCATCTGGTACGGCGGGCTGGTCCGGCTGGGGTCCATCGCCGGGGAGAACGTCGACACCATGCTCGAGTGGTACGCGACCGCCAACCGCCTCCTGCTGGTCGTCGCGACGGCGGTCGTCGCCGTGATCCTGTTGGCCTGGCGTCGCACCCGGCGGCGGGCATCCGATTCCGGGCAATGAGCGGGGAACGGGACGAGCCGGTCGCGAGGGCTTTCCGTGAGGAGCTCTTCGCGGACTACCTGGCCTTCGAGCGGGGGCTCTCGGCGAGGACGCTGGAGGCATACGGTCGCGACGTCGCACGGCTGATCCGGTACCTGTCGGGCCGGGGCATCGTCCGCCCGCGGGACGTCACCCGCCTCGAGCTCCGGGACTATGTGTACTCGCTCAAGGACAGGGGCCTGGCGCCTACCTCGATCCGGCGCGCCCTGTCGTCGATGCGGGCGTACTTCGCCTTCCTTCTGGAAGAAGAGGCCATCGAAGCGGACCCCACCGAGCAGATCGAGTCGCCGCGCGTGTGGCGGACCCTCCCCGGAGTGCTGAGCTTGCGGGAAACGGAACGCCTGCTGGAGGCGCCGGAGCTGTCCGATCCGCTGTGCTGGCGCAACCGGGCGGTCCTGGAACTCCTGTACGCGACCGGCATGCGCGTCTCGGAACTCACCGGGCTTCCCCTGCACAGCCTCGACCTCGAGGAGCGCACCTGTCTGGTGTACGGGAAGGGCGCGAAGGAGCGCATGCTACCCTTCGGCCGCGCCGCCCGGCGTGCGCTGACGCGCTATCTGCGGGACGTGCGGCCGGAGCTGGAGCGCGGCAGGGGCGAAGGGATGTTCTTCCTGAGCGCCAGAGGCCGGCCGCTCACCCGCATGGCGGTCTGGACCATCGTGCGCAAGGCGCGCGACCGTGCAGCGATCGAGAGGCCTGTCTCCCCGCACACCCTCCGACACAGCTGCGCGACCCATCTGCTGGAGGGAGGCGCGGACCTGGCCGCGGTTCAGGAACTGCTCGGCCACGTCGACATCGCCACCACCGAGATCTATACGCACGTGGACCGGGAATACGTGCACGAGATGCACCGGACCCACCATCCCAGGGGATGACTCGGGCAGAGCGAGCCCGGGCGGCAGCCCCGGCGGAGGGGCCGCGCGGGCGCGACGCCCGCTAGCTTCCGCTCCCGGTGAGCCTGAAGAGGTCCGCCTGGTTGTCCGCTTCGCGCAGAAGCCGGACCGCTTCCGCCAGGACAGGATCGCGCTGGATCCGGAACCGCAGCAGGCGCGCGTCGTCTTCCATGCGTTGAGACAGGTTGATCTCGAGCCGCCAGAGCAGGTAGCTCCGCGCGGCGGCATCGTCGAGGGTGGCGTCGGGCACACCCGCATCGCGCAGTTCGGCGATGAACGCCTCGAGGATCTCCCCGGTGATCGCCGCCTCGGCGCCGTCATTGCCGACGGCCTGGGCGCGGTCGAACCCGATTTCGGCCAGCCTCAGCCCTAGCGGGAATTCGGCGGCCGTGGCTTCCTCCAGAAGCCGGCGCTCGATGGCCAGAAGCGTATCGCCGTCGATCTCCAGATCCGGGAAGACCCCGCCGCCACCCTTCAGTTCGCGCCCCGTTTCGGTGGTGAAGACCGGAAAGGCGGTGGAGTCCTCGGGCAGCGGAGTCCCGTGCGCGTCCCGCTGGCGGTGCAGCGAACGGCCCAGCGGGGTGTACCATTCGCCGGTGGTCAGCTGCAACTGCCAGCCCTCCGGGAGCGGTACGACGGACTGCACCACCCCCTTTCCGAAGGTGCGCTCGCCCACCACCAGCGCGCGGTCGTGGTCCTGGAGGGCTCCGGAGAGGATTTCCCCGGCCGAGGCCGTAAAGCCGTCGACCAGCACCACCAGCGACTTGTCCCCCAGGCTCGCCCCGTCCCGGGTGTACGCCGCATCTTCGTGATCGCCGGGCCCGCGCCTGGGATTGCGGCCGCGGGTGCTGACGACGCGCTTGCCGCGGTCGAGGAAGAGGTCCGTCAGGGTGAGAGATTCGTCCAGATATCCCCCGGGATTGCGGCGCAGATCCAGGACGATCCCCCTCGCGTCAGCGAGCAGAGCGAATGCGGAGTCCATCTCGGCGGTGGAGCCGCGGGCCACCCGGTCCAGCTGTATGTAGCCGATGTCCTCCTCCACGTACCCGGCGTGGACCGACGAGACGTGAATGTTGTCGCGCTCGATGTCGTGGCGAATGGGACTGGAAAACCCGTCGCGCTCGACCGACACGGCGACCATGGTGCCGGGCGTGCCGCGAATGCGCTGCGAGGCCTCACCGGTCGTCCACTCCGCGGCGCTCTCGCCGTCCACGCCCACGATCACGTCACCCACCTGGATTCCCACCCGCTCCGCCGGAAACCCGCGGAAGACCGCGGTGACCGTGATCCGTTCGTTCAGCAGCTGGATCGCCACCCCGATGCCCGCGTAGTTGCCGGTGGTGGCTTCCTGGAACTCGTCCACCCGCCGCGGGCTGAGCACCTGGCCATAGGGGTCGTCCAGAGCCGCGATCAACCCCCACACCGCGCCGCGCCACAGCATCGGATCGCCGGGCTCATCCACACCGGACCGTCGGATGCTGTCGAAGGTGCTGAGGAAACGCTGATCGTTCACCGTGCCGAGGCTCGAGGGGACTTCGGCCTCCGCGGGAATCGGATCCGAACCCGGGACGGAGTCGGCCGAGTCGGTGCGCAGCGCCAACAGGGTCGCCGCCCCCAGCAGCCCGTCGAGAGCCCCTCTCCAGAGCGTCGAGTCCGCGGGAGTGCTCCAGCTGTAGCGCTTGATGACCTCGAAGGCGCGCAGGAAGTGCTGGCCGTCCAGCGCTGCCGAGGCTTCCGCATCCGGCTGGCCGGCCGCTCCCCTGTCCTGGCCCGCGAGGTCCAGTGCCCGGAACGGCAGAAGGAGCAGGAACGCTGCGAGGATGAATCTCGTGCGGGTCATGGCGACTCGTGTGAGGAAATGTCCATGGCTGAAGGGTAGACCCCGGAGGTCACGGACTCGTTCCCGGAGCCGGTTCGACCCGCATCGGCGTCGTGCGACCAGTTATCGTGCAATCGGATCGATCATCCGGCAACCGGCGCGGCGTTTGGCGGACCGCACGGTTATCATACCTTGTCGGGAGGCATCCTGCTTGCCGCACTGCGAACCGGAACCTGCTCCCATGACGACGCGCCGCTCATGAGCCTGAGACATTCGTCCCCCCTCGTCGCGGGACTGGTCCAGATGAAGCCGCGCAAGGGAGACGTGCGCGCGAACCTCGACAGGATCGGCTCGCTGGTCGCCGACGCCGGCGGCGACCACGACCTGCTCGTCTTTCCGGAAACCTGCCTGACCGGATACTTCCTGCAGGGGGCGGTCGCGGAGCTCGCCTTCAGCGCGGGCGAGGTGGCCGACATGCTGGGCGCGGCGCCCCCTGGCGGACCCGACCTGGTCGTCGGCTTCTACGAGCGGCATCGCCGCCAGATCTACAACAGCGTCGTCTACTTTTCCGCGAGCGGCGGCCGCTATCTGCCGCTGCACGTCCACCGCAAGATGTTCCTGCCCACCTACGGGCTCTTCGACGAGGCCCGCTTCGTGGAGCCGGGTCGCGACCTGCGCGCCTTCGACACGCCCCTCGGCCGCATGGGGATGCTGATCTGCGAAGACGTCTGGCACTCGCTGACCACGGCCGTGCTCGCCCTGGACGGCGCCGAGGTCGTGCTGGTGCCCAGCGCCTCGCCGGCGCGGGGGTTCCTCGCCGGAAGCGACCGTCCCGCCAGCATCAGGCGCTGGGACCCCATCCTGGAGGGACCGGCGATGGAACACGGCGTCTTCGTCCTGGTCAGCCAGCTGGTGGGTTCGGAGGGCGGCAAGCTGTTCGCGGGCGGTTCGGTGGCGATCGCGCCCGACGGCACCACGCTGGCGCGCGCTCCGCTTTTCGAGGAAGGCGTGGTGACCGCCGTCCTCGACCGCACCGCCATCGACCGGCATCGCTTCGAGTCGCCGCTGCTCTCCGATCTCGAGCAGCAGCTGCCGCACCTGCGCGATGCACTGGCGCGGGCCGGCCGCAGGCGGGGAAGGGACGCAGCGCCCGCGCCCGCGGTTGACGAGGATTCCCGGGCAGGCGGCGGCGCGGTTCCGGCACGGCGCCAGCGAGCCGCGACCCACGGCCCGATTCCGGGCGACGCCTCGATGCTCGACCTCAACCTCGAGCTCGCCGAACGCGCCCTGGTGGAGTTCATCCGCGAGGAGATCGTGCGCCGACGCGGCTTCGAAAAGGTCGTGATCGGCGTGTCGGGAGGCGTCGATTCCGCGGTGTCGCTCTGCCTCGCGGTGCGCGCGCTCGGCCCGGAGAACGTCACCGGGCTGCGATTGCCGTACGCCACCTCGTCACCGGAGAGCCTGGAGCACGCGGCGATGGTGCTGGAGGCGACCGGCGCCGTCGGCCGCACCCTGGACATCACGGCTTCGGTGGACGGCTACATCGCGCGCCACGAGCCGGACATCAGCCCGTTGCGCCGCGGAAACCTCGCCGCCCGCTTCCGCGCCCTAACCATCTTCGACCAGTCGGCGCTCCTGAGGGCGCTCCCCCTCGGCACCGGCAACAAGAGCGAACGGCTGTTCGGCTACTACACCTGGCACGCCGACGACTCGCCCCCGGTCAACCCGCTCGGAGACCTGTTCAAGACCCAGGTGTGGGCGCTCGCGCGCCATCTCGGCGTCCCTGCCGAGATCGTCGAGAAGCCGGCCAGCGCCGATCTGGTGCAGGGGATCCACGATCACGACGAGCTGGGCATCTCCTATCACGATGCCGACCCCATCCTGCACTGGCTGCTGCGGGGCTACTCCCCCTCCGACCTGGTGCTGCGGGGCTTCGAGGAAGCGCAGGTGGACATCGTCTGGAGCCGTCTGAACGCGACCCACTGGAAGCGGGAACTGCCGACGGTGGCCGTGCTCTCGTCCACGGCGATCGGGGAATCGTACCTGAGGCCGGTGGACTATTAGTCCGGATGAGCGGGCCGCGCCCTTCATAACCCGGCCACCTTGCGCCGCAGCGTCTCCAGCAGAGGCACCGGGGTCAGCTCGCCGTCGATGATGGCGGCGAGTTCCTCCTCCCGCTTCCAGTGCGCCTCCAGGCTCGCGAGCTCCAGCTCCAGAAGCCGCCGCTCGCCGTCCTCGGCGGCTGCGATCTCCAGGGCGATGGTGCCCGTGCGCGGCAGATTCCCGAAGCGCGCGCCCTTCTTGACCAGCACCCGCGAAAGGCCGCCCGTGCCCCCGACTTCCTCGATCAGCCGGGTTGCCGAGGCGATCCGCCTCTCGGAAGCTCCCTCGAAGTGATGGTAGGCGAGGACCCGGCGCAGGGTGCGCTCCGCGTCCGGTCCCGTCAGCCGCAGGCCTTCGTCGTCATTCGGGGCCGCCCCGCAGGCCGGACAGGCGCGCGACACCACCAGAGGCGCGTCGCCCTCGGTGGGACGGATCGTCAGCCCGGCCCGTGCGTCGTAGGAGAGCACGCGCATGACGTATCCGCAGCGGCCGCACTCGCGGCGGCCCCGCCACGCCGCCGAACCGAATCGGAGCCACCGGGCGCCCCGGGTCGTCCACCTGGGCGCGTGCTCCCAGAGCACCCAGGCGCCCAGCAGGCCGATGCCGCCGGTAAGCCAGCCACCAACCGCCGCGGCTCCCACGGCCGTGCCGGCGAGCGACACCTGCTTGAACCGCTTCCTGCGGGCGCGCAGTTCGCGGCCGTAGCGCCACCACGCCTCCTCCCGGCGCTCGCACCGTCCGACGCGCACGATCTCGAGCGGACCGGCTGCGAGCAGGGCGATGTTGTCGGTGCGGGACAGCAGGCGCCCCCGGTCGACCGAGACCCTCTCGAGTTCCTCGAGCGCCTCCCAGCGATCGACCAGGGGCACCAGCGACCACCGCTTGCAGGCGCCGCAGACCATCCACAGCCGGCCCCGGTCGGCATCGAACGCCACGCGTCGCCCGCGCGGCAGATGCTCCAGCACGTCGTTCTCGGGGAAGGGGGCCTGGCAGACCAGGCAGCGTGTGTACACCGGCGCGACACTCCGGCTGGATTCTACGTTATCCCGGGGCGAGGGGACGGGGCTTGGCGAATGTGCTCGGGGGCGGCACATTCCCGGCACCCGCACCGCCCCCGCAGCCGGAAGCACCTCGGGACACGAGCCGTGCATCGCGGGCATGCGCCCCGCCACCCGACTTCATCCTACCAAACCTCCGCGCGCGATGATCCTGGTTCTCGACAACTACGACTCGTTCACCTGGAACCTGGTCCAGATGCTGGAGGCCCTGGGCGCCCGGACCGAGGTGGTGCGCAACGACGAGCGCACCGTCGAGGAGATCGAGCGGCAGGCTCCCGAACGCATCGTCATCTCTCCCGGACCCTGCACGCCGGGGGAAGCGGGCATCAGCACTGAACTGGTGCGGGCCCTGGGTCCGGGCACACCGATTCTGGGGGTCTGCCTGGGACACCAGGCCATCGGGGAAGCGTTCGGGGGCGCGACCGTCCGGGCCCGGCGCGTCATGCATGGCAAGACCGCACCCATCCGCCACAACGGCCTCGGGGTCTTCCAGGGGCTTTCCTCGCCGATGACCGTGGCCCGCTATCACTCCCTCGTCACGGACCCGGCGGCGCTCCCGCGCGAACTCGAGCCGGTGGCCTGGACCGATCTTCCCGGCGAGGAGGACGAAATCCAGGCCATGCGCCATCGGACGATGCCCGTCTGGGGGGTACAGTTCCATCCGGAGTCCTACTTCTCCGACGCGGGCCCGCGGCTGCTCGAGCACTTCCTGCGCCTCCCGCTATAGCTACTACTGTCCATGGGGCCCTCTGCAGCGTGTTGCATATGCGCGGATGCAACAAATTGTTGCTTTTCCAAAAATGCAACACTGTGCGGAGGGGTTGTGCAGAGGCGTAACCCGCGATGAAGAGGCCACGCACTTCTCACCCGTCGACCTCGCCCTCCGCCCTCCCGTCGGTGCGCGTTGCTCTACGAGATGATCGGCGGCAGCCCCCGTTCCGCCAGAAGGCGGTTGAAGTCGGTGATGTCGTCCGAGGCCAACTCCGCCCAGCGTCTCAGGTACTCCTCCAGCTGGACCCGGTAGATCCCTCCGACCTCGCTCATCGACTCCGTCGGCGGATCGTCCGAGCCCGCGGAATACCCCGCGAGGCTAGCGATCTTCGCCCATAGCCGCCTGGGCCAGCGGATGGTGTCCTGCCGGGCCGACCCGCCCGTGAGCCTCAGGTCGAAGAGCTCCATTTCGAGCTCGATGAGCGCCAGCGCGAGCTCCTCTCCCACTTCCGCGATCTCGGCGTAGAGCGGGTTTCCACGCACCCGTTCCTCCAGGTCCGCCAACCCCCGGCGGGTCCATTCGATGCGGTTGATGAGCTCAGCCGTTGAATCGCTCATTTCGCGCAGTTCGAGCTGAAGGGCCAGCTGTGCGCGCATGTCTTCGGCGGACGCCGGGGAGGCCGGATCCTGCAGGATCTCGAGCTCGGCGATGCGCTCCTCGGCGCCCGCGGTGAGCCGCACCCGGTAGCGCCCGGGGATGGCGAGGGGCCGAACCGGACCACCGTCCGGCGGAGGCCGCCACCCCTCCTGGCCCACGCCGCGATGCGCGTGCTCGAGCGGCGGCGTGCGCAGTCGCGGGGTCGTCGAGGCCGTGTAGCGCAGGTCCCACATCACCCGGTTCATTCCGGCGCCGAAGTTGCCGGAGAGGGTGCGGACCGGTGCTCCATCCATCGTCTCCACCTCGATGGTGACGGGTCCGGCCAGATTCTCGCCAAGGTGGAAGTTGATCGAGGCCCCGTAATCGGGATTCTCCCCGGCGGCCGGATCGTCCGGCTGGGCGTTGCGGGCTTCCCGGGGCAGGAAACGGTACGCCGGACGCGGCGCGAACAGATGTACGCCGTCCGCAACCGCCTCCGCGCTCAGCTGCTGCAGCGGCGTGATGTCGTCCAGGATCCAGAATCCCCGCCCATAGGTGCCGACCACCAGGTCGTTGAAGTGCGGCTGGATCTCCAGCCAGTGCACGGGCGCATGCGGCAGATCGCCCTGCAGCGAGCTCCAGGTCACCCCGTCGTCGAAGGAGACGAAGAGCGAGTTCTCGGTTCCGAGGTAGAGGAGCCCGGGACGCACCGGGTCCTCGCGTACGACGTGGGCGTAGCTGAACACGCTGCGCGGGATGTCGCCGGCGAGCGAGCGCCAGGACGCCCCGTAGTCCTCCGTCTTGTAGACGAACGGATCGGTGCCGCCCAACTGGTGGAAGTCGACGGTGATGTACGCCGCCGCGGGGCTGTAGCGGGAGGGTTCGATGTTGCTCACCGTGCCCCACTCGGGGAGCCCGGATATGTTGCGGGCCACCTCGACCCAGCTCTCGCCGCCGTCGCGCGTCACGTGCACGAGACCATCGTTCGATCCCGTCCAGATGGTGCCGGGCTCGATGGGGGATTCGGCGAGCGCGAAGAGCACCGAGGCGTAGGTGGGGCTCACGTCCTCGGTGGTGAGCCCGCCCGTCTTCTGCATGCGGGTGGTGTCGGCGCGTGTGAGATCGGGGCTGATCACGCTCCAGCTGTGCCCGCCGTCGGTGGTTCGGTGGACGTGCTGGCTGCCTGCGTAGACCACGTTGTTGTCGTGCGGCGAGATGTGCACGGGAAAGGTCCACTGGAAGCGGTAGCGCACGTCCGCGGCCGCCCAGCCCTCGGGGTTGTCGGGCCACACGCTCACCGTCCGGGTGATCCCCGTGGAGAGCTGGTGACGCTCGAGGATGCCCTCGTAGCACCCCGACCAGATGACGTCGTTGGTGACGGTGTCGGGGATGGCGAATCCGACCTCGCAGCCGCCCACCGAACGCCACGCCCCCACAGGGATCGCGCCCCCGGTGAGGGTGTTGGAGGGCCCGCCGGTCGAGGGCCCGTCCTGGCGGTTGCCGTACAGGTTGTAGGGGACCCGGGTGTCGGTGTGGACATGGTACATCTGGGCGATGGGCAGGAGCGGCCGGTACCAGTTGCGCCCCCGGTTGGTGGCGATGCGCACCCCCTGGTCGTTGCCGATGATCATGCGCGCGGGGTCGAGCGGGTCGATCCACATGTCGTGGTTGTCGCCTCCGGAGATGACCTCGAAGGACACGCCTCCGTCGAGCGAGCGCGTGTGCAGCGTGGACATGAAGTGCACCTCGTCGGGGTCGTCGGGCGCGACCGCCATGCGCGAGTAGTAAAGGGGCCGCTGCGCCAGCGCGTGATCGGCGTTGACCATCGTCCAGGAGCGCCCTCCGTCGTCGGACCGCCACAGCGTGCCCTCGTGCTCCTCCAGCTCCTCGTACTCCCGGTTGGAGTTGGTTTCGATGAGCGCGTAGACCCGATCCGGGTCCGCCGCGGTCATGGCGAGGCCGATCCGGCCCATGGTGCCGCGGGGCAGTCCCGCGCCCTCGAGCCGGGTCCAGCTGTCGCCCCCGTCGCGGCTGGTCCAGAGCCCGCTCTCCGGGCCTCCGCTCTCGCGTCCCCAGGTCCAGATCTGCATCTGCCAGGTGGCGGCGAAGAGGATGCGCGGGTTGGTGGGATCCATCACCACGTCGATCGCGCCGGAGTTCTCGCCGGAAAAGAGCACCCGCTCCCAGTTCTCCCCGCCGTCGGTGGTGCGGAACAGCCCCCGCTCCTGCTGGGGGCCGTAGAGGTGGCCGGCCGCTGCGACGTACACGATGTCCGGGTCGTCGGGATGGATGACGATGCGCCCGATCCTTCCCGTCTCGTCGAGCCCCATGTGCCGCCAGGTGCGGCCGGCGTCGGTGGAGCGGTACACGCCGTTGCCGATCGAGACGTTGGAGCGGATGAACGACTCGCCCGTCCCCGCCCACACCACGTTGGCGTCGGAGGGCGCGATCGCCAGCGCGCCGATCGACTGCGCGGGCTGGTCGTCGAAGACGGGGCTCCAGGTGTGCCCGCCGTCCTCGCTCTTGAAGACGCCCCCCGACGCGGCCCCGAGGTAGTAGACGTTGCGGTTGCCGGGTTCACCCACCACCGCGCTCACCCGGTTGCCCACCGGGCCCACGTGGCGGAAGTCGGCGTCGGCGAAGAAGTCGGCCGGAAGCTCGCCGGGAGCGGTCAGCTGGGCAGCGAGCCCGCCGGCCGCGACGCCGGTTGCGAGAAGAGAGGGGATGAACGCGCGGGCGAACGCCCGCATGGGGTGGCTGACAGTCATGGAATACTCCGCGGAGGGCTACCGAAGGGACGCCACAAAGGTAGGTCGGGGGCCGCATCGGGCAATCTCCCCGGGTGGGCGATAGCCGCACGTTGATTTTTCAACAACAAAGGCGCAAACTCTTCCCCTCTGCGTGGTGTTCAACTTGTGGCAGCACGCAGAAACCTCGGAACGCCATTCAAGCGAGGGAACCATGACTACGCTCCCACCCGGCTCCTCCGGCAGCTTGCCCTATCCCAAACGCGCTCACGGCCGGCGGCCCGCGCACCGGCTGACCGTCGGCCTGCTGGCCACCGTGGCACTGGCCGGATGCGCCGGCGATTCACCCGATCGGGGCGGAACGGGAGATACACCGGCCGTGACCGGCTCGCGCCCATGGGCCACGTCGGAATCGTGGTGGGAGGCCACGCTGGAGGCTACCACCCGGCCCGACCTGTATCTGACCTCCGTTTACGACGTGGACGCGGACTCCAGAGGCCGCGTCTTTCTGGTCGACCGGCCGGCGGGCGGCATCACCGTGCTGACCCCGGATCTCGCATACCTGCAGACTGTGGGGCGGGAAGGGGAGGGTCCCGGCGAGTTCATTGCGAAGGAGGTGCAGATCCTTCCGGGCGACACCCTGCTTGTATACGACTCTTCGCTGGGGCGGATTACGCTCTTCGATCCGGTCAATCTGGAGCTCCTCGCGACCCGGCCTCCGCCGAATCGGGAACGGGACGTTGTATCCCACCTGTGGAGTGTCCCGGAGCCGGGGCGCTACTTCGCGCTGGATCGGGCACCTTACACCGCCGGTGAGGGCGAGGCCGCCGACCAGGGCCGGACGCAAGTGATCCTCGCGTTCGACGAGTCCGCCGAGACGATCGCCGACACGCTCGCGATCATCGCCGACAGCGAGCGCCTGGTCATGCGGGGGGAAGGGTACCTGAGCGTGGGAGAGCATCCATTCGGCCGTGAGTCGTTCGTCCAGGCTCTCGGCGGGAGCCGAATCGCGCATGCCAACTCGGGAGCGCTCGACATCACGGTTCTCGATTTCGAGGGAGCCACGGCTCACGCCTTCTCCTATCCGACAACCCCGATCCCCGTGACGGCGGGGGAGCTGCGTACCGCGAGCGAAGACATGACCGAGCCGATGGCGGGCATGCTCCGGTCGGGCGCCCCCTACACCTGGCCGGCTCTCGTCGGACTCGTGACCGATGACGAAGAGCGGATCTGGGCGGGGATCCGCGCACCCGGAGAGACCGCAATGTGGGAATGGGCCGCGTTTGCGCCCGACGGCACGCACATGGGGTCCATCCTTCTTCCGGCAGAGCATCTGTTGCAGCACGTGAGGGACGGCAGGATCTACGTGCTCTTCCACGACGAGATGGACGTGCCCTCCATCCAGGCCTATCGCCTGGTCGCCTCTGAAACCTGATTCGCGACCCCGAGAAATCGGGGACCCGGGACTAACTCGTCAGTAGATGACACTAGATGTCATCATGGCATCGGCAGGCCGATCCGCTCGCGCTCCTCTTCTGGAGTTATCCCGCGCCGCGCGCTATCTTGCTTCCTGTTGGCGGAGGGGCCGGACGCTGAACGAGCGATGTCCGGCAAAACGGATGGAACCGACGTGAACGTGGAGGCCGTCCCTCAAGCATGACCGAGTGCGCATGAAAGCTCGCGTCCTGGGTATCGTTCCCGCCCGGCTCGCCTCCACACGACTCCCCAACAAACCCCTCTTCCCCATCCTCGGCCGCCCGCTCATCGAGTGGGTCTGGCGCAGGGTGAGTTCCATGCCGGTGCTCGACCATGCGGTCGTGGCGACCGATTCGGAGCAGGTGGCCCGGGTCTGCCGCGACCTGGGCGCTCCGGTGGAGATGACCTCGTCCGACCACCCTTCCGGCACCGACCGCATCGCCGAGGTGGCGGCGCGCAGGCGCTACCGGGACTTTCCGGTGATCGCAAACATCCAGGGGGACGAGCCGCTGCTCGAGGAACGCCACCTGGCGGCGGCCGTCGAGCTGGTGCGCGGCGGAGGATGGGAGATCGGCACCTGCGCGACGCCGGTGGAGCGCCTGGAAGCCTGGAAGGATCCCTCCGTGGTGAAGGTCGCGCGCGCCGCCACCGGCCGGGCGCTCTACTTTTCGCGCGCCGCGATTCCGTACAAGCGCGCGGCGAAGCCGAATGCGGGCGACCTGCTGCGCGAGCCCTATCTGCGCCATGTCGGCATCTACGCCTGCGCGCGCGACGCCCTCCAGCGATGGGTGGCGATGGCCCCCACCGCGCTCGAACGCCTCGAAAAGCTCGAGCAGCTGCGCCCGCTCGAGTCCGGCATCCGCATCGGCGTGGCGGTGGTCGGGTTCGCCCACCCCGGCGTCGACACGCCGACCGACGTGCTCTACACCGAACGGAGACTACGGGAGATGGAACAGCAATCATCCAGCCTGGTGAGCGGAACATGAGCGAGAATCACGCGGACCGGACACGCTACGTCTTCGTCACCGGGGGTGTGGTGTCGTCGCTGGGGAAGGGCATCGCCGCCGCTTCCCTGGGACACATCCTGAAGGCCCGGGGATTCAGGGTCACCATCCAGAAATTCGACCCGTACATCAACGTCGATCCGGGCACCCTCTCTCCCTTCCAGCACGGCGAGGTCTTCGTGACCGACGACGGCGCGGAAACCGATCTGGACCTGGGCCACTACGAGCGCTTCATCGACGAGTCGCTGTCGCAGGCCAACAACGTCACCACGGGCGGCATCTACCAGTCCGTGATCAACAAGGAACGGAGGGGCGACTACCTGGGCTCGACCGTGCAGGTGATCCCGCACATCACCGACGAGATCAAGGACGCCATCCGGCGCCTGGCGCCCGAGAACGACGTCATCATCACCGAGATCGGAGGAACCGTCGGCGACATCGAGAGCCTGCCCTTCCTGGAGGCCATCCGGCAGTTCCGCCTGGAGATGGGACGCCCGTACGTCGCGGTGATCCACCTCACCCTGGTGCCCTTCCTGGCGGCGGCCGGCGAACTGAAGACCAAGCCGACCCAGCACTCGGTGCGCGAGCTGATGCAGATCGGTATTCCCCCGGACATCGTCATGTGCCGCACCGAGCGCCCGCTGGATGAGGGCATTCGCCGCAAGATCGCGCTCTTCACCAACGTGCATCCGGACGCCGTGGTGGAAGCCCACGACCAGGAAACCATCTACGAGGTGCCGCTGGAGCTGCACCGTCAGCGTCTGGACGAAGTGGTTCTTGAGCGGCTCGAACTCCAGGCCCCCACCACCGATCTCAAGCGGTGGAGGGGCGTGGTGGAACGCATCAAGCGGCCCTCCCGCGGCAAGGTCCGCATCGCCATCGTGGGCAAGTACACCGAACTCGTCGACTCGTACAAGTCGATCGAGCAGGCGCTCATCCACGGCGGCGTCGAACACGACGTGGGCGTGGAGCTGGACTGGATTTCCAGCGAACGCTACGAGGGCGACCACGATCCCCGGGAGCTCGAGGACTACGACGGGGTTCTGGTTCCCGGCGGTTTCGGAGAACGGGGCGTGCAGGGCATGCTGAACGCCATCCGCTGGGCGCGCGAGAACCGCATGCCGTACTTCGGCATCTGCCTCGGCCTGCAGTGCGCCGTCATCGAGTTCTCACGCAACGTCTGCGGGCTCGACGACGCCAACTCCTTCGAGTTCGACCGCTCGACGCCGCATCCGGTCATCTGCCTGATGGACTCGCAGGCCAACGTCACCCGCAAGGGAGGAACCATGCGGCTGGGGCAGTGGCCCTGCCGGCTGCTCCCGGGATCCCAGGTGGAACGGATCTACGGGCAGGGACTCGTCCAGGAACGGCACCGGCACCGCTATGAAGTGAACAACGCCTACCGGGATCTGCTGTCCCGGGAGGGGCTGGCGTTCACGGGGCTCTCCCCCGACCGCACCCTGGTCGAGATGATCGAGCTGCCCGGGCATCCCTGGTTCGTCGGCTGCCAGTTCCACCCCGAATTCCTGAGCCGTCCGACGCACGCCCACCCGCTCTTCGCCTCGTTCGTCGAGGCGGCCATCCGTCACGCGGGCATCGCCCCCGTGGCCGAGAGCACGGTGACCGGGAGCGTGGCGCGCTGAGGGACGCCAGCGGTGTTTGAGAACTTCTTCCTCATCGCCGGACCCTGCGTGCTCGAAGGCGACGACGTGAACCTCGCGGTCGGGGAGGCCCTGGCGTCACTCTCCGCCCGCCACGGTCTTCCGGTGTTCTTCAAGTCCTCGTTCGACAAGGCCAACCGCTCGAAGCTGGCTTCGGCCAGGGGACCGGGGCTTGAGGAGGGCCTGCGGGCGCTGGAGCGGGTCAAGGCACACTGCGGCCTCCCGGTGCTGACCGACATCCATGAGCCCGCACAGGCGGGGCCCGCCGCCGAGGTGGCGGATGTTGTCCAGATCCCGGCCTTCCTCTGCCGGCAGACGGACCTGCTCACCGCGGCCGGGCGCACCGGCGCCGCGATCAACATCAAGAAGGGGCAGTGGATGTCCCCGGAGCAGATGGCGCACGCCGTGCACAAGGCGCGCGCCGCGGGGGCCGGGGAGGTGGCCGTGACCGAGCGGGGCACCTTCTTCGGCTACGGCGACCAGATCGTCGACATGCGCTCCTTCGCCCGGGTGCGAAGCGCTTGCGGCGCTCCGGTGGTGTTCGACGGCACCCATTCCGTCCAGCGCCAGGGACACGCCGCCGGAGGCACGGGCGGGAACCCCGAGTTCATCGCATGCCTGGTGCGCGCGGCCGTCGCCGCCGGTTGCGACGGGCTCTTCCTCGAAGTGCATCCGGCTCCCGCCACGGCTCCTTCGGATTCCTCCAACATGCTCGAGCTCACGGCGCTTGCACCGCTTCTGGAGGATGTTCTCGCCATCCGGCGGGCGCTCCCATGAACGGGCCGGACGGGAGATTCCCCGACGAGGCCGCGCGCCGGATCCGACTCGTCATCTTCGACGTGGACGGGGTGCTCACCGACTCCGGCGTATACATGGGCGAGCTGCCGGACGGGTCGCCCGTGGAGCTCAAGCGTTTCGACATCCAGGACGGCCTGGCCATCAAGCTCCTCGTGGGAACCGGGATGCCCGTGGCGCTGGTGTCGGGCCGGGTCTCGGCAGCGACCACGGTGCGCGCCCGTGAACTCGGCATCGAGGAGTGTCATCAGGTGCCCGGCGCGATGAAGATGCCCGTGGTACGAAACTTGCTGGCCCGCAACGGGGTTTCATGGGACGAAGTCGCCATGCTTGCCGACGACCTGCCCGACCTTCCCGTCTTTCGGCGTGTGGGACTGCCGGTGGCGGTCGGGAACGCCACTCCGGAGCTGGTGCGGGAAGCGGTCTGGCAGACGCGTGCGCAGGGGGGCAGGGGAGCGGTTCGGGAATTCGTGCGCGCCCTGCTGATGGCGCGGGGGGAATGGGAAAACGTGGTCCAGGGCTATTGCGATGCAAGGAGCGATGACGTCCCCGCCGAAGACACGGGCGGCCGGAGAGGCTGACGCGGACGCGATCCGTACGCGTGCGCCGTCGTTGCCCGGCAGAGACGCCGGCGCGGACGCCTCCGTCATTGCCGAAGCGGCCCGGGTGCTCCGCGCCGAGGGCGGCGCACTCGTCCATCTCGCCGACCGCATCGACCAGACCTTCGTCGAAGCGGTCGAAGTCGTTCTGGCCGCTTCGGGCCGGGTCATCGTCTCGGGGATCGGCAAGAGCGGCATCGTCGCGCGCAAGATCGCGGCCACGCTCACTTCCACAGGCACCTCCGCCTTCTTCCTCCACCCGGTCGAAGGGCTTCACGGGGACCTGGGCATCGTCTCGCGCGAGGACGTCGCGGTCCTGGTTTCGAAGAGCGGCGACACCGGGGAACTCGCCGAACTCGCCGCGTACCTGCTGCGCTTCGGAGTGCCCATCGTGCTGATGACCGGCAGTCCGCGCTCGCCCCTGGCCCGGCATGCGACCGCGCTCCTGGACTGTTCGGTGGCCGGGGAGGCCTGCCCCCTGGACCTGGCGCCCACCACCTCCACCACCGCCGCCATGGCGATGGGCGATGCGCTGGCGATCGTTCTTCTGCGCCGGAGGGGCTTCGAGCCCGCGGACTTCGCCCGCCTGCACCCGGGGGGCGCTCTCGGACGCAGGCTCACGCTTCTGGTCGAGGAGGTGATGGTGGGGGAGGGGTACCCGTCGCTGCTCCAGGACGCGCTCGTGCGCGACTGCATCGTGCCGCTTGCGCACATGCGCGGCACCGTGCCCATCGTGGACGGGCAGGACCGCGTCGTGGGCGTCGTGACCGCCGGCGATCTCACGCGCCTCATGGAGCGCGAAGCGGACTTTCTGCATATTCCGATCCGCGCCATCATGAGCCCCGAGCCCCGGCTGGCCCGCCTCGGAACCCTGGCCTCGGCGTCCGCCCGGGAGATGGAGCAGCACGGGGTCATGGCATTGCCCGTGGTGGACGGAAAAGACAGGCTGCGCGGCGTCGTGCACCTCCACGACCTGATGAGATCGGGAGTCCTGTGATGTTGAAAAGCAAGAGGATGTCGGTACTTCTGTCGGTCGCTGCGATGGCGGTCGCGGGGTGCGAAGAGCAGGTGGCGACGACGCCGCTCCCCGAAGAACTGCGCGCGCTCCAGGCCGACCAGGTTCTCTTCGACATCGTGACCCATGTGACGGTGGACGGCATCCGGGAGGCCCGCATCCAGGCCGACACCGCCTACATCTGGCAGGACTCCACGTCCGTGGCGCTGCGTACGCTGAACCTGATCATGTACGACGAAGGCGGGGAGGAGCGGGCGCGCGTGACCTCCCGGACCGGGCTGATGAACGAGGACACCCAGCACATGGTCGCGCGCGGCGACGCCGTTCTCGTCATGGCGGACCGGCGCATCGAGAGCGCGGAGATCCACTACGAGCCCCAGAGGGACCGCATCTGGAGCGACTCGACCACGGTCATGACCATGACGGAGGGAGGCCGGGTGGTCGAGGGATCCGCGTTCCTGTCCGACGCCAATTTCGAGAACATCTTCATCCAGAACCAGCGAACGCGGAGCGGCGGAGGACCCTGAATTGCGCCGCTCCCCGGTTCTGGCCGCCCTGCTGGCGGGCTCGGCTCTGTGCCCGGCGACGGGCGTCGTGGCGCAGGACACCTGCGACCTGCTCCAGTCGCGCTCCTCCGCCGTCCAGCTGACGGGGGACGGCTTCTACAACTTCATCTCCGACCCCGTGTTCGGCTGCGGCGAGGGCGTCATCATCCGGGCAGACAGCGCCGTCCTCGACGACGTCTCGGGCTACACCCGCTTCATCGGCAACTTCGAGTACCGCGACTCGACGGCGTTCATGACCGCGGACCGCGCCGACCACTACTCCTCCGAGGGCCGGCTGATCGGAGTCGGCAACATCCACATCACCGATGGGGCCTCGGGCGCCACCTTCGAGGGCGACAGCACCGTTCTGGTCGGCTCCGGCTCCCGGCGCGAGGACGGGGAGATGACCATCCTCGGCCTGGACGGACGGCGGGCGCATGCGGTCATCCTGATATCGCCCCGGGCGGCGGCGCCGGATTCGGCCGGGGTCGTGGACGCGGCGGAAACTCCGGCCGGCGACGCGGCGCCGGCGGGCGACTCGGTGCTCGCCGGGGATTCCACCGGCGCGGCAGCCGGTGCCGCCGCGGACGACCCGGTGGATTCGACCGCCCCGACCGACTCCACCCTGGTCGCCGCGGATACCCCTGTCCCTCCGGTTGACCCGGCGGCTGTCGAGGCCGGCGAGGAAGAGGTCGCGCCCCCCGACCCGCCACCCCCCGACACCACGCCCGTCCCCTACGACGTCGATGCCGAGCGCATCTACCTGAGCGGCGCGGACTACATGCTGGCCACCGGCAACGCGGAGCTCTACAACGATGAGTTTCGAGCGCTCGCGGATTCCATCGAGTACCGGGAAGCTGCCGGCAGGCTCTTTCTGCGGGGGACGGCGCCCCGCGTCTTCGGATCCGGTGCCGAATACGTCCTGAGCGGCGACGCGGTGGATCTGGACATGAACGGCAACCAGGTCGCGGCGCGGGGTGACGCCGCACTCGCCGCAAGCGAGATCGACCTGACCGCGCCCGAGATCCGGGTGTTGATGCAGGACGGGGTGCTGGATCGCATCGTGGCCATGAACGAACGCCCGCCGGAGACCGAACTTCCCGGGCCGCCCGGGGATGGCGGCGGCCCATCCGGGGATTCGGCGGCGGCCACCGCTGCTGCTGCGGAAGAGCAGGCCACCGACGACGCCCCGGTCGAGGCCGCCGAACCGGCGTTGGGCGAAGCGATCCCGCTCGGCGAAGAACCGGTCCCCGCAGACGCGGACGCCCTGCGCGACACCGCCGGCGAGAACGGGGACACGGCTGCGGCGCTTCCTCCCGCCCGGCCGCGCGCCGTGGCCGAAACGTTCGAACTGGAGGGGGACTCCATCGACGTTCTGGCCCCCAACGAGGTGCTGGAGCGCGTGGTCGCCGTGGGCGGCGCGCGGGGCGAGTCGCTCGCACGCGATTCCCTCAATGCCGACGACACGCCGGACATCGCGCGCTCGGACTGGGTTTCCGGCGACACCATCATCGCCGTCTTCCGTCCCGTAGCCGCCGATACGTCGACCGGGACAGGCACCGAAACGACCTCGAGCGAGGCAACCGGCGGCTACCAGCTCGATCGGCTGGAAGCTCGCGGCGAGGCGGCGAGCCTCTACCGCATGACTCCCTCCGGCGGCGCCGCGGAAGGAGAAGGTGAAGGCGACGAGGCGGGAGAAGGGGAGGAAGAGGCCGTCGACGAGCCCCCGCAGCAGGCCGCGGCGGGACAGGAGGCCGGGGAGCAGGGCGCGCAGGAAGCTCCCGCCGGGGACGAGGTCTCCTCGGAGCCCACGCGGGAAGCCGCCACGGAGGACGACCCCGACGCGCAGGAACCCGCGGGAGCGGGCGGGGGAGAAGACGCGGCCGCGGAGCCGGAGCCGGACAGCCGGCTCGCCCTTCACTACGTCCGGGGAAACCTGATCACTATCTTCATGCAGGACGGCGAAGTGACCTCGGTCATCGTGGAAGGCAACGCCCGCGGCGTGCAGCTCGAGCCCCTTGTGGCGCCGCCCGATACGGCCGCGGCGCCCGCCGACACGACCGCGGCGCCCCCTGCCACACGGAGATGAAATGACGCTGGAACGCTTTCTGGAACTGATGCAGGAACTCGAGCCGCACGACGTCTCGGTGGCGGTCGCGGTGCTCGAGTTGATCCGGGGCGCGGACGATTCGGGATCCGTGAGCCGGGACGGCTGGGTGTCGTCGGTGCGCCGCCAGTACGAGGAACTCGAACTCCACCTGAAGGCATCCTGGCGCGAGCGCGGCGGCGAACTCGGCGGCTACCTGGAGGAACAGGTGATCGGGCGCCTGGAGGCGGTCGGCATCGCCGGCCGCGATCCCCGCGACGACGCCTGGGAACGGCTTTCCCTCGACGCCGGGCTGTGGGACGAGATTTCCGTCGACCGCGATCCGCTGGTCGAGAACATCGAGGCCATGGCGGTGGTGCTGCAACACAAGTTCGGAGTCCTTGCCAGCGAATCCGCGGACAACGGCGCGTCGGCGCCCACCAGCCGGCTGGTCGCGACCGGGCTGACCAAGAGCTACGGCGGCCGCAAGGTAGTGAACGACGTCGACATCGAGGTGGAGCAGGGCGAGATCGTAGGGCTGCTCGGGCCGAACGGCGCCGGCAAGACCACGACCTTCTACATGATGGTCGGGCTGATCTCACCCCAGGCCGGGGAGGTGCGGCTGGACGACCGGGTGCTGACCGGCATTCCCATGTACAGGCGCGCGCGCCTCGGGGTCGGTTATCTCGCCCAGGAGCCTTCCGTCTTCAGGCGCCTGACCGTCGAACAGAACGTAATGGCGATCCTGGAGACGCTCCCGCTGCCGAAGGCGAAGCGCAGACAGCGCCTCGACGAGTTGCTGTCGGAGCTCTCCATCGGCCACCTTCGCCATTCGAAGGCCTTTTCGCTCTCCGGCGGGGAACGGCGTCGCCTGGAGATCACCCGGGCGCTCGTTCAGCGTCCCAAGTTCATGCTCCTCGACGAACCTTTCGCCGGAATCGATCCCATCGCGGTCAACGACATCCAGCAGATCGTGGCGGGGCTGCGGCACCGCGGCATCGGGGTGATCATCTCGGACCACAGCGTGGAACAGACGCTCGAGATCGTCGACCGCGCGTACATCATGCACGAGGGCCGCATCCGGGTGGTCGGCACCGTCTCCGAACTGGTCTGGAACGACGAGGTCGCGGAGATCTATCTTGGCCCCGTTCTGACCGATCGCATGCGCAAGCGCTTCAATCCCCCAGTGGCGGCATGACCGGTCTCGGCGCGCGGCTCATCCAGAGCCCGGAGCTCAGGCAGGAGATGAAGATCAACCCGCGCCTGTACCAGGCGATGGAGCTGCTTCATCTTCCGCTGCTCGACCTCCAGCAACGTCTGAAGCAGGAGATGACGGAGAATCCGTTCCTGGAGGTGGTCGAGGGCGACACTGAGCAGGAAGTGGAACTCGACCAGGACGGCGCGGACGAAGACGGGGACGAAGTCGACTGGGAATCCATCCTGCTCGACGGATTCGACGCCGGCGGACACCGCGCCCAGTACGAGCCCCGTGACTTCGACATCCCCACGCCGTCCAGAGCTCCCGACCTCCGCGATCACCTGGAGAACCAGACTCAGCTGCTGACGCTCTCCGGCCGCGAGCAGAGGATCGCGCAGGAGATCATCGGCAACATCGACGACGACGGCCTCCTGCGCTGTCCGCTGGAAACCATCGCCGAACACCTCAACAGGTGGCTCGAGGACGTGCGGGACCTCGCCCTCGAAGCCGCCGGGGACGAATCTCCGGAGGAACTGGCCATCATGCTCGCCCCGTTCGGGGTGGGCGAAGTGGAGGCGATGCTCGAGATCGTGCAGGACATGGACCCCCCGGGCGTGGGGGCACGCGATCTGCGCGAAAGCCTCCTTATCCAGCTGCGCGAATCGGGGGAGGAGAATGAACTCATCCGGACCATGGTCGACGAGCACTTCGACAACCTCCTGAGTCACCGCTGGGCCAACATCGCCCGCGCCCTCGGGGTGGCGCCCAGGGTGGTCCAGGATGCCGCCGACGAACTCGCCAGGCTCGACCCGAAGCCGGGACTCAGGTACTCGCCCGAACCGGAGCACTACATCGTCCCGGATCTGATCGTAGAGAAGATCTCCGGCGAATACATGGTGTTCGCCAACGACACCAGCATGCCTCAGCTGAGGCTGGCGCGCTCGTACCAGGAGGTCGCCCGGGACAAGCGCCTGTTCCAGGGAGAGAACAAGACGTTCATCAAGGACAAGTTGAATTCCGCCAGCTGGATGATCCAGGCCATCGAGCAGCGGCGCCAGACGATGCTCAAGGTGATGCAGTACATCGTCGAGCGTCAGCACGGGTTCTTCGAAAAGGGGGTTCAGCATCTGCGGCCGCTCACCCTCCGCGAGGTGGCCGACCATATCGAGATGCACGAATCGACCGTGTCGCGCGTGACCAACGAGAAATTCGTCCAGACGCCGCGCGGCGTATTCAGCCTCAAGTACTTCTTCTCGAGCGGGCTCTCAACCACAAGCGGCACAGACATTTCCGCTCGCGGAGTCAAGGCGAAGATGGAGGCGCTCATCTCCGGGGAGAACACCCGCAAACCCCTCACCGACATGGCTCTCGTCAAGCTCCTGCGCGCCGATGGCGTCCGGATCGCGCGCCGCACGGTGGCCAAGTACCGCGACCAGCTCGGCATCCTCCCGGCGCGCATGCGCAAGCGCCTGTGAGCGGCGCGCCCGGCGTCGGCCGCGCCGACGCAATCCATTCACACCTCGACCTGCGCCGGGAATGACGCGTCCGCGCGTCCTCGTCGTGATCGGCACCCGGCCGGAGGCGATCAAGATGGCCCCGGTGGCGGAGGCGCTTCGCGGTCGCGCCGACCTGGTGGAGAGCGCGGTCGCGCTGACCGGCCAGCACACCGACATGGTCGACCAGGCGCTGGAAGCCTTCTCCATCCTCCCCGACTTCGACCTGGACATCATGAAGTCCGGCCAGACCCTCTATGACGTCGGGCGGGGCTGCATGGAAGGGCTGAGGGACATGATCCGCGAGTTCGCGCCCGCCATGATGCTGGTGCAGGGCGACACGGCCAGCGTCTTCTTCGGTTCACTGGTGGGGTTCTTCGAACGCGTCCAGGTAGGTCACGTGGAGGCCGGATTGCGCAGCCGCAACCGATGGGCCCCGTATCCCGAGGAGCTGTTCCGGCAGATGACGGACACGCTCGCCGAACTTCACTTCGCGCCCACCGCGCTGGCGCGGCAGAACCTGCTGAACGAAGGGATCTCCGGGGATTCGATTCACGTCACCGGCAATACCGTGGTCGACGCTCTCCTGCGGCTGGCCCGCCACGAAGCCGAAATCGGAGACCCGGTGCTGGCGGAACTCCTGAGGGGAAGTGGCTCCCTGGTGCTGCTCACGGCCCATCGGCGCGAGTCGTTCGGAGATCCTCTGGGTCGGGTTTTCCGGGCCGTCCGCGAGATTGCGGACCGTTGTCCGGATGTCCGGGTCATCTATCCCGTGCACCCGAATCCGCGGGTCGTCCGCCCGGCGCGCGAGCACCTCGCCGACCATCCCCGGATTCACCTGACGGACCCGCTTTCGTACCCGGATCTCCTGCGGGCGCTGGCCCGGGCGCGCGTCGTGCTCACCGACTCGGGGGGAATCCAGGAGGAAGCCCCCACCTTCGGCACGCCGGTCCTCGTGCTGCGGGAGGTCACCGAGCGCCCGGAAGGCGTGGCGGCGGGGGTTGCCAGGCTGGTGGGAACCGACCGGGACCGCATCGTCGCCGAGGCCCTGGCCGCGCTGGCGAATCGAGACGGGGAAGGGGACCGGGAGGCCGGTTCCGCCAACCCCTACGGCGATGGCGACGCGGCGGCGCGGATCGCCGACATCGTGGCGCACCGGCTCACCGGAGTCACCCGCCGGACCCGTGACTGGCTTCCGGAAACGCCATGAACATCCTGATGCACTGCATCTACTTCCCGCCGGAGGTGGGCGGACTGGAGAGCCACGTCTTCAACCTGTGCCGGGGACTCGTGGCCCGGGGACACCGGGTGGGCGTGGTCACCTCGCGGTCGCAGCCGAGTCTTCCGCGCGAGCAGCTCATGGGCGACATCCACGTCTCGCGGACATGGCTCCCGGCGCGCAACCCGGGAGGGTGGTTCCTGCACTCGATGTGCTCGACACCGCGCACCACCCGGGCGAGCGCCCGCGTCGACGTGGTGCACGCACAGGCCATCGCCTCCATCCCGCCGGCCTGGATTGCCGGCCGGATCCGCGCCCGGCCGGTGATTACCACCCTGCACACCTCCCATTTCCTTCGGCTGGCGGGGAAGGCGCGTTGGCGGCCGGGGCTGCGCACCCTCCTGCGCGCATCCGACCATACCTTCGCCACCAGCGTCGAGATCGCCGACGTCGCCGACGGCCTGCTCCCGGGCCTGTCCACCGAACCCGTGACCAACGGGGTGGACACATCGGTTTTTCGTCGCTGTGCGCCCTCGCTTCCGCCGGTGTCCGGGCCTCTGCTGGTCGTGCCGCGCCGTCTGTTTCCCAAGAACGGAGTGCGGTTCTTCGTGCAGGCGATGCCCCAAATCGCCGCGGTGGTTCCCGGAGTGGAGGCGATTCTGGTGGGCGACGGACCGGAGCGGGAGGAGCTGGAGGGCCTGAGCACGCAGTTGGGCGTGGCCGAACGAATCCGCTTCCTCGGCGCACGGCCAAACGCCGAGATGCCGGGCATCCTTTCGTCAGCCACCGTCGCGGTCGTGCCCTCGCTCATGGAGGCAACTTCGATCGCGGCGCTGGAAGCCATGGCGTGCGAGCTTCCGGTGGCCGCTTCCAGGGTAGGAGGACTGCCCGAGATCGTGGACGAATCCGTTGGGACCCTCTTCGAGCCGGGGGATCCCGCCGATCTCGCCAGACGGCTTGTTGCCCTCCTGCGCCGAACCGACCTGCGGGAGGCCGGACGCCGGGGGCGGGAGCGCGTCGCCACCCGCTGGAGCAACGATCGGCTCGTGGAACGGCACCTGGAGGTCTACGAGGCTCTGAGAGCGGAGAATGGAGCGCCCCATGGCTGACCAGCGGCTCCTCGTCCTCATTCCGACCTATAACGAGCGGGAGAACCTCCCCAGGATCGTGCCGCTGGTTCTGAAGCAGCATCCAGGCATCGAGATTCTGGTCATCGACGACGGGTCGCCGGACGGCACCGGGCGGCTGGCCGATGAATTGGCCGGCGACGAACCCCGCCTCCACGTTCTCCATCGAACCGAAAAGCTCGGTCTCGGTCCCGCGTACCTTGCAGGGTTCAGGTGGGGCCTCGCGCGCGGCTACCCGCTGCTTTGCGAGATGGACGCCGACCTGTCGCATTCCCCTGAAATGCTGCCCGCGTTCATCGAACAGACGCGGCACGCGGACGTCGTCATCGGTTCCCGCTACCTCCACGGCCGGGTCACCGTGGTCGACTGGCCCATGAGCCGGCTGCTGATCAGCTACTTCGGCTGCTGGTACGCGCGGACCATCACCGGTCTTCCGGTCGCAGACGCCACCGGCGGCTTCAACTGCTGGCGCAGGGAGGTCCTGGAGGCTCTCGACCTCGATCGCATCGTCTCCAACGGATACGCCTTCCAGATCGAGTTGAAGTTCCGGGCAGCGCGCAAGGGTTTCCGTCTGGTCGAGGTCCCGATCGTCTTCACCGAGCGCGACTCCGGAGAGTCGAAGATGTCGGGGAAGATCGTTCGGGAAGCGGTCTGGCGCGTGTGGATGCTCCGAATCCTCGACCTGATCGGCCGCCTGTGACGACCTCTCGTCAGGATCCAGGGACCGAAGGCCCAAGCCCTCTCACATCAGAATTCCGACTGCTGGAATCACGGAATTCTGCGGGCGTCATCGGCGAGTTTTGCCGCCACAGATTTCTGAAAGGGGACAGCGAGATTCCGAGACTATACATAATACATATTATGCGCAGATTTGGGGCGCCTTTGAGCCCGCTCCGAGCCCTGGGCGACGATGCGGGTTGCAGGATTCCGCGCCCGCGCGGTTTCCCTCTTCGGCTTCGGCCCGCTAGAATGGCTGCGGGATGGGGTAAGATGGAGGCGTTTTCGGGATGCGGGAGAGGTGGATTCATGTCGGCACGATTGCGCTCGAGCATCACCGGGAGCTGCTCCGGTGCCGCGCCCGGGCCGCACGCATGGAGGCAGCCACGTCGCAGCTCCATCGGCCTCCCTCTCGTCGTCGCCGGACTCCTGGTCGTATCCGGCTGCGAGCAGATCGAGCAGGCCCGGGACCATTTTCGCGACCTGACGCCGCACGAGACCTACCAGGCCCGGCTGAACGTCGCCGGACTCGGAGAATCGGCGCTCGCGAGGGACTGGGAAACGGCGGGGCGTCTCGCACTCGCGGAGCCGCTCTCGGTGACGCTGCCTTATGCCGAGGAAGGCTACATCAGCCCGGATGCCCCGGAAGCGACCGGCTACCGATTTCGCCTTGAGCGCGGCAGAAAACTGACGGTCGAGGTTGCGGTCGATTCCGGCGAGCCGGCGCGGGTATTCGTGGACCTCTTTCGCGTCCCCGCCGATGCCGCCGACCCCATGAGGCCGGTCTTCTCGTCCGAGTCGCCGGTCGACGTGTTCTCGCACGAGCCCTGGCGCGGCGGCGAGTTCGTTCTTCGGCTTCAGCCGGAGCTCCTGCGGGGCGGCAGCTACTCGGTCAGCCTGGAGATCCAGGCCCAGCTGGTGTTCCCCGTCGAAGGGCGCGGCTCAGAGTACATTTACAGCTGGTTTGGAGCGCCGCGGGACGGAGGTGCGCGCATCCACCGGGGCGTCGACATCTTCGCACGCCGCGGAACGCCCGTGCTCGCGGCCTCGGCCGGAAGGGTCAGCCGCGTGCGGGACACCCGCATCGGCGGCAAGGTGGTGTGGGTGCGCGACCCGGTGCGAAACGCCAGCGTCTACTACGCCCATCTGGACAGCCAGTACGTCCGTGACGGACAGTTCGTCGAACCCGGCGACACGGTCGGCTTCGTCGGCAACACCGGGAACGCGCGCACCACCCCGCCCCACCTGCACCTGGGCCTCTATCGGCGCGGCGAGGGCGCGGTGGATCCCTTCCCGTTCATCGATCCGGTGCGCGCCACCGTTCCGGAACTCACGGTCGACACCGAACGCCTGGGCGCGTGGAACCGGGTGCGCAACGGAGGGGTCCGGCTGCGGGCGGTGCCGGGGTCGCGGGGCGATGTGGTGCGTGAGCTGGACCGGCACACGCCGCTCCGGGTTCTCGCCGGCTCAGGCAGCTTCTTCAGGGCGCGGCTGCCCGACGGCACGACAGGTTACGTGGCCGCGCGCCTCACCGAACCGGTCGAGGCTCCCTTCGCGCGGGAAACCGTGCCGGCGGCGCGGGCGGTGCGCACGGCGCCCGCGGACGACTCGCCCGTGCTGGCTCGACTGGACGCGGGAACCGAGGTACCGGTGCTCGGCCGCTTCGGGGACTACCTGTACGTGCGGACGGAAAGCGGACGGAGTGGCTGGCTCGTGCCCGGGCGGGCGCTCGCGGAGTCGCTTCGGGAATTCAGCCCCCGGACGACATCCGACGAGCGCGCATCTCAGCCAGGCGCATCTCGATGACGCCGCGGCCGGGGTCGGTCGCGTCCAGTTCGTCCAGGAGATCGCCCAGCAGAGCCTCCGCGTCGGCGTAACGACCCTGTGCCGCGCGCACGCGGGCCGCGTCGGAGAGGGCATTGCGCAACTGGAAGCCAAGGTCGGTCTCGTCGGCGATATCCAGATAGGTCGCCACCGCTTCGTCCCACAGGCCCTGCTGCTCGTAGGCCGCGCCCAGAAGGAAGCCGGCCTGCAGCGCCACCGGCTCCCCGAGGCGGCCGCGGAGCGGCTGCAGCGCGTCGATGGCGCCCTGGGCATTTCCGTTCTCGAGCTGGACCTGACCCAGGAGAAGCCGGGCTTCGGCCGTACTGGCGGCGTCCTCGAAGCGTTCCAGGAACCGGTTCAGTTCGGCGAGGGTCTCTTCGGTGCTGACCACCCCGACGACCTGATGAATCTGCTCGAGTTCGAGAGCGCTCTGGTTCTCGCGCGTCTCGCTGAAATTGAAGTAGTAGACGGTGGCGGCCAGGGCGAGGGCGACCACGATGCCCGCGAAGATCAGCGTCTGGGCGTTGTTCTGAGCCCAGACCGTGAACTCGAGGACCCGGCTGGTAAAAAGGTCGTCCTCGTCGGGCGCGCTGGAGGCCGGCCCTCCCGGGACTGGACGTCGGGAATACTTGGACATGAAGCGAATGTGTGGGGATGGTGCGGAAACCGGTGGGGCTCATCCCTGGCTCGCACGGAACCCGGCGAACTCGATGAGGGCGGCAAAACCTAATCCTTGCGCTCCATCCGGGTCAACGGGAGCACAAACGGCCCGGAGTCGCCTGGCGATTCGTCGCGGGCGAAATGGTCGCGGCGCGACGGGTGCCCTGTGACGCCGGGCGCTACCGCCCGGTGCCCGGCGGCCTCAGCTCGTTCCATCGCTCGATGAATGCCACGGCCGCGTCGACGAACGATTCGGTGGTCGCCCGCCCCCGTTCCGCGGTCGCCAGGGCGGGGTCGCGCTCTCCCCACACCCCCGTGGTCGACATCTGTGCGGCCGATGTACCCTTCCCGGTCGCCTCGTCCTTCAACCCCTCCGCCAGGAACACCGCAAGCGCGGTCGGGTCGCCGGCGAGCACATCGGGCACCATCGCTTCCAGGTGGCGAGGCAAGGTCAACTCCGCGACCTCGGCGGCCTCCAGATCCACCAGGTGGGGAATCAGATAGAGGGAGTTGGAGGTCTCACCCGTGCCGCCGTGGCGGTCCAGCACAGGAGTCGATGGAGCCGGCTGCGGATCCGCGTCGCGAACGGTGAACGGGCCGGCGACCGCGCCCAGATCGACCGCGATCCCCTCGGTTTCCTGATTGATGCGGTCCACGATGAAGGTCGTGATGGCCCGGTTGCCGCCATGCGCGTTCAGTACTAGAAAACGCTTGAATCCATGCTTCATAAGACTCTTGGCAGACTCGACATAAACCTCTTGAACGAGCGTCGACGGCAGGGTCACCGTGCCCGCGAATTCCATGTGGTACGGTGACTGCCCGGGCAGCAGGATCGGCGCCACCAGCACATCGGCTCGCTGGGCCACCCTCTTGGCCCGTTCCACTCCGTTCAGATAGTCGGTGCCGATCGGCAGGTGGGTGCCGTGCTGCTCGAGCGCGCCCACCGCGAAGATGACCATGTCCGTTCGGGTGAGGAGATCCTCCACCTCGGGCCGGGTCATGTGCGGGAGATAGTTGCGGACCTTGTGGATGGGTGGCTGTTCGGGTTCCTGCGCGGCGACGATGCAGGGTGAGAGCGCGAACCAGAGGGCGAGGATCGAGGCGGGGCGACGCATGGGGCATTCCCTCCTGGGGCTGGGGGTTGGGCGGGAGGATGGGCGGGGCCGATGAGACGAGCCTCCTGCCAACCTATCGCGTCTGCACGCGGTTATCGATCCGCAGCAGGAACGTCTTTTAGCCTGGCTAAGCTAGACTAATGTCTTGCCGCGCCGGACGTACCCGAGAGGGCGTGGGGCCGGAGCGCGGGATGGAGGGCCAGCGCCGCTCCGAACAGGAACACCGGCATGGCGGCGAGCGCCGCCGGCTGCGGTCCGACCAGATCCCCGACGACGCCTACAACTCCCACACCCAGCGTGCCCGCGCCCCACGCCAGCCCCATGACGATTCCGGAGCCTATGCTGGCCCCCGTGGGGAGGATTTCCTGGGCGATGACGACGGTAGGGGGGAGCAGCGCCATGTTGAGCAGCCCCGCACACCCCAGCGCCGCGAAGGCCAGGGCGCTCCCTGGTGGCAGGTAGACCGCCAGAAAGTGCGCGGGCGCGGCGAGGATGCAGATCCCGGCCAGCAGCCGGGTGCGGTCGATGCGGTCGGTCAGGAGACCGGCGAAGATGGTTCCGCCCGCCTGGAGTCCCAGATAGACGCTGAGCGAAGCGGCCCCGAGAGCCTCCGAGCCGCCGGCCTGGTCGACCACGATGGGGTAAAGGGTCAGGAAGGTCCGCTGGACGAACGCCCCCAGCGCGCTGATGCCGAAGACCAGGCCGAGCGGGCCCGCGAGCGCGCGCAGCACCTGTCGCGGCGAAGGCGGCGGCACGGGTACGCGACCACGCACGGGGCGGGGCAGAAGGGCCAGGGTAGCGAGCCCGATCAGGATGCCGGGGAACATCGCCACCCAGAGGCCTTCCAGGGTGAAGGAGCCGACGATGGCCACCGCGGTGACCGGTCCGAGCGCGAAGCCCAGGTGTCCGCCGAAGGAAAAGATGGACACGCGCAGACCGCTCCCCTTCCCCTCCGACACTCGTCCGGCAAGCGACACCGCGGGCGGATGGAAGAAGGCGCTTCCGAGCCCGCCCAGCGCCAGCAGCACGACGAGGACGCCGAACGAGGGCGCGAGTCCGATGAGGCTCAGGAACAGGCCGGATACGATCGGCCCGAGCGCCACCAGCCAGCGCCGGCCCACCCGGTCGGCGAGGTATCCCATGACCGGTTGAGGCAGGGACGAGGCCAGCGAAAGGACCATGCTCAGGACGGCCGCGAGCGCGATGGACAGGCCCAGCTTGTCCATGAGACGCGGCAGGAGCGGGTGCAGGAAGGCGACGTAGGCGTCGTTGGCCAGGTGTGCCACGGTCAGCGTCACCGCGATGGTAAGCGCGCTCGGGCGGCTCGCGGGCGACCGGGACGGCGCCGGGGCGGAGGCTGGCACGGGAATCGTCAGTCCACTCCCGCGACCCGGCTCCGCCGCTCCATGAGCACGACATCGCGCCAGCGGCCGTCATGAAACCGGCCCAGGCGCTCGTGCGTGCCGAGAATGCGGAATCCGCACCGCTCGAAAATCCGGATCGAAGCCCCGTTCTCCGGGAAAATGCCCGCTTCGAGGGTCCAGATGCCCAGTGCTTCGGTGTCGGCGACGAGTTCGCGCAGCAGTGCGCTGCCGACACCCCGGCCCCGGGCCGATTCCGCAATGTAGATCGTCACCTCGCGCACGCCGTCGTAGACGCAGCGGCCCGACAGGGGGCTGAGCGCGGCGAACCCAACGGTCCGGCCGTCCATCTCCGCCACGATCCGGCAGTCAGGGCTGCGGCCCGCGTTCCACGCATCCCAGGTCGGGACTTCGGTCTCGAAGGTGGCGTTGCCGGATTCGATTCCCTGCCGAAAGATCTCGGCCACCTCCGGCCAATCCGCCGGCACCAGGGGACGAAAGGTGACCTCCGCGGAGGCGGGGCGCGTCACGGGAAACAACCCGGAGATACGTCGGGCATCGGGCTCTCCGCAGGTTGACCGGCATCGGCTGCGTCCATCGCGGGCGTCAGGAACCTAAGCCCGCCGGCGGTATCGACCAAACCCGCGCAATGGCGCGCTCTGGCGCCTCTCCCGCGGTCGGCAGACATTAGATGAAGCCAGATCCTCAACCATCGAAGGAATCAGCAGATGAACGCTCATACCTGGACCGTTTCCGGGAAGACCATCCTGGTTCTCGGTGCCCTCTTCCACCTCGTCGCCCCGGTTCCGGCAGGCGCCCAGGAACTCGGAACCGTGAACTTCCCGACGTCGGGGTCCCCCGAGGCTCAGCCGCACTTCGAAGCCGGGCTGCTGTTCCTGCACAACTTCGAATACGAGGATGCCGCGGCCAGCTTCAGGAGCGCACGCGAGGTCGACCCGGATTTCGCGATGGCGTACTGGGGCGAAGCCCAGACCTTCAACCATCCGATCTGGATGGAGCAGGACCGGGAAGCGGCGCTGGCCGTGCTCGCCGCCTTCGCGCCGACCCGCGGCGACAGGCTGGCCCGCGTTCCCACCCGGCGCGAGAGGGACTGGCTGGAGACGGTGGAGATCCTCTACGGCGAGGGCTCCAAGGAGGAGCGGGATTTCCGTTACCGGGACGCCATGAGGCGGCTGGCCGAGAGGTACCCCGAGGATGAGGACGCGCGCGCCTTCTACGCGCTATCGCTGCTCGGCACCGCACATGGCGGGCGCGACTTCGCGATCTACATGAAGGCGGCCGCCGTGGCCCGGCCGGTGCTCGAAGAGAACCCGATGCACCCGGGGGCCGCCCACTACATCATCCATGCCTTTGACGACCCCATCCACGCCCCTCTGGGCCTTCCCGCCGCACGGGCATACTCGGGAATCGCGCCGGATGCGGGCCACGCCCAGCACATGACGTCCCACATCTTCGTGGCCATGGGCCTGTGGGAGGACGTGGTGTCGGCGAACGTGCGCGCGCGCGACGTGCAGAACGCGGCGAGGGCCCGGCGGGGCCAGCGGGCGAACGTGTGCGGTCACTATACGTCCTGGCTCCACTACGGCTACCTGCAGCTGGGGCGCCTCGAGGACGCTGCCGCCGGGATGGCCGCGTGCATGGCGCGCATGGCGGATGCGCCGGCCCCGGACGAGGCCGCGTACTTCGTGCAGATGAAGGCGCGCGCCGTGATCGACCCCGGAGACTGGGAGCGGGCTGGAGAGATCTCGGCCGACCTGACCGCGTTCCCCGGGCTGGCGCTTCCCAATGACTTCACAGACGCCCTCGCCGCGCTGCGCACGGGGAACGCGGAGCGCGCGCGGCAGCTCCGGGCGCGCCACGGAACACCGGGCGACGAGGGCAACCCGAGGCACGCCATCCTCCTGCTGGAGCTGGACGCCCTCCTCGCGCTGGCCGCGGGCGACTCCGAGACGGGCATCGCGCTGCTCGCGGACGCGGCCCGGCGCGAGGAGACGCTTCCCTACGAGTTCGGCCCCCCGGCCACGCCCATGCCGCCCCATGAACTGCTCGCGGTGGAACTCGCCGCTCTCGGTCGCCAGCGAGAAGCGCTCCCGGCCTGGCGCGACCAGCTTGCCCGCACGCCCCGGCGCACCCAGTCGCTGCTGGGGCTCGCGCGCACCGCCACGGCCCTCGGAGATGAAGCCGCCGCGCGCGAAGCCTACGCCGCCCTGGCGCAGGCGTGGTCCGCAGCCGACGAAGAGGTTCCCGGGCTGGTGGAAGCGCGCGCCGGGGGTTCGCGGTAGCAGAGGGACCCGCTCAGGACACGGGAGAGAGTATCATGGCCGGCAACATGATCGGAGGAAACAGCGACCATGCCCGCGAAGCTGGTGAGCGTACCGGGGACTCGCGGGGCCGGGTCACTACCGAGCGCGTCTTCCGCGATGGCGTCTATCCCTACAGCGACAAGATGAAGCGGAAGCAATACGAGCGGCAGAAGGCCGGGCTGCAGGTCGAGCTGCTGAAGGTCCAGCGCTGGGTCAGGCGGTCCGGGAGGAAGGTGGTCATCCTGTTCGAGGGGCGGGATGCCGCGGGCAAGGGCGGCACCATCAAGCGGTTCATGGAGCATCTGAATCCGCGTGGCGCGCGCGTGGTCGCGCTCGACAAGCCGAGCGACGTGGAACGGGGCCAGTGGTACTTCCAGCGCTACATCCGACACCTGCCTACAGCCGGGGAAATGGTGCTCTTCGACCGCTCTTGGTACAACCGCGCCGGGGTCGAGCGGGTCATGGGATTCTGCACCGGCCAGGAGTACCTCGAGTTCCTGCGCCAGTGCCCGGAGCTGGAACGCATGCTGGTCAACAGCGGCATCCTGCTCTTCAAGTTCTATTTCTCGGTGTCGCAGGACGAACAGGCCTACCGCTTCGAGCGCCGCAGCACAGACCCGCTCAAGCAATGGAAGATCTCTCCGGTCGACCTGGCGTCGCTGGACAAGTGGGACAGCTACACGCAGGCCAAGGAGGCGATGTTCTTCTATACGGACACGGCGGACGCGCCGTGGACGGTGATCAAGTCGGACGACAAGAAGCGCGCGCGCATCGCCGCGTTGCAGTTTTTCCTCTCCCGGCTCGACTATCCGGACAAGGACCACGACGTCGTGACCGGTCCGGACCCGCTGATCGCGGAGTCGGCCACGGTCGTGGTGAGCCGTGACGAGCCGATGTCGGCCGACCCGGGCGCGCCCGGCGCCGTGATCGGCCGGTAGGCTGACCTTGCTGTCTCGCCGGGTCTGGCGAACGGCTCGGAAGTGGCTGTGTGGGTCAACGGAGAGTTCGACGTCGAGAGTCCGCCCCCAGACCGTCAAGAGCTACGCGACCCGCAGTCCCATTCTGCCATTGGCCGGCGATCCCCTGCCCATTAGCGGGCAGTGGCTTCCGCCCGTTGACGGGCATTTCGCCTTCCCCATCGAGGAAAGGTCGCTCGCGCCATTGGCGGGTTGCGCGCCAGGGATCGGCGGCATGTCCGCGCCGCGTCCCGGATTCACATGCGCGTGTCCCATTCTGCCATTGACACGCCCGGATCTCGCAACTCCCCGCTGGCAGGAACCACGATGGCCCAAAGTCACATTCGGCCGTCCCATTCTGCCATTGACGAATTTGGGCTCCGCGATGTGGCGGACCCCGAGACCCCATCTTCCCTGACCCGCCAGAGGCGCTGGCGGGCTCGCTGACGCCATTCGCAGGCGGCTGCCTCCGCCGAAGGTCTCTCAACCCCGTTTCGGCCACTGCAGGGCATCCTGAGAGGCCGATTTCAGTGGCGTTATATTTGTACG
>JAJDYN010000032.1 GCA_022825135.1 Gemmatimonadota bacterium | reverse complement strand
TTCTCGATCCAGCCGCGTCCGATAGCGTAGCAGGTATTCCCGTTCATTTCTGCATACCCCAAGTGATATATCACCGACATGAAGTGACGTAAGATATTGGTATATCATAATTTACAAATGCCTACGTAGTTCGGGCGGAATTGGACCGAAGAGCAAGTTGTCGGAGAGCCACAGCCGTTCCAAGTTGCCGAGCCTCCCGAGTTCAGGGGGAATCGGTCCCGTAAGGTTGTTGGAGAAGAGAATCAGCCCCTCCAACTTGGCGAGCTTGCCCAACTCAGACGGGATCGGTCCCGTAAGGATGTTGTCTTGGACGCTCATCCATTCCAAGCGCGTGAGGTTGCCGAGTTCGAGAGGTATCGGACCCGAGAGGTTGTTGGAGCCGAGGTCCAGACCCCACAGGTTGGCGAGGCTTCCCAGCGCGGGCGGGATCGGTCCCGTGAGTTCGTTGTAACTGAGATCTAGTTCGGTCAGGTTGGCGAGGTTGCCCAGTTCCGTGGGGATTGAATCCGAGAGGTCGTTGTAGCTGAGATCCAGGATCATCAGCCGGTTGAGGTCACCGAGTTCAGGTGGAATCCGCCCCGAAAGGCCATGAGCTACAGGGCTTTGTGTGTCAGTGTCGAACTTCCCGGAGATATCCAGCCGGACGACCCGCCCGGACCCGTCCGTGTCCACTCCGTACCAGTCCCCGAGGGGCAGGTCGGTCAGCCAGTTCTCGTTGTCGACCCAGCTGGGGCCGTCGGTAGCTTCGTATAACGCGAAGAGGGTCGCCCGGTCAGGGCTCTCGACCACGGTGATCTCGGAGATTCCGCTGGCACCGCCGGACGTCGCGGTGATGATCGCCGCGCCGCGACGGCGCGCCGTCACCAACCCACCCGAGTTCACCAGGGCCACATTCGAGTCGCTCGACGCCCAGACGACCACCGCCCCCGTCACGGCGTGGTCGTTCGCGTCTCTGGCCTCGGCCGAGAGGCTCAGCGTTGTGCCTTGGACCAACGTGTCCGCAACGGGGTTGATCGCGACCACGCTCACTGCCTGGGCCACCGTCACGGTGGCCGTCCCTGAAATCGCTCCCGCCATCCCCGCAATTGTCACCGTGCCGTCAGCCACGGCCGTCACCAGTCCCGAGGCACCTACGGTCGCCACCGTGGCGTCACTGCTTGACCACGTTACGCTCGTGCTCGCCATCGTCTGGCCGTTCTGGTCGCGTACCTCCGCCGTCAGTTGGACGGTCGCACCCAGCGCGGAAAGTTCAGTCGTGCCCGGGCTTACCATCACGGTCGTGGGACGAGGCGGGTCGGGTGGAGGCGCGATGGGGCTGTCGCCGCCCCCGCATCCATTGGCGAATCCCGCGGCCGCGAGCACGGCGAGCAGGAGGCGGCTTGTCCCGGCCACCATGTGACGCCCCGTCGCGGATTGAATCCGTTTTGCGCTCGGGCATACGCGCGATATCATGATCTCGATAGCTCCCTGTAACCCGATGCATACATGATTTAACCTCGGTTCGTGGCGACAAAAAAGTGTGCTAATCGATCCCGCGCAAGGGCGGTAAAGTCACTGTTTCGCCAACTACGAGGGGCCGAAAAACCGCACGGGATCAACGTTTCTGTGTGGCAACCACGGCATTTGTCGTGACAAGCGGGCGACATGGGCAGCCCCTTGCGGGGCGCTGGTCCGGGGCGGCCCGATTCCGAGAGGGGAAGCCAGCGACGGATGAGTCCAGCGAGCCAGGACGGAAGAGCGCGGTCGTCTACTACCTCGCATCCGACCCGCAAATGGGGCTGGGCCGGCGAGGGCCAGCCCGGAGCCCTACCAACCCGGCGGCAGCCACTCCGCGTACCTGAAGGAGCGGATAGTCGCCGCAGCGGACCCGGAGAGCGGGTACTCCCACTTCCGGAAGAAGCCGACCAGATCACGCCGCACGATGGCGCTGAACCGGATCGCGAACCCGTCGAGCGCGCCACCGTACATCGAACGAGGGTAGGCCGGATCGTAGTAGCTGTGGAAAACCGCCTTCATGGGCTCCCATCCGAACTCGCTAATCAGTTGGCGGTACAAGGCCAGCCTTTCGCAGGCGCCGGAGGTGGACCACCTCCTGTTGGCGAGTGCGGCATGGTTCAGGGGGGCGGCACAGCCGTGGGTCTTGCGTTCGGTGTAGACATTGAAGTCGTCGTCCGCGTAGAGGTAGTAGTTCAGCGTGTACATCGTGAACAGGTTCACGCCGACCTCGGTGATCCCGTGTCCGGTCCAGTCCTCGGTCTGCCACTGGTGCCCGAGTTCGTGGCCGAAGAGCCACCAGCCGACGCCGTGGGCCAACGGGGAGTAGCCGCTGGACGGCGGCGGGTCCACAACCGGCTGCTGCGGGCCGATATCAGGCAGGCTGGCGAGGTACTCCCGGCCCTCCGCCGTCCCGGGCACCAGCACCCAGTGTTCTCCGTGAAGCGGATAGTTGATGCGAAGGTACCCGGCATTGGCGTAGCCCCAGCCGACCTGAGGATCGAAGATCCAGATGCTCTCGAACGCGCGCGGAACGGGTTCTCCCGCGAGTTCCGCGTGATGCTGCTGGAACCCGTCCCAGAACGCCGCGACCTCTTCCGGCTCGGTAATGCCGCGGGCACGCTCGGTCGAGATGATCAACCGGATGCCGCCCATCTTCTGGATGATGGCCTGCGGTGCTCCCGCGTCCAGATCGGCAAACCACTCGGCAGCGTTCGACTCGCCGGCCGTGAACACCGCCATGGGAATCGCGCCTCGGACCGTGACCGGGATCGTGCCCGTGTAGTCGTCCGGCACCATCAGCGCGATGGAGCCGCCGTAGGCATTGCTGACAGCGGTTTGTCTGTCCGCCAGGGGAAACTCGCGACGAAGCCAGGGAGCGCGCCGCCAAACGGGCTGGGCGGCGTATCCCTGGCCGAGGTTGTCATGCAGTTCACCCACCGACACCGACAGATCGCCGGTGGCGTGCCCCGATGGGACCTCGATCGTGACCGACGCGCTCGGCGGAGCGTAGAATCCAAGCGGTATGTGCCGCTCGCGCCTCGACGCACCCGGAGGGAACTCGCTCAGGCTGGCGTCCACGGTCACGGTGCCGTCGACGCGGCGCGCGCCCTGCGTGGGGAGGCCCGGGAACACCGTCGCCCACGGATGCGCCTCGGGCCAGTCGTGCGGACCGAGCGTCTCGGCGACCTGGGCGGCCAGGCGGGCTTCCAGCACGGTGCTCGAGGTCGGCAATGTCGGTGTCTCGCGCACAAGACGCGCGAGGGCCAAGTCCAGTTCCTCGGTGCGGCCAAGCTCCAGGGCTGTGTTGAAGAGACCGGGCAGGATCGGCGTCTGAGTTGCGTCGAGTGACAGTCCCCCGATGTACTCCGCCCAAACCACCGACGGCAACAGTCGTGCGTTAAACGTCGTGGTGGCGGAAACAATCTCCTCGATCGAGTCCTCGTTCCACGAGATACCGGTGTCGCGCAGCAGGGCGTCGGACGTCAGCGGACCGTGGTGTTGCTCGAGCCACCAGCTCCAGTGGAGCGCCGAGGCGGCGACGACAAGCCCGCCTCCGCGCTCGGCGAACGCCCTGAGCGGCTCAACAGCCTGTTCGATCAAGTGCGCGGCGCCCCACCTGTTGGCCAGAACCACGGCGACATCCGCGTCGGCCAGCGCGCTGGCGGTCCAGTCGCGGGCGTAACCGCGTCTGCCGACCACATTGACCCCATCAATCCCCTGCGCCTCGAGCGCGTCCGCGACCGCCCGGTTGTCCACGAGCACGCGAAGACGAGCGCTCTTCGCACCGGTCCAGCGCACCGCGTTGGCCAGTAGGCGGGCCGCACTGGCGTTGCCAAGGAGCGTCGCCCGATTGCCTGGGGACAGGAAGTCCTGCCCGGGGAACGCGACCACCCTGCCCTCGCCAAGCCGCGACGCGGCCACGAGCACGGACGGCCTGTCGCCCTCGCTGACGATCACCGGAAACGCGTCGGGATTCAGACCCAACCGCAGCGTACCAACCGTTGCAGTGGAGCCCTCGGTCCCACCCACCGTCGTGTTCAAGAACGGGCGTTCCGGCAGACCTGACGTGAGCGCCGCGTGGTGATCGGAGGGATCGCCCGAAAGCACGGAGACCCGGGACGAGTCCCGCGATTCTCCTGATGCCGCGGTAATCGTCGCCACGCCCACGGCGGCGGCCCGCACCATGCCCGACGCATCCACGGTCGCGACCGATGGTGCGCTCGACGACCACTTGAACGCGGCGTGCGTCACCTCGGTGCCCAGCGCATCCAGCGCCATCGCCGAAAGTCGCGCCGTGTCCCCGACTGGCAACGACAACGACCCTGGTGAGACCCGCACCGCCGAAACCGACTGTTCCACGGAAACCCGCGCCCTCGCGGACACTGCTCCCGAGGTCGCCGTCATGGCCGCCGCCCCGTTGGCCGCCGCCGTCACCAGGCCCGTCGCGTTCACGGTCGCGACGGAGGCATTCCCGCTTGACCATGCGACGACCGCCGCCGGCATCGCGTGGCCGTTCTGGTCGCGTACCTCCGCCGTGAGTTGGACGGTCGCACCCAGCGCGGAGAGTTCAGCCGTGGCCGGGCTTACGGCCACCATCGTCGGACGAGGCGGTTCGGGGGGAGGCGCGATGGGGCTGTCGCCGTCCCCGCATCCGGTGGCCCAGGCCGCGGCCGCGAGAAACGTGACCATACGGCACGCTGTTCTCGCCCCTATGTGATGTCGCGTCACGAAATGAGAGTCCGGCTTCCGGCCGGGCAAGTACGCGATATCACAGTACCGCATCTCCGATGTAATACGACGATTACACGATTATTTCATGATCGGAGATAAGTAGACGGTGTTATTCCCTCTCATGCAAGCATTGCAATCGGGTGGCCATCCGGAACAGGGGCTGAGAGAGCTAGACCCGGTCCACGCCCAAGTGTGATATTTCCGGCACCTATTCGTGACAAGCAGGCGACACACGGGCAGCCGCCTGGCGGGGTCATGCTCTGAGGTGCTCGACAGCGCACGTGTCCCGATTGGGAGGCGCTACGGTGTAATCGCCAGGGACATGCGGGGAACCCGACCGGGGCGGTGGATTCGGGCTCATCATCCGGCGCACGAGCAGGTGATGGGATGTTAGTTTGGGGTTGACGAGAATCCGTCGCCCCCGCGCGACGATGCGCCGGCTCCACGACCCAGGTACCAGACCCGTGAAGACATCCCCGAACAACGCCTTCGGCTCGCTCGCCACCCTGAACCCGAGCGAGGGCGAGACCTCCTTCTACCGCCTCGGAGCACTCGAGGAACAGGGCATCGCCTCCCTCGACCGCCTTCCCTTCTCCATCCGCATCCTGCTCGAGAACGCGCTCCGGCATGCCGGCGGGGGCTACGTGAGCGAGGAGGACGTGCGCGCGGTGGCGGCGTGGAGCCCGACCAACGCCGGCGCCAACGTGCCCTTCCTGCCCACCCGGGTGGTGCTGCAGGATTTCACGGGCGTGCCCGCCGTGGTGGACCTGGCCGCCATGAGGTCGGGGATCGCGGCCATGGGAGGCGACCCGGAGCGCATCAACCCGGTGGTGCCCGCCGACCTCGTCATCGACCACTCGGTGCAGGTGGACTATTTCGGGTCCGACACGGCCTACCGCAGGAACGTCGAGCGCGAGATGGAGCGCAACTGGGAGCGCTACGCGCTGCTGCGCTGGGCGCAGGACGCCTTCCGCAACTTCCGCGTGGTGCCGCCGGGGACGGGCATCGTGCACCAGGTCAACCTGGAGTACCTCGCCTCGGTGGTGGAGCGCCGCCGGCATGGCGATGCCTGGGTCGCGTGCCCCGACACGCTAGTGGGCACGGACTCGCACACCACCATGATCAACGGCCTGGGGGTCGTGGGATGGGGGGTCGGCGGCATCGAGGCCGAAGCGGTGCTGCTCGGGCAGCCCTATTACATGCTCCTGCCGGAGGTCGTCGGGGTGAAATTCACCGGCGCGCTGCAGGAGGGCGCGACCGCCACCGACCTGGTGCTCGCGGTGACCGAGAAGCTGCGGGCGTACGGGGTGGTGGCTCGGTTCGTCGAGTACTTCGGGTCGGGGCTGTCGAGCCTTTCGCTGGCCGACCGCGCCACCATCGCCAACATGTCGCCGGAATACGGGGCCACCATCGGCTTCTTCCCGGTGGACGACGGCACGCTCGAATACCTGCGCGGCACCGGGCGTCCCGCTTCGGTCGTGGAACGGGTGGAGCGCTACACGAAGGAGCAGGGCCTCTTCCGCACCGACGAGACCCCCGACCCCGAGTACACGGCGCGCCTCGAGATCGACCTCTCCACGGTGGAGCCTTCGGTGGCGGGGCCGAAGCGGCCGCAGGACCGCATTGCCCTGACCGGCCTCCGCTCGAGCTTCCACCGGGACCTCCCGGGGCTGCGTCCGGGCATCCCGCTGCCGCAGGCCAACGGCGGCTCTGCGGGCGGCGCGGCGGCTTCGGCGAACGGGGATCGGCGCACCGTCGAGGTCGAACTCGAGACCGGCTCCGCGGAGATCACCGACGGCACGCTGGTCATCGCCGCCATCACAAGCTGCACCAACACCTCCAACCCGTCGGTGATGGTGGGCGCCGGGCTTCTGGCCCGGAACGCCGTGGCGCGCGGCCTCTCCGTGCCCCACTGGGTCAAGACCAGCATGGCGCCCGGGTCCAAGGTGGTGAGCGACTACCTGGACGCCGCCGACCTCACACGCCATCTCGACGCCCTGGGCTTCAACGTGGTGGGGTACGGCTGCACCACTTGCATCGGCAACAGCGGGCCGCTCCCCGAGCCCATCATCTCGGCGGTCGAGAACCAGGGGCTGGTCGTCACCTCGGCCCTGAGCGGCAACCGCAACTTCGAGGCCCGCATCCACCAGCAGATCCGGGGCAACTACCTGGCTTCGCCGATCCTGGTGGTCGCGTTCGCGCTCGCGGGCCGCATCGACATCGACTTCGGGGAGGAGCCGCTGGGCGCCGGATCGGACGGCAAGCCCGTTTTCCTGGCCGACGTCTGGCCGGCGCCGGAAGAGATCCGCGACACCGTACAGAGCGCGCTCAGGCCCGCGATGTACGAGAGCCGCTACGCGGAGGTCTTCGAGGGCGACGACCTGTGGAAGTCATTGGCCCAGGCCGAGTCGGCCGGCCTCTACGACTGGGATCCGGAATCGACCTACATCCGCGAACCTCCTTTCTTCCAGGGGATGAACCCGGAAGCGGAGCCCTTCGCGGATGTCGAGGGCGCCCGCGTGCTCGCCGTGCTCGGCGACACGACCACGACCGACCACATCTCGCCGGCCGGGGCCATACCGAGGGACGGCTCCGCGGGCCGGTTCCTGCAGGGAGTCGGGGTGAAGCCGTGGGAGTTCAACACCTTCGGCGCCCGCCGCGGCAACCACGAAGTGATGATGCGCGGCACCTTCGCCAACGTGCGGATCCGCAACCTGCTCCTGGACGACACCGAGGGCGGGTACACGGTGCACCATCCCACCGGCGAGGTGATGTCGATCTACGACGCCGCGATGCGTTATCGGGACGAAGCAACGCCGCTGGTGGTGCTGGCCGGCAAGGAATACGGCACCGGCAGCTCGCGCGACTGGGCCGCCAAGGGGACCAGCCTGCTCGGCGTGCGCGCGGTCATCGCCGAAAGCTACGAGCGCATCCACCGCTCGAATCTCGTAGGGATGGGCGTGCTGCCCCTGCAGTTCCGGGAGGGGGAGGGCGTGAGGGCGCTGGGCCTCACGGGCCGCGAGACCTTCGGCATCTCGGGCGTCGCCGACGGCGTCGACGTGCACGAACTGCTCACGGTCACCGCCGAACGCGAAGACGGCTCGACGGTGGTCTTCGAGGCGATCGCCCGGCTGGATTCCGCGGTGGATGTGGAGTACTACCGGAACGCGGGCATCCTGCACACGGTGCTGCGGCGCATGGCGCGCGGGGAGATGTAGAGGGCCTCTACTCGCACCCGCCCTCGCGGGCTCCCGGCAGGGGGTCGCTAGCGGCCTTCGCGCGGGTCCGGCGGGCGGTCGGAGGCCGGCGCGTCCAGGATCTCCTTGAGCACGAAGGCTCGCCGCAGCGAATCCGGGCCGCCGCCGCCGAAGAGCTCCCTGTAGAGCCGGGTGCGCCTCGGCGAGCGGCGCTTGGTGCCCGGCGGGCCGCCCGGCACGGGCATCAGTGCATCCCGATCCCGCTCGACGGTCGAGTCCCGCAGGTGCGCCGGCGCCCGGACGACGGCAGCCGGCCGCGACCGGTCGTCCTGCCGACCCGGCAATCGACGATCGCCATCCGACTGCGACCCCGGGACTGCCCGCCGCCGGCCGGGGCTCGGCACGCGCTCGACCCGTGACCGCCGCCTGGCCGCGTCCCTCCGGCGCTCCTGGTCCGACGCTCGCCGCTCACGCGCGATCGTCCTGCGCTCGTCGCGGCCCAGCGAGGACCGGCGCCGCTCATCGGGGACCGCGGCAGCGGGATCCCGCGCGGGTTCCTTCGGCGCGTCCTCCTCATCCTGCATTACACCCGCGATACCGGGCCCCATCAGCTTCTCGAGATACCCCGGGCCCATGAGCTTCTCCAGGCCCACGAGCTCGCCAAGGGCCTCGCCCGGCTCCTTCTTCTGCGCCTGGCCCTCTTCCGCCTGAGCCGGCGACGGCTCCGCACGCCACTCCCCCTCGCCCTCATCCTCGGGGGGCGGCACCTGCTTCTGCTGGCTGCGGCGTGCTCTTGCGACGCTGTCGATGATGGACAGCGCCATGAAGACCAGGAAAAGGAGGAGTCCGGTGCTCATCCGCCTTCCCGGCCTACGCCAGGGGCTCGCCCGAAGCAGACTCGTCGTCGCCCGCGATGGAGTTCCGCATCGCGGTGTCCGCCTGCACGTTGCGGTACCGGATGTAATCCATCACGCCAAGGTTGCCGTCCCGGAAGGCGTCCGCCATGGCCAGCGGCACCTGTGCCTCGGCCTCCACCAGGTTGGCGCGCATTTCCTGCACCTTCGCGACATTCTCCTGCTCGGAAGCCACCGCCATGGCACGCCGCTCCTCGGCCCGCGCCTGGGCGACGCGCTTGTCGGCCTCGGCCTGGTCGGTCTGCAGTTCGGCTCCGATGTTCTTGCCCACGTCGACGTCCGCGATGTCGATGGAGAGGATCTCGAAAGCGGTCCCCGAGTCGAGCCCCTTGGCCAGCACCGCCTTGGAGATGCTGTCCGGGTTCTCGAGCACCGCCTGGTGCGTGTCGGACGAACCGATGCTCGAGACGATGCCCTCCCCGACGCGCGCGACGATGGTCTCTTCGCCGGCGCCGCCGACCAGACGGTTGATGTTGGCGCGCACGGTCACGCGCGCGACCGCGATCAGCTGGATGCCGTCGCGCGCCATCGCCGCCACCCGGGGCGTGGTGATGACCTTGGGGTTCACCGAGACCTGCACCGCCTCGAAGACGTCGCGGCCCGCCAGGTCGATCGCCGCCGCCTGGTTGAAGGAGAGCTCGATGTTGGCCTTGTCGGCGCTGATGAGCGCGGTCACCACGCGGTCCACCCGCCCGCCGGCGAGGTAGTGGGCCTCGAGGTCCGCGATGCGGATGAAGAGTCCGGCCTTGGTGGCCCAGATGAGGGGCCGCACGACGGCGGGCGGAGGCACTTTGCGCAGGCGCATGCCGATCAGGTAGGTGATGCCCAGCCGCACGCCGGCCGAGATGGCCTCGATCCACAGGCGCACGGGCACCGCCCACAGCACCATGAGGATGAGAACGACGATCAGTACAGGGAAAAACAGAGCGGCGATGGCTTCCATTGGATGTTATCCGTGTGGGGACAGGGGAGGTTTGGGTTTCAGGACTCTTGCTGCCCGGCGTTCGAGGACCTCTTCTTCACCGGTCTGACCACGCACCGATAGCCTTCGGCGCTCAGAACCCGGATGTCTTCGCCTTCGGAGATGAACTCCGAGTCGGCGACGACGTCCACCCTCTCGTCGCCGAAGAGACCGGTGCCGGCGGGTCGCAGATCCGTGAGGGCCACGCCTTCCGACCCCACCAGATCCTCGCGTCGCTCGGCAGACTCGAAGCCGTGTTCGCGGTCGGTGGCGTCCTTGAGCAGGAGGCCGGAGCGCGCGATGTGGCGGCTGCGCGGCAGGCGCCGCAGGAGGGCCCAGGAGGTCACCAGGATGATGACCAGGCTGAGCGAGACCACCGTGCTGGCCTGGGAGAAGTCGGCGGCCGTGGGCAAACCGCCGAGCATGCTCATGAACACGCCGCCCACGATGGCGGCAATGCCGAGCACGCCGAGGATGCCGAACCCGGGGATCAGGAGGGCCTCCATGGCGAGGAGCCCGACGCCGCCTCCCACGAGGAGGAGGTCGGTCCAGGCGGCGAGCCCGACGATGACGTGCGAGCCGAAGTACGCCGACAGGCAGAGAACGCCGACCAGCCCCGGGGCGCCGAGCCCGGGTGTGCGGATTTCGATGATGATCCCAAGGAACCCCAGGGAGAGCAGGAACGGGGCGACGGTCGGGTGGGAGAGAAAGCGTACCAGGCGCTCGGACCAGTTGATCTCGTGCCTGCGGATGGGGGCCTCGGCCGCGCCCGCGACCTCCAGCACCGCATCGAGGTCGTCGACTGCACGCGCGTAGCCGATGGCCACCGCCTCCTCGGTCGTCAGCGTGAGCAGCTGCCCCTCCTCCACCACGCCGGGAATGGCGATGGCTTCGTCGACCATGGCCTCGGCGACCGCCGGATCGAGTTCCGCGGCCTCGGCCAGCGCGCGCATCTCGCTCCGCATCGCCGAGACGATCTTTTCGCTGGCCCTCTCCCCCGAGCCGTCCACCGGGGTCGCGGCACCGATCACCGATCCGGGACGCATGAGGATCCCGTCGGTGGCGAGGGAGATCAGAGCGCCGGCGGACAGGGCCCGGCGGTTGACGTACGCATACACCGGAATGCCGGCGTCCGCGATGGCGTCGCCGATGCGTTCGGCGGCGTCCACGCGCCCTCCGGGGGTGTCGATGTCCAGCACCAGCGCCGCGGCGCCCTCCTCCTCCGCTTCGCGGATGGCCCGCTCGATGGACGGCGCGAGGCCGAGCTCGATCACGCCGGTGACGGGCACGACCACCACCGGCGCGCGGCCACCGGGCTCCTGCGGGATCTCGCCGACGGAGAATCCCAGACTCGCCCCGGCGGCGACGAAGATGCCTCCGGCCATGACACGCATTGACGTCTTCACCAGTGTCGGCCCTCCTCCACTTGCTGGCTCACGATACCGCGCTTCTGCGCGCTCTGGTGTAATCCCCCCGTGCGCGCGCGCCGTTCCAGCAAACTAGCAGCCCATACATGAACGGGCACCGAGAGTGACGCGGCGCAGGGCTCCCGAGCCGCTCTGAGGGCTTGGGCCCCTGCCCGCGCCGAGCAGCGCCACTTGCCCGCCGGATCGCGCTCCGGCATGGTGGCGTGTGGTGCGAATCCCCGGCCGTGGCCGGCAGCGCCGGCTCTTCCGGTCGCTGCTCCCGTCTGCCTTCGCCTGCATCCCGATTCCTTCTGCTCACGATATCAGCCATGCCCGCCATCGCCCGATCCGTCCGACGCCCGCTCACCGCCCTCGCGCTCCTGACCTGCGCGTTCCCGTTGCCGGCACGCGCCCAGGTCTCCGTCGCCGACGCCCTTTCAGACCTGACTCTACGGGAGATCGGCCCGGCGGTTGCCGGGGGGCGCATCGCCGACATCGAAGTGAACCCCGCCGACCGCTCCGTGTGGTACGTGGCGGTGGGCTCGGGCGGCATATGGAAGACCACCAACGCCGGCGTCACCTGGACGCCCGTGTTCGACGATCAGCCCACCTACTCCATCGGCGACCTCGCCCTCGACCCCGCCAACCCGGAGGTGGTGTGGGCGGGCACCGGCGAGAACGTGAGCGGGCGCCACGTGGCGTGGGGCTCGGGCGTCTATCGCAGCCGTGACGGAGGCGGCAGCTGGGAGCAGGTGGGCCTCGCGGACAGCGAGCATATCGGCAAGATCCTCATTCACCCCGACGACGGGAACACCGTGCTGATCGCCGCGGAGGGGCCGCTCTGGTCGGCCGGCGGCGAGCGCGGGGTCTACCGGACCACCGATGGCGGCAACAGTTGGCAGCAGGTCCTCGCCCTCGACGAACACACCGGCGTCACCGACATCGAGTTCGCTCCCGGCAACCCGGACGTGGTGTACGCCGCGGCTTTCCAGCGCCGGCGCCACGTCTGGGGCTACATGGCGGGCGGCCCGTCGTCGGGCATCCACAAGTCAACCGACGGGGGCGAGAGCTGGCGCGAGGTGACGCGCGGCCTCCCCTCCGGCGACATGGGCAAGATCGGGCTCGCGGTCACGCCGGCCGACCCGGACATCGTCTACGCGACCATCGAAGCGAACGACGAAGAGCGCGGCTTCTACCGCTCCACCGACCAGGGCGAGAGCTGGGAGAAGCGCAACTCCTACATCTCCGGGGGCACCGGCCCGCACTACTACCAGGAAATCGAAGCCTCGCCGACGGATGCGGACCTGGTGATCCAGATGGATGTGTTCTACCAGATCACGCGCGATGGCGGAGCCACCTTCGCGACCCTGGGAGACGGCCGCCAGAAGCACTCGGACAACCACGCCCTGTGGTTCGACCCCGAGGACACCCGGCACATGCTGGCAGGGACGGACGCCGGACTCTACGAGACTTTCGACGAAGGCCAGACCTGGCGCCACTTCCCCAACATGCCCATCTCGCAGTTCTACAAGGTCGCCGTCTCCAACCGCGAGCCCTTTTCCGAGATCCTGGGCGGGGCGCAGGACCTGGGGACGCTGTGGGGGCCCTCGCGCACCACCACCGTCGAAGGCGTGCGCAACTCCGACTGGTATTTTCCGATGGGAGCCGACGGCTACGGGGTGCAGTTCGATCCTTCGGACCCGGACATCCTCTACCTGATGACGCAGGTGGGGAACCTGTACCGGGTCGATCGCCGGAGCGAAGAGGCCATTCAGATCCAGCCCCAGCCCGAAGTCGGCGATCCGCCCGAGCGCTGGAACTGGGATTCCCCGATTCTGGTGAGCCCGCACTCCACGAGCCGCCTCTATTTCGCGTCGCAACGGGTCTGGCGAAGCGAGGACCGGGGCGACTCCTGGACGGCGGTGAGCGGCGACCTGACCACCAACACCAATCGCTACGAGCTGCCCTTCATGGGCCGGGTGTGGGAGCTCGACGCGCTCCATGACAACGGCGCAATGTCGATGTACGCCACCATCACCTCCATCAGCGAGAGCCCGGTCCGGGAGGATGCCCTGTACGTCGGCACCGACGACGGGCTGATCCACTTCAGTGCGGACGGGGGCGGAAACTGGAGCCGGACCGCGGAGCTTCCGGGGCTCCCCGACCGCTCCTTCATCAACGATGTCGAGGCCAGCCAGCACGATGCCGGGACGGTGTTTGCGGTCGCGGACGCGCACAAGATCGGCGACTTCGCGCCCTACATCTTCAGAAGCGACGACAACGGCGAGAGCTGGTCGTCCATCTCCGGGGATCTGGACGACGGAACCATCGCGTGGGCGATCCAGCAGGACCATGAGCACGAGGACCTGCTCTTCCTCGGGGCGGAGTGGGGGCTCTACTTCTCTCCCAACGGGGGCGAGAACTGGCACCGCCTTCCCGGCGCGCCCACCATCTCCTTCCGGGACCTCAAGCTGCAGCGGCGGGACGGCGATGTCGTGGGCGCCACCTTCGGGCGGGGCTTCTACGTGCTGGACGACTATTCCCCGCTGCGCGAGATCGCGGGCGGGGCGCTGGCCGCGGAGGACGGCGCGGGGGTGTGGCCGGTGCGGGACGCGTGGTGGTACATCCCCAGCGTTCCCAACCAGGCACCCGGGCGCCCGACGCTCGGGACAGACGCCTACGCGGCGCCCAACCCGCCCTTCGGGGCCACGCTCGCCTACTTCCTCCCGGAGGTGCCTTCGACGGCCGAGGACCGGCGCGAGGACGAGGAGCGCGCGATGCGCGAGCTGGGCACCGACGTGCCCTTCCCTGGATACGAGACGCTGCGCGCCGAAGCCGCCGAGAGCGGACCGCGGGCGCTGGTGCGGGTGTCGGACGCGAGCGGCGACCCGGTGCGCTGGGTCGAGGGTCCCGCGCGTGCGGGGCTGCATCGCATCACGTGGGACATGCGGAGACCCGCCCCCAACCCCATCAACCTGACCACCCCGGCGTTCGTGCCGCCGTGGGCATCCGCTCCGGCCGGGCCGCTCGCGCCTCCCGGCGACTACTCGGCGCAACTGGTGCTCGTCACGGCGGACGGCGTGGAGGAGGTCGGCGGGGCGCAGAGCTTCCGGGTGAAGCCGATTCCGAACGCGCCTCCGGGCACCGACTTCGTGGCAGTGGCGGCGTTTCAACACCGCGTGAGCGAGCTGCAGCGGCGCATCGGCGTGGCCAGCTCCGAACTGGGGCGCCAGTCGGAGCGGCTCGGCTACATGCGCGCCGCCCTGCTGCGCACGCCCGCCGCGGGGGCCGAACTGTTCGGCCGCATCGACGAGGTCGAGCAGGCATTCGCCGGCATCCGCCTGCAGCTCCAGGGGGACCAGCTGCGCGGCTCCCTCAACGAGCCCAGCGTGCCGTCGGTCGCCAACCGGGTGGGGAACGTCGTGGGAGGTCACTGGCAGACCCGCCAGAACCCGACCGCGACCCAGCGGCGCAACATCGAGATCGCAGAGGGAGACCTGGGCGCGGTCGAGCAGGACCTCGCGGGCATCATCGAGGGGGCGCTGGCCGAGCTGGAGGAGGCGCTGGCCGCCGCGGGTGCCCCCTGGACGCCCGGGCGCGCGATCGGCCCGTCGCGCTGAGGGGTCCTCCGGGCTCGACAGGCGCCGAGCCCGGGCCCGATCCGACCCCTTGGCGGGTCCCAGCGGCGGACCCGTCGCACTATAATTGTGCGCCGATTCTGGAATCCAACGCAGAAACCACCACGGAGAAACCCGCATGACCGACCAGACCCTGGTCCACTACGACGTCAACGACGGCGTCTGCATCCTGACCCTCGACGATCCCCCGGCGAACACCTACACCTACCAGATGATGCAGCAACTGGACGCCTGCATCCTTCGGGCGCGCATGGACGAGGACGCGCACGTCATCGTGCTCACCGGCAAGGGCGAGAAGTTCTTCAGCGCCGGCGCGAGCATCGGGATGCTGAACGAGGTCACGCCGACCTTCAAGTACTTCTTCTGCCTGCACGCGAACGAGACCCTCAACCGGCTCGAGCACACCCCGAAGCTCACCATCGGCGCGCTCAACGGGCACACCGTGGGTGGCGGGCTCGAGATCGCCATGGCCTGCGACCTGCGGGTCGCGCGCGCGGGCGGTTCCCGCATCGGGCTCCCCGAGATCAACCTGGGCGTGCTGCCCGGCACCGGCGGCACCCAGCGGCTCGCGCGCCTGGTCGGCAAGTCGCGCTCCATCGAGATGATGACCACGGGCCAGCTCTTCGGCTTCGCCGAGGCGCTCGACCATGGAATCATCAATCGCGTGATCGAGGCCGACTCGGGCGACGACTTCATGGACAAGGTTCTGGCATTCGCGGGGCAGTTCACCCCGCCGGCCAAGGCCTCCAAGGCGGTGGGCCTCATCAAGAGATCGGTCCAGACGGGCGCCGAAATCCCGTTCGAGACCGGCCTTGCCGTCGAGCGCGAGCTTCAGCAGCAGCTCTTCCAGAGCGAGGATGCCACGGAAGGGATCGCCGCTTACGTCGAGAAGCGCCGTGCCGCTTTCCAGGGCAAGTAGCGGGATGAGCGACGTGCCCGCACGCGGTCTGTGGATCGACAACGAGATGGTGCCCTCGGCCTCCGGGGCCACGTTCGCGACCACCAATCCCGCGACCGGCGAGGTGCTCGCCGAGGTCGCGGAGGCTACCGCGGAGGACGTGGCGAGGGCGGTGGAGTCGGCGCATGTCGCGCTCGCGTCGAAGGCCTGGCGCCGCACCGACGCCCACAAGCGCTCGCGCCTGCTCTGGCGGCTGGCGGACCTGATCGAGCGCGACGCCCAGCTCATCGCGGAAACCGAGACCCGCGACAACGGCAAGCCCATCTTCGAATCGCGCTACGTCGACGTGCCCAGCGTGGTGGAAAACTTCCGCTACTTCGCCGGGCTGGCCGACAAGATCCAGGGCGAGACCATCCCGGTGAAGGGACCGTTTCTGAACTACACCCTGCGCGAGCCCGTGGGCGTGGTGGGGTGCATCGTGCCGTGGAATTTCCCGCTCTCGCTCGCGACCTGGAAGGTCGCACCGGCGCTGGCGTGCGGGAACGCGGTGGTGCTGAAGCCGGCCATGGAAACGCCCCTCACCGCCCTGCTGCTGGGCGAGCTGGCCGCCGAGGCAGGCTTTCCGCCCGGCATTCTGAACGTCGTCCCGGGACGCGGCACACGAGCCGGCGCCGCCATGGTGCGCCATCCCGGAGTGGACGCCATCGCTTTTACGGGCTCGACCGAGGTCGGCAAGACGATCATGCGGGAGGCGGCGGAAACGCTGAAGAAGGTCTCCCTGGAGCTGGGCGGCAAGTCGCCCAACATCGTCTTCGCGGACGCCGACCTGGGCAGCGCGGTGCGTGGCGCCAACACCGGCATCTTCTACGGGAAGGGCGAGGTGTGCGCGGCGGGCTCGCGCATCCTGGTGCAGGAGTCGGTCTACGACGAGTTCCTGGACGGGCTGGCGGCGCGCGCGGACGGGATGGCGGTGGGCGATCCCATGGGCCCGAAGACGCGCATGGGGGCGATCGTGAGCCGTAGGCAGCGGGACGTGGTGCTCGGATACATCGAGGCCGGCAAGGCCGATGGCGCCCGGCTGGTGACGGGGGGCGAGGCCGCCACGGTCGACGGCAAGGGCAACTTCGTGCAGGCGACAATCTTTGCCGACGTCACCCCCGACATGCGCATCGCGCAGGAAGAGATCTTCGGGCCGGTGGCGGCGGTGATTCCGTTCTCGGATACCGCCGACGCCATCGAGAAGGCCAACCAGACCATCTACGGGCTGGCGGCCGGCATCTGGACCCGCGACGTGGGCCGGGCGCACCGCATCGCCCGGGAAATCCGCGCCGGCACCGTGTGGATCAACACCTACAACCAGTACGACTCGGGGTCGCCCTTCGGCGGATACAAGCAGAGCGGGTTCGGTCGCGACCTCGGCTACCAGGCGGCGCTGGACAAGTACACCCAGGTGAAGAGCGTCTGGGTGGCGCTGGACGGATGAGGGCCCAGGTCCGATGAGGGCGGCCGACCGATGAGGGCACTGGACCAGTGAGGCGGGCGGTCATCGTCGACGCCGTGCGCACCCCCATCGGCCGGCACGGCGGCGCGCTCGCAGCGGTGCGCCCGGACGACCTGGCAGCCGGGGTGATCCGCGCCCTGGTCGACCGCAGCGGGCTCGACCCGGCCGCCATCGACGACGTGATCTTCGGGTGCACCAACCAGGCCGGCGAGGACAACCGCAACGTCGCGCGCATGGGGCTTCTGCGCGCGGGACTGCCGGTCACCGTGCCCGGCCAGACCGTCAACCGGCTGTGCGGCTCGGGGCTGCAAGCGGTCGACAGCGCCTTTCACGCCGTCGCGGCCGGCGAGGGAGAGGTGTTCATCGCCGGCGGCGTGGAGAGCATGAGCCGGGCCCCCTGGGTCATGCTGAAGCCGGCCGCGGGGTACGCGCGCGGAACGCCAACCGTCGCCGACACCGTGCTGGGGTGGCGCTTTCCGAACCCCGCCTTCACACCTGAATGGACCATCGGGCTGGGGCAGACCGCCGAGGTGGTGGCGAAGGAATTCGGGGTAACGCGAGAGGAGCAGGACGCCTTCGCGGCCGAGAGCCAGGCGCGCGCCCAGCGTGCCATCGACGGCGGCCGCTTCCGCGACGAGCTGGTCCCGGTCGAGGTGCCCAGGCGGAAAGGCGGGCCGGTTGTGGTCGACGCCGACGAACATCCGCGCGCCGGTGTGACCCCCGAGTCGCTGGCCCGGCTCGGGCCCGTCTTCGAGAAGGACGGGACCGTCACTGCGGGCAACTCGTCGGGCATCAACGACGGCGCCGCCGCGCTTCTGGTGATGGAGGAGGAGCGGGCACGCAGCTTCGGGCTCTCCCCCATGGCTCGCATCCGCGCGAGCGCGGTGGCCGGGGTGGAACCCCAGCGCATGGGGATCGGGCCCGTGCCCGCCACCCAACGCGCGTTCCGGCGCGCCGGCATCGGTCCGGCCGACGTCGAGCTGGCCGAAGTCAACGAGGCCTTCGCCGCGCAGGCCATCCCCTGCCTGAGCCTGCTCGATCTCGACCCGGAGCGGGTCAACGTGAACGGGGGCGCGATCGCGCTCGGGCACCCGGTAGGCTGCTCGGGGGCGCGCATCCTGTGCACGCTGGCGCACGAGATGGTGAAGCGCGGGAGCGGGGTCGGGCTCGCCACGATGTGCATCGGGGTCGGCCAGGGGATCGCCACCGTGGTCAGCGCGGACTAGCCGGCCCGTGGACAGCCGGCACGCCACGGCCAACCCGATCGAGCGCGTCACGGTCCTCGGCGCCGGGGTCATGGGCCACGGCATCGCCCAGGTGGCGGCCATGGCCGGGCACCCGGTCACCCTTCACGACCCCGACGCGGGGGCGGCCGACCGCGGCCTCGCGCGCATCCGCGCGAACCTGGACAAGGGCGTATCGCTCGGAAAGGTGAGCGAGGAAGGCCGGACAGCCGCCCTCGACCGAATCGCGCTCGCCTCGTCGCTGGCGACCGCCTGCGCGGAGGCCGACCTGGTGGTGGAGGCCGCGCCCGAGCGCATGGAACTGAAACGGAGCCTCTTCCGCGAGGTGGAAGCCGCGGCTCACCCGTCGGCGCTGCTCGCGACAAACACCTCCTCCCTCAGCATCGACGCCATCGCTGAGGTGCTGGCCGACCCGGGCCGCTTCCTGGGGCTGCACTTCTTCAACCCGGTGCACCTGATGGCGCTGGTGGAGGTCGTGCGCGGCAGCCGCACCGGCGACGCCACCCTGGACGCCGGCGTCGCATTCGCGCGCGGGCTGGGCAAGGAGCCCATCGAGGTCCGCGACGCCCCAGGCTTCGCCTCCTCCCGGCTCGGGGTGGCCCTGGGGCTGGAAGCGATGCGCATGGTGGAGGAGGGCGTGGCCGATCCCGCCGCCATCGACAAGGCCATGGAGCTGGGCTACCGCCACCCCATGGGTCCGCTCCGGCTCACCGACCTGGTGGGGCTCGATGTCCGGCTGGCGATCGCCGAGTATCTGCACGAGAAGCTGGGCGGCGAGCGCTACCGACCTCCCGCCATCTTGCGACGCATGGTGGAAAAGGGGAAGCTCGGGAGGAAGACGGGAGAAGGCTTCTACCGTTGGGACAAGGGGGGCGATTGAACGGACGAGCGCTGGCGGCGGCGCAGACCGAGAACGGGGACGGCCGCATGGTCCCGGCCCGCGAGTGCGAGTCGGGGATGCCTGCCATTCCGGCGAGGTGGGGCCGGTGACGGCCTCGGCGGGCGGGCCGAGGTACGAGACGATCGTCATCGAGCGCGACGGCTCCGTCGCGACCGTGCGCATCAACCGGCCCGACAAGCTGAACGCCCTCAACGCTGTGGTGCGGCGCGAGATCGCGCAGGCGATGGACCGGCTGGCCGATGACGACGCCGTTCGGGTCGCCATCCTGTGCGGGTCCGGAGAGAAGGCGTTCGCGGCGGGCGCCGATGTCTCCGAGTTCGCGGGGCGCACGCCCGCCGAGCAGCGGGAGGTCTACCGGCGCCGGCGTGTGTACGACGCCGTTGCCGCCTTCCCGAAGCCCCTCATCGCGGCCATCCACGGCTTCTGCCTGGGGGGCGGGGTCGAGTTGGCGCTCGCCTGCGACGTGCGCGTGGCCGACCCGAGCGCCCGCTTCGGCCAGTTCGAGATTCGCCTGGGGCTGATTCCGGGCGCCGGCGGCACCCAGCGCCTGGCGCGGCTGGTGGGCCCCGGACAGGCCGCCCGCATCGCCCTGAGCGGCGACGTGGTCGACGCGGCCGAGGCCCACCGCATCGGCCTGGTGGAGATCCTTGCCGACGAGGGCAAGCACCTCGAGCGGGCCCGGGAGCTGGCGGGACGCATGGCGCGCTGGAGCCCCTTCGCGCTCGGGCTGGTCAAGGAGTCGCTCCGGGCCGCCGCCGAGACCCCCCTGGCCGAGGGACTGGCGCTGGAGAAGGAGCTCTTCCTCGCCGCCTTCGCGAGCCACGACGGCCGCGAGGGCGTGCGTGCCTTCGTGGAGAAGCGCCGCCCGGAGTTCCGCGGACGATGAACCGGGTGAAGCTGGTGCGCGCCGCGGCCACGGTCTACTTCGTGCTCTTCCTGATCTTCGTCACCTGGCCGGGCTTCGTCCCCTTCAACCGCCCCCTGCCGCTGGTGCTGGGCCTCCCATTCAACATGGCCGCGATCGGGCTTTGGGTGGGGTTCGGGGCGGTGGTGCTCTTCGTGCTGGACCGCTCGGAGGAACGGAACCGCGCTGGCGGGCCCGACGCGGACGCCCGAGGCCGGCCGGGACAGGACTCGCGGGCCGGAGGTGCCGGGTAGATGGAACGCTGGCAGCTGATCGCGGGCCTGATCCTGGTCTACCTGGCGGTGACCCTTGGCATCGGGCTGATGGCGGGCCGGCGCGCCTCCCGGAGCGTGACCGGATATGTGGCCGGAGACCGCCGCTTCGGGTTGCTGGTGATGTATTTCGTCACCGGGGCGACCGTCTTTTCCGCCTTCGCCTTCCTGGGCGGGCCGGGCTGGGCCTACTCCCGTGGCGCCGCGGCCTTCTACATCCTCTCCTACGGCGCCCTCGGAATCGCTCCGTGGTACTTCATCGGGCCGCACGCGGCCGCGCTCGGACGGCGCTTCGGCTACGTAACCCAGGCGCAGCTGCTGGTCGGACGTTTCCCGTCGCGCTTCCTGTCCGCGCTGATGGCGGCGCTTTCGGTGGCGGCCTTCGTACCCTACGTCACCCTGCAGATGCAGGGGGCGGGCATCGTCATCGAGGCGGTCACCGACGGCCATGTGCCGCTGGCCGTGGGCGCGGCGATCGCGTACGGCATCGTGGCCCTGTACGTGCTGACCAGCGGGGTGGCCGCGGTGGGATGGACCAACACCTTCCAGGGCATCTTCATGGTCGCGATCGCCTGGTCGCTCGGCATCTACCTGCCCTTCCGGCTGTACGGGGGGGTGGGAGAGATGTTCGAGCGCATCCTGGCCGAGCGTCCGGAGATGCTCTCGGTTCCGGGCCTCACCGCCGCGGGCGATCCCTGGAGCTGGGGCGGCTACTCGAGCGCCATCCTGGTGAGCGCGATCGGGCTCATGATGTGGCCCCACCTCTTCATGAAGGCCTTCACCGCGCGCGACGACCGCACACTGCGCCGCACGGTGGTCCTCTTCCCCACCTTCCAGCTCTTCCTGATCCCGGTCTTCCTGATCGGCTTCACCGGAGTGCTGCTGCCGGAGTCCCCCCCCAACGCCGACTTCATCCTCCCGTTCCTCATCCTGCGCTCCGAGCTGCCGGTGCTGGTCGTGGGCCTCTTCTGCGCCGGTGCCCTCTCCGCGTCCATGTCCACCGGGGACGCGCTCCTGCACGCCGCGGCATCCGTGACGGTGGAGGACGGCATCGGCCCCTTCCGCCGCCTGAGCGATGCCGGCCAGCGCCGTCTGATGCAGGTGCTGGTCCTGGTGGTGGGGGTGGTCGCGTACTGGTTCGCGCTGGACGAGGATTCCTCGCTGGTGGTGCTGCTGCTGACCGCATACGGCATCATATGCCAGTTCGCGCCTCCCATCTGCGCGGCGCTCTTCTGGCGGCGCGCCACGACCCCGGGCATCGTGGCCGGTCTGGTCGCGGGCTCGGCGACTGCGGTCTTCTTCTTTACCACCGGGTATCTGGGGATGGAACTGCGTCCCCTCGACCTGCACGAGGGGATACTGGGGCTCATGGTCCACATTCCGGTGCTGGTGGGGGTGAGCCTCGCCACCCGGCCGCAGGACCGGGATCACACCCAGGCCTTCCTCAACCCGCGAGGTTCATCGGCAACCCATGACTGACCCCACGGAAGCGGCAGGCCCGCCGGAGGAGCGGCTGGCTCGCATGCGGGAAGTGATGAGCGCGGTGACCGACCGGCTCATCGAACTGATGGGAGAACGTCGCAACCTCGCCATCGAGATCGGGAGGGTGAAGAAGGAACTGGGCCTTCCGGTCCTCGACCCGGCCCGCGAAGCGCGGATGGTGCGTCAGGCGGCCGTGCGGGCGCGCGAACTGGGAGTGGACCCGGAGATGGCGCGCGACATCCTCTGGCGCATCATCGCCTCGGCGCGCGAGGCTCAGGGAGGACGCCGGCCGGGATGGCCGGACCCACCTCCCGATCCGGCGCGCTAGTTCGGGCTCACCGAGACGAACTGGCGGTTCCGGCGCCGCTCGAACTTCACCACGCCGTCGACCAGCGCGAACAGGGTGTCGTCGCCCCCCCTGCCGACATTGGTGCCCGGATGGAAGCGGGTGCCCCGCTGGCGCACAAGGATGCTGCCGGCGGTCACGGGCTGTCCGCCGTAGCGCTTGACGCCCAGGAACTTCGGCTTCGAGTCGCGTCCGTTTCGGCTTGAGCCGACGCCTTTCTTGTGTGCCATCTCGGGTTCCTTCCCGGCTCGGACTGCTACGTGACGATCTCGTCGATGCGCACTTCGGTGAACTTCTGGCGATGACCCTGCTTCTTGCGGTATCCCTTCCGGCGCTTGCGCTTGAAGATGATGAGCTTGCGGTCCTTTCCGTGCGCCAGCACCTCGGCCCGCACCGCGGCGCCCTCGACCGTGGGCGTCCCGACCTCCGGCTCGCCATCGGCTCCACCCGTAATCAGCACGCGATCGAAGGTGACCGTCGAGCCCTCCTCGGCGGCAAGCGCGGGGATCCGCAGCCGGAGACCCGGCTCGGCCCTGAACTGCTTTCCGCCGCTCTCGAACACCGCGTACATGCCTGCCTCTTCATGTAGATGGAGATCCCGGACAAGGCGGCTGCGGCGCAAGGCTCCGCAGCCCGAAAAACCTACAGAGTCGCCGGGCGAGGTCAAGGGCACCCGGCCAGGGCACCCGGCCAGCGTGTCTATACGGTCGCGTACTTCCCGGTCACGTCCACCTGGGCCCGGCCCGAGAGCAGGCGGAACTCGTCTTCGCCCAGCAGAGGATCGTCGCGCAGGCTGATCTCCAGGCCGGTGGCGCTCGAGACCCGGTTGCGAAAGTCCGGCTCGGAGTCGAGCACGTGCAGCGCCACCTCGGGGTGGATGCGCACCGTCAGACTGCGCTCGCTCTTCGCCGCGGCGGCGCGCTTGAGGCTGCGCTCCACCCGGCGCATCACGGTGTCGGGCGCGAAGACGCGGCCCAGCCCTCCGCAATGGGTGCACGCATCCGTGATCGAGGTGAAGATCGACGGCCGCACCCGCTGGCGGGTCATCTCGATCAGCCCGAGCTCGGAGACGGCGAACGCGCGGGTGCGGGCACGGTCGCGCCCCAGGTGGGTGCGGAGTTCGTGCAACACCTTGTCGCGGTCCTTCTGCGTGTCCATGTCGATGAAGTCCACGACCACGATTCCACCGACGTCACGCAGCCGGAGCTGGCGGGCGATCTCGCGCGCCGCTTCCAGGTTGGTCTTCCGGATGAGCGACGCGGGATCGTTCTTCTTCCGGCCGGCGAAGCGCCCGGTGTTCACGTCGATCGATACCAGCGCCTCGGTCGGCTCGATCACCAGATGGCCGCCGGACTTGAGCCCCACCTTGCGCCGGAACGAGCGGTGAATCTCCTCTTCGATCCCGTGAACGTCGAACAGCGGCTCCTGCCCCCGGTACAGCTTCAGCCGGTCCAGCAGGTCGGGAGCCACGCCCTGCACGTAACCCTCGATCTCCCGAAAGATGACGGGCGAATCCACCGTCAGCGAGTCGAACTTGTCGCTGAACAGATCCCGGATGACCCCGCTGATCAGACGCGCTTCGCGGCGTACGACCCCGGGCCTGGCAGCGGCCTTCGCCGTCCGCTGGATCTCCAGCCAGCTCCCCCGGAGGGTCTCGAACTCGCGCGCGAACCGCTTCTCGGTCGCCTCCTCCCCCACCGTGCGCACGATCACCCCGCCGGAATCGGCCGGGACGACCCTGCGGGCAAGGGCACGCAGCCGCGACCGCTGCCTCCGGTCCTCGATCTTGCGGCTCACGCCGACGCGCGACGAGAACGGCATGTAGACGAGGAAGCGTCCGGCCAGCGAGACCTGGGCGGTCAGGCGCGGCCCCTTGGTGCCGATGGGCTCCTTGGTGACCTGCACGGTGACCCGGTCGCCCTTGTTCAGCAGCTTCTGGATCGGCGTGTTCGGGCCGTCGCGGCCGTTCTCCGACGGCTCAACGTCCTGATGAACCACATCCGAGACGTGCAGAAAGCCCGCCTTCTCGACGCCGATGTCGACGAAGGCCGCCTGAATGCCGGGAAGAACCGCCTCCACGCGTCCCAGGAACACGTCGCCCACCAACCGTCCCTGGTCCGGGCGGTCCAGCATCAATTCTACGAGTCGTTTGTCTTCCAGTAGCGCCACCCGCGTCTCGCGCGAGGACGCGCTGATGATGATCTGTCTCCTCAAATCCCTGGTTTCTCCGCGAGTCGCGGGGCCCGGGACGGCCCTGGGGCCTCCCTACCCCGCCTTACGCTCCGCGGCCACTCCGCTTCCGCCGACCTCGCGCACCACGTGGCGAGCGATCAGCAAGCGCTGAATCTCGCTCGTGCCCTCTCCGATCTCGCACACTTTCGCGTCGCGAAACATCCGTTCCACCGGGTAGTCGTTCGTGTACCCGGCGCCTCCCAGAAGCTCGACCGCCTCCGTGGTGGCGCGCATCGACAGCTCCGAGGCGAACAGCTTCGCCATGGAGGCTTCCTTGGAGAAGGGGCGTCCCTGATCCTTGAGCCAGGCAGCGTGATAGGTCAGATGCCTGGCGGCCTGGATCCCCGTGGCCATGTCGGACAAGCGGAATTGAACCGCCTGATAGTCGTAAATCCTGTGCCCGTAACGTTTCCGTTGCAACGTATACTCCAAGGCGGCGTCAAAAGCTCCCTCGGCGATGCCGAGGGCCAGCGCGGCGATTCCAATGCGGCCGGCATCGAGGGTGCGCATGAAGTTCACGAAGCCCTCGCCCTCGGCCCCGAGCCGGTTCCCGGCCGGCACGAAGACGTCGTCCAGCACCAGCTCCCGGGTATCCGACGCCCGCCACCCCATCTTGTCTTCCTTGCCCCCCGCCCGAACGCCCGCGGTGAAGTCGAGTTCCGCGCTGTGCCCCACCCCCAGACGGCGCGCCGTCTCCAGGTCGCACGTCGGCTTGGTGACGATGAAGCTGGTGATGCCGCGGGTGCCCCGCGCCGCATTGGTGAGCGCCGTGATGGTGAAGATCTCCCCGACGCCGGCGTGGGTGATGAAGATCTTGGAGCCGTTGATGCGGTAGCCGTCTCCCTCGCGCACCGCACGCGTGCGCGTGCCGGCCGAGTCCGATCCCGCCGCCGGCTCGGTGAGCCCGAAGCCCCCCAGCACGCGACCGGTGGCGAGCAGGGGCAGGAACCTTTGCTTCTGCACCTCCGTCCCGAACGTCAGGATCGGGCTGGCTCCGAGCGTCGTGTGCGCCGACACCGTGATGGCGTGGCTCGCGTCGTGCCGAGCCAGTTCCTCGACGATGAGGATGTAGCTCAGGTAGTCGCGGCCCATGCCCCCGTACTCTTCGGGAATGGGCACGCCCAGGAGTCCCATTTCGCCCATCGCGCGCACGTTCTCCCACGGGAAGGTCTGGGTGCGGTCGATCTCGGCGGCGATGGGCGCGATGTGTTCCAGGGCGAAGGCTCTGACGCGCTCGCGCAGGCGGGTGTGATCAGGGCCGAGATAGGGTTCCATCACTCGATCCAGATTGATGTGTTACATCATATGAAATATGGTAAGTCATTTGCTAATAATTGTTTATATGATTGTATCCCAGAGGGGTCGCGAAGGCCGGTATCCGGGTTGGCGGGAACGCAGGACATGTGGAATGTACACCGCGGGCGTCGATAGGATGCGGGTTGGGAGGTGCGTCGCCGCGGAGTTCCCGACATGGTCATCGTCGTGCCTCGCAGGACCCGGATCCCAGCGAACTCCGGAAGCAATCTGCAAGGGATGCGCGATGCGTGATCAGGGGCTGAGGCCTATCTCCCAGATGCCGGCGCGGAGATGGCCCGCGCCCAGAAACTCGCCCGCCCACAGAGCGTCGTCTCCCAGGAAGTCGACGACCACCACGCCCTCCATCCTGGTGCGGGCGATCACGGTCGCGGTGGTGAGGTCGATGACGTCGATCTGACCGTCCATCCGGTCAATGGTCTCGAGGCCGGGCTTCATCTCGAGCGTGACGCGCCCGTCGGGTCCGCGGCGCTCCTCCATCATGTCCAGCCAGTCGTCCCGAAGCCGCCATGACAACACCCAAAGCCGGTCCTCGGGATCGACGCGCAGCGCGCGAATCGTGCTGGAGGGAGGGTTGTCCGGGGACTCCGGAGCTTCCGGGTCGCGGGGAGGATCGTTGAACCCGGGCTCGAGGAAGCCCGTGATGCGGCGGCCGGTGTCGCTCCACACCTCGATTTCGTAGCTCCCGTACTGCTCCGCTGAGTACGTCCGATGGGCACCGTCGGTAGTGAAGATCCGCCAGGCGTCGGTGTCGGCCCTTGGATTCGTGGGATCGACGAAGTCGCCAAAGGACCGAACGATCTCTCCGCCCTCCCAGACGTGGAGGGGCGACCCGATTGCATCGGGAGTGGGATGCCACATGTTCAGCACCCATCGCTCGCCATCTCCGAGGGCATGGACATCGGTCACGTGGTCCAGCAGCCTCTGCTCCTCGACGAGCGTGAAATCCGGACCGACTACGCTGTAGCGGTAGTTGCCCGAATCGAACACATGCACCCGTCCCGCGGCGTCCGCATGCACGGGCATCGCGTTGTCCCACTCCAGCGGTCCCTCGCCTGCGCGGCCGACTTCTCCCACGTACTCGCCGGATGCGTCGAAGACCTTCACCGCCTCGTACTGACCGAACCAGTAGTTGCCGGCGCTGTCGCGCACCATGTGCATGGCCGCGCGCAGGTAGCCCTCGCCGATCGTGTCGCCCATGACCAGCACCTGCTCGAGGGTGATGCAGTCCTCGCAGAGGGACTCCGATTCGCGGATCAGCCGCACCTCGGTGCTGTCGGTGACGTCGGTCCAGTGGGCGCGGGGCGGCTCGTCGGGTGGGGCGCAGGCGATGATGAGGCCGTGGGCGAGGAGGATTGCGAGGACGGCGAGGGACCTGGGGGCGCTCATGCGGCGGGATCCTCTGTGGCAGCTGCGGCGAGGGACGGCGCGGCCTGAGCCACCCCATCGCGGCCAAGGTACGAGGCCGCCGCCGGGATGCGCTACCGGATGCCGGGCGGATCGGCCTCGCGCATCAGGCCCGCTGGCAGTTGTCGCAGGCGCCGCAGTCGGCCGAGTCGAGGGAGTCCCCGAAGTATCCGAGGATGCGTGCGCGGCGGCACCCGCGCGTGCGGGCGTAGCGCTCCACGGCGGCCAGTTTGGCCACCTCGGCGTTGCGCCGCTCGCGCAGCCGGCCCAGCGGGAGTCGACGGACGTGGGGACGCAGGTCGATGTGCAGGGTGTCGCCGGGCTGCTCAGGAGGGTCCTCGCGCAGGTGCACCACCCGGCAGGCGGCCAGCGCGCGGGCCAGGGCGCCGACGTTGGTCGGGGTCAGCGGAGTTCCGTTGCGGGAGCGCAATTCGTCGACGGGCACCTTCAGGCGCGTCCGCCCGGCGGCCCGGCGGCGCAGATCGCGCCAGAAGCGCCGCACTGCTCGCGGGGGCGGGTAGCTGTGGTCGATGAAGGCCATCTGGCCACTGCGATCGCCCTTCGACCACAGCGCCAGGCAGTGCGCGGTGTCTCCATCGCGCCCGGCCCGGCCGGCCTCCTGGTAGTACGCCTCCATGGTGCGCGGGAGCTCGTGGTGGATGACCAGGCGCACGTCGCTCTTGTCGACGCCCATGCCGAAGGCGTTGGTGGCGGCGACCAGGGGGGCGTCCCCGGCCATGAAAGCGTCCTGCACCCGGGCGCGCTCGGCGGCCGGCAGCCCGGCGTGGTATGCTTCGGTGGTGTGACCGAGGGCGGCCAGGTCGTCGCGGACGCGCTCCACCCCCTTGCGGCTGCTCGCGTAGACGAGGGTGACGCCCGGGCGGTTGCGCACCAGGTCGCGCAGTCGCGCCCGCTTCTCCTTCCACGACCGGGCTCGCTCCACCCCCCACACCAGGTTGGGGCGGTCGAAGCCGCCCACCACGGTGACCGGGTCGGCGAGCCGCAGCCGGGTCACGATCTCCCGCCGGGTGCGCGGGGTGGCGGTGGCGGTGAGCGCGATCATGGGCGCATCGAACATCCCGCGCAGGCGGTCGAGGCGCAGGTAGGCGGGGCGGAAGTCGTGACCCCACTCGGAGATGCAGTGGGCTTCGTCGACGGCGAGGAGGCTCACGCGCAGGCGCGGAAGGAGTTGGCGGAAGGAGCGGCTCTCGAAGCGTTCCGGAGCCACGAAGACGACGCGCAGCGCGCCGTCGACCAGCTGCGCCTCCACCTGGTCGCGCTCCTGCGAGGAGAGGGTGGAGTTGAGGAAGGCGGCGGGGATGTCGGCTTCGCGGCAGCGCATCGCCTGGTCGGCCATCAGCGACACCAGCGGGCTGACGACGATGGTGGCGTGCGGGAGTACGGCGGCGGGGACCTGGTAGCACACGCTCTTTCCTCCGCCGGTCGGGAGGATGCCGAGCGCGTCGTGGCCCTGGAGCACCGCGCGCACCAGCACATCCTGTCCGGGCCTGAACCCCGGGTAGCCGAAGTGGCGCTTGAGGGCCTCGAGGGCGATACGGTCCGCCTCCCCGCTGTCCGGGACGGGAAACCGTGTCGCCGAGATTGCTGCCGAGCTGGCCATGGACCCGAAAGCTCGTGCCGGAGCCGGGGCGCCTCCATGGCAGGAGAGGACGATCTGCCAAGTTGCCACGCCACGAACGGCGATCCTGGACGCAACAGCAACCGCACCGCATCGATGCCCCGGGAGCGTCGATGCTCCGGGAGCGGTGCCTGTCCCGAGCGCAGTCTCTATACTGGATGCGCTGCTTGCAACCCTTGACGCCGCCGGAGGCGAGCCGGCGCGGACCACGGCATCGACCGAGGAGAACGGCCATGCGATATCGAACCATCATGACCTTGGTCTTCCTCTTGGGAGGGTTCGGTCTGGTGACCGGGATCCGGTCTTGGTGGCAGGACGCCGGGGAAGGCACACTTGACGACGGCGGCGGGCTCGAGGGCACCGACGCGGGCGATGGAGCCGAACTCGTGTATTCCTCCGCCCGCCACGACTTCCGTGTGGTCACCGTCGCCGATGGCCTCGACCACCCCTGGTCCATGGCGTGGCTGCCCGGCGGCGAGATGCTGATCGTGGAGCGCCCGGGCCGCCTGCGCCTGGTGCGCGACGGCGTGCTCCAGCCGGAGCCGGTGGCGGGTTGGCCGGAAGTCTACCGGGACGAGGGCCAGGGGGGCTTCATGGACATTCTGCCCCACCCCGACTTCGCCGGGAACCGCTGGCTCTACCTCAGCTACGGCAAGCCCAGCGAGGACGGGTCGGAGGGTACCACGACGGTGGTGAGGGGGCGCTGGGACGACGGCCGAGTCACCGACGTCGAGGAGATCTTCGAGTCGAACGCCTGGCACGACAACAACAATCACTTCTCCGGGCGCATGGCCTTCGGCCTGGACGGGTATCTGTACCTGACGGTGGGCGACCGCATGTTCGAGCCCGACATGATGGCCGACCACCCGGCGCTGGACGTGACCAATCACATGGGCACCATCGTGCGCCTGCACGACGACGGCCGCGTGCCCGGCGACAACCCCTTCGTGGGAAACGGCGACGCGCTACCCGAGATCTGGAGCTACGGGCATCGCAACCTGCAGGGCCTCGCGGTGGATCCGGGCACCGGGGACGTCTGGTCGAACGAGCACGGGCCCCGCGGCGGCGACGAACTCAACCTGATTTCGGGCGGGGGCAACTATGGCTGGCCGGTGGTCTCCCACGGCATCAACTACGACGGCACCGTCTACACGACCGCCGCATCCGGGGACGGGATGGAGTCCCCCCGCTTCGTATGGACGCCCTCCATCGGCATCTCCGGCATGATGATCTACCGCGGGGAGGCGTTCCCCTGGTGGAGGGGCAGCGCCTTCGTGGGCGGCATGGTCGGCGAGCAGCTTGGCCGCGTCATGCTCGAGGGAACGGATGCGCTCGGGGTCGAGACCCTGCTGCCGGGCGAGCTGGGCCGTATCCGGGATGTGCGCGAGGGTCCCGACGGGCTCATCTATCTCGCGCTCGAGCACCAGGAGGACCTCACGGCGGTGGTGCGCCTGGAGCCCGTGGCCAGCGACGTGATGCCTCCGGAGTAACTGACGCGTTACCGGGGGAAGCCTTCCTCGGGCATGTTCGGGATGATCCGCAACGCGTTCGCGTAGTACACCTTGCGCAGGACATCGTCCGGCAGCCCCATGCCGTAGAGCTTCCAGAAGGCGTGGTAGTTCCGGTAGTAGTCGAAGTACTCGTCCTCGGTCTCGAAGACGCGCCAGTAGTAGGGATATTCGTCGGGCTGGAAGGAATCCTTGCCGAAGAGGATACGGTCCTGGTACCGGACGAAGAACTCGCGCGCGAAGCGGGGCTGGCGTCCCAGGTCGTAGAGCACGGCGCCGACCTCGCCGTGGACGTTGGGGAAGCGGTCGAAGAGTTCGCCCAGGCGACCGAGATCCTGCGTGTGCCATCCCATGTGCGCCAGAACCCAGGTCGTGTTGGGATGCTTCGCCAGCATCCGGTCGCGCTCGGCCATCAGCTCCTCGAAGGACGGGAAGCGCTCGCTGTCGAAGAAGCGGCGGTTGGGGAAGATGGCCAATTCGAGCCAGCGCTCGTTCTCGTAGTCGAGGGGCTGGAAGAACTCCGCGGGGTCGGCGGTGTGGATGAAGACCGGGATCCCGAGGCGGGCCGCGGTCTCCCAGACGATGTCGAGCTCGGGATCGTCGAGCTGGAGGCGGGTGCCGTCGGCCTTTCGGGTGGTGAGCCCGAACTGCTTGCCGATCTCGCCGATGCCCACCGCGCCGGCGCGCACGTCCTCTTCGAGCTGGGCCGCGATGCGGGCGCCCGACCCGGGACCCACGTTGCGCAGGTCGAGCGTGGTGAAGAACACGAAACGGTCCGCACGCCCGGCGGCGCGCACGGCCTCGATCTGGCGGGTGAGGCGGCTGCCGGAGCTGCCCCGCGCCTGGACGATGACCTGCAGGTTCAACTCGTCCATGGCCGCCACCACCCGCTCGATGGTGGCCGGGTCGGCGAGCGAGGGGGGATGCCCGTGCAGGTCCACCACCGGGTATTTCGCCCGCGGCACCGGGTTCTCGGGGACGACCAGGGTGGAGCGCGGCTGGTATTCGGTGATGCTCGGCGGCGGGAGGGTCGGCTGCGCGAAGTTCGGCCGACGGCCCTGCGCGTCCAGCGCGGCGGGCAGGAGAAGCAGCGCGGCGATCAGTACGATTCGGCGCATGGGCGGGCGCTCCGGCGTGGGAGTGATCGGGCTCTCGGGTCGAGATGCGGATTGCGTTCGCGGCGCGGAGACCGCCGGCTGCGGACGCGTTCGCGGAATCTGGCGAGAGGAGGCGGCGCGGGCCATGCCCGCCGAATCCGGGAGCCGCGATGTCGGGACGGTGGCGACTCCCGGGGATGGCGTGCCATGTTGGCGGGTATCCGACTCCGCGCGGCCCGTGCGGGCGCAGTTTTCCCGCCCGGGCAGGTCGCGGCCGCCCCTGGCGCGCAGCATGGAGGTAGCCATGTCCCGATCGCCCCTGTCGTCCCGAAGCGCCGTCGCCGCGCTCGCCGCCCCCCTGCTGCTCGCCCTCGCTCCGCCGCTGGCCGCCCAGGAGCCGGTGGCCTGGGGGGAGGACCTGGTGTTCAACACCTTCTCGATCGTCGGCATCGACCCGGAGACGGGGGAGTCCGGCGTGGCGGTCACCACCCGGGTGGCGTGCGTCGGCAACGCCGTCCCGTGGGTGCGGCCGGGGGTGGGCGCGGTGGCCACCCAGGGCGGCACCCGGCTCGAGTACGGGCACGACCTCCTCGACCTGCTGGAGCAGGGGGTGGCGCCCCGGGAGGCGATGGACCGCGTGGTGGCGGCGGATGAAGGCCGGGAGCGGCGGCAGGTCGGCGTGATCGACATGCAGGGCCGGTCGGCCCAGTGGACCGGCTCCGGCCAGTACGGCGCCGAGGACAGGGGCGACTGGGTCTGGGAGCGCACGGGGCTCAACTACGCCGCGCAGGGCAACGCGCTGGTGAGCACCGCCGTGGTGGACTCGGTTGCGGTCGCGTTCGAGAGGACGGAGGGGTCGGGGCGCCATCTCGCCGACCGGCTGATCGAGGCCCTCTACGCGGGGCAGGCGCTGGGCGGGGACGGCCGCCACGGCCGCACCCAGTCGGCCGCGGTGCTGGTCGCGGATCCGCGTCCCGGCATGTCGCGCCGTCAGGACGGGGTGACCACGGACATCAATGTGTGCGAGCACCCCGAACCGGTGAAGGAGGTGCGGCGCATCTACGACACCATCTCGGAGACCCTCGGCTTCCGCAGCCTCCAGCAGTTCGCGGGCCGGGATGTGCTGCAGCTGAAGGTGATGCTGCACGCGCTGGGGTACTACCGGGCGGGGTCGCCGCCGCCTTCCATGGAAACGACGGACGCGCTCCTCTACGACCGCGAGACGGTTGAGGCCGTGGACGCCTTCCGCGCGGCTCAGGCCTGGCAGACCTCCGTGCCCGGCTGGGTGGACGGGAACACCATCGCCAGGCTGTGGAGCCGGCTGGAGGAGGCCGGCGTCGCCGACGAGGTGCGCCAGCGGATGCGCGAGGTGGTGCGGGTGCGGCGGTAGAAGGGCTCAGCGCCCCCCGCGGCGCAGCACCACGCCCGGCCGCGCGCCCGTCACCGCGCCGTCTTCGTAGATGACCGTTCCCCCGACCCACACGCGCTCGATCCCGACCGCCGTGAGGTGGGGCTGCGCGGTCGTCGCCCGGTCGATGACGGTCGCGGGGTCCAACAGGACCAGGTCGGCGGCAGAGCCCACCTCCAGCGTGCCCCGGCCGGCGAACCCCATGTGCGCCGCCGCCAGCCCGGTCATCTTGTGGACGGCCTCCTCCAGGGTGAGGCGTCCCTGTTCACGCACGTATTGCCCGAGCACCCTCGGGTAGGTGCCGAACCCGCGCGGATGGGCGCCGCGCAACCCGCCGTCGGACGCGACGTTGGCGTGGGGCCAGGCCATCAGCGCGGCGATGTCGTCGACGGTCATGCTGGTCGCGACGATGCTCTCGCCCCCGTCTCTGCCCTCCGCGCGCGCAGCCTGCGACTCGGCAATCAGGTCGAGGTAGGTGGTGACGGGATCGGTGCCCCGCTCCTGTGCGATATCGGCCAGGGTCTTGCCTTCGAGGGCGGGGTCGGGCTCGAAACGCCCGATCAGCATCCCTTCGGGAGCGACCAGCTCCTCCAGCGCAAAACGCGCCGCTTCGCGGTCCGTGAAATCCCGCTCCGGGAAGAGGACGGTCATCGTGGACTGCCAGTACTCGTAGGGGTAGACGTCCGCCGTGATGTCGAGACCCTCGGCGCGCGCCGCGTCGAGCCGCGCGAGGATCTGCGCCGCCTGCCCCCAGAGGCTCCGGGCGGCGAGCTTGAAATGCGAGATCTGCGCGGGAATGCGGGCGCGCTCCGCGATCTCGATGGTCTCCTCGATGGCTTCGCGCAGGCCTCGGTCCTCGCTGCGCATGTGCGAGATGTAGCGGCCGCCGCGGGCCGCCGCGGTCTCGGCGAGCGCGACCACCTCGTCCGTGGTCGAGTAGATCCCGGGGTCGTACTCGAGTCCGGTCGAGAGCCCCAGCACGCCGCTCGCGAGTTCCGCTTCGAGCAGCGCCTGCATGGCCCCGACCTCATCGGGGGTCGCCTCGCGCCGGAAGTCGTCGCCCATGACCTGCCGCCGGAGCGTACCGTGCCCGGCGTAGGAGGCCACGTTGACGGCTGCCGGGGCTCTCTCCAGCGCGGCGAAGAAGTCGGCGACCGGGAACGGCGATCCTCCGTCCTGCCCGACCACGATGGTCGTGATGCCCTGGCTGACGGCGGCCAGCGCGGTCAAGTCGATCAGGAGGCCGCCGTCGTGGTGGCTGTGGGTGTCGACGAAGCCCGGCGCGAGCACCAGTCCCGAGGCGTCATGGACTCGTTCGCCATCGACAGGCGAGATGGCCGCTCCATCCGCCGCCTCGGCGACCACCTCCGCGATCGTGCCGCCGACGACCCGCACCGATCCGGTGAATCCGGCGCGGCCGGTGCCGTCGACGATGGTGGCGCCCTGGATCACGAAGGCGTCCTCGCCGGCGGGAGCCGGTGTCCCGCCATCGCCGCCACAGGCGCCCAGCAGAGGAACCAGCGCGTACAGCGCGCGTCCGGCGGCCCGTGGACGGACAAGGGTCGGGGGCACGTGTCGGGTTCCTCCTGTTCCGGGGCCGGTACCCTGCCTGCGGGTCAGGCCACGTATTCCGTCTATCCGGCGCGCCTGCCGGGCATCGCCCGATTACGGCATCAAACATACCTCGCCCGGGCCAGCATGGCATCGGTTTCGACGGCGTTATATTGGAGGTTTGGCGAGAGCACGGAAGCGGAGCGATGCGGAATGGCCGAGAGATGACCGAATCACCCTGGGAAAAGAACACGGGCGCCCGCGTCCTCGACTACCTGCACGCCGCCCGGGACCGGATGCGCGACCTGCTGGAGCGGCTGGTCGAACTGGAGTCGCCCTCCATGGTGGCCGCCTCGCAACGTCCCGTGCAGGCCCGCCTGCGCGAGGCGCTGGCCGGCATCGGATACCGCTCCCGGGTCCTCGCGGGCCGGACGACGGGGGGAACGCTCCATGCCTCTCCCCGAGAGCGCCGCCATCCTGCCCCCTATCAGCTCGTCCTCGGACACACGGACACCATCTGGCCGGTGGGGACCCTCGACGAGATGCCCATGCGGATGGACCGGGGGCGCCTTTACGGACCCGGCACCTTCGACATGAAGGCGGGCCTGGTGCAGGGCGTCTTCGCCGTGGAGGCCCTCAGGCACTGCATCGGGGAACCCGAGGTCACCCCGGTGTTCGTCTACAACTCCGACGAGGAGATCGGCAGCCCGGATTCCAGGGAGCATATCGTGCGGCTGGCGATGCGCGCGGACCGGGCGCTGGTGCTGGAACCGTCCCTGGGCGAGAACGGCAGGCTCAAGACGACCCGCAAGGGGGGCGGGGACTTTACCGTTCACGTCACCGGCGTGGCGGCGCACGCGGGGCTTGAACCGGAGAAGGGGGTGAGCGCGATCCTGGAACTCGCGCGCGTGATCCGGAAGCTGCACGCCCTCAACGACCCGGTCCGGGGTGTGAACGTCAACGTCGGGACCGTCGAGGGCGGGATTCGCCCCAATGTGATTGCGCCGGAGGCGAGCGCCGAGGTGGACGTGCGCGTACCCACCCTCGCCGACGCGCGCAGGGTCGAACGGGCCATCCGCGCCATCGATGCCACGGCGTCCGGGGCTTCGGTCGAGATCCGGGGCGAGATGGACCGTCCTCCCATGGAGCAGACCCCGGGCAACCGCCGGCTCTGGGAGCTGGCGCGGGAGGCCGGTGCGCAGCTGGGGCTGGAGATGGAGGAGTCGTCTTCCGGCGGGGGATCGGACGGCAACACCACGAGCCTGTACACGCCCACCCTCGATGGTCTGGGCGCGGTCGGGGCGGGGGCGCACGCCAGCCACGAGCACGTGGTGGTGGAGCGCATGCCGGAGCGGGCCGCACTGGTCGCCCTGCTTCTTGCTGCGCCTTCGATGCTGCCCTACGGGGCCGAGGCCTGATCCACGCCCTCCTCGTCCGCGCGCGGGTCCCGGGTGCGCAGGTGCCGCAGCGCCAGTCCCGCCAGCAGGGCGGCGAGCGCGATCCAGATCAGCCAGCCGATGTCGAGCAGCATTCCCGCGAGTCCAAGCCCGGCGCCCACGCACATCAGCGCGACGCGCGCATGCAGATAGCGGTCCTCCCGGGGACGAGAGCGGCTTGCAAAGATGAACAGCACGGTCAGTCCCGCTTCTTGCGCTCGAGGAATCTGCGCACCCCTTCCCGGCAGGTGTGCGTGAGGCGGGCGGCGACGTTGATCTGGGCAGCCCGCGCGATGCCATCCTTGAAGCCGAGACTGTCGAGATCGTAGAGCAGCGTCTTGGAAAGGGCGATGGAGGAGGGAGCCCGCCGGGCCAGGTCCCTGGCGTAGGCCATGACCGATCCCTCGAAGTCGTTCGCGGAGATCACCCGGGTCGCGATTCCCCATGCCAGGGCGTCGGCTGCGGAGAAGCGTTCGCCGAGGGTCGCCAACTCGAACACCCGTCCTTCCGGCACCTTGCGCCGGAGCACGGTCATCACGAGGGCGGGCACGAAGCCCAGGTGCACTTCCGGGTAGCCCAATTCGGCATCCTCGCTTACCAGGACGACATCGCAGGCGGTTGCGAGGCCGCATCCGCCGCCGAGCGCCCGGCCGTGAACCGCCGCGACCAGCGGCTTGGTCAGGTCGCGCATCTGGACGAAGAGATCGCCCATCCGCAGCGCGTCGGCGTGGATCTTCTCGGGCCCCAGGCTGGTGATGCGGTCCATCTCCACCAGGTCCGCGCCGGCGCAGAAGTCGGATCCGGCCCCCCGCAGGAGCACGACACGCACGGCCGAGTCGTTGCGCGCCTGAGCGAGCGCGGCCCTCAGCGCCGCCACCATGTGCGAGTCGAGCGCGTTGCGCTTGTGCGGGCGGTTGAGGGTCAGCGTCAATACCCGGTTCTCGACCCGGTGCAGCAACCGCTCTTCAGCGCTCATCCGTGCGTTTCCTCCCCGTGCAGGTACAGGGACTCCGGGAGCCTGCCGCGTCCCCGCGTCCGTTGCGCCGTTTCGTCCGGCACCTCCACCTCCATGCGCAGAAGCGCAGTCGAAAACACCTTGCCCTGGGCGTCCATCATCAGCGAAACGGTCCCCCCCCCTCCGAGCGCCCGGGGCAGCACGAAGTTGAGGGCATGCAGGTTGGGAAGCTCGTAACGGACCACCTTCCCCTTGACCATGCTGCCGAAGTGCTCCTGTACCCGTTCGGCGGTCAGCGTTTCGGCGAGCAGCGAATAGTGCTCCGGCTCGTAGGCCACCACGCCGATGTTGACTACATCGCCTTTGTCACCCGAGCGCGCATGCGCCAGTTCGACCAGCTTGACGGCCGCCATGGTCAAGGCCTCCCAGGGATTCCGCGCCCGCCTGCCCCGGTCCGCCATGCGAGCGCCCGAGAGAAAACTGCAGCCTCCGGCCCGGAAGCGAAACGGCCAGCGGTCCTCCCGGGCGCAGGCCGGCAGCAAGGCAGGACGCATTCCCGGCAGCCCGCCCGTCGAGCGACGATCACGCCTCGCGCGTCTCCACGCGGACGAAGGGCTCCACCGCCTCGCGCGGCACGAGGGCGGGCCAGAAGGCCGCGACTTCGCGCACGCGGGGGCGCCCTTCGCCGAAGCCGGTCACCGACGGCGGGCCGGTCAGCACCAGCGGGGCGACCTCCCGGGTGAAGCGCTCCACCGGGGCGCGCTCGCTGCCGCGAACGGCGACCCGCAGCTGCACTTCGGGCAGATCCGGCGGCGGCGGGCCCGCCAGCGCCCCGTGCGTCGAGTCCCAGCCGACCAGGTCGGTGCGCATCTCGTCGAAGCGAAGCCCCAGCCGGTCGAGGCGGGCCCGCAGGACGCGGGCGGCCGCGCGCGCCTTGGCGGCCGCGTCCGGCCACGCATACACGAGCGTCCCGACGGCCCGCCACCCCCCCGAATACACGATGGACGCCTTGAGCCAGCCCGTGGGCGGGCGGCCGCGCGCGCCCGTCACCCGCACCCGGTCCTTCCCCGCCCCGCTCAGGCGGACGGTGGTGAAGTCCGCGACCACGTCCGGCGTGGCATAGGCGGCCGGGTCGCCGATCTCGTAGACGATCTGCTCGGTGACGGTGGCGGGGTTCACGCGCCCCCCCGACCCCTCGTGCCTGGTGACCACGAACTCGCCGGAGGGCTCGGCCTCGATGATGGGAAAGCCGACCCGGTCGAGGTCGGGGATGGTCCACCACTCCGCCATGGCGTTCCCGCCGGTGCACTGGGCGCCGCATTCGTTGACGTGCCCCGCGACCACCCCGGCGGCCAGGCGGTCGTAGTCGTCCGCCGCCCACCCGAACTCGTGCAGCAGGGGCGCCAGCGTAAGGGCGGCGTCCACACAGCGGCCGGTCACGACCACGTCGGCCCCCCGCCCCAGCGCCTCCGCGATCGGGAACGCGCCCAGGTAGACGTTGGCCCCGGTCACCCGCTCGCGGATGCCCGCCAGCGGCTCGCCGGTCTCCATGTTGCACAGCTCGTGGCCGCCGGCGAGCAGCTCGTCCAGCCGGGGCATGAGGTCGTCGCCGGTCACCACCCCCAGCCGCAGGCGTCCGCGCACCCCCGCCCGCCGGGCCGCGCGCGCCACCTCCCCGGCGCATCCTCCGGGGTTCACCCCGCCGGCGTTGGCCACCACCCGGATGCCGCGCTCCAGGCAGGTGGGCAGGATGCGCTCCATCAGCGAGACGAAGTCGCGCGCGTACCCGGCCTCGGGATCGCGGGCGCGCTGCTTGTGCAGGATCGACATGGTCACCTCGGCCAGGTAGTCCATGACCAGGTAGTCGATCGGTCCCCCTTCGACCTGTCGCACCGGCGCGTCCAGGTCGTCACCCCAGAAGCCGCCCGCGCCCGCGACCCGCACCGGGCCCGCACCGCCGGACCCATCGCGCCGGGAAGCGCGCGTTCCCCGGGACGCTCCGGATGCGGTCACGGCCTCATGCCACGCCCGGAGGCAGGTGGAACGCCCCCAGGTGCGGCCCCGGGTTGTGGAGCGCTGCCCGCAGCAGCAGCGCCAGCGCCCCGCGCAGTTCTCCCGGCAGCACCACCTCGTCCACGAATCCGCGGGCGCCGGCGAAACGGGCATCGAGCTGACGATCGTAGTCCTCCCGCACCTCGTCCATGCGCGTGCGCAGCTCCTCGTCCGGCACCTCGCCCCGCGCGCGCAGCTCCTCGAGCTGCCGGCTGAAGAGCGCCATGACCGCGCTCTCGCCCTCCATCACCCCCATCCTCCCCGTCGGAAGGGAGAGGATGAAGTCCGGATCGAAGCCCTGGCCCGCCATGGCGTAGTAGCCCGCCCCGGAGGCGTGGTTGAGGGTCAGCACAAGCTTGGGCACGGTGGCCGTCGCCATCGCTTCCACGAAGTGCGCGCCCGCACGGATGATCCCGGAGCGCTCCGCCTTCGGCCCCACCATGAAGCCGGAAACGTCCTGTACGAAGAGCAGCGGCCGGCGGCGGCGACTCATGGTCTCGATGAAGCCCGCGACTTTCTCCGCGCTCTTCGTGTAGACGATGCCCCCGAACCGGGGCGGCCCGCCTTCCGCGTCGCGCACCATGCCGCGCGCGTTGGCGATGACCGCGATCCGCATCCCCCGGATGGCGCCGGTGCCACACATCATCTCGGGGGCGTAGTCGGGCTGGTACTCCACCAGCCCCGGCTCGTCCAGGATGCAGCGCAGCACCTCGGGCATGTCGTAGGGATGCCGGTGATCGTCGGGGAGGAGGTCGTAGAGGTCCTCGGCAGGCCGGGCAGGGCCGACGGGTGAAGATGCGCGCACGGCCCCGGAGCCGTCCGAGCGCGGCAGGGCCTCGATCAGCACGCGAATCTTCTCGATGCAGGCCGGATCGTCCTTCGCCAGGTAATGCGCGACTCCGCTGACCGACGTGTGCATGCGCGCGCCCCCCAGCTCCTCCGCCTCCACCGTCTGCCCGATGGCGCCCTTGACCAGGTTGGGACCCCCGAGCCCCATGAAGCTGGTGCCCTCGACCATCACGATCACGTCCGAGAGCGCGGGCAGGTAGGCGCCCCCCGCGATGCACGGACCCATGACAGCGGCGATCTGGGGGATTCCCAGGTAGCGGCGCATGAGGGAGTTGTAGTAGAAGATGCGCGCGGCTCCGTACTTTCCAGGGAAGACGCCTCCCTGGTAGGGGAGGTTGACGCCCGCCGAGTCCACGAGATAGACGATGGGGATGCGGCAGCGCATGGCGATCTCCTGCGCCCGCAGGATCTTGCCGATGGTCTCGGGCCACCACGCTCCCGCCTTGACGGTCGCGTCGTTGGCGACCACGACCGCCTCGCGGCCGTGGATCCGGCCGACGCCGGTGACCACCCCGGCGGAGGGCGCGCGCCCGTCGTAGAGGTCGTGGGCCACCAGCAGCCCGATCTCGACGAAGGTCTCGCCGGGATCGAGCAGCGCGGCGACCCGCTCGCGGGCCGTCCACTTGCCCCGGGCGTGCTCGCGCTCGATGCGCTTCCGCCCGCCACCCAGCCGGAGCCGCGCCCGCAGCTCCTCGAGCTCCTCGGCGAGCCGGCGTACCCGGGAGCCGGCGGGGTCCGCTGCCGACGCGCGCCCGGCCTTCCCGGCGCGAGCCGATCCGGCGCTGCCCGGGCTCACGCCGAAGCCCGCGCCGACGAAGCGAACCAGTCGCGGATGTAGGCGACCGCGTCCCCGGTGCGCGTCCCCGGCCCGAAGAGCCGGCCGATGCCCGCGGCGTGGAGCGCCTCCGCATCCTCCTCCGGGATGATGCCGCCCCCGGTGACGAGGACGTCACCCAGCCCGGCATCCACGAGGAGCGCCTTCACCCGGGGCAGGAGGGTCATGTGGGCGCCCGAGAGAATCGACAGCGCCACCACGTCGGCGTCCTCCTGCAGGGCGGCTTCAACGATCGCCTCCGGCGTCTGGTGGAGGCCGGTGTAGACGACCTCGAAGCCGGCGTCGCGGAAGGCGCTCACGATCACGCGCGCTCCGCGGTCGTGGCCGTCGAGTCCCGGCTTCGCCACCAGGACGCGGATCCTGCGATGTGATGTCGTCATCGGTCCTCGCCCCCGGACAGGATGCTTCCCCCGGCGAGCAAACGCCGTGCCGCTTCGTACACCGTCGCCCCCCCGCCAGCCACGTTCCGGGCCGCCTCCCTGAAGCCATCGCCCCCCGCCACCCGGCCCAGATGCGCCTCCAGGGCGGCGCGCACTTCCGCCCGGATGCGCGCCTCCGCGCGGGTGATGCGCCGCGCCTCCAGCGCCCCCGATCCCGCCAGGCTGCGGCGGTGTTCCTCGATGGCGTCCGCGACCGCGTCGATCCCTTCGTCCGTGGTGGCGACCGCAGTGAGCACGGGGGGTACCCACCCGGGCGCGGTGCTGTCCCCCCCGTGCCCGGCCCGCCGGCGACCCAGCCCGACGGCATCGCGCAGCTGCCGCGCGAGCGCGCGCGCACCCGGGCGGTCCGCCTTGTTCACCACGAAGATGTCGGCCACCTCCGCCAGCCCGGCCTTCATGGCCTGCACTTCGTCGCCCGCCTCCGGCGTGAGCGCCAGCACCACCGTGTCGGCCGCCGCCGCGACCCCCAGCTCGGTCTGGCCGACCCCCACCGTCTCGAGGAGGATGCGGCCGAAGCCGCTCCCCTCCATCAGGTCGATCACGTCGTGCACCGCCTCCGCCAGGCCGCCGCCCGCCCCGCGCGTCGCCATCGATCGGATGAACACGCCGCGGTCGAGCTGGAGCGGCGCCATGCGCACCCGGTCTCCCAGCAGCGCGCCCCCGGAACGGGGCGAAGTGGGATCCACCGCGACGATCGCCACCTCTTCGCCATCCCGGCGCCAGTGCCCCGCCAGCGCGGCCGCCAGGGTCGACTTCCCAGCCCCGGGCGGCCCGGTAATCCCCGTCCGATGGGCCCGGCGGCCGCGCCCCGCCACCCGCGCCAGCAGCTTGCGGAAGCCCGGGCGCCGGTCCTCCACCACCGAAATGGCCCGTGCCAGCGCCGCCCGCTCACCCGCGCCGCACCGCTCGGCAAGCGACCGGATCCCCTCCGGATCGCTCATCGCCGCTGCCCCGGGGCCCGCTACGGCCGCCATCGACGCGATCCCAGGCCGCGCGCGTGGCGCAACGGGTTGTCCAGCAGGTGCGCGGGGACGACCAGCACGACCAGGAACAGCACCAGCGCGGCGAGCAGCCCGGCGGCCAGCACCCAGACGTTGTCGAGCGAGATGTAGATGATGGCGGAGATGATCGCGGTGGAGGCGGCGAAGATGGACAGCAGCAGCCGTCGGCCCAGCAGGGTCAGGGAGCGCTCGATGCCCTGGATGTCGCGCGGATGTACCCGCACTCGCAGGTTCTCGCGTTCGGCCCGCACCAGCAACTCGCGCGCCGACCGCACCAGCCCGCTGGTCTCGGACCACATGTCCTTCGCAATGGCGACCGGTTCCCGGCCCGCCGTGCGCAGGATCTCGCCCCGATGGGCGCCGACCACCCTGCGGAAGACGGCGAAGGAGTCGAAGCGGGCGTCGTAGCCGGCTCCGATGCCCTCGAGCAGCACGAGCGTGCGGAACAGGTAGACGAGTTCGCGGGGGAGCATGAGGGGCCAGGTGTAGAACGTGTCCAGCACCTCGCGCACGCTGTCCTGAACGCGCCGCCGGCCCGCCTGTCCGTCCTTGCGCGCGCCCTCCACCACCCGCACGATCTCCGCGGCCGCCTCGCGGATCTCCCCGCGCGACACCTCCGGGCCGATCATCCCCAGCCGGTACATCGCGCCTATGGCGCCGTCGATGTCTTCGCGCACCACCGCCATCGACAGGCCGAGCAGGCTCTGGCGGGTCCAGCGCGGGACCTCGATGACGGCGCCCCAGTCGAGCACCACGAGCGATCCGTCCTCCGCCACCAGCAGGTTGCCCGGATGGGGATCGGCGTGCAGGAATCCGTCCATCATCATCATGCGCAGGTATACCGAGGACAGCCGTTCCATCAGCAGGCTCGCCGAAGGGCGTCCCCGCCGCACGCGGTCTCCCAGCCGATCGATGCGGATGCCCTCCATGTACTGCATCACCATCACGTGCCTGGTGGTCATGTCGTCGAAGACGCGCGGCGCCCTGACGGCGCGGTCCCCGGCGAAGGCGCGCCGGAAGCGCCGGGTGTTCTCGGCCTCCACCCGCAGATCCATCTCCTCCCGCACCTTCACGGAGAATTCTCGGATCACGTTGGCCAGCGCCCGCATGTGATGGTTGGGGAAGAGGACGTTCAGCCAGAAGACGATCCGGAACGCGGTATCCACGTCCAGCGCGACCCGCCGTTCCACGTGCGGCCGGAGCACCTTCACCGCTACGTCGCGTCCGTCGAGCCGGGCCCGGTGCACCTGTCCCAGGCTGGCCGCGGCGATGGGTTCGCGGTCGAAGCTCTCGAAAAGATCCGGGAGCCTCCCGCCGAGCTCTTGCTCGATCACGCGCACGACCGCGTCCGGGGAAGCGGGCGGCACCTGGTCGCGGAGCGTGCCCACGGCGCTGAGATAGGGCTCGGGAAGGATGTCGGCGCGCGAGGCGAACATCTGCCCCAGCTTGATGAAAGCGGGTCCGAGGGCGGCAATGGTCCCGACCAGGCGGGCGGCGCGTCGCTCGTGGTGTCCCGGCCCCCGGCGCGCCGGGCGCCCGACCACGATCCAGCGCCGGCGGTCGCGCAGGAACGCGATCAGGAACGGCAGCAGACGAAGCAGGACCCACGCAAATCGTGCGATGCGCCTCATGGGAGAGTCGTAGCCTCTTCGCGGCGGCGTGAAAGGGACGGGATGCCGTCGAGGCCGCGACCTCCCGCGCCCGCGGACGAGGGGACCGGCCCCAAGCGGAATCCCCGAACGTGGAGACACCCGGTGCCGCAAAGCTGGCCGCAACCTGCCGGCTTCGTCTACCCCGCAGCCTTCACGGGGATCACGGAGCCGGATTCCGGGCAGCCGTCGCCCCCCGCACGCAGAGGCTTCCCGGTGGACGAGTCCGCGACCGGCGCGCATCTTGGTCCCGGCCCGTGCAACCACGCGGACACTGTTCGAGTCCCAGGGAGGAGCCGGCTGCGGGCTGCGTCGGCTCATCGGGACCGGCATCGACCTGTGGCAGCCTGTTGCGGACGGGCCCGGTCGCCTTTTCCATCTGCTCAGGGAGGATCTTCGAGACCATGAACCACTGGAGCGAACGCACCCGTTTCCGATCTCCGATCCGGCCGACGCTGCGGTGCGTCGGTGCAGCTCTTGCGCTGGCCTCCGCCGGGGCCTGCGGCAGCGACGGCGCGGAAGGGGATCGCACCGGCCTCGGTCCGGTGCAGGCGGCGCTCGAACACGAGTTCGCCGTCATCCAGACCGTGCGCGAGCTGCCGGACGGGCGTGTGCTGGTGGCGGACCCGCTGGGGCAGACGCTGCTGGCGGTCGACATGGAGGCCGGCACCACCGCCGCCATCGGCCGCGTCGGCGAGGGCCCGGAGGAGTACCGCCAGCCGGACGCGGTGTGGCCGCTGCCGGGCGAACGGTCCCTCCTGGTGGACCTGGGCAACGGGCGCCTGACGGAGATGGGCGCCGACCTGAGCTTCGGCGAGACGCGGCCCTACATGCTGGGCTCGTTCCAGATGGGGTCGCCCATCATGCTCGCCATTCCGCAGGGCGTGGACGAGGACGGAGGCATCTACTTCCAGGGCTTCGGGATGAGCGCGGGCGGCCGGGTCGCGGACTCCTCGCAGGTTCTCCGCTACGACCTGGAGACGGAGGCGGTGGACACGGTGGCGAGCGTCAAGCTGACCGACCGCACCCGCCGCACCTCGGGCGGTCCGAACAACCAGAACGTGTCCATCTCACCGATTCCGCTCTCGCCGGCCGATTCGTGGGGGGTGGCGGCGGACGGCCGGGTGGTGGTCGCGCGCTCGGTCCCCGGATCGGGGGAGTTCTGGGTGGAGTGGATCGCGCCGGACGGCGAGGCGACGCGCGGCCCCGCCTACGCGTATTCGCCGGTGAACATCGGAAGAGCGGAGATGGAGGAGTGGCGCGACGCCCAGGCCGAGACCGGCGGCGGCATGACCATCCAGGTCGAGGCGGGCAACGGCAATGTGGACATGCGCGCCGGCCGCGGCGGAGCCCCGGGCACTGACGATCTGGACGGCTACGAGTGGCCCGACAGCAAGCCGGCCTTCTTCGGACGCATCCCCGTCGACCCGACAGGGCGCGCCTGGGTGCGGCGGCATGCCGCGGCGGGCGACGCCCCCGTCTACGATCTCTTCGACGGCTCCGGGACGCGCACGGCGACCATCGAGCTGCCGATGGAGCGCCGCGTGGTGGCGTTCGGCGAGGGCGTCGTCTACCTGGTGCGCATGGACGAGTTCGACCTGCAATACCTGGAGAGGTACGGGCTGCCGTAGCGCTGGAAGGTCCACCGTCCCATCCTGATTAGCTAAGCCTCGCCTAGCTAAGCCAAGACCACCCGCAGGATCGCCGCCCGCGCTTGCGCGCGCACCTCGCAGAGCCTGCCGCTTGCTGCGCGCATCCCCTTGAAGCCATCCCCGCCCACATCGACCAGCGGGATGCTCGGGTAGCCGAGTTCCTCAGCGACCAGAACCCCCAGCACGAGGATCGCGTCGGTTGAGCCGAGGACGATGGCGGCGGGTGCGACATCGTTGCGCAGCAGTTCGAGCATGATGGCGCTGGAGGAGCTGGAGCCGATCGCGCGCTCCATGACCAGGATGCGCCCGCTCAGGGATTCGCCGTATTGCGGGTGCCGGGGATCGGACACGCGTCCGGTTTCGGGATCCACCCCTCCCCAGAAGCTGAGGGGGCGGTCGAGCACGAGCAGCCGACCACGACCCTCCCCGGGGTGCACGGGGATCCCGGTCAGCTCCACAGGCCCTCGTCGCGGGTGACGCGTCCGGTCGCGGCCGAACGGACGCAGTCCTCCAGGCTGCCGTAGACGACATCGTAGCCGGTGGTGGCGGGGGTGTAGTGCGCGAACTTTCCGGAGTTGGTCATGAGCACGCTGCCGCGCGTGGGCAGGATGGGCGCGACCACGACGCAGGTATCGGCCACGATCTCGACCCCGGCCTCCTCGAATCGCGCCAGGCGTCCGCTCGCTTCCAGCCGCCGCACCTCGGCTCTTCCCGTGCAGACGTAGAACGGAATCCCGAAGGGTTCCCGCGGAAGCAGCTCCTCGAGGAGTGAGAACTCCTCCCGGGAAAAGTGCGGGCTCCCCAGCGCCACCGCGTCGATCTGCCGGGTGCCCGTGGTGCTGAGCGCGTCCCGCACCCGCCGGAGTTCGCGCGCGCCGGCCGTGAGGACGGTGTCGGGTGCCTGCCCGCCGAGAGCCGCCGCGAGATCCGGGGCTTCCGGGGTGACGCCCTCGACGTGGAAGAGCCCTACCGCCCCGGACGATGCCGACGCAGCGCCCATCGCCTTCAGCTGGTCCTCGGTCACGGTCTCCGGGAGCCCGGTGACGACCGCGACCCGTTCGTCGACGGTGGCCCCGAGCCAGGTGCCCAGCACCGGGTAGAACACGTCGCGTTCCTTGAGCACCGGGTTGATCGCGCCGGTGTCCACCACCACCGTGGCGCGCCGGTGCTCCGCGAGGTGAAGGCCGGTGCGGGATGCGCGGCCGACCAGCGCGCAGCAGATGTCCATGAAATCGCCGTAGCGGTTGGTGCGGGCGCCCAGCACCGAGTTGGCGAACACCACGGCGTTGCTCTCGCCCCAGGCGACGTCCTGGCCCCGCCGCGGCCGGTGTCCCGCCTGGTAGGGCGCGCACGTCCAGGTCGGGCGGCAGCCCAGGGCCTCGTACGCCCTCATCTGGCGGAGCGCCATCTCCCGGCGATGGCCGGCGGAGCGCACCCGGCGCGGGTGGAGCAGGTCGAGCGCTCCAACGTTCAATGTGGTGGGGACGGCCACCTTCCCTCCCAGGGAAACGAGCCGTTCCGCGAACTCTACGCCCCCGTCGCCGTGATGGAGGCAGCCGTCGATGTGGGCGGAGGCCACGGGCACCAGCTCCCGGGCTCCGAGGATGCGCGCCATTCGCACCACGATGCGCATCGCCAACTGCGGCGCGGGACCGCGCGCGCCGCTCAGGACCGCGCGCTCCTCGTCCGAGAGGGTGAGAGAGGCCGGCGTCGTGATCACGGCCTGGTCACAACGTGCGTCTGAGGACTCATTGCTTTCCGGTCAACGGCCCGCGCTCGTACACTTCCCCGCCGCGCACCACGGCCCGGCAGGGGTTGGCGCCGATCCAGTAGCTCAACTCCGCGGGATGGTCCACGTCCCAGAGCGCCAGGTCCGCGCGCATGCCCGGCGATAGTACGCCCACCTCCCCTTGCAGGCCCAGCACCGGCGCGGCGTGACGCGTCATCCCGGCCAGCGCTTCCTCGGGCGTCAGGCCGAAGAGGACGCAGGCCATGTTCATCGCGAGCAGAGGGGATGTGAGGGGCGACGAGCCGGGATTCAGGTCGGTCGCGACCGCGATGGGCACGCCGTGACGCCGCAGGGCGTCCACGGGAGGCCGGCGGGACGCTCCCAGAGTGTAATACGCTCCGGGCAGAAGGACCGCGGTGGTCCCAGCCGCGGCCAGTGCGCGGCAGCCGGCTTCGGTCGCGTACTCCAGGTGGTCGGCGGAGCGGGCGCGGTAGCCGGCGGCGAGTTCGGCTCCGCCCGAGGGCGAGAGCTGGTCGGCGTGCAGGCGCACCGGCAGTCCGTGGGCGGTGGCTGCATCGAAGACGCGCGCGCACTCCGCCGGGGTGAAAGCGATGTCCTCGCAGAACGCGTCCACCGCGTCGGCGAGGCGTTCGGCGGCGACCCGCGGGATCATCGTCTCGCACACCAGGTCGAGGTAGGCGTCACGGCGGTCCTCATATTCGGGCGGCAGGGCGTGCGCGGCGAGGAGGGTGCGCGATACGCGTACCGGGAGGCGTTCGCCCAACGTGCGGGCGACCCGCAGCATCCTCAGCTCGGTGTCGACATCCAGCCCGTAACCGGACTTTATCTCAACCATGGTAACACCATGTATTGCAAGCGCTTCAAGTCTCCACGCAGATGCATCGCAGAGCTCCTCTGCGGTCGCTGTCCGGGTCGCCGCCACCGTGGAGCGGATGCCGCCGCCAGCCCGCGCGATCTCCTCGTAGGTCATGCCGCGCAGGCGCATCTCGAATTCGCCCGCGCGCGTACCCGCGAATACGAGGTGGGTGTGGCAGTCGATGAGCCCCGGGGTGAGCCACCCACCTGCTCCGTCCAGGGTGCGCGAGGCGCCCGACGTCGCCTCGCGGGGAGCCGTGTGCGCAGCCCCGACCCACGTGATTGTCCCACCTGTGACCGCCACCAGGCCATCGCGCACTACGCCGTACGCCTCCCCCGTGTCCGCCATGGTGGCGACGTGAATGTTGCGGATCAGCAGGTCCGGCCCCCCTTGCTCCCGATTCAGATCATTCTCCTGTCTGCCATTTTGGCAGACTCGTTTCGCGGACTCTGCCATTTTGGCAGACCCGTGACCATTGCCCCTGTACCGGGCGGCACCACTGCCAACGTAGCGTCAAGGGGCTTGGCCGAGGTAGCACACGGTGATTACATTGTGATTACTGTGTCGCTCCCACGCAGGTGCCCGGCATGGAAACACGACTCATCAAGATCGGCAACTCACGCGGAATCCGAATACCCAAGGCCCTCCTGCGCGCGGCGGGGTTGGGCACTCGACTTCGGCTGCGTGTCGTCGATTCCGGCCTGCTCGTCGAATCCGTTGACAACCCGAGGGCTGGATGGGCCAATGAGGCCCGCGAGCTGGGAATGAGCCCTGAAGGCGGGCTCCTCGACCAGCCGGTACCGACGGCTTTCGACGATTCGGAGTGGGAGTGGTAACAGAAGGGCCACGCCGCGGCGACGTCTACCTGATCTCGCTCGATCCAACGCGAGGCTCCGAGATCAGAAAGACACGTCCGTGCGTCATCGTTTCGCCTGATGAGTTGAACCCCTACCTGGGAACGTTCATGGTGGCACCGATGACGACCGGTGGTCGCTCATATGCGTTCCGCGTCCCTTGCCGGTTTCGGGAGAAGGACGGATATGTGGTGGTCGACCAACTCCGGACCGTGGATGAGGTTCGGCTGGTTCGTCGGTTGGGACGGCTGTCTACGACCACGGTGATCGAAGTCCTCGAGGTGTTGCAACGCATGTTCGCCCCGTAGGCGCGTTGCAACCTCCCGGCCCGGCGCCCCCCGAACCGAACCCGACGTCTCGACGCGCGTGAAGTGAACGGCCCCGCTCGTTGACCGCACTCCCGTTCCCGAGTACCGTCCCCGCCCATGTCCGACCTCCATTTCGAACTGGCGCTGCTGCCCGGCGGCTGGGCGCGCGATGTGCGCGTCGAAGTGTCCGCCAACGGCGATTTCGGCGCGATATTGCCCGGCGGAACCCCGGAAGGGACACGACGCGTCCCCGGCGCCGTCGTTCCCGGCATCCCCAACGTGCACTCCCACGCATTTCAGCGGGCGATGGCGGGACTCACCGAGTCCGGCGGCACGGCCGAATACGGGTTCGGGAGCTGGCGCGAGCGGATGTACGCCTTTCTGGCGCGCCTTTCTCCGGATGATGTGCGGGTCGTCGCCTCCCAGCTCTACGCCGAGATGCTGCGCCACGGCTACACGGCAGTGGCCGAGTTCCACTATCTGCGCAACGACCCGCAAGGTCGGCCCTACGCCGTGCCGCACGAGATGGCCCTGCGCCTCCACGAGGCCGCAACCGCCGCGGGGATCGGGCTGACGCTGCTGCCCACGCTCTACCGGGTCGCGGACTTCGGGTCGGACGCGCCGCTCGCGGGGCAGCGCCGGTTTGTCGCTACCGTCGACGAGATCCTCGCCGACGGCGCCGGGCTGCGGAGCGCAATGGCGGGGGACGGCAACCGCCGCGTCGGCCTGGCGCTGCACTCGCTGCGGGCAGTGCCTCCCGGCGACCTGGCCGACGCCGTCGCCGCCCTGGAGGCAGCCGACGCCGCCGCCCCCATCCACATCCACATCGCCGAGCAGGTGACCGAGGTGCGGGCGTGCCTGTCCTGGAGCGGGGCCTCGCCGGTGGAGTGGCTGCTCGGCCACGCCCCCGTCGACGGGCGCTGGTGCGCGGTGCACGCCACCCACATGACCGCCGAGGAGACCCGCGCCCTGGCCACGTCGGGCGCGGTCGCGGGACTTTGCCCGACCACCGAGGCCAACCTGGGCGACGGGGTCTTCCCGCTCGCGAGCTACCAGGTCGCCGGCGGCCGCTGGGCGGTGGGCGGCGATTCCCACGTCAGCGTCAGCCCGGCTGCGGACCTGCGGATGCTCGAGTACTCGCAGCGGCTCACGATGCACGAGCGCAACGTCGCCGGAGGCCGCAAGGCCCACTCCACCGGGCGGGCTCTGCTGGAGGGCGCGTGGGCGGGGGGCGCGCAGGCGAGCGGGCGGCGGCTGGGGGCGATCCGGCCGGGATTCCGCGCCGACCTGGTCGTCCTCGACACCGGCCATCCCGCCCTGGTGGGGAGAGATGAGGACCAGCTGCTCGACGCCTGGATCTTCAGCGGCGAGGACACCCCGGTGCGCGACGTGATGGTGGGCGGCGCCTGGGTGGTGGAGAACGGGCGCCACCGCAGGCAGGACGAAATCGCGACCGCGTACCGTGCGGTGGCGCGGAAGCTCGCCGCGGCCCTCTAGCAGCCCGACAGCAGCGGTCGCGCGAGGTCCGTGCCGGGCCTCTCCGGCGCGACTCGCTCCGCTACCCCTGCATCGGCACGCTCTGCGTGCGCACGATCAGTTCGATGTCCCAGATGGCCTCGGCGACGGCTCGCCCGATCAGCTCCATCCGGCGCACGTCGCTGATGCGCGACTGGACGTTCTTCAGTTCGCGCCTGGACAGCAGCCACTTGAAGATCCCGCAGGCATCCGCGAGCGCGATGATCACGATGTCACGGGGATCGGGGATCATGTCGCTGAAGAGCACCTCCATGATGCGCAGCTTGACCTCGCGTTCCGCCTTGCCGTCCACGACCGGATAGCGCCGCGAGCGGAAGACCCAGAGGAAGCGCTCGTCGTGGCGCGCCAGGATGCCCTTCGAGACCAGCCGGTCGAGCGCGGTCTCGCGGATCTCGGCGGCGCGGCCCGCCGCGTGTTCCACCCAGTAGCGCGCATCGTGGGCATCTTCGGCCCCGGCGATCTCCTTCAGCATCGGATCCAGCAGGCTGTCGCCGAGCGGCGTCGCATCGACCAGGTAGAGCCTCTCCGGATCGGTGTCGATGCGGTTCTCGAGCGCCAGGTCCATCAGCACGCCCCCGCCGACGGCGTAGTTGAGCGACCAGCTGGGGACGTGCGCGAACGTGCCGTTCTCGTCATCGAGCAACAGCAGCAGGATCTCCTCGGCGAATCTCAGCACGGCGGCTTCTCCCTTGGGGTCTTGGGCGCCGAAAACGCGACTGCGGTCATTATGCCTTGTTTCCCGATGAACGGGAACCCGTTCCCTGTCGCGGACGCGAGCCCCGGCCCCGGGACGCCGGCCGCAGCGACTCCATGAAGCCCTCCGACAACCGCCCCCTTGCCACCCCCTGCACCGGCCCCCGCAGCGTGACCTCCAGCTCCCGGGAGACATTCACCTGGAGCGTGCCGCCCTCCATGCGCACCTCGACGTCGCCGTAGTCCACCAACCCGCGCCCGGCCGCCGCCACCGCCGCCGCGCACGAACTGGTCCCCGAGGCCCGGGTGTGCCCCACACCCCGCTCCCAGATGGCGATTTCGACACAGGCGCGCGAGACGGGCCGGGCCAGCTGCACGTTCACGCCGGCCGGGAACGCTTCGTGGGCGGTCAGAAAGGGACCCAGGCGGGAGAGCGCAGCATCGGACAGATCGTCGGTGAACACCACGCAATGGGGGTTGCCGACGCTCACAGGGGTGCAGTCGAGCGTCCCCGCCGCCGGGTGGGTCAGCGGCGTCCCCTGCCATTTGGGCGCAAGCCCCGCAGCGGTGGGGTCCAGCGACGCGCGTCCCATCTCGACCGAAACGTCGTAGACGCCGCCGCCCAGGCGCTCTTCCACGCGCATGTGGACGCGGTCGCCGCCGACCTTCACCGCGAAGTCCTCGTCTCCGACCCAGCCCCGCGACGCCGCGTACGCTGCGAAGACGCGCAGGCCGTTTCCGCTCCGCTCGAACTCCGAGCCGTCCGGGTTGAACATCCGCAGGCGCCAGGGACGCTCGTCCGGAGGCGAGTGCAGGACGATGCCGTCGGCACCCACGCCCCGCCAGCGGTCGCAGACGGCGCGCACCGCCTCCGACGATGCGGCCCATCCGCCTCCGAACCGAAAGACGAGATAGTCGTTGCCCAGGCCGTGGCCCTTGTAGAACCCGGCTCCGGCGCGTGGACGGTCCGCGGTCATCGCCCCCCGTCGCCTACGGATAAAGCCGCGTGGTGCTCCACCCCTTCTCCTCGCGCTGGAATACCAGCCGATCATGGAGCCGATCCGCGCGCCCCTGCCAGAACTCGATGCGCTGTGGATCGAGCCGGTAGCCGCCCCAGAAGTCGGGCAGGGGCACTTCCCCGCCTTCGAACCTCTTCTCGAACTCGCGCACCCGCCGAGCCAGCATCTCGCGGTCGCCGAGGGGCTGGCTCTGGCGCGACGCCCATGCACCGATCCGGCTGCCCCGGGGCCGGGTGCGGAAGTAGGCGGCCGCCACCTCGGGGCTCAACTGCTTCACCCCGCCCTCGATCCGCACCTGGCGCTGGAGCACACCCCAGTGAAAACAGAGGGCGGCCCGGGGATTGGCGGTCAGCTCCTCCGCCTTGCGGCTGCCGAGGTTCGTGTAGAACTCGAAGCCGTCCTCGTCGAAGCCCTTGAGCAACACCATGCGCGCGCTGGGCGCGCCATCGGCGGACACGGTTGCCAGTGTCATTGCCTCGGGGAGCAGAATGCCGGCCTTGCGCGCGGCCTCGAACCACTGCCCGAAGAGCTGGACCGGATCGAGACCTGGATCCGCGTCGGGGAGCCCGCGGGTCAGGCCGCGTCCAAGCGAGAAGACGAGGCGAAGATTGGATCTGAGCGACATGCGAACATGCTACCGCCCGAAGCGGGCGGGGGAAAAGGGCGCCAGGCGCGGGTCGCCGGTGCCCGCAACCTGGTTGGCGACCATTTCGCCCGTAACCGCCGACAGCGTGAGCCCGAGGTTGCCGTGACCCACCGCCACCGAAAGTCCGGCGACATCGCCGAGAGGGCCGACGAAGGGCAGCCCGTCCGGGGACATGGGCCGGAGGCCGCACCATTCCGACACCGGCGGCGCATCGCCGAGAGTCGGCAGCCAGGCGCGGGGCTTCAGCGTGAGCTGCTCGAGCCGGATGGGGTTCAACTCCAGGTCGTAGCCGGCGAATTCCATCGTCCCCACGAAGCGCACCCGCCCTTCCAGCGGCGTGCAGATGATGCCCGTCTCGCGATTGGTGCAGGCGACGCGCATGGAGGGTGCTCCTCCCGGTCCCACGGCCACCTCGCGGTGGTATCCCTTTCCGGGTTGAACGGGGAGACGGCTGCCGACCTGTTCCGCCAGCGGCAGACTGAACGGACCGGTGGCCACCACGACCGCGTCGGCCGCGACTCGCCCGCCATCGGCGGTCTCCACGCCCCGCACCGTCCCACCTGAGACCGTGAGGCGCCGCACCGCCACGCCCTCGCGGATGGAGACGCCCCTTCGCCGCGCCGCCTTCGCCAGACCGAGAAGGAAGAGCCATGGGTCCAGAATCCGGGTTTCGGGGAACAGGACGCCGCCCGCCACCCGGGGACCGAGTGCCGGCTCAAGCTCACGCGCCTGACCCCCGTCCACGACCTCGGGGTGGTAGCCGTGCTCGCGCATCAGCCCGGCGTCGTCCCTTGCCTTCGCCATGGCCTTCCCGCCGACGCAGACCTCCAGGTAGTGCCCGCGCCGGTAATCGCAGTCGATCCCTTCCTCATCCACGATGGCGTCGAAGCACGCGAGCGTATCCAGCCCCAGCGGCGCCAGCGTCTCCAGGCAGTGCCGTTCGTGTCGGCGGGTGCAGTGCCGCGCGAACGCGGCCAGCCATCGCCAGACGCCCATGTCCCTCCGCGCGCGCACGTACAACGGACTCCGCGCATCGAAGATGTGCGGGAGCGCCTGGCGGACCTTGCCCGGCCGGTTCAGCGGAGGGTGCCCGGCGGCCACGATCCCGGCGTTGCCCCGCGAGGCGCCGGCCCCGATTTCCTTGCGCTCGAGAACGACGACATCCGCCCCGCGCCGCGCCAGATACCAGGCCGAGCAGAGGCCGATGAGGCCTCCGCCTGCGACGACGACCCGGGAAGTGGACATGGCGGCTGCGGGAGGCTGTGGGTGATCGGGGTACGTCAGCCCGCCCTACCTCGGGCGCCGGCAGGCTGTTCCCTCCAGCGCGCAGGTGGCGGAAGACGGGCTCGACGCGGTATATAGTACGCTCTGGATACCAGTTTACCTGAACACGGCGACGGACGATGAAATTCTGCCTGTTTCCGGTGATCCTGCTCTTTGCCGCGTGCAGCCCCTCCGCCGCTTCTACGCCGGACGGCCAGACCCCGGGACCTGGACCCGGACCCGTGGCGGGAGGCCAGGAGCAGGTCGCTCACCGGCTGGTTACGGTGGTCGACGACCTGAGCAACCCCTGGGCGGTGGCCTGGCTCCCCAGCGGGGACATGCTGGTCACGGAGCGGCAGGGCCGGCTGCGCATCGTGCGTGACGGAACGCTTCTGCGCGACCCCGTCGACGGCGTGCCGGACGTGCGCGCGCGCGGACAGGGCGGTCTGCTGGACGTGGCGCCGCACCCGGACTTCGAAAGCAATCGCCTGCTCTACCTGAGCTATGCGGCCCAGCACGATGACGGCGGCGCCAGCACCGTGGTCGCCCGGGGCCGCTTCCAGAACGACGCCCTCACCGGGGTCGAGGAGATCTGGGTCGCGCAGTCCCGCGGCCGCGACCATTTCGGTTCGCGTCTGGCCTTCGATGCCGACAATTACCTGTACATCACCGCCGGCGACCGGCAGGTGTCACCCAGGGGCGGGCTCGCGGAGCTGTCGGCCCACCCGGCGCAGGACCTTTCCACCCACCACGGCGTGGTGGTGCGCCTGCACGACGACGGGCGCATTCCGGCCGACAACCCGTTCGTCGGGCAGGAGGGAGTGCTCCAGGACATCTACAGCTACGGACACCGGAACGCCCAGGGCATGGCCTTCCACCCGGAGACCGGGGATCTGTGGCTGAACGAACACGGGCCGCAGGGCGGAGACGAGGTCAACCTGATCCTGCCGGGCCGCAACTATGGCTGGCCGGTGGTCGGATACGGGGTCAACTACGGGAGCGGGTCGAGGATCCACGTGGGCAGTCACCGCGACGGCATGGAGCCTCCGGCGCACTACTGGGTGCCCTCCATCGCCACGTCGGGACTGCTCATCTACACCGGCGACCGCTTCCCGGCGTGGCGCGGCTCGATGTTCGTGGGCGGGCTGGCCGGCCAGCAACTGGCGCGCCTGACCCTGGACGGACATACGGTCACCGGCGAAGAGACGCTGGTCCGCCGCCAGGGCCGCATCCGTGACGTGCGCCAGGGCCCGGACGGCCTGATCTACCTGGTGTTCGACCGCCCCGGCATGGTCGCCCGCCTGGAACCGGGCAGCTAGCCCGGCCGGCGGGCGCTCCTCCATGGCGGAACACGACAAACAGACCAGCCCGCGCACGCGCGCCATCGGCTTCTGGCTCGGCGTGGGCTGCTTCCTGCTGCTGCTCGCTCTTCCCATCGATCCGGGCAACCTGCCGGCGAGCCGCCTCGCCGCCGTCGCGAGCCTCATGGCGATCTGGTGGGTGAGCAACGCGCTTCCGCTCTTCGCGACCGCCATTCTTCCGCTGGTGCTGTTCCCCTTGCTGGGCATCATGTCCGGGAACGATGTCGCGCCGGTCTACTTCAACAGCACGATCGTCCTCTTCCTCGGAGGGTTCATGATCGCGCTGACGATGGAGAGGTGGAATCTCCACAAGCGCATCGCCCTCGGCATCATCCACGCGGTGGGCGGCGGACCTCCGCGCATCATTCTGGGCTTCATGGTGGCGGCCGCCTTCCTCTCCATGTGGATTTCCAACACCGCCACCGCGGTGATGATGGTGCCGATCGGGCTCGCGATGGTGCTCCAGGTCGAGGAGACGGCCGGCGCCCGGCAGTCGCGCACGTTCACCATCGCCCTCATGCTCGGCATCGCCTACGGCTGTTCGATGGGCGGGCTGACGACGCTGGTCGGAACCCCTCCCAACCTGTCCTTCCAGCGCATCTTCCAGATCATCTTCCCCGAAGCGCCTCCGATCGACTTCGGCACCTGGATCGTGATGGGCCTGCCGATCGGGGTCACGATGATCGCGGTGGCCTGGCTGCTGCTCACGCAGGTTCTCTATCGTCCATCGCCGGAAATCCGGATCGAGCGGGATGTCCTCGAGCGCGAACGCGCCGGCCTGGGCCCGATCTCCTTCGAGGAGCGCTCCGTGGCGACCGTCTTCGCCATGACCGCGCTGCTCTGGGTCTTCAGGCGCGATCTGCAGCTCGGTTTCGCCACCATCCCCGGCTGGTCCAACCTCCTCCCCTTCCCCGGGATGATCGACGATGGCACCGTGGCGATCGCGATGGCGTCGGTGCTGTTCTTCATCCCGACCCGCAACCGGGCGCCGCGCACCGCCGGCGTCCAGGCTCCGGACGCGACCACCGGGTGGCGGGCGCTGATTGGCTGGGCGGCCCGTTTCGGGACCGCGAACCGCGTAATGGGCGCCGAGGTCATCCCCCGTCTCCCCTGGAACATCGTCCTCCTCTTCGGCGGAGGGTTTGCGCTCGCGGCCGGCTTCCAGGGCACCGGGCTCGCCAACATCATCGGCAATCAGTTCCAGGGACTCGGCGGGCTGCCGGACTTCGCCGTCATCCTGCTGGTCTGCCTGACGCTCACCTTCCTCACCGAGCTGACCAGCAACCTGGCCACCACGGAGATGATCCTCCCCATCCTCGCATCGGTGGCGGTGCTGACCGGGATGAACCCGCTGATGCTGATGGTCCCGGCGACGCTTTCCGCCTCATGCGCGTTCATGATGCCGGTCGCGACGCCTCCCAACGCCATCGTCTTCGGCAGTGACCGCATCTCGGTCGGGGAGATGGCGCGCGCGGGCATCTTCCTGAACCTGATCGGCGCGCTTGTGATCGCCACGCTTGTGCTGACGCTGGGCGAGACCGTCTTCGGCATCGAATCGGGGGTAATGCCGGAGTGGGCGACGCAACCGGCCGCGGGGGAGGTCGGCGGCTAACCCGCGACGCGGCGTTCGCCGTCCAATTCGACGCGGCGGGAACCCGGCTGCCCGGGGGACGACATCATGGCCGATCATCGACCACCGACCAGCCGCCGGACGCAGGCGATCGGCTTCTGGCTCGGCCTGGGCTGCTTCCTCCTGCTGCTGGCCTTTCCGGTGGATGCGGCCAACGCGCCCGCCAGCAGCCTCGCCGCCGTCGTGAGCCTCATGGCAATCTGGTGGGTCAGCAACGCGCTTCCGCTCTTCGCCACCGCCATTCTTCCGCTGGTGCTCTTCCCCCTGCTCGGCATCATGTCCGGGAACCAGGTCGCGCCCGTCTACTTCAACGGCACGATCGTCCTCTTCCTGGGGGGCTTCATGATCGCGCTCACGATGCAGAGGTGGAACCTGCACAAGCGCATCGCCCTGGGCATCATCCACGCCGTGGGCGGCGGACCCGCGCGCATCATTCTGGGCTTCATGGTGGCGGCCGCCTTCCTCTCCATGTGGATCGCCAACACCGCCACCGCCGTGATGATGGTCCCGATCGGGCTCGCGATGGTGCTCCAGGTCGAGGAGACCGCCGGCATCAGGCACTCGCGCACCTTCACCGTCGCCCTCATGCTCGGGATCGCCTATGCCTGTTCGATGGGCGGAGTGACGACGCTGGTCGGAACCACGCCCAACCTGTCCTTCCAGCGCATCTTCCAGATCATCTTCCCCGAAGCGCCCCCGGTGGAGTTCGGCACCTGGATGGTGCTGGCCACGCCCGTCGGGATCACGATGGTCGCGGTGTGCTGGTTTCTCCTTACCCAGGTCCTCTATCGTCCGTCGCCGGAAGTGCAGATCGACCGCGATGTCCTCGCGCGCGAGCGCGCCGGGCTCGGTCCGATCTCGTTCGAGGAACGTTCCGTGCTGGTCGTCTTCGCCACCACCGCGGTGCTATGGATCTTCCGCCGGGACCTGGAACTCGGCTTCGGTACGATTCCGGGCTGGTCGAACCTCCTTCCCTTCCCCGGGATGATCGACGACGGCACCGTCGCGATCGCCATGGCGGCCGTCCTCTTCTTCATCCCGACCCGCAACCAGCCGCCGGGCGGAACGAGCGAGGCGGCGGCCGCCCGCGTCCCCCGGTGGATGGAGCCGCTGCGCCGCGCAGCCCGTTTCGCAAACGCAAACCGCGTGATGGGGGCGGAGGTGATCCCGCGTCTGCCGTGGAACATCGTGCTCCTCTTCGGAGGAGGCTTCGCGCTTGCGGCCGGCTTCACCGACACCGGGCTCGCGAACATCATCGGGAACCAGTTCCAGGGACTGGGGGGGCTGCCGCCCTTCGTCGTCATCGTCCTGGTCTGCCTCACGCTCACCTTCCTGACGGAACTGACAAGCAACCTGGCCACCACGGAGATGATTCTCCCCATCCTGGCCTCGGTTGCGGTGGTGACGGAGATGAATCCGCTCACGCTGATGCTGCCCGCGACGCTATCCGCGTCGTGCGCGTTCATGATGCCGGTCGCGACGCCGGCCAACGCCATCGTCTTCGGAAGCGACCGCATCTCGGTCGGGGAGATGGCGCGCGCGGGCATCCTGCTGAACCTGATCGGGGTGATCGTGGTCACCACGGTGGTGATGCTGCTGGGAGAGGCGGTCTTCGATTTCGACCGGGGGGTGATGCCGGACTGGGCGACGGGGGCCGGGTAGACCGGTTACGCCTCGTCGTCCCTCCTGCGGAGTCCCGCTACGGCGCTGCGAATGGCCGCCTCGAGACGCTGGGGGTGGTCGCTCCCCACGTAAAGCCGCCGGCCCTCGTCGAGTTCGACCACCACCGCGCGATCGCCGCGGGCGGTCCAGGCGCGCTTCTTGCCCGCACCGCGCACCCCCCAGCCGCCGAACTCCATCAGCGGACGGTAGCGCACGCTCTCCAGCGAGACGATGCTGTCCAGCGGCACCATCCTGCGCACGAGCCTCACCGAGCCCAGGTGCATCACGAGGCGTGTCTCCTGCACCAGCACCGTCAGCCCGCCCAGCACCATGCGCAGGCCCCACCCGGCGGCGAGGATGGCCGCGGCGGCGGCCAGCCGGAAGAGCATGCCGCCGCCCGAGGTGACCAACACGGAATACGCGCCCGACACGATGGCCACGCCATAGATGAGATCCGCCCAGGACGGCCAGGGCGTGCGCTCGCGGTAACGGGTCTGTTCTTCCGTTTTCACCTTGCGCTCCGGTGGTTGTCACCTGCCGCCGGCCCGAGCCGTGCCAGCCGACTCTTCAGGAAGCGCTGCAGGATGCGGTACGTGAGTCCCCATACAGGATGGCCCTCGACCCGGTAGCACGGAAACTCGCGCTCTCCCGCAGGCGTCTCCACCGCCACCGCCGAGCGCGCCCCGGGAGCGCTGAGGTCGGCGACGGAGACCCAATATACGGCCGCGATCTCGGCGCTGGCCACGCGCGCTCCGGAGCCCTCCGAGAGGAGGAACACGAAGGGCGCGATCACCAGCCGGGGAATCGCCCGCGACGTCGGCTTCAGGTCGGGAAGCCGGCCCAGGAGCGTGCCCGATCGGGCGAGATCGATCCCGACCTCCTCGCGCGTCTCCCGCACCGCGGTCTCGCGGAGATCGATGTCCTCCGGATCCCGGCGCCCCCCGGGGAGCGCCATCTGTCCCGACCAGGGATCGCGCGGGGAACGCGCCCGGCGCACCAGCAGGAAGGCCGGCTCCGGATCCCGGCGCAACACGAGCGCAACCGCCGCCTGCATGGCCGCATCGCGTCCGGCCGTCATCCCAGCCGCTAGCTTACCACCCGCCTCTTCGTCCTGGGGCCGTCCTTCTGCTGCAGGTAGGGGACTCCCTTGGTGATCCAGTCGGGCGCCGGATCGCCCTTCAGGTAGTGCCCAAACCACTCCAGGATGCGGCTCTGGTAGTCCAGCTGGTTGGGCTCCTCGGCCAGCCCGTGGTTCTCGCCCTCGTAGACCAGCATCACCATGTGCTTCCCGGCCCGGCGCGCGGCGTTGTAGAACTCGACCCCCTGGTTGAACTCGACGGCGCCGTCCTCGGTGCCGAACATCATCAGCAGCGGAGTGTTCAGGTTCTCGATGTGGTGCACCGGAGAGTTGTTGAAGTACGAGTCCCAGTCCTCCCACCAGGGCACCTGCATGCGTCCCTGGCTGATCTCGAAGATGCGCGCGTCCGTGCCGCCGCTGTTCCAGTAGAACGACAGGTACATGCTCATGAGGTTGGTGAGGGGGGCGCCCGCCACGGCGCTCGTGAAGAGGTCGTCCTGGGTGACGAAGAAGGTCGTCTGGTAGCCGCCCCACGAGTGCCCGATCAGGCCGATCCGCTCCGGGTCCACCAGCCCGGTCTCCAGCACGGCAGCCACCGCCGGCCGCAGCGTCTCCACGTTGGACTGTCCCGGCCGGCGGTCGCGGTAGACGATGTCCGGCCGGAAGACGAAGTATCCCTCGTGGGTCCAGATCTGCTGGTTGTAGTAGCGGGTCGGATCCGGCACCTGGTACTGGTGCAGCCCCTGCGACAGCAGCTCGTAGTGATAGACGATCATCGGGTACTGCCGTCCCGGCTCGTAGTCGGCGGGATAGGTGAGCACTCCTTGCAGGCGCCGTCCCCACTCGTTCTCGTACTCGACGAGCTCCGTCCGTCCCCAGGCATAGTCGTCCTGGAAGGGGTTGGTGCGCGTGACCTGGCTGGCGTCGTCGAGATCCGGCCCGGATGCGAAGTAGTCCGGGGAATCGTCGAAGCGCTCCCGGCGGAAGACGAAGACGTCGGCGTCCCGGGCCTTTCGCAGGGCGCCGCCGAAGAAGCCGTAGGAGGCGTCGTCCCGGACCAGCGCCTCCGGGTCGCTCCCGAGCCGTGCTCGTGAGAATCCCGCCTCCTTGGTCCACTCCCCGTACGTGGAATAGTAGATGGGCTCGCCGGGATCGAAGGCCTCGGCCTCCGCGTCGGGCCGCAGCGCGCGATGGCGCACTTCGTTCTCGGCCCCTTCGGTGAGGCGCCGGCCGCCGGAACCGTCCGCCTGCACCTCCCAGACGTCCCACCGATCATTGATCAGCACGGACTGGTCGTCCTCCGTCCAGCCCGCCAGCCCGAACGCGGGCATCTGCTCCCGGGTCGGGGTCAGGTCCAGGTTGACGAAGGTCCCGCCCAGCCCCCCGGTGATGTTGCGCGTCTCGCCGCTGGAGAGGTCGTGGCTCCACCAGTCCTCGCCCTCGAACCACACCACGTAGCGGCCCTCGGGGCTTCCCTGGGCCGCCAGGGTGATCCGCTCGCGGACCAGCGACTCGGCACCCGAGCCCGTATCCACGGCGTACAGGTCGTAGAACTGCTGGTTGAACATGGCGTCCACGTCGTAGGGTGTCTCGTCGCGGTTGAGGACGTGGCCCCCTCCCTCCACCAGCGTGGTCTGGTCGGCGTGCTCGCCGCCGAGCATCAGGAAGCGCCCGTCCCCCGGGTGCCACGCGCCGATCTGGTTGCGCTGCCGCAGCTGGCGCTCGCGCACCCGCTGCTGCGGGACCGGATCGACATCGAGGGAGTGCCAGATCTCGACGCCGGCCCGCTCCTCCTCTTCGCCGTCGCCTGCGTCCCCTTCCTCTCCCTCGCCTTCCGAATCCTCTTCGCCCTCGGCATCGCCCTCCCCGGCATCGCCTTCCGCTTCGTCGCCCTCCGCCTCCTCTTCGCGCTCTCCCTCATCTTCCGGCACCGGAATCCGCTCCTGATAACCGAGGAAGAGGATGGATCCGTCATCGGACCAGGACGGCGAGCGGTGCTCGACCACGCGCTGTCCGGGAAGCAGCGCCGGGGACTCGCGCGGATCCAGGACCAGCGCCTCGCCGTCACCGTCGTCGAGGTTCCGCCACGCCAGCGCGACATGCGCCGTGTCCTCGTGCTCGTCGTCGGTATAGGTCTTGAGCACGGCCAGATCCGCCGCCTCTTCGCGCCAGGAGAGCTCGCGGTACTCGGCGTCGTCGGTGTCCAGCGAGCTGATGCGGCCCGACTCGGGATCGTAGAGGCGGACCCCGTTGCCCACGCGGTCTTCGGCATCGACCGTCATCGCCAGCAGATATCCCTCGTCCTGCCACGCGAGCGCACCGACGTTGCCGAAGCTGATCGAGGCGCCCGAAGCCAGACTCCGCACGATGGCGTCCGCTCCCGCGCTCTCCTGCTCTTCGGGCGCGTAGCGCCGCAGCGCGAGATGGCGCCCATCTCCCGAGAACGAGAAGGACGAGATGTCCTCAATTGTCTCCTGCTCGCCCGTGCGCAGGTTCAGCAGCCCCATGTCGTTGCGCACCGGCTCGCGACGCTCCTGCAGCGCCTCCCGCTCGTCGGGCGAGATGCCGATCACGTAGGCGAGCCAGGCCCCGTCATCGCTGAACTGCGGGCTCCGGCCGAAGGGCACCACCACCACCGAGTCGGAATCGGTGCGGTGGATGCGCAACTCGGCTTCGTCGTTGACCCGGCTGATGCCGACCGCGAGCCAGAGGCCGTCGGGCGAGAGCGTCGCCTGCCCCAGGGTCTCCCACTGGCCGTAGTCGTCGGGGGTGAGCGTGGGCTTCTGTTGCGCGGAGGCCTCCGCAGCCCACGCGGCGCCGACGGCGAGGATGACGAGTAAATGGTTGTAAGACGGCGACTTCATGCTCTTCCTCCTGCTGGTCCTTCATTATCGCGCAACAAAAAACGTTGCGCGCGGGTTCGGTTTCGGTCCGGGAAGCGAAACGCCCTTCTACGTCACACCGCCGCCCGAGAGGGCCTTCACCAGCCGGTACAGGAACTCCTGGCCCTCGAAGAAGCTCTCGACGCCGATGCGCTCGTCGCGGCCGTGGGCGCGCACGTCGTCCATGTCCCCGAAGATGCCGCTCACCCCGTACACCGGGATGCCCGCGTTGCGCAGGTAAAGGGCGTCGGTCGCGCCCGTGGACATGACCGGCAGTACCAGCACGCCGGGCCACATCTCGCTGGTGATGCGCTCGATGGGGCCCAGCACTTCATCGGTCAGGGGCGAGGGCGGGCTGGCCGTGGGCGTTCCGCGCGGCTCGACGGTCACGTCGTAGGGAGCGGCCAGTTCGGACAGGGTGGTGTGCACGTCCCGAGGATCGTGTCCCGGGAAGATGCGGCAGTTGACGTTCGCGCGCGCCAGCTGGGGAAGCGCGTTCTGGGCATGGCCACCCTCCAGCATCGTCGCGACGCAGGTGGTGCGCAGGCGCGAGTTGTACCCGGTCTCGGCCGACAGCACCCGGGCCGCTTCGGCATCCCCCGGATCATTCAAAAGCCGGCGCATGGCCTCGCCCAAGTCACCTCCGACCAGCCCCGCCGAGCGTCCGAAGAACTCCCCGGTGGTCTCGTTGAACATGACCGGGAAGTCGTGGTTCTGGACGGCGAGCAGCGCATTCGAGAGATCGTAGATGGCGTTCTTGCGCACCGGCAGCGAGGAGTGCCCGCCCGGATTGGTGGCGGTGAAGAAGAAGGAGAGGTAGAGCTTCTCCGCGGCCTGCACGTTGTTGGAGAGCCGCTGGCCGTTCTGCGACATCCCGCCGCCGCCCTCGTTCAGGGCATAGGCCGCGTCGATGAGCTCGCGATGCTCCTCCAGGAGATAGGCGACGCCGTTGCGCGGCCCGCCCTCCTCGTCCGCGGTGAGCGCCACGATGATGTCGCGGTCGGGGACGAACCCCTCCTGCCTCAGGCGGATGAGGTTGATGGTGTGGATGGCCGCCTCGTCCTTGTCGTCCATGACGCCCCGGCCGTAGAAGTAGCCGTCGCGCTCGATGAAGTCGAAGGGTGGGAGGTCCGGGCTCCAGTCCTCGGGGAGAGCCTCGACGACGTCGATGTGCGCGAGCAGGAGGATGGGCGCGAGCCCGGTGTCGCGGCCCCGCAGGCGAGCCACCAGGTTGCCCTTGGTGGGAGCGTCGTCGGGGACGAGGACGTGGACATCCTCTTCGGGGAAACCCGCGTCCAGGAGAACCCGCGCCGCCGCCTGCGCGGCCAGGGTGTTGTTGCCGCGCCCGGTGTTGGTCGTGTTGATCTCGACCAGCTCCTCCAGGAGCGACCGGGCCATTTCCATGTACTCGGGCGGCGAAGTGTTCTGGGCCGCCGCCGGGGCCGGGGCAGCCTGGATTGCGCCGACGGCGAGGATGGCCCAGGAGGCGATGACGACGAGGGGGTTCTGCATGTTCGGAGGGCCTCCGTTATCACCGTAGTCCGTGCGCACCGTCGGATTCGGGTTCCGCAGTGTGTGGAACTACCGGGTCGACCGCACGCGGGCCAGAAAGTCTTTCGCCGTTTCGCAGTCGACGATCGCCGCCGCGAGCCGATCCGCATGCGCCGGTTCCGTGCCGGCGGCGAGAACGCGCGATACCTCATCGGCGGCCTCCGGCCCGAACTTCCTTGTGGCCTGCTGCCTCAGGATCGCCACGATGCCTTGCTCGCGGCCCTGCCGGATCCCGTGGCGCCGCTCCTTCCGCTTCATCTCGTCCAGACTGCGCCGAAACGCGACCGTCACAGTATCCATGCTCATCGCCTCCTCCAGTTCCCCGCCGACAATCCCCATGGAACGTAACATCGCCCGCACTGCACGAGCCACGAACCCGTCGTAGTCCTCGTCGCCGCACGCCCGGGTCGCGGGCGTATCCATGGCGGGATGGGACCGATGGCCCAATGGCTTGGAACAACCGGACCTGCGAGCGCCCCCGGTCTTCAACCGCATTCCCCCTGCGGGGCAGCTACCCGGAACAGCCGGGCCGATGGGCCGGTAGGATCGCGCTAATGAGAGATTTCATCACCTTCATGATTACGATCTTCGCCGCAGGCTGGGGTTCGGCCGTGATCTACACGGTGCTGCGCTTCTTCTGGAAGCGGCAGAACCAGAGTGCCCTTCCGCGCGGTGACGAGCGCATGCTCGCCGCGATGCGCGAAGAACTGGATTCGCTCGAGACCCGGCTCACACGGGTTGAGGACGAAACCCGTTTCGCGGCCGAGCTGAGGGCTCCCTACGTCCCGGAGCGGCTGGATACGGGAGAAGGGCGCGCATCACCCCCGGGTGGTTGAACCGGGCGGAACCGACGGCGCGAAGCCTGCCCAGACCCTCGATTGTGGCGAACAAAAGAAGGGCGCGGGAGGGGATCCTATCTTCCCGGCACCAGCCTGCGGTGCTCGAACCCCGAGCTGGTGTGGGCGACGAGTTCCAGCCGGCCGGCCAGCAGGTCGTGCATGAGGCGCGTGGTGAGCGGGACCGCGCGGGTCACCTCGGTGATGTCCGGCCCGGCCAGGCGGAGCACCACCACCCCTCCCCCCTCCCCGTCGGCCGCCGGGGTCCGCCGCAGGACCACCCCCAGCGCATCCTCCGGCTCGACCCCCGCGAGCGCGATGCGGTACGAGAGCGTGCCGGTCGGCAGGTCCAGCAGGAAGGCGCCGTCAACGCTCCCCTGCGGCGGGTCGAGCGCGACCAGCACGGGATCGGGCGGGCGTCCCCGTTCAAGTGGCGGCGTCCTGAGCGGCGCCCGCCGCTTCGGGCCCGCCGCCTCGAGCGCGTAGGCGAAGGCGACCAGGCGGGCGTCGTCGAGCGCGCGGCCGAGCAGCTCGAGCCCCGCCGGCACCTCCGTCTCGGTGAACCCGGCGGGCACGGTGAGCGCCGGCAGCCCGGTGTTCGCGCTCAGCGAGCAGGTGGAGCCGACCGGGGCTGCCCCGATGAGCGCGGTCTCCTGGCGCATGGTCGGGTAGGCGAGCGCGTCCAGCTCCAAGTCGTCCATGAGGCCGACCACGGCCTCACGCAGAGCCTGCCGGCGGGCCATCACCTCCGCGTACTCGTCGGCGGGCTGCTCCGTGCGGGCGATGCGCCGCCGGAAGGTGCCGTCCAGCGCCTCGTGATGCAGGCCGGCCTCCACGATCTCCTCGAGCGTCGACACGGGCGCGTCCGGGATCCCGGCCAGGTAGTCCATCAGGTCGAACTTGAACTCCAGGTCGATCAGGCCGGTGCCCGAGAGCAGGCTGTCCAGGTCGGGGATGGCCACGTCCACCACCTCGGCCCCCAGCGAGTCCATCCCGGCCAGGGCGGCGCGCACCACGTCCGTGATCCGCCCCCCGCCCCCGCCTTCCTCCAGCCAGTCGGCCAGCACGCCGATGCGGGCACCCTCCAGCGCGGCCGGGTCGAGCGCGGCCTGGAAGTCCGGTACGCCGCGCCCCTCCAGCACGGCCGTTGCCGGGTCGGCCGCGTCCGGCCCGACCGTCGCGTCCAGTGCGATCGCGAGGTCGGCGACGGTGCGCGTGAGCGGGCCGCCAGTGTCCTGCGAGTGCGAAAGCGGCAGGATGCCGTCGATGCTCGACAGCCCCTTGGTGGGCCGTAGCCCGAACAGGTTGTGCACCGCCGCCGGGATGCGGATCGACCCGCAGGTGTCGCTCCCCCACCCCACCGCCGCGAAGCTCGCGGCCACCGCCGCCCCCGTCCCTCCCGAGCTCCCGCCCGGGTTGCGCGCGGGCTCGTAGGCGTTGCGGCTCTGCCCGCCCAGCGAGCTGATGGTGGTGATCCCGGCGGCCAGCTCGTGCAGGTTGGTCTTCCCCACGATGACCGCGCCCGCCTCGCGCAGCCGCGCCACCTGGAAGGCGTCGTCCGGCGGCATGAGCCCCGAGAGCGCCAGGCTCGACCCGGTGGTCGGCATCCCGGCCACGTCGTAGTTGTCCTTCATCAGCACAGGAATGCCGTGCAGCGGCCCGCGCACCGTCCCCGCCGCCCGCTCCCGGTCGAGCGCGTCGGCCTCATCACCTGCCGTCGGGTTCAGCCGCGTGATCGTGTTCAACTCCGGCCCGGCCACGTCGTACGCCGCCACGCGGTCGAGGTAGAGATCGACCAGTTGGCGCGAAGTCACCCGGCCCTCCTCCAGCGCCCGCTGCAGCTCGAGGATCGAGGCCTCCGCGATCTCGAATTCGGAGTCCGCGCTCCCGGTTCCGCCACATCCGGCGACAGCGAGCGCGACTACGGTCAGCAGCGTGCCATCGAATCCCTTGCGCATGGAAACTCCTCGGTGTGGGACGCGGTCTCTCGGCAGATCGCGCCAGCGACAGGACTAGAACCGCGACAGACGCGTCGGCACGTCAGGCGCCGGCCTCGCCTCCCGGCTTCCGCAGCAACGCCCCCTTCCCACCCACGCGAACGAACGGCAGATCGTGCCGGTCGATGAATTCGCGGTAGGCCTGCAGGGCGCCGTCGCACCAGGCAGGCTCGACGCAATCGTCCAGAACCACGCCGCCGCCGGGAACGATCCGGGGCCAGAGGGCTTCCAGCGTCACGGCCGTGGGCAAATAGAGGTCTACGTCCAGAAACACCGCGCCGATGGGGCCGATCTCGTCCCAGTTCACCTTCGAGCAATCGCTCTCGATGATGTGGTAGTTGCGGTACCCGAGCCGGGCAAGGCTGTAGTCGAAGACGCGCGCGCTGCCGTATGAGTAGTCGGAAAGCTCTCGGGCGCGCTTGCGTCGGTTCTCGACCTCATAGTCGATGCTCTCCCGGGTGAAACCGGCGAAGGTGTCGACCAGCACCAGCGTCCGCGGATCACCGGTGGTCCGCAGATGCTCCAGGAGAAAAACCGAGGTGTCTCCCCGCGCCACGCCGATCTCCACGATCGCGCTTCCGGTGCCGCGGGTAGCGTCGATCAGCCCGATCATTGCCGCGAGTTCGCCCGGGTCCACCCAGTAGCGGTATTCGGGAAGCATCGCGTTGCGGAGGCCCGGCAGCCGGTAGACGATGCGCTTGATCATGGTCATGAGCCCGCGCGCCCGCCGGTTCAGGACCCGCACCAGGGAAATCGATGCGCCGACACCGGGGCTCCGTGGCACGCGCGGCATCGTAGGGGTCGGGGAGGGGGGCATGGTCCGGGGACTGGGAGGTCGATTGGAGGCTCGGCGGTGTCGCGAAGATGCGCGCATTCCATGATTGCAGGAAACGCGGGCCCGGAAAAGATGTAGCGGAAGCGAGGACAAGAGCGATCGATGATCCGCAACCAATCGTGCCACGGATCGCCTCCCGCGACTGGCGCAACCCCACGGACCGCGTCACTGTCTTCTGGAGCGTTCCCCAGAGCACCCGAACCACGCACTCCCATGAACGACGACGACGCCCACCGCCGGAAGACCCGCCGCGATTCCGGGGTCGAAGACCACGCAACCCGAGCCCCCACCGCCCTGAACCGCCGCGACTTCCTGAAGGCCGGCGCGCTCGGGGTGGCTGCGGGCGCCGCGGCCGGCTGCACCGATCCCGGAGCCGAAGCGGCCACGACCGGAGCCCAGGCCTCGGCCACGGCCGCCATCCCCCAGGAACTCCCCGCCCCCCCGGCCCGGCCTCTCGCCGCCCCTCCCGCGGACCCGGTGCGCATCGGGTTCGTCGGCGTGGGCGGGATGGGCACCGCGCACGTCCGCAACCTGGTGCGCATCGACGGCTGCGTGATCACGGCCGTCTGCGACATCCGCGCGGAACACGCGGAGCGGGCCGCCGCCCTCGTCGAGGAGGCGGGACACCCCCGCCCCACCCTCTACACCCGCGGCGAGCGCGACTTCGAGCGCCTGTGCGCCGAGCAGGATCTTGACCTGGTCTACACCGCTACGCCCTGGCGCTGGCACGTCCCCGTCTGCGTCGCCGCCATGGAGAACGGCAAGCACGCCGCCACCGAGGTGCCCGCCGCCTACACGCTCGACGATTGCTGGCGGCTGGTGGAGACCGCCGAGCGCACCGGGCGCCACTGCGTGATGATGGAGAACGTGAACTACGGCCGCGCCGAACTCCTCTGCCTCAACCTGGTGCGCCAGGGGCTGCTCGGTGAGATCCTGCACGCTGAGTGCGGCTACCTGCACGACCTGCGCGAGATCAAGTTCGCCGACGAGGGCGAGGGGCTCTGGCGGCGCGCGCACTCGTGGACCCGCAACGGCAACCTCTACCCCACCCACGGCCTGGGCCCGGTCGCCAACTGCATGGACATCAACCGCGGCGACCGCTTCGCCTCGCTGGTGTCGATGAGCAGCCCGTCGCGCGGCCTGCAGGAGTGGGCGGCGATCCATTACGGCGAGGGGCACCCCAAGCGCGCCGAGACGTTCGCCCTGGGCGACGTCAACGCGAGCCTCATCCAGACTGCGATGGGACGCACGATCTACGTCGCGCACGACACCAACCTGCCCCGCCCCTACGACCGCATCAACAAGGTCCAGGGCACGCGCGGCATCTTCCAGGGATACCCGGACCGCGTCTACATCGAGGGCAGCAGCCCGTCGCATCGGTGGCAGGACGCCGAGGCGTACTACGGCGAATTCGAGCACCCGCTCTGGAGCGCGCTGCGCGAGGCCTCCATCGGTGCCGGCCACGGCGGCATGGACTTCATGGAGGACTATCGGCTCGTCGAGTGCCTGCGCCGGGGCGAGCCCACCGACATGAACGTCTACGACGCGGCCGCCCTCAGCGCCGTCTGCGAGCTGTCGGAGATCAGCGTCGCCCAGGGCAGCGCGCCGGTCCCCTTCCCCGACTTCACCCGCGGGAAGTGGATGGATTGGCAGCCATGGCCGATCGTAACGGCGTAACGGGATCCGCGGTATCGCCCGATCATCGTCCCGTCCAGCCGCTTTGTGCGCGCGCTGACCACGCCCGCTACAGCCGCCGCATCCTGACAGCCACGGAGGAACCGTGACATTTCTCGAACGCCCGCCTTTCCCGCGCCTCGCTGCGGCGTTGTCTGCGACGGCCTTCCTCGCGGGCTGCGGCGGCGCGCCCGCCGACGACCCGGGTACCCCGCTCGAGCTGAGCCCGGCGGACGTCGAGGTACTGGGCACCTCCGAGTCCCTCGCCGTCGTACAGGACCTGGAGGTACTGCCCGACGGCTCCGTCTGGGTCTTCAATTCGGTCGAGCCGTACTTCATCGGGTTCGGTCCGGACGGGGAGTCGCTCGGCGCGCACGGACGCGCCGGAGGCGGACCCGAGGAGTTCCCGATGCCCTCCGCCTTTCTCGCGGGAGGATGGGAGGGTGAGGCGTGGGTCTTCGACCTCAGGCGCCACGCCATGATCCGGATCTCGCGCCCGGACGCCGACTGGGCGGAGATCGCCCTGCGGTCGGAGTCCCTCCCTCCCGGCAGCATACGGGGCGGAATGAACCTGGTGAGCGCCGCGGTCCGCACGGCGAGACTCGGTGGCGAGATCATCGTGCCGCGCGCGCGCCCGCCGGGCGAGGGAGGCATGCTCGCGCTTCGTCTCTCGCTGCTCGGAGCCGATCTGGTGGCGGTCGATCCCGAGACGGCCGGGACCCGCACCCTCGTGACCCTCGGTGCCGTGCTCGACGATCCATCCGGAGGCTTCGTCGCCAGCGAGGGAGGGTTTCCGCAGTGGTATCGGCTGTGGGCCCCGTGCGGCGAGAATCTCGTTCGCGTCTATGACCGGGTGCGGAATCAGCTGCGCGGCTTCGACGGGTCCGGGTCGGAGGTCGGGCCCGTCGATCTTCCGCCCGTTCCCTTCACCGAAGTCAGCGCGCGACAGTTCGCCGGCGCCATCTTCGAGCTGAGGCAGGCCGAGTTGACGGGAGACGTGAGAGGGAGGCTCGGCGAAGCGGACCGGCAGCGGCTCCTGAACCAGATGGCCCAGGGTGTCAGCGGCAGCCCGCGGGAGCTCGCGACCTACCTGCCGCACTATGTGGACTTCCGCTGCAGCGAAGACGGGACGATGTGGCTGCACCCGTTCGATCCCGACGCCGGCGGACTGAACGGCGGTCCGCGGTGGCTGAGCATCTCTTCGGACGGGGTCGCGCGCGATGTACACCTGCCCGACCGGTTCGACGCCCTACGCTTCTCGGATTCCCGCATCTGGGGGGTCTACCGGGACGAGCTGGACGTCCCGTCCGTGGCATCCATCCCGCTGCCAGGGGGTTGAGGGAGCCTAACGCCTTCCCTCCGTCGCCACCGCCCTGCCGTCCATCAGGTAACGATCGAAGAAGCGGTCCGTCGCGTCGAAGGTGGTCAGCCAGCGCTCGTGCAGCAGGAAGTCGTGCACGTCGTCCGGGAAGACGATGAGTTCGTGGGGCACGCCGTGCGCGCGCAGCAGCTGCACCAGGCCGACCGTCTGGGAGAAGGCCACGTTGCGGTCGTCGTCGCCGTGGATGAGCAGGACCGGCGAGGTCCAGTTCTCGATCTCCGAGATCGCGGATGACTGGTACGCCACCGATTCCGGGTCGATGGAACTGCCCCACAGGTGCACGCCGGCGATGTCCACGCCCGCTGCGAACAGGTCGGAGTCGCGCGCCAATCCCTGCGCGGTGAGGATGCCCCCGTAGGAGAGGCCCCAAAGCCCGATGCGGGCGGGATCCACGTCCGGGCGGTCGCGCAGGTACTCGCCGGCGGCCCGGATGTCCTGGTACTCGGTGTTGCCCTCGCGTCCCCGTCCGGGTGCGTTGCGGAACTCGCGGCCGTAGCCGATGCCGCTCCGGTAGTTCACCGACAGGACCACATAGCCTTTGTTCGCGAAGTACTGGTTGATGGCGTAGGCCATGTGATAGAAGTGCATGTAGTGGTAGCCGAGCAGCATCTGCCGCCGGGATCCCCCGTGGATGAAGATGAGCGCCGGGCGCTGTTCGCCGGGCTCGAGATCCGGGGGCATGAAGAGCTGGTTGTAGAACTCGAAGCCGTCCTCGGCGTCGAGCGTGACCGGCTCGGGCACGACGTGCTCGTCCAGGGGATAGCGGGCCGGCAGCTCACGGATGGTCCTGACGTCGCCGCCGGAGGCGGGCGCCACCGCCACCGTGAGCGGATGGCTCGCGCTGGCGGCAAGCATCGCCACCTGCTCGCCGCTCGCCAGCACCGCCGGGTTGGTCTCGACGCCGTCGCCCCGGGTGAGCTGCCGCGCGCCTCCGCCCGCGGTGGGCACGCGCCAGAGGTGGCGCCGGTCGATGTCGTCCGCGTTGGTGGCGTAGAACAGGGTGCGCCCGTCCGGCGAGAGCGAAATGTACTCGGCGATGCCGTCGCCCGGCGTCAGTTCGACCGGGTCGCGCGTGCCCCCGTCCGCCGCGACCGCGTAGTACCGGCGCCACCCGTCGGGCTCGGCCTGGAAGATGATGTGGTCGCCGGCCCAGATGACCTCGCGCACTTCGCGGTAGATGCTGTCGCCGGGCGGGCTGTGCCACACTTCCACCGCCTCGCCCGTGCGCGCGTCCCCGACCCAGATGGAGAAGTCGTACCCGCCGGCGAACCAGGCCTCGGTCATCCCGGCGGGCCAGACATCCTCGCCCTCGCCCTCCTCCGTGGCGGTCCCCTCCGGGATTCTCCCCCGCTCCGCCCGCGCGCCGAAGGGCAGCCCGGGCCGGCGGATGAAGGCGACCCTCGCCCCGTCCGGCGACCAGGTGGGGCTCGTGTCGCGGTCGACGGCGGGGCCCAGGTATGTGATTCCGGGACGCTCGGTGTCGTAGACGCCGATGAAGCTGTGATCCTCGCGGTCGCTCACGAAGGCCAGGCGCCGCGAATCCGGCGACCAGACCGGATCGTCCTGGCTGCCGAACACGCTGAAGAGCGGCCGCTCCGGGTCGCCGGTCGCGACCCCGGGGTTCACCGGCGCCCGGTAGATGTCGCCATCGCTCTCCCACGCGATCCACGCGCCGTCGGGAGAGAGCGCCACGTTCCAGGCCTCCGCCACCCGCCAGGGCTCGCCACCCGCGGTGCTCACCGCCCACGCGGCCCGCTCGGCGCCCCGGGGATCGCTCGCCGGGTTGGCGATCCACCCCTGCCTGTTGGGGGTGTGCCCGCGCAGGAAGACCAGGGTGGAGCCGTCGTCGGAGATGCGCAGGTTGGACAGGTCGCGCCCGTCATCGTCCTCGAAGCGCGTCAGCCGCACCGGGGCGAAGTCGGGCGCCACCGCCGTATACACGTTGCGCTTCCCCTCCTCGTATTCGATCCAGGCGATGCGGTCGGCCGCCCGGGCCGACACCAGCTGCACCGGATACCCGGGGCTGAGCACGTCCTCGATAGAGAAGCGCTGCGCCTGGGCAGGAAGGGCGGCGAGCGTGGCCAGGGCCGGGCAGGAAAGCAGAGCGAGAGCCGAAAACAGCAGGCGAGCGCGCGTCATGATTCGCCTCCGGGAGGTTGGGCGAGACGTTGGGAACCGCAGAATGTCAGGATGACACCACGTCAATCGTCCGGCAACGCCCCCGTCGCGCATCTCGGCGCCCGGCGAGCCGCCGCATCCGGCCGGGTCCACTCCGCAGGGCCGGACGCGCCCTCCACGCCCTCCGGAGCACCTCGCGCATTCCGCGCGGCGCGGGGAGCGGACCCTTCTGCTGGCGCTTTTCCGTCCCTTGGCCCATCCTGACGCCTGGGAAACACCCATCCGTAACCGAAGGAACCATTCCATGAACATCCGACGCATTCTTCTCGCCGCATCCGCCCTCTCCCTCGCGGCGCCGCTGCCCGCCCAGACCTTCCCCTCCGACGACCCCGTCATCCAGGCGATGTGGGAAGAGGGCATGGGCCCGGGAAGCCAGGCCTTCGACCTCGCGCAGGCCCTGCTCGACTCCATCGGCCCCCGGCTGATGGGGTCTCCGGCCTACTCGCGGTCCGCGGACTGGCTGCTTTCCAACTACGAGCGCTGGGGCATCGAAGCGGAGCGCCAGGAGTACGGCACCTGGATCGGATGGGAGCGCGGCTTTACCCACATCGACATGCTGGAGCCCCGCAGGCGCACGCTGGAGGGCACGCTGCTCGCCTGGAGCCCCGGCACCGACGGACCCGTGGAAGGCGAGGTGGTCGCGCTGCCCACCTTCGCGGACGGCGCCGAGTTGAACGCCTGGCTGCCTTCTGCCGAAGGCAAATTCGTGGCCGTCTCCTTCGCGGAACCGACCTGCCGCGAGGACCAGTCGTGGCTCGACCACGCCACCCCCGAGTCCTTCCAGCGCATGAGCGAGGCCCGCGAAGCGGCGCAACAGGAATGGGCGGCCAGCTACCAGCTCACCTTCATCCCCAACGCCGGCCCCCAGCGGCTGGAGAGCGCGGGCGCGCTCGGGCTGATCACCGGCAACTGGTCCCGGGGCTGGGGCGTGGACAAGATCTTCGCCTCATCGACCCGCGAGATCCCGTCGCTGCATCTGGCGTGCGAGGACTACTCCCTCCTCCACCGGCTCGCGTCGCGGGACCAGGGACCGCGCCTCCGCCTGGAGGCGGACGCCGAATTCCTGGGCGACGTGCCCGCCTTCAACGTAGTGGCCACGATTCCAGGCACCGAACTGCCCGACGAGTACGTGCTGCTGAGCGCGCACCTGGACTCGTGGGACGGCGCCTCGGGCGCGACCGACAACGGCACCGGCACCATCATGATGCACGAGGCCATGCGCATCCTGAAGGAGACCTACCCCAACCCGCGGCGCACCATCATGGTGGGGCACTGGGGCGGCGAGGAGCAGGGGCTGATCGGCTCAAACGCCTTCGCGGCCGACAACCCGGAGGTGGTGGACGGGCTTCAGGCCTCCTTCAACCAGGACAACGGCACCTGGCGCATCGACTTCATCCGCATGCAGGGCTTTCTGGGCGCGGGGGAGCACTTCGCCCGCTGGTTCGAGCAAATCCCCCCGGAGATCACCGGCCACATCGAGCTGGATGTCCCGGGCGTGCCCGAGACGGGGGGCTCGGACCACATGTCCTTCATCTGCAAGCCCGCGCCCGGCTTCCGGCTCCAGTCCAACTATCCCGACTATCGCCAGTACACCTGGCACACCAACCGCGACACCTTCGACAAGATCGTCTTCGACGACCTGCGCAACAACGCGACCCTGGCCGCCATGCTGACCTACATGGCGTCCGAGGACCCGGAGCGCATGGACGTGACCCAGCGGGTGCTGCCGGTGAACCCGAACAACGGCACGCGAGGGACGTGGCCGCAGTGTCGCCCGCCGAGGAGGAGCTTCGGGAGGTAGGCGAGGCACCGGACCCGGCTTGGGCGTGTAGGGAAGACCATCATGAGGACCCCGCACGGCACCGGCTTCCGCGTTGCAATCCCGGCCCTGATCCTCCTGGCCGCCGGCTCGGCGCTCGGGGCCCGGGACGCAATCCCCATCCAGTGCCTGCTCCTCTGGGGCGGCATCGACGCCGACGGCGTGCCCTTCCTGGATCCCGTCTTCGTGATCGACGCCGCCCCCGCGCTTCCGGACGCGGCCGGCGAGTACCGGCTTACCGGTCGAGCCGACGGCGGAACCGTGCTCTTCTCCCTCGACTTCGAGATGCCGGTCGTGGCCGATGGCGACGGCAGCTCGAGCTTCGTCTTCATGCTCCCGGCGCAACCGGGGTGGGAGAACCGCCTGGCAAGCGTAACGCTCACCGGACCGGGCGGATCGGCCACGCTGGACGAGGACAGCCACCGTCCCATGGCGATCCTCCGCGACCCCGGCACCCGGCGGATTCGGGCCATCCTGCGCGATCTTCCGCCGACCGTCACGACCCAGGCAATCGCGGACACCGCCGTTACAAGGGATCGGGGGGTCGAAGTCCTCTTCAGTCGCGGGATTCCGGATCCGGGAGCGTGGCGACGGTGACCGCCATCGGCATGCCCAGCGTGCCCTCGCTCGACTCAGCCCCGGGCTCTCCGGGTCGGCCACCTTCACGCAGTGCGATGGTCTCTTGGATGCTGGCAAAATGGTGTCATCGACACTAAAGTGATGTCATGAGCGTTCAGATCACCATCAGAGGCGTTCCCGAGGAAGTGCGGGACCGGATCGCGGCGCGCGCGGCTGCGAGAGGCCAGTCGATGCAGGAGTATCTGCGGGGCCAACTGGAGCGTCTGGTGGCCAAGCCTTCCGTTGAGGAGTGGCTCAGGCAGGTCCGCGCTGACAAGCGCGCGATGACCAACAACGTAACCACCGAGGACATTCTGCGTGCCCGCGACGCGGATCGGAAGTGACGGTCGTCGTTGATGGATCGGTGCTCACGGCGGCAGTCGCCCACTTGCGATCCGATGGGACCTGGTCGGAATCCGCGATCGCGGAGGCGCGCCGGAACGGCTCGCTGGCGGCTCCGCATATGGTCCTGGCCGAGGCGGGCAGCGCGCTTCGCCGCCTGGAGCTGGCCCGGGGCCTTCCGAGCCTGGAAGCCGCCCTCGCGCACCGAAACCTGCTGACCATCGAAATCGACCTCTACCCATTCGCGCCCTTCGCGGACCGCATATGGGAACTCCGCCACAACATCACCATCTACGATGGATGGTATGTTGCGCTCGCAGAAGCGCTCTCCTGCCCCCTTCTCACCCTCGATCGCCGTCTCGCCCGCGCTGCCGGCCCGACCTGCGAGATCATCACGCCGCCCGACCTCCGCGTCGTACGCGAGCCCGCCATAACCACGGGCTGGACGCCGTTCTCGACCGGTTAGACCGGCTTCAGGACGGTGAAGCGGGCGGCTGGCTGCGCCCCTCGCCCGTCCGCACGGTCACATTGACCGTCGCTCCCTCTTCGATCAGGATGCGCCCGGCGTCGATTTCGCCGGTCACAACGCTGGTGGCCTTGAGCTGCAACAGCGAACCGATCGTCAGGTTGCCCTGAATCCGACCGTCGACAACGGCATCGCGAGTGCTGATGTCGCCGATCATCACCCCGTCCTTCCCGATGAAGACCACGTCCGCGGCTTCCACGCTCCCTTCCACCGTGCCATCGATCCGCACACTGCCTTCGGTCTTGCAGTGGCCCACCACGTTCGTTCCGCTACCCACGAGTGACATGCCGCCATCCGGCGTCGCTTGCGGGCGCTCAATCGGTCGACTCTTCTTCATTTCAGTTCTTCTCTCGGGCAACGGGGCGAAACAACTCGGGCTGGTGTAATTGTAACCCGCGGCCGCGGCGGGCTGTACACCGATCTCGACGTGGCGGGCATCCCGTCACCGCGTCTGCGGCGAGTTCATCTGCAGCGGGATGATATCGACGTCCCAGCGGGTGTCGCCCAGCAGGTGCTTCACGAAGTACTCGGCGCGCAGCCAGAACCAGTAGTCGCTCATGTCGCCGAAGCCGTGGCGCTGGCCCGGGAAGATGAAGAAGTCGAAGCGCTTGTTGGCGCGGATGAGCGCCTCCGCCATGCGGAAGGTGCCGGCGTGGTGCACGTTGTTGTCGTTGTCGCCGGTGGTGAGCAGGAGGTGGCCCTTCAGGTTTGCGGCGAGATCCGAGTTGCGCTCGATATCGTATTCGAAGCTCACGTTGCCCTCGTCGTCCACGACCTCCTTCACGCCGTGGTGGGTCTCCGACCAGGACCGGTTGTACACGTCATTGTTGTGGTTGCCCGCCGACGACACCGCGACCTTGAAGAAGTCGGGATAGACGAGCATGGCCGCGGTAGACATGAAGCCGCCCCCGGAATGGCCGTATATTCCCACTTTGTCTACATCTATGAAGTCGTGGCGGTCGGCCAGCTGTTCGATGACCGCTTTCTTGTCGGCCAGTCCATAGTCGCGCAAGTCGCCGTATCCATAGTTATGGTACCACTTTGAGCGGTCGGGATGGCCGCCCCGGTTCCCCATGGTCACCACGATCATGCCGAACTGCGCCAGCGCCTGCTCGTACGGGTTGGCCGACCACGACTTCGACACCGACTCGGTCTGCGGTCCCGGATAGACGTACGCCACAATGGGATACGTCTTCGAGGGATCGAAGTCGTAGGGCCTGTACATCACGCCGTAGATGTCGGTCACGCCGTCCGCGGCTTCCACCTGGTACGGCTCCGGGAACTGGTATCCGGCGGCTTCCAGGGCGCCGAAGTCGGCCTCGCCCAGGTCCAGGATGCGCCGTCCGGAGGCGTCGAAGAGCGCGGACATGGGCGCCGTGTCCACCCGCGAGTAGTTGCTGACGAAGTAGCGGTTCGACTCGCCCATCTCGGACTGGAAGTCGAAGTTCCCCGGGTTCAGCAGCGTGAGCCCGGTCCCGTTCAGGCTCACCCGGTAGAGGTGGGCGTAGTATGGATCCTCCCCCTCCTCCCGGCCCTGACCGGTGAAGAACACGAAGCCGCGCTCCTCGTCCACGCCGACGATGCCGTCCACGTGCCAGGGGCCCTCGGTGAGCCGCTGCCGCACTTCCCCGTCGGGCCCGTAGAGGTACAGGTGGGCCCAGCCGTCCCGCTCCGACCACCACAGCATGTCGCCGCCCGCGAGCATCTCAACCGGGCGCGTCTCGATGTAGGTGTTCAGGCTGTCCACGAAGAGCATGCGCGCGTTGCCGCTGGCGGCGTCCGCAACCATGACTGCGGCCCGGTGCCGATCCCGGCTCATGCGCACGAAGTAGAGCTCCTCCGAGTCGTCGGAGATCCAGAGCGAGCGGTCAGGTTCCTCGGAGTCCGGGTAGTCGAACTGGCGCTGAGTCGTGATGCGAAGGTCCTCGTCCTTCCAGGGCTCGTGCGAGACCGTCACCTGGCTCTTGGAGGCGAGGTCATAGACGATGATCTCCTCCTGGGTCACCGACTCCTCCCCGGCCATCTCGTAGGAGTAGGTCTCGAGTTCCGGGCGGTCATTGCCATTCCCCACCACGTGTACGACCCAGAGTTCGCCCACCTCGCGGTTGTCGCGCCGGATCAGCGCAAAGCGCTCCGAGTCCTTGGCCCACGAGATCGACGCCGCCTTGCGGTCGTCCTTCTCCTCCTCGAGGGTGACGTTGGTTTCGCCGCGCCCGGTGTAGTTGGCCTCGTAGGTGTAGTACTGCTCGCCGTCGGTGGTGAGCTGGGTCTCGGTGACCTCGATGTCGTCCTCGGCGTCGTCGGCCTCGTCGCCGGACTTGCCTCGCCGGGCCTCCAGAATCTCCCCGTAGTCGTCGCCACTCATCATGAACAGATTGTGATCCCGGGCGAAGACCACGGTCTGGCCATCGGGGGACACGCTGGCCCAGTCCGGATGATTGTCGGGCGCCTCGTAGTCCTCGAGCTCCCGCAGGGTCCGGGTCGAGACCGTGTACTCGAAGTGATGGACGCGCTTGCGGGTCGCGCCGCCCGAGTCGTCCTCCTCCTCGTCCTGGTCCTCCTCCACCTCCTCGTCATCCTCCTCCACTTCCTCGTCCTGGGAGGACTCCACCTCGAAATGGAGCACGTTGTCGCTGATGAAGCGGATGTTGCGGATGGGCAGGTGCTGCCCGTCCCAGGGATCGCGGGTGATGCGCGTCAGTTCGGCGGCGATTCGATCGTTGTCGAAGAGGAGCGTGCGCGAGCCGGCGCCGGGATCGACGATGTAGTAGAACGTGCCGTCGGCGTTCTCCCACTCGTACCAGAACCGGTCGGTGCCCTCGATCCACTGCGGGTCGACCGACGTCGAGTGCACCATCTCGCGGATGCGGTACGGGGCGAAGCGGGCGGCGAGGTCGTAGTTGGCCGGACCGGCCTCGGCACTCGACTCCTGCGGCGCGGGGGCGGGAGCCGCTTCTGCGGGACGCGGCGCGAGCGCGATGAGCATGAGCAGGGGCGAAAACGCGCGCGGCGCGGGCGAAACCGGACGGGAGAGAAACCTGACGATGGCGTTCATGGTAGGGCTCTGTTCGGATGGAGGGACGACACGGCGGCTGCCCGGGGGCGGTGGTGCACAAGTGAATCCGTCGCCGAAAGCGGGGCAAGGGCGTGCGGGCTCACCTGGCGAACCCGGGGGCGGGGGTCGGGGAACCATCCCGCGGGTTCACGCGATAAACGAGTTTCGCGCGGGCGCTTCGAGCCGCGGCGCCGGCGCCGGCTTCCTCGAACGGGGCGGATGGGCATGGAACCGGAGATCCTGATCGTGCTGGTGTCCGTCTTCGTCACCGGCGGCATGATCGGCGCGGCCGGCATCCTGCTCGCACAGTTCTTCATGCGCCGCATTCCGGGAGTGAGCGCAACCGGCGCCCCGACGCGTGCCGAACTCGAGGGAATCCGCCGCGACGTCACCGAGATCGCCTACCACCTGGGGTCGATCGAGGAACGCCTCGACTTCGCGGAACAGCTGCTGGGAGGCGGAACCCCGACCGAGGTGCCCAGAGCCGTGGCGAAGAAGACGGAGGGCATCGCGCGCGTCCCCCGCGGCCCCGGAGGTGGCGGCGCCCCCGAGGGTTGATGCAGTTTGGGGGCGGGACGGACAGTAACGAGCCCTCGCGGGCGCCGTCCGTTCTCTTCCACCGCATCCGCCACCTCGGACCCACCACGCCCATGCTCCACGCCAGCCGCTCCACCACCTCCCGTCCCATCGTCCACGGCCCCTTCGCTTTCCCCGCGCCGGCCGCGCTCATGTTCGCGGCCGCGCTCGCCGCCGCGACGCCCGCCTCGTCCCAGGAGCCCTCCCCCACCGGCTTCACGGAGGCCCGGGCCGCCGGGCAGCTCGTGTGCGAGGCCCGCTTCCTCGAGCTGCCCCGCAGCGATTCGTTCCGCGAGCATCTGCGCACCATCACCGCAAACCCCCACCCCGCCGGCTCGGAAGCCCAGCAGCGCGTTGGCGAGTACCTGGCGGGGGCCATGGAGCGCGCGGGCCTGGAGGTCGAGCGCCACCCGTACGACGTGTACCTGCCCGAACTCACCGACGACGTGGAGGTGCATATCGTCACCCCCGTGTCCATGCAGCTGTCGAACCGTGAACCCGCGCTCCCGGAGGACCGCTTTTCGGGTCATCCCGACCTCCTCAACGGGTGGAACGCCTACTCGGGGTCCGGCGACGTGACGGCCGAGGTGGTCTACGCCAACTTCGGGCGGCGCGAGGACTACCTGGCACTCGACTCCATGGGCGTGTCGGTGGCCGGCAAGGTCGTCATCGCGCGCTACGGCGGAAACTTCCGCGGCTACAAGGTGCTGTTCGCCGAAGAGCGCGGGGCGGCGGGCGTGGTCATGTTCAACGATCCCGGCTTTTCGGATATCGACGCCTATCCGGACGGCCCGATGATGAACGGGCAGACGATCCAGCGGGGCTCGGTGCTCACCCTTCCCTGGACGGGCGACCCGCTCACGCCGTTCGTTCCGGCGCTGCCGCTGGACGGCGACATCCAGGTGGAGCGCCTCGACCCGTCGGAGGTGGCGCTGCACACCATCCCCGTGCTCCCCATCGGCTACGAGGCGGCGACCGAGATCCTGTCGCGCATGACCGGCCGCGCCACCCCGCCCGGATGGGCCGCCGGGATGGAGCTCGACTACCGCTTGACCGGCGGACCGGATCTCACCGTGCGCGTGCGCGTCAACCAGCCGCGCCGGCTGACCCGCGCGACCAACGTGGTCGGCACGCTGCGCGGCAGTGAGTTCCCCGACGAGTGGTTCATTCTGGGCGCGCATTACGACCCCTGGGGATTCGGCGCGATCGATCCCAACGGCGGCACAGCCATGCTCCTCACCCTGGCGGAGGCGCTGGGCGCGCTGGCCCGGGACGAGGCGTGCCGGCCCCGGCGCTCGATCATGATCGCGCACTGGGACGCCGAGGAGTACGGCATCATCGGCTCGACCGAGTGGGTGGAGCACTTCCGCGAGGAGCTGGAGGCCAACGCGATCGCGTACATCAACGCCGACGGCGCGGTGTCGGGCGGGCGGTTCGGCGCGTCGTCGTCGCCCTCGCTCAAGGGACCGATCATCGAGGCGGTGGGCCGCGTGGCCTATCCGGGCGCGGACGGCACCATCCTGGACTGGTGGCGCGAGAGCACCGCCGACGGGGCCGAGGAGCCGGCGATGGGCAACCTGGGCGGCGGGTCGGACCACGTCGGCTTCTACACGCACGCCGGCGTGCCGTCCGGGGCGCTCTCGTCGGGGAATCCCGGCGGAGTGTACCACTCCAACTACGACAACTTCGCCTGGTACGAGCGGTTCGGAGACACCGAATTCGTCTACGGACCGATGATCGCGCGCGCGGACGGCATCCTCGCGCTGCGCTTCGCCAACGCCGACGTGCTCCCGTACGATGTGGCCCGCTACGCCTCCGACACCCGCACCCACGTGGGCACTCTGAACGACGTGGCCGGGGCACGAGGGCTGCGCGTGGACTTCTCCGCCCTCGCCGAGTCGACGCGCGAACTGGACGAAGCCGCCGCCGAACTCGTGGCCGCGCGCGACCTCTGGATCGCGTCCGGGGACGTCGACCCGGCCGCCGCCGAGGCCGTGAACCGGGCGCTGATCGGGCTGGAGAAGGCGTGGCTGAACGACCGCGGGCTCCAGGGGCGCCCGTGGAGCCGCTCGATCTACGTCTCGCCCGACCCCTTCAGCGGGTACGCGTCGTGGATGCTGCCGGGGCTGCGGTACGAGCTGGAGACCGACGACCGGGCCGACCTGCCGGGATGGGAGCGGGTGTACGTGGCGGCGGTGCGGGACCTGGCGGCGCGCATGCGGGCGGTGGCGGCGATGATCGAGCGGGCCGGCGGGTAGTGGCCTGCGGCGGAACTGAGAGGAGGCTTGATACGCAGTAGTATCATGGGGCGTCGCCGCGTAGTACTACGCGCTGTGGGTTCGCCGACGAATAGAGGGACTCCAGCGCGCGCTCGAAGCTGACCAAGCGGCGAACGAGGGCGTTGTAGCGGGAATGCGCGTCCTGGGGATGGGTGGCGGCGACGGCCACGTACAACGCGTGCTCGGGGTATCGGCCCAGCGGCAAGCCGGGCGGAATGTCCAGCCCGGCGGCGCGCATGCGTCGCGCTCCCACCATGACGAGCAGCGCCTCCACCGTGCGCTCGCCGCGCCGCAGAGCCTCGATGCCAGCCGACACCAGGTCCGCGCCCGGCAGGTCCCGGGGCACGGCCGCCGTCCGCGCCTCGGAGGAAGTCTCGGCTACCCCGGAGTGCCGCCCAGCAGGCATGGGACCGGAAGTCACGGGAGTCATGGAACCCCCGGAGCCGAAGGACCGACTTCGTTCAGGACGCGCTCCACCTTGCGGCGGAACGACTGCGGATCGAGAGCAGGATAGCGCGGCAGTTCGGGTTCGATTGCATCGAACAGGTCACGCAGTCGGTCGACTCGCACCAGACCGAGGCGGGCCATCTCGCCGACATCCATGAGATCGAGTTCATGCCCGCGCTCGATCTTGGCGAGAGCCTGGGCGTGGAAATCGTAATGGCGATAGGACACTGGCCCATGGCGAACGATGAAGGAGCTCCGGTCTCTCCATCCAGGCAGGGCTGGAATGAAGTCGTCGGCGCCGCGAGCTCGACGTTGACCTTCAACTGCTCCTTCGCCCGTGCGATCGCCTCGAAGACGCCGCGCGGCTCGGGATCGAGCTTCATGTCGATGTCGACCGTGGTCTCCCTCCATCCCACCAGTACCGCCGAAGCACCACCGACGAGGTAGATGGTGCCCTCGCTGCGCGCCGCTCTTCCCAACAGGCGCATCAGGGCTCGGACTTTGTCGGCGCCGGCAGGAGGACGGGACATTGGCCGGTTCGATTCCCCTCTCAATGATGGGCCGCACGATCTGCACGGTTGAAACTTCGTGCAGCGGCGGCCCCGCCGCCAGAACGCCAACGGTGGCTTCCCCGGCACCCGGATGCTGGCGGGCTGCGTCGAGCTTCCCTTTTCGGCCCATGGGGAGTCGCCACATTATCCATCCCGTAGTCGTGGGCGGGGATGTAGCTGGATTCCGGGTCCACGAAGATCTGGTCCCAAGGACGAAGTTCCCGGCCCTAACGACAAGGGATGTAGACAAGATGTCACTTCGCAGAGCAGGCCTGACCATGGCGATCTTTCTGATCCCCGCGCTCTCGGCGTGCGCGCCGGAGAGCGGCAGCGACGCCGGCGGCGGCGAAGTCCTCGACTTCAAAGCCCTCTCGGCGACCCTGCTCGCGAGGATGGACCTGCAGCCTGGTGAACGCGTCCTGCTGGTCGGGGAGGGCGGCAGCCGCTGGGACGTGATCGTGCCGTTGCTGCGCGCCGGCGTGAGGGCGGCGGGCGGGGTGGATATGGGCGCGGTGGATGTACGCGGCGCGGTGCTTGCGGTGGGTGAGCCGGATGCGGGGGCGGACCTGGATGCAGGTCGGCCTGCGGAGTTCGCGGCTTCCCTGGGTACTGCGCCCGAGGGGTGGGCGGAGCCGCTCGCCACGGTGGACGTCGCGGTCAAGCTCCCGGGTGCCGCGGCGGACCCGACGCTGGACAACGACGTGTACCGCGCGCTGCAGGACGTGCTGCGGGGCGGACGCGGGCGGACCGTTCACTTCCACTGGGCGGGCGCCACTTCCTTCGAGATGGAGGAGCTTGCCGTCGACGACCGGGTGGATCGCGTCTACCAGACCGCGGTGCTGGACACCGACTACCCTGCCCTCGCCGACGCGCTCGCGGCCTTCGAGGCGGCGCTCACGAGCGGGCCCGTGCGGGTGACGACGCCCGCGGGTACCGACATCACCTTCCTTGTGGACGACGGACCGGTGACGCGTCAGGACGGGGACGCGTCGGGTGCGCGTGCGGTACGTGCGCGCAACCTGATCGATCGCGAGGTGGAGATTCCGGCAGGCGCGGCGAGGGTGCTGCCGGTGCTGGAATCGGTGGTGGGCAGGATCGCCTTCCCTCCGGCGCAGTGGGGCGGTGAACGCGCGGAAGGCGTGGTGCTGCACTTCGAGGAAGGCCGCGTGGTGGAGGTGGAGGCCGATGCCGGGCGTGACGGGGTGGTGCGCGAGATCGAGGAAGCCGGGGAGGCCGGCCGGACCTTCCGCGAGCTGGGGGTGGGGTTCAACCCGCTGCTGGCGATTCCCGAGGGCGAGGAGTGGATCCCGTACTATGGCTACGGGGACGCCGTGGTGAGGCTGTCATTGGGCGACAACACCGAGCTGGGCGGGTCGGTGGGAGGCGGCTACGTGCGCTGGAACTTCTTCGCGGACGCGACGGTGACGGTGGGAGACGAGGTCTGGGTGGAGGGTGGAAGGCTGGTGGAGGGGCGGTAGCCCATCTACCGCCGCCGCCGCGCCCGCCGCTCCGCCGCCATCTCCACCAGCCGGCGGAGCTCCGCGATGGGCTCCGCGTGGTCGTCGACCTGGAGCCGCAGCACGACGTCGTTGTTGAGCCACACCCCGCCGTCCTCCCTGACGATCAGCAGGGCGGCGGACTGCATGCCGCGGGTGTCCCCGCCCGCCGCCTGACCGGCCTCGAGGGCCGCCACCAGGCGCTGCGACAGGTGGCCGGAGGTGTTCTCGAAGGCGGTCACCATGTCGTCCACCACCGCCGGGCCGGCCAGGATGTTGCCCTGCGCGGAGGTGTAGCGGCCGACGCGGTGTCCCGCCCAGTCGCTGGCGCGCGGGCCGGTATGGGTCGCCACTTCTCCGCGGGCGTTCATCACCGAGAACTGGCGGCCCTCGATGCTCCACCGCTCCGGGTCGGGATTCGGGTCGGCGGCCAGGACGCGTTCCACCACCTCGGCGGGGGAATACCCCTCGCGCAGGAGCGCGAGCGCCTGCGGCCCGTAGCTCACGTCGACCACCGCCTGGGTAGCCACCACCCCCACCCCGGCCTCGCCCCAGATGACGCCGTTGCCCACGCTGAACACACGCGACTGGACCGCCACCCCGATCTCCGTGGTCTCCGGGTCGTACCCTACGATCGAGAAGGTCCCGACCGGATCCCACTCCGCGCCGGCCCCGGATGCCTGGGCGTGGAGCACGCCTGCAACTGGTCCGAGCGCGAAGACCGCCAAGAAGAACACCATCCCGCATACCCTGTGATCGCCAGTCATTGTCCTACGCCTCCGCAGCCCTTCTCTCACTCGTGTACAGGAAGTTCGTGAAGCCTTCGTCGTAGTCCGAGAGTCCGTTCTGGCCGGTGAGCTTCATGCGCTCGTCGTAGAGGCGCCGCATCAGATTCGCCATCGTTCCCTCGGCGGGTCCATCCTCGGGGTGCAGCGCCATGAAGTCGTCCCGCAGTTCCTCGCGCAGCGCTCCCTCCTCGATCATCGTCCGGTAGCGCACCGGATCGCGGTCCGCCAGCACCCAGAGATTGCGGTGGAGCCGCTCGCAGCGTGCCGACTGCACCAGCACCGCCTCTCCCGAGCCGACCATCGCCAGGTATCCCAGCACCTGCGCGTGCAGCTCCTTCAGGTATCCCTTCCGGTGCGAGAACTCGTGCGCGATGATGTGCGGTTCGAACACCCCGGCGTCCCGGAGGATGGACACGTCGCCCGAGAAGATGTCGCAGGTGCCGAGCGCGAAGGGGAAGACGAGTCCCGCAAGCGTGAACTGACGTATTTCCGAGCTGGTCTCGACGCGCTGGTTGGTGGTGCCGGCGATGAAGTCGGTCAGGTGCCGGTTGATCCGGCGCGCGAGTTCCGCCCGCGGGATGCGCTCGGCGGTGTACTCGTCGTTCACGCGCTCCGTCAGCCATTCGACCTCGCGCTCGCGCTCCTCGTCGGGCATGGGCGTGAGATGCTTTACATCCGCCCCGAAGGTGTCGAGGAAGTCGATGGCGCGCACGTTGCGCCGGGCGAACCAGTCGACCGCCACGCTGCCCGCGTAGGCGCCCAGCGCCACGGCCTGGAGCGCGCGTCCCGGGGGTGTCGCCCCGAGGAGGATGCGCGAAGCGAGCGGCGCCGCGACCATCAGGTCGGTCAGCGAGATGGGCGAGTAGGTCGCCTGGTTGGGGATGCGGACGGTTTCCATGACCCTCCCGGGGTTGGCATTACGCGTTCCTGGAGTAAACGGCCCCGCGACCCGAAAGTTCCTGGCCGGACCGGTCTCTGTTGCTGCGGTACAGGACACGCGTTCCGTTAGTATACTGACGCCATGACCACCTCCGCATCTGTCCCGGCCACAGGCTCATCCGTCCGCACACGGCGCGTGGCGGCGCTGATGCATGCCCTCGGCGAGCGCATCCTGGTACTCGATGGCGCGATGGGCACGATGATTCAGCGTTACCGGCTGGGCGAGGACGACTTCCGCGGGGAACGCTTCGCGGATCATTCCCGCCCGCTCAAGGGCGCCAACGACCTGCTCTCGCTGACCCGCCCGGAGATCATCCGCGAGATCCACGAGGGCTATCTGGCCGCCGGGGCGGACATCGTCGAGACCAACACCTTCAACGCCACCTCGATCTCGATGGCGGACTACGGCCTCGAGGCCGCCGCATACGACATCAACCTGGCTTCCGCGCGCCTCGCCCGGGCCGCGGCCGACGCCTTCACCGCCGGCGACGCCTCCCGGCCGCGTTTCGTGGCGGGCATCCTGGGGCCCACCAACCGCACCGCCTCCATCTCGCCGGACGTGAACGACCCGGGGTTCCGCAACGTCACCTTCGACGAGCTCGCGGAAGCCTACGACGAGCAGGCGCGCGGCCTCCTGGACGGCGATGTCGATCTGCTCATGGTCGAGACCGTCTTCGACACCCTGAACGCCAAGGCGGCGCTCTTCGCGATCCGCTCGCTGCTCGACCGGCGCGGGCTGGACGTGCCGGTCATGGTGTCGGGCACCGTGGTGGACGCAAGCGGACGCACGCTGTCCGGGCAGACGGTGGAGGCGTTTCTGAACTCCGTCCGGCACGCGGACCCGCTCGCCATCGGCCTCAACTGCGCGCTCGGCGCGGCCGCCCTGCGCCCGCACGTGGAGGAACTCGCCACCCGCGCGGATCTCCTCGTGAGCTGCCATCCCAACGCCGGCCTGCCCAACGAGCTCGGCGAGTACGACGAGACCCCCGCATCGATGGCCGCCCAGTTGGGTGAATTCGCGCGCGCGGGCTTCCTGAACATCGTGGGCGGGTGCTGCGGCACCGTTCCGGCGCACATCGAGGCCATCGCCGAGACGGTTGCCGGGCTTCCTCCGCGCCGCCCGCCGCGCATTGAGCGCCGCTCCCGCCTCTCCGGGCTCGAGCCGCTCAACCTTGGCGCCGACTCCCTCTTCGCCAACATCGGCGAGCGCACCAACGTCACCGGCTCGGCCCGTTTCCGCAGGCTCATCAAGGAGGGCGACTTCGAGGCCGGGCTCGAGGTGGCGCGCCAGCAGGTTCGGAACGGCGCGCAGCTCATCGACGTGAACATGGACGAGGGGCTGCTGGACTCGGAGGCGGCGATGGTGCGCTTCCTCTCGCTGATCGCGTCCGAGCCGGACATCTCGCGGGTGCCGATCGTCGTGGATTCCTCGAAGTGGAGCATCCTCGAGGCGGGGCTCAAGTGCGTGCAGGGCAAGGGCATCGTCAACTCCATCTCCCTGAAGGAGGGCGAGGAGGACTTCCGCCGGCAGGCCCGCATGGTGCGCCGCTACGGGGCCGCGGTGATCGTGATGGCCTTCGACGAGGAGGGGCAGGCCGACACCCTGGAGCGCAAGGTGGAGATCTGCCGCCGCGCCTACCGCATCCTCACCGAAGAAGTCGGCTTCCCGCCCGAGGACATCATCTTCGACCCGAACATCTTCGCCGTCGCGACCGGGATCGAGGAGCACGACCGCTACGCCGTCGCCTTCATCGAGGCGTGCCGCGCCATCAAGCGCGAGCTTCCGGGCTGCAAGGTGAGCGGAGGGGTGAGCAACCTCTCGTTCTCGTTCCGGGGATCCGACGCGGTGCGCGACGCCATGCACTCGGTGTTCCTCTACCACGCCATCCAGGCGGGCATGGACATGGGGATCGTGAACGCGGGCGCGCTTCCCGTCTACGACCAGATCCCCGCCGAGCTGCTGGAGCCCGTGGAGGACGTGATCCTGGCGCGTGACGCCGGGGCCACGGAACGGCTGATCGTGCTCGCGGCCGAGTACCGGGGGGTCGCGCAGCGGGCGAGCGGCGCCGACGACGGGTGGCGTGAGGCGCCTGTCGAGAGGCGGCTGGCGTACGCGCTGGTAAAGGGGATCTCCGAGCACATCGTCGACGACACCGAGGAGGCGCGCCGGGCGCGCGAGCGGGCGCTGGACGTCATCGAAGGCCCGCTGATGGACGGCATGAACGAGGTGGGCGACCTCTTCGGCGCGGGACGCATGTTCCTGCCGCAGGTGGTGAAGAGCGCGCGCGTGATGAAGAAGGCCGTCGCCTACCTGGTGCCCTTCCTGGAGGCAGAGAAGGCCGGCAACGGACAGGCGCGCGCCGCCGGGCGGGTCGTGCTCGCCACGGTCAAGGGCGACGTGCACGACATCGGCAAGAACATCGTGGGCGTGGTGCTCCAGTGTAACAACTACGAAGTGGTGGACCTGGGGGTGATGGTGCCGGCGGAGCTCATCCTCGAGACCGCCCGCCGGGAAGGGGCCGACGCCATCGGGCTCTCGGGGCTCATCACGCCGTCGCTGGAAGAGATGGTGCACGTGGCTTCGGAGATGGAGCGGCTCGACTTCCGGCTGCCGCTGCTGATCGGGGGCGCGACCACCTCGCGTACGCACACGGCGGTGAAGATCGAGCCCTGCTATTCGGGGCCCGCGGTTCACGTGCACGACGCGTCGCGCGCGGTGAGCGTGATGAGCCGACTGCTGAGCGAGCGCGAGGCCCCCGCCTTCCTGAAGCGCACCCGGGCGAGCTATGCGGAGCTGCGCGCCAGGCACGCCGGCAGGCAGGCCCGGGCCCGCATCCTTCCGCTGGAGAAGGCGCGCGCGCGAAGGCTCGCCATCGACTGGGCTTCGGAGCCGCCGGTGGCGCCGCGGAGGCTCGGGATCCGGGTGTTCGCCCCCTTCCCTCTCGCCGAGCTGCTCCCCTACATCGACTGGACGCCCTTCTTCCAGGCCTGGGAGATGGCGGGCAGGTTCCCGGCAATTCTGGATGATCCCGTGGTGGGCGAGCAGGCGCGGGTGCTCCATCGGGACGCGTGCGCGCTGCTCGACGAGATCGTGCGCGAGGGGCTGCTGCGGGCGAGCGGGGTGGCCGGCACCGTTCCCGCCAACGCGGCGGGCGACGACGTGGAGATCTACGCGGATGAGGGGCGGAACGGGACGCTCGCGGTCGCGCACGGGGTGCGCCAGCAGTTCGAGAAGGCGTCGGGGCGTCCCAACTCGTGCCTGAGCGACTTCGTGGCGCCGCGCGAGACCGGCATCGCCGACTACCTGGGGGCGTTCGCGGTGACGGCCGGGGCCGGTCTGGACGAACTCTGCCGCCGCTTCGAGCGGGAGCATGACGACTATTCCAGCATCCTCGCCAAGGCTCTCGCGGACCGGCTCGCGGAGGCCTTCGCGGAGCTGCTGCATGAGCGGGTGCGCCGGGAGATCTGGGGATATGCGCCGGGTGAGGATCTGGACGGCGAGGCGCTGATCGCCGAGTCGTACACGGGCATCCGCCCTGCGCCCGGGTATCCCGCGTGTCCGGACCACACCGGCAAGCGCACCATCTTCCGGTTGCTGGACGCTACCGCGCGCGCCGGCATCCGGCTCACCGAGAGCTGCGCAATGACCCCGGCGGCCAGCGTGGCCGGATGGTACTTCGCGCACCCGCGGGCGCACTACTTCGGGGTGGGCCGCATCGGGCGCGACCAGGTCGAGGACTATGCGCGCCGGCGCGGGATGGAGATCCGGGAGGCGGAACGGTGGCTGGCCCCCAATCTGGCGTACGAGCCGTGACCGCGACGCCGGGCGCCCGGACCGGCCGCGGGCCGGCGCGGGAGGCGCACCGCCCGTGAGCGTGACCCTGCGCGACCTGATCGGCGACGGGCGCGCCCACGTGGTGGACGGCGCCATGGGCACGATGCTCTACGGAAGAGGCGTGTTCGTAAACGTATGCTACGACGAACTGAACCTCTCCACACCCGAGATGGTGCGCGAGGTTCATGACGAGTACGTGCACGCCGGCGCCGAGATCCTCGAGACCAACACCTTCGGAGCCAATCCGGTGAAGCTGTCGGGGTTCGGGCTCGATGAGCGCACGGAGGTCATCAACCGGGCGGGAGCGGAGCTGGCGCGCGAGGCGGCGGCGGGGCGGGCCGCCGTGGCAGGTGCGATGGGCCCGCTCGGCATCCGCATCGAGCCCTGGGGAGCGACGGCCTTCGAGGAGGCGGTGGCGTTCTTCCGGCGGCAGGCGCGGGGCCTGCTGGACGGCGGCGTGGACGGGTTCTGCCTGGAGACCTTCAGCGACCTGAGGGAGCTGGAGGCGGCCTTCCGGGCGGTGCGCTCGCTCACCGACCTGCCGGTGCTGGCCCAGGTCACCATCGGCGAGAACGGCGCCACCCCGGGGGGCACGACCATGGAAGCCGCCGGGGCGGCGATGGCGGAATGGGGGGTGGAGGTCGCCGGCATAAACTGCTCGGTGGGGCCGGCGATCATGCTGGACGCGGTGGAGCGCCTCGCCGCCAGCTCCGGGCTGCCCGCCTCCGCCCAGCCCAATGCCGGACTGCCGCGCGTGGTCGAGAACCGCCAGATCTACATGGCCAGCCCGGAGTACATGGGCCAGTACGCCCGCCGCCTGATTGCCGCCGGCGCGCGCTTCGTGGGGGGATGCTGCGGGACCACCGCCGCCCACGTGCGCAGGATCCGCGACCACGTGGCCAGCGTGCAGCCGGCGCGCGTCCGGGTGGCCGCGCGCGCCGAACCGGCCGCCCGCAGGGGACGCCCGGCGGTGCCGCTCGCCGACCGGTCGACGTGGGGACGCAAGCTCGCGGCCGGCCGGTTCGTGACCACCGTCCAGGTAGCCGCCCCGCGCGGGTGGCGCATGGAGGGGATCACGCGCCGGGTTCGCTCGCTCGCCCGCGGCGGCGTGGACGCCGTCTTCGTGGTCGGCGGCACGCGCGGACAGGCCCACATGGACGCCCTGACCACGGCCATGCTGCTCGGCGCCCGCGCGGGGATCGAGCCGCTGGTGCGCTACGTCTGCCGCGACCGCGACATGCACGGCATGATCAGCGACCTGCTGGGAGCGTCGGCCGCGGGCATCCGCAATCTCGTGATCGCGAGCGGCGAGTCGACCGACCTGGGTCCCTACGCCGACTCCACCGCGATTTCCGACATCGACTCCATCGGTCTGGTCAACGTGGTGCACCGCCTGAACCGCGGCCTGGACGCGGGCGGCAACGACATCGGCGCCCCCACCGAGCTGGTGGCGGGGGTCGGGCTCGACCACGCCGCGATCGACCAGGCCCTGGAGCTCAGCCGCTTCGGGTGGAAGGTGGACGCGGGGGCGGACTTCGCGGTCACGCGCCCGCTCTTCCACCCCGAGCGCCTGGAGGACTTCCTGGCGCGCGCCGGCACCGACATTCCGGTGATCGCAACCCTGCTGCCGCTCTCCTCCCTGCACAACGCCGAGTTCATGGCCAACGAGGTGCCCGGCGTGCAGGTGCCGGAGAGGATCGTGCAACGGATGCGGGCCGCCGAGCGCAGCGGCCCGGCCCACGCGCGCGCGGAAGGATTGGCGATCGCCCGCGAGATGTACGCCGGAGTGCGGCACCTGGTGCGGGGGGTGCGCATCCGCCTCCCCGACGACGACCTGAGCCGGGCGTCCGAACTGCTGGCGTCGCTGGAAGCGGAGCGGGGATAGACGGGGCCGATTCGCCCCGGGTATGCAAAACATGGAGGATGCGGTGCAGGTTCAGGAACGGCACATGGGGTTGTTCGGCGCCACCATCCTGGGGGTGGGCGCCATCGTGGGCGGGGGGATCCTCGCGCTCGCGGGCACCGCCTTCTCGGTCGCCGGGCCGGGCGCCATGGTCTCCTTCGCACTGAACGGCGGCATCGCCCTGCTCACCGCGGCCAGCTTCGCCCGCCTGTCCCGCCGCTTCCCCGAGTCCGGCGGCACCTACACTTACGCCAAGAACGTCTTCTCCATCGAGCTGGCCTTCGTGGTCGGCTGGGTGGTGTGGTTCGCCTCCATCGTGGCCGGGGTGCTGTATGCGCTCGGGTTCGCGGCTTTCTTCATGGAGGGGCTGCTGCGCGCCCTGCCGCAGCTGGCGGAAACCCGGCTGGGCGGCGACACCGCCCGCCTGGCCGCGGCCGCGGTCGCCATCGGCGCCTACATGCTGGCGCTGGTCCGGCGCGCGGCGGGGGGCGGCACCGCGGAGACCATCGGCAAGGTGGTGGTGTTCGCCGTGGTCATCGCCGGGGGGGCGTGGGCGTGGGGCACCGGGTCGCCGGGCGAGCTGGCGGATCGGCTCAACCCGTTCTTCACGGAGGGGGCGGGCGGGGTGGTGCGGGCCATGGGCTACACGTTCATCGCGCTCCAGGGATTCGACCTGATCGCCGCGGTGGGAGGGGAGGTGCGCGATCCGCAGCGGACCCTGCCGCGCGCCATGTACCTCTCGCTCGGCATCGCGCTCGCGCTCTACCTGCCCATGCTCTTCCTGTTCGCCACGGTGGGGACACCGGCGGGGGCGGGCGGGGGGGCGGCGGTGGCGGCGGCCAACCCGGAAGGTCTGGTGGCGGCCGCGGTCGAGGAGTACATGGGGGTGGCGGGCTACTGGCTGGTCATCGGCGCGGGCATCCTGTCGATGCTCTCGGCGCTCCAGGCCAACCTCCTGGGCGCGTCGCGGGTGGCCTTCGCCATGGCCCGCGACCGTACCCTGCCCCGCCGGCTGGCCCGAATGCGGGGGTCGAGCGGCACGCCCGCGACGGCGGTCGTGGTCACCGGCACGGTGGTGGCGGTGATCGCACTCGCCGTCGGCGAGGTGCCGGCCGCCGGAGCGGCCTCGAGCCTCATCTTCCTCATCTCCTTCGCCATGGTGCACGTCGCGGCGGTGCTGGTGGAGTACCGCTCGGCGTCGGGGCGCGTCCCCTTCCTGCCGCTCGTGGGCGGGCTGTTCTGCGCATCGCTCGCGGCCTTCCAGATCTTCGCAGTGCCCTTTGCGGGCAGCATCGTGATGACCTGGATCGCCATCGGCACCGCGTTCTACCTCACCCTCCTGGCGCCCGCCGCACGCCTTACCGATGTGTCGGCGGAAGCCACGCATCCCCACCTCACGCTGCTCCGGGGACGGAGTCCGCTGGTGCTCGCTCCCATCGCCAATCCGGCCAACGCCGCGAGACTCGTGGACATCGCCGGCACCCTGCGCACACCGGGCTCGGGCCGCGTGCTGCTTCTCACGGTTCTCTCGCCCCCGGACACGGCGTCCGCGCCCGAATCCCGGATCATCGACGCCCAGGCCGTGCTGGGCAAGTCCGTGTTGCACAGCCTGGAGCATTCGCTGATCGCGGAAATCCTCTTCACCATCGCCCCCGATCCCTGGACCGAGATCGCCCGGGTGGCGGAGGAACATCGGTGCGAGACGGTGCTCCTGGGCCTTCCCAATCTCTCCGATCCGCTCGTCGAATCCGCGCTGGAGCGGCGCATGGCCGGGATCGGCTGCGACGTCGTGGTGGCGCGCACGCCGTCGGGCTGGTCCATGGACGACGCCGAGAAGGTGCTGGTGCCCCTCGGAGGGCGCCGAAGCCACAGCCGCCCGAGGGTCCGCCTGCTCGCCAGTCTTGCGCGCACCAGGGGACGATCCATCACCTACCTGTCCACGGTGCTTCCCTCGGCGTCGAAGGAGGAACGCCTCCGTTTCGAGCGCGAGATCCACAGAATGGTGCGCGACGAGGCCACGGGTCCCTACGAAGTGGTCGTCGAAACCGCCGCGTACCCGGAAGAAACCATCATCCGGCATGCCCGCACCTCCGACCTCGTCGTCCTGGGAATGCGCACCGAAGCCAATGGGCGGCGGAGCCTGCGCGGCATCCCGCACGCGGTCGCCGTGGGGTCCGGGAAGCCCCTGATCCTGATCGGCAGCGCTCCGCGCTCCGCCCTGGTCCGCACCGGCAAGGATCTGCTGGCGGCCTCTCGAGGGGGAGGGCGGCGGTCGAAGGCGCCGGACGGAGGCGATCCGTCGGCGACGGCGACGTAGGGCCGACACGGGTGCCCCTGCATCCATCCGGCGGAACGGGCACGAACGCCCCATTCCCAAACGATGGCGACGCGGAACCCGGACCCCGACACTCGCCCGTGCCCGCAGTCCGCATCAGGCACTGCAACGACGCCCCCGCAGCCGCCGGCGGCTCATTCATCCTCTACTGGATGATCGGCGCGCGAAGGACACGCTGGAACTTCGGGCTCCAGCGGGCTGTGGAGTTGAGCCTCGGACACGGACTCCCGCTCCTCGTGCTGGAGCCGCTGCGCGCCGGGTACCGATGGGCGTCGGATCGCCTTCACCGGTTCGTCATCGACGGGATGATCGACAACGAGGCGCGCCTGGCGGAACGCGGCATCGCCTGCTACCCCTACGTCGAGCCCCGGGATGGCGCCGGCAAGGGACTCGTCGAGGCTCTCGCGGAGCATGCGGCCGTCATCGTCACCGACGACTTTCCCGCCTTCTTCCTCCCCCGGATGGTAAACGCGGTTGCGCAACGGATTCCGTTGCGCGTCGAGGCGATAGACAGCAACGGCCTGCTTCCCCTTCGAGCCACGGACGGCCCCTTCGCAACAGCGTACGCATTTCGACGGTTCCTGCAGCGACAGCTCCCTGGCCACCTGAAGGCGGCTCCCCACCCCGACCCGCTGCGCCTCCTGCCGATGGGCATCGGGGCTCCAGGGGTGCGCGAGGCCCGACGCGCGCGGCGACACGTTCCCTCCGCCATCCTGGAGCGATGGCCGCCGGCCGACCTGAGCGAGCCGGACGCCCTCATCGCCCACCTTCCCATCGATCACTCGGTCCCCCCGGCAGACGTGCGCGGCGGCTCGGAGGCCGCGGCGGAACGACTCACCGCCTTCGTCGAGGGCGCTCTCGACCGCTACGCCAGCGACGGCAACCACCCTGAGCGAGATGCAACCAGCCGGCTCTCCCCCTACCTCCACTTCGGCCATGTCTCGGCGCATGAGGTGTTCGTTCGCATCGCGGCGCACGAGGGATGGACTCCTGCCCGGATATCGCCCCGCGCCAGCGGACGACGCGCCGGTTGGTGGGGCATGAGCGAGAGCGCGGAAGCGTTTTTGGATCAACTGGTTACATGGCGTGAGCTCGGGTTCGGTCGATGCCTCCATGTCGACCGCTACGATGCGTACGAGGCGTTGCCCGAATGGGCCCGGAAGACGCTGGCCGAGCACGCCTCCGACCTCCGGGAGTCCACCTACGGACTCGACGACCTCGAACGCGCGCGCACACACGACCCTCTGTGGAACGCCGCCCAGAACCAGCTTCGGGCGGAGGGCCGCATCCACAACTACCTGCGCATGCTCTGGGGCAAGAAGATCCTGGAGTGGAGCGAGAGCCCGCGCGAGGCGCTGCGCATCATGATCGAGCTCAACGACAAGTACGCGCTCGACGGACGCGATCCCAACTCATACACCGGCATCCTCTGGATCCTCGGCCTCCACGACCGCGCCTGGGGCCCCGAGCGCCCTGTATTCGGCAAGATCCGCTACATGAGTTCGGCCAACACGGCGAGGAAGTACCGCGTGCGCGGGTACATCGAAAAGTACGCGGGCCCGTAGGAAAAGTCGGCGAAGCGCCGGGTAACGCGTGAGCGCTGCGCACCATTTTTCGGTGCGCGCCCCTCAGTCCCCCATCCCCTCCAGCGCCCGCATGATCGCCCGATAGCGTCGGTCCACGCTCCGGAATCCCAGATTCGCCACGTAGATGTTCGACGCCCCGGCTTCCCGCAGCGCCCGGATGCTGCGTGCGCAGACCTCCGCGGCACTCGCGCCGGCCGCGAAATCACGCGTGATCTCCTCGGCCGGAATCGGGAGAAACCGGCTGAGCCGACGCAGGGTGCCCGGATTCGCGCTGCGGTAGAAGAAGACCCCGAAAATGGCGGGGATGCCGACGTCCCGGCGGTCCAGCTCCTCCAGAAACCGCTCCACGAGGGGCAGCGAGTGGTGCGACACGATCTGGGTCAGGAAGAAGTCGGCTTCGAAGTCGCCGCGCGCGATGTAGTCGACCTGAACGGCCGGGTCCGCGTGCGGATTCGCCCACCCGCCCAGCGTCAGCGACGGGAACTCGCACCGGATGAAGTCGCGCAACTGGTACCCGTGCTCGACGCAGCGCGCAGGGGGCCCGGTGGTGTCGCCGCCCACCACGGCGAGAGCCTTGCAGCCGTTTGAGACCGCGCGCCGGGCGAACATCATGCAGTAGTCCAGGGAGTGCTTGGCGGTGAGGAAGGGGATGATGCGCGAGGCCGGAACCCCGCGCGCCAGGTTGGCGGCAACGTGGCCGAGGCTCTCCTCCTCGGCGGAATCGACCGCGTTGTCGGTGAGGAAGATGTAGCGGTCGTCGCGCGCCAGCCGCTCGAGTGTGTGGTACATGTCGATCCAGGCATCCATCCCCGCTGCGTAGGACAGCCCGCTGCGGGGCGGCCGCAGCTCGACGGTGATGGTCGGCTCCGGAGCGCGCAGGCGGGCCAGCAACCCGCTGTCGCGCACTTCCCGCCCGGTCTCCACTAAGCCTGACGTCACGTCAGGGTTGCCGCCGCCAGGGCTGGCGTCCGGCAGAAGCCGGTTCGCACCTCACTCATCACTCACCCACCAGCGCCTCCACGGCACCCACCTCCGTGGGCAGGTCCGCGGTGAGGTTCTCCGTCCCCGAGGCGGTCACAAGCACGTCGTCCTCGATGCGGATGCCGATTCCGGCGAAGCGGGCCGCGGATCCCTCGGCGTCCTCGGAGAAGTAGAGGCCCGGCTCGACCGTGAACACCATCCCCTCCTCGAGTGGCCGGGACCTGCCATCGATGGCGTAGTCGCCGACGTCGTGGGTCTCGAGCCCGAGCCAGTGGGAGGTCTGGTGCGGGAAGAACCGGCGAAGGGCCGCGCTCCCCTCCGGCTTTCCACCGTTCGCGGCCGGGACGCCGAGCGACGCCAGCCCGCTGGCCAGGACCGCGCACGCGGCCCCGTGCACCGAGCTCACCGGCACGCCCGGGGCCGCGGCGGCAATCGCGGTCGCCCGCGCTTCGTCCACGATCTCGTAGACGGCCCGCTGCTCCGGGGTGAAGCGCCCGTCCACCGGGTAGGTTCGGGTCACGTCGGCACAGTAGTGGCCGAGTTCCGCGGCCGCGTCCACGAGAACCAGTTCGCCCGCCCACGCCCGGCTCCGGTTCTCCGAGTAGTGGAGCACGCGGGCATTGGCGCCCGACGCAACGATGGACGGATACGCGGGAGTCGCCCCACGGTGGCGGCGGAACACCGCTTCGATGGCCGCCTGCAGCTCCCACTCGCCCACCCCCGGTCGAAGCTCCGCGGCGAGCGCGCGGTGCCCCGTGATCGTCAGCGCGGCCGCGTTCCGCAGCGACTCGACCTCCCAGGCGTCCTTGCGGAGCCGCATCTCGTCCAGAATCCCGCCCGGGTCGATGACGCCGCGCGGCCCCGACCCTTTTCGCGCCCCGCGGGCGCGGGCATGCGCCAGTGCGCCTCGCACCAGCCGGTCCGCCCAGGGATCCGACCCCAGCCGGAAGAAGACGTGGCTCGCTCCCTTGAGCAGGATACCGAGCTCCTCCCCGAGTTCGGCCAGGGGATGGCAGGCATCGACGCCCAATCGCTCGCGGGCAGCCTCGGGGCCGAGCCGCTTCCCGCCCCAGAGTTCCGCCGTCTCGTCACGCGGCCGAACGAAGAGCACCGAGCGCCTCGATTCGGCGAATCCGCGCAGGACCAGGACGCTTCCGGGCTCGGTGAAGCCGGTCAGATAGAAGAACTCGGAGTCCGGGCGGTAGGGGGAGGGATCGGCGCCCCGCCGGCACGCGTCCGCCGCCGCGGTCAGCACCATGGCGGCGTCTCCGAGCTCGTCGAGCACGAGCGCCCGTCGCTCGCCGAAGATGTCGGCCGCCGGTTCGAAGTCGTCGACCGCCATCACGCGTCCGCCCGGGCGGCGACCGCCTCCAGCCCCGCCTCCACGAGCGTCCACTGCAGCCGCATCTGGTCTGCGACGGGCATGGGCCGGATCCCCAGCCGGGCACCCTCGCGTGTAACCTCGGAGGGCGCGGCGCGGCCGGCAGCCAGCTCCGCCTTCCATCCGTCGATGCGGGTCTTCCAGCGAGCCGCCACCGGATCGGGAGGACCGAGCGTCTCCCCGGCTCCCGGCGTGATGAACAGCGGCATCTCCGTCACCAGCGTGAGCGTGTCGCCGCCGAGCGAACGCACCGCCTCCATCGAACTGGGGCGGAAGCGTCCCGCCGTGGCCTCGTCCCCGAGCCTCAGGAAGTGCTCTCGCATGGCGTTGTGGTTCGGGCGCGTGCAGAAACCGCGAGCGATGCGCACGAAGCCCTTCTCTCCTTCCCGCTCCACGTCGTGCAGTCGGTAGCCCAGGTCGCGCACGACCTCCGCGCAGCGGGTTCGCAGGGGCCCCGTTCGGTCGATCCAGCGGGGATCGATGAGGAACCAGGCTCCCGACGAGAACCCCATCCCGTGCAGGGAGACGTGCAGGTCGAAAGCGCCGCCCGCGCCGCCCCACCACTCGTACGCCGCCCGGTTCTCGGGCCTGGCTTCCGCATCATCCGCGTCCGTGGGAAACCCGAACTCGATATCGTCCCCGGGGAGCTCGCGCACGACGTTTGCCAGATAGTCGCCCAGTTCGAAGTCGAGGCCGCGGGCCTGCCAGGCGCGATTGCGCGCCTCCCCATCGGGATTCACATGCGGCACGATCCACCACTCGAAACGCTCGAGCATCGGATGGTCCGGCGGCAGCCCGCCCAGCCATCCGCACAGCCTGGCGAGGAGCGCCGGCCCCACGGGCTCGTCGGCGTGGCATCCCCCCAGCAGACTCACGCGCAGGGGTCCCGTGCCGAAACGGAAGGCATGGATGGGGCGTCCATCTCTCGAAGCGCCGATGCGCAGGCCGTCCTCGCGACTCGCGGGACGCGCCCCGAGGATCCGTGCCGGATCCGCGTATTCGCCGCCGGACTCGCGCATGGCTCCGGATTCGCGCATTCCGCTGCCGGGCTCGCGCACGCCCCTCCGGGATTGGCGCATGCCCTCCGAAGCTACCGCGGCTGGCTCGTCACGGTCTCCTCCTCCTCGATCAGCCAGTGCACCATCCAGCTGCGGATGCGCTCCAGCCTGTCCACCAGCAGCCAGGGCTCGCCCGTACGCGAGAGACCATGGCTGGACCGGGGATAGCGCACCAGCTCGACGGGAACGCGCAGCTTCTTGAGCGACATGAACCACTGCTCGGCGTCGGGCATGGGCGTACGCCAGTCCTGCTCGGAATGGATGAGCAGAGTCGGTGCGGTCACGTTCTCGACATAGGAGATGGGCGACAGGCGCCGGTACAGGTCCCGTTCCTCCCAGGGGGTGCCGCCGAACTCGTACTCCGTGAGCCCCTGGGCGTCCGAGGTGCCCCACCAGCTCTCCCAGTTGGTGATCGAGCGGCTCGAGGCGGAGGCCGCGAAGCGGTCGGTGGTGGCGGTCAGCCAGTTGGACATGAAACCGCCGTAGCTCCCGCCCGAGACGCCGAGGCGCTCCGGGTCGATGGCGGGATAGGCCGCCAGGGTGGCGTCCACGCCGGCGAGGTAGTCCTCGCGGTCGACGATGCCCCACTGCTCGCGGGTGGCGTACTGGAAGGCGTGCCCGTAGCCGGAGGAGCCGCGCGGGTTGGTGTAGAGGACGTAGAAGCCCGCTGCCGAGAGCACGTGGAAGGTCGGGAAGAAGGTGTTGCCGTAGGCGCTGTGCGGCCCGCCGTGGATCTTCAGCACCATCGGGTATGAGCGGCCCGGGATCTCGTCCACCGGCCGCACCACCCAGCCCTCGACCTCGATGCTGTCGTCCATCGTCCAGGCGATGCGCTCGGCGGGCATGAGCGTGATGTCGGAGAGCCAGTCGTCGTTGAAGCCGGTCGCCTTCTGCTCGGTGGAGCCGTCGCCGGCCGCGACGTAGAGCTCGGCCGGGGTCACCGGATCGGTGGCGGTGAACGCCATCACGCGGTCGTCGGCCGTGAAGGAGAAGCCCGACAGCCTGCGGTCGCCCGCGGTGACCTGCGCGAGTTCGCCTCCGGCGGCCGGGACGGCGAACAGGTGGGAATTGCCGCCGATGCCGGCGGAGAAGCGGATCTCGCCGCCATCCTCCGACCACGAGGGCGCGCCCGGCTGCAGGTCCCAGCCCGCGGTGAGGTTGACGGGGACGCCGCGCATGCTGCCGTCCGGCCCAACCTCCTGCACCATGATGTCGGACTGCTCGCCGCGCGCGGGGCTGGACAGGTATGCGATGGAGCCGCCGTCCGGCGAAAGTGCGGGCGCCGACTCGCTGCCGGGGTTGGTGGTGAGGCGGCGAACCGAGCCGCCCGTCACCGCCACCGACCAGATGTCGCCCGTGTTCTCGGAGTTGTATTCGTCGTCCTGCCGTTCGTTGCCGGTGAAGTAGATGCGCCGACCGTCGGACGACCAGGCTGCTCCGCCCACATCGAAGGGGAGGTCGGTGAGCTGCCGGGCCGTGCCGCCATCGGCGGACACCACGAACAGCTGGGTCTTGTCGCGCAAGGAGTAGTGCGGCAGCAGGGGATGTACGCCGTCGCGCTTGTAGCGCATGGCGGTGATCACGTGGCCGTCGAAGCGCTCCGCATCCAGCGTGCTGGTGACCGCGTCGGGCGCGATCTGGCGGTTGGCGTCGTCGTCATCCCCGTCGTCCGCATCCGGGGCGCGGGTGAAGGCGATGCTGCGCCCGTCCGGCGACCACACCGGCGCTCCCTCCACGCCTTCGATGTGGAACGCCTCTCCGCCCGGCCCGTCCACCCGCAGGAACCAGATGGAGTTCGGGTCGTCGCCCCGGCTGGAGCGGAAGGAGAGCAGGCGGCCGTCCGGCGACCACCGCGGCCCGCCGGCCTCGGAGGTGGGATCGGAGAAGCGGATCGCCTCGCCGTCGGGCCGCCCGCCCGAGAGGGGCTGCAGCCACACCTCGCGGTGGCGCCGGTTCTCCTCCTCGATCACGCGCGTGACCGTGAAGGCGACGTACGCCCCCGTCGGCGACATCGCCGGCTCCGACACGCCCACGATGCGGTAGTAGTCGGTGGGCTGGAAGCCGCGCTCCTGCGCCGTCAGCGGCGACGCGAGGGCGGCAATCAGGGCCAGGCCGACCCCCATGACCTTCGCGGAACAGACGGGTGGTGCGCTATGGTGTAGCGATGCATGGGGCAGGCCGAACATCCCGGACCTCCTGCGCTCAACGAAACAACCGGCGATTGTACTCAATATAGGCACAGGGCCGGGGTCGCGGTAACGAGCAGCCGCGGGTCCGGCGGGCGAACCGCCGCATGGACGGAAATGTCGCCGTGGCCACAGGTTGCCCGACCGGCGGATGCCGGGCAGTCCAGTCAGGAGAACGTCCACGATGACAAGAGTCGGAACACACCCGGGAACGGCATCTGCGTCCCGGGGCGCGAAGCGAATCGGTTCATGGCTCGCTTTCGTCGCCTGGCTGGCCGTCACCTGCGCCGCCACCGCCTCCCCGGCTGCCGCACAGATGGTGCGCGGCCGGGTGCTCGAGGAGGGCGCCGGCACCCCCCTGCCCGGCGCGATGATCGTGCTCATCGACGGCGAGGGCACCCAGGTGGGACGCATCCTCACCGACGACCTGGGCAGGTTCACGCTGCGCGCGCCGCAGGCCGGAGCCTACACCCTGCGCGCCGACCGCATCGGCTACGCCAGCATCACCTCCCCGCCGCTCGAACTGGCCTCCGGGGCCGCGGCCTTCCACGACATGGTGGTCCCGGTACAGGCGATCGCGCTCGACAACATCACCGTGGAAGGCGAGCGCCGCTGCGTGCTGCGCCCGGAAGGCGGGCTCGACGTGGCGCGAGTGTGGGAGGAAGCGCGCAAGGCGCTCGCGGCCGCGGCCTTCACCGACGAGACATCCGTCTATCGCTACGTCACCATGAAGTACGAGCGGGACCTCGACCCCGACGCCCGCACCGTGACGAACGAGCAGCGCAACTTCAGCGACCTCATGCAGCGCCAGACCTTCGTGTCGCGGCCCGTCGAGGAGCTCATGGCGGACGGCTTCGTGCAGGAGGAGGCAGACGGCACCTACTACTACGCCCCCGACGCCAACGTGATGCTGTCGGACGCCTTCCTCGACACCCACTGCCTGCGCGTGCGCGAAGGCGAGGACGAGACCGCAGGACTCATCGGGCTCGCCTTCGAACCCGTGGAGGGGCGCCGCGGACACATCGACATCCGCGGCGTCATGTGGCTGGAACCGGAGTCCTCGGAGCTCCAGTGGCTGGAGTACGACTACGCGGATCTGGATGCCGACCTCCGTTCGCGGCATTTGGGAGGCAAGGTGATGTTCGCGGGACTCCCCAACGGGACCTGGGTGGTGCGCGAGTGGTACATCCGCATGCCCCGCCCCGGGATGAGGCCCAATCCCTTCACCAACATCCCCGAACGCTTCCTGGCGGGGATCCGCGAGACCGGCGCAGTGGTCATGCGCATCCTGACGCCGCTGGGCGAGATCCTGGTCGAGGCCGAGACCGGGACCATCGAAGGGACGGTGCTGGATTCGCTGCACACCCGCCCGCTGGAGGGTGCGCGCGTCTTCGCGGAGGGCACGGATCACTCGGTGGTGACGGGGGAGGACGGCAACTACCGCCTGACCGGCTTGACCGAAGGCGTGTATCGCGTCTCCTACCATCACCCGCTGCTCGAAGAGGTGGGCTTCGCGCCCGAAGCCGTGGAGGTGGAGGTGCGCCGCGGCGAGATCGCTCCCCTGCGGCTGCTCACGCCGTCACGCCGGGAGGTGCTGCGCGACGCCTGCGCGGAGGAAGAGGCAGTGGACCGCACCGCCGTGCTGGCGGGCCGCGTCGTGGACGGCATCTCGGGAGTCCCCGTCGAGGGCGCCCTCGTGACGGCCACCTGGACCGGCTGGGACATCGGCACCATCGCGCGGGGAAGCAATCCGCGCGGCGGCGGCGACCCCGCCGCCGGGCTTGTGCGGCTCGAGCAGCGGGACGGCCGGTACGAGGCGGTCACCGGCACGGACGGGCGATTCCTCTTCTGCCGCGTGCCCGTGGGACCCAGCGTGGTCGTGGAAGCCGCGACGGCGAACGGCGTGGCCGAACCCGAGACCCTCGTCCTGGAGGAGGCGGGCCAGGCCGAGTTCATGACCGTGCATATCAGGAACGAGTAGTCCGTGGATGAGTCCGCGCGCCCACCCGAGCGCCGCGAGGCGCCGGGCCGGCAAGGCGCCCCGGATGCCGGAGTGGTATCATTACCGGCGGCCGGAAGGTCACACCCCAATCGCAGGATCGTACACGCACCCCGGATCCCCTCCCAACCCGGCACCCGACGATGACCGATTCTCCGCATCACGACGCTGTCCGGCCAAGGCCCCGGAGCGCGCCCGGTTCGTTCCGGCAACGGAACCCGGCGCGTGAACTGGTCCGTGCAGGCTTCGCCCTGGCGCTGGTCGTGGCGTACTTCCCCGCCCCACTCGCGGCCCAGGACCCCGATTCTTCCGCGGTGATTCCGCTCGACGAGATCGAGGTAACGGTGCTGCGCACGCCCATCCTGCTGGGCGAAGTCCCCTTCGCCGTCTCGGTGCTGGGGGAGCCGGCGCTCACGCGCGGCAAGGCCGGGCTCTCCATCGAGGAGGCGCTGCAGGGCCTGCCCGGCGTCCAGGTGCAGAACCGTTACAACTCGGCGGTGGGCGAGCGCATCTCCATCCGCGGTTTCGGCGCCCGCTCGCAGTTCGGGGTGCGCGGGGTGACGGTGCTCGTGGACGGCATTCCCGCGACCCTGCCCGACGGACAGTCGACCCTCGACCACCTCGACCTGGGCACCCTGGGACGGGTGGAGGCGTTGCGCGGCCCGGGCTCCTCCGCCTACGGCAACGGCGCGGGCGGAGTGCTGCGCTTCGAGACCCGGCGCGCGGCCGACCAGCCCTTCCGCCAGGACTTCTCAACCATCTTCGGGAGCAACGGCATGAGCCGGCTCCAGGCCACCGCCAACGGAGTGTCGGGTGACCGCGAGTACATCCTCAGCGCCTCCCGGTTCAACTACGACGGCTTCCGCGTCAACCCGATCGCCAACGACGGCTCGCTCTACGGGAGCGCGCGCCGACTGCACCTGAACGGCCAGTTGCGCTCCCCCGCGGCGGACGGCGAGATGGTGGTGACCGCGAATCTCGCCAACCTCGACGGAGAAAACCCGGGATCGCTCAACGATTCGCTGATGGCGATCGGCGACCGGCGGTCGCATACGGGAAGCATCTTCCAGCAAACCAACAAGAAGGTGACGCAGGGGCAGCTCGGGTTCGCCTGGACCGGCCCCGCCGCCGCGGGCGAAGCGGACATCTCCGCCTGGGGACTCTTCCGCAACCTCGACAATCCCATCCCATCCGCGGTCATCGACCTGAAGCGCACCGCGGCCGGCGTGCGCGGGGCCCTCAGAGGACAGGCGGGGGCATCCGAGCAACTCACCTGGAACCTCGGCGGCGAGTACGCCCTGCAGCGCGACGACCGGCAGAACCACGGCAACGACGGAGGCGAGCGGGCCGCCCTCAGGCTCGACCAGCTCGAGAACGTCCGCACCCTCGCGTTCTTCGGCCAGGGCGACCTGAGGCTGGGGGAGCGCGCGCGGCTGGTCGGCGGCGTGCGCTACGACCGGCTCGACTTCTCCGTGGACGACGCGTTCCTCTCCAACGGCGACGATTCGGGCGACCGCCTCATGGACGCCATCAGCCCGTCGATCGGGCTGCATGTAGCGGCGGGCCCCGCCATGGGCCTGTTCGCGACCGTCGGCACCTCCTTCGAGAGCCCCACCACCACCGAGCTGGCCAACGACCCCAGCGGACGCGGCGGCTTCAACCCGGAGCTCAATCCGCAGCGCAGCCTTAGCCTGGAAGCCGGAGCGCGAGGCGTCTCCGGGAACCGGTTCGCCTACGAACTCAGCGTCTTCACCACCAGCATCACCGACGCGCTGGTGCCCATCGAAGTGCCCGACATCGACCGCACCTTCTACGCGAACGCCGGATCTGCGAGCCACCAGGGCTTCGAGGCCGCCTTCACCCTCGCGGCGGGCGGCGGTGCCTCCCTGCGCGCAACCTACAGCTACACGGACGCGGTCTTCGACGACTACGTGGCGCGCGGGAACGACTACGGCGGCAACCGGATCCCCGGGCTCGCCCCCCACCGCGCGGAAGCCATCGCTTCGCTGGACCAGCCGGGCTGGTTCGCGGAACTGCGCCTGACACGGGTGTCGGGCATTCCCGTCAACGACGTCAACACCGCCGAGACCGACCCCTACCAGCTTCTGGACGTGCGCTTCGAGCTGGATCCGGTGCGCGTCGGCGCCCTCGACGTGGCCCCGGTAGCGGGCATCACCAACATCTTCGACACGCTCTACACGGCATCGGTGGTAGTGAACGCCTTCGGGAGGCGCTACAACGAGCCCGGTCCCGGCCGGAGCTTCTACGCGGGCCTGCGCGCAGGGCTGCCGTGATCCGAACCTTTGCGGTTGTGTTGCTGGCCGGTGGGGCGGGACTCGCTCCCGGCGGCTGGCTGCATGCACAGTCCCCGTCCCAGCCGGCAAATGATCCACCGGTCTACCGGTACGGCCTGACCCTCGGCGGAACGAGCCTCGTTTCGCTGGTCTTCGAGTACGAGTCCAACAACCGGGCGGTGGAATTCGCGCTCGGGACCTTCTCGGGACGGGACCTCTCGCTGGCCGTCACCGGAAAGCAATACCTCGGCGGAGGCGACCTTCGGGCCTTCGCCGGCGCCGGGCTCTGGGGCGTCGCCGCCTTCCCCGCGGCTCAGCGCGCCGGGTTCGCCCTGATCGCGCGGGCCCCGCTCGGCGTGGACTGGCACGCGTTCGAGGGACACGCCGCCGGATTCGAACTCAACCTCAACCGGGCCCTGGCCATGCGCCGTCCCGACCCTCTGGACGAACGCCCGCCGCGTACCCGCATCGTCCCGCTGCCCGCCTTCTACTACCGCTTCGCGGATCGGCGCTGAGGGGCATCGCCCGCAGATCCCTCACCGCGCCTCCGGACGCCTTCCCTCACCCCACAGGCGTCATCCCCACGTACTTGAGTCCGCTTCCGGTGTTGAACAGCACCGTCTCGTCGTCCTCGGAGAGCAGCCCCATGGCGAGCAGCTCCGTCACCGACGCCAGCACCGCGCCTCCCTCCGGGCACGCGAAGATGCCCGTGCACTCCCCCATCGCCCGCACCGCCTCGGCCATCGCCGCGTCCTCGATCGCGACCGCGCCGCCCTCCGACTCGCGGATGGCGCGCAGCATCAGGAAGTCACCGACCGCCGCCGGGACCCGCAGCCCCGCCGCGTAGGTGTCGGCGTCGTCCCAGAAGCGGGCGGCCTCGGTCCCTTCCTGCCAGGCCCGCACCACCGGCGCGCAACCGGTCGGCTGCACCGAGAACATCTTCGGCCGCTCGTCGCCGATCCAGCCCATCTGCTCCATTTCGTCGAACGCCTTCCACATTCCGATGAGGCCGGTGCCTCCGCCGGTCGGGTAGATCACGGCGTCCGGGAGCCGGAACCCGAGCTGCTCGAAGAGTTCGTACCCCATCGTCTTCTTGCCTTCCACCCGGTAGGGCTCCTTGAGGGTCGAGAGATCCCACCAGCCCATGTAGTCCGCCCCCTCCCGCACCACCCGGCCGCAGTCGGTGATGAGGCCGTCCATCAGCACCAGGTCGGCGCCGAGCGCCTGGATCTCCTCCACGATGGGCGCCGGGGTGTCGCGGGGAGCGACGACGTGCACCGGGAGCCCGGCGGCGGCCCCGTATGCGGCCGCGGCGCTGCCCGCGTTGCCCGCCGACGGAATCGCCAGCTCCTTCGCCCCCAGTTCCTTCGCGCGCGACACCGCCAGCGACAGGCCGCGGTCCTTGAAGCTGCCGGTGGGGTTCATGCCCTCGTTCTTCACCCAGAGGCGCCGCATGCCGTAGCGTTTCGCGAGCCGCGGCGCGTCGGTGAGCGGCGTCCAGCCCTCTCCCAGCGAGAGCCGGCATTCCGGCACGCGTACCGGCAGCACCTCTTCGTAACGCCACAGATCCGGCCGCCGTCCTGCGAGGTCACCCGGGCGGAAGTGGCGCCGAATGGTGTCCAGGTCATAGCGGGCGAAGAGAGGCCTTCCCTCAGGCGAGAGGCCCATCAGCTGCTCGCTGTCGAAGGTCTCGCCGGTCCAGGTGCACTCCAGATGGCTGGCGCCGCGCGCCTTCCACGGAATCGCGTTCATTCGGTCGCCTTCCAGGGCTTCAGGTGGATGCGCTGCCCCCGGTCTGGCGGGGCGCGGGCCGGGCCAGGCGGGTGCGGAAGCAAGTGCCCCGCCTCCCGGATGTTCCGAAAAATCGGCGGGCGCTTTAGGCTTGATGAAGATGGGGCGCAAGGTTACAGGCAACCAACTGTCGCCGCAACACATCCAACAGACGTAGTTCGGGACGCCGGAAACAAGTCTGGATACAACCCGAATGGGTCGAGCACAGAGGATATTCGCGCTTCGCAACGAGCGGGTACCGACGGATGAAGGGATGAACGAATCCCGGATGATCCGCAGGGCGAGCGAAGGTGACGCTCGGGCGGTGCGGTCGCTGTACGACCGCTACAGCCCTCGCGTGTACGCCGTGGTGCGCAGGATCGCCGGGGACGACCACACTGCCCAGGACTACGCCCAGGAGACCTGGGTGCGCGTCATCCGGGCGCTTCCGACGTTCCGCGGCGATTCAAAGTTCTCGACCTGGCTGCATCGCATCGCGGTGAACGCGGCGCTGCAGGCGAGGCGCAGGGAGAGCACCCGGCAGGACCGGGAGGTGCCGATCCCCGATACCGTCCCGGTCAAGTCCTCGCCAGGGGACCCTCTGCTGGCGCAGCGGCTGGAGGCGGCGCTGGACCGCCTGCCGGAAGGCATGCGGCGCGTGCTGATCCTCCATGACGTGGAGGGCTACACGCATAAGGACATCGGTGAGATGATGGGCGTGACTGCGGGCACATCCAAGTCACAGCTCTTCAAGGCGCGGGCAAAAATGAGACAATGGCTGGGGTCGGTTCACGAGCCCCGACACGAACAGGAGCGGGAAGCATGGAGCATCTGAGTCTGGAAGCTCTGGCTCGCCTGGTTGACGAGGCACCCTTCAGGAGCGAGAGGCAGCACCTGGCCCGGTGCCCTGATTGCTCCCGGGAGCTCGAGCTGCTGCGCGAGCAGACGGAGGCGCTGGGGTCGCTGCCGGATCTGCGCCCGGCGCCCGGAGACTGGCCGGCGCTGGACGAGCGGCTGAAACGCGAGGGGCTCCTGCGCGCCAACACTCCGGCGGATACGGTCATCCGCCTGATCGACCGGCGGCGCGGCTGGATGCCGGCCGCTGCCGCATTGGTGCTCTTCCTCGCGGGAGGCCTCTCGGGAGCGGTGCTGGCGCCGATCGATCCGGGAACCCCTGGCGACGGACAGGTCGCTGCGGGAGAGAGGGCGGCGGGTGAGGCGCCTCCGGCCGGACTCCCGGTCGCGGAAGCTTCAACCGTCGAGGAGGCGGCGGAGATTCTGCGCCTCGCCGAGCAGCAACACCGCGACGCCACGTTGCGTTATCGGCAACTGACACGCGGGCCTGACGCCGAAGTACTGATGGATCCGCGCCGCCTTGCGGTCATTGACGCGATGCTCGCCGTGGGTCAGGCAGCCGTCCAGGAGGCTCCCTACGATCCGTTTCTGAACGGATTCCTGGTGAGCGCGGCAGCGGAGCGCGAGGCTGCATTGAACGCCCTCTTCGCGTCGGCCGATCGATACTAGCCATGCTGCGTTTTCGCGCTTCCGGAGCCGCGCTCCTTATGCTCTCGCTCCTGCCTCCCGCCGGTTTGGGGGCGCAGGCCGGCGCCGTTCCGGAAGAGGGCGGCTGGATCGGCATCCAGGTCGAGGGACGTGCGCTGCGCGACGGCTCCGCCCGCGTGATGATCGTGCGCGTGGACAGGGGAAGCCCGGCTGACCGGGCAGGAGTGCGTCCGTTCGACCTCCTGATCCGCCTGGACGGGGCGGATATCTCGCCGGATGCCTTGCTCGAGCTGGGGGAGCGTCTCAGCCCCGGACTTCCCGTCGAGCTCACGGTGCTGCGCGGCAACCGTGAACGGACCGTGCGCCTGATCGCCGGAACCCGGCCCGATCCCATGGATCCGGTCACGATCGAGGAGTTCACCGCCCGGGTCGACTCGGCGCGCCTGCAGATCCTGCGCATGGTGGACTCGCTCATGGCCGATACCACCTGGGCGAGAATCCGGACCGACATGGAGGCCGCCCGGAGGGCAATGGTCGAGCAGGCCGAGGCCGGCGGGGAACCGGAAGCGGCCGCAGAGGTGATGGAGCGGGTGCGTCAGATGATGGACCGGGCCCGTGAGGCCATGCGCTCCCAGCGTTTCGGCCGTCCCCGGCCGCCGGTCGGGCCGCCCCCGGCACGTGTACGGATTACCGTCGAGGAAGCCGCGGCGGGCGAGCGCAGGAGCCGTGGCGGGCCGCCCGACCGCGGCCGCATCGTGGTCGGCAGAAGAGGGTCCGGAGAGTACAGAGGCCCTGGCGGTCCGCCCGCCGGCGTGCGCTTCCGGTCTCCCTACCTCCTGGGCGACCGATTCGTGGCGGGAGCCGAACTCGAGGTGGTGGAGCCGGACGCTCGTGCCGACACCGGGGGCAGAGGGCTTCGGGTCGTGCAGGTTCTGGAGGGCAGCCCCGCCTACCGCGCCGGCCTGGCGCCCGAGGACGTGATCGTGACCATCGGCGGAGAACCGGTGGGCAGCCTCGGGGAGTTCCGCGTCCGCCTCGGCCGGCTGATCCTCCGGGGTCGCCCCGACATGCAGATCGTGCGCGGCGACACGACGCTGGTGATCACTCTGCCCCGACCGTAGAAGAGACCTGCCGGAGGGCGCCCCGCCGGGGTTTGCGGTCCCGTTATTGCCCGCGAGCCCGGAATCGACTGCCGGCCTGTGTCGGGCGGGATCGCCCTATTCGTACCTGAGCGAGTCGATCGGATCGAGGAGCGCCGCCCGGCGCGCGGGCCAGATCCCGAAGAAGAGCCCGATCCCCGCCGAGAAGAGCAGCGCGACAGCCACGGCCGCGGGTGCGACCGCCGTTTCCCAGCCCGCCGTGTTCGAGAGCAGCTCCGCGCTGCCGACGCCCGCCGCCACGCCCAGGACCCCGCCCATCGTGCACAGCACCAGCGACTCGATGATGAACTGGAGCAGGATGTTCAACCGGGTGGCACCCATCGCCTTGCGGATGCCGATCTCGCGGGTGCGCTCGGTGACGCTCACCAGCATGATGTTCATGATGCCGATCCCGCCCACCAGCAGGCTGATCGCCGCGATGCCGCCGAGCAAGTAGGTGAAGGTCTGCTGCGTCTCGTTGAACGACTCGAGCAACTGCGCCGAATTGCGGATCGAGAAATCGGCCTCCTCACCGGGCGGAATGCGGTGCTCGCGCCGCAGGATGCGGTCGATATCGGCGTAGGCCGCGTCCATCGAGCCTTCGTCCAGGACCTTCACGCTGATGGAATTGAGCCGGTCCCGGCCCCCGAACACCCGGTACTGCGCCGTGCTCAGCGGGATGTAGACGCGCTCGTCCGGCTGCGACCAGGGGCTGGACTCGCCCTGCTCTTCCAGGACGCCGATGACCTCGAAGGGGATCCCGCGGATCTGCACCGTGCGCCCCACAAGGAGGGCGGCCGGCGTCTCCAGCTGGTTGGGGATCTCCGACCCCACGACGGCTACCCGGCGGCGGCCCTGCACTTCGCCTTCGTCGAAGATCCTTCCGAGAGCCAGATCGATGTTCTGGACGTCGAAATACTCGGGCCAGGTGCCCAGCACCTCGTTGCTCGAGTTCCAGCGCAGATAGGAGAGCTGCTGGCGCTGCTCGATCTCGGGAGCGATCAGGAGCGAACCCCCGGTCTGAATGCGCAGCGCCTCCGCATCCTCGTCGTAGAGGCGGGCACGCGCGCCGCCGTCGCGGATGCCCCGGAACATGCTCTGCCCGGGCCGGATGGTGAGCACGTTGGTGCCCATGTTCTGGATCTGCTCTTCCACGCGCTGTTGCGCGCCCTCGCCCAGCGAAACCATGGCGATCACCGCGGCGACGCCGATGATGATGCCGAGCGTGGTGAGGAACGAGCGCAAAGCGTTGACCCTGATGGCCTGCAGGGCGACGACGATGATTTCCTTGATCAGCATCTCGGCTCTCCGGGACTACGTCAGCGCCGCCCGCCGCGCGGGGTACCCCCCCCGAACGGACTTCCGCCCATCCGCTCGCGCATCCGGTCGATGAACTCCTGCTGCTGCGCCTGCAGCTGGGCCGCGCCGATCAGCGCCACCTCCTCCCCCTCTTCCAGCCCGGCCAGCACCTCGGTGTTGTCCCAGTCGTTCACGCCGATCAGGATGGGGCGCGGCTCGATGGTCCCGTCCGCCGAGACCACGAACGTGATCGCCGGGCGGGGGGCACCCTCCTGCTCGCGGCGACCGGCAAAACCCCCGATGCCGGCGCCCATGCCATCCATCATTCCCTGGCCCGCGGGGCCCATCCCCGTCATTCCGGCACCACCGCCGGCCCTCATGCCCATGCGCCCACCGGCGCCCGGTCCGGCACCTGCGTCAGCGCCCGCGCCAGGACGGCCGGCGTCCGCTCCGGGTGCTCCGTTCATGCCCGCATCCGGATTTCCGCCGTTCTCCGCCCGGGCCTGCATCATCTGCTCGCGCATCTGCTCGCGCGAAATCTCCCCGCTTGCCAGCTGCTCGCGGAGTTCCTGCAGGCGCGCGTTTCCGTCCATCCCGCCCGTCGGTCCCCGGCCTGCCATCATTTCCCCGGGGGCTCCACCGGGAGCCGCCATGAACCCACCTGGTCCGGAGCTGCCCGGCAACGAGGCCCGGAGGTCCGCAAACACGGACCGGTCCATCTCGATCGCGTCCGGATCCATCCCCAGCACCATCGCCGCAGGCGCCATCTCCTGGAACTGGACGAGCGCGTTGTTGGGGATGAGCAGGGCGTTCGGGCGCTCGGCGACCAGAATCTCCACCTCCGCGTTCATCCCGGGCTTGAGCAGGCCGCCCCGGTTATCGATCATCACGATCACGGCGAACATGGTCACGTTCTGCTGGACCTCGGCCTGCGGTTCGATCTTGTCGACGATGCCCGCGAAGGTGCGCCCCGGGAATGCCTCCACCGTCACCGTGGCGGTCAGGTCGGCCGAGATCTGCCCGACATCGGTCTCGTCCACCAGCGTGCGCACCTGCATCTCGGCCAGGTTGGCCATCATGAAGAGGGTCGTGCCGCCGGACACGTTCTGCGACGCCGACTGGATGACCTGTCCCTCCTCGACGTTCTTCTGGATGATGGTGCCGGCCATGGGCGCGCGAATGGTCACGTCGCTCAGGCGAAGCTCGGCCAGTTCCATGCTCGTGGTGGCCTTGACCAGGTTTGCCTGCGCGTTGGCAAAGTCCAGGTTGGCCGACTCGTGCTCCTGCTCGGTGATCACTCCGGACTCCAAGAGCAGGCGCGAGCGCTCCAGCTGGGCGGTCGAGATCTCCACCCGGGCCTGAGCCACGTTCAGGTCGGCTTCGGTCTGGTTGAAGTCGTTGCGCACGTCGCGCGGATCGATCTCGGCGAGCAGCGCGCCCGGCTCGAGCTCGTCCCCGGTGTCCACGTGCAGGCGCAGAATCTCACCCGAGGCCTTGGACTTGACCTCCACGGTGCGCACGGGCTCCATCAGGCCGGTTGCTTCCGCCACCAGGCGCAGGTCGTCGCGCAGGGCCGGCATCGTCGTCAGGCCGGGCGCCTCTTCCACGGCGTCGGCGCCGTTGCAGGCCGCCACTGCCAGCAGTGCGAGGAGCCTCACGCCTCCGTTCCTCAGTGCCTTCGTGCTCACGTTCATTTTCTCTCCAGAGAAACCTGCGTCGCAGGCCGGGTGCTGTCGCTCAAACAGTCGCCGCCGCCATCGGCTCGTTCAGGAAGTCGCGCGCGACCAGACCGTCGTGCAGATGAATCTGGCGCTGCGCGTATTGGGCGATGTCGTGCTCGTGCGTGACGATGAGGATGGTCTGCCCCTGCCGATGGAGCTCCACGAAGACCGACATGATCTCCTCGCTGGTGGTGGAGTCCAGGTTCCCCGTGGGCTCGTCGGCCAGCAGGATGGCGGGCCCGTTGACGAGAGCGCGCGCGACCGCCACGCGCTGCCGCTGGCCGCCGGAGAGCTCCGGCGGGCGGTGGTCCATGCGCAACCCCAGGCCCACCGTTTCCAGAGCCTCGCGGGCCCGCTGGCGCCGCTCGCGGGCGGACACGCCGGCGTAGATGAGCGGGAGTTCCACATTGTGCAGCGCCGTCGCGCGGGGCAGCAGGTTGAAGGTCTGGAACACGAACCCGATCTCGCGGTTGCGGACGTGGGCGAGCTGATCGTCGCTCAGGTCGCTCACCAGCTGTTCGTTCAGCCAGTACTGCCCCCGGGTGGGCGTGTCCAGGCAACCGATCAGGTTCATGAAGGTGGATTTGCCGCTGCCCGAGGGTCCCATGATGGCGACGAACTCGCCCCGGCCGATCTCGAGGTCGACGCGGCGAAGGGCGCGGATGGTCTCCGCTCCCAGGACGTAGTGCTTGGTCAGTCCGGACGTTTGGATAACAGGTCGGCTCACAGTTCGCTCCCCAGAATCGCCTCCAGTTGCGCACGCGCGACCGCGTAGTCGTATCGCGCCGTAACCAGACCCGACTCCGCCTGCACGAGGGCGATCTGACTCGTGATCAGGTCGAGGATCGTCGCAACCGAGAGATCGAAGCGCTGCTGCACGACTCGGAGGTCCTCCTCCGCCACATCCCTCGCCTCGATGGCGATGGCGATGGCCTGCTCGGAGGTCCTCAGCGCGAACACCGCTCCATCCACCTGCGCGCGGACCAGAAGTCTGGCATCCTCCTCCTGTACGAAGGCGACGCGTTCCTGATTCTCGGCGCGCGCGATGTTCTGGTCGCGGTTGAAGCCGTCGAACACGTTGTAGCTGCCGGAGAGGCGAACATTCCACGAAGTCGTCCCGCCGTCGAAGGCAACTTCCCTGTTCGCCCAGCTGTAGCCGGACGAGACCCGGAGCGACGGAAACCGCGAGGCCCGGGAGGAACCGGCGGCCGCGGAGGCGGCCCGGGCGGCTGCGCGAGCGCTGCGTACCGCCGGCGAGCGATCTTCGGCGAGCAGGAACATCTCCTGCTCGCTCAAGGCCAGAGGACTCGGGTCGAGATCGTCCGGAAGTTCAGGCATGACCGGCTCCGACAACCCCACCTGCCGCCCCAGAGCGAAACGCGCCGCGCGGGTGGCGGCCTGCGCCTGAAGCACCGACTGCATCGCGTTGGCCACCTCCAGGCGCGCCCGCAGCGTGTCGGAGCGCGTCCCGGAGCCCAGCTCGGCGCGGCGACGCGTGTTGGCCAGGCTCTCCTCGGCCCGTTCCACGCTCGCCTGCGCCACTTCGAGCAGGTCCGCCTGGCGCAGGGCGGCGAAATACAGATCCTTGGTCTGCAGAATCACGCCGAAGCGCTGATTCTCCATGTCCGCTTCGGCGGCCGCGATATCCGCCCTCGCCCGATCCATGTTGGCGAAGCGCTGGCCACCGTTGAAGAGGTTGTACGACAGCGAGAGCCCCGCGTTATAGCTCTGGCTCGCGCCGACGACGGTGCGCTGGGTGGCCGCGTCGAACCGCTGGCTGCTGTTGGTCGAGGCGCCGGAGCTGAGGCTCAGGGTCGGAAGGAAGCCCCCCCAGGCGGCCCGGTGCGAGACGCCGGCGTTGTCCAGGCCGGCGCGCGCCTGCGCCATCGACGGGTGCACCTGCAGCGACCTCGCGATCGCCTCGTCCAGCGTGAGCGGCTGCTGCGCCGAAAGGGCGCCCGCGAGGACGAGCGCGGCAATGGCCTGCGCGGAAAAGCGCCGCCAGTATTTCATACGTTGCGTGACCATTCTCCCCCGTCCCTGCCTCTCCCTTCCCCGTCCCCGTTGTCCCGCCGAGGGCGCTCCTGTTCGCCCTGCCCGCGGTCACTCTCCCGGTCACGAGCTTCGGACCGCGACCTCTCCCTTCCCCTCTCGTCGTCCAGTTCCCTGCGGCGGTCGAAATCGTTCAGCAGGGCATCGTACTCGGCAGCCTGCTCCGGGGTGAGCACCGCCTTGATGGAGGAGCGCGTCGACTCGATCAACTCTCCGTACCCCGTCCGGTAGTCCGCCCGCAACTGGCGCATCATCGTGCGCGAGTGGCCTACGATCGAGTCCACCTGAACCTGCTGCTCGGCGCTCAGTCCGACGCGCTCGACGATCAGGCCGCGACGGCGGGTCTCCCCTCCGCGATCCTCATCCGCCTCCTCCGCCGCCACGGCCGTGGGCGCAACGGGCTCAGCCTGAGCCGACGACGTCCTCGACCACACCAGACCGAGAAGGAACCCGGCCATGAGGGTGACAAAGATCACGCCGCCGGCTGCCGCGCGGGTGCTGCGTGCGGTCATCACCGACCTCCCTCGATAGCGACCAGGAACGCCACTTCGTCCACTTGATCCGCGACCAGAACCGCCGGCAGCGGTTCATCGTCGAACCCCGATACCAGAGCCTCCTCGAGGGCGATGCCGGCTCCGGGCGTGGCATCGGCCGGTATCAGCAGGGAGGCCATCCCCGCCGCCGCCACCACCGACGCCGGAATCAGCAGCCTCCACCACGACGCCAGCACGTCGCCTACCGTCAGCGGGCGCGCCGCGCGCCGCCTGGCCAGTTCCGGACCCGCAAGGGCCATCACGCGGGCCTCGAATCGGGCCCAGTGGCCAGGGTCGGAGTGCCCGGGATCGAGTAGCTCCAAGGGGATTCTGCGGTTGTCGACCATGTCGCCATCCCGGCCTGATGTTGCTCGTCTGTTCATCCGAGTGCTTCGTTCGTCCAGTTACCTGTTCGTGTCTCTTGCCTCGATCACGCGAGATCGCTTCCAGCTATGCGTCCGGCCTCAGGAGTGCTCGCAACGACTTGCGCGCATAGTGCAGATGCGAGCGTACCGTCCCTGCGGGGAGCCCGAGGCGCTGTGCGATCTCTCTGTGTTTCCAGCCCTCCAGGTCGTGCAGCAGCACGATCTTCCGTTGCACCTCCGGCAGCTCTCCGAGCGCGCGGGCGAGTTCCTCGCGCAACTCCGACAACTGCGCCTCCTTCTCCGGCGTCGGGGTGCTGGAACGGGCGCTGAACGGAATCGGGTCCGTCGCCCGCAACGCCTCCCGGCGCACGAGGTTGTTCGACCGGTTTCTCACGATCGTCATCAGCCAGCCCCCGAACCTGCCCGGGCTGCGACAATCGTCGAGGCGTTCGAGCGCGACCAGGAAAGCTTCCTGGGCCGCGTCCTCCGCGTCCTCCGGTCGGCCGATCACCGAGAGAGCCACCAGATATGCCGCCCTGCGATAGCGGGTTACGAGTTGCCCGAAGGCATCCCCGTCTCCCGACCGGGCCAGTGCAACCAGCGTGGCGTCATCCAAGTGATCGTTGCCTCAACGAGAATGACACGTGGACATCGAACGTTGTTGAATGGCCGGCAGCCCGCGGACTGCTAGCGCCGACGTCCTGGCCGGCTTCGGCGTCTCCGTCTGCCCTTGACGGACCCGGGCCGCTTGCGGCCGGCCTCCGTCAGCAGCGCCTGCCATTCGTCGGGAAAGAGTTCCGCAAGATCCCGCGCGACCGTCAGAAGCTCGCCGTACGGCTTCTCCAATTCGTCTCCCGCGCGGAAGAACCGCACCGCCATGAGGGCCGCGCCCGAATCGGCGATGACGCCGCTTCGCGCGGTGCCGGCCACGCGCGCGATCCAGGCCGTGCCCTCGGCGTCGGAGAACCCCCACTCGGTCGACGCGGGCGGGGACCGGAGGGTTGCCTCTTCTGGCGACTCGCCACGACCCGCGGGACGCCCGCCTGCCGGCGCCGGCGGCCCGGGCGTACGGCGGGCGGGCTTCAGGCGAGCCGGGGGAGGCGGCGACCC
>JAJDYN010000033.1 GCA_022825135.1 Gemmatimonadota bacterium | reverse complement strand
CCGGTGCTACCCGCGCCGACGGTTGCCTCGAAGTGCGCGGGCCGGTCGCTGGTGCGAGCTTGGTGGTACAAGGCCCAAGGGCTCGCGGATCTGGAACCGAAGCGCGGGCGGGGCTGGCACTCGCTGAGGCGCAAGTTTGCGTCCGACCTGATGGACCAGCCGCTCAAGGTCCTCTGCGAGTTGGGCGGCTGGAAGACCGCCAAGACGGTGCTCGAATGCTACCAGCGAGCCGACGAAGGACAGCTTCGGAAGGCACTGGAAGCCCGCCGGAGACCACGCGGCTGAGGTTCTCCACTCGGCGGGAGTCAGACAGCGGGAATCCGATCCAGAAATCCCATAACATCAAGTGACCGCACAAGATAGAATCCTGAACGGTTCCGCCGTTACGTAAGGGTTGGCGGTGAGCGGCGCGGACCCTGCTACCGGATCGGCGCGGGATTCCTGCCGAGGCTCACGCTGACGGACGCCGCCTCAGCCGGGACGGAGCCGCTGCCGTCCCACGTGTAGTTGGCGGTGAAGTCATGTTCCGCAGGCTCGTTTACTCGGGCCTCCGCCAGACTGAAGCTGGTGTCATCGAGCTGGAGCACGAGGGACGCGACATCCTCGTCGGAAAGGGCACTGTCCAGGGTGAGGTGGATGTAGCCCTCCCCGCCGGCCCCCCAGCGGATGCTGGTGACGGTGTAGCCCGTCCCGCCGATCGAGAAGCCGGGTTCGCTCAGCGCGCCGTAGTGCGCCGCCTCCCCGCTGCAGTTGGCGGCGCCCCGGCAAAAGCCGACTGCGTCCGCGGCGTTCGTCCGAGCCACGGTGAGCGTTGCCGACCAGACCGGGGCCTGGGCCTGGGCCCGGGTCGGGGCGACGAGCATGGCGGCGGTCGCCAGCAGGAATCCCGCCAGGGCGAGTCCTTCGGAACGTGGCGCGCTCATCGGGCACCGTCCGCGTCCGGGACCGGCGTTATGTACTGTCGCCAGGTCGGGCCGTCGAGGGAGACGAGGTTGGCGAACAGGCGATAGGCGCCGGGGTTGCCGTCCCCGAACTGCCGGAAGAGGGCGAGTCCGGTGTAGATGTACACGCCTTCCCCGAGAGGAGCGATCAGGAGCGAGCCCTCCTTGGGGGCCTCGCCGGGATCGGCCATGGAGAGCACGGGAGTGAAGGCCGGGTCCCAGGTGTTGAGCATGTAGAGGCCGCGCTCCTGCCTCCAGCCCTCGAAGTCGGCATCGGTGATGCGGTTGGGCGTAGTGAGCACCGGGGCGGAGGGATGCAGGAAGGTGACGGCCGCGTTCTCGTCGGTGATGCGGTCGTGCGGCCGCGAGATCGTTACCGGGTAGGGCGCGTGGCCGCTCGCGGGGAAGGCGTACTGGTTGTACTGGGTCACCACGGTGCCCCCGGCGCGTGCGAAGTCGAGGACCGCCTCGTTTGCGGCCGCCAGGTCCTCGCGGGCCTCGTAGGCGCGCACGCCCAGCACGAGGGCGTCGAAGCGGGCGAAGTCGCCGGCAAGCACATCGGCCGGCCCCAGCAGCTCCACCTCGAAGCCGAGGGAGGCGAGGGCCTCGGGGCCGGAATCCCCCGTGCCCATGATGTATCCGACGCGCCGGCCCTCCGGCACGGTGACCGGGAAGACGGAGGTGCGCAGCTCCGCCGGGTGGAACTGGGCCGCCCGCTCGATGTGCGGGTAGTCGATCAGATCGACGCGCTCGCTCCAGGCACGGCCGTCGGCGGCGCGCACGGTGGCGCGCAGCCGGTCGCGGCCGACGCCCCGGCCCGCCCCGGGGGCCACGGTGAGCGTATAGGTGCGCTCGGTGCCGGGTGAGGCGAGTTGCACCGGGACCGAGGCGGGCGCGACCGACCAGCCCGCTCCCTCCAGGGCGAGTTCACCGGTGACACCCTCCTGTGCCTCGTTGCGGACACGCACGCTGACGGTGCGCGCGCCGGTGTCGCCCAGGGGCCACACCATCTGTTCGGGCGCGACCGTGACCGACACCGCGGGCACCACCAGCAGCGGCTTGGTGAACTCGCCCTGGGCGGGGTCGACCCCGTAGTAGCGCGCCTCGCCGTCGCTGGCGAGGGCGATCCGGGTGGGCGAACCGGTCGGGCCGCCGTCCAGGACCAGCTCGAAGCGCGCGCCGCCGGTCACGACGGGGGGATCGTGGGGCAGGCCGCGCAGCTGCAGGTCGTCCGGCCAGGCGTAGATGTCGCCCTCCCGGGGCTCACGCAGGTAGTAGCGTCGGGAGGGATCGGCATCCGCAGGCACCTGCACGCGGAACACCCAGCGGCGGATCTCTCCCGGCGCGAGCGTCTCCGAGATTCCGGAAACCGTCGTCAGCGAGGTCCGGCGGGGACCGAACCCGCCGGTGTCGATGGTTCTGCCCTCGAGCAGGTCTGCGCTCCAGCCCTCAGGGAGCGCCAGCCCCGGTCCGGCTCCCTCGACGCGATAGGGTCCGGCGTTCCAGAGATCGACCCGCACCTCGAAGGACTCTCCGGGCACGACCAGGTCGTCGCTCGCGCGGACCTGCGTCAGCACCGCGGAGGAGGCCAGAAGGGCCTGGCGCACCAGGCGATGTCTGCGTGCGAGCGCTTCGGTGACCTCGGGGGGCGCGCTCGGGCCGTCCGCGCGCTCGATGATGCGTTCCAGCGCGTCCAGGGCGCGCGCCAGCGCCGGCGCGGCCTGCTCGGGCGCCATCGCATCCAGCGAAGCCCCTGCGACCCCGATGGCTGCCCGATAGGTCTCGATGTCCCCCTGGGACGCCTCGCTCGGCGGTACGGCCTGCGCAATCAGGCCCGCGAAGGTCGTATCGACGCCTGCGAAGAAACTGCCGGTGCCGTCGACCCCCGCCGCCGTCTTCACCAGCGCAAGGATCGACTGCCGCGGGCCCATCGGCTGCGCCGATCCCATGTCCTGGGAACGGTGCTGGCTGCGCGAATCCATCGAGACCTGGAGATAGGAGCGGGCCAGGAGCGGATCGAAGGCTCCCGGTTGCAGCGTGACCGACTCGCCTCCCACGAATCCGCCCCGCGCCAGATAGAGCTTGTCGGCCTGCCAGGGCTCGATGCCGTTCCCGAGCTGCTCCGGGAAGCGGCTCGGGTCCGCGGCCACGTCGAAGGCCTCGTGCGTGAGAATGCCCGCTGTCTGATGCTGACCGTGACCGTCCCTCGGCGTACCGCTGAACACCGAGACGATGACCTGCGGCCGGAAACGCCGGATGGCCCACACCACATCCGCGAGAATCTCCTCGCGCGGCCACTTGGAGAGCGTCTCGTCCGCGGACTTCGAGAAACCGAAGTCGATGGCCCGGGTGAAGAACTGCTCGCCGCCGTCGATCACGCGGGCGGCCACGAGCTCGTTGCTGCGGATGATCCCCAGCCCTTCCCAGAACTCGGTGCCGATGAGGTTCTGCCCTCCCTCACCCCGGGTGAGCGCCAGATAGGCCGTGCGCGCGCCCATGCCGCGGGCGAGGGTGGTGATCGTGTTGGTGTCCTCGTCGTCCGGGTGCGCCGCGGTCATCAGTACGCGCTTCACGCCGTCCAGCTGGCGCAGCAGAAGCCCGACCGCAACCGTGCCGCGATCGTCGGGGGGCGCCTGGGCGAGCGCGGGGACGGCGGCCGGGACGGATCCGGCGACCCATGCGGCCAGCATCACGGCGGGGAGGAAAAGCGGAAATCGAGGCATCTGGATACATCCTTTGGTCATGCGTACAGCAATCGAGCCGGCAACGTAGCCCGGCGCGCCAGCAGGGAAAAGCGCCTTCTCCATGGACACGCGGGGCGGCCCCCGGGTTGCTATCTCCCGGGATCGACCTGGAATTCGGCCCCGGCCAACTCCTCGAACCAGGCGTCCACCTGCTCGGGGTCGTCCGTGAATGCGAGCGACAGCAGCAGAAGCAGCCTTGCCTTCTGCGGATAGAGGTTGTCGGTGCCGGTGCGGAAGCGATGGGTGCGCCGGAAGACCACCCCCATCTCCTCGGCCTTCTCCTGCACCTCCCGGGACCCGCGGCCCCCGGCGAGCACGATGCCCCGAACGCCGGCTTCGGCCCACGCCGTGATGGCCTCGTCCAGCCCGGCGCCCTGGTATCCGATGAGGACCTCGACCCGGGGAAGGTCGTCCTTCGAGATCGCATTCAGATCGAAGGGGGTCATCCACCGCTCGGGGTCGGCACAATGCTGTACCCGCGGGGGAGCCCTGTAGGTTCGCACGTCCATCTCGTCGATGAAGCCCAGGTTGCCGAGCTCGCGCGACACGAAGGTGTCCATCCGGTAGGCATCGCCCTTCCATGCCTCCTTGGCGGCGTGGAACTCGTCGTTCAGCATGAGCACGGTGCCGAAACAGCGGGTCTCGCCGCTGGCGGCCAGCACGATGGCGTTGAACAGGTTGGCGTGCGCGTCGGTGCCGATGACGGTCCAGGGCCGCATCGCGCCGGTGATGACGACAGGCTTCCGGCTCTGCACGGTCAGGTCGAGCCAGTAGACGAACTCGTCCATGCTGCCCGTGCCGGAGGTCACGACCACGGCGTCCGCCGTCTCGAGCGCTTCCTCGACCGCGAGGGTGAGGTCGAAGAAGTCGGCGATCGCGTAGCCTCCGGAGGGCCGGTTGCCGAACTGGACCGTGGTGACGTCCGCGACCTCGTCGATCTGGGGCCTGAGCTCCGAGAGCATCTCGTCGATGCCGAGCGACCCGGCCCGGTAGCTCTGGAAGCTGGTGCGGGTGTCGGACACCCCCGCGATGGTTCCTCCCGTGGCCACGATGGTCACCCGGGGAAGCGCCCCGGCCTCCGCGAGCGCATTGGCGGCGGGCGGTGGCTCGGCGGTCTGCATCGCGGGGACCGGCGCCGGCGTGGCAGCCATCTCCGGTGCCGCCGCCGCGCACGCCGCGTTCGCGGCAACGACCGCGAGTCCCTGAATGCAGGCGACTGTAAACCATCTCATGAGCCTCTCTCCTTCCTCTGCGGGTGCTCGCCGGGTCAGGTGCGGCGCGCGTGGAGCGGGAGCGCCGAATCCCCTTCAAGGATACTCGGTTCGCGGCGTTTTGCCGACTCCTGCGACCGATCGGGTCGCCAACTCCTTGACCGGCCCGGACGCATGACACGACTTTATGACATCAATTGAATGCAGCTTTATGGAGTCATCTCATGAAGGCGATCACGCTCCGGAACATTCCCCCCGACCTCGCTGCGGCGCTCGACCGGGAGAAGCGGAGGCGAGGACAGTCGCTGAATCGCACGGCAATCGACCTTCTGAGGCAGGGGCTCGGAGTCGGAACGACCCGCTCCAACGGTCTTGCCCGTCTGTCGGGGGGGTTGAGCAGGGAGCGCGTTCGAGAGCTGGAAGAAGCGCTTGCTCCGTTCGACGAGATCGACCCGGAGATGTGGAAGTGACCCGCTACTGCCTCGACACATCGGCCTACATCCGCTTCCTGCGCGGAGACGCGGCAACCATCGACGCCATTGACGGCGCAAGCTGGATCGGCTTTCCCGCGATCGCGCTCGGGGAACTGTATACGGGCTATTCGCTCACGGGGAACCGCCCGCGGGAACTCCAGCGCCTGAGGGATTTCCTCGCCCATCCGGTTGTCGAGATCATCGCTGCAGACGAAGAGGTTGCGCGCGCATACGGGCGGTTTGTGGCCGAACTGAGGAAGGCCGGCACGCCCTTGCCCTCGAATGATGTCTGGATCGCCGCGTGCGCCGCGCGGACATCCAGCGTGGTTCTCACGCACGACGCCCACTTCACCCGCATTGCCCGCATCGGGTGCGAGCTGCTCGGAAGCAGCCCGGAAGCGCACGATCCGGACCTGACTGCCGGGTAGGCCGGCCGAGCCCGCTCGATCAGCTCGCCCCCGACCTTCACCCGCGGGCAGGCGGCATCACTCCCCGGACCGCGGGGGCCACGGACGCGCGAGGGCCGCGGGCGCCCTGGAACGGCCGATCCAACCCGCGAGGGCCGCGAGCGTGAGCAGGTAGGGGAAGGCCAGGAGGAGCTGGTAGGGCACGTTGGCGAACACCGCCTGGAGCTCGAACTGGAGCGCCGAGGCCGCGCCGAAGAAGAGGGAGGCGAGGAGCACGAGGAGGGGATTCCAGCGGCCCAGCACGACCACTGCGATGGCGATGAAGCCCCGTCCCGCCGACATCCCCTCAGCGAAGGTGCCGGCGTGGGCGAGCGCCAGATGAGCTCCCGCGATACCCGCCAGGAAGCCCGCGCCGAGCACCGCCAGGACGCGGGTGCGGCGCACGCGGATTCCGGCCGCGTCGGCCGCGCCCGGCTCTTCGCCCACGGCCCGCAGTTCGAGTCCCCAGCGGGTGCGGAACAGGTAGTACCAGAGCGCGGGCGCCAGCAGATAGGCCAGGTAGGTGGTCCACGCCTGGCTGAAGAGCGCCGGCCCGACGGCTGGCAGGGCCGACAGGCCCGGGAGCGGGAGCGCGGGCAGGGTGGGAAGGGTCAGCGCCGTGCCGGTGGCGCCGAACACGCTCTGGTAGACGACGCCCGTGATGCCCAGTCCCCCGAGCGTCGCCGCGGTGCCGACGATGATCTGGTCGGCGTTCAGGCCGATGGCGAACAGCGCGAAGACGCCGGCGATGGCGGTTCCGGCGGCTGCCCCCGCCAGAACGCCCGCGCCCGGCGAGCCGGTGAGCAGCGCCCCGAGCGCTCCGCCCAGGGCGCCCCCGATGATGGAGCCCTCCAGGCCGATGTTGATGACGCCGGCGCGCTCGCTGATGGTCTCGCCCAGGGCGGCGAGGGCAAGGGGCGCGCCCAGGCGCACCGATGCCTCGAGGAAGGCCTGAAGGGCCGCCGCGTCCACCGTCAGCCTCCGCCCTTGCCGGCCACGCCCCGGCGCAGGAACCGGTCGGCCGCCACCACCGCCAGAATGACGAGCGCCTCGATGGCGCTGACCCATACCGCGGGCACCCCCACGTCGCGCTGCATCGCGGCCGCGCCCGCCTGCAGGACCCCGAAGAACCCGGCCGCCAGGAGCACGGCGACCGGGTTCAGACCGGCGAGCAGGGCGACCGCGATGGCTGTGTAGCCGTAGCCGGGGGAGAGGTTCTCGTAGAGCGCGAAGGTCACGCCCGCCACCTCCACCCCCCCCGCCAGCCCGGCGAGCATGCCGGAGAGCAGGAACGCCCCCAGCACCACCCTTCCCGTGTGGATGCGGCCGGACACCGCGGCCGCGCGGGCCGAGGCGCCCACCGCCCGCACGCGGAAACCCCAGGCGCTGTGCCTCAGCAGCCACCAGAGCGCCCCCGCGAGCACGACCGCGACCGGGAAGCCGGCGTGCAGCCGGCCAGATCCGAGGCGCGGGAGACGGGCCGCGAGGGCAACAGGGTCGGTTTGCGGGAACACCCCGCGCGCCTCCTGCAGGGGGCCGTGCACCAGCCACGCGACGGTGTGGATGGCGACGAAGTTCATCAGGATGGTGGTGATGACCTCTCCGACCCCGGCCCGGAACTTGAGCCCCACCGGGACGAGCGTCCAAAGGCCCCCCGCCACCGCCGCGGCCGCCATTGCGCCGGGCAGGAGCAGCCACGCCGGCGCGCCCGGAAAGGCGAGCCCCACCCACACGGCCGCCACCGCGCCCGCGTAGAGCTGCCCCTCCGCCCCGATGTTCCACACGCCGGCGCGGAATGCGAGCGCCACCGCCAGCCCGGTCAGGATGAGGGGGGTCGCGCGCACCAGGGTGATGGAGGCGAACCGCTCCCAGGAGCCGAAGGCGCCCGAGACCAGCGCCCGACCGGCGGCGACCGGCTCGTATCCGGCGAGGGCCAGCCCCGCGGCCGCAAGCAGCGCCGCCGCCAGGAGCGCCACTGCGCCGGCCGCCAGCGGGCCGATCCAGCGCGACCCGAGGCGCGCGCGCAACGCCCGGCGGATCATGGGAGGCGCGCCATCCGGGCGGGGCGGGTCATGCCCCGGCCGATCCGAGCATCAGCCTGCCCATCCCCGCCGGGTTGCGCTCCTCTTCCGGCACGGGGATCAGCCGGCCGCGCACGAGCACGAAAACCCGGTCGGCCAGGTCGAGCACCTCGTCCAGATCGGTGGAGAAGAGCACGATGCCCGGCGGCGCATGCGCGGGCCGACCACCTGCCCCGCCGACCTCCGCCACCGACGGATTGCCTCGCTTCAGCTCCACAAGCTTGTCGCGCAGGAAGGCGGCCGCTGCGATGTCCAGCCCGCGCATCGGGTTCTCCGCCACCAGCAGGTCGGGGGCGCGCGCCAGTTCGCGGCCAACCAGCAGCTTCTGCCGGTTGCCGCCCGACAGCGACCGCGCGGTCGCCCGCCACCCCGGGACCCGCACGTCGAACCCCGTCACGATCTCTTGCGCGGTGCGCCGCATCGCCGCCCAGTCGATGAGCGGCCCGCGACGGTGCGCGTCGTCGTCGTGGAAGGCGAGCGCGGTGTTCTCGGCGAGGTCGAAACCCGGTACCAGCCCGCCGGCGCTCCGGTCCTGCGGGATCAGGCTGACCGTCGTGGGGCAATCGGCAGTGCCGGACGACGGGCGCAGCCTTCCCGACAGCACGAGCGCCAGTTCGCGCTGGCCATTGCCCTCCACCCCGCCGATGCCCACGATCTCGCCCCGGCGCACCTCGAGGTTGACCTCGCGCACCGCCATGCGGCCGTCCTCGCCCCGCACCCCCACCACCTCCAGGCGCGCGACCCGCTCTCCGGCCGCTCCGCCGACCGCCTGGGCCGACCGGCCCGCCGGGGTGGTCTCCCGACCGATCATGGCCCGCGCCAGCCCGGGCGCGTCCACCGCCTGGCGCGCCGCCTCCAGCACGGTCCGCCCGCGCCGGAGCACCGTCACCCGGTCGGCCACCCGCAGGATCTCGTCCAGCTTGTGCCCGATCAGCAGGACCGTGCGTCCCCCCGCCACCAGCGAGCGCAGGACGCCGAACAGCCAGTCCACCTCCTGCGGTCCCAGCACCGTCGTCGGCTCGTCCAGCACCAGCACGCGCGGATCCCGGTAGAGCGCCTTAAGGATCTCCACCCGCTGTTTCGCGCCCACCGACAGGCCAGCCACCGGGGCGCCGGCATCCACAGGCAGCCCGGTCACACGCTCCAGCTCCGCGAGGCGCGCGTGCACGCGGTCGAGCGCAAGCCGGAGCCCGCTGCCCTCGCGCGTCCCCAGCGCCACGTTCTCGGCCACCGTCAGGCTGGGCAACAGCGTGAAGTGCTGGTGCACCATCCCGATCCCGGCGGCGGCCGCCGCGCGCGTCCCTCCGGGCGGCAGCCGGCGATCCTCCACGAGCACTTCGCCCCCGTCCGGACGGAGCATGCCGCAGAGCACCCGCATGAGCGTGGTCTTGCCCGCGCCGTTCTCTCCCAGGAGCGCATGGACCTCGCCGGGATATGCGCTCAGGCTCGCATCGGCGAGCGCCTCGATCGGCCCGAAGCGCCTGCTCACCGACCGCATCTCGACGGCCGGGCGGGCCATGGGCTTCAAGGGGTGCCCGATTCCCCCTCCAGGAACCGGATCCGGGGCACCTCGAGCGCGCCCTCGCGGATGGCCGTCCTCGCTTCGTCGATGCGCGCCAGCAGCTCCGCCGGAATGCGGTGGAGCGCGGCAGGGTTGACGATGAAGTCCACGACGCCCTCGTCGAGGCTGAGGTCGAACGCCCCGGACGGCAGATCTCCGGCGATGAACCGGCTCGCGACCCGCAGGAACGCGCGCGGGATGTCGATGGCGGCGCTTCCCGCGATGACGTCGGGGGCGACGTCGTTCTGATCCCGGTTCATGCCGATGGCCCACACCGGCTGTTCGTCCCCGTGCGCCTCCCGCACCGCCTGGAACACGCCGAAGCTGGCGGCGTCGGTGTTGTGCACCAGCACGTCGGCGCCCCGGTTCAACTGGGCCGCCGCCGCCTCCCTGGCGGCCGCCACGTCGTCCCAGCTGCCGATGAAGGCCTCCAGCACCTCGACGTCCGGGTCGATGACGCGCGCCCCCGCCTCGAAGGCGCGGAAGGTGCCCTGGGCGGGCGGAATGGCCACGCCCCCGACCATCCCCACCACCTTCGATCGGGTCAGGCCTCCCGCCATCATCCCGGCGAGGTAGCTTCCCTCCTCCAGGCGGAAGATCAGCGAGCGCACGTTTTCCGAAATCCGTCCCCCGCTGGAGACGACGATGGTCATGCCGGGGAACTCTTCCCCGGCGCGCAACGCCGCGTCCTGGTACTCGAAGCCGTGGGCGAAGACCAGGTCGTAGCCGGAGGACCCATAGGAGAAGAAGGCCTCGTCGAACTCGGCGGGGGAGCGGGTCTGCTGGTGGCTGACCTGCGCTCCGAGCGACTCCTCGATCAGCAGCAGCCCTTCGTACGCCCCCGCGTACCATCCGGCGTCGCTCACGGGCCCGGAGGTCAGCAGCGCGACCCTCAGCGCGTCGCCTTCCGGGCCGCTCTCTCCTCCTCCGCACCCGACGGAAAGCCCGCCCACGAAACACGCCGCGGCGAGCGCGCGGGCCGAATGCCGAACAGTCAGAACGCTCATGAGTATCTCCCTCGTCGAGATGCCGTACGTCCCGGCCGGAGTGGAGGCGCACCCGCTCGATGCGCCCGATCGCGACACTGGCGCACCGCCTCTCATCGCGCTCAATATAGAGCCGTCCCCCGGTAACTTCGACCTGATCATCGTCCCGCGACCGGGACCCCCAACCCACGAGCAGACGCCATGCCACAGCAACGCGACCACTGGAATTCGAACATCGGATTCGTCCTCGCGGCGACAGGAAGCGCCATCGGACTGGGCAACCTGTGGAAGTTTCCCTTCATCACCTGGGAGAACAACGGCGGCGCCTTCGTGCTGGTGTACCTCGTGTGCATCGCCGCCGTCGGGCTGCCCATCATGATGGCGGAGCTGCTGATCGGCCGGAGGGGCCAGAAGAGCGCGGTCGGGGCGCTCAAGGACGCCGCCGGCCCGGCCTGGGGCCTCGTGGGCGGCTGGGGCGTAACCTGCGGCTTCATCCTGCTCAGCTACTACACCGTGATCGCGGGCTGGTCGCTCTACTACTTCGCGCGCACCATGGAGTGGTCTTTCTCGGGCTTCCCCGCCGGACTGGCCACGGGCGACGTCTTCACCGGGCAGGTGGGCAACGCCGGGCTGCAGCTCGCGCTCTCCCTGGGCTTCAGTCTGGGCACCGTCGCCGTGGTCTACTTCGGGGTCAGCAAGGGCATCGAGCGCATTGCGCGCACCTTCCTGCCGATCCTCTTCGGGATCCTGATCCTCCTTCTCGTCAGCGCCCTGGGGATGAGCGGATCCGGCGAAGCGCTGCGCTTCATCTTCCGGCCGAGCTTCGCGGAGCTGGAGGCGGACTCGGTGCTGGAGGCGCTCGGGCACTCCTTCTTCACGCTCTCGCTGGGGATGGGCGCAATGATCACCTACGGCTCCTACATCGCGCGCCATCACTCCATTGTGAAGGCGTCGGCGATGATCGTCGCCCTCGATACCCTGATCGCGCTCATCGCCACCGTGATCATGTTCTCGGTGATCTTCTCGGTGGCGGGGATGAGCGAGCAGGTCGGCGGCTCGACGGTGGGCATGCTCTTCATCTCCCTGCCGGAGCTGTTCTACTCCGAGGTGCCCTTCGGCGTGTTGCTGGGACCGCTGTTCTACGTGCTCGTGGCGCTCGCCGCGCTCACTTCGACCATCTCGCTCCTGGAGGTGGTGGTGAGTTACGTGATCGACGAGCACGGCGTCGCGCGCCATCGTGCGACCATCGGAAGCGGGATCGCCGTCTTCGTGTTTACGATCTTCGCGGCGCTTTCCTTCACGGATACTCCATTCCTTTCGACGCTCGCCGTGTTCGCGAACAAGACGGGCTGGTTCGAAACCGCGGACCACTTCGTGTCCAACTGGATGCTGCCCACCGGCGGCTTCGCGATCACGATCGCGGCGGGGTGGATCATGAGCCGGAAGGCGACCGAGAGCGAACTCCTCGACGGGAACCAGCCGGACTGGTTCAACTACGGGGTCTGGCGCTTCTTCATCCGCTTCGTGGCGCCGGCGGCCGTGGCCGCGATCATCATCGCCGTGCTCTTCGGCGTCGACTTCAGCTGAGGCGCGGATGGCCGGGGATCTCCTCACCCGTCCGACGCCCAGACGACCGGCCACCCTCGATGTGCGGGGGCGGGTTCTGTACCTGGCCGACGACACCGCGCTGGTGCGCGCCCAGCTCTACGATGGGCTGGATCTGGAGCTGAGCGACGAGTTGCGCGGCCGTCTGCGCGACCAGATCTCGACCGACGAGATCACGCCCGCGTACATCTGCTTCTTCTACGACGAAACGCTGGGCGAATTCCCCTACCTCGGGCTGCGCACCACCAATGCGGAGAACGGGGCGGAGGACTATCCGGTCGGGCGCGCGAGCGTGCGCGACGGCGGGTTCGTGTGCTCGGTCGCCGGCAAGCGGCGGGGCAAGGGCTCCAGCCGGGAACAGAGCCCGTACGCGGAGCTGATGGCCGGCATCCAGGTCGTCGTCAGCGAGAGCATCGAGCGCATCTACAACGAGAACTGCCAGAACCTTGGCGTGCTCACCACCACCGACTTCGAGGTGGCGGAGCGCATCGCGCGCGGCGAGCCGCTCAGGCTCGAGGAGTTCACGCGCGGCAAGGACGACATCACCCGGCAGATCATCGAGTACGGGGGCCTCTTCGAGTTCAACGTGGCCCGGATGCAGGGCCGGGCGATGGTGCCGGCGCCCGCGTGTGCGGCTGCCGCGGCTCGCGACGGCGGTGACGCTTCGCCCGCTACGCTCTCGGAGACCTCGGACGACCGCCGCGTTTCGGGCGCCGGCAGCCCGCCGATGACCCTCGCGGAGAAGATCTTCGCGCGGCACTGGGTGGTGGATCCGGCGGGCGGCCGCGTGGGCGTCGACTCGGTCAGCCCGGGCGAGGCCGGCTTCTTCCGCACCGACATCCGCTTCTCGCACGAGTACGTGACACCCATGGCGGCCATCTTCTTCGAACAGAAGATGGGGCCCGAGGGACGGGTGCGGGACCCGGACAGCGTGCTCTTCTTCCGCGACCATCTCACCTTCCTGCACAAGGCCATGAGCCAGGAGCGCATCGAGGAGGGGCTGCTCGAGGTCGCCAACCAGCTCGAGGTGAAGCAGCGCGAGTTCGCGGAGAGGCAGGGCATCCGGCTCTACGGGGAACAGATGGGGCACCGGATGGGATCGGTCGCCATCTGCCACTCGAAGATCCTCGAGGACTACGCGGAGCCGGGGATGCTCATCATCGGGTCGGACTCGCACACGCCCCACGCGGGCGCGATCGGGGCGCTGGCCTTCGGGGTGGGCACGACCGCCATCTTCAACTCCTGGATCACCAGGGACGTGCGCGTGCAGGTCCCGCCGTCCTTCAGGGTCGTGATCTCGGGGACGCCCGCCGAGGGGGTGACGGCCAAGGACTACATGCTCGAGATCCTGCGCCACCCCTACATCCGCGACGGCCACGCGATCGGGCAGATCATCGAGTACGCGGGGCCGGCCGTGGAGGCTCTCCCGGTGGACGAGCGCGCCACCATGACCAACATGGCCGCGGAGGTGGGCGCCTTCACCGGGCTGGTGGCGGCGGACGGGGAATCCGTGGAGTACCTGGTCGCCGAGCGCGGGATGGAGCGGGCGCGGGCGGAGGCGCTGGCGCGCGACATGCACAGCGACCCGGGTGCCGACTTTGTGCGCGTGATCGAGATCGACGCCTCCGCCATCCAGCCGATGGCGGCGCTCCCCAACGACCCCGGCAACGGGTTGCCGCTCGGCGAACTCGAGCCCGAGCGCATCCGCATCGATATCGCGTACGCGGGCTCGTGCACGGCGGGCAAGAAGGAGGACATGGACATGTACGCCCGCGTCTTCCGCGAGATGCACGACCGCTGGGAGCTGGGCGTGCATCCGGACGTGGAGTGCTTCATCCAGTGCGGCTCCACCGATGTGCGGGAGTACTGCCGGGAGCGGGGCTACCTGGATCTCTTCGAGCGCATGGGCGCCACCTTCATCGAACCCGGATGCGGCGCCTGCATCAACGCCGGACCCGGGATCACGCGCCGCCCCGACGAGGTGAGCATCTCCTCCCAGAACCGGAATTTCCCCGGGCGCTCGGGACCGGGTCAGTTGTACCTGGCCTCGCCATATTCGGTGGCGGCGAGCGCCGTCGCGGGATACGTGACCGCCTGGAAGCCGGGGACGCGGCCGCGGCCCGTGAAGGCGAGGAGGCGGCTGGCGGGGTGAGCAGCGCCGGGCGTGCAGGGCCGCGGCCGCCATACGGCCCATGTCCCGGGCGGCGGACCGTGTGGGCCGCCGGACGATCCGGGCCGGGGGCGGGAGGAAGGCGGGAGGAGTGGCCGCTGCTGGACTCGAACCAGCGACCCCTACGATGTGAGCGTAGTGCTCTGCCAACTGAGCTAAGCGGCCGAACGAAACCCGGGCCGCACCCGAAAGCACGGCCCGCGATCCGCGATACCCCCACGGGGAGTCGAACCCCGGTCTCTTGGCTGAGAACCAAGTATCCTAGGCCACTAGACGATGGGGGCGTCTGAAGGGCCGGTAAGATACCGACTTCCCCCGCGTTGAATCAACCCCCGCCCGGTTCCGCGATGACCGACCCCGAGGGCGCGCAGGTCTGGCAGGTGCCCGAGCCTCTCGCCGTGCACGATGTGCGCCTGGGCGACGGCACCGTGACCACGCTCCGGCGGCACGGGAATCCCTCCGGCCCGCGCATCGTTGTGAGCCACGGCAACAGCCTCGCGATCGACCTCTACTACCCGTTCTGGTCGCTGTTCGCGGACGAGTTCGATCTCGTGCTCTACGACCTCAGAAACCACGGCTGGAATACCACCGGTCCGCTGCGGACCCACAATGTGCCCACGCTCATCGACGACCACCTGCGCATCCAGGAGGCCGTGCCGCAGGGATTCGGGAAGAAGCCGCAGGCCGGCGTGTTCCATTCTCTCTCGGGCCTGGTCGCGCTGCTGTCTCCCACGCGCGGTGGCGAGTTCGTGGCCCGCGTTCTCTTCGATCCGCCGCTGTGCGAGTTCGGCCCCGCACGGGAGGAGTGTGCCGATGTGGCGAGGCGCGCGGCCACGAGGACCCTTGCGCGCACGCATCGGTATCCGACGCGGGAGGACTTTGCGGAGGTGCTCCTCTACATGCCCGCCTTCCAGCACGTGGTTCCCGGAGTTCGCCGGCTCATGGCCAGCACGACGCTTCGCCGATCCGCGGACGGGAACGGCTACGTCCTTCGCTGTCCCCGCGAATATGAAGCCCTGATCTACGGGTACGGCGGACAATATTCGGCGTTGGTCGACTTCGGGGCGCTCGCCTGTCCGACCATGGTCATCGGGGCCGACCCCGCCATCCCCTACACCTGGTTCCCCACCACCGAGCTCCACCATATCCCGACCGTGGACTACGCCTGGATCCCCGGAGGAACGCATCTCGTACAGCTGGAGCAGCCGGAGGCGTGCGCGGCGGCGACGCTGGAGTATCTGAAGGGGAGCGGTCTATTCTGAGGAATCGATGACGGCCCGGGCCAGTTGCTTCAGCGCGCGGTCCAGGAGGTCGCGGGACATGGTTGCCGGAGGGGTCAGCTCGACCACCTGACCGCGCTCGCCGGCGGGCAGCACCATTACACCGTGCGCGAGCAGTTGCGTGGCGATGCGGGCTCCCGCTCCGGGCTGTCCGACTCGGGCCGCGTTCCCGTCGGCCGCGATTTCCACTCCCGCGAGGAGGCCCAGCCCCCGCACGTCGCTCAGGTGCCCTACACCCGCCAGTGCGTCGCGCAAACGCGCAACCAGATGCTCACCCATGCGCGCTGCGCGCCGATCGAGCCGCTCCGACTCCACCAGGTCCAGGAAGGCCAGCGACGCCGCGCAGGCGACCGGGTGTCCGAGGAAGGTGCTGGTATGCAGGGCTTCGCCGGCGGACTCCGGCCACGCGTCCATCACCTCCGCCCTCCCCAGGCATGCGCTCAACGGGAAGCCGCCCCCCAGCGCCTTGCCCAGACAGATGAGGTCGGCGTCGAGGCCGAGGGCGGGCCCGGCGAACATGCTCCCGCAGCGGCCGAGGCCGGTGAACACCTCGTCGGCCACCACAACCGCCCCGTGCCGGCGGGCGAGCGAGCACAGTTCCGGAAAGAAGCCGCGGGGCGGGATGCGTACGCCTCCGCGGCCCTGCACCGGCTCCACCAGCACCGCTCCGATCGCGTCCCCACGGCGGGCGCGATCCTCGAACGCCCGCTCGCACGAGGCGAGGCTCGGCGACATCTCTTCCGGGCGGACCGGAAACGGAACGAACGCCACGCCGTCGTAGAGGCGCTTGCGGAAAGGCGCGCGGAAGTCGTCGCGGTGGGTGGTGGCCAGAGCACCGAGGGTCAACCCGTGATATCCACACTCAAAGGCGAGGATGCCTGGCTTTCCTGTGGATAACAGGGCGGTTTTCAGCGCGATTTCCACAGCTTCGGAACCCGCGGAGGCCAGAACGGCGCGCGCTTCCGGCCAGGGTGCGAGCCCCGCCAGACGTTCCAGCAGCTCAACCTTGGCCGCCGGGGGATGGATGTCGCCCATGCCGTGGGTCAGCCGCTGTTGCTGCCGGGTGGCCGCCCGCATGATTCGCGGATGGCGGTGGCCGGCGAGAGCCACCCCGAACGCCCCCGTGAGGTCGACGTACACGTTGCCGTCGACATCGCGCACGTTCGCCGCCAGTGCTTCCTCCCAGAATACCGGGAAGCGGTCGCCGATGAAGGTTACGTTGCGGGACTCGGCCCGCCGCAGCCGCTTCCCCAGTGCCCGCGAGCGCGGCCCCGGGGGGGTGACCCGGATGTGCGGGAATGCATCGCCGAAGGGGCGCCCGCCGCGCACCACCCTACAACTGCGGCTCGGCCGCGATGCCCATGACGTGGTAGCCCTTGTCCACATGGAGGGTCGCGCCGGTGATCCCCGTCCCCAGCGGCGAGCACAGGAAGGCGGCCGCGTTGGCCACGTCGTCGGCGGTGTTGACCTCCGGCAGGGCCGCGTTGGCGCGGTAGTACTCGACCATGCGGTCGATCAGGCCGATCGCCGACGCCGCCCGGCTGGGCAGCGGACCCGCGCTGATGGTGTTCACCCGCATCCCCCACCGCCTCCCCGCCTCGAAGGCGAGCACGCGGGTATCGCTCTCGAGCGCCGCCTTGGCCGCGCTCATCCCTCCGCCATAGCCGGGGATGACCCGCTCGGAGGCCAGGTAGCTCAGCGAGACCGCCGCCGCGCCCGGCCGCATGAGGGGCCCGAAGCGCTGGACCATGCTCACGAGGGAGTAGGAACTGGCGCTGATCGCCGCCAGGTAGCCGGTGCGGCTGGTCTCGATGAGCGGCTTGCGCACCTCGGGGCCGTTGGCGAGCGAGTGCACGAGGATATCCAGGCACCCATCTCCGAAATCGGCGCGAAGGGTATCCGCGACCTCCTGGATGGTGTAGCCGTCGACCGCGCGATAGCGCTTGTCATCGCGGTACTTCGCGGGAATGTCCTCCGGGGTGTCGAAGATGGCGTCGAGGGGATAGATCTTCTCGATTTCGAGTTCGCCTCCGCCCGGGAGCGACCGATCCAGCCTTCCCCTCTTCAGGCTCATCCGGAAGATGCGCATGACCGGCGGCCAGGTGCCCAGGCAGATCGTGGCGCCGGCCGCGGCCATCGCCCGGGCGATGGCCCAGCCGTACCCCCTGTCGTCCGCGACCCCGGCGATGAACGCCCGTTTCCCGCTCAGGTCTATCCCCAGCATTTCATGCCTCCTTCCCCCTGCCCAACCGGGTAGCCACCCAGAAGAACAGCCCTGCGGTAAACGCCAGCGCGAGCACGGTGCCCAGCCGCTCTCCTGCATCGACGCCCAGGTACCATGCGGCGCTGACGATGGTTGCGCACGAACAGAGCACCAGCGGCCGCGCATCGTGGCGCAGCCCGTACCACAGCCCGGCGGCCCCGGCCCCGGCCAGAACGGCGGCAGCTCCCGCCGGAGGAAGATCGTACACTTCGAGCGTGGTCCCGAATCCCAGCGGGATGGCGAGCAGGACGGACGCCGCCAGGTGCAGGCTGTAGCGGGCGCTCCGCAGCGCCGCCGGGGCCCGGTGGATGCCCCAGAGCGCCAGTCCCGTGACCAGCACCAGCCAGGCGTCGAGGGCCAGGAGCGTCTCCTCGCCGAGTTCGAGAGGCCCGGCCGCGGTCATGCCGGCCATCGGATAACCCGCGTAGAGGCTGACGGTGAACGCGTACAATGTTCGGCGCGAGACGGACCGTGCGTGTCCCGCGCGGAGCAGCAGGGCGAGAACCGCCAGCGTGACCGCCAGGGCCCCGTCGAGGATCCAGATGATGATGTCGGCGTCGAGATCGAAGGCCCTGAAGAGAAACACCGCCAGAAAGCCGTAGCCGAGCGCCGTGCCCGCCGCCGGCATGATCGGGTTGCGGCGCACGAAGACCGGGATGGTCGCCACCGGAGTTGCCAGGGCGAGAAGGCCGACCACGACGCCGCCCGGCGTCGTGTTGTCCCAGGCCTCCATGGAGTACACGCAGGCGGCGAGAAGCAGGATCAGGCCGCTGGCCTGGAGCGCGAAGGTCACCGGCACGTAGCGGCGCGCGGACTCGAGCCGCATCCCCAGCAGCATGATCGCGACCCCCGTCCCGCCAATTACGCATGTGCGCGCCCCGGGACCCAGTTCGGGCCACGACCAGGCAAAGAAGGTGACTGCTGCGATCACCAGAAGAATGCCCGCCATGCCCGAGACGGCGTATTGCAGAAACCGCCGGCGCCCGCGCCGCCGGCTGTGCGCGTGCTCCTCCCGCAGCCGCTCGGCCAACTCGCCGGAGACAAGCCCTGCTTCCTGCCAGCGCTCCAGCGCGGACTCGATGTCGGATCTGCTCATGCGCTCCCCCCAAGCCACAGCCAGAATGCGGCGTAGAGCGCCAGGAGCATGAGTCCCTCCCAGCGCCGCACCTTCAGCGCGGACCACGCCATCGGCCACACCAGCGCCGACAGGATGAACATCGCGAGGAATTCGCGGCCCAGCACGCCCGAGGCGATCGAGAGCGGTTCGATGACGGCCGCGGTGCCCAGAACGGCAGTCAGATTGAAGATGTTGGAACCGATGACGTTGCCCACGGCGATATCGGCCTCGTTGCGCGTCGCCGCGACCACCGAGGTGGCCAGTTCCGGCAGCGAGGTGCCGATGGCGACGACGGTGCCGCCGATGAGCAGCTCGGAGATGCCAAAACCCGTGGCGATATCGATCGCGCTGACGACGATCAGTCGCCCGCCCAGCACCAGAAGTCCCGATCCCAGGAGGACCAGAAGGACGTTCTTCGTGACCGATGTCGGCTCGGCACGGGCATCATCTTCGGAAAACGCCTCGAACTCCTTGAGGATCTCCGGCGTCTCGCGGCGCGCCGAGCGCAGCAGAGCGGCCAGGTAGACCACGAGGACGGCCAGAAGAACCGCCCCGTCCAGGCGGGACACGGCATGGTCCGCGAAGAGGGGATAGGCCAGCAGGGTAATCGCGAGCATGGCCGGAATCTCGCGCACCACCATGCGCCGGTTTACGCCGAGCGGCTGGACGATCGCGGTGACGGCGAGGATGAGACCGACGTTGGCGAGATTGGAGCCGAGGGCGTTGCCGATCGCCAGGTCGGAACTCCCCTCGATGGCCGCGAGCACGCACACCACCACCTCGGGCGCGGACGTGCCCAGCGAGACCACCGTCAGGCCCACCACGATGGGCCGCGCCCCGATCGTCCTGCCCAGGCCGGCCGCGCCGAAGACGAGCCAGTGGGCGCCGAGATAGAGGCCGATCACACCCGCCAACAGCCCCAGGGCCGCGAGGTACAATCCGGTTACCTGGCCGGGGCCGGGGAGCGGCGGCTGGAGGCGCGATTCCGCAGAGCCGGCGGACTGGGCGCCGGCGGAAGCGGGGTGGGTGCAGATGACCTCAACACCGGTGCCGTCCGTACCAGCGGCGTCCGCACACCAACATGGGAAAACCGGCGTTGGCTTCCATCGCGGGGTGTGATGATGCGGGAGCGGTCAAGAGGAAGCGGATTCCTGGGCGGCCGGTCCGGGGTGAAATGCCTATGGATCCCCGGAGGGGAAGGTTGAATCGACGCGAGTTACCTCAACGATAGCCGCGCGGTCGGAATCGCGCATGGGCAAGGTCGGCTTCAAGCCGTGGTGCGGTCGGGTCATGGGCGCCACCAGCGGGCTCCCCTTCCGTATCCCCTCACGATCGCCAGACCGAGTGCACGCAGTTGGGCCAGATCCTCCCGTACCCGCCGCCGTTCGGTATCACCGTTTCCGAGCAGTCGGACAATCTCGCGCAGGGCGAGTCCCTCGGGCGCATCGTTCAACAGTGACAGAATCTCACGCTGCCGGTCCGACACGCTCCGCTCCACCCTGCGTGGCGGTACGTAGCGACCCGGCCTGAAACGCACCGTCACGCATCCTCCCGCATCTTCAATCTCCGGTCTTGGAAGGCCCGCCTTCTCGGCCAGTTCCGCCATCCTGATCGTGCCCCTTCCCCATCTCTCGATGATGCCGCGCCGATGGAATACTCCGGCGATCAAGGGATTCCACGGGAGGGATTCGTGGGACTCGAACAGGGCCTCCGGAGTGAGTCCGAAATGAAGCCTGCCCGAAGAGGTCACCTCAAGGCGATCATCGTAGACGCCAATCGCGATGGAGCCACCTCCGATGCCGTAGTCCCTGTGGCAGATCGCGTTCGCGATCGCCTCGCGGAGTGCTTCGGGGGGGTACAATGGTTCGTCCACTCGTTCGAATACGCCCGGCAGGACACGGCCCGCGATGGGCAGGGTCTCCCTGAGAAACCTGCTGCCGAGGCGAAGTAGTTCGAAGGCGTTTCCGTGAAACTGCCGATTGTCCAGGAACTCGGTCGGATTCCACCCCGAAGACCACCTGACCGCCATGGCGATTCAGCATGGCGCACAGCGTGCGCGCAGCCGCCCGGCGCTGCCCGGTCGTGGTCTTGAACTCCATTTGCTCGGATTCCCCGCCTCGAGCCCATTCGTGGATCTTCTCGTGGGTCATGAGAGAGCGTTCCAGCTCCTTTGATTGGCGGCGGGGACCGCCGGACGCGAGCTTCCCGGATCTTCGACCGATCCCTTTGCCCTCAAGGTGCGCGTGTTCCCGGAGACGGAGCAAATGGTGGCATCGGTCGGGTGATCGATGAAGCCGGATCGGTCTTCAGCCGGAATTGGCCGGAATTGGCCAGAATAAGCCAGAATTGGCCAGAATTGGCCAGATGAGGCCACCTCGACCGGTATCTTTCAAGGCTTCCGAGGGAGCTTGCGGAAGGCATCCCGGATGCCCGACCCTACACGGTAACCGCGCGGCTGGAATCGCGCACCGGAGTCAGGCCTCGGCGGGGGGATAGCGATCCTTGAACTCCTTCTCGTTCAGTATTTGCACGCCCAGCTTCTTCGCCTTGGCGGCTTTGGATCCCGGCTTCGCGCCCTCCACCAGAAACCCGGTCGCCGAGCTGACCGACGAGACCACCCGGTCTCCCCGGCTCTCCACGCGCTTCTTCGCCTCCGCTCGTGTTATGGACTTGAGCCTACCCGTGAAGACGACCCTCGCGCCATCGCGCCCCCCGCTTTCTCGGGCAGGCGGAGGGACAAGCTTGAAGCCCTTGGACAGGATGGTGTCAAGAGATGCGGCCCGGGCGTCGTCACCAAAGAATGCGGTGATCTTCTCCGACATGATGGGCCCGATCCCTTCCACCTCCTCGAGTCGCTCCGCCGCGGCCTCGCGCAGGATCGCCAGATCGCGGAACTCTGCGGCCAACACGCGAGCCACCGTGGCCCCCACCTCGGGAATGCCAAGGCCGTAGATGAAGCGCGCAAGTTGCGTCTTCTTCGCGCTCTGAATCGCCTCCACCAGCTTTCGCGACCTGGTTTCCGCGAACCCATCGAGCTTGAGGAGGTCCGCCGGCGTCAGGTCGAAGAGGTCGGCGGGCTGTCGCACCAGGCCCTCACTCACCAGCAGCGCGACGGTCTCCGAACCCAGGCCCTCGATGTCGAGCCCGCCCCGCGACACGAAATGCTCGATGCCGCGTTCCAACTGGGCCGGACAGCCGAGGCGGTTCGAACACACCACGAACGGCCCCTCTTCCACCACGGCCGCTCCGCAACGGGGGCACGCTTCGGGCATCCGAAAGGGCTCGCTGCGCTGCCGCCCGGGTTCCTCCACCCGCTCGACCACCTGCGGAATGACGTCCCCGGCCCGCTGAATCCGCACCAGATCGCCTTCGCGCACATCCTTGCGCTCCAGCTCCTCACGGTTGTGCAGCGAGGCGCGCGACACGGTCACACCGCCAACCTCCACGGGGCGCAGCAGGGCGAGCGGGGTCAGCTTCCCGGTGCGGCCGACCTGCACGGTGATGCGCTCCAGGCGGGTTACCTCCTGCCGGGGCGCGAACTTGAATGCGAACGCCCACCTCGGATGGTGGGACGTGCTCCCCAGCGCGGCACGTGGAGCCAGCGCGTTCAGCTTCAGCACCACTCCGTCGATCTCATAGGCGAGGTCTTCCCGATCCCGCGCGAACTCGGCGTGATAGGCGATGGCCTCTTCGATGTCCGCAACCTTGCGGGTGCGGTCCGGCAGCCGCAGCCCCCAGCCGCGCAGGGCCTCCACCGCCTCCTCGTCGGTGTCGAAGCCCATCGCTTCCTCATTGGCGGAGGCCTCTCCGTCCTCGGTGCCGGAGTCCGCCCACGTCACGTCGAGGATGTCGAAGGCGAAAAACTCCAGCGGCCGGGTCCGCGTGATGCGCGAGTCCAGTTGCCGGAGCGCCCCCGCCGCCGCGTTGCGGGGGTTGGCGTAGGGTTCGAGGCCAGCCTCGACCCGGCCCCGGTTGAGTTCCTCGAAGGACGAGAGGTACATGAGGACTTCGCCGCGAACTGCGAGCAGGGACGGGATCGGGAGCTGGTCGCGGCCGGCGCGTAGCCGCAGCGGCACGGAAGGAATCGTACGCGCGTTCTCGGTGACGCCCTCGCCTTCCACACCGTTCCCCCGCGTCACGGCGCGGTCCAGCACCCCATCCACATAGACCACTTCCAGCGAGGACCCATCCAGCTTTGGCTCCACTAGGTACTCGACCGGCCCGTCGACCGCCTTGCGCACGCGCTCGTCGAAGCGGCGCAGATCCTCCGCCGATTCGGATGAATCGAGCGAGAGCATCGGCACCACGTGCGGCACCACCGGCAGCTCCGAAAGCGGATCCGCCCCGACCCGCTGGGTGGGCGAATCGGGGGTCAGGAGGTGCGGAAACGCCTCCTCGATGGCCTGAAGCTCGCGAAACAGCCTGTCGTAGGCGCCGTCCGAGATCTCCGGCCGGTCCTCGACATGGTAGAGGTGGTCGTGGCGCCTGATCTCGGCGCGCAGGCGGTCGGCTCGGCGCCGAACTTCCCCCTCGGTCGGGGTCACGTCCTGGTTCTCAAGGGGTCGGGGAGGCTCCTCGGGCCGGTCCGGATATGGATTGTGCCCGCCGGCGATGACGAATCACACAACGATAACCTCAACGCCAGGGCCACGCTCCGGGAGCGCCCATGGCCCCCTTGACCGGGGGGAATCGGCATATTTCCTTTTCCGCCACGCTGCAGCCCGGCGCATCATCACGCGAAGCCACAGCCGACTTCCGTCGGCCGCCGATCCCGGTTCTCGCGCCGCGAGAAGCTCTCGACACTCTGTCGCGAGCCAGACCTCTACGCGGACGAGAACCATGCTGGGACGCTACGGAAAGATCTTCGCCCTGGGCCACCGCGCCACGAAAGGACTGCTCGACAAGCCGGTCGTCGTGGAAGAGAAGGTGGACGGCTCGCAGGTCAGTTGGGGTCTGGTCGGCGATCCGCCGCGCCTGTCGGCCCGCTCCAAGCGGCTTACGCTCGACCTGGACGAGCCGCCGAACCTGTTCGCCCCGTCGGTCGCGTCGATCCTGCGGATGGCGGACGACGGCCTGCTGTCGCCGGGCGTCGTCTATCGCGGGGAAGCGGTGGGCCGGCCGCGCCACAACACGCTCACTTACGGCCGTGTGCCGCTGGGCCACATCGCTCTGTTCGATGTCGACGCCGGCACCGAGGACTACCTCGGTTACGAGGAAAAGGCCCGGGTGGCGACCCGGCTGGGAATCGAGGCGGCGCCCCGCCTGTTCGAGGGGATGCTGTCGAGCCCGGCCCGGCTGGAGAAGCTGCTGGAGCTGGAGTCGTTCCTGGGAGGGCCCAGGATCGAGGGCGTGGTCGTCAAGCGCGCCTCCGACGTCCCGCTCTTCGGCGAGGATGGCCTTCCGATCCGGGCGAAGTTCGTCTCGGAGAAGTTCAAGGAGGCCCACGCCGTCAACCCCGACTGGAAGCGCCTCAGGCAGACCGAGTTCCTGAAGGTCCTGGCGGAATCGGTGTCCGGACCGGCCCGCTGGGAGAAGGTGGTGACCGGGCTTGTGGCCGAGGGGCTGATCGAAGGCGGCACCCCGGTCGAGATCGGCAGGATCATCCGCCATATCCGCGAGGACGTGCGCGACGAATGCCTGGACGACCTCAAGGACCGTCTGTGGAAACACTTCGAGAAACGCTTCGACGGCGCGGTCACCAAAGGGTTCCCGGAGTGGTACAAGAAGCGGCTGGCGGAAGCCGCGTTCGGGGATTGAGCGGCTGGCACCCGCCCATGCGGCTTGCGGCGATACGGTAATGCGGTTAGCATGGTAACATGAAAGCCACCATCGACATCCCGGACGACCTGTATCGGCAGGTCAAGGCGGAGGCGGCCCTGCGAGGGCTCACCATCCGCGAAGTGACCACGCGGCTCTACCAGCGCTGGCTCAGCGAGGAAGAACCGAGGGTGGATGAAGCGAGCCACACGGAATGGCCCCACTCCTGGTTCCGAGCGGCCGACGAAGCAATGAGAAACGCTCCACCGGGGCCCACGGCGTTGCAACATCTGCAATCCGACCGGAACCGGCTCGAACCCCGGTGAAACCTCTGGTTGTTGACGCCAATGTCTGGGTGTCGGCGCTGGACCGCACCGAGTTGCGGTCGGGTGCTTCGCGTGCCTTCCTCGGGGCCGTCGGCGCGCGTCGCCACCCGATCGCACTCCCCGAGTACGCCGAGGTCGAGGTGGCGTGCGCACTGTCCCGGCGGCTGCGCGACACCGGGCAGGGACGCCTGATTGCGCGCCAGGCTTTGAACTTCCCGCTGATCACGTGGCACGCGCTGACCCGGCGCATGGTCCGCCGGACCGTGGCCGTCGGCACCCAGCGGTTTCTTCGCTCCGGCGATGCCCTCTACGCCGCCGTCGCGGAGGCAGTGGGCGGCGAGATCGTCTCCTGGGACGAGGAGCTGGTCAACCGCGCCGGCGCTGTCACGCCGGAGGCCTGGGTCGCGCGCCACACCGATTGATCGCGACCAGGTCGCGGCTCAAGCCATCCGGTCGTCGTCGTCCGGCTGTTGGCCGCCGGACCGGCGCAGGATTCGGAGCGCCGCGTCGATGTCGGCCGGCCCGCGGCGGCGTTCACCCGTTCGCACCCCGCCCGCGCTTTCCCTAGATTCCCTGCGCCGTACCGGATCCGTTCATCCCTGGAGGAACCCCATGATGCATCATCGGTCGTCCCGGCGCCCGTTCCCGTTCCTGTTGCCCCTCCTGCTCTGTGCCGTGGCGGTCACGCTCTCGCCCATCGCCGCACAGGCTCAGATGGAGCCCACCACCCCGCGCGGCGCCGACGAGGGCCAGGGCCCCTTCGATCGCCTGGTCATCCGCGGGGTGACCGTCATCGACGGCACCGGCTCGCCGCCCCGGGGGCCGATGGACGTCGTCATCGAGAACAACCGCATCGTCGAGATAGCCTCGGTGGGCTACCCGCTGGTGGATATCAACGAGCAGCGCCGCCCCGAGGCGGGCGACCACGAGATCGACGGCGAGGGGATGTTCCTGCTCCCCGGCTTCGTCGACATGCATGCGCACACCGGAGGCGTTCCCAAGGCCCCGCAGGGCGAATACGTCTACAAGCTCTGGCTGGGCCACGGGATCACCACGTCGCGCGGCGTGCCCCACGGGGGATTCGAGTGGCAGTTGCGCGAGAAGGCGCTGGCGGCCCGGAACACCATCGTCGCGCCTCACATGTACTCGTATGCGCGTCCCGGAAGCGGCGAGGGCTGGGGCGGACGCCTGATCATCACCCCCGAGGACGCGCGCGAGTGGGTGCGCTGGGCCGCGTCCCAGGAAATCGAGGGCCAGACCATCGACGGCCTCAAGCTGGGCGCGTACGACCCCGAGATCATGGCCGCGCTCATCGACGAGGCGCATCGGTTCGACCTCGAGACCGTCGCCCACCTCGACCAGATGGGCATGGCGCGCATGACGGCGGTCGAGGCGGCGCGCGTCGGACTGGACATGATGACGCACTACTACGGCCTCATGGAGTCCATGCTCACCGACTACTCCGTCCAGGACTGGCCCCTCGACTACAACTACAACGACGAGCAGCACCGCTTCGGCAACGTGGGGCGGCTGTGGTACCAGGCCGCGGAGCCCGGCAGCGAGCAGTGGGAGGATCTCATCGACGAGTTTCTGGAGCTGGGCTTCGGGCTCGATCCCACGATGACCATCTACGAGGCCAGCCGCGACGTCATGCGCGCCCGCGAGGCGGATTACCACGAGGAGTACACGCTTCCCTCGCAGGACGACTTCTACCAGCCCAGCCGGGTGGCGCACGGGTCCTACTGGTTCTACTGGACCACCGAGGACGAATACCACTGGCGCAGGTTCTACCAGAAGTGGATGCACTTCCTGAACGACTACAAGAACGCGGGCGGGATCGTGACCACCGGCTCGGATTCGGGCTTCATCTACAAGCTCTACGGCTTCGACTACATCCGCGAGTTCGAGCTGCTGCGCGAGGCCGGCTTCCATCCCGTCGAGGTGATCCGCTCCGCCACTCTGTATCCGGCGCAGATGCTCACCAAGTACGGCGACGAGCCGGCAGACTTCGGCATCATTCGCGCCGGCACCCGCGCCGACCTGGTTCTGGTGGATGAGAATCCGCTCGAGAACCTGAAGGTGCTGTACGGCAACGGCGCGCCCAAACTGGACGACGAAACCGGGGTGCCAGGGCGCGTCGGCGGGATCAAGTACACGATCAAGGACGGCATCATCTACGATGCCCAGCAGCTGCTCGAGGACGTGCGCGAGATGGTGCGTCAGGCGAAGGCGGAGCGGGCCGCGGTCTCGGACGGCTCGGGCCGGTAGGCGCGAGACGGCCACCTCGGACCGGCCAGCGCGTGGCCGGGCCGAGGTGGCCTGACCCACGGCGGCCAACCCGGTGACCAACCCCGGCGGCGGCGGACGCGCGCTCCTCGACATCGCCCGGCTGCGGGCCGACACCCCGGGCTGCGGGGAGCGGATCCACCTGAACAACGCGGGCGCCGGCCTCATGCCGGCGCCCGCGTTGCGTGCCGCACGCGACCACCTGGAGCTCGAAGCCCGCATCGGCGGCTACGAGGCCGCCGATGCGCGCGCCGACCGGGTCGCCGCCGCCTATGACGCGGTCGCCGGGCTGCTCGGTGTGGCGCCCGCCAACATCGCCTTCATGGAGAACGCCACCGCAGCCTTCAACCAGGCGCTCTCGTGCATCCCCTTCCAGCGGGGGGACGTGCTGGTGACGAGCACCAACGACTACGTCTCCAACCAGATCGCCTACCTTTCGCTGCAGGCCCGCCTGGGGGTGGAGGTGGTCCGGGCGCCCGACCTGCCCGAGGGGGGCGTCGACCCGGTGGCGGTGGCCGGCATCATCCACCGGCGCGGCGCGCGCCTGGTCGCGCTCACCCACGTGCCCACCAGCTCCGGTCTGGTGCAGCCGGTCGAGGAGGTGGGGCAGGCCTGCCGCGAGCGCGGCGTCCTCTACCTGGTCGACGCCTGCCAGTCGGTGGGGCAGATGCCGGTCGACGCGCGCGCCATCGGCTGCGACTTCCTTTCGGCCACTGCCCGCAAGTTCCTGCGCGGGCCGCGCGGGGCGGGGTTCCTGTACGTCTCGGACCGCGTCCTGGACATGGACCTCGAACCCCTGATGCCGGACCTGAGGGGCGCGCACTGGATCGACGCCGACCTCTACCAGCCGGCGCCGGACGCGACCCGCTTCGAAAACTGGGAGTTCGCGTACGCTCTGGTGCTGGCGACCGGCGAGGCCGCGCGCTACGCGACCCGGCTGGGACTCGAACCCATCCGCGAGCGCGCCTGGGGCCTCGCGGACTTCGCACGCGACACACTGGGCGCGCTGGAGGGCGCAACCGTTCTGGACGAGGGACGGATCCGCTCAGCCATCGTTTCGCTGCACCTGGCGGGCCTCGACCCCGTGGAGCTCGTCCACCGGCTGCGCGAGCGGGGCATCAACACCTCCGCCACGCCGCACGGCTACGCTCTGATCGACCTCGACGCCAAGGGGGTCGAGAGCACCCTGCGCGTCTCTCCCCATTACTACAACACCCGCGCCGAAATCGAGACGCTCGCGGAAGCGCTCCGCGACCTCTTGCGGAACGCCCCGGGTTAGTCGACACCACCTCGTCATCATCGCCAGGAAAAGCACGATGAAGCACCATCGACACCTTGCCATCTCCACCGTTCTCCTCCCGGCGCTCGCCCTCGCTGCCTGCACCGGAGACGCCCCGGCCCCCGGGAATGCCGCTGGGGACGAACCCGCCACCACCGTAGCGGACCGCGCGCTCCCCGAAGGCGCCCAGGCCTTCTCCCTGCTCGGCGAGCCCCTGTATCCCAACCCGGCTCCGCCCGACATCGCGGCGCAGCAGGCGGAAGACATCGATGTGGCCCGCGCCGACCATGACGCCGATCCGGACGATGCCGACGCCATCATCTGGCTGGGCCGCCGCATTGGCTACACGGGGCTCTATCGCGAGGCCATCGACGTGTTCAGCGAGGGGATCGACAAGCATCCCGCGGACGCCCGCATGTATCGCCACCGGGGCCATCGCTGGATCAGCGGGTGCCGCACCACATGATTCACGGCGAGGAATCGTCTAAAGTCAACTGGGACTGCACGATCTGCTTCCCTTGCCGTTGGGCCGTACCAGACTCCAGCCTACCAAATCTCGTGGCAAATCGGCATAGAAGAGCGGGATTCGCCGGGACGACTACAGGCAGCCTGACGGGCTTTCCGTGTCAGGCCCGTACCAACGACAACCGGCACTTGGCGTGGCCTCGCCGGGAGATGGACGGAAGGGCCGGGCGGTGAAGCACAACCGTGGTGAGGCCTCTCTTGCGCTCGCGCGCTGAGTGAGATGTCCTGTATTGTTGATGGCCCCTTGTCGGAGGCCGAACCGGTCGTGACGACGGTCGGGATGGAGCCACCCAATTGATTCTGTGGGGCAATCGACCCTTGAGGATTGAACACTGGAACGCGAACACGGCGTACTACCGCGAATCGGATTGCTCCGGGCTGACCGACAGCATGACGCGCGCGTACGGACGGCTGATCGCGGGGGCGGGGGCGTTCGAGACCCCCGCGCCTTTGAGGCATCGGGACGATCCGTGGCGGCTGCATGTGCTCGCGCATGAGCACGGCCCACGTGTCCTGCAAGCGCGCATCGTCGCCCCGGACGAACAGCCCGTCGCGGTGCTGGCGGTGGCCGAAGGCGGTGGCGACGGCCCGCGACGGGCATGGCGCGAGACGGTGGCGGCTTCCCCTTGGATGAGCGAAGAGCGCGACCCGAGCGATTTCCGCGACCACCTGCCGGATCGACCGTGGGTGATCATGGGTTTGCTACCGGCGCTGGCCGTCCACGGCGAGGCCGTCGAATGGCTGGGGGAACTTGAGCAGTGCATCGCGTGGGCCTTCCTCAAGAGCCTCCCGCCGATCCCCAGCGCATGAATGAGCACCATGAGCCCGCACCGTCGCGAATTACGCGGCCGCCCTTCCCGCCGCTAGCCGCTTCGTAGGCGCACCTGATCCGCAACGAAGGCTCGTGCCGCTCGCCAACCGCCTGAAGGTGCCTTCGGTCGCGCGACGCCACTGAGCTACCCGTGCGCTGAACAACGTCGTTACTCACCGTCGCGAAACCGTCTTCCTCGGAAGCCGCCTCAGCCGAGGGGTAAGTCTGGCTTCGCCGATGACGATCCGGCCGTGAGCGCCGCCGCCTCGCCCTGTCCCGCCGTTAGTTAGGCGCACGGCTCCGCCCTCGCTTGGGCTTAGGCCCAGCGCCTTCGACCGCCGAGCGGGATGCCGACGAGAAGACAGATGTCGTGAATCACGGCGGGAAATCGCATAAGTTCAAGTAGGGCTGCACGATCTGCCACACTTGCCGGAGGAGCACGTCCGATGCCACCGTGCCGAAATGGTCGGAACCACCGCGCCAAGCGGCGGGAGTGTAGGTTGACGGAGCAAACGGGGTCGGAGAGATCCCGGTCCCCGGATGAGGTTGGCGGCTGAGGCTGGGAGAGATCACATCACCATGTCCTTCGAAGAGCACTTCATGCGGCTTACCGGACACCGACCTTTTAGTTGGCAAGCGCGGCTCTACCGCCGGTTACGTGATGCCGATCTGCCCGAAGCGGTAGACATACCCACCGGACTCGGCAAGACATCGGTCATGGCACTGTGGCTTATCGCCTTGGCGCGTCGCGCCAATCTCCCCCGACGACTAGTCTACGTAGTCGACAGGCGGGCCGTGGTCGACCAAGCGACACGCTTCGCTGAGCACCTCCGCAGCAACATTGCTGACGACTTGGCCGAGACACTGGACATCGGACGCGGGTCGGGGCGGCTACCCATATCAACCCTGCGTGGCGGATTCGCTGATAATCGCGAGTGGCTGGAGGACCCGTCCAGACCCGCAGTCGTGGTCGGCACCATCGACATGGTGGGATCCAGACTACTGTTCGAGGGCTACGGCGTGTCCAGGCGGATGCGGCCCTATCACGCCGGCCTTCTCGGCGTGGACACACTCGTACTGTTGGATGAGGCTCACCTGTGCCCACCGTTCGAAGCTCTGTTGCGACAGGTTGCGAAGCAACGTGATGCGAAGCTGGGGCCGGCATCTTCTCTGGAAGTGTGGACACCGCCTTTTCGGCTCATGTCACTATCGGCAACAGGCCGGGAACAGCCCGCCTTGCCGCCGGGCTGCGTCTTCACCTTGGATCCAGAGGACTACGAGGAGGACGAGGTGCGTAAGCGGTTGAGGGCTCCGAAGCGGCTCTGCGTAACCGAGCTGAAAAACCGGACGAGCCTCGTCAGCCACCTCGCTGATTGCGCCGTTCATCTCGGTTTCGGCGGGCATCCTGCGCGCATCGTTGTCTACTGCGATCGCCGCCGCGATGCCGTCAAAGTCAAGTCCCGGATTGACGCCGAATGCGAACGGAGGCGTAGCCGTGGGGAGCTTCCATGGACCGGCCAAGAATCACAGCTGCTGGTCGGTGAGCGCAGAATCTACGAGCGAAAAGGCCTAGAAAAGTGGTTAGCGGACCGCGGGTTTCTCGGGGGTCCCAGTGATCCGCCAGAGGCACCCATATTCCTCGTTGCCACATCGGCGGGCGAGGTCGGAGTGGATCTGAACGCGGACCACATGCTTTGCGATCTGGTGTCATGGGAGCGCATGGTGCAGCGGCTTGGCAGGGTCAATCGTCGCGGTGAGAGCTCGGCTGTAGTGGACGTTTTTTCCGTACGGCCGAATGTGAACGACCGTGCCGCGACGGCCAATAACGAGAGAACCGCACGGGCACTCGATACGCTCGCCGCCCACCTCGCCCCACTGAGTAGCTTGCCGCTCGGTGTCGATGGCCGCCGCGATGCTAGTCCTGCGGCGCTGGCGTGTCTCAGGGAAGAAGTGGACCTGCCCCGCTTTCACGGACGGTTAGTTGTTGGGGTTGATGGTGTCTGAATTGATTCCTCCTCCACCCTCCAACGGGGGAGAGAAGCGGCGTGCGCACCGCGCGCGCCGGAGAGCCTCGGCGGTCCCGGCACTGCGG
>JAJDYN010000025.1 GCA_022825135.1 Gemmatimonadota bacterium | reverse complement strand
CACGGTGTCGGCGACCACCCGGGCCGCGGCGGCGGGGTCGTCGGGGCACACCAGGGCGGCGGGGCCTTCCGCCCGGCCGGCGGTCGTGCCGTCGCGGGCGAGCAGCAGGACGCGGGTGCGGGTGCCGCCCCCGTCGACGCCCGCGACCAGGGGGGCGGTCACGGGGGTGGGGTGACCGGGACGCGCATCAGGCGCTGTCGGTCGTCCGGGCCCCGCCCAGCGCGAGGCCCACCGCCACGGTGATCGCCGTGCCGATGAGCACGAACCAGGGCCACGCCACGCGGTCGGGCGCGAGGATCCAGATGGCCGTCACCGTGCCGATCCCGGCCACCATCCCCACTCCGGTCCCGCGGGCGGTGGCGCGCTGCGACAGGACCCCCAGCGCAAACGCCCCCAGCAGCCCGCCGTAGACCAGCGATGCGACCGCGAGGGCGACCTCGACCGCGCTGGTGCCGGCGCTCAGCGGGATGAACAGGACCGCGCCCCCGACCAGCAGCCCGGCCCAGACCAGGGTGAAGAGCTTGCCGGCCCGAAGGATGCGCGCGTCGTCGTCGATGCCGCGGGCTGGCGCCCAGAAGTCGTACGCGGAGGAGGACGCCAGCGAGTTGATGGAGGAGGAGAGCGACGACATCGCCGCCGCGAACACGCCCGCGATCAGGAGCCCTGTGACGCCGGCGGGCAGCTCCTCGACGATGAAGCGCGCGAAGATCTCGTCGGAGGCGTCGAAGGCGCGGTTCTCGTAGAAGGCCCACAGGCCGAGCCCCACCAGCAGGAAGACGGCGAACTGGCCGACGACCGCCACGCCGCTCCCGATGAGCGCCCTGCGGCTGGCCGCCAGGTCCTTGCAGGTGAGCAGTCGCTGCACGATGAGCTGATCCGTGCCGTGGGAGGCCATCGCCAGGAAGCCGCCGCCCAGCAGCCCCGCCCACAGCGTGTAGGGCACCGAGAAGTCGAGGGACAGGTCCACGATGCGGAGCTTGCCTGCCGCTCCCGCTTGCGAGAGGATCGCCCCCCATCCCCCATCGACCAGCCCCTGCAGCACGACGACGGCGATGGCCGCGCCCAACAGGTAGAGCGCCATCTGCACCGCATCCACCCAGACGACCGCCTTGATGCCGCCGAAGTAGGTGTAGACCACCGTGAGCGCCCCGATCACCAGGATGGAGAGCGGGTAGGGCCAGCCGGTCACCAGCGCGAGCGGGATGGCGGTGGCGAAGAGGCGCACGGAATCGGCGAGGAGCCGGGTCACCATGAAGATCGCCGAGGTGAGGCGCCTCACCCCGCTGCCGAAGCGGGCGCCCAGGAGCGCGTAGGCGGTCTTGAGCTCGCCGCGGTAGTAGGCGGGCAGCAGGAGGGACGCAACCACCAGCCGGCCGGCCAGGTATCCGAAGGTCAGCTGCAGGAAGCCCAGGGTGCCCAGGTACGCCACCCCGGGGATGGAGAGAAACGTCAGCGTGCTGGTCTCGGTGGCCACCACCGACAGCAGCACCGCCCCCCAGGGCAGCCTGCGGTTCCCCAGGAAGTAGTCCGCCCCGCCCCGCTGGCGGCGGCCCAGCCAGGCGCCCCAGGCAGTGGTGGCGGCCAGATAGGCCACCAGTACCGCCAGGTCGACGCCCCCGAAGCCGTTCACGGGAGGGCTGTTGACCGGGTGCCGTCCGCGCGCGGGTGCTCGGTCCGGGCTGGCGAAGCCGCGACGTGGACAGTGCTGGGGCCGAAGAGGAGCCGGTCGCGGAGGATCACGAAGGAGGCCGTGGCTCGATGTCGAGGTCTGTGACGGCCTGGGCGGCGAGGTCGTGGATCTCGCGGCGCAGCGGGACGTGCCGGCTGTTCTCGCGCGTGGGGTTGACCCGGTTCAGAAGCAGCACCACGGCCAGGTCCAGCTCGGGGTCGACCCACAGGGAGGGGCCGGTGAAGCCGGTGTGGCCGAAGGCGCGCCCGGTGAAGAACCGGCCCGCCGAGAAGTTGCCCGAGGGGGTGTCCCAGCCGGTGGCGCGGCTGGCGCCGGCGTCGTGGCGGCGGGTGAAGTCGTCCACCGTGGCAGGCTCGACGACGCGCACCGTCCCGGGGCGGGGGGCGCTGCAGGGTGTGGCCGGCATTCCGTCGCAGGGGCCGGCGCGGCCTCCGTCGAGCATCATGGCCGCGTAGACGGCGATGTCGCGCGCGGAGGAGAAGAGGCCGGCGTGGCCGGCCACGCCCCCCACCGCCCAGGCGTTTTCGTCGTGGACCACGCCGCGCACGTGGACGCCCCGGTAGTCGGCGTCGATCTCGGTGGGGGCCACCCGCCCGTGCAGCGCCGAGTCGGGCCGGAAGCCGGTGTCCTGCATCCCGAGCGGACCCCAGACGCGCGCGTCCAGGAAGAGGTCGAGGGGTTCGCCGGTGATCTCCTCCATCGCCCACGCCACCGTCATCATGCCGATGTCCGAATACACCGTGCTGTCGCCTGGCGCGTAGTCGAGGGGCAGCTCGGCGATGGCCTGCTGGTAGGCTTCCACGCCCTCCATCTCCAGGAAGAAGCGGCGGAATGGAGGCAGCCCGCCCCGGTGGAGCAGCAACTGGCGCACGGTGACCGCCTCCTTGCGCAGGTCGCCCGCCGACCACCACGGGAGGTAGCGCACAACGGGGGCGTCCAGATCGAGGCGGCCCTCGTCCACCAGGATCATGGCGGCCGTGGTGGTGCCCATCACCTTGGTGACCGAGGCCATGTCGTAGATGGAGGAGGGAGTGGCGGGGGCGGAATCGGGGTCCCAGTCCAGGTGGCCGTAGCCGCGCAGGCGCACCAGTTGGCCGTGGCGCACCACCGCCAGCGCGGCGCCCGGACTGGCCGAATCGGCGATGGCCTCGAGGATGCGGCGGTCGAGCGCCTGCAGGACGGCTTCCGACATCCCCGCGGCGGCGGCATCGCCCTCCAGCGGAGAGATCTGCCCCTGCGCCTCCTGGCCGTCGTCGGCGGCGCGCGCTGCGGTCACGAACTCGAGCGGCTGCACCACCCACGAGGGCACGGCCATCACGGCATCGCGGATCGCCGCCTGTTCCGGGAGCGCGTCCCTGCGAAGCCCGTCCCCCGCCGGGTGGTCGGGCGGAATGCTGATGGGGAGCGTGCCGGAGATGTCCGCGGCCCCCATGAGCGCGAAGGCCCCGGCGCGCTGCGACACCTCGTGGCTGCCCCAGGCGATGAGGTAGCTGCCCAGGTCTTCGAAGGCGCTCAGCGAGTAGGGATTGCCGAAGGAGGAGACCACCACCGCGCCGCGCGCGGACAGCTCGCGCACCATCTCGCGCAGCGCATCCGGGACCGCCACCGAGCCCGCTCCCGCAAAGGGAGGTACGTACACGTTCAGGAGCACCACGTCCGCATCGCGCGCGGCCGCCTGAACCGCCTGGTACGCCGCCGCATCCGATCCCTCGTCGAGGCGCAGGCTCCGGAAGCCGTCCACGAAGCGCGCCGCCACCCGGTCGAACTCGCGCCCGGCGATGAGGTCCTGGTCGCGGGCCCAGGTGACGCTCACCACCCGGCGGCGGGCTCCGGCGGGCAGCGGCACCAGGCCGTCGCGGTCGCGCACCAGGGTGACCGAGCGCTCGGCGGCGAGGTCGGCGAAGGTCAGGTGCCGGGCCGACCCCGCGACGTCGGCGACGGCCGCCAGGTCGACCGTGCGGCGATCGTGGAGCCCCACGCGCGCCTTGGCGGCAAGCAGCAGCCGCACCGACCGGTCGATGCGCTCGCGCGCCACCCGGCCCGTGCGCACCGCGACCTCCACCGCGTCGATGGCCTCGCGCACATCCTCCGGTACGAGGAGCACGTCGGAGCCCGCTTCCAGCGCCAGCACCGCCGCCTCTCCCGCGCCGTATCCACGCGAGATGGCGCCCATGCGCAGCGCATCCGTGAAGATCAGGCCGTCGAACCCCATGTCCTCGCGCAGGAGGTCGGTCAGGAAGTAGGGCGAGAGCGTCGCGGGCACGTCGTCGCCCAGGATGGCGGGCACCGCGACGTGGGCGGTCATCACCGCGTCCACTCCTGCGGACACGGCCCGCCGGAACGGCACCAGCTCCATCGCCTCCAGCCGGCCCCTGTCCGCGGTGACCACCGGGAGCTCGATGTGCGAGTCGGTGCGGGTGTCGCCGTGACCGGGAAAGTGCTTGGCCGTGGTGAGCACGCCCCCGGCGCGCGCGCCCTCGATGTATGCCGCCCCGAGCTCCGCCACCGACTCCGGGTCCTCGCCGAAGGCACGGGTGTTGATGATGGGGTTCTCGGGATTGGAGTTGACGTCGAGGACCGGGGCGAAGTTCAGGTGGACGCCGAGCGCCCGCGCCTCCACCGCCGTGATGCGCCCGTACTCGTACGCGAACGCCGGGTCGCCGATGGCACCGAAGGCCATCGTGGGCGGGAAGCTGGTGCCTCCGCCCTGCGGGAGCAGGGTGGGGAGGGCGTAGGAATGGTTGACGCGCATCCCCGGACCTCCGTTCTCGAAGTCCGCGGTCACCAGCAACGGGACGCGGGCCGTATTCTGGAGGCGGTTCAGGAGCGAGGCGTAGGAGTGGGGCGAACCGATCGAGATGACGACGCCTCCGATGCTCTCCTCCGCCACCCATCGCTCCAGCGTGCGGAAGCTGGCGTCGCTCGACGAGGCGTACGCGCCGGGGATCCAGGGGAGGACCAGTTGCGCGATGCGCTCGCGCAGGGAGAGCGAAGCGAGCGTCTCATCCACCCATGTACTCGCCCGGGCATCGAGTTCATCGTACAACGCCGGCTCGAAGGACCCTTCGGCCCCGCCGGAACCAGGAGCCGGGCCATCGCAGGCTCCCGCGGCGGCGAGCAGGAGGACCGGCAACGCCGGCCCCGGCCACCGGACGGCCATTCCGGCCCGCCTGGCGTGTCTCACGTCGCCCTACCTCCTTCTCTGGGGCAGCTGGATCCCGTCCCCGATATCGAAGAAGGGAGGCAGGCGGGTGGGTGTGCGCCCGCGGATGGGAATTTCGCCGAAGAGTGCTCGCGCCGCGGCGATCTGGCTGACCTCCGCTGCGCTCCAGGCCAGCATGTACGCCTGGGCTTCGGGAAGGTCGGAGAGCAGATAGGGGTTGCCGAAGGAGATGACGATGTGCGGCACGCCCCGGTCGGCCAGCGCCTGCACGAAGTCGGAAAGGGGCTTGGGCACGTTCGGCTGGCCGTCGGTTCGGGCCGCGAGTATGTACGCGGACACGATGACCAGGTCCGAGCGGGAGGCCCGCGCAAGCAGGCTCTCGTACTCGCGGTCGTCGGTGTCCCCGTGCACGTCTTCGGTGCGCAGCCGCCGGTAGGTCTCGCGCACGCGAGCATTAAAGTAGCGTCCGGCAAGCAGGTTGCTGCGGCTGCGGTAGGTGACGGAAAGGACGTTCGCCGTGCGGGTACCGCGCAGCGAGAGCAGGTTGCGGCGGTTGCGCAGGAGGGTGATCGACGCCTCGGCGACCTCGGTGGCGCGGTCCACATGCTCCGGGATGCCGACCTTGCGGTGGATCCCGGAGATGTCGGTGTAGCGCTCGCGGTCCAGCCCCATGCGCTCCTTCAGCTCCAGGATCCGGGCCACCGACCGGTCCAGGCGCGCTTCGCTGACGCGGCCGGCGCGGACCGCGGCGACCAGGCTCTCGCGCGCCCCACGGGGGTTTTCGGGCATGAGGATGATGTCGGCGCCGGCTTCGAGCGCGCGCACGACCGCGTCGCGGGCCCCGAATCGGCGCGTGATCGCGGCCATGTTCATGGCGTCGGTCACGATCAGACCCTCGAAGCCCATCTCTCCGCGCAGCAGGTCGGAGAGGACCGCCGGGGAGAGGGTGGCGGGCATCGAGGGGGAGCCGGTTACGGAGGGGATGGATACGTGCGCGCTCATGACGGCGCCCATGCCGGCATCGACCGCCGCGCGGAAAGGACGCAGCTCGACCCGGTCCAGGCGCTCGCGGTCCACGCGGATCACGGGCAGGTCCACATGGGAATCCACTCCGGTGTCGCCGTGACCCGGGAAGTGCTTGCCGGTCGCCACCGCGCCGTGCTCCTGAAGCCCGCGCACGAAGGCGGCGCCGAGGCGGGCCACTGCGGCGGGGTCCTCCCCGAACGAGCGGGTGGCGATGACCGGGTTGTCCGGGTTGTTGTTGACGTCCAGCACCGGCGCGAACGGGAGGTGGACGCCCAGGGCGCGCGCTTCCACGGCGGTGACGCGGCCCACCTCCCAGGCCAGGCTGTCGTCGCCCGTGGCGCCCACCGCCATCAGCGACGGAAACAGGGTGGCGCCGCCCAGCTCGATGTTGTTGGGCAGGTAGACCGCCCCGCGCATGCGGTAGCCGGCCCCGCTCTCCAGGTCCGACCCGACCAGCAGCGGGTACTTCGCCAGCGACTGCAGGTTGTTGATCTTGGCGGCCACCTCCGATGGAGAGCCCACCGACACGATCACGCCCCCGACCCCGTCATCGCGCACCGCCTCGGCCATGCGCTCGAAGTCCTCGGAGCCCGCGGGCGCGAAGTCGCCGAGCGTCCAGGGCATCAGCAACTGGCCGGCCTTCTCCTCGAGGGTCATCGCCTCCAATACGGAGGACGTCCAGGCGCCGGGTGGTTCGGCGGAGGCCGGGGGACCGGGGGTCGATGCGTCGTCGGCGGCTCGAGCCGGTTCTGTGGGCGATGCAGCAACGGTCGGTGTTCCCGCGGCGGAACCGGCGGGCGGAGAAGTCGGAGCTGCTCGTTGGACCGGAGCGCGAGCCGTTCTGCCGGCCTGAGGGGGTGTTTCCGGGACCGGGGGTTCCGTCGCCGCGGCCGGCTCGGGCGAGGGGCCACCGGACCGCGCGGTGCCGCAGGAGACAACGATCGGGACTAGCGCCAGGAGGGAGGCGAGACCCGCCGTGCGAAGGGGCGTCGCGCGGCTGGAACCGGACGTCGCCCGACTATTCAGCGCAAGCACCGGTTGACGACTTCTTCCCCCCGGACGAAGTTGACAGCCCGCTGAACATCCATGGGACTGCTGGAATCGAGGACTGGCGCAAGGTAATGGTTTCCGGAGGCATCCGACAATCGCGGGTCGGCGCCGGCCTGGTCGTCGCAGGCGCGGTCCTCCTCGCGGCCAATCTGGTCGCGCGGGGTTGGCGCGAGCCGGTCGCGGACGCTTCCGGCGTTGCCGCGCAGGCAGCCGGTGAACCCGGTCCCGGCGTCGACGTCCAAGCGGCCGCTGAAGCCCCTCCCGGCGCCGCCGCGCAGGTGGCCGGTGAAACCCGTCCCGGCGTCGAGGTTCTGCTCGCGGACTCGATCCACCTGGTGGAAGGCCGCCGCGCCGGGCTGGTCACCAACCACACGGGCATCGACCGCGAGGGCGTCTCCACCATCGACCTCCTGCACCGGGACGCACGCCTGGAGCTGGTCGCGCTCTATTCCCCGGAGCACGGCATCCGGGGCCAGGCTGAAGCCGGGGAACTCGTCGACAGCGGGGTGGACCCGCGCACCGGGCTGCCGATCCACTCGCTCTACGGGGCGACGCGCAAGCCGACGCCGGAGATGCTGGAAGGCGTCGAGGTGCTCCTCTTCGACATTCAGGACATCGGAGCGCGCTACTACACCTACGTCTACACCATGGCGCTGGCGATGGAAGCGGCCGGAGAGGCCGGCATCCCCTTCGTGGTGCTGGACCGGCCCAACCCGATCGGGGGCGTCGAAGTGCAGGGGAACGTGCTCGATCCCGCGTTCGCCTCCTTCGTGGGGATGTACCCGATCCCCATGCGGCACGGGATGACCCCCGGGGAGCTGGCGCGGCTCTTCCGGGGCGAGTTTGGGGTGCAGGCGGAACTCGGCGTGGCGCCGCTCTCGGGATGGAGCCGGGGCGACGGGTTCGGGGACACCGGGCTGCCGTGGGTGCCTCCCTCCCCGAACATGCCGTCGGTGGAGAGCGCCCGCCACTATCCGGGCACCTGTCTGTTCGAAGGGACCAACCTGTCCGTGGGCCGCGGCACGCCCATAGCCTTCCAGCAGATCGGGGCGCCGTGGCTGGACGGGGAGGTGCTGGCCACGAACCTGAACGGCTACGGCATCGCCGGGGTGCGCTTCGAGGCGGTTCGCTTCGTGCCCGAAAACCCCGGGGACGGCAAGCACGGCGGGGTCGAGGTGGGAGGGGTACGGCTTGTCGCCACCGACCCTGGCTACGATCCCACCGAGGCCGCGGTGGCTGCGATTATCGAAGCGGCCGCGCTTTCCGGCGACCGGTGGGAATGGCGCGAAGCCGCCTTCGACCGCCTCGCGGGCACCGACCGGCTGCGGCTGGCGGTCGAGGCGGGGGCGTCCCTGGAGGAGGTGCGCGCCGCATGGCAGCCGGATCTGGACGGGTTCCGGCAGGTTCGGGAGCGGTATCTGCTGTACTGATCCTGGCCGGCATCTTACGCCCCGACATCTCACACCGTCGCAGAAGCTCGTCTCCTGGAAGCGACTCAAGATCGACGCCGGCGCGCTGATCGTGGGATCAGTTGGCCCTCCGGGCTGGCGCAGAACCTACCGTCGTCCTCCGAGTACACAAACGTCCGTTGGAGGGAACCTCAAAGTTGTCACCGTCCTGAAGGCAAGAGTGTCTCCATCGAGTTCGAAGGTGCTGATCCGCCCGTTGGCGACATCCGCGACGTGAAGAACCCCTTCGGAATCGAGATCAGAGCCACGAATGCCCAGGAGCTCTCGAGGGCCCTGCCCTCGCCGGCGGTATGAAGTGATGTGACCGCCGTCTCGATCGAATACGTGAATATCGGAAGTCTGCTCCCCCCAGAACGTAGACGTTGCCGGCGGCGTCTACCTCGATCGTGCGGAGAAGACCGAACACCTCGGCGTCGTCGCCGTCCAACCGTCCGATGGTCTCCTGCACACTCAGCGGCACGGGCAGCGGCGTGGGATGCCTGTTCTTGGATCTCTTCTACTTGATCCTTGAGAAGGACTTCCGAGATCTCTGCAGAAGGGTTCACTTGGTAATGTGGGGGAGTGATGGCGGGACATGTATCTTCGGTTTCCAGTCGGGAAGTGGAACGCAGGCAGGCTTCTTCGATCACGATCCCCGGGAACAGTTGAAGCGACAAGATGACGCGACTATCAGACGCTGGATCAAGAAGCAGATGAACGGCACTTCTGTTACGGTAGTCCTGGCAGGTTTCCCAACTTGTGACAGCAGGCGGGTGAAGTATGAGATCGAGCTTAGTGAGGATCGCGGCAACGGGCTTCTGGAAATAGATATCAGCAAGATTCCCAATTACGGTATGTACAAATACGGCAATCACCTGACACCCGGCATTGCCGAGGTCAGGGTCTACGTGCGTTCTTCACCTCCATTCCGGCTCGGGGTGGATCGGGTGCTCGCGCTCAAGCGCGGCGGCGGAGGCGGTCCACGTCCGCGCGCGGTGCCATGGCCTGCCGCGGCCGGGCGGATAACGAAACGGCGAACCGGCAGCCCGACACCCGGGTGGTGACTGACAGCCGCCGGACCGCGAATGGTGCCGGTCAGCGAGCCGCCGAGGTAATGGACCTCGGGGTAGCGCTCGAGCGGTCGCAGTGGATCGAAAGCGGGGCACGGGCCGCGACCCCCCGTGCGTCTGGACAGCGCGGCGAAGATGCCGCCATTATTCACCGCCTGCCGTTCGACAACCTACGGGCCAGCCCCGGCATCTCCCCTATCGAAAACCGACTTCGAAGAGCTCAACCGGTGCCGGAACTCACCACGGAGCTGCGCGCACTCCATGACATCGCGCGCGTGAGCGGGCTCGACCAGCGACGCTTCGCTCCCGAGGTTTACTGGACCATCCTCGACCCCATCCTGAACGGCAGTGCGGCGCTGACGTCCGAGAGAGTGGGCGAGAGCGCCGAGGGTCGGCCGCTCCGCATGGTGTCGTTCGGCGAGGGTGAGGTGGGGGTGCTTGCCTGGTCCCAGATGCACGGGGACGAGAGCACGGCGACCATGGCGCTGGCGGACATCTTCGCGTTTCTGGCCCGGCATCCGGAACACGCTCTGGTTCGGGCGCTGTCCCGCCGCCTGAGCCTGCACTTCGTTCCCATGCTCAACCCCGACGGCGCAGCCCGCTTTCAGCGCCACAACGCGGCCGGGATCGACGTGAACCGGGATGCCCGGCGCCTCGCCACCCCCGAAGGACGCGCGCTCAAGTCGGTGCACGACCGGATACGGCCCGAATTCGGCTTCAACCTGCACGACCAGAGCCCGCGTTTTCGCGTCGGGGACTCCGACCGCATGGCGGCCATCGCGCTCTTGGCGCCGGCCCACAGTGACGACTGCGAGGTCAGCGAGCGGCGGCGCGCGGCGATGCGCGTATGCGGGGTTGTGCGCAGGGCGGTCGAGCCGCTGGTGGGCGGCCACGTCACCCGCTACGACGACGCCTTCAACCGGCGGGCCTTCGGCGACCTCATGGGAGCCTGGGGCGCGAGCACGATCCTGATCGAATCCGGAGGATGGCCGGGCGATCCGCAGAAGCAGCATCTGCGCATGGCGAACTTCGTCGGCATCCTCTCGGCGCTCGCCGCGATCGCCGACGGCAGCTGCGCGGAGGTCGACCTCGCCCTCTACGACGGCCTGCCTCCGAACGGGCGCATGGTGAGCGACCTCCTGCTCGCCGGGGGGACGCTCATCGCGCCGGGCCTCGCGCCGACGGTCGCCGACGTGCTCATCGAGTACGACGACCCCCTGACGCGGTCGGGCCCGACCATCGTGGAGGTGGGCGACCTGGACGACCAGGAAGCCCATGAAGTGATTGCAGCCGACGGACTGTTCGTCGTCGCCGGCGAGGGGCATCGCGCCCCCGACGGCAGCGCGCGAATCGGTCCGGGCGTACCCGCCGACCTGGTGGTGGCCCGGGATCCTGCCGGCGAGATGGCGGTGAGGAGGATCGGCCCGGACCGGTAGCGTTGCCGCTGACGGGGCACTCCACAGGGTGTTGCATCCACTCAGATGCAACACCCTGTTGCCAAAACTGTTTTGCAACAAAATGTTGCGAACTCGAAAATGCAACACTGTGCAGAGGGGCCTGAGCTGCGATGACGAGCCCCCGCGTTCCTGCCACACTGTCAGTTGGCCGCTTCCACGCGGCGGAGCTATCGGCCTTCGCTCGCCCCCGTCGCCTCGACCACGGATTGGTCCGAGACGTTGACGCTTCCCTCCACACCCCGTACGACCGCTCCAGCGCCCACCAGCGACCCGTCCAGGCGCGCTCCCTCCACGCGCGCTCCCGCGCCCACGATGGTGTCGGTCAGACGGCTGCCGACCACCCTCGCACCCCGCTCCAGCGTGACGTTGGGACCGATCACGCTGCGCTCGGCTGCCACGTCCTCCTCCACCAGCACCGGTTCCGTAAACGAGCATTCGCTCAACCGCGCGCTGCGCGACACCGCCGCCCCTCCGCCCTCCAGCAGATGGCGGTTGGTGCCCAGCAACCCCTCGGGGCTGCCGCAGTCGTGCCAGGAATTCACCGGGGCCGTGCGGATGCGCGCGCCGCGGTCCACCATGTACTGGAACGCGTGCGTCAGGTAGTACTCCCCCGATGGGGCCGGCGGCGAGGCCAGCACGTGGTCGATGCCCTCGAAGAGCAGGGCGGAATCGCGAATGTAGTAGAGGCCGATGTTGGCGAGGCGGGAGACGGGCTGCTCGGGCTTCTCCACGATTCGCGTCATGGCGCCGTCCGGACCGGTTACGACGACGCCGTACTTCCAGTAGTCCTCGACCTCCTTCGTCCAGATGACCGCGCTCCATTCCGGCGGGAGCGTTCGCGCCGGCGACAGGTCGGCATCGAACAGGGTATCGGCGAACAGGATCAGCAGCTCGCCATCCGCAAACGGCTCCGCCAGCTTGACCGCTCCCGCGGTCCCGTCCTGCACGGCCTGGACGACGTAGTGGACGGGCAGGTCCGGATACGCCTCCGCCATGTACCTCCGGATGACTTCATCGAGATGGCCGACGATGAACACCATCTCCGTGACCCCGAAGCGCAACAGTTTGTCGAGCAGATGGGCGAGGACCGGTCTCCCGGCCACGCGCACCAGCGGCTTGGGCAGGAGATGGGTGTGGGGCCGCAACCTCGTTCCCTTGCCCGCGAGCGGGATGACGGCTCTCATGCAGTAGTCCTGTGTGAAGTTTGCCGGATTTCGTGGAAATCCCGGTTGAATGGAATTCGTACGCGCTCCAACGTAAGATTAGGCGTTTGCGAGTTGCCTCTGTTTTGCCAACCGGGCCTCCCAGGGGGACAGCTGAGCCAGGAACTCTCTCTTACCGGTCGTCTCAAGCGCGCGCTTCTGGCGACGACTTCCCGAACGTCGGCCGACGCCACCGATCGCCGTCTCGTGGGCCGCACCTATGCCATTCCCTTCGCTCAGGTATGGGATGCCGCTCTCGACCTGGTGCGCGGTGAATTGCCGCGCTGGCATGCCCGCTGGTGGGACGAGGAGGAAGGCGTCATTCAGGCCCTCACGCGGGGACACCTGTCTCGCCGCGCGAGCGACGTGGTGATCCGCATCGGACTCGACGAGCTGGCGCAGACGCGGGTGGATCTCCGTTCGACTTCGCGCTCCGGCCGGCTGGGGGACTTCGGCGGCAACACACGGCTCATCGGGGCGTTCATCACCGCCCTGGACCGGAAACTCGCCAAGCCCCGGCCGGTGCCGGGGGAGCGGCGCTAGCCGGGTCGGCGGGGGTCCGCCGGCTTCATCCGACGGCGACCTGCGCATCCACGTGGTCTTCGCCCTCCGAACGCGCGATGATGGCGGCGCCGCACGAATCGCTGTAGACGTTGACCGCCGTCCGCGCCATGTCCAGCGGGCGGTCGATCGCGAGCATCGCCCCGACGATCAGGGCGGCGTTGGCGTTGCCTCCAAGCCCGATGGCCTCCAGCACGATGAAGATGACCACGAGGCCGGCCGAGGGCACCGCAGCCGCTCCGATCGAAGCGAGCAGCGCAGTCATTACGACCGTGGCCTGCGTCATGAAGCTGAGATCGGCGCCCAGAGCCTGAGCGATGAAGAGCGCCCCGACGCATTCGAAGACCGCCGTTCCGTCCATGTTCACCGTGGCGCCCATCGGCAGTACGAAGGACGACACCTTGTTGGACACGCCCACCTTCTCGCGGACCGTCTTGATCGTGACCGGGAGCGTCGCACCCGAGGAACTGGTCGAGAAGGCGACCAGGAGCGGCTCGAGCATGTTGCGGAAGTGGATGATCGGCGATATGGGGCGCCCGGACGCCAGACGTCCTCCGAAGTACAGCAGCAGCGGCAACGTGATGAAGAGGTGAATCGTCAACCCCGAGGCCAGCGTCGCGATGTACTTGGCCAGGGTGCCGAACGCGTCGAATCCGGTCGTGCCCACCATCCTCGTGATGAGGGCCAGGACGCCGATCGGCAGCAGCTTGATGATGCCGGACGTGAGGGCCATCATCGCCTTGAAGAAGGCGTCGAAGATGTCGGTGATGATGACGCGGGGGCGTTCCGGCAGGGTCGTGATGGCTGCGCCGAAGACGATGCAGAAGAAGATGATCGCCAGCATGTCCCCGGTGCCGGCCGCACCGACGAAGTTGATCGGCACGATGTCGAGGATCAGCTGGATGAACGAGTCCGGCGTGTCGACCAGCATCGGATCGGTGGAGGCTTCGACGATATTGGAATCCACACCCGGCCGGATGAGGTTGACCATCATGAGCCCCACCGATGCGGCGAGGAAGCTCGACACGACATAGTACCCCAGCGTCTTGCCGAACAGGCGGCCCACGGCCCGGCCTCCGCCCACCGACGCCACTCCGGACACGATCGAGGTGAGCACCAGCGGCACGATGATCATCCTCAGGAGCCGCATGAACAGTTCGCCGATCCAGCCGATCGCCTCGGCGCCGGCTTCGCCGAAGGTGACTCCGAGGAGCGAACCCAGGATCATCGCCGCAAGGACCTGCCAGTGCAGCCGCTTGTAGAAGGGAAGGTCCGGATTGTATTCCATGGGTATCTGCTCTGAGGAGGGGATGGATGGGCGTCCCGAGCGAGGTGGGGGCTGGGTCAAGGGCAGCAACGTGGTGAGCGGGACGGGGTTTCGTCAAGCTCTGGTCCCGGCCCGATGAGCGCGCTCCGCACGCTCTCCGCGGCGCTCCTGATGACCGTCGCATGCACCGCCGAGCCCGGGAACCCCGACAGCGCGCGCGTCGAGGACCCGGCCCTTGCGCCGCTGGATTCGTTTGCGGGCAGTCGGTACGAGCGTCATCTGGCCTTTTTTGCGTTAGAGGATGAGAGCCCGCTGGTGGTTGCCTGGTCGTTCTCGGCGAGCACCCGTGAGGAGGCCGTCGACCGGGACGCCCGCATCTGGCTGACGCGCGGAGGCGTGTGGGACGCGTTCTTCCAGTCCTCGTGGGAGACCCCCCCGGTCCGGGCTCCATGGCGCATCATCCCCCACGAAGGCATCCGCATCATCGTTGCGGAACGGGATGCGCTGACCGCCCTCCTCTATCGCAGCGCGGGCCGGGAACTGGAGATGTGGCTCGGGGAGACCGTGGCGGGATGGAGCAGTCGTCCGGGAGAACTCGTCCAGGTGAGGGAAGCCTCGACCGTTCTGTCCGAGAACGCCCTGGCGGGGACGCTGGTCGACATTTCCTTCGCGCGGCAGGCCTCGGACGCGACGCCCGGAAGCTGGGCGCTTCTCGTCTCCGAGGACATCCATGTGTTCCTGCGCGGACCTTTCGATGCGGCCGCCGATTCCACGTTCCAGGGGTGGGGTATTCTGCGCGCGCGCAATTTCGACTGGCCGGACGTGGTCGTGACGCCCACCCGCTCGAGGGCGTTCGAGCCGGCCCGGCGCGATGTTCCGGTTGCGTGGCGCTTCCAGTCGCCCGACGCCGACCTGACCGGTAGAATCGAGGCCATGAGCACGCATATGGAGGCCGGGGAGGGGCCGGGTCCCCAGCTGCCCCTGATCGCCATTTCCGAAGTGGAGGGCTCGATGACGATCGAGACCATCGCCTACCACGTGCGCGGCATCCTCTACCATCGCGCACCCTGAGCCGCATCGCCCCTTGCTCGAGAACCTGATCGCCCCGCTGCTCACCATCGCCTTCGGTGCGATGGCGGGCGGGCTGACCAATTCGGTCGCGATCTGGATGCTCTTCCACCCGTACGAGCCGTTGCGGGTCCGGGGCCGGAAGATCGGCTTCCTGCAGGGCGCGATCCCCAAGAACCAGCCGCGCCTGGCGGCGGCCGTCGGCCGAACGGTCGGAAACCGCCTGCTCACCGAATCCGACCTGGAGCGGACGTTCGCCGACGAGGAGTTCCGGCGCGCCTTCGACCGGCGCCTGGGCGAGTTCGTGGACGTGCTGCTCCTGGAGGAGCGCGGTTCCATCCGGGAGATCCTGCCGGAGTCGATCCTGCCCGAGGTGGAATCGGCGCTGCACCACTCGGCGGACAGGGCCCGCGAGCAGATCGCGGCCTGGCTCAATTCCGAAGAGTTCGAACAGGCGGTCGCGGACCGCGCCGGATCGATCGTGGAGGCACTCTCCGACGTGCCCATCGGCGGGGCGCTCACGCCCGCCCGCAGCGCCGCTCTGGCGTCCGCGCTCGACGGGTGGATGGAGGGCACGCTGGGCCGCGACGGCTTCTACCGGGCGGTGGACGACTACCTGTCCTCGGCGGCCCGCTCGCTCCTCTCTCCCGAAAAGACCTTCGAGCAGACGATTCCGCCCGGGATGGTGGCCGCGTTCGAACGCGGGCTCGCAAACTACCTGCCGCTGGCGATCGCCCGGCTCGGCTCGCTGCTCGAGGACGAACGGGCGCGGGCCCGCTTCGAACGGGGCATCAACGACCTGTTGCAGCGCTTCCTGCGCGACCTCCGCTTCCACCAGCGGGTGGTGGCGCGCCTGGTGATCACCGAGGACACCGTCGAACGGGTGCTGGACGCGATCCGGGAGGAGGGGGCGGAACAGATCGCGCGCATGCTGAAGGACCCCGCGGTCCAGGCGGCCATGTCGCGCGGCATCAACGACGCGGTCGTCGACTTCCTGCGCCGTCCGGTCCACGTGGTGCTGGGCGAAGCCGACAGCGAAAGCGTGGTGGCGGCGCGCCGGACCGTGGCCGACTGGGTGGCCTCGACGGCGCGCGATCCCGCCACGCGCAGCTTCCTGGTTGGAAAGCTCGAGACCGCCCTGCACGAAGCCGGTGCGCGCAGTTGGGGCGAGGTGCTGGAGCGCGTTCCTCCCGCTTCGATCGCGGGCGGGCTGGTCTCGCTCGCCCGCAGCAACGCCGCCGCCCGGCTGATCGACGGCACGGCCCGCCAGCTCGTCGACACGGTCCTCGACCGGCCCATCGGAGTGCCCGCGCGCTGGCTCCCCGATGGCGCCGCCGACCGCCTCAAGCGGGGATTGAGCACACCGGTCTGGGAGTGGTTGCAGGCCCAGGTGCCCGCGGTGGTTCGGCAGATCGACGTGGCGCGGCGCGTCGAGGAGAAAGTGCTGGCGTTTCCCGCCGCGCGCATGGAGCAGATCGTACGCCGGGTGACCGAGCGGGAACTGAAGCTGATCGTGCGCCTGGGCTATGTGCTCGGGGGCATCATCGGCACCGTGCTGGTGCTCGTCACCCGGCTGGTCGGGTAGGCGGCGCCCGGGAAGTCTCGCGGCACGACGGGCGGTACCCGGGAAATCTCGCGGTTACGACGGGCGGTACCGTTGGTAGTTGATGGGCCCCTCTGCAGGGTGTTGCATATGCGCAGATGCAACACAGCGTTGCCTGAAATCAGATGCAACAAGACGTTGCTTGCGTTCGGATGCAACACAGCTTTGCCTACGCGAAAATGCAACGCTGTGCGGAGGGATTTGGGACCGCAATGAAGAGACCGCGCGCAGGCGGCGGAAGTTTGGCTTACCTGGACGGGTCGGCCTACCTGGACAGGTCGAAGGGCCCGCGGCTCCTCTGACGGCGACGGTGCGACCCCCGCTGCTGCTTCTTCTGCATCAGGCCGAGAAAGGTGAAGTGGCGGGTGGCCCGCTCGCGCGGAAGGTTCTTCCCCATCCGCTCTTCGACCTCCTCCACGGTGGGGCCGCTGCCGAAGGAGAGCCCCAGAAAGACCCCGAGCGCAAGCGCGAGGACGCCGCCCAGTATCTTCAGCAGCATTCGGTCCTCCTCCGGGGAGTACTCAGCGCCTGAGCGACTCCGGCACCAGAAGGAGCATCAGGCCGGTGACCATCATGATCGCGACCGCGTTGGTTCCCACCGCGACCAGTGCCACCACGCCCCAGAAGACCACGTGGGTGAAGATGTAGCCGCCAGGCACCCAGCTCATGTTTCCCTCGCGCGACCGGTTCGGTGTTCGTGGAGACGGGAGGCAATGCCCCCGATGCCGGCACCAATATGGGCCTCGGGGGGAAGCCTGTCCATCAGGTCTGCCCGTCGGCCTGCCCGGAGGGTGCGGTGCGCGTCTCCTCGATCACCCATTCCAGATACCCGGGATTGCCGCCCGAGACGGGAAGAGCGAGGATCTCCGGGACCTGATAGGGGTGGAGTTCGCGCGTCCGCCGCGTGAGCGCTTCGACCCGGTCGGCCGCCGTCTTGAGCACCACCAGCGCTTCTTCCTCCTCCTCCACGGCGCCCTGCCAGCGGTATACCGACGTCACCGCCGGCACTACGCTCCCGCAGGCCGCCAGCCGTTCTTCGACAAGGACACGGGCCAACCGCCGTCCGGCTTCGACTCCCGGCGTTGAAATCAGCACCACCCGGTGCGCGTCGGACACCAGAAGCTCCCTCGATTCCGGAAGGCCCCGCTCAGCCGGTGAACCAGTCGCGGTCGACGTTGGCTTCGTCGTACAGCGACTCGATGAGCGCGGCGTGACGCTCCTCCACCGTCCGTCGCCGCACCTTCTGGGTGGGGGTCAGCGTCCCGTCCTCGATCGTGAACGGCGTCGCCAGGAAGGCCGTCTTCTTGGGCGTCTCGAAGCTGGCCAGACCCGCCAGCGACGCCCTGACCCTGCCCCCCAGATACTCCTGGCACCTCGCATCGCGGAGCAGCGCCCCGGGGTCCGACGCGTCGATCCCGCTCCCGGCGGCCCACTGGTTCAGCTGCTCGAAGTCGGGCACCACCAGGAGCGACGGGAAGGGGCGCCGGTCGCCCACCATGACCGCCTGCTCGATGTAGGGGTCGAGCTTGACGTCATTCTCGATCGGCTGTGGCGCGATGTTCTTGCCGCCCGCGGTGACGATGATGTCCTTCTTGCGGTCGGTGATGCGCAGGAAGCCGTCCTCGTCGAGCTCGCCGATGTCGCCGGTCTTGAACCACCCTTCCTCGTCGATGGCTTCGGCGGTCTCTTCGGGCCGGTTGAAGTATCCCTTCATGACCTGGGGCCCGCGAATGCAGATCTCGCCGTCGGAGGCGATGCGGATCTCCGTGCCCGGAACCGCCTTCCCCACCGTGCCGATGCGGAAGTTCTCGAAGGTGTTGACGTTGGTGACCGGGCTGGTCTCCGTCAGCCCGTATCCCTCGAGGATCTGAAGCCCGGCGGCGAAGAAGAACCTGTTGATTCCGGGCGAAAGCGGTGCTCCGCCGCTGACGAAGAAACGCAGCCGTCCGCCGACTGCCGCGCGCAGCTTGCTGAACACCAGCTTGTCGGCCACGGCCTTGCGGGTTCGCGTCCACCACCCCGGAGCGCGGCCTTCCAGCACCGCGTCGGCGTGCGCGAGCCCGACGGATGCCGCCCAGCCCACCAGCCGCCCCTTCACGCCGGTCGCTCCGGTCACCGCGTTGTACACCCGCTCGTACAGCCGGGGAACCGAGACGGCCACGGTCGGCCGGACGATCTTCAGGTCCTCGGCCACGGTGGTCATGTCACGGGCGTAGGCGATGGTGCACCCGACGTTGAAGAAGACGTAGTCCACCGTGCGCTGGAAGACATGCGACAGGGGCAGGAAGCTGAGCGTGGTGTCGGTGTCGGAGATGTCGAGCAGCGTGCGGCAGACGTGCACGTTGGAGCCCACATTGGCGTGCGTGAGCAGCACGCCCTTCGGATTGCCGGTCGTGCCCGAGGTATAGAGGATGGTGGCGACCGACTCCGGGCGCGCGGCGAGCGCCTCCTCTCGAAACGCCTCGTCGCTCAGGCCGACGGGATCGAGTTGCACGAAGTCGCGCCAGGCCAGAACACCGTCGGGAGTCTCGCCTGGAGCATCGAAAACGATGATGTGGCGGAGTTCCGGGCACTGGTCCCGAATCTCCATGAGCTTCGCGAGCTGGACATCGTCCTCGGCGAAGACGGCCCGGGCGCCCGAGTCCTGCAGGATGTAGGCGATCTGCGGCGCGGTCAGGCTGGGATAGATCGGCACGTCGCGGACGCCCGCGCACAGGCAGGCATAGTCGGCAAACGCCCACTCGGGGCGGTTTGCGGACAGGATGGCGGCGGCCTCTCCACGTTCCACCCCGAGCGCACGCAGCCCGCTGGCCGCCGCCCTGGCGGTGCGGAACACTTCATCGTACGAGATCCGCGACCACGTCAGGTCGGCGCTCGGCGCCCTGAGCGCAGTTGCGCCTCCGAATCGCTCGACGGCCTCGAGAAACAGGGTGGTGAGCGTGGCGGAGGTCACGGCGCCCCCGGCGTCGAAGCCGGCGTTCGGGTCCGAATGCGCGTCGTCACCCGGATGTCGGTGCGAAGCGAATTGAGGGCGCTGCAATACTTGTCGCGCGACAGCTCGACCGCGCGCTCGACCCGCGCCTCGTCCCCCGGTCGGGGCCCCGAGAGCGCGATGTCGAAGTCGATTCGGGTGTAACGGCGGGGATGGTCGTCCGCGCGCGCGCCCCGGACCACGAAATCCAGTTCCTCGAGCGGCACCCGCGACTTGCGCAGGATCTCCTCGATGTCGATCCCCATGCAGGCCGCAACGCCAAGCAGGACCGTGTCCATGGGGGAAGGCCCGCGCACGCCGTCTCCGTCGATGACCACGGCGGCGGCGCCAGGCCCGGACCGGCCCTCGTAGGCACGGCCGGAGCCCAGCCAGGAAAGTCGGACTTCCCTATCCATCCCCATCGGCAGACCCCTGCTCCAGTTCACGCATCAGGGTCGCGAGCGTGCTGCGCGCGTGTGAGATGTGCTGCTCGTACTCGGAGCCCTGGGGAGGGTTGGCCAGGAACGTGCTGAGATGATCGACGGCGGCCCTTTTCTGTCCGGCCCGCCGGAGCAGAAACCCGAGTCCGTAGTGGGCCCCGGCCGTATCCGGGTGCTTGCGCAGTACGTGGCGATAGGTCTTCGCCGCTTCGTCCGACATCCCGATGCGCGTGTAGACCATGGCGATTTCCTGCAGGATGATCGGATCCCCGGGAGATTCCTTCAGGGCGAGATTGAAGGAGTTCAGCGCGTCCTGGAACCTGCCCTCCTCGACGAGGGCGCGCGCATCCTCATGGTAGTCTGTCTTGTCGGGGCCGGAGCCCCCGAAAAGACCTCTTATCCAACCCATTTCGTACGTTGTCTACGGGGGAAGGAGGACAGGGAACGGGAGTGCCGATGGCTGCAAAAACTATCCGCAGCGGGGGTGGGAAGCAAACACGCTCTACCCTTGGCCGAGGCGCCCGACCAGCACGCCCGCTTCGTCCGCCAGCACCGTCAGGTCCCGGCCATGGAAGACCTTCTCGCCTTCGGGAGACGCGCCCATGAGGACGATGCGCGCGGAGCGCGCCATGCATCGTAACGCGTCGTCGAGCAGCCATTCGGCCCACGACCCGGCGAGCGCGATCCCCGCCAGCGATCCGTCGCGCAGCGGCAGTCGTTCGGATGCAATGAAATGGCTCGCCCCCGGAGCAGGGCTGGAGTGAAACCGGGGAGCCAGCGCCACCACCTCCACGCCGGGAAGCAGGGACGCCAGCCCGGAGGCGTGGCCCGCCAGGTTGCCGGCAACCGCGATCAGGGCGGGCCCGCGCGCCACTCCGATCAGCGCGGCAAGACGCAGCGTGTCGGGCTGCGAGGCGTCCCGCGACGCCGGCGGAGGAGCGCCGCCCGCGGGCAGGCGGGACCGGGAGCGCGGAGGGTGACGCAGGTCCGCGACGCCGCGCGCGACCGGGTAGAGCACGCGGCAGTTGGAGCATCCCAGAAAGCCGGCGAGCACCCTCCCCTCCTCAAGCTGGTCCGCACGCAGCACCAGACCGAAGCCGGGGCCGCAACGCGGGCAGATCAGGCGCTCGGTGAGCTGCGGATTCACGAGCGGCGACGGCGCAGGACCGGGGTCGCCCGCGTCACGCGCGCTCGATCTGCAGAAGGGGGATCTGAACGGCGGCGGGTCGGGTGACCAGGAACAGGATCGCCTCGGCGACCTGCCCCGCCTGGAGCATTCCGTCCCGGGGCGGAAGCCCTGGATGCCGGTCCGGATCGATGGGATCCCAGAGCGGGGTATCGCACGCGCCCGGCTCGACCAGGGACGTGCGTACACCCGTTCCGCGGGTTTCCTCGCGGAGCACCTCGTGCATGCCGCGCAGTCCGAACTTGGAGGCGGAGTAGGCGCCGTTGTCGGGAAAGGCCGTACGTCCCGCCACCGATCCCACCAGCACGATGTGTCCCCGGTTCCGGCGCAGCATGCCGGGAAGGAAGGCGCGCGCCAGCAGGAAGGCGCTCCGCAGGTTGACGGTCAGGCTGCGGTCCAGATCGTCCAGGCCGGTCTGGTGAAGGGGGGCGAGGGAAAACACGCCCGCCGCGTGGACGAGAACGTCGGGGGCACCGCCCAGGCGCTTCGCCACCTCTGCCGACAGGTCCTCCACCTGGCCGTCGTCGGCGAGATCCGCCGACAGGTCGTGCCCCCCGATTTCGCCCGCGATGCGCGACAGCCGGCCGCGCCGGCGCGCCACCAGGAAAACCTCCGCCCCGGCGGACGCCAGGACTCGCGCGCACGCAGCGCCAATCCCGCTGGTCGCGCCCGTCACCAGCGCGGAGCAGCCGGCAAGGTCGTCCACGTGCCTACTCCGGGTTCCCCGCCTTCAGCGCCAGCGCGAGGCATTCCCCGCGGGTCCTCCGGAAACGACCCCGGCATCGCCGACGTGAGGGTGGGGGCAGTCCGAGGCTACTCACCCGAGTACTCCGCCCGGTTCCTCGGCGTCTCCCACAGGACCAGCTTCACCAGCTCGACCTCCGCGGGCATCCGTTTGCGCAGCCTGCGCCACATCGCGACCACCACGTTCTCCGTGGTGGGAATCGTCCCCGCCAGCCAGTCGACATCCAGGTTCAGGTTGGCGTGGTCCACTTCGGCTACCACCCCCTCCTGCACCAGATCACGCAACTGTTTCAGGTCCATGACGTAACCCGTCTCCGGGTCGACCGGTCCCTCCACGGTCACGTCCAGCTCGTAGTTGTGGCCGTGCCAGTTGGGATTGGCGCAGTTGCGGAACACTTCGTGGTTGCGCTCATCGGACCAGTCGGCCCGGTGCAGCCGGTGGGCGGCGCAGAAGTGCATTCTCCGCGTGATCCTTACCCGCGGCATCTCCCCCTTCCCCCTGCGGACACGAGTACGACCCTCAGAAAAACAGGAGACCGGCGCCCCGTCGGACGCCAGCCTCCCGGCATTTCGGAGGGGATATTTGAAGCCCGGGTACGAATCCTTGGCGACCTCCTCGCGAGTTCCGCAGTCCCCTGATCCGGGGCATTGCGTCCGGCGCGAGAGCCAGTCCCGGCCTCATTGTGTTGGCTCAATTATCGATGGGCCTCCGAAACGCAGGGCAATAGTAGCGATGCCGCTCACGTTTGTCCAACAGCCGGCAGACGGCATCATCGGTTCCGCGGCCGCGGAGCGGTTCGAATGCCGGCGATCAGCCTCCGCCCCTCGATTCGCCGCGTGCGAGCAGCCCGCGGGCGACACACAGTTCGGCGTTGGCCAGGCAGGCCCCCGCGGCACCGCGTATCCCGTTGTGCACCACAGTGACGAGAGCCAGATCGTGTGGGGGCACTGAACGAATGCGGCCGACGCTGACCGCCATGCCGCGCGAGGCGCCGATGTCGAGGCGCGGCTGGGGCCGGTCGGGCTCGGAACGCACCGCGATGAGCCGTCCCGGAAGCGTCGGCAACTCGGGCAGGGATGGGCAGGGACGGTAATCGAGCAGGCTGCGCTCGACCTCCTCCGGCCGAGCCGGCGTGCGCAGCTTCAGGAAGACATGCGCCATGTGGCCGTCGAGCACGGGCACCCGGTTCGTGCTGGCGGCGACCTGGATGCGGGTACCGAGGATCTTGTTGAGTTCCGGGCCGATCTTCTCCTCTTCGCCGGAGATCCAGGGAACGACGTTTCCGGACATCCGTACCGCGCCCACGCCATGGAGTCCGGCGCCGGACAGCGCCTGCAAGGTGACCACCGTGGCTTCCTCGATCCCGAATCTCCTTTCGATCGGGGCGAGCGCCATTGCGACTCCGACGACGGCGCAGTTCGGGTTGGTCACCAGCGCGCCTCCCCGGGCGAACCAAGGCTGGGACCGGGTCCGTGCCAGATCTCCGGCGTTGATTTCGGGCACGATCAGGGGCACATCCGCCCGCTGGCGGTGGGCGGAGGCATTGCTGCAGACGACGTGGCCAGCGCGGGCGAGGTCGAGTTCCAGGTCGGTTGCGACGGCGCGCGGCAGCGCAGAGAGCGCAAGCCGGCTGCGCAGCCGATCGTGAACGGCGCGCACCGGCAGGCTGCCGGCCATGTCCGGAATGTCCCCGGTCAGGCCCCACTGCACCACGTCCGCGTAGCGCCGACCGGCACTCCGCGACGATGCGGCGACTTCGGCGAGCCGCAGCGAGGGGTGCCCGGCGAGCATGCGCACCAGGCGCTGGCCGACGATTCCCGTGGCTCCGAGCACGGCCACCGGCAGACGTGGGTCCCGGTCGCTTCCGGGACGAGGGCTCCGACTGCTCACCGAAAGCAATCTCCTGATGCGGACGGGCTCGACAGGATGAACGAGCCGAACTTCAGTTGCGCGGAGGGTACAGGCATTCGGTAGTCGCGTCAACGGTGACGATGTTCCATCTCACGGCTCTGCCAGCCCGCGGACGATCTCCCCGTCATTCTCCGGGAGACGCCGATTCGACGGGAAGATCCACGGGCGTCTGGTAGAGCGAACGAAGGGTGCTGCGATCGCGCGCGGTGGGCGCCGGGGGCAGATCCGGGCCCGCCCACATGATGTCGGACGGGTTCGGCGAATGGCTCAGGATGCCGAGGACGTGTCCCATCTCGTGGATCACCAGCCGGTCGAGCAGCTCCCGGTCGTCGGTGCGGCGAATGACCACGCGGTAGATGACCTGCGAGGGTTCGCCGTCGCGGCGGGGCCATGTGCGCAGCGCGTCGCGCGGGTCATTGAGGCACCCGAGCGTCGAGGCGGCGCCCGTCACAGGCCCCAGGCAGGTCATGGGCGTCGAGAGAACGCCCGTCGCATCGTGCCAGCGCAACACTGCGCGCGCCTCGCCCAGATCAGTGGTCTCCCGCAACCGCACTTCGCCGAACACCGCGGCGGCACCCCACGCCCGCACCGCCCGCCGGAAGGCCTGGCTCAGTGCCCCCGCGCCCACCGGTTCGTCGTCCACGTATACAGGCACCACGGCGCCGCGGTCCCAATGGAAGGTTCGCTGGCGCGCGCGACCGTCCGCGCCGTATATGGCCAGGCGGAAGTCGTAGGGGCCGGGAAGAGCCGGGATGGTGGCGCTGTCGCAGGCTGCGGCAAGCGCCGCAACCACTGCCATCCGCCACATCGATCCGGTTCCCCGCCGCCGATTCATGGCGTCCCCCCTACCGGGAGAGCCAGCCAGGCGAGGAACCGGGTTACCGCGCCCGCCGCGGCGCCCGCCTCGGCCAGGGCCGCGGGATCGAACTCGTGCCACTGCGCCTCGGCCACCCCGATCGCGGGAACCGGACCGGGGAGGCGGTATCCGAACCCGCCGGACAGCAGCACGCCGGTCTGTCCGCTTCCTTCCAGAAGATTCACCTCGCTGCTCAGGTACAGCACTTTCCCCGCCCCCGCCCGCACATCCGCGCCCGGCAGCGGGGACAGCGGAAACCGAACCCCGCCCAGAATGTGCACCGCGGTCATGCGTCCGGCCGGCCAGGAGTCGCCCCCGCCCTCTCCGGCCACGTCGGCGATGCTCGCACCGGAACGGAACTCCAGCGCGAACGAGGGGTCGAGCCGGGCCGCCAGGGCCAGTTCGGCGACCGGGGCGGGGCGGGGGCCCACCACCAGGTCGCGCGCCACCGCCTCGAGCTCGGCCGGCACCACGGCGATCCCCCGGGCGAAGGGGGTCGAGTACACCCCACCCGCGCGCACCTCCACCGTGAGCGGAATCTGGGCGCCAGCCGACGCCGCCGACAGCGCCATCAGCACCAGATGGAGAAGCCCGCCGTACCCCGGCCCGCGAGCCAGGTCCTGAACGCGCACCCCGGTCAAGTTCGCCAGGAACGCAGGAGCGCCAGGTTGCGCCGGTCGTTCGACACCACGTCGTCGCCCTTGGGTGTCTCCAGCAGCTTGGGGACTTCCTGGAAACGGGCATCCCTCATGATGCGGCGAAAGGGAGCCTCGCCCAGCGTGCCCTCGCCGATCATCTCGTGCTGGTCGCGGCGTGAGGCGAAGGGATGCTTCGAGTCGTTCAGATGAAAGAGCTCCAGCAGCTCCAGGCCCAGTTCGCCGTCGAACGCCCGCCAGACGCCCTCGTAGCCGCCGACCAGATCGTACCCGGCGGAAAACGCGTGACAGGTATCGACGCATATGCCGACGCGCTGGTCCAGCGATGCACCCACGCCCCCCCGGATCGCGGCGAGGTGCTCGAACCGGCCCCCGACCGAGGTGCCCGCTCCAGCGGTAAGCTCAAGAAGCACGCGCGGCCCGTCCGGACACCCCTCGAGCGCCTCCGTCAGAGCCGCGGCGTTGCGGGCGATGCCGCTCGTGGTGTCGCCGTCGGTGGCGTTCCCCGGATGCGTGACCAGAAAGTCCAGCCCCAGTTCGCGGCCGCGCGCCAACTCCGCCCGGAAGCTGTCCAGGGACCGGCGCCAGAGCTGTGGATCCGGCGACGCCAGGTTGATGAGGTAGGAGTCGTGTGCGACGGCGCACCGAATGCCGGCCGTTGCGCGCGCCCGCCTGAAGGCGCGGATCCGGTCGCCATCCAGCGTGGGTTCGGCCCAGCGGTTCGGCTGCTTGGTGAAGAGTTGCAGGTTGAGCGCGGTGATGTCCCGGGCACGTCCGGGCGCGCGCTCGACGCCGCCCGCTACCGAGACATGGGCACCGAGTTCGTCGGCGATGACGGCGGGAGAGGACACCGCCGCGGAGCGCCCCGGCCGGGCGCTACCAGCTGGACTTGCGGACCCCGGGGATCTTCCCCTCCAGGGACCACTCGCGGAATGCGATGCGGGAGAGGCCGAACTTCTGGATATGGCCGCGGGGCCGCCCCGAGGTGCCGCAGCGGTTCCGATACCGGGTCGGGCTGGAATCGCGCGGCAGCTTCCGCAGCGCCCACTGGGCTTCGCGCTTCTCCTCCGTCGACCTGTCGGGGTCGGCGATGATCCGCCGAAGCTCGCGACGGCGCTCCGCATAACGTTCGATCAGCTTCGCGCGCTTCAGGTTCTGTTCGATCTTTCCTCTTTTTGCCACCTTGCCGCCTTCCTTGGGTCGTCTCTCTCAGGGCGAGAGTCGAAAAGCCGTACGCCCTTCGGGTTGTTCTCCAGTGCTAGTGGGCGGACGAGTCCCGGAAACCCCGGAGCATGGGCCCCAGCGGGCGTCCCCCGATCAGGTGCATGTGGAGGTGATAGACCTCCTGGCACCCGTCCTCGCCGCAGTTGACGATCAACCGGTATCCGGTCTCCGCAATACCCTGCTCCTCTGCGATCCGCGCCGCGACCGCAAACATGCGGCCCAACACCGGCTCGTCGTCGTCCGTTACGTCGCGCGCGCTTGCGATGATCCGGTTGGGCACGACCAGCACATGCGTGGGCGCAGCCGGCGCGATATCGCGAAACGCGGTCACCAGGTCGTCCTGATAGACGATGTCGGCCGGAATCTCCCGCCGGACGATCCGGGAGAAGATCGTGTCTCCTGCCATCGCCGGGCGGCTACTTCGCGTCCGACTCGTCGGCGCGGGGCTTCTTGCGCATCTGTCGCGCATAGCGCTGCTGGAAGCGCTCGACGCGGCCCGCGGTGTCCACCATGCGCTGCGTGCCCGTGTAGAACGGGTGCGACGAACTCGAGATCTCCAGGCTGACCAGGGGATACTCGTTGCCGTCTTCCCACTTGATGGTCTTGTCGCTCTTGACGGTCGATCGGGTCAGAAACGCGTAACCGTTGGACGCGTCCTGAAACACCACCGGGTGATACTCCGGGTGAATTCCTTCTTTCATCCCCTGGGCTCCGAAAACTCTGGTCCGGGTGCGGCCGCCCCCGTTGCCGGGCGGAGGGCCAACAGCCGACAAGTGTACCGAAACATGGGACTGCGGGTCAACGCCCCGGATCCTCTTCCGGCGGGGTCAGCCTGAAGCTGCCCAGGACTTGATCGTCGGGTGGAAGTTCGTCGGAACCGGCGGGATAGCCGTTCAACTCCAGGATGTACGCCATCACATCCACGTAGGTCTGGCGCGGCAGCCCTCCCGGGTTGTCGTCGGGCATCGTGCGGCGCAGCTCCCGGTACAGGTCGCGGGCGGTGCGGCGCGCCCACACGTCCGTGAACACCGGGCCCTTGAACTCGCTCGTGTAGTGGCAGTCCGAACAGACCTGACGAAACGCGCGCTGCCCGCGGCGGGCCTGTTCCTCCGTATAGAAGGCGACAAGAGCCGGAGATGCGTCGCCGGGCGGGGCCGCGGCGAGAGGCGCGCCGTCTGGAGCCGGCGTTTCCACAGCCGCGGACTCGGGGGAAGGAGACGCCGGCGGAGCCTCCGGAGTTCCCGCACACCCCGGAATCAGCAGAACCAGAATGACGAACGACATGCGTGATGACATCGGCGGCACTATTCCTCCGTAACCTCGAAGACGAACATCATTCCCGCGTCCAGGTGCTCCGCGATGTGACAATGAAGCATCCATGATCCCGGATTGGACATCTCCACCAGGAGATCCATGGTCGAGCCGACCGGCAGGATGGTGGTGTCCTTCCACACCAGGTTCGTGTTGGGGATGCCGTCGCGCTCGGTCACCAGGAAACGCTGGCCGTGAATGTGGATGGGATGGTTCATGGGATGAAACGACCGGGGGTCGTTGAACACCCGGATCTTGACCAGGTCGCCCACGCGAAAGCGCCAGTCGATGTCCCCGTTCTCCCGCCCGCTGGCCGGTTCCCGCAGGATCCAGGTCACCTGGTTGCCCGTCGAGAGCCAGTTCATCATCGGCATGCCGTCGTTCCACTCGACCGGCGGCACGTAGAAGGTGTCGGCTTCCATCGACGCCACGATGGGCACGGGGAGGTCGCGCACTCGGACCGTGGTCACCAACTCGTAGTCCACCGGCTTGCCCAGCAGGGCGCGGAACGGCTCGATGTCGTCGGCCACGTCGCGGTTTTCGCGCAGTTCGCCGAAGGCCTGCGTGACCCCATCGTCGACCGCGGGACCGTTCACGCTCACCACCGCGAGCGTGTCCTCGTGCGGGTAGAAGGTGCCGCGGAAGTGGTTCACCGCCTGGATCGTGTTGGTGATGCCGACCTGCCCGGACTCCGGGAAGCGCACGTCCACCACGTAGCGCTCGGCGGGGGCGATGACCACGCTTTCCACCCAGGTCTCGCGTTCGAACTTGCCGATATCGGACGCGACCAGCTTCACCCGCGCGTTCCCGAAGCGGACGTTGAAGGTCCGGGTGTTGGCGACGTTGGTCAGGTAGAAGCGCACCACCTCGCCGGTGCGCGCCGCGATGCGGTGGTCGTCGACTCCGTTGGTCAGCATCACCGTGCCGAAGCGTCCCATGAGGGCGTGCGTCGGCGCCTCCTCGCCCCAGGGGATGAGGCCCTGCTCGTCGATGAGGATGTCGTCGAGCACGAGCAGCTCCTCACGGTGCGAAGGACCGTAGTAGTCCAGGTTCGGCGCCGTGACCAGCAGGTTCCCGTAGAGACCCAGGTCCTGCTGGATGTCCTCGCGCATGTGCGGATGGTACCAGAACATGCCGGCGTCCGGAACGTCGATCTCGTAGGTGAAGGTCTCGCCTTCGGCGATGGGTTCCTGGGTGAGCCCGGCCACCCCGTCGAAGCGGTTCTCCAGCCGTATGCCGTGCCAGTGGACCGTCGTGGGCAGCTGAATGCGGTTGGTCACCCGCACCATGATGCGTGCGCCGCGGTCGGCCTGGATGAGGGGACCCGGATAACGGCCGCCATAGCCGAGCATGGCGTAGTCGCGCCCGCCGATCGTGCGCCGGACCACGGACACGTCCATGTCGAGGGTGTCACCGTCGGCCATCACGACCCGCCTGCTGGGTTCGGCCGCCGGGAACATCGCGGGATCCATTCCGCCACCGATGAGAAACGGGCGTACGGGCGGGAGCGCGTTCTCGAGCCCGGGCACCATGGGCATGGTCATGTCCATCGGCGGCATGCGCCAGCCGCCGCCCTCGCCGTGCTCGCCGTGGCCCATCATTTGATGCTCCTGGGCCGCGAGCGCGCCCGGCAGGGCGGCCAGGAGAAGGACTCGCATTCCGTGGAGGAGGCGCACCGGCGTCGGCTGCCTCAATCGTAGCCGTAGACGGCGCAGTTCTCCTGTTCGAAGGCGCCGTGCCCCGCCATGGTGTGCATTTGGCCGCTGCGGGACATGCCGCGCATCACCACCGGACCGGTCCACATCGCGGCCTCGGGATCGTCGGCGGGCTCGAGCGTGACCACGAGCAGGAACTTGTTCCACCGGGCCCGGCCACGAAGCGGACCGCCGTCCGCAAGCGGACCGATGCGCTGCACCTGGTCCAGGTCCGGCGTCGTGAGCCATCCCACATAGACGCCTTCGCGGGGCGCCATCAGGCGCTCCACCGAGAGCCACACGTCGAGGACGTAGCTGCCGTCGTCCGCCAGGGTGATGCCGAACGGGGAGTCGGGAAAGGTCACCTCGCCCAGTCCTGCCGCGAGCCCGGTGCCCGGGAGCCTGCGCGTGCTCACCACCGGGAAGGCGTAGTACGCCGGCGCGTCGACCGGGGCCGCGGATTCGGGCAGCGGAGCCCAACTCGCCTCCCATGGGACAATGCCTTCCGGGATGGAGCACGTGGTCGGAGGAAGCCCCGGCACCGTATCTCCACCTGCCGGAGCCAGCCCGGCGAAAAGCGCGAGCGCCAGCAGCATCTTGCCCATGATCAGGTCACCATCATCGGCTCACCGCTCCTGGCTCACCGGGCGCGGGCGGGTCTCGTCCCACTTCTGGACGCTAGAGATGTCGGGCATCCCCCAGTCCTCTCCGTTCCAGCCCTGGAATCCCTCCATGCGGAAGGTCCAGAAGCCCGTGGTCATGTCGCTCACCACGATGAGCCCGTCCTCGTTGCGCACGTCGACGCCGAACGCGCCGTTGAACACCGGATTGCGGAAATCACGAGCGTTGGGCGGGCCGCTGTAGGTGTCGTAGTAGCCCACGGTGACCGGGTTGGCCGGATCCATCAGGCTGAAGATCTGGAGGCCGTCCAGATACCCGGAGACGAAGACGTAGGGCCAGCGCACCTCGTGGTTGTGCACCAGGTTCTGCCAGTCGGCGGTCCAGGCCGAGATGGGCCGGTTGATGTTCGTCTGCGTGCCCTCGAGGGCGGGCTGGAGGTCGAAGATGCGCAGCGGCGCGTACTGATACTCGGTCTCGGCGATCACGTAGCGCCCGTCCGGGCTGGGCGTGAAGGTGTGGCCCGAGCGGACGCCGCTGATGCCGGTCATGGTGACCACCAGTTCCGGGTTGTCCAGGTCGCTGATGTTGTAGACGTAGTAGCCCCCGGTTCCTCCCCCGTAGAAGCGGTCTTGCCCGGTGTCCGGATGATACGCGGCGTAGAAGTCGTGGTATCCGCGCCCGCTGCCCTGCCCGAGGGGCGATTCCGGGACCGGGATGCGCCCGGCGAGAGCGTCGGAGGGATCTCCGTCGACGGCCTTGGCCATGTCGTACACGTGGGCGAAGGGTCCCCTGATCGTGGTGATCAGCAGCACGCGTCCGTCGGAATGCTTGTAGATGAAGATGTTGTGGAATCCCCCCGGCATTTCCGGCTCCCGGATGCGGGCCACCTCGCGCACGGTTGTGGGATCGGGAAGCCCGGTGACGTCCAGGATGACCGCGCCCAGGTCGGGATTGGGGCCGCCCTGGCCGAACTGGAGGGACTGCACCACGTAGTAGCGGCTGTCGAGCTTGAAGTACTTGACGTCCATTCCGCCGGTGCGCTGGTGCAGGTCCTGGTTCTCGATGCGCCAGCGGTAGATCACCTCCGGCTTCTCGGGATCCTCCAGGTTGATGATGTCGGTGCCCTTGGGCCCCACCTCGCCGTACACCATGCGCGCGACGTACGCGTAGGGACGGTGCATTTCCTGCTCGAGTTCGATGTCGGCGATGCTGAGCTGCGGGCCGAGCGGGACGTGGCCGAGCACGTCCATGTTGTCGCTGCCCGGCTTCATCGGCGTCCACTGGCCGGCCGCAGGCGCGACCGCCAGAGCGAGCGCCAGAGCGGCGGCGCCGGTCTTCACGATGGTCGAATGGACGACGCTGGTTCGCATGGCGAACTCCTTCGGCAGGATGGCAACAGGTTTCCCGGACCCTCGCGGGCCCGCCCGATCATAGTAACGTGATTCGGACCTCGCGCGCACGGGCTTGGGGATGCTGTGACTCAGGCGGGGTCGCCGGTGGCCCAAAGCTCAAGTTCGCAACGGACTCACGCCGGCAGCAGCCCCGGCCGGCCGGCCTCGACGACGAAGGAGGCGCGCGTCTCCACGGGGGCCCCGGGGCGCGTGACGTATGGGACGATCCGGTAGTCCGCGACGAGGCGATCCGGGGTTGCGGCGCAGCGAACGTAGCCCCGCTGGCCGTTGAAGAAGTGGATGTGCGGGTTGCGGGCAAGCGAGTCGGCGGTACCCGGGCGCGTGTCCTGCCCGTCTCCCCCGGAGCTGATGGACGTGCCCACCAGTTCGGCACCCACGACGCTTGACGACGGGTTGCGCGGGTCCGCCTTCAGATCCGCCGCCCAGTTGCTGTGGATGTCGCCGGTGAGCACCACCGGGTTCGCCGGCCGGGTCCGGTCCAGGAAGGAGAGCAGCCGGTCCTGCGCCTCCGGGTATCCGTCCCAGCGGTCCATCGAGACGGTGGGTTCGCCGTCCCGGGAGCCCTCCAGCCGGGCGATCATGACCTGGTTGGCCAGCACGTTCCAGCGGCTCTCCGACTCCGCCAGGCCCGCGAACAGCCAATCCTCCTGCTCCGCTCCCAGCATGGTGCGGCCCGGTTCGAGCGCTTCCGCGCACAGCGGCCCGTTGGTGTCGCCGCACGCCTGATCGGAGCGGTACTGGCGGCTGTCCAGCACGTGCAAGTCGGCCAGTCCGCCGAAATGCAGCCGGCGGTAGACCTGAATGTCGGGCCCGCTGGGTATCGACGAGCGCCGCACCGGCATGAACTCGTAGAAGGCCTGGAAGGCGGCCGTGCGCCGCAGCAGGAGTTGCGCGCGAGACTGGTCGTCCTCGGCCACGTCCGACGCCCAATTGTTGTCCACCTCGTGGTCGTCGAAGGTGATCGCCCACGGGAACGCCGCGTGGGCGGCCTGCAGATCGGGGTCGGACCGGTAGAGGAGATAGCGTGCGCGGTAGTCGTCGAGCGTGAACACCTCGCCCGCCTCGTGCGCGCGCACCAGGTTGTCGCCGTATCCCACCTCGTATATGTAGTCGCCGAGGTGGAAGACCAGGTCCAGTTCCTCCTCCGCCATGTGGCGGTAGGCCGTGAAATAGCCGTGCTCGTAGTTCTGACACGAGGCGAAGGCGAAGCGCAGCCGTTCGGCGGGCGCACCGGGCGCGGGCAGGGTGCGGGTGCGGCCGACCGGGCTCTGGTCGCCTCCCGTCATGAAGCGATACCAGTACGGCCGGTCGGGCTCGAGTCCTTCCACCTCCACGTGGACCGAGTGGCCGAGTTCGGGGACCGCCAGCTGGGTGCCCTGCCGTACGACGCGCGAGAAGCTCTCGTCGGCCGCCACCTCCCAGCGCACCGCGACCGGTTCGGTCGCCAGACCCGCATTGCGCATCCCCGCCCCCGACAGGCGCGTCCACAGCACCATCCCGCCGGCGTCCGGATCGCCGGACGCGACCCCCGACGGGAACGGAGAGACGGCCAGCTGTGCCGTGGGGTCGCCCCGGCAGGCGCCCAGCGAGCCCAGCGCGACGATGCCGGCCACATCGCGGCCGATCCTCACGAAGTCGCGCCGCGACAGGCGGGCGGCGGCCAGGTCGTACCAGTGCGCTTCCCTCGTCTTCACGGCCGTCTCCCGGGGCCTGGGTCGATCTTCGTTCGCGTGCGCGGCGGGCACCCATATTATGGAACATCCCTCCGGGAACCCAAACCGGAACCTTGAGACTGCACCTTGCAGGCATGGCAGACGATGCGCGACCCGGCAGCCCGTGGACAGACTCCCCCCGGCATTCGGGCGGCGGTGACCGTGGTGGCTCTGGCCGGCTTCCTGCCGGGATGCGGCACGGAGCCCGCGCCCCGGCAGTCCGACCTCTCCGGCCTTTGTTCCGCGGGGGCCCGCGGCGCCCGGCTCGCCGGCGGAGAAGCCTCTCCCGTTGGGCAGACGCCCACGGACCTCTTCTGCTTCGACCTGCACGCGACCGCCGCCGGGCAGGACGCGTCGGGGGTGGTCGAGCTGGGCCGGGTGCCCGGTCCCTTCGGGGTGACGGTGACCGCCGAGGGAAATCACGTCCACAACCTGACCGCCTGGATCACCGGACTTCCCGACCCCGGCCAACTGGGTCCGTTCGAGGCCTACGTGGCCTGGGCCACCACGGCCACGCTGGATCCCGTGATCCGCCTCGGGCCGGTGGGGAACGGCCGCAATCCCCTCGGCCACATTTCATTCAACAAGTTCCTCATCCTGATCACCGCGGAGGCTTCGGCGGACGCCACCGAGCGCGAAGGGCGCCTCGTGCTGCGCGGCCGCTCCCCCAGCAGCCTGATGGAGGCCCACGACCTGCTGGCCCAGGCCCCCGAGGCGCTCCGCGCCCCCGAGGGCATGTCCCGCGACCACGCCGCGGGCATGGACGGAGCCGCATGGGACCTGCCCCCCATGTACCCCGGCCTGCCGATGCTGCCGGGCATCATGGCGCTGCGGCCGCGCGTGGACGGCTACCTGCCGGAAGCGCCGGCGCCGGAGGCCCTCCCGCCGGTCCGCCCGCGTCAGCTGGTGAGCTTGGGCGACGGCGGCACGCTCGACCTCGAAGCCGGCTTCGTCCGCCGCGACATCGGCGGTCGCCCGGTCGTCATGCTGGCGTTCAACGGGCAGCAGCCCGGCCCGCTCATCCAGGTGCCCGAGAGCGCGACCATCTTCGTCAACTTCACCAACCGCACGCCGCTGCCGACGGCCATCCACTGGCACGGCATCCGCCTCGACAACCGCTTCGACGGCGTACCGGGCGTCACCCAGGACCCGGTCGAGCCCGGCGAGACCTTCCGCTACCGGATCCATTTCCCGGACGCCGGCATCTACTGGTACCATCCCCATCACCGCGAGGACATCCAGCAGGAGATGGGCCTCTACGGAAACCTGCTGGTGGACTCGCCGCGCCCCGACTACTACGGCCCGGTGAACCGGGAACAGGTGCTGATGCTGGACGATCTCCTGCTGGGAGACGACGGCATCGTGCCCTTCGGGGAGGACACGAGCAACTATGCGCTGATGGGCCGCTTCGGGAACATCCTTCTCGTGAACGGCGAGCCCGAGTACGCGCTGAGCGTCCGGCGCGGAGAGGTCGTGCGCTTCTTCCTCACCAACGTCTCCAACACACGCACGTTCAACCTGTCGTTCTCAAGGACGGGCCGCGACGCCCCGGGACGCACGCTTCCCGTCAAGGTGGTGGCCTCCGACGTCGGCAGGTTCGAACGGGAGGCGATGGCCGAAAGCGTCGTCATCTCCCCGGCCGAGCGCTACGTCGTGGAGGTGCGCTTCGACGAAGCCGGGGAGTTCGCGCTCTCCAACCGGGTGCAGGCCATCAGTCACCGCGAAGGCGTCTTCTTCAGCGAGTCGCGGGTGATGGGCCGGGTCGTCGTCGACCCCGAACCCGCCCCGCTCGATCACGCGGACGCCTTCGCGACCCTGCGCGAGAACACCGATGTCACGCGCGACATCGACGCCTACCGCGAGCACTTCGACCGCCCCGTCGACCACGCGCTCGACCTCACCCTCGAAGTCGAAGAGCTGCCCCGCCCGGTCGAGCAGTCGATGCTCTACGACTGGGCGTACTTCAATCCGGTGGAGTGGAGCGGCACCATGCCGGTCATGAACTGGGCGAGCGACGGCGGTCAGGCGCGCTGGATCCTGCGCGAGCCCGGGACCGGGCGCGAGAACATGGACATCAGCTGGCGCTTCCGGGTGGGGGACGTGGTCAGGATCCGGCTTCACAACGACCGCAACGCCTTCCACGCGATGCAGCACCCGCTGCACATCCACGGACAGCGCTTCCTGGTGCTCTCACAGAACGGCGTCCCCAACGACAACCTGGTGTGGAAGGACACCGTGCTGCTGCCGACCGGCACCACCACCGACATCCTGCTCGAACTCTCCAACCCCGGACGGTGGATGGTTCACTGCCACATCGCGGAGCACCTGGAGGCCGGGATGAGGTTCGTCTTCGAGGTCGAGCCCTGACCGACTGGTGGAGAGCGTGGCTCGCGCCGGATCCAACCCCGGCCAGACGCCATCCCGGACACCCGCCATTGTGCTGGAGCCGCGAGCCCATTGTGCGAAGGCTGCCAGCCCTGCCTTTTTCATCCTCTGGAACGATAGTCACGTGGGAGGAGGACCCATGAGAGATGATCGCAAGCCACATGCCCCCTTCGGAACCACGGTGCTGCTGGGCACCCTGCTGGCGTGGGTCGCTGCCTGCGAGGCGCCCGCGCCGCAGGAGGCGGACGCTCCCGCACCGGAGGTCGCTGCCGCCCGGCCGGCCGCGAATCCCGCCCAGGAGTTCGCCGACCTGATCGCGGTGGACGCCGACCCGGTCGCGCTCACCGGGGTGAAGCTGATCGACGGCACCGGGGAGCCCGCGCGGGACGGCCAGACCGTCGTGATCGCGGACGGACGGATCGCTGCCGTGGGGAACGACGGCGAGGTCGACGTGCCCGACGGCGCCGAGGTGCTCGACCTGTCGGGGCACACGGTGATGCCCGGGCTGATCGGGTTGCACAACCACAGCTTCTACACGGCGGCCGGGGGGCGGGCGGCCCAGCTCTCCTTCAGTTCGCCACGCCTCTATCTGGCCTCCGGACTGACGACCATCCGCACCACGGGAGCCCGCGCGCCCTACGAAGAGATCAACCTCCAGGAGGAGATCGAGGCGGGGCTCGCCGTCGGGCCGACCATCTTCGTCACCGGGCCCTATCTCACGGGGCAGCGAGGGAGCCGCACGATGGCGCAGCTCGACGGCCCCGAAACCGCGCGCCGGGTCGTGCGCTACTGGTCGGAGGAGGGCGTGGACTGGTTCAAGGCCTACACCTGGATCAGCCGCGCCGAACTGGGCGCCGCGATCGAGGAAGCGCACGCCCACGGCATAAACGTCACTGCGCATCTTTGCTCAGTGGGTTACAGAGAAGCGGTGGCGCTCGGGATCGACAACCTGGAGCACGGCCTGTTCGCCAACAGCGAGTACGATCCCTCCAAGCAGCCCGACGAATGCCCGCCGGGCTTCCGCAACACCTATGGAGACCTGGACGTCAACGGACCCGAGGTGCAGCAGACCTTCCGCGACATGGTCGACAACGATGTGTCGATGACCTCCACGCTCGCCGTCTACGAGATCTCCGTTCCGGGCCGGGGTCCCCTCGATCCCCGTGTATGGGAGGTGCTGGCGCCCGAGGTGGCCGCCGACGTTCGGGCGCAGTTCGACCAGATCCGCGCCGCCGACCCGGGGTCGGGCGTGGGGCTCTCCCCGGAGCTGCTGCGGGTTGCGATGGACTACGAATACGCCTTCGTGCAGGCGGGAGGCATGCTCGCGGCCGGTGTCGATCCCACCGGATACGGCGCGGCGCCTCCGGGGCTCGGCGACCAGCGCAACTTCGAACTGCTGCTGGAGGCCGGCTTCACCGCCCCCGAGGTGGTGGAGATCATGAGCGCCAACGGGGCGCGCGTGCTCGGCATCTTCGACGACGTGGGCAGCGTGGAGCCCGGGAAGCGCGCCGATCTCGCGGTTGTCGAGGGCGATGTCGAAGCCGACGGACACATCCGAAATACGAGCATTGTCTTCCGGCACGGCATCGGCTGGGACAGCGACGCCCTCATCGAGTCCGTGCGCGGCCTGGTAGGGATCCGCTAGCCGCCGCCCGCACGGCCCAAATCAGCATCAACGCGCCCCGCGCGCGCCCTGAACCCACGGAGGCACCTACGTGAAGCTCGACCGATTCGAGATGGAGCGCTGGCAGTCCGTATTCGAACACCGCGTTCGCTACAACCTCTCCGAGAGCGGCGTGGACCCGCTTTCGCTGGACGAACTGATCGAACTCACCGGAATCGAGAACCTGGGAGCGTCGAGCCTCGGATACGGGCAGTCGAATGGGTCGGACGACTTGAGGGAGCGCATCGCCGCCTTGTATGACAACGTCTCCCCCGACGAAGTGGTGGTCACCACCGGCGGCGCGGAGGCCAACCTGGCCGCCTGCTGGCAGTTGATGGAAGCCGGCGCCCCCGCGGCCGTCATGGTCCCGAACTACATGCAGGTGCCCGGGCTGGTGCGGAACTTCGGCGGCATGGTGCGTCCCTTCGAGCTGCGCGAGGAGTCGGGCTGGCAGCCCGACCTCGACCAATTGCGCGCCATACTCGACGACGACGTGCGCTTCATCCTGATCACCAACCCCAACAACCCGACCGGCGCCTCCCTCACCCCCGAGTCGCGCCGGGGCATCGTGGAGGCTGCGGAGCGCGCTGGCGCGTGGATCCTGTGCGACGAGGTTTACCAGGGCGCGGAGCTCTCCGGCATCCCCACGCCCTCCATGTGGGGCGAGTACGAGCGCACCATCGTGACCAACTCGCTTTCCAAGGCGTACGGCACGCCCGGCCTCCGCATCGGCTGGATCGTCGCTCCGGCCGACATCACCGAGACCCTGTGGGCGCGCACCGACTTCACCACCATCACCCCCGCGACCCTTTCCGACGTCCTCGCGACCGCCGCTCTGGCCCCGGACGCGCGCGCCCGCATCCTGGCCCGCACGCGCTCGATCCTGCACCGCAACCTGCCGCTGGTCACCGAGTGGATGGAGTCCCACAACGGCCTCTTCCGCTACCATCCCCCCGACGCGGGCGCCATCTGCTACGTCCGCTACGACGCTCCCGTCAACTCGAGCGTGCTCGCGGAGAAGCTGCGTGCCGAGAAGTCCGTGCTGGTGGTGCCCGGCGACCACTTCGGCATGGACCACTACCTGCGGCTGGGGTTCGGTCCTCCCGCCCACGAACTGCAGGAAGCGCTGGAAAAGATGGGAGACGCGTTCGCGGAGGTGGTGGCGTAGCCTGCGGTTACAGGGAGCCTCTCGGAGCCACCCATTCGACCTCCTGCCCCGTCGCGAGCGCGATCGTATCGAAGTCCGAGTCGTAGTGAAGAAGGGTGGCGCCGGCAATCTCCGCCGCGGCCGCGATGATCAGGTCCTGGATGGGCAGCCGGTGCTGTCCCCGGCGGGCGAGTAAGCCCTGAACGGCGATCGCCCTCTGGAAAACGGCCTCCGTAAGTTCGATGCGCCGATAGGCCAGTGCCCGGCGACCCCGAACACGCGCGTGCTCGGCATGGTTGCGGGTGGAGTAGAGGACCTCAAGGTCGACGACGGAGCATGTCGCCGCCCGGCCTGATTCGATGATCGGCACCACTCGCGCCCCGACCCGAGGATCCTCCATGCGGGCCAGAGCACTCTTGTCGATCAGGTAGACGACGGGCGTTTCCTGCGGTGTCAACGACGCCAAGCCTTGGCCATGACGGTCTCGTTGGCCAGATCAAGCCCCTCCATGCTGGAGAGCGCCGCGATCTCCTGCCGTCTGGCCTCGCGTCGCAGCACCTCGCGCAACGCGGTGTCGATGGTATCCTTGATCGAGGCTGTTCCAAGCAGCAGCCGAACTTGCTCGATGAGGCCGTGGTCCACTTCGACGCTGGTCTTCCTCAATCGACAACCTCCAGAGAAAAGCAAAACATAATATACTTACAATCCTAGACAAGATATCTCTGAAGGACAAGATGGGATATCGAACCACGGGATCCTCTTCGAGCCCCCGATACCTCATCGCCAATGCGTTCACCACCGGGAACGGTTAGAATCGAGAATCCCGGCAAGGATGAGACGTTCCCTGATCCTGGTGTGCAGCATGCCCGAAACCTCGGACCGGCTCCTCTCCCTGGACGCGTTCCGGGGGCTGACCATCGCGGGAATGGTGCTGGTCAACAACCCGGGCAGTTGGGCCTACGTGTACGCGCCTCTTGCGCACGCCGAGTGGCACGGCTGGACCCCTACCGACCTCATCTTCCCGTATTTCCTGTTCATCGTCGGCGTCGCCATGCCGTTCTCGTTCCGGCGCCGGCTCGACGAGGGAGCCGCGCGCACGGATTTGTTCCGGCACGTGGTCCGCCGGTCGCTGATCCTGATCGCGATCGGCCTCGCCATGCGCGCGATCCCGGACTTCGACTTCGGCGAGATGCGGCTCTACGGGGTGCTCCAGCGGATCGGGCTGGTGTACTTCGCCGCGGCCGGGCTCTACCTGTGGGCGTCGGCCCGGCGGCGCATGGTCGCGACGGCTGCGCTTCTCCTCGGCTACTGGGCCCTGATGATGCTCGTGCCGGCCCCCGGTGGCGTCGCGGGCGATCTTTCGCCGGACGGCAATCTGGCTGCCCACGTCGACCGCGCCCTCATGCCCGACCGACTGTGGTCGGGCACCTGGGACCCCGAGGGGCTCCTCTCCACCTTCCCGGCCATCGGCACTTGCCTCCTCGGCATCTTCTGCGGCGAATGGCTCCGGTCGAGACGCTCCGGCGGCGACCTCCTCAAGGGCATGTGGGTCGCGGGCGCCGCTATGGTCGTCCTTGGCCTCGCCTGGGACACCGTCTTCCCCATCAACAAGAACCTTTGGACAAGTTCCTACGTGGTTTTCACCGCGGGAACCGCGCTGTTCGTGCTGGGCACGATGTACTGGGCCATCGACGTCAGGCGCTGGCGAGGCGCGTGGAGCGCGCCGCTGGTCGCCTGCGGCATGAACTCGATCGCCATCTTCGTGGCTTCGGGGATGTTCGCCAAGACGATGGGCCGGATTCCCGTGGGCGGCCCGGAAGGCTCATCCCTCTACGACTGGATCTTCCGCAACGGCTTCCAGTCCTGGGCGGGCGACTACAACGGCTCGCTCGCGCTTGCCCTCGCGCAGGTTGCGTTCTGGCTCGCCGTCGCGTGGCTGCTGCACCGGCGCCGCATCTACATCAGGATCTGATCCGGACGGACCCGCCCCTCAGACGTCCTCCAGCTTCTCCTCCAGCAACTGGTAGGCGATCGGCAGGAAATCGCGCTCGCTGATGATGCCGATCAGCTTGCCGTTCTTCTCCACCGGGAGAGCGGACACGCGCTTCTCGCGCATGATCCTGATCGCTTCCAGGGTCGAGGTCTCGGGCTCCACGGTCACCACGTCGGACGCCATGATGGTGCGGATCGGATCGGACTCCGAGGTGCCCGGGGCCCCGGACGCGGCGACCAGGCGCAGGATCGACCGGTACGAGACCAGCCCCACCAGCGTGTGGTCGTCGTTCTCCACCAGGACGTGGCGGATGTTCTGCTTGTCCATCAGGAAGGCGGCCAGCTCGATCGGCTCGTCCTCGTGCACGGTGAACAGGTCCGTCACCATGTACTGCTCGACCTTCAGGAAATTGTAGCGCCAGCCGCCCGCTTCCCAGATCTCGGCCGGCTCCCAGGTGTGCGCCGGACGCGGATCCCGCTGGCGATGGGCCATCCCGGAGGTGAGCGCGGTCATGCGCTCGGCGGCCGATCCCTGTCCGCTCATGCTGCGCAGCGACTTGAGCTGCCACATCGCGCCGGTCATGCCGGACTCGACGCGCCCCTGAACGATCCCCAGGTAGTGGTCGATTTCGGTCTCCTCGATCCCCAGTTCCTCGAGCCCGCTCCGCGACAGCGGAAGCAGTTCTCCCAGAAGGAGGTCGCGCGCGCTCACGGTCTCCCCGGTGAGCCAGTGGAAACCGGCGTCCAGGCCCCTGCGGCTGGCGGCCACGAAGTTGGCCTTGGCGTAATCGAAGTCGACCCGGCTGGCGACGTCACCGTACTCCCGGGCGCCCCCGAGCACCAGGCCGATCCAGAAGGCCGCGTTGGCCACCTCGTCCATGATCGTCGGACCCGAGGGCAGCACCCGACACTCGATGCGCAGGTGCGGCTTGCCTTCGCTGATGCCGTAGCAGGGGCGGTTCCAGCGGTATACCGTGCCGTTGTGCAGCTGCAGCGCGGGGAGGCGGGGCACGCCGCCGCGTGCAAGCACCTGGAAGGGATCCTCCGTCACCTCTCCGGTCAGGAGCACCCGGAAGCGAGCGATATCGTCCTCGAAGAGCTCGGTCACCGACTTGTTGATCCAGCGCTCGCCGAAACGCACGCGCGTGCTGGTCTGGCGCAGGTGGGGCGTCGCGCTGCGCGTGTCCATCGACTGCTCGAACAGCGCGATGCGCGTCTCGTTCCAGAGCCGCTTGCCGAAAAGCAGCGGGGAATTGACGCTCGCCGCCAGCACCGGCGGGGTCACCAGCTGGGCCACGTTGTAGAAGCTCGGAAACTCTTCCGCGGAAACCTGAAGGTGCACCTGGTAGCTGGTGTTGCACGCCTCCACCATCACCGAGTCGTGCTCGACGAAGATCTCGTCGGTGCCCTCGATGCGCAGGCGGTACGACGACCCTCCCCGGATGCGGTTGAGGGCATCGTTGAGAGCGTAGTAGCGGGGCATGGGCGTGATGCTGTCCATGGACAGGTCGGACTTGCCCAGGGTCGGCAGGATGCCGCACAGGACGATGTCGGCCCCCTGCCGCTGCGCCGAGGCGCGCGCCTGCGCGAGCTTCTCCTCGATCTCGACCTCCATGGCCGAGAAGCAGCGGCCGGTGAGGAGCTTGGGCTGAAGGTTGGCCTCCAGGTTGAAGAGCGCCAGCTCGGTCGTGAAGGTGTCTGCGGGAAGATGCTCCAGCACGTCGAGCGCGACGGTCGCCGGGCGCCAGCCGCGGTCGACCAGGAAGAACTCCTGCTCCACGCCGAAGCGGCGCACCCCGGACTCGATCATGCCCTCGGAGAGCATCTTCTCCAGGGCCTTGAGGTCCCTCAGAATCGCCTTGGTGAAGGCGCGGATCTCCGCCGAGTCCCGTCCTGTGTCTGCGTCCAGGCGTCCCATTGTGCCTCGTCCGGTTGAACCGGTGGAACCGTTGACAGTTGCCCGCGCCCGGCGGGTGCCCATGGGCGGAGTTTATCCAAGACCGTCGTGCAATGCGAGTCGCCGGCCAGGGGGTTGACGGGCCGGGTGCGCTACTCGCTGAAGGTCGCGATTTCCCGCAGGGACTTCTTCCCGATGACGGGCACCCTGGCATCGTCCGCCGGATACCCCGCCACCAGCAGCAGAAACGGGCGCTCGTTCTTCGGGCGGTCCAGAATGCGGTTCAGGAAGCCCATGGGGCTGGGCGTATGGGTGAGCGAGGCCAGTCCGGCGTGGTGGAGGGCCGTGATGAGGAGGCCCGTGGCAATGCCGACCGACTCCGTGACGTAGTAGTTCTTGCGGCGGGTGCCGTCCGCCAGCCGCGCGTAGCTCTCGGCGAAGATTACGATCAGGTAGGGCGCGATCTCCAGAAAGGGCTTGTTTTCGTCGGTGCCCAGGGGTTCGAGCGCCTGAAGCCATTCGTCCGGCGCCCGCTCCCGGTAGAAGGCCCGCTCCTCCTCTTCCGCGGCCTCGCGAATCTGCTTCTTCACCGCGGGATCGCTCACCACGACGAAGTGCCAGGGCTGGTGGTTGGCGCCGTTGGGGGCGGATCCGGCGGCCAGCAGGCAGTCCTCGATGATCCCGCGCGGCACCGGGCGCGGCGAGAAGTCGCGCACCGTGCGCCGGCGGCGGACTTCCTCGCGGAAGGCGCGCGCACGGGCGCGCATCTCCCGGACGGAATACTCCCGATAGTCTTCCAGCGGCATCAGCCTGATGCTCATCGTCTGCTCTCGATCATCTCGACGATCATCCGGCGGCTTTCGGGATTCCACTCGGGCGGCTCCGGAGCGCTCGCGATCTCGAGCCCCAGGTAGAAGATGAGCCGGGTCAGGCGCGCGCCCTTCCCGGCGTCGATCAGCTCCACCTCGTCGCTCGGCCTGTGGTAGTCGTCGTGGGTCCCGTTGAAGAAGAAGAGGACCGGCACGCCGTTGCGCGCGAAGTTGTAGTGGTCCGAACGGAAGTAGAAGTTCTCGTCCGGCCACAGGTCGTCGATGGCGGTCATGCCGAGTTCCGGATGCGCCGCGTTGACGCGTTCCAGGGTCGCCCCCAGGTCCGAGTGCTCCTTGCCGATGGCCACGATGGTGTCGGGCCAGTTGCGGCCCACCATGTCCATGTTGAGGTTGGCCACCATGCGTCCCGAGGCGACCGGTTCCGGCGGGTCGTCGGCGTAGGCGCGACTTCCGTGCAAGCCCCGCTCCTCTCCGCTCACCAGCAGGAATACCGTCGACCGCGGCGGCGGCTCTTCGAGCGCGGCGAACGCCTCCGCGATCTCGATGACCGCGGCCGTCCCGGAAGCGTCGTCGTCGGCGCCGTTGTAGATGCTGTCCCCGCTCGCGTCCGGCTCCCGCACTCCCACATGGTCCATGTGGGCGCTGAACACTACGTACTCGTTCCGCAGTTCCGGGTCGCTGCCCGTCAGCACGGCGGCCACGTTGGGCGCGTCGACCGCAGGGGCCTCGACATCAACGAACCGGGGACGGAAAGAGTAGCGCTGGATGAACTCGCCCCCGCCACCACCCGGTTCGAGTCCCATTGCAGCGAGTTCTCCCGCGATCCAGCGCGCCGCTTCCTCGATCTCCGGGCTGGGCGTGGCCCGGCCCCGCATGGAGTCATGGGCCAGAACCGCCACCCGTTCCAGGAATTCGGTCTCCGTGATGGTCGCCGCGGCCGACTGCGCGTCCTCGGATGAAGTGTACAGGAAATCTCCCGCCCGGTCGTCGCCCGCGCACGCGCCGGCCACCAACCCGGCCAGCATCCCTCCGACCATTCGCCCATTGCCTGCCTTCAATCTCACGGCCTTGCTCCTTGCTGCTGCTGTTTCCAGCCTTGCGGCCAACGGACCGCCCGCCCGTTCGTCCCGCTCCAAGATAAGGCACCTCTCGCCGGATCGCGCGCCAGCCCGGTCCTGGGCCCGCGATGTTACGGAAATTCATCATCGGCTGGAGGGAGCCGAGGGGAAAACCGAGGACGCCGGCAAGGCACGCCGGGGCTCCGCGGAGACGCCGGTGGCGCTGCCCGCGCCCTGCCATCCGGCGGATCAGCCCGGATCCGCCGGAGAGCTGACGGATCTGCAAGCCCGGCATCCACCTCCGGCGACCCATTCGACAATACCAAAGCCCCCGAACCCGCTTCCGCGGGCCCGGGGGCTCACCACCCCACCACACATCTCGACTCAGCCGATACTCATTCCCTCGAACCGGCCAGGGGAATGTTCGGAACGTCCTTCAAGGAAGAGATGGGTCGAGCGTCACGCGCCAGGAGCCGCAGATTGCGGGCCTCCCGATACCTCCCCTCATCCTCCGCCCTCGATGCCGCTCTTCCCAGATGCCTGATTCGTTCTTCCGTGCTCATCCCACTCCCCCTGTCTCCCGGGGCCTACGCGACCGGCGCATGCCCGGTTTCAGCCAGGTCCGCCTGGTGCCAAGCTAGAGCAAGAGTCATGCCATCTCTGGCACCGGACCTCCGCGGCGTGGCCGCGCCGGTTTGCCATGCCGATCCGGCCCCCGTAGGCTCAGGGCTTGGCACCCCCGCCCGCGTGGCCGCGCAGGCCCCCGCCCGGAGAACCAGACCGTGACCACGTCCGCCCAGCACTCGTTCTTCCGCCGCTACCTGCTCCCGGGATTCGTGTTTCAGTCGGTGGTCATCGCGGGCGGTTACGGCACGGGACGCGAACTCGTGGAGTTCTTCCTCACGCAAGGCCCCCGCGGCGGCCTCCTGGCCATGCTGCTTGTGTCCACGGTGATCTGGAGCGCCACGTGCGCGGTGACCTTCGATTTCGCCCGCCGCTTCTCCGCCTACGACTACCGAACCTTCTTCCGCCGCCTCCTGGGTGGACGCTGGTGGGTCGCCTACGAAGCCGCATACCTGGCGTTCCTGATGCTGGTGCTGGCCGTCATCGCGGCCGCGGCCGGCAGCATCCTCGAAGAGACGTTCGGCATCAGCTACGCCGCGGGGGTTCTCGGCATGATGGCCGCCATCGGCTATCTGGTGTTCCGCGGGTCGAGAACCATAGAGCGCTTCTTCGCCGGCTGGTCCTTCGTGCTCTACGCGGTGTTCGTCCTCTTCTTCGTCCTTTGTTTCGTCTCCTTCGGGGGAGAGATTTCGCAGAGGTTCGCCATCGTTCCGGCCGGCGAGGGCTGGTTCCTTGCCGGCGTGCGCTACGCCGCCTACAACCTCGCGACCATTCCCGGCCTACTCTTCGTGATGCGGCACGTGGGCACCCGGCGGGAGGCGGTCTCGGCGGGCCTCCTGGCCGGCCCGATCGCCATTATCCCCGGGGTACTCTTCTACCTCGCCATGGTGGGGCAGTATCCGGAGATCCTGGACCGCACGGTCCCCGCGAACGCGCTGCTCGAAACGCTCGGCATGCGCTGGTTCCAACTCGCGTTCCAGCTGGCGCTCTTCGGCACCCTGATCGAGACCGGGGCCGGGATGATCCACGCTGTAAACGAGCGCATAGCGGCGGTCTACGCGCGGCGCGCGGCGAAGATGCCCGCTCGCCTGCGCACCGGGATCGGCACGGGCCTGCTGGCCGGCGGCGCGCTCATCGCCCAGTTCGGGCTGATCGACCTGATCGCGCGGGGTTACGGCACCATGACCTGGGTCTTCCTGGCGGTATACGTGGCCCCGGTGCTCACCGTGGGCGTGTGGAAGCTGGCGCGCCGAGGCTCCGATCGGCCTTTGCGTCCCGGCGAGGCAACACTTTCGTAACAGAGGCGTTTTCCGTCTGCCCCGGTGGTTCCGGCTCGTGCGGCGGGCGGATAGCTTATTGTGGCCTTGTCCGGGATTATCCGGAGCCGTACAACCCGAATCGAGGGAAGATGCGCAGGGAGACCGGAGAATGAGACCTTGCAGTCCAAGGGCTGCCCGCCTGTCCAGCCTCGCCTCGATCCTCGCATTCGCCTGTGGCGGCGCATCCGTGGGCGGCGCCCGCGAGGTGATCCAGAACAAGGGATCGGACACGCTGGTCAACGTCGCCCAGGCCTGGGCGGAATCGTACAGCGAGGTGGACTCCGCCGTCGCGGTCGCGGTCTCGGGCGGCGGATCCGGCACGGGTATCTCCGCGATGATCAACGGCACCGTCGACATCGCCAACTCCAGCCGCCGGATGACCTCGAGCGAGATCGGCGCTGCGCGGGCCAATGGTACCGACCCGGTCGAGCATCTCGTCGGTTACGACGCGCTGGCCGTCTACATCCACGCCCACAATCCGCTCGATTTCCTGAGCATGCAGCAGCTCGCGGGCATCTACGGGGACGATGGGACCATCGAGCGCTGGAGCCAACTGGGCATCGAGATGCCGGGTTGCCCGTCGGATGAGATCGTACGGGTCAGCCGTCAGAACAACTCGGGCACCTTCGCCTATTTCCGCGAGGCGGTGCTCGACAACTACGACTTCAAGCTCGGATCGCACGACATGCACGGCTCGAAGGACGTGGTGGATCTCGTCGCCCACACGCCGTGCGCGATCGGCTACAGCGGACTCGCCTACGCGACCCCGGAGGTCAAGACGCCTTGTCTCGCCGCCAGCGATACCTGCGTGGCTCCCTCCATGGAAACCGCGCTGGACGGCAGCTACCCGATCTCCAGGCCGCTCCTCATGTACACCCCGGGCGATCCCGTCGGCGAGGTGAAGGAATACCTCGACTGGGTGCTGGGCGAGGAGGGCCAGTGCATCATGCTCGAAGCGGGATACACGCCGGTGGCCCCGGTCGAATGCGTGCAATAGCCACGGCGACCAGGTGAGATCCCGCGAAGCTCCGAGGCGGGCCGGCTGCGCATGACCCGGGACGCCCTGGCGCGTTCACGCGACTTCGATCGCCGCGGTGCCGCCTGGTACATGGACCGCGCGGTGACGCTCTTTGTGTTCGTGGGCGGCATATCGGCGATCCTGTTCATCGTGGGCATCTTCGCCTTCATCGCGCGCGAAGGCTTCGGTTTCGTGTTCACGGAATTCGATGCCGGAGAGTTCTTCGGGTCCATCGCCTGGCGGCCCACCTCCATGATCGAACGCACGTACGGGGCGCTGGCGCTGATCGTGGGCACGGCGAGCATCACCGGCCTTGCCATGGTGGTCTCGATTCCCTTCTCGCTCGCGGCCGCCGTTTTTATCGGGGAATTCGCCCGGGGCCGTACGCGCGAGACCCTGAAGGTGCTGGTCGAGCTGCTCGCCGCGATCCCCTCGGTGGTGTGGGGATTCATCGGCCTGAGCATCATGAATCCCCTGATCATCGACACCTTCGGGGTCCCGATCGGGCTCAACGTGCTGAACGCCGGGGTGATTCTCGGCCTGATGGCCGCTCCCATCATGACCACCATAGCGGAGGACGCCCTGAAGGCGGTCCCGGACGGCTACCGCGAAGCGGCAGAGGCCCTGGGCGCGACGCGCTGGCAGGTGATCCGCAAGGTGGTGATCCCGGCCGCCAGGAACGGGCTGGTCGCCGCCGTCCTGCTGGGCGTCGGGCGCGGATTCGGCGAGACCATGGTCGTGCTCATGGCCAGCGGTCACGCCATCAACCTGCCCGACAGCGTCTTCGATTCCGTGCGCGCGCTCACCGCCACCATCGCCGCCGAACTCGGTGAGACCGCCGTGGGCTCGGAGCACTACCAGGCACTGTTCACACTTGGCATCCTGCTCTTCGCGGTGACCTTCGCGATCAACCTCACCGCCGACGTGATCGTGCGCGGGATCCGCAGGAAGGGACGGTAGAGACGATGACGACCGCACCCATGGAGCTGTTTGCGGGCACTCCGCGCAATGCGCGCGACCACAGGGTCGAGTGGCTGGTGCGCACGCTGCTGGGGATGATGACCGCGCTGCTGATCGTGCCCGTAGTGATCGTCCTTGCGCTGCTGGTGGTGCGGGGCGGCTCCGCCATCTCGTGGGAATTCCTGACCACACCCCCGGTCGACGGGATGACGGCAGGGGGGATTCTGCCGGCCCTGGTCGGAACCGTGTGGCTGGTGGCGGTCGCGCTGGTCGCCTCCGTACCGGTGGGGGTGGCGGCGGCGGTCTACCTGAGCGAGTACGCGCCCGACAACTGGCTCACGCGCTCCATCAACCTGGCCATCATCAACCTGGCGGGGGTTCCCTCCATCGTACACGCGCTTTTCGGGGTGGGCGCCTTCGTACTCTTCTTCCGCTTCGGCACCAGCATCCTGGCCGCCAGCCTCACGCTGGCGGTGATGACGCTCCCGGTCGTCATCGTGTCCACGCGCGAATCGCTGCAGGCGGTGCCGCGGGCCTTTCGGGAGGCCTGCTGGAACATGGGCGCGACGCGCTGGCAGACCATCCGCCGCATCGTCCTGCCCAACGCCGTGAGCGGCATTCTCACGGGAATCATCCTCGAGGTGTCGCGCACCTCGGGGGAAACGGCTCCCATCATGTTTACCGGAGCGGCTTTCTTCCTTCCCTTCCTGCCGCAGGGCGTCCTGGACCAGACCATGGCCATGTCGCTGCACCTGTTCGTCATCGCGACCCAGGTGCCGGATGCGCCGGACGCGCTGCCCTTCGGCGTCGCGCTGGTGCTGATTTCCATGGTGCTGGCGATGAACGCGCTCTCCATCGGCTTTCGCATATACGTGCGCGGGAGGAAGAAATGGTAGCGGGCATCGCGCCGAACGGAGCCGAAGCCTCGGCCGATGCGCCCCCGAAGGTGGTTGTGCAGAACCTCACGATCCGCTACGGGAGCCACGTGGCGCTGCACGGGCTGGATCTGTCCGTTCGCCGGAATGAGATCCTCGGGATTATCGGTCCCGCCGGCTCGGGCAAGACCTCGTTCCTGCGCGCGCTCAACCGCATGGACGAGTTCATCCCCGAGATGGAGGTCGAGGGCCGCATCACCTTCGATGGCCGCGACATCCGTCGCGTGCGCAACGTATACGCCCTGCGCAGCCGCATCGGCGTGGTCTTTCCGCTCCCCGTGGGGCTCCCGCTCACCGTCTACGAGAACGTCGCTCTCGCTCCACGCCTGCGGGGCGTGCGCAAGGGGAGCGAACTCGACGAGATCGTCGAACGATGCCTGCGGCGGGCTGCGCTCTGGGAGGAGGTCAAGGATCGCCTGGACTCGCTCGGAAGCCTCCTCTCCGGAGGCCAGCAGCAGCGCCTCACCATCGCGCGGGCGCTTTCGCAGGAACCGGATCTTCTGCTCCTGGACGAGTTCTCGATCGCCGTGGATCCGGTCACCACGATGCGCATCGAAGACGTCCTCAAGGAGTTGAAGCACGAGATGTCGATCGTGCTGGTGACCAACCTGGTGCAGCAGGCGAGGCGCCTGGCGGACCGAACCGCGTTCTTCCTTACCGGCGAGCACGTCGAAACGAGCGACACCGCGCGCATCTTCAGCGGCATCGTCAAGGATCCGCGCACGCACGACTACATCGAGGGACGGTTTGGCTGAGTCGACCGCTGCTCCCCGACCCGCCGCGATCGCGACCCGCGGTCTCAACCTCTGGTATGGAGATTTCCAGGCTCTGTTCGATGTCAACCTGGACGTCAGACAGGGCATCATCACCTCGCTCATCGGCCCGTCGGGCTGCGGCAAGTCCACCCTGCTGCGGAGTTGCAACCGCATCAACGAGCGGCTCGGCTACGTCCGTACCACGGGAAGCATCGAGATTCTGGGCCAGGACATCTACGCGCCGGAGGTCGAGCTGGTGCAGGTGCGCAAGCAGGTGGGGATGGTGTTCCAGCGGCCCAATCCCCTGCCGCTCTCCATACGCGACAACATCAGCTTCGGCCACCGTCTGCACGCCCGCGGCCAGCGAGTCTCGCGCGCCCGCAGGGAGGAGCTGGTCGAGGATGCCCTGCGCAAGGTGCTGCTCTGGGACTCCGTCAAGGATCGGCTCGACGACCCCGCCATCGAACTGTCGCTCGAGGAACAGCAGAAGCTCTGCATCGCGCGCCTGCTCCCGGTGAAGCCGGCCGTGCTGCTCATGGACGAGCCTTGCTCCGCCCTCGATCCCAAGGGAACCGAGGCGGTGGAGGAACTGATCTGGGAGCTGAGGGGCGAGTTCACGATCCTGATCGTGACCCACAACATGGCCCAGGCGCGGCGAGCAAGCGAAGAGACCGTATTCATGCTGATCGGCAAGGTGATCGAGCACGGCCTCACCGAGGACGTCTTCCTGAATCCGCAGCACCGGCAGACGGCCGACTACATCGAGGGCCGCTACGGCTGATCGGGCGGCAGGGCGCGTATGGCCCTGCGAGGAAGGATACGCCCGACAGGATTCGAACCTGTGACCTCTGCCTCCGGAGGGCAGCGCTCTATCCAGCTGAGCTACGGGCGCGTGTCGCGGCCATGACCGCGTGCTCCCCCGCGGCGGAGCGCACGGAATAAGCCGAGTTCTGTCCCCGCCCGAAGACGGGGGAGGATCATTTATCTGGGACCGGCATCGCTGCCGGCCTCGTGCGGCCTACCCGGGACTCGGGCGGAGCGGGCGACTCCTCGTCCTCTATTCGGCCTTGCTCCGGGTGGGGTTTGCCATGCGGCCCCTGTTGCCAGCGGCCCGGTGCGCTCTTACCGCACCCTTTCACCCTTGCCTGTGCCCCTGGGGGCCATCGGCGGTCTGCTCTCTGCGGCACTTTCCGTCGGCTTACGCCGCCCGGGCGTTACCCGGCACCCTGCCCCGTGGAGCTCGGACTTTCCTCCAGCGGGCGAACCCGCCAGCGATCCTCACTCGTGCGCTCCGCGTTCTCCGGGGTTCAACTGAAACGCCGGAGACGGGGAGCAGGAAAGCTAAAGGCGCAGGCGGCCGGAGTAAAGAAACGAACGATTCGAACGAACGATTCGAAGGGTACGCCCGGTCTCGCCGCACTCTGGTCAGGAATCGGAAGATCGGTACATTGTGTTCGACGAGACGGGGCTCTCCCGGGTCCCGGCCGTACCGACCAGAGCCCCCGGAATCCCCGCGAGATTCCGTGAGTCCGCGGGAGGCCTGCAAACGCCGGGGAGGAGAGAACGAATGAGAGTTCACGCGGCACTCGCCCTGGCGCTCGCGGCCTGCATCGGCTGCGGGGATGCCTCGTCGGCGGGCGGGACCGTATTTCCGGAGTCGTGGCGGTACCGCGATACACCTCCCCCCGTCACCGCGACCAGCGGGATGGTCGTCTCGACCGACGAACTCGCCAGCCAGGTCGGTGTCGACGTCCTCAGGTCCGGCGGGAACGCGATGGACGCGGCCGTCGCGGTGATGTTCGCGCTGGCAGTGGTCAACCCGGAAGCGGGGAACCTCGGAGGTGACGGGTTTCTGGTGCTTCGGACAGCCGAAGGCGAAACGGCGGCCCTCGACTTCCGTGCCCGCGCCCCCTTCGCCTCGACCCGGAACATGTACCTGGACGAGGACGGCGAGGTCACGGAGGATGTCGTCGCCGGCCACCTCTCCGTAGGCGTGCCCGGCACCGTCGACGGCATGTGGGAGGTGCATCGGCGATTCGGCCGCATGGAATGGGCCACGCTCCTGGACCCCGCGATCGAGCTTGCCGGAGGCTTCCCCGTCCGCCCTCGCTTCCTGAACTCCCTGGGCGACGCGATGGTCGCTGCCCTTCAGGCCTTTCCGGCCTCGGCCGAGCAGTTCCTGCCCCGCGGGGGCCAGCCGCCCGCCGTCGGCGACACGCTTCGCCAGCCGGACCTGGCCCGGACTCTGAGGCGCCTGCGCGATCTCGGCCGCGACGACTTCTATCTCGGGGAAACGGCGGACCTCATCCTCGCCGAGATGGAACGCGGCGGCGGCATCCTCACCCGCCGGGACCTCGCGGAATACCGGGCGGTCTGGCGCGAACCGGTCGCGTTCGAGTACCGGGGGCACACGGTCATCTCCATGCCGCCCCCGTCGTCCGGCGGCGTCACGATGGCCCAGACCGCCGGGATCCTGGAAGGTTACGACCTTGCATCCCTCGGCTGGCAGTCGGCGCAGACGATCCATCTGCACGCCGAGGCCTGGCGGCGAGGCTACGCCGACCGCAACCACTACCTGGCGGATCCCGACTTCGTGGAAATGCCGCTGGCGCGCATGACCTCGGCAGCATACGCGAGCGAGCGGGGAGCGACCATTTCGCTGGATGCCGCCACTCCGTCCTCAGAGGTCGGGCCCGGACTGGAGGGTGCAGCAGGGGAAGCCGGGACGTCTCCGGGCGCTACGGTCCCCGACGAGGGCGAAAACACGACCCACTACTCCATCGTCGATGCGGATGGCAACGCCGTCTCGGTCACTACGACCGTGAACTCCTGGTACGGAAGCAAGGTCACCGTCACCGGGGCCGGCTTCATCCTGAACAACGACATGGACGACCTCGCCGCCAAGCCCGGCTCGCCCAACCAGTTCGGCCTGGTGCAAGGCGAAAACAACGCCATCGAGCCGGGGAAGCGGATGCTCTCCTCCATGTCGCCGACCATCGTCCTGGGGACGGACGGAGAGCTGGCAATGGTCACCGGCACCCCGGGTGGCGCGACCATCATCACGACGGTGTTCCAGACGATCTCCAACGTCGTGGACTTCGGGATGGATGTCGTCGAGGCGGTTCAGGCGCCGCGGGTCCACCACCAGCATCTGCCGGACCAGATCTTCTACGAGGCGGGCGCGCTCCCGCCGGAAACGGTCTCGCGGCTGGAGGCGCTCGGTCACGTCGTAGTCGAACGAGGGGGGCTCTCCGGCGATGTCCAGATGATCGTCGTCGTGGACGAGCTGCTCACCGCATGGTCCGATCCCCGGCGCGGGGGAAGGGCATCAGGGTACTGAACCCGGCCCCTGGCGGGCCCACGCCGCAGGCCTGCGAGCGGACATTGGCCACCGGACCATTTGTCCCCCACGGGGTATCACCGACCCGAAACAGGCCTTGTTCACCAACCCCACGGGACACAACGCAGATGATTGGAGATAGAATCGAGGCGGCGCTCAACGAGCAGATCGTGCAGGAATTCTACGCGAGCCAGTACTACCTTTCCATGAGTGCGTACTTCGAGCGGACCGGGTATCCGGGCTTTGCGCACTGGATGCGCATGCAGGCGGACGAGGAGCGCGAGCACGCGCTGCGCATCTTCGACTTCGTAAACGACCGCGCGGGCCGGGTCACGCTCGGCCGAATCGATTCCCCGCCCTCCGAATTCGGGTCGCCCCTCGAAGTGTTCCAGGCGGCGCTGGCCCACGAACGCAAGGTGACGGCGCTCATCGGCGCACTCTACCGCCTGGCGCTGGAGGAGGTCGACTACCCCACCCAGGTGATGCTGCAGTGGTTCGTAAACGAGCAGGTGCAGGAGGAGAAGATCGCCTCGGATATCGTCGATCGGCTGCGGCTCGCGGGCGAGAACAGGTCGGCGCTCCTGCTGCTGGAAACGGAACTCGGGCAGCGGCCGGGCGGGGACGGGGCGTGATGAAGACCGTTGGCGCATCCGAATACAAGGCCCGGTGCCTGCGATTGATCAAGCAAATGAACCAGGACCGCGAGCCTGTGACGATCACGAACCGCGGCCACCCCGCCGCGATACTGTCACCCCTGCCCGAAGAGGCTCGAGCCTCTTCGATCATCGGCGCGATGCGGGGTACGGTGCTGGCTTACGAGGATCCCTTCACGCCAGCCGCCGAGCCGTCCGACTGGGTGTCATTGCGTTGATCGTCCTCGACACGACAGCTGCCGGGCGACTGTGACAGGGCATGTCCGGACCGTGAACGCGGCAGAGTGAGGCGCCCGGGATAGGGCCCGAAGCCCCGCCTCCGGACTGATCAGCTTCCGCTCTGTGCGTCCTCCGCCGTGACGGCGCTCTTCATCTGGAACGCCTCGCTCTCGACCACGCCCACGATGAAGGCCGACATGCGGTTGCCCTCGGCCGCCGCCTTGCGCGCGATCTCACGGATCTCGGGCTGGTCGTAGTACTCCATCCGCCGACCGAGCGCGTACGCCATCAGGTTCGCGGTGAAGTGGCGGATCAGCGGTTCGGGGCGCTCCAGCAGCACCGCGCGCAGTTCCTGCGGGGTGGTCACGTCGCTGCCGTCGTAGAAGGTTCCGCGCGTGTCGAGCGGGATGCCGTGCTCGCGGATGCGCCACTTCCCGGTCACGTCGAAGTTGTCGAGCGCCAGCCCGATCGGGTCCATGAACTGATGGCAGGCGTTGCAAACCGGGCTTGCCCGGTGCCTCTCCATGCGCTCGCGGGTCGTCAGGATGGTGGTCCCCTCCACAGCCTCGGTCTCCTCCAGATCGGGAACGCCCGGCGGAGGAGGCGGTGGCGGCGTGCCCAGAACCACCTCCATCACCCACTTGCCACGCAACACCGGGGAGGTGCGGTTGGCCACCGACGTGAGGGTGAGCACACTGCCGTGGCCGAAGATGCCGGCGCGCCGGTCGTCGGGATACCGGACCCGCTGGAACTCCTCGCCCACCACGCCCGGAATGCCGTAGTGCTTCGCCAGCCGCTCGTTCACGAAGGTGTAGTCGGCCGTGTACAGCTCGAGGAAACTGCGGTCCTCGCGCACGAGGTTCATGAAGAGGAGTTCCGTCTCCCTCGTCATGGCATCGGCCAGTTGCTGGTGGTAGTCGGGGAACATCAGGCGGTCCGGATGCACCAGGTCCAGGTCCTGGAGGCGCAGCCACTGGTTGGCGAAGCGGGTGCCGAGGGCGTCGGAACGCGGGTCGGCGATCATGCGCTCGACCTGCTCCCGCAGGTTGCCGGAAAGACGGCCGCGCTCGGCCAGCGACACCAGTTCCTCGTCGGGCGGCGTGCCCCAGAGGAAGTAGGAGAGCCGGCTGGCCAGCGCCAGCTCGCTGATGCGGTAGCTGCCGTCGCGCTCGCTGCCCGCGACCGGTTCGAAGCGGAAGACGAAGTCCGGGCTCGCCAGGATCGCCTGCAGTGCGAGGCGCACGCCGGTCTCGAAGCCGCCCGCCTCCTCGCCCTGACGATAGAACGCCATGAGTTCCGCGGCATCGAGGTCCGTAAGCGAGCGCCGGAAGGCGCGGGCGCCGAGCCGGGCCACGATGTCGCGCGCGCAGGCCTCCGCTTCTTCGGGAGCGGTGGGCCGGCAGGTGAAGATTCGGCGCCGAACCGGGTTCTCGGAAACGCCGGTCACCCGGAACGGCCCCGCGATGGTCAGGTCCTTGATGTGCGGGAGCGCGGTGATGCCGTACCCGTCCGCGCCGATGCGGCGATCGGCCAGCGACCAGTCGTGGCGTGACATGAGGTCGGGCACCGGCCCCTCGAACTGCTTCAGGAAGACCGCGGAGATCTGGTGCGGCCCGGCGGTGACGAAGAAGGACTGGCTCTCCTGGTTCGCTCCGTTGGGGTCGGCGACGTGCATGAACTGGTCGACGTTGAGCAGCGCCACGCGCTCCCCGTCGATGGCGATCTCGATCTGTTCGCCCTGGGTGACGTTGCCGAAGAATTCTCCCGTGGTGGTGTGGTCGAAGGCCATCTTGACGCGGTACTCGCCGTCGGCGGGGAAGTTGTGCAGGGCGGAGATGCCGCCGCGGGTGCCGAAGGGCGCCCCGTCGATGCGCTCCCACTGGGAGAAGTAGCCGGACTTGGAGTAGGTGGTCTCGCTCGGGAGCACCTCCAGGTTGCCGACCGCCAGCCGGCTGACCTCGGCGGCCGCGTTCAGATAGGCGTCCATGAGCGTGGGGGAGAGCATCTGGACATCGGCGATGTTGTCGAAGTTGGCGCTCTTGGTGTCGAGGGGCAGGTAGAGGCCGGCGTCGATCCTGAGCCCGAGCAGGTCCTCCACGGAGGCCTCGTACTCGGCGCGGTTGAGGCGCTGGAAGGTTCGGGTACCGGGGTTGGGGTTGCGCGCCGCAGCGTCGTCCAGGGTGGACTCGAGCGTCTCCACCAGGGCCAGCAGCGAGTCGCCCGCCGGACGCGGAAAGCCCGGGGGCGGCATCATGCCGGCGCGCAGCTTCATGATCATGCGCTCGGCGACCTGGGCGTTGTCGGTCGCGTTTTCGACCTCGAAGCCCTGCAGCGTGGTGTTGCCGGTGAGGAGGACGTCGTTGTGGCAAACGACGCAGTACGTCTGCACGATGTTGGTGAGGCTCTCAGGAGCGGGATGCGCGGCGGGCGGGCGGTTGGTCGAGAACGCGAGCGAGATGTCGCTCGCCGGGTTCACGCCTTGAACCCCCCGGTCGAAACCGGAGACTCCGGGCTCCATGCCCGCCACCGTCAGGCCGAGAGCCATCAGCCCGGCGACAAATATCCTCATCGTGCCTCCCGTCGATGGAAACCGCATCGAGTCAGCGCGGCGCCCGTGCGAGAACGGACGCACAAACACAAGCTTCAATAGCGGGGGAAGACGGGGTCCTGTCAAGCGTGATTTGCGCCGCGCGGCCCCGGGGACGCGCCCGCCTGCCTGCCGGATTGTTCGCTGGCCCGGACGCCGGCGAAATCCGCTTGCGCCGGCATCGCGCCGCGCGGCACTATCGACCCCAGGGCGATTGTCTACCCACCCCTGGTCCCCGGAGGCCTCCGATGCGCGTCTCGACCACCCTGCCCCTGCGGCATCGACACCCTTGTCTGCCCCGTTTCCGCGCCGCCGCGATGGCGGCGTTCGGTCTCCCGGCTCTCCTCATTTCGGCTTCGACTCGCCCCGCATCGGCGCAGGACGGCTGGGACGTGCGCCTGCCCCGCGGCCAGACGCGCGAGATCGACTTCACCACCACGGAGGGGACGCGCATGTCGGTCGACCTTGCGCCGGACGGCTCCTGGGTCGCGTTCGACCTGCTGGGTCACATCTACCGGGTGCCGGCGGAGGGCGGGGCGGCGGAGTCGCTCACCCGGGAGAGCGGGGTGGCGGTCAACTACCACCCGCGCATCTCGCCGGACGGGGCGAGCATCGCCTTCATCTCGGACCGCGGGGGACAGGACAACCTGTGGGTCATGGACGCGGACGGAGGGAACGCGCGGGCGGTCTTCCACGACCTGAACTCGCGCGCGGTCACACCGGCGTGGACGCCGGACGGCGAGTTCATCGTGGTGCGGCGCGACCCGATCGGGCGGGGCGGGGTGGGCGAGAACGGCCTGGGCATCTGGATGCACCACCGGGACGGGGGCGCGGGAGTGCGGCTGGTGGACGACGGCGGGGCGCATTGGCCGTCGGTGTCGCCGGACGGGCGCTACGTCTACTACCACGACGTCGAAGGGGGCCGCGACCGGGACGCGCTCGACGGCGCCTACCAGATCCGCCGGATGGACATCCGCAGCGGGCACATCATCGACATCACCAGCGGGACCTCCTTCGGCACTGCGTCCGGACGGCGCTCGAGCGGTGGGGCATTCGCCCCGGAGGCCTCTCCGGACGGGCGCCGGCTCGCCTTCGCCCGCCACCTGCCGGCGGCGACCGTGTCCTTCAAGGGCCACCGCTTCGGCCCGCGCACCGCGCTGTGGCTGTTCGACCTCGAGACCGGGGCGGAGCGCAAGCTGGTCGACCCGATCAACATCGCGATGGAGAGCGGCGACAAGAGCCTGCGCGTCCTGCCCGGATATGCCTGGTCCGCGGACGGCAGCACCATCGTGATCTCCGGGGGCGGGGCCATCGGCCTGGTGGACGTGGCGTCCGGCGAGGCGCGGCAGGTTCCCTTCGAGGCGCGGGTCCAGCGCACCATCTCCGAGCGCGCCAGGCTCCGGTTCCGCATCGAGGACGGACCCTTCGAGGCCGAGTTCCTGCGCTGGCACACCGCTTCGCCGGACGGGTCCACCGTAGCTTTCCAGGCCATCGGGCGGGTCTGGGTGGCCGACCTGCCTTCGGGCACCCCGCGCCGCGCCACGCCGGAGGACTTCGCGCCCGTGCAGGAGTTCGGGCCGGCCTGGTCGCCGGACGGAGAGTGGATCGCCTTCACGACCCTCGACGACACCGGGGGCGGCCACCTCTGGAAGGTGCGCGCGGGCGGCGGCACACCTGTCCAGGTGAGCGCGGGGCGTGGCGAATACGTGCATCCGGCGTGGAGCCCGGACGGGAGCGAGATCGCGGTCGCCCGCGGGTCGGGGGCCACCCTGCGCGGACGCACCGTGACGCACAACCCGTGGTGGGACCTGCAGCGCTTCCCGGCCGACGGGGGGGAGGGGACGCACGTGGTGCGGGTGGCGCTTCCCACCGGCAGCGGTCCCGAGCGCGTGCAGCGGACGGCGATCGTGGCCCCGTCGTGGGGCCCGGACGGACGCATCTTCTACCCGGAGATCACGAACGCCGGGGTCGAGGTCGCCTCGATCGCCAGGGACGGCGCGGACCGCAGGGTGCACATGATCCTCGAGTCCGCCGAGGAGGTCGCGCCCTCGCCGGACGGCCGCTGGCTGGCCTTCCAGGAGGCCAACGACATCTGGGTGACCCCGCTCGCGCCTGCGGAAGGTGCCGGCGGCCCGGTGGCGCTCAACCGCCGCGACAGCTCGCTGCCGATCGAGCGCCTGAGCCGCACCGGCGGCCTGTTTCCGCGCTGGCGCGATGCTTCCACGGTCGAGTTCGGGAGCGCCGCGCGCTACTACCGCTACGACGTCGACGCCCGGCGCGCCGACACCTTCGACATCCGCCTGGAGGTGCAGCGGCGCCAGGTGGCCGGGCGGGTCGCGTTCACCAACGCGCGGCTGGTGACCCTGGCGGGCGCAAGCCAGGACGAGGTGCTGGAACGCGGCACGGTGGTGGTGGACGGGCGCCGCATCGTGTGCGTCGGGGAGTGCGACACGGCCGGCGCCGATCGCGTCATCGACGCCTCGGGACGCACCATCGTCCCCGGATTCGTCGACATGCATTCCCACAGCAACCGCGAGCACCGCGGCCATCGGCCCCTGCGCGACTACGAGGCCGGCATCTATCTCGCCTACGGCGTCACCACGCGACTCGACAACTCGCTCTGGCACCAGAACACCTTTCCCACCGCAGAACTCATCCGCGCCGGGCGCATGATCGGCCCGCGCAGCTTCGCAACGGGCGATCCCCTTCCCTACGAGGAGCTCAGCGACTACGCGGCCACCGAAGATGCGATCGACCGCCTCCAGTCGTGGGGCGCGGTCTCGCTCAAGCAGCACTCGCATCCGCGTCGCGACCGGCGCCAGTGGATCGCCGAAGTGGCGCGCGCCAGGAACCTGAACCTCACCGCCGAAGGCTATGAGCTCGAGTACAACCTGGGCCAGGCGATGGACGGCTACACCGGCTGGGAGCATCCCATCAGCGTGGTCCCCCTGTATTCGGATGCCGTGCAGTTCTTCGCGCAGGCGGGAGCCGTCTACTCCAACCCCTTCATGTTCGACAGCCCTACCGCGGCGAACATCGAATACTGGTACGCGGAATCGGATGTCTGGCTGCAGGAGAAGCAGCGCCGCTGGATGCCCTGGCGCATGACCGCCTTCCTGCGCAGGCGGATGCTCAGACCGGAAACCGACTACAGCTTCCCGCTCATCGCGCAGGGGCTGGCCGACATCGTGGCGGCGGGCGGAGACGGCGCGCTCGGCGGACACGGCGAGCACCACGGCACCAGCATGCACTGGGAGATCTGGATGGCGGCCGCCGGTCTGGGTCCCCTCGGAGCGCTGCGCATGGCGTCCTGGGGCGGGGCTTACTTCCTGGGCGCCGAACAGGACATCGGCTCACTCGAGGCCGGCAAGCTCGCGGACCTGCTGGTGCTGCGCTCGAGCCCCCTCGACGACATCCGCAACACCATGGACATCGAGTACGTGATGCAGCACGGGGTGCTCTACGAAGCCGACACCCTCGACGAGGTGTGGCCCGAGACGCTTCCCTTCGGCCCGTACTACTGGGTGGACGAGGACGCCCAGACCACCGGCGACCTGCCCGTGGACGCGTGGCTCGGAAGAGGAGGGTGACGGCGGCGAAGAGGAGTGAACGGAAGGCGGGGCGAGCGGGCGAGCCGCAGCCCCGATCCGGTCAGCAGGACACGCAGTTGTGGTTGTTGATGGCGCCCATGCCCTCGAGCAGCGCGATGGTCTCCGGGAAGGGCTGGATGCGCTGCACCGGGCCGTTGGCCATGTCGACCACGGTCTGGCCGCGCCGGCTCACCACCATCACGTCGGCGCCCTTCTCCACCAGGTAGAGGATCAGCTCGTTGTCGCCGCGCGCGGCCGCGAAGTGCAGCGGGGTGTAGCCGTTGTGGTCGCGGGCGTTCACGTCGGCACCGAGTTCCTCGACCAGCAGCTTCACCGAGGGCATCCAGCCGTTGGGGACGTGGATGTGCGACACGCCCGCGCGCCCGGCCCCGTCGCCGCCGCTGTATCCCACCCCGGAGGCGGCGTGGATGGGGAACACGCCCGGGCCGCCGGTGGGCACCGGGGGCAGGCCTGACGGGTCGACCCGGTCGCCGCCCCCGCCGCCGTAGCCCCCGCGCCTGCGCGAGGGGGGCCTGCGTGTGGGGATGGTGGGATCGGCGCCGTGCTGGAGCAGGAGCCGCATCGCCTTCTCGTCGGTGCCGTGGGCGGCCCGCCAGAAGGGGGTCGCGCCCCACATGTTCACGCTCAACTGGGCGAAGTTGTACTCCAGGTACCAGAGGTGGCGGTCCAGCTGCACGTTGGGATCGGCGCCCGCCTCGAGCAGGGCCTCCATCACTTCCAGGTGGGTGGCCTCCTGCTGCTTGAAGGCCTGCTGCTGGGGATACCGCGTCTTGGGCGCGTACTGGGTGTTGATGACGGCGAAAAGCGGGGTCGCCCCGGAGAGGTCGGCCAGCCTGGCGTCGGCGCCGCGCTCAAGCAGCTCGAGCATCAGGTCGAAGTGCCCGTTGATGGCCGCGATCAGGAGCGGGCTGTTTCTTTCGCCCGCGCTCACCTGGTTGACGTCCGCGCCCGCGTCGAGCAGGGCGCGCACCACGTCGCGGTAGCCGTCGCGGCTGGCGTGCAGCAGCGCGGTCAGCCCGCCCTGGTTGCCCACCATCTCGTGATACGAGAGCGCGTTGGTCTGGAGCAGCGCGAGCTGGTTCTCGGTCATCTGCTGATCGGTGGCCTTCCCCACGATCTCTTCCACCGGGAGCGCCTGCACACGCCACGCGGCCTCCGAGGCAGCCTGCACCTGTTGCGGCGTGGGGGCCCAGAGTTCCGGGTTGTCGGACTGCGCCCGGAAGGATTCCAGCACCTCGTTGCGCGCCGCCCTGGCCGCCCGGTCCACGGCGTAGCGGGTAGGCATGTGCAGCACGTTCTCGGTCAGCGAGACGTCCGCGCCCAGCTCGATCAGGGTGTTGACCGCCACCAGCCGGTTGAAGCCGGCCGCGAAGATCAGCGGCGTCTGCCCCCACTGATGGTCGCGGGCGTCCACCTCCGCTCCCCCGGCGGCCAGCGCCCGGATCGCCTCTCCGCTGCCGGCCTTGGCCGCGAGGTGCATCGGGGTCACACCCGTGCGCGAGGTCGCCACCGCCGGATCGGCGCCGGCTTCCAGCAGCAACGCGATCACCTCGGCGTGCCCGCCCCGCGCCGCCATGTGCATCGGGGTGTAGGCGTCGTTGCGGGTCAGCGGCGCCAGGTTGGCGCCCGCGTAGATCAGCACGCCGGCCACCGCGGCATCGCCGTTGTCGGCGGCCCAGTGCAGGGCGGTGACGCCGTCGCTCTGGGGCGCGTTCACGTCCGCGCCGCTTCTCAGCAACTCCCTTACCTGGTCCAGATCACCGCGCATGGCCGCGTCGGCAACCGGGGAGTCCGGGGGAGTGGCGGCGGTCGCGACCAACAGCGCCAGCAACACGGCGACCACGTCCAGGCGGGGGCGCACGCTTCCTCTTACGTCCTTCATCTCGCCTCCGGCGGTTTTCGTGGACGGCCCCCCTTGTGGCGAGGGGCCGATCCGTTCGTCAGCTGCTGCTGGCCTGCTCCGCCACCGTGGTCGGCATCGACAGGGCGAACTCGCCGGTGCTGTTGCCGAAGCCGTCCATGTCTTCGAGCCCCAGAGCGTGCAGCAGCGTGAGCATCGCGTTGGCCAGCGGGGTGCCGTCCGGCGCCTTCAGGTGCAGGCCGCCCTCCAGCCGTCCGTTGGCTCCGCCCAGCACGATGAAGGGCACCCGCTTGTGGTTGTGCAGGTTGGGGTCGCCCATCGCCGATCCGTAGAGGATCATGCTCTTGTCGAGCAGGTTCGAATCGCCCTCCTCGATGCCCTTCAGCTTCTCCAGGAAGTAGGGGAGCGTGCTCACGTGGTAGCGGTTGATCAGGTTGAACTCCGACACCGCCTCCGGGTTGCCCCCGTGGTGGGAGGCCGGGTGGAACGGCTTGTCGGTGCCGCTCTCGGGGAAGACCCGCGCGGAGGAGTCGCGCCCCATCTTGAAGGAGAAGACCCTCGTCATGTCGGACTGGAAGGCGAGCGCCTGCACGTCCCACATCTGTTCGACGTGCTCGCGGAAGGAATCCGGCACCCCGGCCGGGGCCTCGGGCAGCTCGCGCGCCTCGCCGCTCCGGTTCTGCGCCTCGGTCATCTCGATGCGCCGCTCGAGTTCGCGGATGTTCTCCATGTAGCGGTCGAGGCGCGCCCGGTCTTCGAGCCCCAGTTCCGTCTTGAGGCGCGCGGCCCGCGTGGCCACCCAGTCCAGGATGCTCCGGTTCTCACGCCTGCGCGCCACCCGCTCCTCCGGGGTGCCGCCCGCTCCGAAGAGTTGGTCGAAGGCCACGCGCGGGTCGCGGATGACGGGCAGCGGCTCGGTGGGGGAGGCCCAGCTGATCGAGTCGGTGTAGACGCAGGTGTAGCCGTACGCGCAGCCGCCCGACTGGTCCACGTTCTCGATGCAGAGCTGCATGGACGGAATGGGGGTGTCCTGGCCGAAGCGCTGGGCGTACAACTGGTCCATCGACGTGCCGATGTACACGTCCGAGCCCTCGGTCTGCCTCGGGTGCGCCTGCGTCAGATAGACGGCGCTGGTGCGGAAGTGGTCGCCCCCGATCTCCTTGGGCTGGAACGCCTCCGCCATCTGGCAGTCCGTGTTGGACACGATGGTGAGGTGGTCGCGGTACGGTTCGAGCGAACTCAGGGCGCTGGTGCTCAGGTCGAAGTTCCGGCCGATCTGCGCGGGCGACCACAGGTGCTGGGTCGCGCCCCAGTCGTTGGAGCCCGCCGCCCCGTGCACCATTTCGATGCCGACGAGGCGCGTCTTGTCGACGGCCGCCTTCACCTCCCTCCAGCCGCCGCCGGCCGGGATCATCGCATCCAGAAGCGGCAGTCCCACTGCCACGCCGGCGGCTCCGCGCAGGAATGTCCGCCTCGGTATGTGCTTGCCCGTGATGAAGTTCATCGTCCAGCCCTCCGGAGGGAGTCAGTCCATGCCAACCATGCATAATAACCAGCGCAGGCTCCCGGCACCATCAGCCGGGAGCCGCGCCTTCGGCGTTCGCTCAGCCGCCCAGGTTGGGGTTCCGGTTCACCTCGTTCTCGGCGATGGGGAAGCAGGTCGCCGTCGGCGCTTCCGCGAACAGCGGGGACAGCTCCTCCCACGCAGGGAACGGAGCCTCGCCCGGCGAACCGTCGGCGGCCCAGCGGCGGAGGTCCACCAGACGGCGGCCTTCGAGCAGGCCTTCGATCATGCGTTCGGTCTTGAGGGCCGTCCACGCCGCTTCCAGACTCATGGCGTCCCACGGCGCCAGCGGCTCCCCGGTGTTGTCGCTGATGTACATCGAGCGCACCTGGTTGATGAGTTCCATGGCGCCCGGGTAGTTGCCGTCACGCAGCATGCCCTCCGCCCGATACAGAAGCATCTCGGTTCCCGTGCCGAGATGGATCGGAGTTTCCGGATCCAGCCAGGTGAAGTTGCTCCACGGGACCTGGCCGAACCCCTGCAGCGACGCGTTGGCGAAGGGCTGGTCGGGGATCCTGTGCCACGCCACCCGGGGATCCCCGGATTCCGCGTAATAGCCGGTGCCGGGGATGGTCACCGGGAGATCGCTGGCCTCGAGCGGCAGCAGCGAGCGGATGTTGGGCGGGGCCTGTTCGCCGAAGAAGGTGAAGAGTAGCGTGAACTGCCGGTAGGGCTCGTCGGCGTTTGCCCATCCGACCCGGCTGCGCGTCGCCTCGAAATCGGGATCCGGGCGGACCTCGAAGACGAAGTTGGGGGGCACCTGCGCGGCATCGCTGAGCGCGCCGCCCCAGTCACCCTTGGCCACCCGCACCTGGGCCCGGCCGGCGTAGGCCGCGTTGCTCTGCGTGGAATTGGCGGCCGCGCCCAGCGCCGCCGTGAAATGTTGCTCGGCGTTGTCGAGCGCCGCGCTCGGGGGCTGGGGCGCGCCCGCGCCCTCCAGCCACTCGCACCAGTTCTCGCCCAGAATGCGGTAGGTGTAGCCGGCCCAGATGTGCGCCTGGGCCAGGTTTTCGCCCGTCACCCCCCTCTCCAGTGCGCTGTTCGCGATGAAGAGCGCCTGCTGCACGTTGTTCCAGTCCCCGTTCACGTCCTCGGGCGGAAGCGAGCCTCCCTGAATGCGGGGGCTGTGCGAGTTGGTGTCTCCCCCGGGGAAGAGCACCCGCGTGACGATGGAGGTCGTGTAGAAGACGAAGTTCGCGGTCTCCAGCACCATGCGCTCGGCCCCGCGAACCAGCGCCGCGTGCGAGGTTTCGTCGTCGAGGAACCTATCCTGCACCGGGCCGGGGTTGGTCACTTCGCAGGCACCCGCAAACGCCGCCAGCAGGAGCGCGACAGCCGTCAATCGTCTGTTGGTCGTGGTCATCGTGCGCCCTCCTCTAGAACTGGATCCGGAGCGAGGCCCGGAAGCTGATGGGAGTCGGGTTGCGGGCCGCGATGGCCTGCGCGAGATCCTGTCCTCCCTGGTTGCCGCGCATCTCCGGATCGAGATAGGGCATCCTCTTCCAGGTATAGGAGTTGTTGAGCGCGAGCGTGAGCAGCGCGCTGCTGATGCGGTCCGGGAACGCGAAGTCCACCGGCACCTGGGCGCTCAGGCTGCGCAGACGGAAGAAGTCCGCGTCCCAGGTGAGGTATCCGGAGTCGATCAGGCTGGGGGTGCACCGGGCCCGCCAGAGAGCAGGGGTGCTGTCCAGGAGCGTGATGTTGGTGTTGTTGGCCTTGTCCTCGTAATAGGGCCAGCAGAGGGGCATCTTGCCGCCGCGGCTGATGCCACCCGGGTGCACGTTGGAGTCGCGGAGGAAATGGCCGCCCTTGAACTCGCCGGCCGCCGAGATATAGATCCCGCCCGGGAGACGCAGGCTCGTGCTGGGGCCGATGTTGTGGGTCGGGAAGTTGGGGCCGTAGATGTGGTTCCGCTCGCGGATCGGATCCGCGATCTCGTCGGGATTGGAGACGTAGTCGTCGCGGACCACCGGAACCGGCTCGCCCTCGACGATCCAGGTTCCCTGGCTGGCCTGGAAGGGCTGCGCGCCGCCCAGGTCGAGCACTTCGGACTTGTTGGTGGAGACGTTGAGCCCGAGGTTCCACTCGTAGTTGGCGCTCCGGTAGGGCGTCGTGTTGATCGACACCTCGAAGCCCTCGTTCTTCAGCTCGCCGATGTTCTCCAACTGGCTGGTCTGGAAGCCGTTGGACGGAATCTGCAGCACCGCGAAGAGCGCGTCGGTGGTGAGCTGGTGATAGAAGGTGAAGTCGATCGCCACTCGGTCGTCGATGAAGGAGGCATCGAAGCCCAACTCGGTTTCCGTCGTGACCTCGGGTCCGAGATCCGGGTTCCCCAGGTTCTGGGGAAGGAAGGCGGGCAGGTCGTTCAGGCCCGCGGCCTCCCAGGTGCGCACCGCGTCGAACGCGCCCGGCGCGCGTCCCGACCTCCCCCAGGCCGCGCGCAGCTTCAGCGAGCCCATCCCGGGATCCCAGAAGTCCTCGTCGGAGAGCACCCAGGAACCGCTGATCTTGGGATAGACCTGAAGCCCGAAGCCCTCGCCGAAGGCGCTGTTCCCGTCGACGCGCACGCCGCCGGTGATGAAGTACTTGTTGTTGATGTCGAAGACGTTCTGGAAGAAGAAGCCCGCGTTCCAGACCTTCTGGCGCTCCTCGAACCCCTGCGTCGCCGCGGCCGAGTTGACCGTGGGCTCCTCGGCGCCCGGGAATCCTTCGCCCCAGGCCTCGACGGTGTGTTCGTCGTCGCCGACCGCCTGGCCGCCCCAGGAGAAGTTGGAGCGCAGCCCGTCCATCAGGTCGAAGCTGTAGGTGCCAACGTAGTCGAAGGTGATGAGGCGGTTCTGCCAGTGGTGGTTGAGCAGTGCGCCCCGGGGACGGAAGCGGAAGCCGAACGGGCGCAGGTTGCGCGAGTCCTGCTGCAGCCAGTCATAGCCGATGGTCAGGCGGTTGGTCAGGTCGGCGAGAGGCGTGTAGGTGAAGGTGCCGCCGGTGGTGAAGCGGTCGATGGTGTGACGGATGTCGAAGGCCAGCACGCTCGCCGCGATCACGTCCGGCGAATCGTCGGTGAAGTAGTTCGCCTTGCCGCGGTACACGTTGTGGCCCAGCCCCTGCGCGTTGCTCTGGGAGAGCTGCTGCGCGGACTCGCTCGAGTACGAGGTGTTCCACTGGATCTGGAAGTTGGGGAGCGGCGTGAAGGTGAAGTTGCCGCGCGTGACCCACTCGTCGCTGTACTCGTTGGGCAGGTAGCCCTCCTGATCCGAGAAGGCGCCGGAGACGAAGTACTGCAGGTTCTCCAGCCCACCGCGCACCGAGGCGATGTAGTACTGGTTGTGGCCCGTCTTGATGAAGGGCTCCATGCGCAGGTAGGGGAAGGGCGAGTCCGGGTAGTTCCCGAACTTGCGGCTCCACACCGCGCCCTGCTGGCTCTCGAGCGTCCACTGCGGCGCCCCGACGGACCCGCGCTTGGTGAAGATCTGGATCACGCCCGCCGAGGCTTCCGTGCCGTAGAGCGTGGTCGCGGCAGAGCCCTTGATGATCTCGATGCGCTCGATGTCGTTGGGGTTGATGGAGTTGAGCGGCGTCTTGGAGGTGTTTGACCCGCGGATGCCGCGGTTGTCCGGGGCCGCCACGTGCGCCAGCGGCTCGCTGCGCATGCGCACTCCGTCGATGTAGATGATGGGGTTGTTGCTCATCGAGACACTGGAGTTGCCGCGCAGGCGGATGGCCGGAGCGACCCCCAGCTCTCCGCCGGTGGCGCTCAGGTCGAGGCCCGGAGCGGCACCCTGGAGCAGATCCACCATCTGCACCGGCTTGTCGGGCAGCTCGGTGACGTTGATCTGGGCGATCGAGTTGCCGATCTCGCGGCGGCGCGCCGCCCCGGCGGTGCCGGTGACCACGATCTCGTCGAGACCGAGCGCGAGCTCCTCCAGCACGAAATCGGCTGTGACGGTCTCACCTGCGCCGACCGTTACCTCCTGCTCCGCGGAGCCGAGGCCGATGCGCTCCGCGCGCACCGTGTAGGTGCCCGGCGGCACGTTGATGATGAGGTAGCGCCCGTTGGCGCGGGAGAGTCCGCCGAGTGCCTGGTCGGGCAGATAGACTTGAGCCTCGGAAACCGGCCCGCCCGAACCCGATTCGGTCACGACTCCGGTGATGCGGCCGTTTTCCTGCGCCTCCAGCGAAGGCGTGAGGAAGAGAGCCAGCACACCCGCGGCCAGCAGCGTGGTTCGCCAGGGTGATTGCATGGTGCGTGTCCTCCTGTGGGGGTTCCGTGGCAGATACTCCATATCGTCATCCTCCGCCGCACGATGAATACAGGACCCGACCGGGGGCCGCCCGCGCCCGCGCGCCGGGGCACCGCTGCATCCTGAATGGAAAACGGGCCGAGGTCCAGGCGCACCGGGACTCCTGCCCAACGGACAGACTACGGTCCGGGTTTCCGGGTGTCAAAAGGGTGCGTCCGAGCCGGCGCTATCCTCCGACGATGGTGGCCTGCTCCACGTAGTCGAGTTCGGGGAAGTTCTCGGTCAGGTAGGCGTTGCCGCTGGCGGAGATGTTCTGCTGGAGGGGGCCATTGCCGGCCGGAGCGGCTTCGCCGTAGCCGGAGTACAGGTTGTCCACGACCTCCATTCCCTCGACCACCCGTCCGACGGGTGAGAATCCCATCCCGTCCAGGTTGGTGTTGTCCACCAGGTTGATGAACACCTGGGTGGTGCGCGAGTTGGGCAGCGAGGTGGCCGCAAAGCTGAGGTAGCCCCGCAGGTTGCTCTGCGTTACCGGGTCGTCGGGAATGGGATGGTTGCGCCAGGCGGCGGTGACGTACGGATCCGCGTGCATGCCGAACTGCGCCATGAAGCCCGCGATCACCCGGAAGAAGCGGGCGTCGTCGAAGTACCCGTTCTTGACCAGCACGTAGAGGCGGTCGGCGCCGTTGGGGGCCCACGCGCGGTTCACCTCCACCACGAACACGCCTTCATTGGTCTGGAAGCGCGCACGGTAGACGTCGGGCGCGGTCTCGGCCAGCTCGGCCGGTCTCATCAGCGGACTGCTCACGTCGGGTCCCTCCGTCTCATCGGTTGCGTCGCCGGCGCAGCCCCAAAGGAGCGCCAGCCCCAGCATCGGAGCCCCCAGCCTGATGCGCGCGGTCAAGGTCGTAACGTAGGTCATGTTCCTTCCCCATGCGGTGGTCGTCGTGTGCTGCCCGGGAGGCCGATCCATCCCCGGATTCGAGGCTTCCATCGAAGGATGGACGCGGGACGGATCCTCCCGCCGGGGGCCGAAGATAGCCCGGAGGCGGAACTCGTGCGAGTGCCACGAGCGCGGCGGGCGGCGCGGGACCCAGGCAGGGCAGCGCACGTGACATTCCCCTTGCCGGCGCTCTTCCCCGCCGGCTACGGTGGAAGGCGCTCTGGTGCGCACCAAAGCCCAGTTGTCCACATAGATATCCACTAAAGGCCCAAAAACATGTCATTTGTCCACACCGGCGAGGCTCCGCGTTTCTCTCAAGAGAAGATGCAGAAGGTCAATCTCTTCGAGACGCCGCAGATGTTCTGCGACGTTTATTGCCTGGAATCGGGCCAGGAACAGAAGGTTCACGCCCATGCGGGCGCCACCAAGTTCTATTACGTGATCGAGGGCGAGGCGCTGGTCACGATCGGTGCCGAAACACGTCGGCTGGCGGCGGGAGGACTGGCCTGGGCCGCGCCGGATGAGCCCCATGGGGTGCGCAACGGAAGCGACGGGCGCCTGGTACTGCTGGTGTCGATGGCCCCCAACCCCAACGCGCCATAGGATCAATCCTGGGGAGCAGGGCAGGAACAGACCGGAGATGAACCCATGAGGCACATGACTTTGATCGTCGCGACCTTCACGCTGGCCGCGATGGCCGGGCAGGCGGCGGCCCAGGATGCGGACAGGCCGCGGGCGCGCGACCTCGGCGTTCCGTTCGACGGCACCCCCGGTACGCTGAACGCCATCACGGACGTGCCGGGAATCACGGTGGGGCACACCACCATCATCCGCGGGAGCGGCCCGCTGGTCGTTGGCGAAGGACCGGTGCGCACCGGCGTGACCGCGATCTGGCCGCGCGGCAACGACGACCCGGCGCCCGTGTTCGCGGCGTGGTTCTCGCTCAACGGGGACGGCGAGATGACCGGCACCACCTGGGTGGAGGACCGGGGCATGATGGACACCCCCCTGATGATCACCAACACGCTGAGCGTCGGGATCGTGCACCACGCCGTCATCCGCTACGGGGCGGCAAAGAGCGTTGAGACGGGGAGCGGGGCGTGGCTCAACGCGCTTCCGGTGGTGGCCGAGACCTGGGACGGGACGCTGAACGACATCCGCGGCCAGCACGTAACGGAGGCGGATGCGATCGCGGCCATGGAGTCGGCGACCGGAGGCCCCGTGGTCGAAGGGAACGTGGGGGGCGGCACCGGGATGCGCTGCCACCGGTTCAAGGCCGGGATCGGGACGGCGTCGCGAGTCGTGGAGGTCGGTGACGCCACCTACACCGTGGGCGTGCTGGTGCAGTGCAACTACGGCTCGCGCGACCTCCTGCGGGTCGCCGGGGTGCCCGTGGGCCAGGAGATTCCCGACCTGCTGCCGGAGCGGCCGGAGCCGGACGACGCGACCGATGCGCCCCCGGAGCCGCCGCCCGCCAACCGCGACGGCTCGATCATCGTGGTGGTGGCCACCGACGCGCCCCTGCTGCCCAACCAGCTCAAGCGGGTGGCGCGGCGTATTTCCCTGGGGCTGGCGCGCAACGGCAGCGTGTCCACCGGCGGCTCGGGCGACATCTTCATGGCCTTCTCGACCGCGAACCGGGAGGCGACCGTGGGCGGAGAAGGAGAGGTCCCGCTGGTCATGCTGCCGAACGGGCGGCTGGACGGCATCTTCCGTGCGACGGTGGAAGGCACCGAAGAGGCCGTGATCAACGCGCTGGTGGCGGGCGAGACCATGACCGGCGCGAACGACTGGACGATTCACGCGCTGCCGCACGACCGCCTGCGCGACATCCTGAGGAGGTACAACCGGCTGGTTGGCGGTTAAGGCCGGCTGACGGCCGGCAGTGGTTGCCGGCCAGGACTGGTTGTCTGGGCCGACAGCCCTCTGCAGGGTGTTGCACATCGTCAGATGCAACAAGGCGTTGACAAATCGATAATGCAACAATGTGTTGCCAAACCCAAAAAGCAACACTGTGCAGAGGGGGTGGACAGCGATGAAGAGACCACGCTCTCCTCACCCCTGGCGCCCGCGCGAAAGGTGCCCGGGGCCGGGAGTTGCGCCATGACCGAAGCCGAACTCGCAGGCGTGCTCCTCGAAGCACGCGACCGGCGAATCACCACTCCCCCTCCGACCAGCCAGATAACGGGGCTCGGTCTCGACGGCGCGTACCGCGTGGGCGCGGCGCTCGCACGGCATCTTCGGGCGCGTGGATACCGCCGCGCGGGGTGGAAGGTGGGGTTCACCAACAGGGCCGTCTGGCCGCAGTTCGGCATCTCCGAGCCCATTCTGGGGCCGGTGTACGAGCAGACCTTGACGACGGCTGAGCCGGTCGCCGAGCTGTCTCTGGCGCGATTCTGCGCGCCGCGCATCGAGGTCGAGGTGGTGTTCGGGGCCGAACCGGGAGAGAGCGCCCCCAACTGGAGCCGTCCGGCCTGGATGGCGCTGGGCTTCGAAGTCGTCGACTGCCACTACGGCTGGGACCTCACGCCCGCGGACTCGGTGGCCGACTTCGCACTCCATGGCGCACTTGTCGTCGGCCCCCGCGTGCATCGCGCCGCGCGTGGATTCGCGGAAGGCGTCGAACGGCTCGACCGGCTCGAGGTCCGGCTCTTCCGCAACGACGAGCCGGTGGCCGAGGGACGCGCGAGCGCCGTGCTCGGCCATCCGCGCAAGGCGCTCGAGTTCGTCCCGCGGTTGCGGTCGAACTTCGAAGCCGAGCCGCACTCCCCGGGCGAGCGCGTCGTCAGCACCGGGACCATGACCGCGCTTGCGCCGCTCGCTGCCGGCGAGCACTGGCGGGTCGAGGCGCACGGGGTGGATCTCCCCGGCCTGGAACTCGTGCTTGAGGAATAGGCGAACGGCATCCCGGGCAGCCCGGGACAGGGCGCTACGCACGCAACTTCTTCGAACCCAACCAGACGCCCACGGCCCCGATCACCGGGTTGAGCCAGCTGAACCACGTCGGCTGGCGGGCGCCCGCGGTCGCCTCCATCATCGACACGTCATCGGGGCGCGGCCCCGTGGCCATCTCCCCCGGCATCAGCGCCGTCATCACCCCGAGCACGATCACCAGACCGATCAGAATCGTGGCGCCCCCGGCATCGCGCGCCACCCTGGCACAGACTCGTCCGCCGATGTACGCGGCTACGAGCCCTAGCGCGAACTGGCCGAGTACCCAGCCGCCGGATACCTCCCACGAACCCGGCTGGAAGGCGCGCGAGGGCCCCAGCGTCAGCCAGAGAAGCGAGAAGAGCACGAAGAGCACGGCGGCCATGGCGATGTAGCCGGCGATGGCGGCGAGGACGTTCCTGAGCATCATGTTCCTCCTGAAAAAAGTGGAGTTTAGTAGCGGCCAAGTCGTTCCCGGTACGAGAGCACCTCTTTTCGCAGGACAGGAGCCAGCAGGTACAGCCCCAGGAGGTTGGGAATCGCGACTATGTAGATCATCGCGTCCGAGAGATCGATCAGTGCGGCGAGATTGATACTCGAGCCCAGGACCACGAAGCCGCAGAAGAACAGTTTGAATCCCGTCTCCACCGACCGGTTCTCGCCGGTCAGGTAGGTGGCCGCCTTGAGGCCGTAGTAGCTCCACGAAATCATCGTCGAGAAGGCGAACAGCACCGCCGCGACGGAGAGGGGCACGGGCGACCATGACAGCGTGCTCTCGAACGCGGTCTTGGTCATCTCGATGCCGCTGATGCCGGCATCGGCCAGTGCGGGATCGTAGACCGTCGTGATGATGACCAGCGCGGTCATGGTGCAGATGACCACCGTGTCGATGAACGGTTCGAGCAGGCTGACGAAGCCCTCCGTGCACGGTTCGTCGGTCTGCACCGCGGAGTGGGCGATGGCGGCCGAGCCGAGGCCCGCCTCGTTGGAGAAGACGGCGCGCCGGAATCCGATGATCATGACCCCGATCATCCCGCCGCCGATGCTCTCCGGCGAGAAGGCGCCCTGCCAGATCTGGACGATGGCGGCCGGGAGGCGTTCGGCGTTGATGCCGATGATCGCCAGCGCCGAGAGCACGTAGAGCACCGCCATGAAGGGCACCAGCTTCGAAGTGACTCGCGCGATGCTCTTGATCCCGCCGACGATGACCATCGCCACGGCGACCGCCATGAAGACGCCCAGCAGCCAGGCCTTGTCGCTGAAGAAGCTGCCTTCCGCCCCCGTGACCTCGATGAGGATGGCGGCGGCCTGATTGGACTGGAACATGTTGCCGATGCCGAGGCAGCCGAACACCATGGCTGCCGCGTAGAACATCCCCAGGCCCTTGCCGACCCCGGGCAGGTTCCGCAGCTCGAGGCCGCGCTGCAGGTAGTACATGGGGCCGCCGCTGACGGAGTCGTCCGGGTTGGTGTGGCGGTATTTCACCGCCAGCGTGCACTCGGCGAACTTGGTGCTCATCCCCAGCAGGCCGGCGATGATGAGCCAGAGGGTGGCGCCGGGCCCGCCCAGGGAAATCGCCACCGCCACCCCCGCGATATTCCCGATTCCGACCGTGCCCGACACGGCGGTCGCGAGCGCCTGGAAGGGGGTGACCTCGCCCGGCTGGGAGGGGTCGGTGTAGCGTCCCCGGACGAGGTCGAGCGCGTGCTTGAAGCCGCGCACGTTGATGAAGCGCAGGTACAGGGTGAAGAACACGCCGCCCGCGATGAGCCACGCCACGATGAGGGGTACGTCGGCGCCGGCGATGGGCACGGCGTAGAAGATGAAGCCGGCGACCGCGTCCGTAACGGGTTGCATGAACTCGTTGATTCGTTCGTCAAGACCCATGGAGGGCGTCCTCGGCTGGGGTGAGGGGGCGGGCCGACCAGGTCAGTCCGCCAGAAGGGATGTGATGCACGCCACGTGTACCGCGTCCTCCACCGACGCGCCCCGGGAAAGGTCGCACCAGGGACCTGCGAGCCCCTGCACGATCGGACCCAGCGCCTCCGCGCCGGCGAGCCGCTGGACAAGTTTGTAGGCGATGTTGCCGGCGTCCAGATCCGGGAAGATGAGCACGTTCGCCCTTCCCGCCACCGGGGAGTCCGGGGTCTTGCGACGGCCGACCGCCTCGATGAGGGCGGCGTCGGCCTGAACCTCGCCGTCCGCGGCGGTGTGCGGGCTCATCTTGCGGAAGTGGGCCACCGCGGCCCGCACCCGGTCCACCGAGGGTCCTTCCGCGCTCCCGCGGGTGGAGTAGGACAGGAAGGCCACACGGGGCTCGTCGCCCACGATGCGCCGGCGCGCGCGGCACGACGCCAGCGCGATCTCGGCGAGCTGCTCGGCCGTGGGATCGGGCACGATGGCCGAGTCGGCGAAGGTGAGCACCTCGGCCTCCGGGCGGCGGAAGGGCCGCACCACCATGAAGAACGAGGAGGAGATGGTGGTGGCCCCCTCGGCGCGGCCGACGCAGTGGATCCCGGCCCGGATGACCGCCGCGGTGGTGCAGACCGCGCCCGCGACCCCGCCGTCGGCTTCGCCGGTCCCGACCATGAGCGCGCCGTGGTAGAGGGGATTTGCGGCGCGCCGGCGCAACTCGTCGCCAGGGAGGTCGCGGAAGCGCTTCAGTCCGCCGAGGACGGCCGCGTGGCGCTCCACCCGCGCCGGGTCGGCCGGGTCGACCACCCGGACGCCGCGTGCGCGCGCGTCGCCGGCGAGCTGGCGCGCTAGCTCGCCGGCGGGGCCCAGCAGCAGGGGATCCGCGAGTCCGTGGGCGGCCGCGGCCAGCGCCGCCTCGCGGATTCGCGGATCCCCGCCTTCGGGGAACACGACCCGCCTCGGCCGCTTCCCCGCCCGTTGCCGCAACTCGTCGAGGAACGTCACATCGACCCGGTCAAGGCGATCGTCCCGAACCGCGCCGGACTCGCATCAACAAGCTGTGGGAGGTCTCGCTACTCTCGGCTGCTACGCTCCTCCCCGGATGGTCGGGTTGTTGAAGGTCTCGATGATCGGAATCGGAACGCAGGTCTGGTCGCCGTACGATCCACCCTTGACGCCCAGCTGATACGGCTCCCCCGCAGCCGGCACCAGGGGCAGGCCGAGGCGGTGGATGTCGTACGCCCGGAAGCCCTCGAACCACAGTTCGCGCTGGCGCTCGTCGATGACCGCCTGGCGAATCTCGGCATCGCCCATGCCCATGAAGTGGGGCAGGCCGTGCGCGTCGCGGAGCGCGTTGATGATGTTCACGGCCTCGTCGCCGCCCGCCACCTCGGCGATGATGAGCTGCGCCTCCTCCCAGCGGGCGATGGGCATCGGCGAACTCGCCGAGGTGTACTTGCTCTGCCCCCAGACGTTGCCGGGCGCCCAGCCGGTGTTCTGACCGGTGTCGTAGGTGGTCGTGCGCGGATCCGGGACGCCGCCGGTCATGAGTTCCCGGGTCCAGGGAGCGATCCCGAAGGTGAAGTTGAAGAGGTTGGTGGCCCAGACGCGGTTGTTCAACCGGTTGGGCGCATCCGAGGGATAGATGTCCATGCGGAAGCCCTCGGGGACCTGGCGGGCGTCAGCCACCGCACCCGGGCCGTCCCCCTGGTACAGCTTCACCCGGGCTCGGCCCACCAGCGCCGCGTTGGCGATGTCGCCCGCCCCGGAACTCTGCGCGTGCTGGAGCGCGTTCGAGAAGCGCTGCTCCGCCTCGGCGAAGGCCTGTACCGCGGTAATCTCCGGTCCGCTGTCAAGGGCGATCGTGCAGTGCGCGGCGCCCAGCATGGATAGGCTGAAGCCGGCCAGCAGAGAGGCTCTGGCGAGCCGCTGGGTGCGCATGGCGACCTCCGCGTCGCTCCAGCCCTCGAGCAGGCCTGTGAGGTTGTCGGCTACCCACCGCGCGCGTGACGCGGGAACGTAGGCGGAAGGCAGCGCCGCCGTGCAGTCGTTGTCGGCCCAGGCGTTCTGGCCCTGGGGGCGGCGGCGGTCCAGCGACCAGTTGTCGCCGCCGGCGTTGGTGTCTTCGTACTCGTCGCTCAGGTCCGCGGTCACGACCAGGAATGCACCGTGGGCGCACAGGAAGTCGGCCTCGAGGCCGTTCATCAGAGCCCCTGCCTGGGCGGAAATCTCCACGTTCTCCGAGAGCAGGCGGCTGGGGTCGGTGACTTCGAGAAGGCTGTCCACGTCGCACGCGGCGGAGAACGCCAGCAGCACGGCGCATGCGAAAGCCCGGGTCATCAATGGAATCGTCTTGATATGCATGATCACATCTCCTCTTTGTCGGGCTCAGAAGCTGAAGCGGACCGAAGCGGTGATCTGCTGTGGCAACGGCAGGTTGTTCTGCGCCATGAAGGCCCTGCCGCCGCTCGAGAACATCACTTCGGGGTCCGAAGCGGTCCAATCCGTCAACGTGAAGAGATGCTGGGCCGCGAGCTGCAGTACGGCGCGGCTGGAACCGAAGCGGTACTGCTCGGGCAGGTCGTAGGTCATGGAGACCGCCTTGAGCCGGATGAAGCTCACGTCGTTGACCCACGAGTCGATGATCTGATCGCTGCTCTCGACCGTCGCCTTCATGATCGGATCCCACTCCTGGGGATGATGGTTCGACCGGCAGACCCGGTAGAGGCGGCAGCGCTGGCGGAGCGTGTTGTCGAAGCGCTTGTGGCCCTGCTCGGAGGTGACCAGGACGTGGAAGCGCAGGCTGTTGCCGACGGCGATGTCGGACGTGAGCGAGATCTCGTAGGGCGCGATGGCCCGGCCCAGGAAGACGCGCGGAGCGATGGTGGTGCCGCCGGCGTCGAAGCAGGGCGTGGTGCCGCCCTGTCCGTTGCTGCACTGGGCGTTGACGGTGTTGCCGTTGGCGTCGAGGTCCGAACTCACCACGTCCACGCCGAACCAGCTGTAGGGCGGATGGCCCACCCGGTGCTCCATCGAGCTCCAGCTGTTGAAGACGATGCTGGTGTCCCCGGCCTCCCCGGAGAGCTGCAGGATCTCCGAGCTGTTGCTGGAGAAGTTGAGGCCGACATCCCAGCTCAGGCCCGAGGTCTCGACGAGCTGAGCGTTGAGCGAGAGCTCCAGCCCCGAGTTGGTGATCTCGCCCGCGTTCACGAACTGGGCGCCCGTGAACCCGCCGGAGGGCGGCAGGTCGCGTTCGAGAATCGCGCCCCGGGTCAGCTTGTTGTAGTAGGTGAACTGGAGCCCCAGCCGGCTGTCGAGCAGATCGGCGTCGAATCCGACTTCGGTCTCCTGTCCGACCTCGGCGGTCAGATCGGGGTTCCCGACCGTGTTGGGCGTCACGCCCGCGGTGCTCCGGGGGCCCGTCACCGCCGCCCAGGTGCGCAGCGCCGAGAAGGACGCGGGCTGCTCGCCCGATTCTCCCCAGGCCAGGCGGAACCGCAGGGTGTTCAGCCAGCCGGGCGCGCTGTCCTGGAACCAGCCTTCCTCGTTCATCACCCACGAGAGCGACGCCTTCGGGTAGGTCACGAAGCGGATGTCGTTGCCGAAGGCGCTGTTGTTGTCCACGCGCACGGCGCCGGTCAGGAAGAGGCGGTCGTTCCAGCCCAGCGTCTCCTGTATGTAGGTGCCGAGGGTGTTGTCGGAGATGCGGTTGTTGGCCGGCACCCCGGGGATCGAGGTGGAGGTGATGGTGCTCAGGCCGGGACCGGCGAACTGCTGTCCCGTGGCCGAGAGGAAGGTCGTGGTGCGGGTGTAGTACTGGACGCCCAGCGAAGTGGACGTCGTCAGCGCTGACGAGACGTTCAGGTTGGCGGTGGTGGAGAAGTCGGTGGTGGTGCGGAAGTGGGTGAAGTGCCCCTCGTTGCGGAAGCCCTTCCGGTTGTTCGCGCCGAGCGACACGACAGCGGTGTCGCTGGTCTGGAATTCGCGGAAGGCCACGTTCTGCTCGCCGGTGAAGTCGATGCCCGTGGTGAACCGGGTGGTGAGGAAGCCGAGCGCCTCGTGGTTGAAGGTCAGGCCGCCGGTGAACCGGTTCAGGTACTGGTGGTTGAAGTTGGTCTGGTCGCGCACCGGCATGTCGTAGCGGTTATAGCCGTGCAGGAGCTCGCAGCCGAAGCTGTTGTTGCTGGACCGGCACCAGTGCTCGGGCAGGAGCCGCGGGCTTCCGAACTCCACACCCTCGGTGATGCTGCCGAAGCCGTCGCGCACAAGGCGGTCGCGCGAGTTGGTGTACCCCATGTTCACGGCAAGCCCCAGGTTGTCCGAGAGCTCGGTCTCGATGTTGGTGCGCAGGTTGAACTTCTTCTGCCAGTTGTAGTTCAGGATGCCGGTCTCGTCGGCGTAGGTGCTCGAAAGGAAGTAGCGCGTGTCCGCCGAGCCGCCGCTCAGGCTGGCGCTGTACGCCTGGACGGAGCCGGGCGTGTAGATGTCGTTGCCGAGCCCGTCGTGGTAGTCCAGCATGTTCAGGGTGTGTATCTGACCGCTGGCCGGGTCGGTCCAGTAGTTGTCGTAGCCCACCTTGCCCTGCTTGTCGGCCATCCAGTTCACGCCTTGCCGGACCATGAGGTCGACCCGCGCGCCGCCCTCCTGGCCCCGCTTGGTGATGACGTTGATCACGCCGCGCGAGGCTTCCGTCCCGTAGAGGGTCGCGGCCGCCGGGCCCTTGAGCACCTCGATCCTCTCGATCTGCTCGGGGTCCAGGCTGGTGAGAATCGAACGCACGCCCGCGTTGTTGCCGAAGGTGTAGCCGGTGGTCTCGTCGTTGTTGGCCCGTACGCCGTCGATGTAGATGAGGGGCTGGCCGTTGAGCGAGAAGGTGGACGCTCCCCGGATGCGCATGCGGGGACCCTGCCCCACCATGCCGCCGCCCATCATGTTCACGCTGGGGGTTCGGCCGCGCAGAAGGGTCTGCACGTCCTCGACCGGCGCCAGTTCGGTAATGGCCGCGGCCTCGACGGTGCTCACCGAGTTGCCGATCGCGCGCCTGCGGGTCCCGCCGGGCACGCCGGTGACGACGATTTCGTCCAGCGCGAAGGCTTGCTCGGAGAGGAGAAAGTCCTGCACGAGCGTCTGGTCGGCCGTGATCGTGACCGCCACGTCGACGGTCGCATACCCCACCCGCTCCGCGCGCAGGGTCTGCGGCCCGTCGGGCACGTTCGCGATCAGGTAGCGGCCATCCTGGTTGGTGAGCCCGCCCAGACCGGTGCCCACGACCGACATCTGGACCGCGGCGATGGGCTGACCGGTTCCCGCGTCGGTGACCGTCCCGGTGACGGTCCCCTGCACGGGGATCGGGCGCACGTCCGCTTCGGCGGGAGCCACCTCGAGGATCAGCGTCGGCTGCGGGTCGAACGATACCGACTGGGCGGCGGCCGCCTGAGTGAATCCGGCGAACAGGAGAAGGAGAACAATAAAGGGTTTCACAGCAACCTCCCCGGAGCCTTCGGACTCCGACTGCGGTTCCGGTGGGACCTGCCAGGCGGGTCGCAGCGCGGGGGAGCGGTCGGAACCGTCTGCGTCCCGGCTGCGTGGTCGGAACCCGTGGTCGATTCGGATTCCCGGCCCACGAGGCGCGGCGGAAAGCCAGTCTCGCCACCCCGACGCGTTCTTCCTCCCATGCGCGGGCTTACGGATGCACTTCGACGTGCGGGGGTTGGGGGGGCGAGCGTTCTGTGATTGTGGGGATTGGACTCCCCCTTCGCAAACCTGTGCCCCGGGGGCGCTTACGCGCCGCGCGGCAAACGACCCCGGGAAGGCGCTTCGCGGATGGTCATGAGGCGGGCCTCCCGCCAGATGCGGTCAGTCTCCGCGCCGGTAGACCGTCTCGCCGCCGACGATCGTCTCGAGGACCTGGATCTCCCGGATGGTCAGGGGATCCACCGTCAGCGGGTTGTCGGACAGGATCACGAGGTCCGCCAGTTTGCCCGGCTCGATGGACCCCTTGGTGTCCTCCTCGAAGTTCTGCCAGGCGGCGTCGACGGTCATCGCCCGCATCGCCTCCAGGGGGGTGACGCGCTCCTCGGGCCCGAGCACCTGGTCGCTCCGGGTCAGGCGGTTGACCGACACCCAGATGAGCTGGAGCGGATCCACCGGCGTCACCGGGGTGTCGTCGTGGACCGTGAAGCGAATGCCCCGGTCGATGGACGACTTGAGGGGACTGATACCCGCGGCGCGCTCCGGACCCATGAAGATGTCGCGGTGCCGGTCGCCCCAGTAGAACACGTGCCCGACGAAGAACGAGGGCGTGATGCCCAGTTCGGCGATCTCGTCGAGCTGGTCCTTGCGCACCATCTGGCAGTGCTCGATGCGGTGGCGCGCGTCCTCGCGCGGAAAGTCGCGCTGGGCTTCGCGGAAGGCATGGATGATGTCGTCGATGGCGGCATCGCCGTTGCCGTGGATGGCGATCTGGTAGCCGGCCCGGTGAAGTCCCTTGACCATGGCCGTGAGGTCCTCCCGGCTGCGGGCGGGGTAGCCGCGCCACTCCGGATCGCCATTGAAGGGCGTGTGGTACGGTTCGGTGAAGTAGCCGGTGAAGCCCTGGTTGGAGCCGTCCTGGACGATCTTGATGCCGCCCAGCTTGAGCCGGTCGTCGCCGAAGCCGGACACGAAGCCGCCGGCTTCCGCCGGGGAGGGCATCGCGGGTGCGGCCTTGCTCACCATGGTGATCACGCGGAGCGAGAGGAGTCCCTCCCGCCGGGCCATCTGCAGGTCGATGACGTTGTCGGCCGTCCCCCCGGTGATGACGGTGGTGGTCACGCCCTGCTCGACGTAGATCTGCACAGCGCGCCTGAAACCTTCCAGCTTCTGTTCGACGGTCGCGGGCGGCACGATGCCCATCACCATCCAGGCGGCCGTCTCCTCGAGCACCCCGTCCGGCTCGCCGGTGTCGGCTTCGTGGCGGATGACACCGCCCGGGGGCGGCTGCGTGTCGGCGTTGATGCCCGCCATGCCGAGCGCCATGGTGTTGGCCACGCCCAGGTGGCCGGAGGTGTGGCTGATGTAGATGGGGTGTTCGGTCGAGACCCGGTCGAGGTCGTGCCGGTCGGGGTGGCGCTGGTCCTCGAGCAGGGTGTCGTCGTAGCCCCACCCCTGGATCCACTCGCCCGCCGGGGTCTCGCCGGCCTTTTCCCGCAGCGCGTCCACCAGGCCTTCGATGTTCTCCACCGGCCCCATGGGCGGGCTGTTGAGGTTCACCGTGGTGACCGCGATGGCCCCCGCCCAGGGGAAGTGGTCGTGGGGCGCGTAGAAGCCGGGGGTCATCGTCCGGCCCTCCAGGTCGACGACGCGCGTGCCGGGGCCGGCCATCAGCCCGATTTCGATGCTGCTTCCCACCCCGACGATCTCGTCGCCGCGCACCGCCACGGCCTCGGCGGAAGGGGCGGCATCGTCCATGGTGACGACCTCCCCGTTCAGGTAGACGGTGTCGACTTCCAGGACCGGCGCCGGCATGGCGCACGCGGCCACCCCGGCGGCCATCAGGACGATCGCGGCTTGAAGCAGGCCCTGAGGCTGGCGTGTACGGTTCATCGTCGGCTTCTCCCGTCCGTTGGTCCGTCTGTTGCACCGGCGATCACAGGCCCGATGCTGCCTCGGCCCGGGGTTTCTCTCACAGGCCCCGGCACCCGTGCTCGATCCCGGCCTGCACGGCATTCACCAGTTCGTCGATGTCCGCCTTGGTGACGATAAGCGGCGGGGCCATGTTGACGGTGTTGTTCAGCCCGGGGACGCTGCGCGTGGTCTTGCCCACCAGGACGCCCTCCTCGGCGGCCTTTTTCACCACCGCCATCATCACGTCCTCGCTCACCGGCGCCTTGGAAGCCTTGTCCTCCACCAGCTCCACGCCGGCGAACAGGCCCCTGCCGCGCACGTCGCCCACGTGCGGGTGGTCGGACAGCTCGCGCAGGCGGTCCAGAAGGTACGCCCCCATCACGCGGCTGTTCTCGATCAGATCCTCTTCCTCGATGATGCGCAGGTTCTCCAGGGCGGCGGCGAAGCCCGCGGTGCATCCGCCGTAGGTGCTGATGTCCCTGAAGTAGTGGTACTTCTCGCTCGGGTCCTCGAGGAAGGTGTCGAACACCTCCCCGCGCACGGCCGCCGCCGAAATCGGCGCGTAGGAGCTGGCCATGCCCTTGGCCATGGTGACGATGTCGGGCACGAAGTCGTAGTGCTCGTACCCGAACATGGTCCCGGTGCGCCCGAATCCGCATACGACTTCGTCGATGATCAGAATCACACCGTATTGGTCGCATATCTCGCGGACGATCGTGTAGTATTCGTCCACCGGCGGAATGACGCCCCCGCCCGCCGTGATGGGTTCGAGAATGACCCCGCCCACCGTGTCGGGCCCCTCCGCCTCGATGGCGTCCCCCAGGGCGCGCGCGCACTCGATGTTGCAGTCCGGATAGGTCTTGCCGAAGGGACAGCGGTAACACATGGCGTGGGGTATCCCCGCGAACCCGTCGGGGAACGGCCCGTAGGCCTCCTTGCGCTCCTCCTGTCCGCTCGCCGCGAGGCAGCCGATGGTGGTCCCGTGATAGTCCCGGTCCCGGTAGAGGACCTTGTACTTCCCGGTGCCGTTCAGGTGCGCGATCTGGCGAACCATCTTGATCGCCTTCTCGTTGGCCTCCGAGCCGCTGTTGGCGAAGTAGACGTGGTCCAGTTCCGGCAGCCATTCCGCCAGCGCGCTCGCGTACTGGGCCGCAGGGACGGTGCCGACCACGCCGGCATAGTAGGGCAGGCGCTTCAGCTGCTCGTAGACCACCCTCGCGATACTCTCGCGCCCGTGACCGACGTTGACGCACCAGACGCCGCCCGAAGCGCCGTCGAGATACTCGTTCCCGTGGATGTCCCGGACCCGCGCCCCCTCTCCCTCCACGAAGACCTGCGGGTCCTGGGTCTCGAAGACGCTGTGCTGAAACAGATGGTGCCAGAGGTGCTTCCTGTCCTTCTCGATGACATCCTGGACGTCGTAGTCGGCGAGCAGCGCCTGGGTGTCGGACATCTGGTTTCCTCCGGTATGGGCGCCTAGTCCAGGCTCAGGTGTGCGTACTTCTGCAGATGACGGGTCGGCATCGCCAGCGCGTCCCGGCGGAAGGGCTCGGCGAGCACCTTCGCGCCGCCTTCCACGACCGCGTTGATGACGCAGGGCCGGCCGCTCGCGATGGCGTCGCGCACCACGTCCCTCACGTCGCGATAGTCTTCGACCCGGTAGCCCTTCGCCCCCATTGCCTCGGCCACCTCGGCGAAGTCCGGATTGGCGCGCAGGTTGGTGCCGACGAAACGGTTGTCGTAGAAGTCGATCTGGTTCTTCTTCTCTGCGCCCCATTCGTGGTTGTTGATGACGACGGCGATAACGGGGATGTCTTCGCGCACCGCGGTCATGACCTCGCTCAGCCCGCTGATGCCCCAGGCGCCGTCTCCCTGAATGGCGAAGACCGGCGCGCGGCGGTTGCCGACCTTTGCGCCCAGGGCGGCCCCGTAGGCGAAGCCGCAGTTCCCCCAGGTCAGCGCGGCGAGATGCTGCCGGGGGCCGTCGAACCTGAGGTACCCGTTGCTGATCGAGCAGGTGTTGCCGATGTCCGTGGTGACCAGCGCGTCCCCTGGGAGCGCGCGCGTGAACTCCCACAGGAAGCGCCGCGGATGCATGAAGCTGTCCGTGGAGGAGGACCACGTCTCGAGTTCGTCGTCCCAGGCCCGCTTTTCGCGCGCGACATCGGCGATGCGCTCCTCGTTCCTCTCCGCGTTCGGCAGCGCCGCCCTCAGCTCCTCCAGCAGCTCCGCGGCGTACTCCCCGACATCCGCAACCGAGAAAAGCGCGGGGATCTTGCTCATGCCCCACTGCCTGGCGTCCCGGTCCACCTGGATGAGGGTGGCGTCCTCGGGCCAGTAGGTCATGTCGTACTGGGGCAGGAGACCGAAGACGCCGAGCCGCGTCCCCAGCGCCAGCACCACGTCCGCCTTGGCGATGGTGCGCATCGCCGCCTTGGAGCCGCAGTAGCCGATGGGGCCGCACCCCAGCTCGTGGCTGTAGGGGAAGGTGTCGTTGTGCAGGTAGGTGTTGACTACCGGCGCGCTCAGGTGCTCGGCCAGCGCCCTGACCTCGTTCACGGCGTCGCCCTGGCTCACGCCGCCTCCCGAGACGATGACCGGATAGCGGGCCTCCTTCAGGATGCCGACCGCCTTCTCGATGTCGGCCCGGGGCGGACGCCCGGCTCCGAGGGTGGGGGTCGCGAAGATCTCGTCCTCGATGTCCCCGTAGAAGTAGTCGCGGGGGATGTTCAGATGGGTCGGGCCCAGCTCCAGCTTGGCCCGGTAGAAGCAGCGGCGCGCGAGTTCGCCCATGCGCTCGGGACGGTTGACGCGCACCTGGAAGACGGTCTGTGCCTCGAACATGGGCATCTGGTCAAGCTCCTGGAAGCCGCCGGTGCCGATGCCCAGCGACCCGGTTTCGGGCGTGATGGCCACGACCGGGGAGTGCGCCCAGAACGCCGCCGCGATGGCGGAAACGAAGTTGGCGGCGCCGGGCCCGTTCTGGGCGATGCAGGCCTGGGGTCTCCCCGTGACCCGGGCCAGACCGTCGGCGGCGTGCGCGGCGGCCTGTTCGTGGGCCACGGGGATGAAGCGGATGCCCGCGTCCGGGAACAGGTCCAGGGCGTCCATGAACGCCGATCCCACCAACCCGAAGACGTCAGTGACACCCTCGGCGACCAGCGTCTCCACCAGCGCCTCGGAGGGGGTCATCGTTCTCTTTGCCATGTGCAGCCTCGCCGTGCTGGGCGTTCCCGGGAATCCGTGTCAAGTAAGTAGGCGCGTGCCGCCGCCGCTGGCAAGGCGCTGCGGGTACCGCGCCGGGGCTCCGGCTTGACGGGGCGTGAGGCACCGGCGTACGGTGGCGGAGTCAGTCTCAAGCAGGCCCGGAGGGAATCATGCGCAGGTCCCGTCACGCCCTCACCGTTTTCGCGGTTACCCTTTCCGTCGTGCTCGCGGGTTGTGCTCCGCAGGCCGACCCCGCGGACACGATCTTCCACGGCGACAACATCGTCACCATGGATCCGCAGCAACCCACGGTGGAGGCGGTCGCGGTGCGCGGCGAGACCATCGTGGCGGCCGGATCGATGAACGACGTGATGGCCCTTCAGGGGCCATCGACCCGGGTGGTCGACCTGGGGGACAACGCGCTTCTCCCCGGCTTCATCGACTCGCACGGCCACTTCCTGGGCGCGGGGCGCGACCAGACGTCGCTGGGGCTGCACCCGCCGCCGGTGGGCGACGTCAACAACATCGACGACATCGTGCGCAAGGTCCGTGCGTGGATCGACGAGCACGACATCCCGCCCGGAGAGGTGGTGACCGGGCGCGGCTACGACGACTCGCTGCTGGAAGAGGGCCGGCATCCCACGCGCGAGGACCTCGACCGCGCGTCGACCGAACATCCCATCATCCTCACCCACGTGTCGGGACACCTCACCACGACCAACTCCGCCACGCTTGCGGCCAGCAACATCACCGCCGACACCCCCGATCCGCCGGGCGGCCACGTGCGGCGCATGGACGGCTCGATGGAGCCCAACGGAGTGCTGGAGGAGACCGCCCGCGGACTGCTCGCATTCGATCGTCGCGCCACCCCGTCGGGCGAGGAACTCGACGACCTCATTCGCCGGTCGATCGACATCTACCTGAGCCACGGCACGACCACCATCCAGGACGGCGGCACCGGCCCGGCGCAGGCCGAGGCGTTCCAGGCGGCCGCGAACCGCGAGCCATTCAAGGCGGACGTCGCGGCCTTCGCGCGCTTCAACGAGACGCCCACGGACCTGGCAAGCATAGGCTACAGGCGCGACTACCAGGGCGGCTTCCGGATCGGCGGGGTGAAGCTGATGCTCGACGGCTCCCCGCAGGGCCGCACGGCATGGGTCACGATCCCCTACGAGGAAGGCCCGCCGGGAGCCCCGCCGGACTACGTGGCCTACGGCGTCATGGTCCCCGGCGAATACAAGTCCGCCGCGGCCGAGCTCATCCGGGGAGGCATTCCGATCATCGTCCACGCCAACGGCGACGCGGCCATGGACCTGATGATCGACGGGGTGGACGAGGCGGTTGCGGGCATGGATCCGATGCCCGATCACCGCTCCGTCATCATCCACGCCCAGCTCATGCGCGACGACCAGCTGGATCGCTCCGCCGTGCTGAACATCGTTCCGTCGTTCTTCGCGGCGCACGCCTTCTTCTGGGGCGACTGGCACCGGATCAGCTTCGGCGAGTACCGGGGCAACAACACCAGCCCCATGGGCTGGGCGCTGGAACGGGGAGTGAACTTCACCATCCACAACGACGCGTCCGTGGTCCCGCCGCACATGATGCGCCTGGTGTCGATCGCGGTGAACCGCAAGACCCGTAGCGGGCACATCCTGGGACCGCATCAGCGGCTGACGGTGATGCAGGCGCTGCACGCGGTGACGCTCGGGGGCGCCTACCAGTACTTCGAGGAGGACACCAAGGGCTCCATTACCGTCGGCAAGCAGGCCGACCTGGTGATCCTGGACGAGAACCCGCTGACCGCGGACCCGGCGAACCTGGAGTTCATCCCGATCCTGGAGACGTTCTCGCGGGGCAGGTCGGTATTCTCGATGTAGGCGGGTGGGAGGGGACTTCCAGCGAAGGGCGCATCATCTCACGGTGACGGCTCGGATCTCGTCCGAGCCCAGAAAGCGGTCGCCGGCGTTGGTGTACCACTCGCGGTAGCGCGGCAGGCGCAGGCCGCCCCCTTCGGCCAGCCCCTCGAACGTGATGTACTCTCCGTCGTTGGCGCTCTCGTCGTGGTAGAAGCGGCAGCCCACGAGCTCCGCGGTGTCCGCATCGAAGTAGAAGTACCAGGTGTCGCCGCCCACCTCCGGATCGTAGGTCACCCGCACCGAGTGGACGTCCCGCCCTTCGAACGTCGTCTCCGCCACCTCCGGTACCAGACGGGCGCCCGGGTCCGCGATCTTCATGGGCAGGCCGGCCAGGAAGCCGTAGTAGCTGCGCCAGAAGACGCCGTCCTCGCGGTCGAGCCGCATGCGAGCGAGGGTCTCCCCGTCCGGTGAACCGTCGCCGTCGACCGTGGCGGCCCAGACCTCGCCCGAAACCTCGTATTCGATACTCGATCCCGCATAGCGGCCGGAAAAAGCAAAGTCGCTCTCGTCCGAACCGAAGCTGAGATCCACCGAGACGCGCTCGCCGCCGTCCGAACCGGTCCCGAACCAGACCATTTCAATGGCGCGCGAGCCCCACACTCCCTCGGGGTCGTGGAAGGCGATGGAGCGCTCGACCAGCTGCGCCGCCGGGGAATCGACCGCGCCGGCCCCACCTGGCGCCTCGTCCCGGGTTCCGCATGCGGACGCGGCGACGATCAACAGGCTGACGCCGAGAAGGCGACCGGACGCCCACCGTCGGGGGTCCGGCAGAGGAGCGTACATGTGGGTCTCCGGTTACCGGCAATGCCCCGCCAGGGACTCGAACCCCGAACCTACTGATTAAGAGTCAGTTGCTCTACCAGTTGAGCTAGCGAGGCGGGCAATGTCGCGCCGGGCAGGTAACCTGCGCCGCGCCGGGTCGGGGGTCAAGGTCAGAAGGCGGACAGCCCGGTCATCGCCTGTCCCAGGATGAGGGAGTGGATGTCGTGCGTACCCTCGTACGTGTACACCGACTCCAGGTTGGCCATGTGGCGCATGGCCGAATACTCCACCAGAATGCCGTTGGCGCCCAGCAGCCGCCGGGCCTCCCGCGCCACCTCGCACGCCATGTGGCAGTTGGCCCGTTTGGCCAGCGACACCTGTTGCGGCGTCACTTTGCCCTCGTCCTTCAGGCGGCCGACCTGCAGTGCCAGCAGCTGGCCTTGAGTGATGCCGGTGAGCATGTCGGCGATGCGCACCTGCTGGATCTGCTTGGCGCCGATCACGGTGTCGAACATGACCCGCTGCGTGCTGTAGCCGAGCGCCTCGTGGAAGCAGGCCATGGCGGCGCCCACCACGCCCCACGCGATCCCGTAGCGCGCCTGGGTCAGGCACATGAGCGGGCTCTTGAGACCCGTGCTGCCCGGCATGAGTGCGTCGTCCGGGACGTGTACGTCCTGCAGCGCGAGCTCGCTGGTGTCCGAGGCGAGCAGCGAGAGCTTCCCGGTCTGGTCGCGCGCGCTGAAGCCGGGGGTGTCGGTGGGGACGACGAACCCGCGGATGCCCCTGGGGTTGCCGGGCGCGTCGGTCTGCGCCCAGATGACCGCGACATCGGCCATGGAGCCGTTGGTGATCCACATCTTGGTGCCGTTGAGCACCCATCCGTCGGCGGTCTTCTTCGCCGTGGTGATCATCCCGGCGGGGTTGGAGCCGTAGTCGGGTTCGGTCAGGCCGAAACATCCGATGGCGTCCGCCGAGGCCAGGCGGGGAAGCCACTCGCGGCGGTGCTCTTCAGAGCCGAAGGCATGGATGGGGTACATGACCAGGGCGCCCTGCACCGACACGAACGAACGCAGCCCCGAGTCTCCGCGCTCGAGCTCCTGCATGATGAGCCCGTAGGCGACGTTGTTGAGTCCGGCGCACCCGTATTCCTCCGGCAGGTTGGCCCCCAGGACCCCCAGCTCGCCCAGGCCGGGAATCAGTGAGCGGGGAAACCTCCGTTCGTAGTAGGCTTCTCCGATGATCGGGATGACCTCCTCCTCCACCCACTCCCGGATGGCGTCCCGGATCATCCGCTCCTCTTCGCTGAGAACGGAATCCAGATCGTAGAAGTCGAATCCCTGGAATCTCTCTGCCATAAAGGGTGCCTTTGTCGCCGAAGCTATCTCAGGTGCGAAGGGAACCTAATGAAAAAGCAGATTGACTCCGAGACCGGATTGCCGGGTGCCCGTCGGGGAAGTTGCGGCTACCTCACCCGCCGCTGCCGGGATAGCGTTTCCGGTTGGAACGCTCGATGCCGTAGAAGATCTCGCGGGCCAGCCTGCCGCCGATCCAGTAGGCCGCGATGACGGTGGCGATCCAGCCCCCGATCACCACGTCGGTCGGGCGAATGACGCCCCAGATGTAGCCCGCCACGATGGCCGCCAGACCCGTCGCCGCGATGCGTGCCTTGCGAGCCGCGATCAGTCGTGCGCGGACGCGGCAGCCCGCACACCAGAGCAGCCGGTCGACATCGCTGCGGTCGCGGAGTTCGCCGCACCGCGAGCACTGGATTTCGTCTGCGATCGAGTCACGAAAACCCATGGGTCTGTCCGTCCTGTCAGAGCGTCTCAACGGCCATTGGGTCGGGCTCATGTCACCGGCAGTGCCGCCGCGAAAGGATGTGTTCGCAGGCCCTGTCACGGCAAGGTGTCGCCCCCTTGCGTCGGTGCCGAACCTGCGGGTATCGTCGATCCCCCTGATTGCCTGAGGATGCAGCCGGCCGGGCGACAATCGGTCCACCCGGCACGGGCGCCACATGGAGTTGGAATGCGCCAACAAATAGTCGAGGCGAATGTAGCATGAGCCTGTTTTCGCATCATCCGAAGCGCCTTGCCACGGGCCTGGCGCTGGCGGCGCTGATCGCGTGTGGCGATGTCCAGGACGTCACCGAGCCCGAGCCGCCGCGCGCGGCTTCGCTCGCGATCTCACCGGCCACGGTCGAACTCCGTGTCCCGGGGGAGACGGTGGAACTCACGGTGACCGTGCTGGACCGGCACGGCAACGCCTTGCGCGCGCCGTTCACCTGGACAAGCGACGATGCCTCGGTCGTTTCGGTGAGTCGGGATGGCGTAGCGACTGCGGTCTCGACGGGGACGGCTGCGATCACGGTCGTGGCCGGAGACCTGAGCGCCGTGGTGCAGGCGTCGGTGAACAACTCCTCGACCGACGGTGTCTGCGGTCGAACTCCACAGGTTCGGGACGCGCTCATGGCCGCGACCAACCGTGAAGACTGCGCACAGGTGAGCGCCGGACTGCTTGCGCGTCTCAGGCGTCTTGACGTCAGCGGTCCGCACGAGGACACGACCTCCGCGTCGGCCCTCGATTGTACGGAGGCGACGGGTGATGAGCATGAACGCGCCGGCGAGTCGAGCGCGTGCCCTTCCAGGCCGTCCGGTCCCGGCGGAAGGGGCATGACGTTCATGGACATGGCCGGAGCCGACGGGGAGGACGAGCGCATCATCTCCCTCAGGGATGGTGATTTCGAGGGGCTGAGCGGCCTCGTGTTCCTGGATCTCAGCCACAACTTCCTGAGAGGGCTGCCGGACAGCGTCTTCGCCGATGTCGCAAGCCTGGACACGCTGAATCTCGAGCAGAACCTGCTCGCATCGTTGCCGGAAAGCGTCTTCGCAACGCTGACGGGGCTGGTACACCTGGATCTTTCGGGCAACGCGCTGACCGCACTGCCCGACAGCAGCTTCGCGGGATTCACGGCCCTGAAGAAGCTCTATCTCGACGACAACTGGCTGACCACCGTGCCCGAGGGGATCTTCGCTGATCTGACGGCGCTCGATACGCTTTGGCTGGAATTCAACGCGCTGGGGACGTTGCCCGAGGGCGTTTTCGACAATCTCACCGAGCTGAAAGCCCTCGATCTGTCGGGGAACCTGCTGTCTTCGTTGCCTGAAGGCGCTTTCGACGATCTGACCAGCCTGGAGTTCCTGACGCTCTCCGGCAACCGCCTGACCGAGTTGCCCGACGGCGTCTTCGACAACATCGCCAGCGTGAGGAACCTGTACTTCAGCAGAAACCGGCTGGCCAGCCTGCCTGACGGCGTGTTCGACAACCTCACCGAGCTGAATCACCTCTCGATCTACCGAAACCGGCTGACCGAGCTGCCGGACAGCGCGTTCACCAACCTTGCCGGCCTCGATACGCTGGTCATGTACTGGAATCGATTGGCTGAACTGCCCGAAGGCGTTTTCGACGGCCTGACCGATCTCGACCATCTCGACATCTCGTACAATCGCCTGACCGAACTGCCCGCTGGTCTCCTGGACAAACTCGGCATGCTCACTGAGTTCTGGGTGGAACGCAACCGGCTGGCGACCTTGCCGGAAGGCGTCTTCCGGAACACACCGGACATGGAGTTGCTTTCCCTGTTCGGCAACTCGCTGACGGAGTTGCCCCGCGGCCTGTTCGCGGGCATGACGGGACTCGAAATCGTCTGGCTGGAGGACAATCTGACCGATCCGTTCCCGCTTACGCTGGAAGCCGTGAGAACGGACAACGAGGATCCGCTGGCGGAGGGACCGGCTCAGATCGGTATCGCGGTGAGGGAGGGCGCCCCGTTCGACATGCGCCTCGTGTTCGGCGCCCGCGGGGGTGAGCCGCGCTCGACGGTCGTCTCGATCGCCGCGGGCGACACCCTCAGCCGACTGGTTGCGGTGACCCGTCGGGAAGGCAGCGTCTCGCAGTACATCCAGTTCGACTCCCTGCCGGCCGCGCCTGAGGACCTGTGCGGCGCCGGCCCCTGCTTCGAGGGCATGACGCCCGTGGCCGGCGACCCGCTGGTGCTGGTCAACCCCCCGGATCTGAAGGTCGAAACACAGGCCGCCTACCTCGTCCAGGCTACCCAGTCCTACGCCGGCAAGGTGCCGCTGATCGCGGACCGCGAGGCGCTGCTGCGGGTCTTCGTGACCGCCGACTTCCTGAACTCTTATCGCCCGGCGGCGCGGGCCACCTTCTATCTCGACGACGAGGAGATCCACGTTGCCGACATGACCCCGCCTTCCGGCCTTCCCAGAAGGGTGGACGAGAGCAGCCTGCACGCCTCCTTCAACGCCATGATCCCCGATTCCGTCATGCAGCCCGGCCTGGAGATGGTGGTCGAGATCGACCCGGACAGCACCCTGTCGACGCTCACGGGCAGCCAGATGCGCATTCCGGCGACGGGTCGGCAGGCACTGGACGTGCGCACGCTGCCCACCTTGGACGTGACGCTCGTCCCGGTCGCGTTCTCCTCCGAGGTGAGCAGGGGCGACAACGCGGCGGTCGCGGCCCTGGTGAAGGACATGGCCGCCAGCGACTCCCACGCGGCGCTGCAGGAGACCCGGGCTCTGTTGCCGCTCTCCGATTTGAACGTCAAGCAGCGCGAGCCCTACGTCACCCAGGCCGATACAACGGAGGAGGGCGGGGTCGGGCTTCGGGACGAAATCCACCTGCTCCGTTTCATCGAAGCGGGGGGGACCAACGAATACTATCACGGCATCCTGGCCTGGCCGGCCTCGCGCTATCCCTTCTCGTGGGGCTTTGCGGGCATCGCCTACATTGGCGGGTGGGCCGCCCTGACCCTGTCACACGTTGAAGGGGTCTATCGCGGCGACGGGCCCTTCGGCAGCACCCTGGCCCATGAACTGGGCCACAACCTGACCCTCCGGCACGCCCCGGGCTGTGGCGCGGGAGGGCCCGACCCGAACTACCCGTACAGCGGCGCATACACGGGCGTCTGGGGGGTCGACTTCAGCACGGGAGGCGACTTCGGCAGGCTGATCAGTCCGGCTCGCTACCGGGACTTCATGTCCTACTGCGACCCGGCATGGACCAGCGATTTCAGCTTCACGAAGGCGCTCGAGTACAGGATGGGGCTTCCACCGGCGCCGGCCGCCGCCCCCGCAGGGAGGGCGGTCGAAAGAACGCTGCTGCTGTGGGGCAGAGTTCACGACGGCGAATTGCGCCTGGAGCCCGTCTTCGAGTGGGATACCCCGGTGAAGCTTCCGACGTCACCCGGTCCATACCGGCTGGAGGGGATCGACGCGGCGGGAGGACGCATGTTCTCGATGAGCTTCACCCCGGAGAAGGTTGACCATGGCGGCGCGGGATTCCTCTTCGCCGTTCCGGTCGAGGAGGGATGGGCGGACGAGCTCGAGCGCGTGACGCTGGCCGGACCCGAGGGCTCGACCACCCTGGACCGCGACAGCGGCGGACAAGGCGCGATCGTGACCAGCCGCTCGACCGGGCGCATCCTGAGCATCGTGCGAGACTTGTCCCGCGTCCGTCCGGAGGCCTTCGGGACCACCGCGGAGGTTGCGGTGAGCCGCAGCGTGCTGGTGCGCGAGGTACGCGAGCGGCAGAGGTAGAAGCCCGCGCGGACCGGGGCGCGCCGAGTCTCAGCCGCGTCTCAGTCCAGCGCCCCGATCACGGCCTGCGCGTACTCCTGCGTGGATGCGCTGCCGCCGAGGTCGCCGGTCACCGTCTCGCGCCGACTCAGCACCTTCTGCATGGCCCGGCGGATGCGGGCGGCCGTCTCCGGTTGCCCGATGTGGTCGAGCATGGCGCACGCGGCCAGCATGAGCGCAGTCGGGTTGGCGATGCCTCGCCCCGCGATGTCCGGCGCCGAGCCGTGGACCGCCTCGAACATCGCAACGCCCCGGCCGACGTTGCCGGCGGGGGCCATGCCCAGGCCGCCCACCAGCCCCGCCATCAGGTCGCTCACGATGTCGCCGAACATGTTCTCCATCACGAGCACGTCGAAGGCGTACGGGTTCAGCACCAGGTTCATCGCGGTGGCGTCGATGATGCGGTCTTCGAACTCGATGTCCGGATACTCGCCGGCCAGCTCCCTGCCCACGTCCAGGAACAGTCCCTGCGTGTACTTGAGGATGTTGGCCTTGTGCGCCAGCGTCACCTTGCGGCGGCCGTGCCGGCGGGCGTACTCGAATGCGTAGCGGCAGATGCGCTCCGCGCCGAAGCGGGTCACGATCATGACCGACTCGGCCGCGGCCCGGGGATCGCCCTCCATGCCGATGTAGTGCTCCACTCCGACGTACAGCCCCTCGGTGTTCTCGCGGATGAGGACCAGGTCGATGTCCTCATAGCGTCCGCCGGGAACGAAGGTGCGCACCGGCCGGACGTTGGCGTAGAGGTCGAATTCCTTGCGGATCGCGACGTTGATGGACCGGAACCCGCCGCCCACCGGCGTCGTGAGCGGTCCCTTGAGCGCAACCCCGTTCGCCCGTATGGAGTCCAGCGTGGCCGGGGGCAGCGGATCGTTCACCCGCTCGAGCGCCGCCATCCCGGCCAGCCGTTCGTCGTAGTCGAGCCCCGCACCGGCCGCGTCGAGAACCGACAGGGTGGCGCCCATGACCTCGGGGCCGATGCCGTCCCCGTGGATGACGGTTATGGTCCGGGGCATGGGACGGACCCTACCCCTCCTCCGCCACAGGCACCCCGTACCGGCGCAGCGTGCCCCTCACCGTCGGGCGGCCGAGGCTGATCCGGTCGCCGTCCAGCAGGTACGAGAAGACATATCCCGTACCGAGCAGCAGGATGCCGATCAGGAAGCAGTACATGACCGCCCGGTCGGGATAGGTGTCCTTCAGGTAGCCGACGTACATCGGGCCGATGATTCCGGCGGCGGCCCACGCGGTGAGGATCGTGCCGTAGATCTTGGACATGTTCTTCGACCCGAAGACGTCCACGACGAACGACGGCATGGTGGCGAATCCACCGCCGAAGCACAGCAGCACGTAGCAGACGAGCGCGGAGAAGATCCAGGGGTTGGACTCGGTCATGAGGATGCCGAACACCACCATCTGACTGGCGAGCAGAAGGCGGAACACGGTGACCTGTCCCAGGCGGTCGCAGAGTGAGCCCCAGAGAAGCCGTCCGACGCCGTTGCAGACCGAACTCACCGCGATGAGCGTGGCGCCGTATTCGGCCAGTATCGCGGGACCGAGGGACGGGTCGGCCAGCCCCCAGACCTCCTGCAGGAGTTCGGACTGGAAGCTGATCACGGAGATGCCGGCCGCGATGTTGGAGAAGAACACGATCCACATGATCGTGAACTGTGAAGTGCGCAGGTAGGGCGCGGCCGGCTCCACCCTCTCGGGCGGCGGCGACCTCGAGCCGTCCCCGGACGCGGGCGCCGGGGCCTCCGGCGGATCGCTGAGGAACAGGCTGGACGGGACCAGGATGCACGCGAACACGATCCCCAGCCACAGGAATACCCGCGCGAGATCCCCTTCCGTCCCGACCACCAGAAGAGGCGCCAGACCCTTGCTGAGCAGGAGCGCTCCGACGCCGAAGCCCATCACCACGATGCCCGTCACCAGTCCCTTGCGATCCGGGTACCACTTCGCGGCGGTCGCGACGGGCGTCACGTACCCCATCCCGATGCCCGCACCCCCGATCACCCCGTATCCCAGATAGAAGAGCAACAGGGAATCCAGCGACAGCGCGAGGCTGGCGATCAGATAGCCGCTCGAGAACAGGACGCTTCCGGCCAGGGCGAGGGCCCTGGGCCCTACCTTCGGCAGCGCCTGCCCCGCAATCGCCGCCGACACCCCCAGGCAGAAGATCGTGATGCTGAACGCGGCGGCGGTCTCGCTGAAGGTCCAGCCGGAGTCCCGCACCAGCATGGTCTGGAAGAAGCTCCACGCATACACGGTGCCCAGGCACAACTGGAGCACCGTGCAGAAGAGGACGACGACGCTTCTGGGAACGCGCACGATGTGTTCCGCCTAGCCCGGGGGCTTGACCCGAGCCCGCCACTTCGGGGGCGGGGAGCCCTGGCCGGCGGCGTGGCGCATGAGCCGCGCCATGTCCCCGATTTCATCTCTCCGGGTCAGGACGCCGTTGTCCGACGCCTCGCCGCCGTTGCGGGCAAGCTCCACCACGTACGTGAGCAGCTCTTCCAGCGGCTTCGCGGTCGCCTTGACGATCCAGACCAGCGCCAGCACGCCCACGACCATGATGATGCACAGCAGGTAGATCTGCTGCCCGACCGCCCGCTGGATCTTGAGCGCGAGCGACTCCGTGTCCATGCCGACGTGCACCGTGCCCGCCACGCCCGAAAGGATCGGGCTTCCCACTTCGACGAACTCGCCCAGCCCGGGGAGGCTGCGCTCGACGGGATCGGTGAGCGAGGGGTCGCTTGCCAGAATCTCCTCAGGTATTCCCGGAACGAACGTATGCGCCAGGAACTCGCCGGTATCGCTGACGATGTAGATGTAGCGGATGCTCTCGATCTCCACGAACTGATCGATGAGCGACTGCAGGGTGGCCAGGTTCCGGTTCAGCAGGATGTCGACGCTGGCGTCGGCGATGTTCCTGGCGATGTTCGCGCTGTTGCTGACGTACTCGGTCTCGAGTTCGCTGGAGACCGTGCGGATGGAGAGCAGGAAGATCGAGAGAACGACGAGCGCGAAGAGCGCGAACACACCGAAACGCAGCCTGCGGAAGAGCTTGTGAACCCTCATGTCATCGCGAACCTGGACTCCCAGTCGTCGAGCGGCACGAAGCGATCCCCCTCCGGGACCGTGTAGTAGACCCGGTCGAGTCCCTGCCGCCGCTCAGGCCCGAACGACACCCGCTCGCCGACCCCGATGTCGTAGTCGCGCACCGCGAAGACGGCCTGCTCGATCCGCGACCGGTCCGGATTGTCCCCCATGCGCGCGATGATCTCCGTGATCAGCTTGGCGTTCAGGAAGCCCTCGAGGCTGACGAAGCTCTGCGGGAAGGGCTCATAGGGTTCGCCTTCGGCGATCCTGTCGACATCCTCCGGAGGATCCGGACTGTAGCGCTCCATGAGCTCATGGTACTCGCGCACCGCGGCCAGCGAGGTGTCCTCGTAGCTCGGAACGACCTGCGAATTTACCAGGAAGCGGGTGTGCGACCCGGGATCGTCGCGGCCCTCGCGCAAGAGCGCGAGCAGGTTCTCGCTGCCCACGAAGGAGACGTTGGCGACGGGAATGTGGAGCCCCAGATCGACGGCGTCCCGGGCGAACGCCGCGCACGCCTGGTAGGCGCCGATGCAGATCACGGCGTCCGGGGACTGGCCCTGCAGGATTTCGACCTGCGCTCTCATGCTGTCGTCGAACTGGGTGCCCCGCGTATAGGTGGCCTCGCCGGCCATGGTCTCTCCGTGCGCCGCGAGCGCCTCGCGCACGCCGGCCCACCCGCTCCGGCCGTAGGCGTCGTTCTGGTAGAACACCGCCACCCGCCGGCGCCCGATGCGCACGAAGTTGTCGACCAGCCCCGCAGTCTCCTGGCGATAGGAGGCGCGCAGGTTGAAGGCGAATTCGCCGTAGGGAGGCTCGCGCTGCGGCTCCGCCCCCGTGAAGGGGAAGAAGAGATAGACCTGCTCGTCCCGGAACCTCTTGAGCAGAGGCAGCACGCGCGTGACGGTGGGGGTGCCCACGTACCCGAAGAGCAGGAACACGCTCTCGTCCTGCATGAGCTGGATCGTGTTCGCCACGCAGGGGTCGGGCTGGTAGCCGTCGTCGGTGAGCTTGAGGACGATCCTGCGGCCGTTGACCCCGCCGTTGTCGTTGACATGGTTGAACCAGGCCATCGAGCCGCGGTAGAGCTCGGTGCCAAGGCCGCGGGAGGGACCCGAGAACGCGGCCGACACGCCCAATACGATGTCGCCCTCCTGGGCGGGACGGGCATCTCGGCCGGAACGACGCGTCCAATCGGCGGCCGCTGCCGGGGGCCTGACCCAGGGAGCCGCCACCAGCGCCGCCAGCCCGGAGCGGATGAGGGAGCGGCGTGTCACGAGCCCCGATCCCTCGCCGCCCTCCCCCTTCCTGTTCCGGCGAGCCGTCATCCGAGAGTCCTTTCCGCGTGTTGCCGGCGAGGTTGCAGGGTAGCGACCGCCGCCGTTGCGAGAGTGATCATTCCGCGACAATCCGAATACTAGTGCCCACTCGGGCTCAACTCAATGCGTTCCGGGACCCCGGTCGGCGCCCGCCCCGTCCCGGAAGCGCTGGTCGAGCCTCACAGCCCCGGCAAGGCCGGTGTAGTAACCCGGGCCCGCACGCGTTATTAGTTATCGGACCAACTTCAGGTGCAGGCCGTGTGAGCCGGCTTGACATCGGACCCAACCTCCAGGCACATGCGTCCGGTCGCAAACTCCACGCACGACAACGTTGTCAGGCGCGCCGCATCGCGGGCAGGGCTCCCCGGAGGGCTCCTGTTCAGCCTGTCGATCACTTTTCTGCTCACCACCTGCCGCGACCCTGTCGAACCTCCCGTCGAGCGGGTGGCGGCGATCGAGTTCTCCACCGCCACCCTCGAACTCGTGGCATCCCGGGACGGCAGCGCGCTCTCCTACCAGGGCGCGGTCGACCTGGTCAACACCGGCAACGTGGCGGTCGGGCCGGTAGGCCTGTCGGCTCGCGCCGCGCACACGGGCGGCGTCGCCGTTCCCGGCATGGTTCCGACCACCACGCCTTCCGCGATACCGACCCTGAATCCGGGCGCGAGCGAGACCATTTCCGTAGTCGTCCCCGTGCCGGACGCCGCCCAGGCCGGCGCCTACGAAGCCACTCTCGAAGCGCAGGCCGGCCGCGACGCGCGCGCATCGCTGGGGCTGCGCTTTCAGGTCGAGCAACCCGCGGGACCGGTCGACGGCACGCATATCCGCATCGCGGCGGGAAACCGGCGCATCCGTCAGGGCGACGTGGTGCGGTTCTCGGCCGAGGTCACGGACAGCACCGGGGCCGCGGTGCAGGGGGGACGGGTCACGTGGCGCACCACCCCTCCGGATGCCGGGTTGTTCGACGCTGACGGCCGGTTCGTCGCCTACGCCCCGGGACACATCACCGTCGTCGCGCATGTACAGGTCAACGTCGACGGCGCAATTCGGCCGGACTCCGCCACCACACCGGTCACGGTTCAGGCGCGCGGGCTCTCGCAGTCGCTCCGCCTGGCGGGAAGGGGCGCCGTCGTCGACCGCTACACTTCGGACCTCTGGGTGCACGGCAACCACGCGTACACGGGCACCTGGGGCATGCGCGCCGAGCTTCCGGGCAACCTGCTGTATGCGTGGACGCTGGACGCCGAGGGAATGCCCACCCTTTCGGATTCGATCGTCGTGAACGCGCGCACCGTGAACGACGTCAAGATCAGGGCGGATGGCCGGCTCGGGGTGCTGACCCACGAGGGCGACCCCGATAACCTCAACGGGGTCACGTTCTTCGACCTCTCCGATCCGGCGCATCCGCAGGTCATCAGCCGCTTCACCGAAGGTCTGGCCGCCGGCGTCCACAACGCGTGGCTGGAGGGCGACTACGCCTACCTGGCCCTGGACCCCTACAACAGCGGCCTGCGCATCCTCGACATCTCCGACCCGGCTTCACCGCGCCTCGCCGCCAGCTTCTACGGCGGCTCGAGCCTTCTCCACGACGTCTACGTGCGCGACGGACTGGCCTTCCTGTCGCACTGGGATGCGGGGCTCGTCATCGTGGACGTGGGCAACGGGATGGCCGGGGGGTCGCCCACCAACCCGGTGGAGGTGAGCCGCCTGCAGGATCTGGGCGGGCAGACCCACAACGTCTGGTACTGGCCCGAGGCCGGCTACGCCTTCGTGGGCGAAGAGCAGTTCGGCTATTCCACGAGTCCCTCCGGGATCATGCACGTGGTGGATCTCGCCGACATCACCCGGCCGCGCGAGGTCGCGACCTATGAAGTCCAGGGGGCCACGTCGCACAACTACTGGATGGACGAGGATGCCGCGACCCTGTACCTGGCGTGGTACGAACGCGGCGTGCGCATTCTGGACGTCAGCGGCGAACTCATGGGCCAACTGGAGCTGCAGGGGCGCGAGACCGGCTTCGTCGACTATGGGAGCAAGACCAACTACTGCTTCCTGGGTCCCGAGGACACCTGCACCTGGGCGCCCCAGCTGCACGACAATGGGAAGCTGTACGCCGCGGACATGAACCACGGGCTCGTCGTGCTGGAGCCGGTCCCCTAGCGGGTACTCCGGTATGCGTCGCCGCCGCTGGCAAACGACGGACGCCGGCAGCGTCCATGTCCGGACCCCTTCGAGGCGCGCCGGACCCCGGAGCTGGGTCGGCGCCGCGCTGTTCGCGGCAGCCTGCGCAGGTGCGGCCGATGGCCCGGAGGACCCGCCCCGCCTGTACGTCACCTCCGGGTTCACGGACCGGATCCACGTGCTGGACGCGCGCGACGGGAGCACCCTGCGCACCGTCTCGCTGGACCGCCGCCGCACCGAGACCGACGAGCCCCACGGCGTTACCGTTTCCGCCGACGGCCGCCACTGGTACGCCACCCTCGCGCACGGGCACCCCACCCTGTGGAAGTTCGAGACCGACGGCGACCGGCTGGTCGGGCGCCTCCAGCTGGACATGCCGGGTGCGGCGCGGGTGGAGCTCACCCCCGACGGCCGCCGCGCCTTCATCCCCGACTACTGGCGGGGCGGCCAGGGAGAGGAGAGCCGCGTGGCGGTGGTGGACGTCCACGACCTGACCGTGGCGGCGCTGCCGGTGGTGTGCCCCGCCCCCCACCACGCCGCCGTGGACCCGGCCGGGACGCGGGTCGCCGTCACCTGCTCGCTCTCCGACGAGATCGTGCTGATGGACGCCGCCTCGGCGGAAACGCTCGCCCGCGTCCCGGCCGGACCCGACCCCGCCGCCGCCGGAACGCCGCGCTACACCCCCATGAACGTCGCCTGGAGCCCCGACGGCGCCCGCTTCTTCGCGACCATGGCGGGGAGCGGAGAGGTGCGGGCCTACTCGCGCGCGGGCCAGCCCGAGGGCGCCGTCGCGGTGGGAGCGATGCCCGCCCAGATCGCGGGCTCGCCGGACGGGCGGGTGCTGGTGGTGGCCAACCGGCGCGGCGGCTCGGTGTCGGTGCTCGACCCGGCCACCCTCACGGAGGTGCGCCGCATCGAGCTGGCCGGCGCGGCGTTCCCGCACGGGGTGGCGCTCGACCCGGCCGGCGAGGTCGCCTACGTGACCTGGGAGGGCGGGATCGGCGAGGCCGGGGGGGTGGCGGCGCTCCGCATCGGCACGGGCGAGTTGCTGTGGAGACGCGAGGTCGGCGTACTCACTCTCGGGATTGCGTACCTGCCCGGCCGCGGGAGGGGTCGAACGTGAGCGCCGCGGAGTTGATGCAGTAACGCTGGCCGGTGGGGGCGGGACCGTCCCCGAACACATGGCCGAGATGGGCGTCGCACGCCGCGCACAGCACCTCGGTGCGGCGCATGAAGAAACTTCGGTCGTCCTCGAGGCGGATGTCGGCGCCCTCGGCGGTGTCGCTGAAGCTCGGCCATCCCGTCCCCGAATCGTACTTGTCTCCCGAGTCGAACAGCGGGGCCCCACAGCACACGCAGCGATAGAGCCCGTCGTCCTTCAGGTTCCAGTAGGCCCCGGTGAAGGCCCGCTCCGTCCCCTTGCGGCGGGTAACGCGAAACTGCTCGCGGGTCAGACGCTGCTTCCATTCACGGTCGCGCACGCGACCTCCGGCCTTCCCTTTCCCATCCATGGTCTCTACTCCCCAATCCGGGACGACGCGGCGACGAAGTCTCCGTAGTCGAGTTCGTCGTCGTCATCGTCGTCGTCTTCCTCATCCAGCTCCATTAGAGAGAGCGAAGTCGCGGAGCCGCGCGGGAGCGTGAAGCGAATCGTGGTTCCCTCCTCGATCACGCTCTCGGCCCGGACCTCGCCTCCCATTGCGATCACCAGGTGGCGTACGATGGCAAGTCCCAGGCCAGTCCCCCCTTCCGCCCTCGAGCGGGCCGGGTCCACCCGGTAGAATCGTTCGAAGATGCGCGGCAGGTGAGCCGGCAGTATGCCGCTGCCCGTGTCCCTCACCGATACGAGGAGGAGGTCGTCACCCTCCCCGGACTCGATCCGCACCCGGATCGACCCTCCGGCAGGGGTGTGCCGGAGCGCGTTGTCGAAGAGGTTCTGGAAGATCTGCGAGAGCCCGCGGGCGTCGGCGGTCGCGATGCCGGTTCCGTCGACGTGCAGCCGCACGCTCGATTCGGAGACGCGCGGCCCGGCCTGGACCCAGGCCTTGACGGCGACCTCCTCCACCCGGACCGGTTCCGACTGGGGCACCCATCCCCCGGACTCCAGGCGTGACAGGTCGAGCAGATCCTCGACCAGTTGCTGCAGGCGCACGGTATTGCGCCAGATGAGATCGAGGAAGCTTTGGCGGAGGTCCTCGGGCGGATCGTCCTCAAGGAGGGTCTCCGAGAACCCGCGCACCGCGGTAAGCGGCGTCTTGAGCTCGTGGGATGCGTTGGCGACAAAGTCGCTGCGCACCTCCTCGAGGCGCCGGATCTCACTCACGTCGACGAAGGTGATGACGGCCCCGCCCGCCCCCAGCGGCCGGCCCGACACCAGATACCGCTTCTCGCCCAGGTGGACTTCGCGCGCGCCCACGGCGTGGGACGGAGCCGCTTCCATGAGCAGCCGGAGCTCGGCGGAGCGCACGAACAGGCTCACATGCGTCAGCGCGGGAACCGGCTCCACGCCGAGGATGCGCATCGCGGCTTCGTTGATGCGCACCAGACGGGCATCGGCGTTCAGGGCCACGACGCCCTCGTTGATGGCGTTGAGCACGTCACGCACCTCGTCACGCTCGCCTGCGAGCTCGTGGATGCGCGCATCCAGGTCCGAGGTGAGGCGGTTGAAGGCCTCGACCAGCTCGGCGAGCTCGGTCATGCGTGAAGAAGCCAGCGGCTGCATGCCGTCCGCGCCCGCGGCGATCAGGCGCGCGCGCGCGGCCACCCGTTCGAGGGGATGAGCCAGGGCGCGCGCCAGCACGTAGGAGAGACCGAGCGCCAGGATGATGGCCACCGCCCCCGCGCCGGCGATGGCGCCCTGGGTCTGAATCACGGTGGCGTCGATGGCCTCCAGCGACGCCGCCAGACGCAGGACGACCGGCTCGTCCGCGAACGAGAGCTCGGTCGCACCATACAACAGGGCGGAACCGACCGTGGCGCTCCGCCGCTCGGCAAAGGTGGTCGCACCGGCGAAGGCGCCCCGCACCTCCGGGCGGTCGCCGTGGTTCTCCATCGTGCGGTAGTCCGAATCGGAGTCGGCCAGCACCGTTCCGTCCGGCGCGACCAGCGTAACCCGATAGTCGACCCGCTCCCGCATGCGCTCCGCCAGCTCATGCAGATTGGAGAAACCGCCGTCGCTTCCCTCCAGCAGCAGCTGTGCCAGCGCCAGGTCTCCGGCCAGATCGCTCTGATAGGATTCCACCAGTTGCCGCCGGAGGCCGGTTCCGATGATGACCACCATGGCGGCGACAAGGATGCCCACCACCGCCACGAAGCCCAGGAACAGACCGTGGTGCGCGCGCAGCCTCATGGCGTATTCGGGGCTATCCCTCCGCGTCGGGCAGCCGGAACTGATAGCCGAAGCCGCGCACGGTCTCGACCCAGTCGCCTACCTCCCCGAGCTTGGTGCGCAGCCTGCGGATGTGCATGTCCACCGTGCGCGTGTGGATGTACCCGGACACTCCCGGACCCACCTCCCAGGCGGACTCGAGCAACTGCTGACGGCTCTGGGTCCGCCCGCGGCGCTCGACCAGCACCCGAAGCAGCCGGAACTCCGTGGGCGTGAGGTTCAGCTCACGGCCATCGAGGGTCACCTGGTGGCCGGTCAGGTCGATGGCGAGGGGACCCGCGCGCAGAATCTGTCCCGCGCCGCCGGTGTGGGTGGACCGGGCTCGCCGCAGGATGGAACGCACTCGCAGGATCAGCTCCCGCGGGCTGAAGGGCTTGGTGAGGTAGTCGTCCGCGCCCATCTCCAGCCCCTCGATGCGGTCCTCCTGCTCGCGCTTGGCGGTGAGCATGAGCACGGGCAGGTGGCGGGTCGCGGCCCTGCGGCGAATGGTGCGCAGGACCTCGTCGCCAGACTCCCCCGGAAGCAGGCGGTCGAGGACGACGATGTCCGGCATCTCGCGGTCGATGGAAGAGAGCGCCGAGGTCCCCCTCGACACCGTTTCCACCCGCAGCCCGTCGCGGGTCAGCTGGTACGCGACCAGCGCCGCGATGTCGGCCTCGTCCTCGACCACGAGTACCCGCGGCGGCGGATCGGAAGCATCGCGGGATTCGCGCTCCGGCTGTTTTCTCACCGCGTCAAGTCGTTCCACACATCATCCTACTACAGCCGGGCGCGCCTCGGAAGCTCGTCGTAGTAGCGGAAGATCTTGTAGCCGCCGTCGCGCTCCAGCACATCCTTGAAGAGCTGAGCTTCCAGAAGCTCTCCCCGGGTAGTGAGGAAGAGGACCCAGCAATCGGTGTGGACCCGGAAGGTCGCGAACGCCTGCGTCTCGCCCCTGCACTCGGTAACGTGGTAGCGCACCGGGTTCGATTGATACCAGCCGCCTATTCGGCTCAGCGCAGCAGTGTTGCGCAGTTGGATGTTCCTCCAGGCGAGATCCACCGGGAAGCCGATCTCCGGAGCTGAAGCGGGCAGCTCGAGCCACACCGGGCCGTTGTGCTCCGATTCGGTGAGGCGGAGCGCGTTGACCAGTGCGGTATCCGCTGCGGCCAATCCGCGCAAGGCGTTTCGGGCCAGCACCTCCACGGAGGGGGCAGAGCCCTGAAACGCGAGTTCGCCGGGGCGCCGCGATCCCTCGCAGGCCCCGGCGAACAGGGACAGGAGCATGAGAGCCCGAACGGGCACCAACCGCGGGATCATGTGGCCGTTAGCTGCCAGGGCTTTCGAAGGCGGCCGCATTCATGTCGATTATCGAGAAAGTGACGGCGAACGTACCCGCCTTGGCTCGCTCCAGCGTCTCCGCGTTGTCGATATCCAGCCCGTCATCCCCAAACCCGATGATGAGGGCGTTGGTGATGATGCCACCGGTCCCACGACGCAGCCTGAGCCCGTCGACCGACTCGCCCTCGGTGCCGCCGGCGCCATCGACGCCCTTGCCGACCAGTGTGATGTTGGCCAGCAACGGAAGGGTGTACGGCGTGGCGTTGTAGTCGTCTTCGTTGCCGTCCACTTCAAAGCCGTTGTCGGCGTCGTTGGGATCCTGCTGGGCGAGCCAGAACTGGCCCATGCCCTGAAAGCCGGTGGAATAGTCGAACGAGTCGTCCGAAATGTCAGTAGCCAGGAGGTACTTCGTGTTGACGGTCCCGCCGAACCACTCGAAGCCGTCGTCCGACCCCGCATGCGTCTGCACGTGGTGGATGGTGGTGCCGTTGCCCACGCCGTTCATGGTCAGCGCGTTGAGCTCGTTGCCGAAGCTGATCTCGTATCCGGCGTACTCGATTCGGGTGTAGGCGATCACACCGGAATCGTCCGCGCGGTTGTCGCCCCCGTATTCTCCCGAACTCCCTTCGCCAACGCACTCGCCAGCGGGGAAGTTGCACAGCGAGGCACCGTTGAGGACCACACCGCCCCAATCGCCCTTCTGCCTCTCCTCGGGGGGGTTGGCGCTTGTGAATACGACCGGCGCGTCCTCGGTTCCCTCCGAGAACAGCTTGCCCCCCACCCTGACGATGAGAGCGCTGGGCTGGATCTCGGTGGAGCCATAGAGGTGGGTTCCGGCGGGAATGTGGAGCTCTCCACCGTTCTCGACGGTCAGGATTCCGTTGATTGTGTAGGTGGTATCCGCAGAAAGCGTGCGCACATCGCTGATCTCGCCCGACAGGATGGCGGTTGCCGAGGCCATCATGTCACCCATGTCGCCCTCTCCGAACGTCGTCCAGCCCTCCTGGGTCCAGTCGTGGTCCGGGCCCACCGCGCCAACGTAATTCGCCGTCGCATCGAAGAAGGCCGGCGCCGCTGCAGCAAATCCCGCCGCCACCTCGGGCGGAAGCGCCAACACCATGGGAGTCATCTCCGCGAACGTTGCCGCACCCTCCAGGGCGGGAGACCCGGCCTGTGGCCGGAAGTCCGGATTCCCCCGGTCGAAGGGATTGCCGAGCATGGGATCGACATCGACGCGATTCGCCCAGGCTTCCTGCAGAAACAGCGCCTCTTCGCCATATCCGACTTCGACCGCCGCGCTGGCGGCGGAGGTGCCACCCGTCCCGGTGGCGGTGACGGTGTACCGCGCCATGCCCCACGCGGCGCTCTCGTCAACATAGGAGGTGCCGGCGATTCCCGACGCCAGCGTCTCGGCGGAGTCGTCACCCACGGTCCTCTGCACCGCATAGGTGTTCGCGTTCGCCGAAGCGTTCCAGCTGACGGATACGGTCCCGGCTCCCGCGTCGAGCGCGGCCTGCACGTTGGTCGGCGTGGAAGGCGCGGCCGGCGCCGGCGGTGGCTCGGGCGGCGGCGGTGCGACGGGTGTCGGCTCGTCGTCGCCGCCACATCCGACGACCAGAACGGGGCCGGCGAGTAGTGCCATCAGCAGGAACAGCCTCTTTTTCTCGAACATCCGTGGGTTTCTCCTGTGGAATTGGATGGGGCGGATGCACAGTCCTCCCCCTCTGTGCCCGCGCGCGCGGGCGCGTACGTGATGGGTTTTGTCTCTCCGGGATGGCCGCGCTCAGCTTCCCCAACGCAGTGAGAGCGATACCCTGCGGCCGCCGTCGTACTGGCGGACGGTGCCGTCGCCCTGCGTGTACCGAACCACGTTCCCGAGCAGGCGCGTGAGAGAGAGCTTTATCGAGAAATCGCCCGGCAGCCTCTGTTCGAGGACGGCATCCATGGTGCCACGCGCTTCCTCGTAGATGTCGGGCGTGGCCTGCCCGCCGATCGCGTCGATGCGACGGCCGAAGCGATTGTAGAAGACCGAGGCGCGGGTGTCTTCCGACCTCGACGCATAGGCGAGGCTGAAGTTGATCATGTAGGGCGATTGTCCCTGAAGGCCGCGCTCGCGATCGACGACCGCGAGATCGGTCGCCCCGGCGCCCTGGAGGTAGATCCGCGCCGTTCCGCCCGTCGCCACCGTCGAGTTCACCAGCGTCAGGTTGCTGTTGAGCGAGAAGTTTTCCAGCGATTCGGACAGGAAGGCCAGACCGGTGCGCAGCTCGATCTCCGTGCCGTAGTTGTTGGCGTCGGGCGCGTTCACCCAGCTGCGAATGAGTTCGGTGGAAGGGAAGGTGAGCGCCTCGATGGGATTGTGGAACTGCTTGTAGAACCCGCTGACGGCGATCAGCGCGCCGGGCTCGAAGAACCACTCCCAGCGCAGATCGAAGTTGCGGATGCGCGAGACGGTGAGTTCGGGATTGCCGACCACCAGGTATCCGCCGGCATAATCCGCAAATGAGAATGGCGCCAGCTCGCGCAACTGCGGACGCGCCAGGGTCTGCGAAACGCTCGCCCGGATGTTGGTCGCGGCGCTCACCTCGTAGGTGAGGTTCAGCGCGGGCAGCCACTGGGTCTCGTTCACATCCGCACCCACCAGCGGCTCCAGCCCGGGGACCGGGAAGAGGTCGACCGGCGCCACGACCTGCCGTGTCCGCTCGACGCGCGCCCCGCCCACGAGCCTCAGCCGGGGGAGAATCTCCGCGTCCATCAGCAGATAGCCGGCGTCGACGGTCTCTTCCGCGTCGTAATTGTCGGCGCGGAAGGTGGCCTCCTGGATCTCGAACCCGGTGGGAGAGATGTACCGGGGGGCAAGCAACTCGTTCGGCGGAAGGGCCAGCACGCTGTTGTTGATGTCACCCCCGCGCCGCGGGCGGAAGCGGAAGCGCCGGGAGAAGTTGTCGCGCTGGCGGCGGTCGCTGCTCACACCGAAGCGGATGGAGGCGGGCAGGGCACGCATCTGGAAGGGCACCTCCATGTCCGCCCCTCCACTCAGCCCGTCGTCCAGCATGTCCTGGTGGAAGACGCTGCCGCTCTGGATGAAGTCGTCGTAGATGAAGGTGCCGCCCGAGGCGCGATAGAGCACCTCGCGGGTGTTGGGCTCGTAGCGCTCCGCGCGCGTGTAGGTGCTGCGCCATTTGAACGACGACCCGCCCAGGCCCTGAAGTACGTGCGTGCCCTCCAGCTGGGCGTTGGTGAGCGTCTGCGAGACGTAGCGGATGCGCGTGTTGAGCTGGTCGGTGCCGGAGTCGAGGTTGTAGCCCTCCAGCGACCGCGACTCGTCGTCCGCGAGACGGTTGTATACGAGGTTGGCGCGGATCGTGTGAGCCGGAGCCAGTTCGTAGGACAGGTTCATCAGCCCGCCGATGGAGGCTGATGCGGTTGTGAAGTCGCCGGCGTAGTCCACCTCGGGTTCGTCGGCCCCTCCGCCGGTCGCGAAGACGCGTTCAACCAGGTCCGCCTGCTGCGAGTAGCTGCGCGACTGGGAAACCGAGGCGAGGAAGCCGAACGACCGGCCGAACAGATCGAGTTCGTCCCCCAGGGAAACGCTGAAGCTCTGGTCGGGCGACAGCGTAACGGGCGTTGGTCCCCAGTCGCCGCCGAAGCTCTGGCCGATGGTCGCGAGGTCGTTTCGGCTCAGGCCGTTTCGGGAATAGCGGACGGCGGCATCCGTGGGAATGGCGGAGGGCAGGTCACGGCTGCCGTCGTCCAGCCCCAGGAAGTCGAGCGACCCTCCGGCGTAGCCCAGGCCGTCCCGGAAGGTGGTCACCGAGTTCCAGCCGCTGCTGGCGCTGATCGAGAAGATGCGCGAGGTGGGGAAGTCCTTGGTGCGCATCTGCACCAGGCCGCCCGAATAGTCGCCGGGCTGGTCCGGCGAATAGGTCTTGGCCGTGACGATGCTCTCGAGCATCCCCGAAGGAATCACGTCGAGCGGGATGACCTTCTTGTCGGGAACCGGCGACGCGAGCCGGGTGCCGTTCAGGGTGGTGGCGCTGTAGCGCTCGCCCAGACCGCGTACGAAGGCGTACTTGCCGTCCACCAGGGAGACGCCGGGCACGCGCTTCAGCACGGCCCCCGCGTCCCCGTCCGGGGAGCGCGAGATCTGGTCCTGTCCGATGGCGTCGACCACGACCGCGGCCCGGCGGCGTGCGCCGAGCAGGGCCGCGGTGTTCCCTCGTTCCGCCTCCACCGAGACGGTGAGGCCCTCGAGCTCGATCGCCTCCGGGTCGAGGGTGATGTCGACCACGATCGGCTCGCCGTTATCCACCAGCACATCCGAAATGATCTTTGAACCGTACCCGATCATCTCGGTCTGCAGGCTGTGCGTGCCGGTCGGCACGTCCCTTAGGACGAAGCGCCCGTCGGGCGAGGTGAGCGTGCCGATTCCGGTCCCGACGATGAATACCTGGACGCTGGGCAGCGCGTCGCCGGTCTGGTTACTGAACACGTGGCCGACGATGCGGCCGTATTCTCCGTTGACGGGCCCCTGGGCGGCCAGTCCGGCCGGTGCCGAGAGGCACGCGAGGATGGTGATTGCCCTTCGTAACATCGCATCTCCGAGAGAGGGTCCCGCGAGGCGGCCCGCGGGCGACAGGTTCGTGCAGGGCAGGCCTGCAGGTGCGGATGAACGCCGGGCACGGCGACCCGGTCTCATCGGTGCCGCACGGAACCTAAGGAGAGCGTGTAACGCGGCAGGATAGGGTCTGTAACGCCCCAGGATAAGGCACGTAACGCGCGGGTAACGGGGATTCTCGCGCGGCGGGAGAGCGGCTTCCGAAAGGACGATCTGCTGTCCGCGACGGCGCCGGAGCTGCCTCAGTCCTCCACCATGTAGGCCAGGCACCAGGCGCCCAGCCCCACGTGGGTGGCGAAGATCGGGGTCGCGGGCCCGCTGAGGATGTCGACGTCGCCGTAACGCGCCCGCAACGCGGTCGAGACCCTCTCGACGATCTCGGGATACCCGACGTGCACCACGCCGAAGCGCAGCTTCTTCGCGCCGGACGGGATGCGGTCTTCCAGGAGCCCCATCACCGCCGGAAGGACCTTTCTCCGGCCGATCACCTTGCCGACCGGACCGACCTTCCCTTCATCGGTCAGCGACAGGATGGGCTTCACGCCCAGCATGCCCCCGACCCACGCCTGGCCCTTGCCCACGCGGCCGGAATGCAGCAGGCGGTCGAAGGTGTCCACGGTGGCGAAGATGCCCGACTGATCGCGCACGCGGGCGAGTTCGGCCAGAATCTCCCCGGCGGACATCCCGCTCTCCGCCAGCTCGGCCGCCTTGAGCACCATCAGCCCCTCGAGCACCGACACGCCGCGCGAATCGAAGAGGTGCACCGGCACACGGTCGAAGGTGCGCGCCGCGGCCTCCGCCGAGCCGAAGGTGCCGGACACGCCGCTGCCCAGCAGCACCCCCAGGATGCGGTCCCCGTCCTCCGCGGCGCGGGTGAACCCGTCCACGAAGGCCTGCGGCGGAGGCTGGGAGGTGGTGGGGAGTTCGCCGCCGGCGTCGCGCATCTTCTCGTGGAAGTCGTCGGCGGTGATGTCGATGCCGTCGCGCAGGGGCCGGCCCCCGTCCACCAGGATGGCCGGGACCACGTGGATGCCGTGCGCCCGGATGATTTCCTCGGGAAGGTCGTTGCCGCTGTCGGTCACGACCGCGAACGGCCGCCGCACCAGGCTCCGGTGGCCCCCGCCGCCGTGACGGGCCGCCGCGTGCTGCGCGCGCATGTCCTCGGCCTTCTTCGTCGCCAGCCGCCCCAGGGTGCGGAGGTACGAAAAGACGCCCTCGGGGCCGTCGGTGTGGATGTGCACCTTCAGCAGGGTGTCCGAGCTGACCACGATGATGGAGTCCCCGTGGCGGCGCAGCTCCTCGCGCACGATGGTCGACGCCGGCAGCCCCTCGCCCCGGACCAGCGCCTCCGTGCAGTAACGGTATTGCTCCTCGTCCTCCGGGTACTCGATCTCCGCAACCGCGGCCGGGGCATCCGAGTAGTCGGTCTCGTCCGCGGCGACGATGGGGTCGCCGTTGATGAGCAGGAGCACGCCCTCCAGCATGTGCACGAAGCCGCGCCCGCCCGCATCCACCACCCCGGCTTCCTTCAGCACCGGGAGCAGCGAAGGCGTGCGCTCGAGGGACTCGCGGGCCGCGTCCACCAGTCCCTCGACACAGGGAACGAAGTCCGTGGCGGCCGCCTCGCGGGCGGCGTTCGCGGTGTCGCGGATGACGGTCAGAATGGTGCCCTCGACCGGATTGTCGAGAGCATCGTACAGGTTGTCGATGCCGCCGCCGAGCGCGCCCGCAAACCCGCGCGGACCCACGCGCCGGCGCCCCTTCAGCCGGGCCGCGAAGCCCAGGAGGAAGTGCGACAGCATCATCCCGCTGTTGCCGCGGGCGCCCAGCAGCGCCGCTTCGGCCGCCTCGTCGGCCACGGTCGAGACGTCCCGGTCCCGGTTGCGCCTCAGGCGGTCGGCGATGGCTTCCACGGTGAGCGCCAGATTGGTGCCGGTATCGCCGTCGGGCACCGGAAAGACGTTGATGCGGTTGAGTTCCTGGCGCTGCTGGCGGGTGTACTCGCAAGCGGCGACCAGCGAGCGGCGCAGGCGCGGACCATCCAGGTAGGCGATGTGCGTGCTCAACGGCGTCTCCCGGCCGGCGTACCGGAAGAAGGTCCCGCCGGCCGGGCTTCAGTAGCGCCCGCGCGCGCGTTCCTTGCCCGGCAGGATCTCCAGGCAGGTGGTCCACCACCCGGTGCGAATGGTCGTGATGAACTCCTCACAGATGCCCTCTCCCGCCATCTCGCGGGCCAGCGCCTCGTGATCGTAGCGGACCGGCACGAAGTCGACGCTCAGCCGGTCCCCGTCGGCCGTTACCATAGCATACCAGACGCAGGTTCGCCCGTCGTTCGCCGGCCGCCCCAGCGCCCCCGCGTTGACGTACCAGCCCCGGGGCGCGAACCGCCGGGCCCAGTGGATGCCCGTATGTCCGCCCAGAATCACGTCGCAGCCCGCGTCCGCGGCAAGCTTCGCCAGGAAATGCGAGGGCGTGGTGGTTTCCCACAGGAACTCGTTGACCTGACGGGGGCTGCCGTGACAGGCGAGCACACGCAGATTGCCCAGCCGGAAGCGGATGGCGGGCGGGAGCGCGGCCAGCCAGCGGCGATGCGCGCCGGACGTGTTGGAGAGGGCGTAGTCGTACGCCAGCCTGGCATAGTGGTTGTCGCGCGGGTCGGTATAGCCGCACCGGCAGTCGTCCAGCCCGCGCCCGATGGAGTCGTCGTAGTTGCCCTGGACCACCCGCACCCCCTCGCGCCGGAGGACGGGGAAGACCTTGTCCGGATTGGGCCCGAACCCCCCCAGATCGCCCAGGCAGAAGAGCGCCTCCGCGCCGCGTGCCCTCGCATCCTCGACCGCGGCCCCCAGCGCCAGGTGGTTGGAGTACACGCCGCCGAACACCGCCACGCGATCGAACCGGTCCGGCTCCGCCCCGTGCCGCGGGACCGGCCCGGCACCCTCCGTTCCCGGTGCTCGCGCCGATTCAACCACCCGCTAGAACTCGCTGCTCGCCGCGGTGTTGGCGCAGATGGACCCGTGCAGGTAGCAGGTGTAGCAGGGCTGCTCGGACAGAGAGGCGGGCCGCGCCACCGCTTCGCCCAGGGTGTCGCCCAGGCGCGCGTCCGGATAATCGAGCAGGATGGGGCAGACGTGGACCCCGGCGGCCGTAACCAGCCGCGCGCGCGTGCACAGAAGCTGATCGAGATCGAAGCCGTGCAGCATCTCGTGAGTGACGCGCATCGACGGAGCATACCCCCGCGTGCGCCGGGCTTCCTCGCCGATCAGCAGCGGCGGGATGATCTTCAGCCGCGCGCGCTCGTATCCGATGTCCGCCAGGAGCTCGCGAAAGTCGCCGAGGATGCGTCCGGTCTCGGCGTCGGACCAGCTCTGCATGGCGGTGATGATGGGCAGGAATCCCGCGCCCACCAGCCGCTGAACGCCCTCCATGCAGCGCGCGAAGGTCCCCTCTCCGCGGATGGCGTCGTTCATCTCCGGGGTGACTCCGTCCAGGCTCACCCTCAGTTCCAGCGAATACGCCGATCCGGCCGCCAGCCGGGCAAGCTCCTGCACCGTTCGCTCCGGCAGGAGCGTCGCGTTGGTCAGCACCGTGGCGGGACCCAGCTCCAGCGTATCCTCGAGGATGGCGCACATCTCGTGGTTCATGAAGGGCTCGCCACCGGTGAAGTAGTACTCCTTCACCCCCAGCGGAACGGACTCGGCGAGAGCCGCGGCGACCTGGCCGCGGGTCATGAACCAGAACGAATGGTTGTCCGGGCTGCACGAGATGAAGCAGTGGCGACAGCGCAGGTTGCACACCGTGCCGCTCACCTGGAACCAGAGCTGGTCCAGTGCCCGCAACGGGACCTGCGGAGGTGACTCGGCCACGCGCGGCAGATCCGCGAGCCGGCCTCTGCCCGCACCGTTGCCCGCGGTGGCCGCGCCGGGAAGGATGTTGAGGTCTTTCATCAGTGTTCCGCGGCTCTTCGGAAAGCCCTGTCCGTGCTCCGACAGCCCCGGGAACGAACTCCGGCCGTGCATTCGAACTGCGAAGCATCCATGGACCGTCGAATCTAGCGCATGCGGCGGAGACACGCGCCAGTCGGGGTCTTCCTGGGCAACAACGGGCCGGCGGTTGTTCCTCAAGGGAAAATGGCCCACGGTGTAACCTTGCGTCGCGTGGATCGGCACGCCTCCGCTACGAGCTACGACAGAGAGCACCACGAATGCCGGCACACCTGACCACGGGCGCACCCCGCGCGGACGGCCGTCCGGATCGACGTCCCCGAATCCGCCTGTTCGGGCAGGCGGTGCGCCGTTTCGCGAGCTCGCCTTCGCGCATCCCGCTCACGTGGATCGTCGTCCCCTGCCTGGCGGGCTGTGGGGCGGACGAGGCGCCGGTTGCGCCGCCGTCCGTCGGGCCTGCGAGCATCGTCCTCTCCCCCGCCGCGGTGACGCTGCGGGCGATCGGGGACACGGTGCGGCTGGCGGCGGCGGCCGCGGATGCGAGCGGCAACGGGGTTGCCGGCGTGTCGTTCAGATGGGAATCCAGCGACCTGTCGGTGGCGACGGTCGATGCAGCGGGTGTCGTGGAGGCAGCCGGAGGAGGACACGCGGCGATAACGGCGACGACGGGTTCGATATCGGGCACCGCTCAGGCAACCATCCCCGGACCCGTACGCTTCGACGCCACGCCTCCGCCCGCGGATCCCACGCCTCTGGCGCCGGAGGTCATGGCCTGCCGGGGCTGGGAAGAGTGGTTCGTGGGAGACTTCTCGTACTTCAACAACGTCTGGAACCGGCAGGAGACGCGAGACTACGAGCAGTGCATCATGCGGCGGACCCTGCCCGGGCTGGTCGAGAGGGTGGAATACGGCTGGCGGTGGCGCTGGCCGACAAGGAGGGCGCAGGTCAAGGCCTATCCGGAGCTGATCTACGGGCACAAACCGTGGCATCCACGGTCGACCACGCCGGAACTGCCTCGACGAATCGACGCCATCGAGGCCCTGGAGGTCGACTACGAGGCCTACCTCAAGGTCGAGGGCACGTACAACCTCGCGTTCGACTTCTGGATCACCCGCGACGATCCGCCCAGCGTGTCCGGCATCTCACACGAAGTGATGATCTGGCTGGATCATGATTTCCGGCCGGCCGGCCAGGAGTTCTATGTCGGCCCGGTCCGGATCGATGGCGTGCTGTGGGATCTGTACCATTGGCCGGACAGGGTCTGGCCGGACGCCGACGGCGGCCGCGAGCTGGTCGCCGACTACATGGCTCTGGTGCGGCACAGGGATCTGCTCGTCGGTTCCGTCGACCTGCTGGCCCTCTTCCGCTACCTGATCGAAAGGGGTTACCTGCCGGCCCACCACTACCTGACCGCGATCGAGTTCGGCAACGAGGCTGTCAGTGGCGCGGGCGAACTCTGGCTAAAGGACTTCCGGGTCCACCTCCGCTGACGGTCTGCCCGCGGAAGTCCGCGGCAGGAACCTTGACGCGCCCGGTGAAGTGAAAGAAGGGTACGGTCTTCGACATGCGCCGCACCGGCCGGGACCGGCGGGGCGGCGTTTCGTGTCCCCGGTGCCGGAGCCGATCCGCGTGACCCAGGCAGCAGCCGCGATCCCGACGCCCGAGACCCCCGAGCGTTTCATCAACCGGGAGCTCTCGTGGCTGGCGTTCAACGAGCGCGTGCTGGCGGAGTCCTCGAGCTCCCGCCATCCGCTGCTGGAGCGGCTTCGCTTCCTCTCCATCTCCGCCACGAACCTCGACGAGTTCTACATGGTGCGCGTGGCCGGGCTGAGGGCACAGGTGGACGCCGGCATCACCACCACGACCCCCGAGGGCATGACGCCGGCGCAGCAGCTCAGGGCCATCGACCGCCGCGCCAGGGCGCTGATGGTGCGCCAGCAGAAGAGATGGCGCGAAATGCGTGACGAACTGCGCCGCGTCGGCATCGTCATCGCGCATCCGCGCGAGTTGAGCGGGGCCGCGCGCTCCACCCTCGACGCCTACTTCGACGAGCAGATCTTCCAGGTTCTCACCCCCCTGGCCGTGGATCCGGCCCATCCCTTCCCGTTCATCCCCAATACCGGCTACGCGATGGTGCTGTCGCTGGCGCGCCCGCGCGACGGAACCGAGATGCACGCCCTTCTGCCGCTTCCTTCCCAGATCGACCGCTTCATCGCCATTCCCGGGGAGACGCACCGCTTCATTCGCCTCGAGGAGCTGCTCGCGATGAACCTCGACAGCCTCTTCCCGGGCTTCGAGGTCAGGGAGACGGGGTATTTTCGCGTGATCCGCGACAGCGATGTGGAGATCGAGGACGAGGCCGAGGATCTGCTGCTGGAATTCGAGTCCGCCCTCAAGCGCAGGCGCCGGGGCCGGGTCATTCACCTGAGGGTGTCGCGCGGCATGTCCGAGGCCTTGCAGCGCTTCCTGATGCGCGAGCTGGACGTCGGCGCCGGGGACATCTTCCGCGAGGGCGACCTGCTGGGGCTGGGCGACACCGCGCAACTCATCGGGGATGACCGGCCCGATCTCGTGTTTCCGCCGTACAACGCGCGCTTCCCGGAACGGATTCGCGACTTCGGCGGGGACTGCTTCGCGGCCATCCGCATGAAGGACATCCTCGTGCACCATCCCTACGAGAGCTTCGACGTGGTGGTGCAGTTGCTGCGCCAGGCCGCCGAGGATCCGGCCGTGGTGGCCATCAAGCAGACGCTCTACCGGACCAGCCAGGATTCCCCGATCGTGACCGCGCTGATCGAGGCCGCCGAGGCGGGCAAGAACGTGACCGCGCTGGTCGAGCTCAAGGCCCGCTTCGACGAGGCCGCCAACATCGCCTTCGCGCGGGGCATGGAGCGCGCCGGGGTGCATGTCGTCTTCGGGGTGGCGGAGCTGAAGACGCACGCCAAGATCTCGCTGGTGGTGCGCCGGGAAGGCGGCTCCCTGCGCTCCTACGTCCACTTCGGGACGGGCAACTACCACCCGGTGACCGCCAAGATCTACACCGACCTGTCCTATTTCACGTGTGACCCGGCGCTGGCGCGAGACGCCGCGCGGGCCTTCAACTTCATGACCGGCTATGCGCGTCCGGAGGGCCTGGACCAGCTTGCCATCGCGCCCTTCACCCTGCGCAGCACGCTGCTCGAACTCATCGCCGCCGAGGCCGAACGCGCGCGCCGGGGAGAGCCCGCGGGCATCTGGGCCAAGATGAACTCCCTGCTGGACAGCGAGGTCATCGACGCGCTCTACGACGCCTCGCGCGCGGGAGTGAAGGTGCATCTCGTGGTGCGCGGCATCTGCTGCCTGCGCCCCGGGGTCCCCGGACTCTCCGAGAACATCACGGTGACCAGCATCGTGGGCCGGTTCCTGGAGCACTCGCGCATCGTGTGCGTGGGCGGCGGGGCAGGGCTGCCTTCGGACCGGGCCAGGGTGTTCATCTCCTCGGCGGACTGGATGCCGCGCAACCTGGACCGGCGCGTGGAGCTGCTGGTTCCGGTCACCAACCCGACGGTGCACCGCCAGATCCTCGACGAGATCATGGTCGCGAACCTGAAGGACACCGAAAGCAGCTGGCGCCTGGCGGCGGACGGCTCCTACAGCCGGGTACCGGACGGCAAGCGGGCTTTCAGCGCCCACGACTACTTCATGAACAACCCCAGCCTGTCCGGGCGGGGCAGCGCGCTGGAGCGGGACCAGGGTCCGGTGCTGCAGTTGCATTCGGAGGGCAGGGCGACGGGTCGGGCACGCTCGCGCCCCTAACGCAACCTGATCCTTCCACGGACGCCCACCGAGTGCCGGGCTCCCCCGAGCCCGCTCACACGCCGGGTGCCCTCGAGCCGCAGTCCGACGCCCGCGCCGAGATCGTAGCGCACGCCGCTCGTAAACGCGCGCATGCCGCTCCCGGCCAGTTGGAAGGCGCTGTAGGGCGTCCCCTGGAAGCCGGCGATGCCGTAGGCGACCTCGCCGTCCACGCCGGGACCCATGCCCCGGTCGCGGCCGCCCACCGCGCCGTACATCCCCCGCTCCCAGAGCTGGTTCACCCCGCTCCGGTGGTCACCGTATGACGGCGCCACCCGGATCGACACCCCCTGGCCACGGGTCGCCGGGTCGAACATCAGCATGCCCCCGAGGCCCCACTCCTCGTAGCCGTCGCGCGCCAGAATGACGAACCGGCCGCGGCCCTCGGCGGTCAACCCCAGTTTCGAGCTGTTGTAACGCAGCCCGCCGGCGACTTCCGCGCCGGCGCCGTTCACGCCGTCCCCGTTGTCGTAGCGCATCCCGCCCTCGAGCAGCAACGCCACCTCCTGACCCGCGCCGGCACGGAAGCCCTGCGTCAGCTCCAGTGCGAGCTTGCCGCGCCGCATGTTCAGCGTGACCTCTTCGATCTGCGCGCCGCCATCGACCACGACCCGGCCGGCCCATCCCTCGGCCTTGACCCGGACACCGCCCAGGCCGCGCGTGACCAGCTGGTAGCTGGCGCCTCCCGCCCCGGTCAACATGCCGGCGTGGCTGGTTCGGAGCCCCTCGCGCGCGTCATCGACCTCGATTTCGCCCCGGCCGAGCCCGGCCGAGCCCCACACCGAGGCGTCGCCCCCGTCCGAGAACCAGGCCATGTAGGGATGGACGCTGGTCATGATGGCGCCGTAGGTGCCGGTCACCGGGGTGGCGCCGGTCCTGTCGGTGAAGTCGAAGCTGCCCGAGGAGTACGAGCCCGCTACACCCGCCAGGATGCCGGGTCCCACGCGCGCGTCAATCCCGGCGTGGGCGCTCGCCATGTTGCCCTTCCAGTCGAGGGCGCTCTGGCCGGGTTCGCCAAGGTGGTGGTACTCGCCCGCCCCCCAGCTCGCCAGTTGCGTGCCCGTGGCGGACTGCCGCGGTGCGCCGGACACCCCGAAGGGCATGGTAAAGGAAGTGCCGCCGAGAAGGGCGGCGAGTCCGGGCTGGTCGCCTGGCGCGAGGCCGGGGCCGCCGGCACCCGGCACCGAGAGGCTCGCGGCCATCGACGAGAGTCCGTTCGCCTCCACGCGCCGCTCCATGCCCATCCCGCCGGCCACCGCATCGACGCGGCGGGCGATCGCCGAGACGGTGCTCGAGGTCATCGCGGCCGCCACATGCGGCAGGACGCGGGTGTTGAGCCGTCCCGCGCGCTGGACGGGGTCGTCCGTCGCGGCCGAAGCGCTCGCCGATGGCGCGCCGGTGCCCGCCCGGTTGATCGCCGAGACGCGGTAGTGGCGCGTGCTCCCCGGCAGCAGGCCCGCGTGCGAGAACGTAGTGGTCGTGGACTCGGTGCTGGTCACCAGGTCCGCCCACGCGGCGGCGTTCTCCGAAACCTCGATGCGGTAGCCGGTGATGGGGGCGCCGCCGTTGTAGGCGGGAGCGACCCAGAACAGGTCGATCCGCGTGGGCGTGACCGCTGTTGCCACCAGCCCGGTGGGCGCGTCGGGCGCCGTGGCGTCGGTGGTGGAGCCCACGACCCGGGACGCATCGCCCACCCCGATCCGGTTGACCGCCGAGACGCGGTAGTGGCGCGTACTGGCCGGCGCGAGCCCGCTGTGCGTGTAGGCGGTGGTCGTGGCGCGCGTGTTGGCCGCCAGATCCTCCCAACCCCTGCCCCCGTCGGCCGAGACCTCGATTCGGTAGCCGGTGATGCGCGCACCCCCGTCGTCCGCGGGCGCCTGCCAGGAGAGGTCGATCCGCGAGGTGCCCGCCGACTCGGCGTTGAGACGTCGCGGCACCCCCGGAAGGGTTGCGTCGGTGGTCGCACGCGCGGTGTTCGAGAACGGCCCCAGCCCCGCGAGGTTGATCGCGGCCACGCGGTAGTGCCGCGTGGTGGCGGGCCGGAGGTTCACATCGGAGAACGTCGTCGTCGTCGAGTTGGTGTTGCGGCGGATGATGTTCCAGGTCGCGCCCCCGTCGTCGGAAGCCTCGATGCGATAGCCGAAGATCGAGACGCCGCCGCTGTAGCGGGGCGCGTTCCACGACAGGTCGATGCGGGACGTGCCGACCTTCCTGGCCGCCAGCCCGGTCGGGATCCCGGCCAGGTCGGCGTGCGTAATGGCCGCCGCCGGAGGCAACGGGGGCGAAGGCGAGAACTCCCCTCGGCCGACACCGTTGATGGCCGCAACCCGGTACTGGTACCGGGTCACCGGCTCCAGTCCGGTGTCCGTGAATGTGGTTGCCGTGGTCCCCGTGTTGGAACGGTGTGTGATCCACGAGTTGTCGCTGGGCCCGATCCGCTGGATGGCATAGCCGGTGACGCGCGCCCCTCCGTCGGTCTCCGGCGCGTCCCAGGCGAGAAGGGCGCTGTTCGGCCCGGTACCACGCGCACGCACGTTGTGCGGCGGTCCGGGAGGCGCTGCGCTGGTGGTGCCTTCGACCACGTTGGAGGCGCGTCCGGTCCCCCGGCTGTTAACGGCGGACACGCGATAGAAGCGGGTTGTGCCTGGAAGGAGGCCGGTGTGGAGGTAGGTGGTAACCGTGCTGTTGGTGCTGGCCACGAGAATGATCCAGTCCGAGGCGCCGGAGGAACGCCACTCGATGCGGTAGCCGGTGATCGGGCTCCCGCCGTCGTCGGCCGGGGGATTCCAGGTGAGGAGGATCTGGTCGCTTCTCCCCATCCCGCGCGGAGTCGCGCGTAGTCCCGTGGGGGCGCCCGGCACGGCCACTTCGGTGGTTGCCCGCGCAACGTCCGACCAGGGGCTCGTGCCGGCCCGGTTGATCGCCGCGACGCGGTAGTGGCGGGTGCTGTTGGGCCTGAGGTCGTCGTGCCTGAAGGATGTGGCCCTGGACTCGGTATTGGCTTCGAGCGCCACCCACCCGCCGGTGCCGGTGCGCGACACTTCGATGCGGTATCCGGTGATCGGCGTCGAGCCTCCGGAGGGAGGGGCGCGCCACCTCAGTTCGATGGCCGATGTCCCCCGGGCCAGCGCCGTCAAGGACCGGGGCGCGCCCGGAACGACCTCCTCGGTGGTGGCGCCGGCCACGTTGGAGGGGTCTCCCGCCCCGTTGAAGTTGATCGCCGACACCCGGTAGTGGCGCGTGACGCCCGCGGAGAGGCCGTCGTCGCGGTAGGAGTTGTCGGTGTTCCGGGTATTCCGAACCAGGTTGCCCCAGTTGTCGCCGCCGTCCGCCGACACCTCGATCTGGTACCCGGTGATTTCGCGGCCGCCATCCGAGGTCGGCGCGTCCCACTCCAGTTCGATCGCGTCGGGGCCGTCGGCCGTCGCCGTGAGGTCGCCCGGTACGCCGGGAACCCCGCTGCGCGCCACTCCCGTGACGTTCGCCACCTCGATGTCGAAGCCGGACGCGCGATTGCCGATCCGGTCCCGGATCGCGTTGGCGCCACGATCGTCGTAGAACACCCGAACCGTGGCCAGCGTGTCGACGGGGCTGGCCAGAATCAGGAACACCTCGCGCAACGACAACTCGACCCGGGATATCGTCTCGACGTTGAACGTGCCGCCCCTCAGGAAGGACACCTGGAAGTCGCTGGACGGCGGGACGAAGTTCTGATTGAGGTCTTCGTCGAAGGTGACGACGACTTCGTCGCCGTTGACCTGCGCGGCGTCGACTTCAGGACCTCTGGTGTCCACTTCCCGGTTGATGACATTCGACAGCAGATTCCCCTCCGGCACCACGTTCAAGGGAATCCAGACCGTCACGAAGCCATCATAGTCCTGCGGCATCCTCAACGTGACGGAAAAGCTCATTCCGGCGTCGCTGGCCAGCGGAACGGCCTCCGCGCATCCCGCGGCAGGCTGGGGCGCGCAGTTGATGTTGAGGTCGGAGACCGTGAAGCCGGTCACGCTCTCCGAGAAGCGGATGGTGAGCCGGGCAGAATCCTGTGCGGGCGCCCCGATCCAACTCCATGAAATCGAGGTCGTGGGCTGGGCGGCGACCGCTGCGGGAGCGCCTCCCGAAAGGGACGGAACCTCCTCGTGCGAACCGCCCGGAGATGGGTCCTCGGCACGCACGCCCGTCGATGGTGCCAGGAAGGCCCATGTGACTGCGGCGGCCAGGAGGGAACGGACGGGTACGCCAGGCTGGTTCGGGATCATCGTGCCCTCTCCGCGTCAGATGCAGCGCGCGGTGGAATCGTGACTTGAACGAGCGTCACCCCCCGCCCGGGAGTCCCGAACGAGGGGTGAGCCGTTCCGCGACCATCAGCCTGACCGGTGGCAGGTCAGCCAGGCTGATGGTGTTGAAGGGTTGCTAGCCGCCGGCCGGCTTCGCACCGACAGCCTGTACCGCGCTGCGCAACCAGATGTCCTCGCCGTCCTCATTCTGAGTGACACCCGGCTGCCGCGTCTCCACCGCGACGTCGAACGCCTTCGCGAGCTCGGCGTTGGCCTGCCTGGTAGCCGTACCGTCAACCGAGGTCCAGGAATCGGTGGTGGCGACAGTGCTCGCATCCAGACTCCACGACCTGGTGTCGGAGATGATGGTCGCGGGGGTACCGCCGGATGCGACGTACCAGATGCCATCGCTGAACCGTACCACAACCCGCTGGTTCGTCCGGCCGTTCGACCTGGCGCGCCAGCCGACCCTGATCAGATCCGCGTTTGCGGTATCACGTGCCGCCTCGACACTGGTGACCGACGGATCAACTGCCGCAAGCGTCGTGGCAGCGGATCGGAGGACCAGCGCTTCGGCATGCTGCGGATCCACGTCGAGGCTGTTCTGAGCCGTGGCTACGACCCGAACCATGACCTCGCCGTCGTTTGTGCCGGCGGGGAATCTGGCGAGTCCGGTCGTATCTCCGCCGGCGAGCGTGGCGCTGGCGCTCTCCCAGGCACCGTCGGCACCGGTGTTGGTCTCAACGCTGTACGTAGCGTTGGCGTACCCTGCCGGCACGTCTTCGGCGCTGCCCGTCCACCTCACCGTGACGCTGCCGCTGTAGGTCGTGACGTGGACCCCTTCCGTGGTCGTCGAATCGGTCGTCGTCGCACGAATCGCGCTGACACCTCTGGCCATCGCCGTCTTCGCCTGGATGTTGCCGAAGCTCACGGTCTGGCCGGGAGCCGTGTTCGCGTTCCAGGGGTTGGTCGCCGTCGGCGACGGAGGATCGAAGATGTGGTTCTCCAGCGACGCCGTGAGGGTGTAGGTGCCGAACGGCACGCTGAGCGAGAAGGTACCCGTCACGCCCGTGGTGTCGGCATCTGCAGGATCGGCATCTGCTGCCGCGCCCGCCGGCCTCGCCTCGATGACAACGCCCATCTGCGGCCCGCCACCCGCCGCGACCACTCTGCCGGTGATCGTGGCGTGCAGGAAGCCGGTGAAGTTGATGCCCGAGATCTCGGCATTGGCGTGAGCCGGCACGTCATGCCCCTGAGCCTCGTTGGGGATGAAGGACATGCCCCTCTTCGACGCGGTCACATTGGCGCTCTGGCCCAGCGGCTTGGCCTCGATGACCGCCGTGTAGGTGCCGTCGGCGCCTGTCACGAGCTTGCCCTTGTTCGTACCGCTCGTGGCGGCGTTCTGCGGAGCCTTGCCGTCCACCCTGATTTCCACGCCCGCGATCGGGTCGCCGCTGCCGGAGGCTGTTACCCTGCCGCTGATGGACGCGGTCTGGGACGCCGCCGACAAGTCGAGGTCGTCCATCTTCGTGACTGTGTTGGCGGCGAAAGCGAGACTGTCCGTCTTGCTGGACGAACCGCCCCTGGAGGCCGAGAAAACGAACTTCTTGCCGGCGGGGATGCCGTCCAGGATGTAGCGGCCAAGGGCGTCGGTCATGCCCGTCTGACCGCCCACGCTCACGCTCACGCTGTCGACACCGAAGCCGTCGGAGCCGGTGATGCGGCCGTAGACCGTGGCCGTCTTCGGCGTGACGTCCAGCTCGAGGTTGTCACCGAGCGGGTCCAACTCGTCGTCGAACTTGTCGTCTTCGGCGCCCATCCCACCGACCATCGCCCGCCATCCGTCCGGAATGCCGAGCGCGTACACGCCCGAAGCGACGTCCTCGAACTCGAACTGGTGGGTCGCGTCGAGGCCCTTGGTCTTGTCTTTCCGGGTGTCCTTCTCGGCGGTGGTGTAGGACTGCTCCTCACCCGCGAGGTTCTCTCCGTCGACCGGCGACAGGCTGACGGTCTGCCCGGGTACGAACACGGCGTCCTTCACCTCGAAGTCGTCGCCGTCCTTCACGACGCCCCTCTTCCACACCAGTCCGCTCACGCTGTACGTGCTCACGTAGGCGAACGACGAGCACTCGCCGTGGTCCTGCGGATTGCTGGCCTGCAGGGGGCAGAGCTCAACGGTGTGGCTGTAGCCGCCGTGCGCGCCGAAGTGGCCGCCGGTGATGCCGTTGGCGTCCGTGTCCGTGAAGGCCGCCAGCTCATCGGCGTGCCCGCCCTCGTCGAGGAGCAGGATGGGCACGTAATCGTCGTCATCCGGGTCCTGCCCGTCTTCCGCGTGCACGATGACGTTCCGGTCGGCCGGCACGTTGGTGAAGGTGGTGACCCCGTCCTTGCTGCTGCGGCCGATGCTGTCCGCGCTCACGAACGAGCGGGAGCGTCCGCTGTCGTCGATGTAGCGGATGCTGACGGAAATCTTGCCGTCGTCCCTCACGTCGCCGCCCAGGACGTTGCCGGTGAAGCCCGTGACCTGGTCACGCTCGTGGTGCGCGTAGACCTTGAGGGTCTGGGTCGTGAATGCCACCTCGAGCGTGCCGATGTCCTGCGTGCCCGCCAGCATGAGGCCGGTGTGCGTGTACTCGACCGAGCCACCGTCGTAGTTCTCGCCGCCGTCCAGCTCGTCGTCCTGGTCCTCGGCGACCGCCACGGTGAAGCTCGCGGGCAGGTCGTCCACTCCGACGGTGGTCCTGAACGCCGCGTTGCCGTCGTCGTCCAGCATCTCCGGCGCGCCTTCGACCGCGTCCTCGCCGGACATGACGCTGATCGCCCAGCCCGCGAGCGCCTCGCCTCCACCGTAGTCGGTGGTGATCGTGGCGCCGTCGACGGTCGCGTCGACGTTCAGGTTGACGATGTCGTTGTCGTTCGCGCCCGCAGTCGCCGGGAGCTGCGGATCCCACATCACCGCCGTCATCCCGTCGGCCACGTGGTAGCCCTCGGCACTCACGCCCGCGTGGACTGTGTTCCCGCTGGTGCCGGCGCGCGCGACCCGGATCGCCACCATGCCGTCGTCACCCGTCTCACCGCCGCCAACCCTGGTCTCGCCGGCCGCGTCCGAGTAGAGCGTCACGGCCGCGCCGGGAACCGGCATGCCGCGCATCTCGCCCGCCTTCAGCGTGACCGTGAAGTTGACCGTCGTGTGCGTGATGTCGAAAGGAATGGCCTGCGACGCGGCTTCGCCGACGCCGACGTCGATCCCGTAGCCCTCGCCCGGTCCGCCGTACGCGAGGTCGGCGGCGGCGAGCGCTGCCGCGACATCGGCGTTGATGAGCACCACCAGCTGGTACGGGCCGGAGCGCAGCCCTGTGAACGAGAACTGACCGTTCGCGTCGGTCGCGCCCAAACGCTGCTCGTTGACGCCCGGGCCCACCAGCGCCACCGGAATCCCGGCGTGTGCGAGCGGCGCCTCGCCCTCGTCGAACATGTCGTTCTTGGTCGCCTCGTCGATGAACACCATGCCCGAGACGCTCGCGGTGCGCGCGTGCGCGCCCTCGAAGCTCACGATCGCCGACTCGTCGTCGCCGACCGTCACGTCCTGGCTCATCGACTCGAACACGTACGCGTCGCTCTCGACCGAGATCGAGACCGTGTAGTCGCCCGCCGCCAGGCCCGCGAAGGAGTACTGGCCACCGTTCGCGGTCATCGCGGTGCGGCTCTCGTCACCATCCGCCAGCGTGACCTCGATGCCGTCGAGCCCCATGCCCTCGACGCTCACCCGGCCGCTGATGCCGGAGGTGCGGAGCAGCACCCCGGTGAACGACACCGTTCCCGTCTCGTCGAGGTCCACGCTCACGTCCCGCGACGTGGCCGCGAACTCGTAGTCCCTGGGGTCGAAGTCCGCGATCTCGACCGTGTAGTCGCCGGGGCGCAGTTCCTCGAACCGGAACGTGCCGTCGGCATCGGTCAGCATCGTGTAGCTCTCGTCGGCCGGACCGCCGCTCAGGGTGACCGTAACGCCGGCAAGGCCGTCGCCGTCGATGATCACTTCGCCCTCGACCGCGGAGGTGCGGATGAAGTGGCCCGTGAAGTCGGCGCTGCCGACTTCGCCCACCTCAACCTCGACCTCGACGCTCACCGTCTCGAAGGACACGTCCTCCGGGAAGTCCGAGATCGTGACCGTGTAGGTGCCCGCGCGAAGCCCGGTGAAGGCGAAGCCGCCGTCCATGCCGGTCTCCGTGGTCTCGCCCATGGCGTGCTCGCCATCGAGCGTGACCGTTACGCCTGCCAGCGTCTCGGGCTGGCCGTCGCCGCCGCTCATCATGGCGTCGGCCGCAACCACGCTGCCGACCACCGCCGAGGAGCGGACATACTCGCCGGCGAAGTTGAGTTGCACGTTCTGACCATCGGTGGCGATGGTCGCGGACTGCGTCACCTGGGCGAACGTCGCGTCCTCGGGGAAGCCGCTGATGGTGACCGTGTAGGTCCCGGCTTCAACGCCCGAGAAGGCGAAGCTGCCACCCGACCCCGTCGTCGTGGTCGCACCCGACGACAGAGTGGCGGTGATGCCGCTGGCGGCCGTCCCTTCGATCGTCACCGTCCCGGAGATGGTTCCCACGGGAGTCGGGGGCGGGGGCGGCTCCACAGGCGGCGGAGTGCCCTCGTCGCAGGCGGTGAGGGTCAGGGCCATCAGCGTCGCTGTGGCAAGGAGTTTGAGTCGGTTCATGGAACCTCCTGAGTGGTGGGGAATGAATACCGGCCTGAAGTGGCTGGGCAGAGTCGCGTGCCCCGGGAATCGCAAAAGTGGTGCCAAATTTGAGAGCTTCTTGTTTTTCAATCAGTTACGGACTATCAACCTTCTTCACGGCACCCGACATCCACGAAAAATCTCGGATTATTGAAACCGGCCACTGTTTTCTGAAACGAAAAAAACGCGGTGATATATACGAAAGAAACGACGACTATCTTGGACAATGTGCTTTGGCAGTGATCCGGCGGTCGGCGGTACCCCCAAAAAAATGGTGGGCATGATACCATCCAGGAAAATGGGGTTGACCCTATTGTCTTGAAAGGCGCGACGAAACCGCGCTCCTGCCATATTGCGATAGTCGAGCGCACACGGGCAAGCGGTTATGGCATCGCGACCGCCCGTCCTGCACCGGGAGGCACGGATCAGATCGGAACGCCTCATCTACGCGCTGTACTGCGCAAGGACAGCGAGCTTGGAGACCTGCTGCTGCGGGCGCTCGCCGGCGCATCGATCCAGCGCGTACGTTCGAGAAGAGAACTCCTGGCGCCGTCCATGAGCGCCTGCCCGGTCGTCTACGGGCTCGCCTCCTGCTCCGACGCCGACCTTGAGTGGCTGCGGTCCGTCTCCGGGCCTCTCAATCCGCCCTGCGTCGTCGTGGCGCGGATCTCGGCGGAGTGCCTGCGGCGCCTGGAACCGCTCCGCTCCGGCGGGTTGCGGGTCGTATGGGCGGACGAGGCGGAGGGCCGCCTCGTGGAAGTTCTGGAGGAGTTCGGGAGGCCGAACCCGGATCCGATGCGCCGCCTCGGCCTGAGGCTGCTCTCCGACCCGTCCTTCAGGCCGCCCGTCAGGGAGGCGATCAGCCGGGTTTGCGGCCTGCACGACGACCCGTCCGCGACCCGGTTCGTGCCGGCCAGTTCAGTTCACCGGCTGGCGGGCCAGGTCAATCTGGCCGGCTCCACGTTGAGGCAGTACTGGAGAGAAGACGCACCGCTCCGGTGCCGCCTGAAGGAGCTCATGAACTGGGCCGTCCTCCTCTGGGCCGTTCGCGCCCGCGCCGGGGCCGGCTGGGCCGCGATCGCCGACCAGGTGGGCCTGCGGCGGCGCACGCTGGAAATCAACTTCACGCGGTTCGCCGGCTGCACGCTCGCGGCGGCGGCCGAGGATCCGGAACGGGTCGTCGGGCGATTCAGTGAGTGGGTCGATTCCGTGTGGGAGCCCCGCCCCGCCAACGGGTCGAAGAGGAACGATCCGGATCCCACGCGGGCGCCCGTGGAGCAGGCCACGTGACCGTGGACGCATCGGCTGCCCGGCGCTACGTGGGCTGGCGCTGCAGACTCTACCCGAGTCCGGCGCAGGACTCGGCTCTGCTCCGGTGCAGGTACGGCCTGCGCGAGCTCTCCAATACGCTGCTCGCCAAATCGCACCTCAGCTACGGTGAGAGCGGACGGCGGCCGACCATGGCCGAGCTGCGGGCACTGACCCGGGACTGGCGCGGCCAGGCGGCGGGCCCGGGCTGCCCCGCCAGCGCCATCTACCGTGTGGCTGTCGATCTCGACGTGGCGTTCCGCAACTGGTTCAGGAAGGCCGGCAGACGCGGGAAGGGCGGATCCCCCCGAATCAAGACGTTCGGCCGGGAGCCCGGCATCTATCTGAGCAACCAGGGCATCCGCTTCGAAGGCAACCGGGTGCGGCTGCCCAGGTACGGCTGGATGCGCTGCAAGGGCGGGAGTCTCCCCCGCGGCAGGCTCTCCGGGCCCCCCGGACGCAAGACACGTGGCCTGCTCTCGGGCCGGGTCTGGCTGGATGCGGGACACCGCTGGATGCTCTCGTGCCTGTTCGAGTGCGCGCCGCTTATCCCCGTCGAGCCGGGGACGGACAAGGCATCGGTTCATCAAGGGGCCGAAGAGATCACGGTGTCCGTCGACGGAGAGCCCGTCCGCGTGTTCCGCGAGAGCAAGGCGCTGCGGAAGGCGAGACGCCGCCTGGCGAGGCTCGAGCGGCAATTGGCGCGATGTGAATTCGGGTCGGAAGGCCGCAAGCGCACTCTGGCCCTGGTGCGCAACCAGGCGCGCAAGGTGAGAAACCGCAAGGGCGACCTGCAGCACAAGGCGACGACCGGCGTCGTGCACGAAGCCCGCGAGATCGAAGTCGAGGGCGCGAGCAGCGAACTGCTGCGCCAACTCGAGTACAAGGCCGAGTGGCACGGCCGCCGACTGAAGGTACGGCGAGGCCCGCCGAAACCGGGGACGGCATTCCCCAACGCGCGCGGAGACCGGGGAGCCGGTCGCTGAAACGCGAATCGCGGACGCGAAGGCCGAAAGCTCTGTAGTCGTCTGCGAAGGTCGGAACGAATCAGCGGGGGCGAGAAACGCGCCGTCCCCGTAGGGCCGCCGACTGAAGGTACGGCGAGGCCCGCGTGGGTCCGGCGTCAGGGGCGGAAGTCGGGAAAGCCTGCCAGCGACAATACGCGCCGCACCAGGTCCGCCTGAGCCGAGATCCCCTGTTTGCGGAAGATGTTCTGAATGTGCCAGCGCACCGTCGCTTCGCTGCGTCCCGTGTGCGCAGCGATGTCGCGCGCGTGTTGCCCGGCGGCCACCATTACCGCCAGCCGGCTCTCGGCCGGGGTCAGGTCGAGCGCCGCCTGCACCAGGCGGTCGTCGATCGTGGGCGTGCTTTCCGGGTCGGCGACCAGGACGAGTGCGGCGACCTGCCTGGCGCGGAACTCCCGCTGGCGCACGGAAACGGGAGTTACGTGCACCACCAGGTTCGTGCGGGACGACGGGCGCTCGATCGTCATCGAGCCGGACGAGCCGGCCCCGCCGAGCCGGGGCAGCGCCTGAGCCAGCAATTGCTGCAACTCGCCGTTGTCCCGAGGCGTCGTGGCGCTCAGCAAGCCGTCCCTGTCCGACAGCTCTTCGCCCTGTCGCAGCAGAACGCAGGCGCGGTCGTTAGCGGCAACGATCCGGGCGTTCCGGTCGAGTTGGATGACGCCGCAACGGCTGTTCTCGAGCAAGGGGAGGAGCGAGCATCCCGGCGCCCGGGCATCAATGAGCGTCGCGCGCACGCGCACGAACTGGCGAACGTGCGGCAGCAGGCACCGGACCGCGGCGAGCTGAGGCGACGTCCAGCCTCCCGGTTCCAGGGAGTCCGCGAGACTCAGAACGATGTGCGATCCGCCCGGCCCGTCCAACCGCACGTTGAGGCCGTTCTGCATCGCCGTCCTGCGCCTCGCTTCGGTGTACGCCGGCGACCTCGCCCTCTCCCGTTTCGTGTACAGATCGGCGGTGGGCACCAGCGCTCCATCCGGCAGACGACCGACGCGGGGGACGCTCTCGTCCCGTGCCCAGTACTCCCGGAAGTACTCCCTCTCGAGGTCCTCTCGGTGCTCGCCATCGTGGCACAGCCGCGTGAACAGCACGTGCGCATCAGCCTGGGTGCGACCGTCGGCAAACGCCAGAGCGTTGCCCCTCGTCCCGCTGATCTCGCTGATCAGCAACGCCGCCTCCGACCAGCGCGCCTTGCCGAGCGCGGCCTCCTGCAGCGTCACCACCCCGCGCTCGAACAGATCCTGTGGGTTCATGGCACCTGTCTTGACGGGTCGCCTGCGCGCGCGCCTCCGGTCCACGCTCTTCCCCGTCCGGCGGTGTTGGGCAGATCAAGCGCGTGAACTGCGCTCGGAAGATGCCGGTATCTGCGGCGGCCCTGGCCCGGAGTCCAATGCAGCAATCAACTACTCCAATAAACTTACAACTTCGTCTGCGACCCGCGGGCGACAGATGGTGCCATTATTGCAATCTGTTGGTGATATTGGACTCGCGTAGGCACAGGCGCCTCCCGCTGCCGTCTCCGCCACGGCGCATCTCCTCGCGCGACGAGCGCGCGAGACGCGCGCCGGTCGCGTCGGCCGCGGCCTGCAGAACGCCTGACTGGGGGGACGCCCGGTGGTCGACCACGCTCGGCACCGTCCCGGAGTTCAGGGCGACGATCCGCCCTCCGGGGTTGATGCCGCGCAGGCACGGACCCTTCCCGGTCGTCCTGTCCCCGGGATTCGATCACCGGCCTGAAATCCCTGCGACACACACTGCCGTACGGGACTCAGGGACGCGCGGAGATGGAGCCTCGGCATGCAGGCGTCGGTGTTGTCACCAAGAAATCACCAATCTGCCGGGAAATATAGCTTACAGATCACACGGCATCAGCTACCTTTAGATGAAGCCACGAGCGAAGATCGCGAAAAGCTCTGGTATCGCATTGGGCAACGCCCGGTCCGATGGTCGCCGACGGGAAACGCACCTGGGACAGGCCGGGCGAGCTTCGGGGAGGGCGAGTCGGTGACAGAGCACCCGGACGCGCGAACTGAAGCGCTGCAGGAGCGCATCTCGGCACTATGCGCCGCGCTCCTGCGCATCAACGCGAGCCTGGACCTTGAGACGGTCCTGCAGGATGTCGTCGACAGCGCCCGCGCCCTGACCGGGGCCCGCCACGGCCTGATCGCTACCGTCGACGACGCGGGCGACCCCGGGCTCTACCTCGCCTCCGGCCTGACACAGGAGCAGCTGCGGCTGCTTGAGGAGTGGGAAGATGGGCTCCGGGTCTTCGAGCACTTCCGGGACCTGCCGGGTGCCGTGCGGGTCGGAGACGTGGCGACCTGGCTCCGGTCGCTCGGTTTTTCGCCAGTCGCGCTTCCATCCAGGACGCTGCAGGGCACGCCGATCCGTCATCGGGGCATCTACGTCGGCAGCTTCTTCCTCGCCGGAAAGGACGGGGGCGGCGAGTTCACCTCCGAGGACGAAGAGGTTCTCGTGCTGTTGGCGTCGCAAGCGGCGACGGCGATCGCCAACGCCCGCATGTTTCGGGGCGAGCAGCGTGCGCGGGCGAAGGTGGAAACCCTCGTCGATACATCGCCGGTCGGTGTGGTGGTCGTGGACGCCAGGACCGGAAACCCGGTGTCGATCAACCGGGAGGCGAAACGAATCGTCCGAGCCCTGCAGATGCCTGGCGGGTCCACGATGGAACTGCTGGAATCGGTTACCTGCCGGCTCGGCGACGGGCGGGAGATCGCCTTGAAGGAAGTCGCGCTGGCGCACGAGCTGAGCAGCGCCGAGACACTGCGTGCCGAGGAAATCGAGCTTTCGGTTCCGGATGGCCGCAGCGTGAAGACGCTCATCAACCTGACGCCGATCCATGAGGCCGACGGTAGCGTCGACTCCGTCGTGGTCACCATCCAGTACCTGGCGCCCTTTGACGAACTCGAGCGGATGCGGACCGAGTTCCTGGCGATCGTGAGCCACGAGCTGCACGCGCCTCTTGCCGCCATAAAAGGCTCGTCGGCCACGGTGCTCGCCGCCTCAAGGCGCCTCGCTAACGCGGAGATGCTGCAGTTCTTCCGGATCATCGACGAGCATGCCGACAACATGAGCGTCCTCATGGGCGACCTGCTGGATGCGGGGCGAATCGCGACGGGGACCTTGTCGATCTCGTCCGAAGCCTCGGACGTCGGAGGGCTGATCGACCGGGCGAGGAACACGTTCCTGAACGCCGGCGGCCGACACAGCGTGCGGGTCGACCTTGCTCCGGACCTGCCGAACGTGATGGTCGACCGGCAGCGCATCGTGCAGGTCCTCAGCAACCTCCTCGCCAATGCGTCGAGATACTCCGAGGCATCATCCCCCATCGAGATCAGGGCGCGGCGGGACGGCGTCCATGTGGCGATCTCCGTCTCCGACCACGGCAAAGGCATCGCGCGCGAGCGGCTCGCGCACCTGTTCGCCAAGCGGACCGGTGCGGATGAGGGAAGGCGTGGCGTGGCGACCGGCCTGGGCCTCGCCATCTGCAAGGGACTGGTAGAGGCGCACGGAGGGCGCATCTGGGCGCGGAGCGACGGGGAGGGCCGGGGCGCCCGGTTCACGTTCACCGTCCCTGCCGCCGAGGAGGCCGGCAGCGACGTGACGGAGTCGGAATCCTCCTCACAGCGACGCGAGCGTTCAGGCCGGGAGGTGACACGCATCCTGGTGGTGGACGACGATCCGCAAGCGCTGCTCCATGTCCGCGATACGCTCACCACGGCAGGGTATGCCGTAGTGGCGACGGGCGAGCCTCGGGAACTGCCGCGCCTCATTCGCAAGGAGAAACCCCGCCTGGTCCTGCTCGATCTGATGTTGCCGGGGACGGACGGCATCAAGCTGATGGAGCAGGTTCCCGAGCTGACCGATGTGCCGGTCATCTTCGTCTCGGCCTACGGGCGGGACGAGACAATCGCGAAGGCTCTCGAGGCCGGAGCCGCCGATTACATCGTCAAGCCGTTCTCGGCGACGGAGTTGACGGCGAGGATCCGGGCGGCACTGCGCAGCCGCGCCGAGCCCGCGTCCTTCCAGCTGAGGGCGCTGGCCATCGACTACGATCGACGCCGGGTGACCCTCGGAGGCCGGCCACTGGAGCTCACCGCCACCGAGTACGAGCTGCTGCGCGTGCTCTCGACCAACCACGGACGAGTGTTGACCTACCGCGCCCTGTTGCGCCGCGCCTGGGGCACTCGCTATCGGGGCTCCGCCAACCCGAGGCTCGTGCATGCCGTAGTGAAGAGGCTCCGCCACAAGCTGGGGGAGGACGGGGCACGGCCGGCCTACATCGTCAACGAGCGAAGAGTGGGCTATTTGATGCCCGCGCCGGACGACCGCCCCGCGGAGCCGACTGCCCGCGTCCTGCGAGACTCGCCCCCGGAATCGAGAGGATCCCCTCGTGGCCCGCGGCCCGGACGCGGGCAGGCGGGGTAGCCGGAGGGGGACCATCGCCGCGCCCGGCTTCGTGATGGCGCGCGGTGCTCCGCGTTTCCGCCGCGCAGGTGCGGCGGCGACGCGTCAATCGATCGCCGCCGTCGCCCGCGCCTCCTCCTCGCTCTCCGGCGCCTCTTCCCACTCGTACTCGCGGCCGTGCACCCAGCGTTCGAACCAGTCGAGGTGCACGTTGGCCTTGAAGAGCTGGTGCCTGAGTTCGGTCCAGCCGTGCCCGGCGCGCGGGGCCACATACAGATGGGTGGGGACCCCGTTGTGCTTCAGCCCCCGGTACATCTCCACCGATTGCGGCATGGGCACGCGGGCATCCTCCTCGCCCACGAGGAAGATCGTCGGCGTGTTCACCCGCCACACCTCGCGCAGCGGCGAGTCCTGCCAGTACTGGTCGACGGGCGCATCCTCCTCCCAAGGGGTGCCGCCGAACCACGGGGTCCGGTAGACGCGGATGTCGCTCTGTGCGTACATCGACACCCAGTTGGCGGCGCCCGCTCCCGAGGCGGCGGCCTGGAAGCGGCCGGTGTGGGTGATGATCTTGTTGGTCATGTGCCCGCCCGCGCTCCAGCCCATCTTGGCCATGCGCTCGCCGTCGACCAGGCCGAGCTCGATCAGATGGTCCACCCCGGTCATCACGTCCAGGTGGGCCTGGTCGAAGTAGTTGCCGACCATGTTGCGCAGGAAGTCGTCCCCGTACCCGGTGCTGCCCCGGTAGTTGGGCTTGAAGACGAAATACCCCATTCCGTTCAGCACCTGGACGAAGTTGCCCGCGGTGGAGAACTGAAACTTGTCGGACGCGGCCGGTCCGCCGTGGGTCTGCACCACCAGGGGATGGCGGGTCCCCTCCTCATAACCCAGCGGATAGAAGAGCAGCCCCTCGACCTCGACGCCGTCCTCCCCCTGCCACTGCACCGCCTCCTGGCGAGGCTGCACGAAGTCCTCGGTGAGGTAGTCGAAGACGCGGGTCACGCGCTCGGGCGAGCCGCCGCCGCGCATCATCCACAGGTCGCCCCGGTTGTCGGCCCGGTTGAGCCCGAAGACGTGGGTGTCCAGCGCCGGGGCATAGTGCCAGTTGATGACCTGATGGTCGCCCTCGGTCAGTTGCGTCAGGCGCTCATCGCCGACGTCCACGCGCATCAGCTCCTCACGCACCCCCGTGTTGGCCCGGAAGAAGATCGCCCCGCCGTCCCCCGACCAGGCGATCGCGTCGACTCCATGCGGCATGTCCGGCAACAGCATGCGCGCCTCCCCGTCCCCGGATGCCGGGACGAGGAAGAGGTTGTCGTTGTAGTAGAAGTCGAAGTCCTCGTTCGAGTCCGCGTGGAAGGCCACCCACTGATTGTCGGGCGAGAGCCGCGCGTTGTACTCCGGCACCGAGTTGCGGGTCAGCTGGCGGGCGTCGCTTCCGTCCGCGCGCATCACCCAGACCTCGCGCCGGTCCACGCCCTCGAAGAGCGGCGACGCGCCCCGGTGGAAGGCGATATGGGTGCCGTCGCGCGAGAGCGAGTACCCGGTGACCGAAAAGTCCCCCTCCGTGACCCGGCTCGTCTCGCCGTCTTCCACGCTCACCTGCCAGATATGGCTCTGCCGGTAGTTCTCGTCGAAGGCGTAGACGTCGTCGCCGGCCTCGCGCCGGGCCTTCTCCTCCTCGGAGAGTTCGTCCCCAGCCACGAAGTAGATGCCGCTTCCGTCCGGGGCCCACGTGATGCTCGACACCGCGGTCGGGTGCCCGGTGAGGGCGTTCGCCTCGCCGCCCATCGCGTTCAGGAGATAAATCTGGGTGTGCTCGTCCTCGCCGCGGCGGGCCAGGAAGGCGATCCGGCTGCCGTCAGGTGACCAGCGCGGGCTCGTCTCCCCGTTCTCGCCGTTGGTGACCTGGATCAGGTTCTCGCCGTCCGCGTCCACCCTCCAGATGTGCGCGACGGTCCCGTTCTCCTCCCAGTCGGCGTCCCGGCGCACGAAGAGCAGCCGGCTGCCGTCCGGGGAGATGCGCGCGTCCCCGAGCGAGGGCACCTCGATGAGGTCGACGATGGTCATCGGGCGCGGCGCGGCATCCGCGTCCTGCGCCCGCAAGCCCTCGATCGGGCCCGTGAGGGCAAGGAGGAGGAACATCGTGCCCGCGGCGAGCGAGCCGCGGGCACGAGGAAGCGCCATTCGGATCCGGGGGGTGTCGTGTGCGTTCATTTTCCTCCTCCTAGTCTCCTTCCTGCTTCCACGATTCAGCGTTCGGACGCGAATCCCTCGCGCGGCCTCTCCCTACTCGAAGTTCCCGTGCACCGCCTCGTGCATCTCCGCGGCCACGTCCTCGGCGCTCCGGAAACGCGAAAGATCCAGATCGAAGTCGGGGACCCTCCGGCGCCGGATCTTGCCCGCGAGCTCGCGGACCTCGCGCGGCGCCATCCCCATTCCGCGCAGTTCCTCGAAGCTGAGCGATCCGCCACGCTCCCGTACCGCCAGCCCGCCATCCGCATCGGGCTCCAACAGCCTCGCCAGCGCCTCGATCTCCATCCGGCTCAGCTTGTCGCCGCACACCTGGTAGTCGATCCACGCCTCGAAGCTCAGCGGGGCCACGCGCTTGAGCATCCCGGCCATCACCCGCCCGAACTCCTGGATCTCCCACTGGGCGTGATCGTCCACGCGCAACGTGAGGAAGTGCAGCAGGTTGTGCAGGTCGATCTTCCAGTACCACTGCGTATAGGTCGAGAGCGGCAGGTCGATCCGGGCCAGCTCGCGCGCGACGTCCTCCTGTACCATCCACGCGTACGCGCGTGAAGCGGAGGCACGCACCTCCTCCCATCGCCGGATGGCATCCCCGTACAGGCGCTCCGGGGCGGCGTCCGCCTCCCTGCCCTGGTTGTTGACGCTGCTCTGCAGCGAGAAGTTGCCGGGATCGGGGCTGTAGAAGAGGAGCGGCATCAGGCTATACCGACCCGAATATTCATTGATGGAGTTGTGGGTGACGATGCCGTTCGCCACAAAGTTGTGGTACGGGCCCTCGACTTCGAGGTCGTATGTCTCGCGCTCGCCCACGAACTCGATGCGCTTGATCCGCACGAGCTTGGCCTTGACGCGGGATGCCTGCGCCAGGCCCGTCAGCGACCGCCGGTGTCCTCGGTACTCGCGCTGCAGCCAGATCGGATCGCGGTAGAATGCGGGACGTTCCTCGGCTGCACCGTTGACGTACACGAAGTAGTCGCCGTGCCGCCATACCGCGCGTTCACCAGTTTCCCGCAACCCGGTCGCGCGCCCAAGTGTGTCCCAACCGGTCCCGAACAGGAATCGGTGATCGGATGTGGCTTCGATGGACTTGCCGTCCTCCAGAACCATCCTGAACACCGGCTTCGGGCCGTTCCGGTACACGTCCACAATGCGGGTGTGCTGGCACGCCAGAGTGTCCTCGTTCACTTGCCTGAGTTTCATCCGGCGCAGGCGATCACGGCGATGAAACGGGTTCCGCTGCTTGTCGGGGCGAGTTCGATTCCGGGTGGGTTGAAAGCGTCGCCAGATCTCTTCGATGGGCAGCTTGTAGAGTTGGCGGCGCCCCCTCGCCTCCGCGCCAGGCAGGTCGAAGAAGACCTCGGTGCCCTCCGCCAGGCACGCCGTCCGGTGCCGCACCCACTGGCGGGCCACGAACATCGGCATGGCGCAGTGGAACTTGAGCTCGACCATCTCGCTGGGGGTGGTGTGCAGGTGGCGCCGCAGGTAGCGGATGAGGCCGCGGGTGGCGCTGCGTTTGCGGGTGCCGTAGCCGTAGCTGACCCGCGCGGCGCGCTCGATGCTCTCGTCGCTCCCCATGTAGTCGACCAGGGCCACGAAGCCGTGATCGAGCACGGGGTAGTAGAGTCCGAGGATCTCCTCGGCCGCGGGAGTGGTGGGACGCCTTGTTTCCATGCGCCTTCGGGCTACCCTTGTCTGGAGGATGGGCGAGTTTCGCGGGAGGTGGGAGGCACCTGCAAAGCTGGCCCCTCGTTCTCTGAATCACAATCAGCTTCGCCTGCGCGGAGGCCACGCCCCATGTCGTTCACTGCGATAGATCCCGCGACCGGCCGGCGCATCAGGGACTACCCGGAGATGTCCTCCGGAGACTACGCCCGCGCCGTGGCCGGCTGCCAGAACGCCTTCCTGGGCTGGCGCGACACCCCCATGGAGGAGCGGTCGCGCCTGGTGGGAGGCCTGGCGGTCATTCTCCGGCAGCGGCGCGACGAGTTCGCCGAACTCATGACCCGCGAAATGGGGAAGCCCGTGCGGGAAGCGCGCGCGGAGATCGAGAAGTGCGCGACCGTCTGCGAGTTCTACGCCGGGCACGCCCCCGGCTACCTGGCTCCGCAACCCGTCGAGACCGAAGCCCGCCAGAGCTTCATCACCTTCCAGCCGATCGGCATCGTGTTCGCCATCATGCCCTGGAACTACCCCTTCTGGCAGGTCTTCCGCTTCGCCGCACCAAACCTGATGGCGGGCAACGGGACGCTCCTCAAGCACGCGCCCAACGTCCCGGGATGCGCGCTGGCCATCGAGGGCATCTTCCGCGAAGCCGGATTCCCCCACGACCTCTTCCGGGCCCTGCTCATCGACCACGACCGCGCCGGCGAGCTGATCGCCGACTCCCGCGTGCGCGCGGTGACGCTCACCGGGAGCACGGTCGCCGGGAAGACGGTGGCCGCGACTGCGGCCGCCCACGTGAAGAAGTCCGTGCTCGAGCTGGGCGGCAACGACCCCTGCATCGTGCTCGAGGACGCCGACCTGGAGCTCGCCACCCGCCAGTGCGTGACCAGCCGCCTCATCAACGCCGGGCAGAGCTGCATCGCCGCCAAGCGCTGCATCGTGGTCGAGCCCGTGCTCGCCGAGCTGCGCGACCGGGTGGTCGAAGCGATGGGCGCGGCGACCTTCGGCGACCCCTTCGACGAGGGCAACCGCATCGGCCCGCTGGCGCGGGAGGATCTGCGCGACCGCCTGCACGATCAGGTGCGGGGGAGCGTCGAGCGGGGTGCGTCGCTGCTGGTGGGCGGCGAGGTGCCGGACCGGCCGGGCTGGTTCTATCCGCCTACCGTGCTGGCCGACGTCGCCCCGGGCATGCCCGCCTACGAGGAGGAGCTGTTCGGCCCGGTCGTCTCCATCGTGCCGGTGGCGGACGAGCGCGAGGCCATCGCGGTCGCCAACGACACACGCTACGGGCTGGGCGCTTCGGTCTTCACGCGCGACCTGGAGCGCGGACGGCGGATCGCGGCCGAGGAGATCGATGCCGGCAACTGCTTCGTGAACGCGTTCGTGCGCTCCGACCCCCAGCTCCCCTTCGGCGGGGTCAAGGAAAGCGGCTACGGACGCGAGCTCTCGCTCTTCGGCATCCACGAGTTCGTGAACGTGAAGACGGTGTGGGTGGGTTGAGATGGTCCCCCAAAGTCTCGCATATCCGCTGGATGCCCCCTATCTTGGCACGTTGTGAAAGCGTGCCGGGCTCCCCGGCCAGCGACGCCACGAAGGAGGTGATGACCGTGACCGAAGTCGAGATCATCCGCGACCGCGGTCCCCGCAACTACTCCCGCCGCAAGTTCATCAAGGGCGTGATCGCGGCGGGCGCGACCGTCTCCGCATCCAGCTACCTGTTCCGGGGCCCGGGGGTGTTGACCGCCGGCCAGGCCCGGGGCGGGGTCGAACGCCTTATGACGCTGAGCGTCAACGGCCAGCAGCGGCGGGTGGACGTGCTCCCGTACGAGACGCTGGCGATGACGCTGCGCTACAAGCTGGGTCTTACCGGGACCAAGCTGGGGTGCGACCGCGCGGAGTGCGGTGCCTGCACCGTCCATATCGACGGGGTTTCGCACTACGCGTGCTCGATGCTGACCCACCAGGTCCGGGGCCGCGCCATCCGCACCATCGAGGGGCTCGAGAGTCCCGACGGGGAGCTGCATCCGGTGCAGCAGGCGGTCATGGACGAGGGCGGGTTCCAGTGCGCCTTCTGCGCTCCCGGCTTCATCATGAGCATGGCCGAATTCACGGAGAACAACCCGGGCGCCACCCGCGAGCAATGCGCGCAGGCGCTCTCCGGCAACCTCTGCCGCTGCGGCGACTACAACAAGATTCTCAACTCCGCGGAACGAGCCGTGGAGTACATGAGCCAGCGCGCCTGACGAACGGCCTTGCAAGGAGGAGGATGACATGGCCGAGAAGGCTATTGGACGAGACATCGCGCCCCCGGACCTGCGAGCCAAGATCACCGGCAGGGCCAGGTACGCCGAAGACTTTCGCGCGGAGGGCATGCTCTTCGCCAAACTGCTGCTCTCCCCCATGCCCCACTGCCGGGTGCGCCGCATCGACGCGAGCGCGGCGCTGGCGATGGAGGGGGTGGTCGACATCCTGACCGCCGACGACCCGATGATGCCCGAGATCACCGGGGTCGCGGCGGAGGCTGCGCTGACCAACGAGCCCCTCTACGAGGGCGAACCGGTGCTGGCGGTGGCCGCGGTGGACGAGACCACGGCGGCGAACGCCATCGAGGCCATCCGGGTCGACTTCGAGCCCCTGCCCTTCGTGGTGGACCCGCTCGACAGCCTGCGCCCCGGCGGCCCCAACGCACGCCTGGACGGCAACATCCAGTGGCGCGAGGGCCAGACCCGCGAGATCCGCGAGTTCAAGTGGACCGACGCGGACTTCGACGCCGCCGGGCCCGACCGGCTCCCGATGGGCGAGCCGCAGGTCGAGTTCAACATCGGTGACGTGGAGGACGGGTTCGGGGACGCGGACCTGGTGCTCGAGGAGACGATCCTGCACCAGTCGCTCTCCCATCATCCGATGGAACCGCGCAGCGTGATGGCCTACTGGCAGAACGGCAAGCTCTACCTGCACACCTCCACCCAGAGCACGGCGCGCACGCACGCGTCGCTGGCGAACCGCCTGGGCATGGACCAGTCGGACGTCGTGCTGGTCACGGAGTACTGCGGCGGAGGCTTCGGCAGCAAGATCTCCGGGGCGCCCATCAACGACGTCGCCGCGATCATGTCCCGCAAGACGGGACGCCCGGTCATGCTGCGCATCACGCGCTACGAGGAGAACTCCATCGGCCGCGCCCGGCCCGGCTTCCAGGCCTTCGCGAAGATGGGCTTCCGCAACGACGGACGGGTCACCGCAATCGACCTGTATATCGTGCAGGACGCCGGTTCCTACGGCAGCTCCGGCGACTTCAACACCGCCGGTTCCGTGGCGACGCTCAACTACCAGCCCGATCACATGCGCTTCCGGGCGGTGTCGGTGTACACCAACACGCCTCCGCGTTCCGCGCAGCGGGCCCCCGGCGGCGCCCAGATCGTGGCCATGCTCGAGCCCATCATGGACAAGGCCGCGCGCGAGCTGGGGATCGACCGGCTGGCGATCCGGCGCCTCAACGCTCCCGGCGAGGACGCCTGGCTCGGCCCCAACCGGGGAACGCTGACCAGTTGCTTCGCGCGCGAGGCGCTGGACATCGGCGCCGAGGTCTTCGGCTGGGAGGAGCGGAGCCGGCTCAGCGGCACGCGCCGCGGCACCAAGGCCATCGGCGTAGGCATCGGCGTGAGCCCCTTCGTGGGCGGCAGCCGGGGGATGGACGGCCTGCTGGTGATTCGCCCGGACGGCAAGCTCTACATCCACCAGGGCATCGGCAATCTGGGCACGCACTCGATCGCCGACACCGGACGCGCGGCCGCCGACGTGCTGGACATGGACTGGAACGACTGCGAGGTGGTGTGGGGCGACACGTCGCGCAACCTGCCCTGGAGCTCGAGCCAGTCCGGGAGCCAGACCACGCACGCCCACACACGCGCCAACCACGCCGCGGCGCTGGACGCCAAGGCGAAGCTGCAGGAGATCGCGGCGAGCGTCCTCGGCGGGTCTCCCGACGCCTACGACTGCGGCGACGGACGCGTCTTCCAGGCTTCCAACCCCGGCCGCGGCATGAGTTTCGCCGACGCCGCCCAGCGCGCCATCGACATGGGCGGCAGGTACAGCGGGCACGAGCTGCCCGAGGACCTCAACCCCATGACCGTGGCATCGGCGAACAACCTCGCCGGCGAAGGCCTGATCGGGGTGGCGCGCGACAACTACGGCGGCGAGGGCGGCGTCTGGTCCTGGGTGATGGGCTTCGCCCAGGTCGAGGTGGATGTCGAGACCGGCAAGATCGACATCACCGAGTATACGGGCGTCACCGACTGCGGCACCGTGCTGCACCCGCGCAGCCTGGCGGCGCAGATCCACGGCGGCGCGGTACAGGGCTTCGGCCAGGCGCGCAGCCAGAAGTGGGTCTTCGATCCGCAGTGGGGCGTCGCCTTCGCCAAACGCTTCTACACGGCGCGTCCTCCCGGCATTCTGGACGTTCCGCTACGGATGGACTGGGCCGCCGTCGACCTTCCCGACCCGCAGACGCCGGTGGGCGCCAAGGGAATCGGGGAGCCGCCCATCGGGGCCGGCGCCGCCGCGGTCGCCTCCGCGGTAGCCGACGCCCTCGGCGGCCAGTGCCTGTGCCGGACGCCGCTCACCACCGACGTGGTGCTCGCGGCACTTACAGGTACGGAGCAACCGTACCGCCCCCTCGAGACACACGTGTAACCGGAGGCTCCGACCATGGCCGTCATTCGCGACATGATCCCGCCGTGCGAGCTCTTCCAGCCGGCGAGCATCGGCGACGCACTCAACCTTCTCGACCAGTACGGGGAAGACTCCTGGGTTCTGGCGGGCGGACTGGACAGCTTCGACTGGTTCAAGGACCGCATCAAGCGCCCCGAGGCCATCGTGGATCTCGGGGGCATCGAGGAACTCAAGGGCATTCGGGCCGACGGTGACGGGCTCGTCATCGGTCCGATGACCTCGCTGACCGAGGTGGCGACCCACCCCGACATCGTCGGCCGCTTCGGGCTTCTGGCCCAGGCCGCGGCCGAGGTGGCCACCCCGCAGATCCGCAACCAGGGCACCCTCGGCGGCAACCTCGCCCAGGACACCCGCTGCTGGTACTACCGCGGCGGATGGCCCTGCTACCGGGCGGGCGGAAACATCTGTTACGCCTCCGCCCCCAAGGCCATGAACGCCGAGCACTGCGTCTTCGGCGCCAGCCGCTGCGTGGCGGTCAATCCCTCGGACACCGCGCCCGCCATGATCGCCCTGGACGCGCAGATGGTGGTCACCAACGCCGCGGGCGAGACCGTGTACGACGCCGAGGACTTCTTCATCGGCCCCGGCATCGACATCGAGCGCATGACGGTCATGGAGCCCGGAGACCTCCTCACCGCCATCCGCATCCCCGGCACCTGGGCGGGCGCCGACTTCCATTTCGAGAAGATCCGCGACCGTCAGTCGTGGGACTTCTCGCTGGTGACCGTCGCTTCCGCGATCCGCACCTCGGGCGGCACGATCCAGGACGCGCGCATCTCGGTCAACGGGGTCGCACCCTACCCGATGCGGCTTGACGAGGCCGAGCGGGCCGTCATCGGCCAGGCGGCGAGCGACGACACCGGCATCGCGGCCGGGGACATCGCCATCCGCCGCGCGCAACCGCTGCGGCACAACGCGTACAAGCTCCCGCTCATGAAGAATCTGGTGCGGCGGGCCGTGCGCGCGGAGGTGTAGAGGTGGAGCTCTGGCGCAGGGCCGCCAATCCATGGAATCAGGAGGTCCTCATCGGGATCTCCTTCGACCTGATGTGGGCCGCGCTGATCGCGGGCATCGTCTTCGTGACCGGGCACGCCCTCTGGGTGCGCCGCCTGGCGACCGCCAACGGTCACGGCGATGACGCCCCGGCTCCCCCGGGGCTGCCGATGCGCATCCTGCGCCACACCTTCTCCGCGCGGGCGTTCCACTGGCTCATGGCGATCGCCATGTTCGCGCTGCTCGTCACCGCGTTCTTCCCGTGGGCGGGCATCCAGTTTCCGTGGGTGACCATCCACTGGCTGGCCGGGGTGTTGCTGATCCTGACGGTGATCTACCACATCATCCACTCCACCTTCTGGCAGGACTTCTGGTCGATGTGGGTCGGGAAGGAGGACGTGGAAACCGCCAAGCGCGAGGTCAAGCGCTTCTTCGGCAAGGAGCAGCCCGAGGGCCCCAAGGCGGCCAAGTACCCGCTGGACCACAAGATGTACCACCACGTCATCGTGGTCGTGACCTTCGCCGCGGTGGTGACGGGCGTGCTCATGATGTTCCGGGTCGACACCTGGTTCTGGGCGCGCAACCCCTACATCCTCTCGGACGCGATGTGGGGCGTGGTCTACGTGGTGCACGGATTGAGCGGGGTGGCGCTGATCTCGCTGGTGATCGCGCACATCTACTTCGCGATCCGGCCCGAGAAGTGGTGGATCACGATGTCGATGTTCAACGGCTTCGTGAACCGGAAGGAATACCTGGAGCACCACGACCCGGAGCGCTGGGCGGGAGACGGCCCCCAGGGGCAGCTCCCGGAGCAGACTTGACCCGTAGCGAACTGCGCGCCCGCATCGAGGCGATCGAGGAAAGCTACGAGTTCTTCCTGGCCTACGCGGCCCAGGGCGCCACGGGCACCGGCCCGGGTGCATCCAGCGGTCAGGTGCGGCAGTTCCTGGCCAGGACCCAGGAAGCCCTCGAGGGACTGGGCGAGGGGGTTGCGGCCCTGGCCGAAGCGGCGGGGCTGACCCCTGCTGCGGCGTATCGCGGGATGGCCGAGGTGCTGGGCCGGGATGCGGAGAGCACCCTGGCGGCCGTACAACTGGTATCCGCGCAGAAGTGGGTCAGCTCGCAGCTCGTCGACAACCTGAACGCCTCCATCCACTTCCGGGCGCTTCTCACCGACCTCTTTCTGATCGACGAGATCCTCGATATCCAGGACGCCGCCCGGGGAGGCAACGACCCGTGAGACTACGACACAGCCATGCCCTGTTGGGCCTCATCGCGCTCGCGTGCGGCGGCGGTGCCGCCCCCATGCCTCCGGTGGCCACCGATCCACCCGGGCCCGAGCGGCCCGAACCCGTCCTGGATGCCGACACCCCCGCGGCCCCGGCGCCTCCCGTGGAAGCGGAGGCCCCCGCTCAGCCCCGGGTACCCCAGGTCGCCGGCCTCGACACCGTACGCGCCGGACGCTTCGACAACGGGCGCATGTGGACCTTCGAGAACCCGCCCTCCGACTACCTGCGCGACACCTACGGCATCGATGCGGACTCGGTCTGGTTCCGACGCGCCCGGCTGGGAGCGCTTCGCATCCCCGGCTGCTCGGCCTCCTTCGTCTCCGGCGACGGGCTGGTGCTCACCAACCACCACTGCGCGCGCGAGCACATCTCCGCGGTATCCCGTGAGGGAGAGAGCCTGCTGGACGACGGCTTCTACGCCGAGGGCCTGGACGAAGAGCGGGCGATCGAGGAGTTCGAGGCCGACCGGCTCATCGCCATCCGCGACGTGACGGCGGAGATGGACGCGGCGCTAGAGGGCATCAACGAACCCCAGGCCCGCTCGCAGGCGCGCGAGGCGGCAGAGGAGGAGATCGCGGCCCGCATCTCCGGGGAGTTCGGGGGTGAGGAGGCCGGCTTCGAGGTAGAGATGGTCTCGCTCTACAACGGCGGACGCACCTCGGCGTACGTCTTCCGGCGCTACACCGACGTGCGCATGGTGATGGCGCCCGAGCTCTCGGTCGGCTACTTCGGCGGGGACCCCGACAACTTCACCTACCCGCGCTACGCCCTCGACTTCAGCTTCCTGCGCGTCTACGAGGACGGCGACCCGCTCGACACCAGCGAAAGCTTCTTCCGCTGGAGCGAAACCGGTGTGGAGCGCGGCGATGCCGTGTTCATGATCGGCAACCCCGGCTCCACCAGCCGCATCCAGACCGTCGCGGAACTCGAATTCCGGCGCGACATCTCCGACAAGGGACTGCTCGCCTTCGTCAACAACCGCATCGACGCGCTCGAGGCCTTCTACGACATGGACCCGGAGGCGGGCGAAGCGATGGACCTGCGCAACACCATCTTCTCGCTGATCAACACGCAGGAGGCCTACGGCGGGATCCTGCGCGGGCTGCACGACCCGGTCATTCTGGCGAAGCGCCGCGACCAGGAGCGGGCGTTCCAGGAAGCGCTGGAGGCCGATCCCGAGCTGGCGGAGGAGTACGGGGGGCTGATCGCGCAGATGGCCGAACTGCAGGACCGGAAAGCCGAGGTGGCTGGCGGCTTCGGGTCGTTCCTGGCCTTCGCCAGCGCCGACTACGAGAGCGCAGTGCTGTCACGCGCGCTCTTCGCCTTCCAGTACGCCAACGGATCGCGCGCGGGGGCGCCCGCCGAGGCGCTCGAGGGGGTGATGGAATCGCTGAGGGGAGTGCCGGATCAGCCGCGGGCTCTGCAGGAGCTGCTGCTGGCCGCCCGCCTGCGCGACATCGAAGCGAGCTACGGAGCCGATTCCCCGTTGGCGACCAGCGTGCTCGGCGGACGGAGCCCGGAGGATGTCGCCGCCTCGGTGGTGGCCGAGAGCGTGCTGTCCGACTCGGCCCGGGCCGTCGAGGCCGTCCCGGGCGGCGGCGTGGGAATGGGCGACGCGGCCATGCAGCTCCTCGGCGCCCTCATCTCCGGCATCGGCCCCTTCCAGCAGGCGCTCGGGCCCATTTCCGCCGAGGAGGAGCAGATCGCGGCGGCGCTGGGGCGGGCGCGCTTCGAGATCTACGGGACCGATGTTCCGCCCGACGCCACCTTCTCGCTCCGCATCTCCGACGGCGTGGTGTCCGAGTACGAGTACAACGGCACCTTCGCCCCCGTGGTGACCACCTTCTACGGGCTCTACGACCGGCACTACTCCCACGTCTCGGGAGGGACCGGGGACGGGGAGTGGGACCTGCCCGAACGCTGGCTCGACCCGCCCGGCGATCCGGACCTGTCCACGCCGATCAACTTCGTGTCCACCAACGACATCATCGGCGGAAACTCGGGCTCTCCGCTCGTCAACGCGGACCTGGAACTGGTGGGGCTCGCCTTCGACAGCAACACCGAGGGCCTCTCGGGCGAGTACATCTTCCTGACCGACCGCGCGCGCGCCGTTTCGGTCGACGTGCGCGGCATCCTGGAGGCGCTCGAGGAGGTCTACCTGGCGGAGCGCATCGTGGAGGAGCTGCGCAGCGGGGGGAGTTGAGGAGGACCCAGCTTCTCCGGCGAATCAATCGCCCGGAGCAGCGCGTGCGTGTCGACCAGCAGATCCCACCGCCAGCTTGATGAGCCTGGACAGGTGGGTCTTCGCTGCATCCAAGCCCAACCGCGGTCAAGGCAACCCCCTGATCCGTTCGCGAAGCGTTTCAATCTCCCACAACGGCATCACCGTGATCCGCTCGCCCACCGGGTATGCCCGCGGCGCGGGACACACGACGAACAGGTGATCCACCTCCAACGCATCGGCCGAGGCGCGAGTCCGGCGCGCAACCGATGGGGCTTCGCTGAACTTGACCTCGAATCCCGTCCATCGGCCCTCGACGGTGGCGAGCAGGTTGAGCTCGCCGCCCCCGTGCGCGGCCCAGAACCAGGCATCCGCGGGACGCAGAACGCGCAGCAGTTGCTCGATCACGAATCCCTCCCAGGAGGCTCCGACACGCGGATGCGACAGCAGCGCCGCGTCGTTCGGAATGCCCAGCAGGGTGTGAAGCAGGCCGGAGTCGCGCAGGTAGACTTTGGGTGCCTTGACTTGGCGTTTGGCAATGTTGTGGAACCACGGCTGCAGTTGCCGGACCATGAACGTGCCCGTCAACAAGTCGAGGTAGCGGCGCACGGTTTTGTCGGAGAGCGACAGCGCGCGTCCCAGATTGGAGGCGTTCCACGTCTGGCCGTGCGAGTGCGCGAGCATGATCCAGAAGCGTCGCATCGCCGCGGCGGGAATGGAAATCCCAAGCTGGGGCACGTCGCGCTCCAGGAACGTGCTCACGAACGAATCCCGCCAAGCGTGGCTGTCATCGTCCGACGCCGCCAGATAGGAGCGGGGAAAGCCTCCGCGCAGCCAGAGATCGCGCCACTGCGACGCCCCGGTCTCGGCCAAGCCAAAACCACCCATCTCGATGAGCTCCACCCGCCCGGCCAATGATTCCGAGACGCCGCGCACCAGATCCGGCGCCGCGCTGCCCAGGATCAGAAACCGCGTCTGCGAATCCAGACGGTCCACCAGCACCCGCAGAGCCGAAAAGAGCTTCGGCATCCGCTGCACCTCGTCCAGCACCACCAGTCCATCCAATGACCCCAGGACGAGTTCGGGATTGGCCAGCTGGCGAACATCCGGTTCCGATTCCAAGTCGAAGCGGGTGGCGTTCCGACCGGCGGCGAACTCCCGCGCGAGCGTGGTCTTGCCGCATTGTCGCGGCCCAAGCAGGGCGGTGACGGGAGCGCGCGCGGTCGCGGTCTCAAGCCGCCGCAGATAGTCGGGGCGTGGAATCATGGCCCCAAAGTAACGTGAAAACCCGGAGTGCGCATCCGAATTTTCGCGCTTCGTTCACACACCTATTCGCGCCCCGCGTCCGTGCTTCCGCCGCCGCGGAATCTCCGCCTCCGTTGCCGCGTCAGAGCCCCGTCTGCAGATACCCCCGGATCGCCGAGACCGCGCGCTCCACATCGGTGTGCGAGTTGTAGAAGTGGGGCGAGAGGCGCACGCCGGTGCGGTCGCTGCCCCCGCGAGCGGCGGCCACGATGCCGTCGTTTTCCAGCGCCGCGACCACGGCGCCCGGTGACAGTTCGCCCGGGCGGAAGGTGACCACGGCCGCGCGCCGCGAAGGCTCCTGCGAGGTCCACATGTGCACGCCGTCCAGCGCGGACAGCTCCTCGACCAGCGCGGTTGCGAGCTCGCGGCTGCGCGCCTCCACTTCGGCCATCGTGATCTCCTGCAGGAACTCGATCTGCGCGCCGAAGGCGCGGATGGCGGGCTCGTCGCGCTGGCCCAGCCCCTCGTGGGTGCGTGCGAGGCCACGCGACCCGCTGTAGGCACTGTACATGGTGGGCCAGAAGCGGTCGTGGACGCGGGCGTTCACGTACAGCACCCCTGTTTCCTTGGGACCGCAGGGCCACTTGTGGGCGCTTCCGGTATAGAAGTCGGGCTGAACCTCGGAGAGGTCGATGTCGAAGAGTCCGAACGACTGGGCGCCGTCGACGACGGAGAAGACGCCGTGCTCGCGCGCCAGGGCGCACAGTTCGCGCGCCGGGAAGAGGTCGCCGGCGGTGTTGGTGAGGTGGGTGAAGGAGATCACCCGGGTGCTCGGCGTGATGGCCTCGCGGAACGCCTGCACGTAGTAGTCGGCGCCGGGGTGGGGGCTCGCCGGCTCGATCTCGCGCACCGTGTAGCCGAAGCGCTGTCCCTTGGCCTTCCAGGCGAGGTTGTTGCTGGGGTGGTTGTCGCGCATGATCACGACCTCGTCGCCCAGCCCCAGTTGCAGGCCGGTCGACACCCAGTTGTTGGCCTCGCTGGTGTTGCGGGTGATGAGGATCTCCTCGGGGGTGACGCCCAGGAATTCGGCCAGGCGGTCGCGGGTCGGCTCCTTCACCCGGGCCATCTCGCCGCGAAAGCTGGGCACCGGCTCGCGGTCCATGCGCTCGGTGTAGTCGTGCACCGCCTGCAGCGTGCTCGCCGGTGACGGGCACAGGTTGGCCGCGTTCATCACCGACAGCTCGGGCGGGATGAGGAAGCGGGCGCGCACTTCGTCCCAGTCGACGGCACGCGCGGTGCCGGTGCGACGGGCAAGCGGCCCGGAAGGCGTCCGCCGCGCCAGGCCTTCGAGCGCGGGATGGCCGAGGAGGGCCGCAGATCCTCCGGCGGCGAAGAGACGGGCGAAATCGCGGCGATTCATGGATGAGGCAGGCATGGTGACTCTCGCAGTCGTGGGGATTCAGCCGAGTCCGCTGAATAGTACGCCCGGCCCGGCCCGCGCGCGATTCATCCGCCCGGCCGGGATACACGCGAAGACGGGCCGGAGCCTCGCGGCCCCGGCCCGTCGGCGCGCTGTCCCCGCGGACGTCCTCTACGGAATCAGCTTGTTGGCGAAGTCTCCCGCGCGGAAGATGGAGATGTCGTCCAGCGAAACGTAGTCGCGCAGCGCGGCGTTGACCTCCTCCACCGTCAGCGCTCCGATGGCCGCTTCCCGGGCGGCGGTGAACTCCATGGTCCGGTTCGTGAACAGGTTGTTGCTGAGCTGGCCGGCGAGCGCGCTGTCGTTCGAGCGGCCGTTCTGCTGCGCGTCCAGGAACCCGCGTTTCGCGGCATCCAGCTCCTCCCGGGTGAACCCTTCCTCCAGCGCCCTGCGCAGCTCGTCGCGGAACGCGTCCACCACCCTGTCGCCGTTCTCGGGGGCGAAGATGGCATAGGTCAGGAAGAGCCCGCCGTCGTCGACCGGGGGCACCGCCAGCTGCGAACCGACGCCGTAGGAGAGCCCCTCTTCCTGGCGGATACGGGTCGGCAGACGGGAATTCAGGAACCCGCCGCCCAGCATGAAGTCGGCCATGCGCAGTGCCGGATAGCGGGGATCGTCGTCGCGCATGGGGAAGGTGGTGACAGCCACCATCCACGCGTTGGCCTTGTCCGGGGTCTCGATGTCCACGCTGACCGTCTCGACCTGGACGTACGGATCCGGGACGCGTTCGTAGGGCTCGGGCGCCTCCCAGCCGCCGAACACCTCCTCCAGCACCGCGAGCGTCTCGTCGGGATCGAAGTCCCCGACCACGGCGACGGTGCCGCCCTCGGCTCCGTAGAATTCGGACCAGAACGCCCTCGCCCCATCGACCGTCGCCGCGTTGAGACGCTCGATGTCCTCCTCGAAGGTGGTCGAGTAGCGCGGATGGTCCTCGGGGAACCGGTTCAGGTGCCGGTTGAAGGCCTGGAAGACCAGCGCCTGGGGCTCCGACTGCTGCTGCTCGATCGCCGCGAGCCTCTCCTCGCGCAGCAAGTCGAATTCGTCGGGATCGAAGGCGGGCTCGCGCAGCACCTCTCCGGCCAGCCGGAGGACGGGCGCCAGGTTTTCGCGGACGGTGGTGAAGGACCCGCCGGTCGACAGGGCCGATCCGCTCACGCTCCCCTGCGCCCGCAGGCGATCCAGTTCGTCGCTGATCTCCTGGCGCGACCGTCGGGTCGTGCCGCGCATCAGCATGGAGCCCGCCAGCGACCCGGCGGTGGCCCGGCCCATGAGGGCGGCCTCGGTGCCGTGGCGGAAGGAGAACTGCACGCTCACGGCGTCGCCGCGGTTCTCCTTGGGCAGGAGCGAAACCTCCACCCCGTTGGAGAGAGTCGTGGTGGTCGTGCGGGCGTCGACGTTGGCGGGCGTCGGGTCGAACGCCTCGCCCTCGGCCACGGCCTCGCGGCCGGTGTAGCTGGCGACCAGCGCCGCCACGTCGGGCGGGGCGGGGATCTCGGCCCGGGCCGGCGTCTCCTCCGTCGGGTAGAAGTAGCCGATGGTGCGGTTGGAGGGCTTCAGGTAGGCCTGCGCCACCTGGTGCACGGCGGTGGGCGTGACCTGCTCCAGCCGGTCGCGGTGCAGGAAGAAGAGGCGCCAGTCGCCCATCGACGCCCATTCGCTCAGCTGCAGCGCGATCCCCTGCGGGTTGTTGAAGGCGAGCTCGATGCTCGACAGGTAGTCGGTCCGGGCCCGTTCGACCTCCTCCTCGGTGGGGGGCGCCTCGACCATCTCGTCGAGGGTGGCGAGCATTGCGGCCGCGGCCTCCTCCAGCGAGTCCTCCTGGCGCACCTGGGCGGCGGCCATCAGCACGCCCGGCTCGTTGAGCTGGTAGCCGAAGGCGAACGCGTTCGCCGCGAGCCCGGGTTCGACCAGGTTCTGGTAGAGGCGCCCGGCGGGCCGGGTCGCGAGGACGTGGGTGAGGACGTCCACCGCCGCGTACTGCTCGTGGGAGCCGGGCGGGACGTGGTAGGCGGCCATGACCAGCTGCACGTCGCCCACCCGCCGCAGGGTCACCGTGCGCTCGCCGTCCTGCGCGGGCTCCGCGGTATAGGTGGTGAACAGCCGGTTCGCCCCGCTCCGGTCCGGGCGCGGAATGGCGCCGAACTCGTCGGCCACCAGCTGGATGGCGTACTCCGGGTCGAAGCGCCCGGCGATCACGACAAGGGCGTTGTCGGGCTGGTAATACTTGCGGTAGAAGGCCTGCAGACGCTCGATGGGCACGTTCTCGAGGTCCGCGCGCGCGCCGATGGTGGAGTTGCCGTAGTTGTGCCAGTCGTAGGCCGCCGACATGACGCGCTTCTGCAGCACCGCCATGGGCTGGTTCTCGCCCGACTCCCACTCGTTGCGCACCACGGTCATCTCGGACTCGAGATCCTCGGCCGCGATGAAGGAGTTGACCATGCGGTCGGCCTCCAGATCGATCGCCCAGGCCAGGTTGTCCTCCGAGGCCGGGAAGGTCTCGAAGTAGTTGGTGCGGTCGAACCAGGTGGTGCCGTTGGGGAACGCTCCGCGCTCGGTCAGCTCGTCGGGGATGTTGGGATGGTCGGGCGTCCCCTTGAAGACCAGGTGCTCGAGCAGGTGCGCCATCCCGGTCTCGCCGTACCCCTCGTGCCGCGATCCGACCATGTAGGTCACGTTGACCGTGATCTGCTGCTTGCTCTGGTCCGGGAACAGGAGAAACCGCAGGCCGTTGTCCAGGCGGTACTCGGTGATGCCCTCGACGGACGCCACCTCCGTAACGCCCTCCGGCAGCTCCTGCGCCACCGCGGCCTGGGCCGTCGCGCCCACAAATGCGGCGGCGACGGCGGTCCAATGGGGAACACGCCTCACATTCAGCTTCATCGGTCTCTTCTCCAGAAATGCGCCGGGGTGATTCTCGGACTTCGAAACAGAAATGATACTACGCAGGAGATGGGATGTTCGTTTTCCCCGGCGACGCTACGGTGTCGGGCGGCGGACCTCCGGGATCAGCGCTTCAGCAGCCCTTGCACGCGGGTCTCGCGCACCAGCCGGACGAACTCGCGCCGGTAGCCTTCCTCGTCGTCACCGAGAGATCCCCGCGCCAGCTCCAGAGCGTCGCCCAGCGAAAAGTCGCCGGCATGTGCCGATTCACGCAGCAGCATGCCGAAGGCCGCCACCGACGCGGCGAAACGCATGTCGCCGGAGCCATCTCCGCCCCTGTCGACGAACGCCTGTTGCAGGAGAACGCTCTTCGAATCGTCGGGCCGCTTGTAGCGAAGCTGGACGAATCCGAGTTCGCCGGATGCCGCCCGCCCGGTGACGTCCGCTCGGTCGCGATAGCGAAGCGGGGGCGTCTCCGCCACATGGGGGCCGTCGATGCCGGCCGGCACGATCTCGTAGAGGGCCGTGACGGTATGGCCCGCCCCGAGCTCCCCGGCGTCCCTGCGATCGTCCGCAAAGTCCTCCGCGCGCAACGCACGGTTCTCGTAGCCGATGAGCCGGTACGCCTGCACTGCCCGCGGATTGAACTCGACCTGCACCTTCACGTCCTTCGCGATCGTGAACAGCGTGCCGGCGAATTCGCTCACCAGCACCTTGGCCGCCTCGCGCTCGCTGTCGATGTAGGCGTAGCTGCCGTTCCCGTGGTTGGCCAGCTGTTCCATCTTGGAGTCCTGCAGGTTTCCGGTGCCGAAACCCAGGACGGAGAGGAAGACGCCCGATTCGCGTTCCTTTTCGATGAGGCGGATCATCTCCGCGTCGCTCGACGGCCCCACGTTGAAGTCGCCGTCGCTGGCTAGAATCACCCGGTTGTTCGCCTCTTCGCTGAAGTTCTCGCGCGCCACCTCGTACGCGAGCCGCAGCCCCGCTCCGCCGGCCGTGGAGCCGCCGGCCTCGAGCCTGTCGATCGCGAAGAGAATCTCGCTCTTGTTCGTCCCGGAGGTGGGAGGCAGAGCGAGCCCGGCCTGGCCGGCGTACACCACGATCGCGACCCGGTCGGCGGGCCTCATCTGCGCGGCCAGCAGGCGCAGCGACGACTTGAGCAGGGGGAGCTTCGCGGACGGCTGCATGGAGCCGGACACGTCGATCAGGAAGACCAGGTTGCCCGCGGGCAGCTCCGCAGCGGCGATGTCCCGGCCCTGGATGCCGATGCGCAGCAGACGATGCGCCGGCTGCCACGGCGCCGTGCCGACTTCGGTGGTGATGGCGAGGGGATGAGCGCCGGCGGGCGCCGGGTAGTCGTAGGTGAAGTAGTTGACGAGTTCCTCGACGCGGATGGCGTCGATGGGGGGACGCATTCCCCTCTCGATGAAGCGCCGCATGTTGGAGTACGACGCCCGGTCGACATCGATCGCGAAGGTGGAGAGCGGGTTGTCTTCGACGCCGAGGAAATCGGATTCCTCGATGTGGGCGTAGGACTCGGTGTTGAAGGCGGGCCGGGGACGGGCGATGGCGTCGCGCGCCGACACCTGTGCGCGCGCAGCCCCGGACACCCGTCTCGCGGCGTCGATTCCGACCGCCTCCTGCACGGCCTGTGGCCGGCCCGCGGGAGGTGGCGGAGCGGGGTTGGCGTACTGTGCCCGCAGCACCGCCTCATGCATCACCCTGTCGCTGCCCGGGACAAGCGCCAGATCGACCCGGGTGGTCGCGCCCGACAATCGGACGGCGCGGTCGATGCGCTGGTATCCCGGCATCTCCGCGCGCACTTGGACTTCGCGCCCGCCCCAGCCATCCCCCGGCAGGATGAAGCTGTACTCGCCGCCGTCACCGGAGAGGACCGAGGTCGTCTGGCCGGAGATGAACACGCGGGCGCCGGTCAGGGGGTCGCCGGTCGCGGCGTCGGTGACCCGACCCGACACGGTCGCGCGCGTGATATGAGAAGGAGCAAGGTCGACATCTGCGGGAGCGAAGGACCACAGGCTCGCGGCGAGAACCCAGGCGAGGGCTGGAATGGACATGGCACCTCCGAGTCCGAAACGGCTGGCTGCGGGTTCGTTTCCTACTCTGGACGCGCCGATTGTGGTCCCCCGCCGGGCGTCCGGCGGCGCCGGCGTTACCTTGGAGCACGACAAGCCGCTCCCTCCTCCCCGACCATCACCCATGCAACCCACTTCAGAGCAGCTGGCCCGCCTTGCCGAGGCCGACCCCCGCCTGGGGGCCGCGATCGCGCGGGTCCCCGAGTTTCCGGACTTCTCCCGCAGCAGCCGCCGCTTCTCCGCCTTCCACTACCTGTGCCGGTCGATCATCTACCAGCAGCTCGCCGGCGCGGCCGCGAAGACCATCTACGGACGCGTGCGCGCCCTCACGCCCGGGCGCAACTTCCCCACCCCCGCGGAGTTGCTGGCCCTGCCGGAAGAGGAGCTCAGGGGCGCGGGGCTGTCCCGCAACAAGATGCTCGCGCTCACCGATCTGGCGCGCCGGGTGGAGTCCCGCTCGCTCCGCCTGCGCGGCCTCGGGCGGCTTCCCGACGAGGCGATCGTCGAGCGGCTGACCGAGGTGCGCGGCATCGGTGTCTGGACCGCGCAGATGTTCCTCCTCTTCAAGCTGGGACGGCTGGACGTGATGCCGGCAACCGACCTCGGGGTGCGGGAGGGCCTGCGCCGGCTGGACGGACTCGACGAACGGCCTGCGCCGAAGGCCGTCCTGGAGCGCTCGGAGGTGTGGAAGCCGCTCCGGTCGGTGGCGAGCTGGGTGCTCTGGCGCCTGACCGACACGCCGGCGCCCTGAGGGAGTGACGGGCACGACCGGTTGCCGTGCCGCCGGACTTCGTCGGAATATGTGTGCCACATCCCCATCATCCGCTGAGGACGGAACCCCATGCCCGTCTACCTTCAGTACTACTTCTGGCTGATCGCCGTCTCGCTGTTCTGCTTCCTGCTCGAGCGGCTCTGGCCCTGGCGCAGGGAGCAGCGGGCGCTGCGGCGGGGCATCTGGCAGGATTTGTTCTGGCTCGTGTTCAACGGGCACTACCTCGGAGTGCTGCTGGCGATGGTGACGGGCCGGCTGGTGCAGGCCTTCAACGGCATGCTGTTCGAGATGGGCCTGCCGGTGCCCGAGTCGCTGGCGCTGGTCACGTCGCAGCCGCTCTGGCTCCAGTTCGTGGTGTTCTTCGTGGTGAAGGATTTCGTGGAGTGGAACATCCACCGGCTGCTGCACCTGACCCCGTGGCTGTGGGAGTTCCACAAGCTGCATCACAGCATCGAGGAGCTGGACTGGATCGGGAACTTCCGCTTCCACTGGGGCGAGGTGGTGGTCTACAAGACGCTCTCGTACCTGCCGCTGGTGGTGCTGGGCGTGGATGGGACCGTGATCCTGCTGATGGCCATCGTGAGCACGCTGATGCAGGACCTCAACCACTCCAACCTGCGCATCGACTGGGGACCGCTCCGGTACCTGTTCAACTCGGCGAAGATGCACGTGTGGCATCACGACGTGGTGCAGCACGGAAGGGGCGGTCAGAACTTCGGCATCGTGCTGAGCGTGTGGGACTGGCTCTTCCGCACCGCCTACTGGCCAGCCGACCAGGAGCAGCCCGAACGGCTCGGCTTCGAGGGGATGGAGGAGACGTATCCGCGCTCGCTGGCGGCGCGGCTGGTGTATCCGTTCGTGAAGTGGCGTCGCTGATGCGCGGCGGACGGTAGCGCCCGCCGATGACCACAGACGGGAAGGAAGGACAGTTCTCGTTCGATCTGGAAGGGGAGCTGCCTCCGGCGCCGGCCGGCGACCGGGCGGACGCCTCGACCCGCGACCGGCCGCCAACCCCGCCCCGCCAGCGCGCAGGTGCTCCGAGCCTTGACGAGGCCGATCGCTCCCCCGCCCGCCGGACCGGCGTCACCGGCGCCTCCGCCCTGGTGCGCTCGCTCGCCCGCATCTCCGCGCGCCACCCCCTCGACCGCAAGGTGATCGTGTGCCGGACCGGCGGCGAGGGCCGCGAACTCCTGCGCCAGCTCGCGCTCCGCGCCGGCTCGTGGGTGGGGTTCGAGGCCACCACCACCCGCACGCTCGCGATCGCCGTGGCCGGGCCCACGCTGGCCGCGCGCGCCATCCGGCTCACGGACGCCTTCGACGAGGAGGGGCTGCTCGACGAGGCCATCGACGAGGTGCTGCTCGGGGGCGAGGAGGACGCACACGCCCGGCTGGCCCGGGGGGTGGGGATGCGGAGGGCGCTCGCGCGCGCGGTCACCACGCTGAGGCTGGCCGGCTTGCGGGCCCGGAAGCTCGCCGGCGCGCCGCTGGCCGATCCGGCCAAGGCGCGCATCCTGTCCCGTGTCCTGGCCGGCTACGAGGGGCGGCTGCGGCGACGCAAGCTCACGGATACGGCGGGCGTCTACCAGGCGGCGGCCTGGGTGCTGCGGTCGGACGAGGAGGCCGACCGGACGGGCGCGCTCGCGGGCCAGCGTGTCTACCTGGCGCCCGGAATCAAACGCCGCGGGCTGGCCGGCCGGTTCCTGGCCGCGCTCCAGCGGCGGGGCGCGGAAGTGCTGGAGGCGGATCCGGTGCGGGGGCTCGCGGTCCCCGGTTCCCTGGTGTGGCGCGCTGCCCGGGAGGGAGCCGGCCGCCTGTCCCACCTGCATGACGTGGAGGGAGCCCCGGCCACCATGGAAGGGGATGCGCCCCCCGACTCGCCGAACCCGGGCAACACCCTGGACATCTTCGTGGCCAACAGCGTCGAGGCCGAGCTGCGCGAGGTGATGCGGCGGGCACGCGAGCGCGGCCTGGGGTGGGACGAGGTCGAGATCGTGGCCACGGATCCGGGCGTGTACGGCTCCGCGCTGCACGCGCTCGCGGAGCGAATGGACGTCCCGGTCACCTTCGCCACGGGACTGCCGGTGGAACGGACCCGGCCCGGCCGGGTCGCGGCGGCGTATTTCCGCTGGATCGAGGGCGGCTTCGACGCCGGGGTGGTGCGCACCCTGCTCTACGCGAGCGACCTCGCCGCTCCCCGGCCCAACGAGTGGATCCGCGGGGCCACGCTGGCCCGCCGGCTGCGTTCGCTGCGCATCGGGTGGGGACGCGACCGCTACCTGCCGGCCATCGAGCGGGCCTTGGCGGAGGTCGACGACTACCGCGCCGGGAAGTACGAATCGGACGAGCAACTGGAACGCCGCAAGCAGCGAACCCGCCGCGAACTCCGGGGATTGCGCGGCCTGCTGACTCCCGCGCTTGCCGCCACACCCCCGGTCTCCATGGACTCCGGGACGGGAGGCGCCCCGGTGTCGCCCTCGCAGGTGGCCCGCGGGCTCCGGCTCTTCCTGGCCCGCACATCTCCGGGGACCTCCGTTGACGACACCGCGCTCGAGCGCATGACCCACACCCTCGAGCGCATCGAGGAGGCCCTCGTCCGCAGGACCGACTACCGCGCCGCCGCCGCCATCGTGCGCCGCCACATTGCCTTTCCCGTCCCCGCCCCGCGCGCGGAGGGGAGCGCGCCGTGGAGTTCGGCGGGTGGGGCGCTCTACCTGACCGACATCGGCAACGGTGGCCGGACGGGTCGGCGCGCCACTTTCGTGGTCGGCTTCGACGCCCACCGCCTGGGCGGCTCGGCCACCCAGGATCCCTACCTGCTCGACCGCGACCGCATGCAACTGGCCGGCTCCGACCTGCCACTCTCCACCGACCGCGTCCGCGAGCGACGCTTCCGGCTGGCGGCGCTGTTCGCCCGCCTGCGTGGTGCCGTCTGCCTGAGCTACGCCGCCTGGGATCCGGCGGAGGCACGCGCGGTCTCGCCCTCCGCGGCACTCCTGCAGGCCTTCCGGCTCATGCGAAGCGATCCCGCGGCCACCTTCGAGGACCTTGAAAAGCACGTGCGCGAGCGCGCAGGGCTCGTCCCTCGCCGCGCGGTGCGCCTCGACGCCACGGATGTCTGGCTTGGGTCGCTCGAGAGCCAAGGCCGCCTGCTGGACGGCGAGGAGATGGTTCGGGAGGCCTTCCCTCTCCTCGGGGCCGGGTTGCGGGCGCGCGACGCCCTGGCCGGCGATGTGGTGACCGCCTTCCACGGCCAGACGACCCCGCGCCCGGAGCTCGACCCGCGCAGGAATCCCGAGCTCGCGGTATCCGCCAGCGCGCTGGCTGCGCTGGGCGCGTGCGCGAAGCGCTACTTCTACTGCTACGTGGCGGGGGTCTGGCCTCCCGACGATCCCGCCTACGACCCCGAGGGCTGGCTCGACGCCCTCGGGCGCGGGAGCATCCTGCACCGCGTGTACGAACGGGCGCTGACCGAGGCCCGCAGCGAGGACATCGGCTACCACGAACCGGCGTTCGAGCGTTTGGTCGCGGCGATCCTGGACCAGGAAGTGAGCCTCGCGGTACGCGAAGTGCCGGCTCCAAGCGATGCCGTGCGCGCGCGCGAACTGGAGGCACTGGCGGACGACGCGGCATCCTTCGTCGACATGATCCGGCAGAGTCCGCCCGCCTGGATCGCCACCGAGCGCGCCTTCGGGCTCAGGGGCGAGGACCCGCTTCCCTTCCCGACGCCCTCGGGCGACGTGATGGTGCGCGGCGCCATCGACCGCATCGACAGGCTGGCGCGCGGGTTGCGGGTGGTGGACTACAAGACCGGCGGCACCTTCAGCTTCGCCAGCAGGAGGGGCATCTGGGACGGCGGCAGGCGGCTGCAGCATGTCATCTACTCGGCGGTCGCGAGCCAGCTGCAGGGCGCACGGACCCTGGCCATGGAATACCACTTCCCCACCCGCAAGGGCGAGAACCAGACCCGCGCCTACTCCGCCGACGACCTGATCGCCGGGCCCGAACTCGTCGCCCGCCTCCTCGACCTGATCGCCGGAGGCCATTTCCTCCCCACCGACGACGCCGGTGACTGCCGCTTCTGCAACTACCAGGCGATCTGCCGGGTGCGCGAAACCGACTTCGGCGCCACCTCCCAGCTGGCGGATTGGGCGAAGGAGCGCATCGGCGACGCCCCCGAACTGGCAGGACTGCGCACGATCCGCAACTGGGACCACGAGGGGGCCGGGTTCCTGCACGCGCTCGAGGCCCGGGCCAAGCCCGGAAACGCGCCATCGTGAGCACGCCCAAAGCCCTCCGCGCGGACCCGGGCCAGCGACCTGCGCCGGTCGACGAAGACCAGCGAAAGCGCGTTCGCACCGAGCTCCGCACCAGCTTCCTGGTCGAAGCCGGCGCCGGCTCCGGCAAGACCACGCTCCTCGTCGACCGGATGGTGGCGCTGGTCGAGAGCGGTGAAGCGGAAGTGGCCCGGATCGCGGCCGTCACCTTCACGCGCAAGGCGGCGGCGGAGCTGCGTGAACGATTCCAGGTGGCGCTCGAGCGGCGCTACCGCGAGGCCCGCCCCGATCCGGCCCAGGGCGAGCGGGCGGCCCGGATCCGTGACGCAATCGACGGCATCGACCGCGCGTTTCTTGGCACCATTCACGCCTTCTGTGCGCGCCTGCTCCGCGAGCGCCCCATCGAAGCCGGCCTCGACCCGGAGTTCCAGGAGGCGCAGGAGGCCGAAACCCAGCTCCTCCAGGAACGCTTCTGGACGAGCTTCGTCGAGCGCATCATCTCCGACTCTGATCCCTTGGTCGAGGAGCTGGCGCGCACGGGGCTCCGGGTGGACCAGCTGCGCAAGGCGTTCGACCAGATGGTCGAGAACCTCGATGTCGAGTATCCTGCCGACCCCGTCGCCGCGCCGGGCCCCGAGGAGGCGCGCGGGGTGCGCCGCGTGTTGGAGAAACTGCTCGACCGGGCCCTGGCTCTCATCCCTGATGATGAGCCCGAACGCGGATGGGATCCGACCCAGCAGATGGTGCGTTCTCTCCGCTACACGCGCCGTTTCCGCGGATGGGACGACCTCGCGGCCCTCTTCGATGCCGCCGAGAAGATGTCCTCGGGAAAAGGCTTCACGCTCAACCGCTGGCCACAGCCGACCCCGGCAGGCTCGGCCGAGGTCAAGCGGCTGAGGGATGACCTCGCTGCCCTGGGAAGCGAAGACGGCCCGATCCGCAAGCATCTCGACCGCTGGCTGGCGCATCGCTATTCGATGGCGGTCAGGCTGGTGCGGCGGGCGGCTCTCGAGTTCGCAGAGGAGCGTCTGCGCATCGGGCTGCTCAGCTTCCACGACCTCCTGATGCTGACGGCGCAACTGCTTCGCGAACATCCGGAGGTGCGCGGGGATCTGGGGGAACGGTACCGCTACGTCCTCATCGACGAGTTTCAGGACACCGACCCCATCCAGGCGGAGCTGCTCTTTCTCCTCGCATCCGAGCCCGAGCCGCAGGCGGGCAATGCCGGATCCCGGCCGGCAGACTGGCACACCGTGGTTCCGCGCCCCGGCGCGCTCTTCGTGGTCGGGGATCCGAAGCAGAGCATCTATCGCTTCAGGCGCGCCGACATCGCCGTCTACAACCAGGTGCGCGCGCGCTTCAGGGAGTTCGGCGCGGTCCTCCGGCTCATCACCAACTTCCGCTCGCGCCAGACCGTAGCCGACCTGGTCAACGACGTTTTCGACGATCCCGCCCGTTTCCCCCGCGAGGAAACCGACCGCCAGGCGTGCTTCGCGCCGATGGTGCCCTACCCGCGGGCGCCCAACGGGCCGGAGGGGGTGTTCGACTACTACGTGCCCAGGGCTCGGCGCAATGCGGACGCGGCGCGCCTCGAAGCGGCGATGCTGGCGAGCTGGATCCAGGCGCGGATCGACAGCGGCGAGCGCGCGGCAGGCGACTTCCTGGTGCTGACCCGGAAGAAAGCCCACCTGGACCTCTACGCCCGCGCGCTCGAGGAGCGCAACGTGACCATCGAGGTCTCGGGGGCCCAGGCCGGGCCCGAGGAGGAGTTGCGCGAACTCGTCCTCCTGCTCGAGACCCTCATCGACCCGGGAAACCCGGTGAACGTCGTGGCGGTGCTCACCGGGCTCTTCTTCGGCCTCGACCACGAGCAGTTGACGCAGCATGCCCTGGCCGGAGGAAGATTCGATTTCACCTCCAGGCCCCCGGACCGGGGTCTGGATGGGGATGAGGATGGGGATGGTTCCGGCGGCGGCATGCCCGACTCGAAGGTGGCGGAGGCGCTCGCCGTGCTGCACGAGTGGTGGAAGGAGAGCCGCCGGGAACCCGCCGACATCGTCATCGGCCGCCTAGTGGACCTTCTGGGGCTGATGCCCTTCGTCGCGAGCAGCACCCTGGGCACGCTGCGGGCCGGGATTCTGGCCTATGCCCTGGATTCGGTGCGGGCGGAGGCCCTGCGGGGCAACGCATCGCTCGCGGGAGCGGTCGAGGCGCTGCAGGCGGCGCTGTCCTGGGAGGACGCGGAGGCACCCTTCGATCCGGGCCCCGGCGATGCGGTGCGGGTCATGAACCTGCACAAGGCCAAGGGCCTCCAGGCCACCGTCGTCGTGCTCGCCAACCCCGTGCAGACCGTCTCTCACACACGGCGGCTGGATGCCCACACCCGCCGCGACGCGAGAGGCCGGGCGGAAGCGTTTGCCGCCGTCACCGCGCCCGCAGGCCCCTACCGGTCCTGGACGCTCGCTCAACCGCTCGAATGGTCCCGACTCGCGCAGGAGGAGGTGCGATTCCTGGAAGCCGAGGAACAGCGCATCCTGTACGTAGCCTGCACGCGGGCGCGGGAGGAACTGGTCGTCGCGCGCAAGAGCGGCAAGTCCTGCTGGGACATCTTCGACGGGTGGCTGGACCGGCACGCCGAAACACTGCATCTGGCGCCCGACGTGCCGCAGTCGCGGGAGCGCATGGCCCGAAGCGCCGAGGGCCTGCTGGCGGAGACGACCGCAGCCGAGGCCGGAATGGCCGCGGGGGCCCGGCCATCGTACGAGTTCGCCTCCATCACCGAGCTGGCGAAGGCCGACGAAGCGGAAGCGTGGGAGGCCGGCGGAGCGGCGGACGGCGGCGGCGGATCCGAGCCGGACGATGCGCGAACGGAGCGGATCGGCCACAGGGCGGATCCCGAGGTTCGGAGCGAGGACGACGGTGCCGGGCCGCCGCAACCGGACGACCCCGTGACTCCGCCCGTGCCGGATCGCACGACCCTTCGCGGCTACGCGTGGGGCAGCACCGTGCACGGGACGCTGGCGGCCGCGGCCCAGGGAGTCGAAGGCGAGGCGCTCGAGTTCGTGGCGCGGGCGCTCCTGGTGGAGCACGAGCGTCCCCTCGACGAACGCGGCGCGCCCGCCGAGCTGGATGAACTCATGTCGCTGGTCGGGCGTGTGCGCGCATCCGGGCTCGGGCGCCGTGCCGAGCACGCCGACCTGCGCCGGCCCGAAGTGCCCTTCGCGGTCAGGCGCCCGGGCTCGGGCAACGGGGACACCCCCCGCGTTGTGGAAGGCGTCATCGACCTGGCCTTCCGCGAGGCCGACGGCTGGGTGATCGTGGACTACAAGACGGACGTGGGCGACGACCCCGACTTCCCCCGCCGCCGCCGCGCCTATCGCCGCCAGGTGGACCTGTACGCGGAATGCTGGGAAGAGGTCACCGGCGAGCGTGTCAAGGAGAAGGCGCTCCTGTTCACGACCATGGAGGAGGAGGAACGGTGGTAGCCAGGAACCGGAGTCCGGACCGGGGGGCGATGGCCCAAGGTGGTATGGCACGCGGGACGGACGGCGGCGTCCGCATCCGCTTCATCGGCTGCGGCGACGCATTCGGGAGCGGCGGACGCCTGCAGACCTGCCTGTGCGTGGAATCGGACACCCGTCGCTTCCTGGTCGACTGCGGGGCTTCGGCCCTGGTGGGGCTCAGGAGATTCGGCGTGGATCCGAACGCCATCGACACCGTGCTCCTCACCCACATGCACGGCGACCACTACGCCGGCATCCCCTGGCTGGCGCTCCAGCGGGCCGCCGCCGGGGTGAAGCGACCCCTCACGGTCCTCGGCCCCCAGGGCAGCGCCGGACGCCTGCCACGGCTGGCCAACCACCTTTTCCCGAGCGCATCGCCGCGTCCGGATCGCTTCAACCTCGCGATTCGCGAATACTCATCCTTCCGCCCCACGACCCTGGGCGAGGCCTGGCCCGGCGGCGTGACCGTCACCGGCTATCCCGTAACCCACGTCCCCGCCACCAATCCGCACGCGCTACGCATCGAGGTGGGAGGCAAGGTCATCGTCTTCTCCGGCGACACGGCCTGGGATGATCGCCTCATCGACGCCGCGGCCGGGGCCGATATCTTCATCTGCGAGGCCTGGAGCCTGCGGCCGCGTGCCCCTGTGCACCTGGACATCGAGACGCTGCGGGCCCGCCGCGCTGACATCGACTGCGAACGCATCGTGCTCACCCACATGGGCGACGACGTGCTGGCCGCACTGCCCATCGAGGGGTTCGAAGCGGCGGACGACGGGATGGTGATCGAGGTTTGAGGAGGTGTGAGCAGTGAGTCCTGATTTCATTATCGAAGTGTCCACGATCATCCTTGCCATCGTCGGCGCAGCCGTCGCTCTCGGAGCGATGCTGGTCCCTGGGCAGCGTGCGATGCGGCAGGAGATTGGCAGGCTCGGTGACCGCATGACTCGGCTCGAAGAGCGGATGGACCGGCTCGAGGGCTGGTTCGGAGAATCCCTTAGGGGAAGGCGGGAAGCGGGCACCCCTGCCGTCTTGCAGAATCGTGATCGATAAGCAGATCGTTTGCGTTTTGAGCATCAAACGCCCTATCGTCTTGCGATTCGATCATCGACCGCGATACTGTCTTGCAATTTACGCATCGACCCGTTAGTCGTCTTATGCCGCCCCTGTCGAACACCAAAGCGTAAGACGCCAGCGACCCCAGACTTCCATGACCATCGTCACCCTGTCCCCGCGCTTCCAGGTTGTGATCCCCAAGGATGTGCGCGAGCATCTCGACCTCGAGCCCGGCCAGAAGTTGCAGGCCATCGGATACAAGGGGCGGATCGAGCTGATCCCCCTCGAGCCCATCGAGGCGTCGCGCGGGTTTCTGCGCGGAATCGACACGACCGTGCCGCGCGATTCGGATCGGCTGTGAACGTCGTCGACTCCTCGGCGTGGCTCGAGTACTTCGCGGACGGCCCCAACGCGGGCGAGTTCGCGGAGGCCATCGCTGACGTCGAGCGCCTGGTGGTGCCGAGCATCACGCTCGTCGAGGTGTTCAAGCGCGTTCGCGTTCAGCGGGATCCCGCGGCAGCCCTCTACGCCGTGGCCCAGATGATGCGCGGCCGCGTTGTCGACCTGGATTCCGAGTTGGCGGTCGCCGCAGCGGCCCTCAGCGCCGAGACGGGGCTGGCGCTGGCGGACAGCGTGGTGCTGGCCACCGCCCGGGACGCGGACGCAACGCTATGGACGCAGGACTCGGACTTCGAGGGGATGGATGGGGTGGAGTACCGGCAGAGGACTGAGGCACCTCACGGTCTGGGCCCCACACGTCCATGAAAACGCCGACATTTCGTATGGGAATTACATACAATCTTCCCCAAATTCACCCTCTCTGCCCCTAACTTGGTGCAAGAGATCGCCAATCCACTGTGTTACAATGGACCTGCCCCGCTTTCACGGACGGTTAGTTGTTGGGGTTGATGGTGTCTGAATTGATTCCTCCTCCACCCTCCAACGGGGGAGAGAAGCGGCGTGCGCACCGCGCGCGCCGGAGAGCCTCGGCGGTCCCGGCACTGCGG
>JAJDYN010000019.1 GCA_022825135.1 Gemmatimonadota bacterium | reverse complement strand
CCTCTGCGGGCGCTCAACAGCCCGGGCCTTCCCCGTGACCCGGTCATGCAAATCACGCGGGAATCTGCATGATTGGTGGACACAAGCCAGCTTACTCCGTGTGGCCACACTCCGTGAGTCCCCTGCGGAGGCTGGCGGGGGGCCGCGCCCCCTCTGACCCCCGGCACAACCCCGCTCCGGCAGCGTTCGCGGTTGGGGTCCGAAGGTCCCCCCGGTCGGCCCGTCGCCGGATGTTCTCCCGACGGCGGCCGATCACCGCCGGTCGATGCCCGTCGGCTTCGCGGCTGAGTCCGCGGAGTGACCGGCGAGCGACTTGGTCTGCGTTGCCACCGCTTCGGCGCCGGTCCCCCCGGCCTCTGGCACGGACTCCGTCCGTTCCTCCTGCCGGGGTCAAGTCTCCTCCCCACCCCGGACGGAAGGGGGAGGGAACGAATCCCGTCCAAACGGCCCGGTCGGAGGGACGGGCTCCGCCCGCCCCGGAGACGGGGAGGACCGGCGGGCGCAGAGCCCGGAGCAGGTCGGGGAGGCCGGTCCGCCGGTCTAGTCCCGCGCGCACGCTGCTCATGCGGCTCTTGCCGGTTCGGCCTGGGGCATGCGGGGGACAGACCATGCCGGGCGGCCTCCTCGTGGCGCGCGGAAATGTCGTTCTGGGGGTCCGGGGGCATCCCTCGGCCAGAGGTTACCGTGAAACGTTAACACATCTGGCTCCTCCGAAACCCCGCATTCGCGGGGCGAAGTGTGGAACCGCGTCAGCGGCCGTCCCGGAAGCCGTGACCGCGCCTTCGGTGCGGAAGCGGTTCGCGCGCGTCGCGCCTGTCCCGGAAAGGTAACGCAACGGCTGGGGCACGACTGGCGGAGGAACCCCGATGCCGCGACCTTTTCTTCGCGCAGATCGTGCGGTCCATCACCGAGAGGAATCGAATGATGGCACGCACGAAACGAAGTCGGCGCTCCTACGGCGCCGGTGAATGGGGCCGGAACCGGGTCCGGGTGTTCCCGGACGCCAAGACCGGCCTGTACCAGATGGAGTGGCGGGAGAAAGGGCGCAGGCTCACCCGGTCGCTGGGTCACCGCGATTGGGTCAGAGCGAAGCGGCAGGCGGACGAGTTCGCCGCGGGCTTCGCGACGCTTCAGCCCAACGGCGAGGCGGAAGCCGAGCCCGAGCCGCTCACGCTGGAGAGGCTTTTTGACATTTACGGCGAAGAGGTGACGCCCACCAAGGGCAGACACTCGCGGAGGCACGACCGGGCCGCCATGCGCATGTTCCTCCGGTTCCTCGGACGGAACCGCGACCCGGCTACGCTGTCCCAACGGGACTGGGACCGCTTCATCCGGGCGCGGCGCGCCGGAAGGGTCGGCCCGAGCGGCAAGCCGGTGAGCGACCGGATGGTCGAATACGACCTCAAGTTCCTGATCGCGGTTCTGAACTGGGCCGCGAGGTCGAGGGACGAGCAGGGCCGCCTGCTCCTCGACCGGAACCCGCTCAAGGGCCTCAGGAAGCCGACGGAGAAAAACCCGAACCGGGCGGTGCTCGCCGAGGACGAGTACCAGGCGCTCCTGAAGGTGTCGAGACGGATGGACTGGCGTTTCCGGGTCGCGCTCGTGCTCGCGCACGAGACCGGACACCGCATCGGCGCAATCAGACAACTTCGGTGGACGGACATCGACTTCGATGGCCGTGTGGTGCGGTGGCGAGCCGAGCACGACAAGTCGGGCTACGAACACAGCACACCCCTGACCGCCGATGCGCTTTCCGCGCTGAAGGAGGCGCGAAGGGAGAACCCGGGGTCCGGCGACGTCCCGATCCTGCCCGCGCCCAGGAATCCCGCTACCTGCGTGAGTTCCGCGCTGGCGCAGTGGTGGTGGAGCAGAGCGGAGAAGCTCGCGGGACTGGAGCCCAAGCCCGGCAGGGGCTGGCACTCGCTGAGGCGCAAGTTCGCGTCCGATCTCATGAACCAGCCGCTGAAAGTGCTTTGCGATCTTGGCGGCTGGAAGGAAGCGCGAACCGTCCTGCAATGTTATCAGCACACCGACGAAGTACAACTCAGGACGGCTCTGGAAGCGCGCAGGAGAGATCGCGGCTAGATTCGCAATCGGCGGGAATCAAACAGCGGGAATCCGCCCGACCAATCTCGTAAGTTCAACTTACACCGGCAGATGCGAATTCACTAACGCCCGCCCGTCGGGCACTCGGCGTTAATCAAGGAGACGGCCAGACCCTGCTCGTCAGCGGAGCGACCGGATCGGGGAAGTCCTACCTTGCCTGTGCGCTCGGCCACCAGGCCTGCCGCCTCGGCATCTCGACCCGCTACTACCGCGTCTCGCGCCTGCTCGACGAACTCACCCTCGCCCGCGGGGACGGGTCGTATCCCAAGCTCATACAGCGGCTCGCCAGGACGTGGCTCCTCATCCTCGACGACTGGGGATTCGCTCCGCTCTCAGGCCAGGGACGGCATGACCTCCTCGAGATCCTCGATGACCGCTACGCCCGCCGCGGCACGCTGCTCGCCAGCCAGGTGCCCGTCGACCACTGGCACGACGTCGTCGGCGACCCCACCTTCGGCGACGCCATCCTCGACCGGCTCCTCAACAACGCCCACCGCATCACCCTCAAGGGCGGATCGATGAGAAGGCTCTACGACTCGACGAAGTCCGACTCCACGCCCTCACTTCAACCCTCAGCTCACCACACCCAGCGCCACTATGGACCTCCGCTCCTCCAAGGTGATCGGCATGGCCCGAAATCTGCGATCCGCTTCGCGGAATCGATGGTCGGCATCGCCGGAATGGGCATGAGGTTGCAGAGCCACGCAAACGTATGAACGTACACGCATGAAAGAGCAGGTCGAGCTCATGATCTCCTTGCGATTCAGAATTAACCTCTGTAGGCTCCCGAAGGATTCAAAAACCGGGGGGTTGCCTATGTTGGGTCGCAAGGATGAGAGGATGATGGACCGTCCGCGCATCGTTCCGCGCGGCGATGGCAAGACTCCGCGCTTCGACGGCAAGACGGGCAGGCCGCTCACGCCGCCGAAAAGCCAAGAGTTGCCAAGGGATGCCACCGAGAGAGAGGCCAGAAAACAGAGGCGGAAGGAAAAAGGGCAGCGCAGGGCCTATCACAAGAACATGGCCGCATGGTCCGCCACGGACCACGGACGCGCTCAGTTGGCATACGACGCGGGCGAAATGTTCTTTCAGGTGCAGCGGGTTGTAGGGCAAACGCGTGGTCAGGTGGTCGCCATGGTAGGGGCGTCAGCGGCCTCAGCCGAAGCCGATCAGTCAGCCGAAGGGGCTACAGGCTCGATCTTCGGCTCAACCGAAGCCCCGAACGCCACGCTGGTACAGCAGACGGAAAACCTGCCCATCACCCAGACGCTCGCCGTGGTAGAGCAAATCGGCTGGCGGCTTGCGCACCTGGGATACACCTACCGCGAAACGTACTCAGAAAGCCGCGACAAGTTTTTCTCAAGCGGCCAGCAAACCGCCATATCCGGCGAAATCGTCGCCATCTACCTGTTCAGACGGAAAGCCTAAGCCCCAATGAGCGTAGTGTTGTAGAACGATAATCACCTGAAAAATGTACCCCCGAGGGGGACGGTGGTCAGACCGGCCTCACCGAGGTTGATTGAGAAGAGATCCAATCAACTCAACAACCACGGAAAAGAACCAGAATGACCACCGTCCAGATAGAGAAGATAGCGCGCAGGAAGCTGTCCCAGCTACAACTGGCCCAGGAACTCGGCCAACGTCTCGAAGGCGTGCCAGATCGTGGGCTACAGCCGGCAGCACTTCTACGAGATCCGCCGCAAATTCCAGGTGCACGGCGCCGAGGGGCTGCTCGACCGGTTGCCCGGCGCGAAGGGCCGCACCCGAACCGCGTCGCGCCGCCGATCGAGAAGGCGATCCTGGCCCTTGCGCTCAAACACCCGACCCACGGCGCGCAGCGCGTGACCGACGAGCTGATGCTCAGAGGGCTCCAGGTCAGTTCGGGCGGGGTACGGGGCGTGTGGACCCGCAACAAACTCCAGGCCCGCCACCACCGGCTGCTGCGGCTCGAGGAGACGGTCCGCAAGCGCAAGATCAAGCTCACCGAAGAGCAGATCCAGGCGCTCGAGCGCTTCGACCCCGAGTTCCCCGAGCGCCACATCGAAGTCCATGCCACGGGGGAGCTTGTGGCCGTGGACACCTTCTTCGCGGGCACGCTCAAGGGCGTCGGCAAGGTCTACATCCAGACCGTGCTCGACTGTTTTCAGCCGCCACGTCTGGGCCCGGCTCTACACCTCGAAGAGGCCGGTGACTGCGGTGCAGATCCTGAACGACCACGTGCTGCCCCTTCTTCGAGAAGCAGTGTGTGAAGATCCGGACCATCCGGAGCGACAACGGGCGCGAGTACTGCGGCCGGCCGGACAAGCACCCCTACGACCTCTTCCTGCAGCTGGAGGACATCGAGCACCGTACCACGAAGGTGGGGAGACCCCAGTCCAACGGCTACATCGAACGTTTTCACCGCACACTTCTCGAAGAGCATCTTCGGATCAAGGGGCGGACGACCTGGTACGAGACCGTCGAGGAGATGCAGAAGGACCTGGACGCTTTATCTTGAGACCTACAACCAGCGGCGATCGCACCGAGGCCACGGTATGGAGGGCCCGACGCTCTACGCGGTCTTCAAGGCCGGGACCCCCGAAAGCGAACCCGCAAACCCTCAACCAGGAAGGAGGTGAAGAAGGCAGCGTAGGACCTGACCTCGGTGAGGCCGGGTGTCAGGCGATTACCGTATTTGTACAGGACTTGACCTCGGTGAGGTCGGGTGCCAGATGATTACTGTCATATACGGTCCGCATCACCTCCTTCGCCATTTTCCTCTAGCAACTGATACTGCGTACTTGGGTTTGACAACTATTCCGTACCCAGGTTCCTCCCAGCCCCTGTCATACTGCGTACCCGCCTGCAACATCGGGAAACTCGTTCTCCTCCGACGTCGTTCTTTGTTCAAGAATGGCCTCAATGATATCAAGGAGGCCCCCAAAATGCCTGAAATCGTCTCTCGTACCATTTTTGCATAGCCAGTCACACAGCTTCCGCTTCTCGCTATTCCTGACCCCAATCCTTACTCTCACCGTGGGTTGACCATTAACCCACTCCTCTTCCGTCACCTTCTTCGTAAACTCTCTGACCTTCTTCATGGTTTTATTATCAAATAAATGCTCAACTCCCCTATCTATCGGATGATCATCTCGCGCCCGTTGCCTAACGCTAAATCGGTACATGCCACCCCTACGTTCCTTTTCGATCTGGCTGTCGCAATCATGGATCAATATTATCTTGTCTGGCACGATCTGGGCGATACCGGGAGTATTCCAGATATTGCGCAACTTACTTTCTCCTCCTGCTCCAATAATCTCACACCGCTCGAATACGGCATCTCTCCCAAGGCATCGTGCGGCCGCTTGCAAGTAATCCACATCCGTCGGCCCGTCCACGAAAACCCCTACCTTGCTCAGCGCTGAAATCCTCTCTTGCACCTCCCTAGCAAAACGTTGCGTCTCAGAAAACGCCCTATGCGCGCTCTCGAACTCACGAAAACCTTCAGCGTCGATTTCTCTCCCTCCTGGGAGTTCGTATAGCCCCAAGCCACGTTTGCCAAAGCGTTTGGTCATTCCCAAGACAAAAAGAGGAGAATGCGTCGTCACTATAAATTGCACGTTAGGCAACATTTGAATGAGTTTCGGCAACACATTGCGCTGCTGGTTTGTATGGAGGTGCAGATCGACTTCGTCTACGATTACGATACCGCGCACATCCGCCGCACCAGAAAAAGGGGCATTCGATAAATCAAAATCTCGTAGTATCGACAAAAATAGATTGAGAAGAGCTCCTTCCCCACTTGATAATTGAAAAATGTTCGGGACCAATGTAGTATTCGGCGAATCTGCCGACATCACTGCAACTCGTCGTGCATGCCGCGTTCCGATCCCAAAGCGAATTCTCTGCTCGCTGTGACCGACGATATCTTGAAGAACGTCGAGAACGACCGTATAGAAGCTGTCCGAACGCCCCAGACGCGAAGTGACCACCTCAAACATACCTGGTTGCAACATCCCTTCACTGCTTCTTCGGAACAATTGCTGTTTTTCCGTTGTCGTCTCCAAGACGCGAGCGTCATACAACAAGTCGAATAGCCAATCTTGGTTTTCACGGAGGGGCGAATAGGTGACGACTCTGCGATTCGTGTGATCCTGCAAACTCGTCAAATGCATGTACTGTGCCTTCGCTCGCAGGTTGTCCTCGTTCAGCCATGCTGCTTCCTCGAATCTGTTATGAGGAAAATAGAGTACGCAGTTAGTCGAAAAGAGGTCAGTGAGCGTCGTCTTGTGATTTGCATTGAACGACGTGTATTTTTGGTGTTCGTCGTCTGCCATGGCCACCCACGCCTCGTGTGATGGGCTACTTTCGGCCATTGGAGGTGCGTCATAGTCACGCTTCAGACGGCTTGTGCGAATGTCCGTGACTGATAAATCGTGAAAAAATGCGACTTTGGCGAAATAGTATTCCCGTCCTGTTCGGATGTACGAGGGGCTACGTATACGATAGACTTTGTTGGGATCGACCTCTGGTGTTTCAGGGTAGACAATGCCTTGCGCTGAAAGCAGGGCATCAACAAGGTGGGAAAGGACAATGCTCTTCCCCGAGCCGTTCTCCCCAACTAAGACGACCGGCCTAGGGCGATTCCGCGCGAATGGGAAAGCTACGTCGAACTTGTCGATGGGACCGTAGTTTTCCAACGTTATTCGCTTAATGTACAAAGCTATCCTCTAGAGGGCGTCAATGTGCATTGATGGTCAAGCACAGGCCAGACAGATGGCAGTCGCAAGGCGTTCGAAAACGCGCTAACGAGAAAGAGTGGGATGTGGAGCAAGGGCCCCCTCACTCCGCCACCCCCTTCTCCCTAAGAATCTCCCAGACCCGATCCGGCCTGATCGGAATCTCAACATGCGTCACCCCCAGATGCGCCAGCGCATCCACCACCGCGTTCGCGATCGCCGGCGGCGCCCCCACGGTAGCCGACTCCCCGACCCCCTTCGCCCCCAGCGGGTGATGCGGCGAGGGCGTCACCGTATGCCCGGTCTCCCACATGGGCGTCTCCACAGCGGTCGGCACCAGATAGTCCATGAACGACCCGGCCAGGTTGTTGCCGTCCTCGTCGTACGCCATCTCCTCGTACAGCGCCGGCCCCAGCCCCTGCGTCAACCCTCCGTGGATCTGCCCCTGCACGATCCTCGGGTTGATGATGTTGCCGCAGTCGTCCACTGCCACGAACCGCCGCACGGTCACCTCGCCCGTGCCGCGGTCGATGTCCACGACGCAGATATACGTCCCGAACGGGAAGGTCAGGTTCGGCGGGTCGTAGTAGTTGGTCGCCTCCATCCCGGGCTCCATCCCCGGGGGCAGGTTGGTGTAGGCGGCGAAGGCGCAGTCCTGGATGGACACCGACTTGTCCGGCGCGCCCTTCACCGAGAAGGTGCCGGGCTCCCAGTCCAGGTCCTCCTCGCTCACCTCCAGCAGATGCGCGGCGATCTTCGCGGCCTTGTCGCGGATCTGGCGCGCGGCCATCGCGCCCGCGGCGCCCGCGGTCGGGGTCGAGCGGCTCGCGTACGTCCCCAGGCCATACGGGGCCGTGTCCGTGTCGCCCTCCTCCACCTGCACGTGCTCGGCCGGGAGCCCCAGCTCCTCGGCGATGATCTGCGCGTAGGTCGTCTCGTGGCCCTGGCCCTGCGACTTGGTCCCGAACCTGGCGATGGCCTTGCCGGTCGGGTGCACGCGCACCTCGGCCGAATCGAACATCTTGATGCCCAGGATGTCGAAGTCCTTCGACGGGCCGGCGCCCAGCACCTCGGTGAAGCTGCACACGCCGATGCCCATCAGTTCGCCGCGCGCGCGCTTTTCGGCCTGCTCCGCGCGCAGGTCGTCGTAGCCGATCATCTCCTTGGCCTTGTCCATCGCGGCCTGGTAGTCGCCGCTGTCGTACTCCCAGCCCAGCGGCGAGTGGTATGGGAAGGCATCCTTGGGAATGAAGTTCTCCTCGCGCAGCGTCGCGGGATCCTTGCCCACCTTGTGCGCGAGCGTGTCCACGATGCGCTCCATGCAGTGCACGGCCTCGGTCACGCGGAAGGAGCAGCGGTACGCCACGCCTCCCGGCGGCTTGTTGGTGTAGACGGCGTCGACCTCGGCGTACGCCTGCTCCATGTCGTACGACCCGGTGCAGATCGAGAAGAGGCCCGCGGGGAACTTGGAGGGCGCGGCCTGGGCATCGGAGTAGCCGTGGTCCGCGAGCGTCTTGATGCGGAGCGCCCGGATCTTGCCGCTGGCGTCAGCCGCGATCTCGGCGTCCATGTGATAGTCGCGCGCGAAGGAGTCGGCCTGGAGGTTCTCCATCCGGTCCTCGATCCACTTCACCGGGGTGCCCAGCACCACCGACGCCGCGATGGCGATCACGTAGCCGGGGTAGACCGGCACCTTGCCGCCGAAGCCGCCCCCGATGTCGGGGCTCACCACGCGGATCTTCTCCTCGGAGAGCCCCACGTGGCCCGCCACCAGCGCGAGCACGGTGCGGATGGCGTGCGGCGCCTGGGTGGTCATGTAGACGGTGAGGTGCCCCTCGACCGGGTTGAAGTCGGCGAGGCAGCCGCAGGTCTCGATCGACGCCACGTGGATGCGCGGCACGTGCATCTTCTCGCGCACCACCACGTCGGCCTCGTCGAAGATCCGGTCGGTGGCTTCCTTGTCGCCGGCCTCCCAGTGCCAGATGCGGTTGTCGGTCTTGCCTTCCTTGTCCACCCTCAGCACCGGCGCGTCGTCCTCGAGCGCCTTGAACGGGTCCATCACGGGCTTCATCGGCTCGTATTCGACCTCGACCGCGGCCACGCCGTCGGCCGCCGCATAGCGCGAGGTCGCGATCACGCCGGCCACCTCCTGCGCCTGGTACATGACCGTGTCGGTGGGCAGCACCATCTGGGTGTCCGACATGAGGGTCGGCATCCAGTGCAGGTTGTACGCCTCCAGGTCCTTGCCCGTGAGCACGGCGAGCACGCCGGGGATCTCGAGCGCTTTGGAAGAGTCGATGTTCTTGATCTTGCCGTAGGCGATGGGGCTCCGGACGATGTCCAGCCACAGCATCCCCGGGAGCGTGAAGTCGTCGATGTAGTTGCCCTTGCCCTGCAGGAAGCGCGGGTCCTCCTTGCGCTTCATGGAGTGGCCCATGCCGCAGATCTTGGCGGATGTCTTCGGTGCCATCAGTCGCCCTCCCCCATCCTGGCGGCGGCGTACTCGACCGCCTTGACGATGTTCACGTATCCGGTGCAGCGGCAGAGGTTTCCGGAGATGGCCTCGCGGATCTCGGCTTCGCTGGGGTCCGGATTGCTTTCGAGCAGCGCGGTCCCGGTCATGAGCATGCCGGGGGTGCAGAAGCCGCACTGGAGGCCGTGCTCCTGCTGGAAGCCCTCCTGCAGCGGGGTCATGCCGTCCGCGCCGGCGAGTCCTTCGACGGTGGCGATCTCGGCGCCGTTGGCCTGGACCGCGAGCATGGTGCACGACTTGGTGGGCGCGCCATCGACCAGCACGGTGCACGCGCCGCAGTGCGTGGTGTCGCAGCCGATGTGGGTGCCGGTGAGCGCGAGGTCGTCGCGGATCAGGTGCACGAGCAGGAGGCGCGAGTCGACCGTGGCCGAGTGCGCCGTGCCGTTCACCGTGACGGTGATCTGGTGTGTCGCCATGTCCCTAACCTCCTGCGCGCGCGAGCGCCTTGCGGATGGCACGGGCCGTGAGCACGCGGGCCATGTTCTGCTTGTATTCGACGGAGCCGCGCCGGTCGGCGATGGGCTCGGTGGCGTCGGCGGCGGCCTGCGCGGCGGCGGCGATGGCGGCGTCTCCGGGGGCCTGGCCGGTGAGCGCCTCCTCCGCGGCGGTCGCGCGGATGGGGGCGATGCCCAGGTTGGTGAGCCCGATGCCCGCGCTCGCCACGGTCCCGTCGCCGGCCAGCGAGAGCTGCACCGCCGAGCCGGCGACGGCGTAGTCGCCCACCTTGCGCTCGAGCTTGACGTAGGCGCCGCCGCTGTTGGGGGCGGGCGCCGGGATGCGGATTTCGGTCAGGATCTCATCCTCTCCGAGCAGCGTCATGAAGAGCCCGAAGAAGAAGTCGTTGATGTCGATGGTGCGCGCGCCGTCAGGTCCCGTGGCCACCAACTGCGCGCCGAGCGCCAGCATGGTCGCGGGGTGGTCGTTGGCGGGGTCGCCGTGCGCGATGTTGCCGCAGATGGTGGCGCGGTTCCGCACCAGCGGGTCGGCGATCACCTTCGCGGTGTCGAGCAGGATGGGATAGGCCGTCGCCACCAGCGCCGACTGTTCCAGTTGCGTCTCGGTGACCAGGGCGCCGATGCGCAGGAACCCGTCCTCTTCCGCGAGCGTATCGAGGCCCGGGATGCGGCCGATGTCCACGATGTTGGCCGGCGAGGCCAGGCGCAGCTTCAGCATCGGCAGGAGGCTCTGCCCGCCCGACATCACCTTCGGGTCGTCGAGGGAGCCGAGCAGCCCCAGCGCCTCGTCGAGCGAGCCGGGGGCGTGGTAGTCGAACTGCGGGGGAATCATGTCTCAGCTCTCCTCTGCCGGTCAGGCAAGTGCTTTGGTGAGGTTTCCCACGAACTCCTGTAGCATCTTCTTCGACACGACCTGGATCATGCCGCGTCCCATCTGGGCCAGAATCCCGGTCACGACGACATCGGAATCGATCGTCACCTCGGTGCGCGTATCGCCGTGGGCGACCACCTGGCTGGTCATGGTCATGTCGGCCGTGCCCATGCCCCGCTTGCCCCGGCCGCGGGCGCGCACCTCGACGGATCGCTCGTCCTCGTCCAACTGGAAGGATACGGTCCCGTCGTATGCCACCGCGAGGGGTCCGACCTTCACGGACATCCCGCCCGAGTAGGTGTTGTCGTCGATCCTGTCGCCCATGCTCGCGCCGGGGAGCAGCGTCGCGACCCGCTCGGGGTCGGAGAGCAGCGCCCAGACGTCGGCCGCGGGCGCGTCGATGGTGAATCCGTCCTGGATTTTCATTCGGGTTTTTTCTCCGTTTTTCCTGTGCAGCGTTTCAGTTGAAACGTCTCAGCCCCCGCGCGGGTGAGGGGAGATCGCGAGCGTTGCGGGGTATCGCGGTAGTCTCGCGATTTCGGGGATCGTCGCGCAGCATCTAACGCTCGATCATCGGCAACAGTGCCTCCAGCGCCTCGAGATTATGGGCGGGCACGAGACGGTCCACGTGCGGCAGCGCCGCCTGCATGCCCTTCGCCTCCGGGCGATAGCGCGGGTCGCCCATGAGCGGGTTCAGCCAGATGATGCGGCGGGCGCGCCGGCGGATGGCCAGCAGGGCCGTCTCCAGCGACCCGGTGTCGCCCCGGTCGAGCCCGTCGCTCAGGATCAACACCGTGGTATCGCTTCGCACGGTGTGCCGCAAGTGGTTGTCGACGAAGGCGAGCAGGCATTCGCCGATGCGGGTCCCGCCGGACCAGTCCTCCACGTTGCGCGCGAGCCGCTCCAGGGTGCCCGTGACGTCGCCGGTCCGGAGCCACGGGGTCAGGCGCGTGAGCGAGGTGTTGAAGGCGAAGATCTCGGTACGGCGCGTGACCTTGCGCAGCGCGAAGACGAACGCGAGCAGGAAGCGCGAGCAGGCGTCCATGGACCCGCTGGTGTCGCAGAGGACCACCAGGCTGGGGAGCTCGACGGCCCGCGCGCGGCGCGCCAGTTCGACCAGTTCGCCGCCGTGAGCCAGGGAGCGGCGGAAGCTCCGGCGCACGTCCACGACCGGCCCGCGCGCGGACGGCACCAGGCGGCGGCTCGGGCGGGTGGCGATGCGGGCCGCGAGCCGTTCCAGCAAGCGCTCCATGTCGCGGAGGTCGTCCGGCGTGCACTCGTCGAACACCTTCTTGCGCAGGAGCGCGCGCGGGCTGTAGCCGGGGAGTTCGCCGTCGGCGTCGGGCACCTCGGCCTCGCCCGTGCCGGTCCGCTCGTCCAGTTGGCGGCGGATGCGCGCGAGCGGCGCCTCGGTGTTCTCGTCGCCACGCCAGCGGCGGGGGATGCGCGGGGCGTTCCGGTCGCGGGCGGGGTGGGGAAGGGCGGCGCGGCGCCAGCTCTCGTCGAAGAGGCGGTCGAAGGCGGCCCACCAGCGGCGCGGGATCTTGAGCGCGCTGCGGAGCGCCAGCCGCACCTCCTCCGGGTCGCCGATGTCGATGAAGCGGAGGGCTGCGGCGCCGTCGATCTCGTCGCGCAGGCCGACGGGAACGCCGACGTGGCGGAGCTCACCGGAGAAGCGGGCGAGGTGGGCGACGAGGTGGCGTTCGGGGGCCGGGGCCGTGGCGGGCATCAGCGCGCGTGCCCCGGCGGCGCCGGTGCGATGGCCGCATCGCGTACCGCGAACTGCCGGCGCGCGCGCATCAGCCGGCTCCGGCCCCGGCAAGCAGCGTCTCGACATCCTCCGCGTGGAGGAGGCTGATGTCGTGCTGATCCTTGACGACGCAGCCCAGGGTCTCGGAGACGATATCAGCGTCGAGATGATCCTGATGCAGCGTGACCAGCGCGCGGGCCCAGTCGAGCGTCTCGGCCACGCCTGGCGGCTTCATGAGGCGGCGCGCGCGCAGGCCCTGCACCACGTGGGTGATCTGGACGGCCAGGGCGTCCGATATCCCCGGCACCTTGGCGCGGATGATCTCGACCTCCTTGGCGAAGGCCGGGTGCTCGATATAGAGGTAGAGGCAGCGCCGCCGCAGCGCGTCTCCGATCTCGCGGCTCCGGTTGGAGGTGAGGACGACGAGCGGCCGGTGGGTCGCGCGGATGGTGCCCAGTTCGGGGATGGTCACCTGGAAGTCGGAGAGCACCTCGAGCAGGAACGCCTCGAACCCCTCGTCGGCCCGGTCGATCTCATCGATGAGAAGTACCGGGGCCGTCTCGCGGGTGATGGCGCGCAGCAGCGGCCGCTCGAGCAGGTAGCGGCGCCCGAAGATGACGCCTTCGAGGTGGTCGGCCTCCGTCTCATCCGCTCCCATGCGCAGGCGGAGCAGCTGCTTCTGGTAGTTCCATTCGTAGAGGGCGGTGTTGACGTCGAGCCCCTCGTAGCACTGGAGCCGGATGAGTTCGGTCTCCATGAGAGCCGCCATGACTTTGGCGATCTCGGTCTTGCCGACCCCCGCGTCCCCTTCGACCAGGAGCGGCTTTTCCATCGCGCGTGCCAGGTGGACGGCAGTGACGATGGACGGCTCGGCGATGTAGTCCGCCCGGCGCATCGCCTCCTGCAGCGCGCGGATCTCGGGTCTCACGCTGGACCCGTCGCGGGGTTGGAGGCGAAGACCTCCGGGGTCGACTCGAAGAGGCCGCGGCAGCCCTCGCAGCAGAAGTAGAGGGTGCGGCCGTTGTGGACCGCCGTGGTGGACCCCGCCACCGGCACCGTCATCCCACACACGGGGTCGGTAGCCCAGGCGGCCGCGGAGGTTGCGTCGGCCGCGCCCGCGTCGCCACCCGCGTCGGTCGCGCCGCCACCGCCCGGCGGGGCCGCACCGGCCGTGGCGGATCCGTCACCCGCGCCGACCGCGCCCGCGGTGCCCGCGCCGGCCGCGCCGGATCCGTCAGCCGCGGTGCCCGCACCGACCGTCGAGGCCCCGTCACCCGCGCCGCCCGCCCCACCTCCGCCACCCCGCCGCGCCTCTCCCACGATCTCGGCCAGGATGCTCACGGCGATCTCTTCCGGTTGCTCGGCGCCCAGGTCGAGCCCGGCGGGCCCGCGGATGCGGCCGATCGTGTCGTCGCCGAGCCCGAGACCCGACAGCACCGCGCGCACGCTCCGCATCCGCCTCGGGGACGCCACCACGCCCAGGTAGTCGGGCGCGGCGGCCGCGAGCGACGCCAGCGTCCGCTCATCCTCCCGCCCCATGGTGGCCACGACCGCGAAGAACCGCGTTCCGGGAGGACGGGACGAGAGCATCCCCACCCAGCCGGCGAGGTCCTCCGCGCGCTCGTCGGCGATGCCGGCCAGTTCGTCGCCGGCGGCCTCCCCGGCGGACGCGGCCGCCACCGTGCGGTATCCCATCGCGCTCCCCAGCCGGAGCAGGGCGAGCGCCACGGGGGAGTCACCCGCGACCAGCAGGACGGGCGCCGGCAACACGGGGTTGATGTGCACTTCCACTTTTCCTCCGCTCGCGCAGGACATGGATACCTTCACCAGATCGTCGGGGCGCTCCTCGCCGGCCCCGAAGGCCAGCAGCCGGGGTTCGCCCAGGCGGAGCGCCTCCAGCGCATGCCGGATCACCTCCGAGCGGGTGCAGCTCCCGCCGATCCACCCGTGCATGGTTCCGTCCGGGTCGATCAGCGCCCCGTTGCCGGGCTTGCCGGAGGTGGGGCGCTCGCTCCGCACCACCGTCGCCAGCGCGAACGGCCGCCGCTCGCGCTCCATCCGCGCCGCCAGGCGCAGCAGCTCGCCGGTCACTTCCGCTCACCGGAGGCGCCGTCCGCATCCGCCTCCTCCTCCGCCCCGGCCGCCGCATGCGCCGCGGGCGCGTCCGCCGCCGCCTCCGCCCCGGCGCGCGCGAGCTCCTCGACCACGGCCTCGTAGTCCTCCGGGCGGTCGAGGTCGCGCAACCGGGCCGCCGGCCAGTCGACCTGCACCGCCCGGTCGTGGTGGCGGCGCACGACCTCCCGCCCGCACCCCGCGCGCATGCGGGTCACCTCGGGGAAGAGCACCCGGTCGTAGAGCATGGGCGGCGCGTTCACATCGCCGTACCGGGACACCACCAGCGGCGGAGCCTCCGCGGCGTAGCGCTCCACCAGCGTGCGCAGCATGCGCGCGGTCACGAACGGCATGTCGGCGAGCATGATCACGGCGGCGTCGCACGCGCCCGCGACCCCGGCGATACCCGAAGCCGCCGAGGTCTGGATGCCCGCGCCGTGGTCGGCGTTGAACACGGGCGTGCAGTCGAGGTCCGCGATCTCGCGCTCGATCCGCTCGCGCGCATGCCCCGTGACCACCACCACCGGGTCCAGGCCGGCCTCCCTCGAGATCCGCACTGCGCGGCGGAGGAGGGTCTCGCCCGCCACCTCCAGAAGAAGCTTGTTCCGACCCATCCGGGTCGAGGAACCGGCTGCGAGCACGATGCCCGCTACACGCTGTCCGCTGGCCACCTGAGTCCCGGTGTCTCCGGCCCCCTGCGCTCTGCTGGAGGGACGGGGCGCCGACCGCCTATGGCGACAGACTGAATCCGAAGACCAGAAACGCGCGGTCGGGATCCGGCCCGTGGTCGTGATCGTGATCCATGTGGTCGTCTTCGGCGAGGCGGTTCGCGTTGACGATGTACGAGACGGTCACCGGCACCGCAAAGTCGTCGGTGATGACCAGATCCTTGCTGGCGGATATGCCCAGATTGACGAACGCGGTCCCTTCCGTCCCGTAGAAATCGCTCTCGCCGGCCACCATCCCGGCCGTCAGGCTCATGTCGACATCCTCGAAGGTCGACACGGGAACGCTGGCCTCCAGGTACAGGGAGTTGTCGGGGTCGTTCCGCGACATCCTTCCGGCGTAGAGCGAGATCGGGAAGCTCTCCGGCCCGGTGAAGGAAGCCGACAACTCGAGTATGTGCGCGTCGGTGACGAAGAAGCCGTCGGCCCCGGGGCCCGGGAAGTAGTAGTCCGTGAACCCGAAGGAGAACGAGGAGCCGTTCGAGGCCGTGACGGTATACGTGGCCCAGATGTCGTTCTCGTTGGCGCCCGCTCCGGAGGCGGAGATGGAGTAGGAGCCCCAGGCGCCCACCTCCAGATCTCCGAAACCGAGCGTCAGCGCGGGCTGAACGGACATCGATTCCCCGAAGTCGGTGCCGCGCCAGACGTAGCGGCTGACCACGTCGGCGCCGATGGAGGCGGACTGGCCCCGCACCGGGCCCGCAATGGAGAGCGTCAGTGCGAGGACGAGCGCGAACAAGGGTATGCGTGCACTGCGGGTCGGAGACATTTCGTCCCTCCATGAGGTTGAGTCGCTGGCCGGTTTCCTCACTGCTCGATCTCGCCCTGCCCGTCCCGGACCACCTTCACGCGCGTCCCGAGGGCCGAGTTGGCGGCTCCGCGGAAAACCCCCCGCACCGGGGGAACGTCGGCGTAGTCCCTGCCGACCGCGGCGCGCACATGGCGCTCATCGCAGGCGCAGTTGTTGGCGGGATCGAAACCACGCCATCCGAACCCGGGCAACCAGCATTCCACCCAGGCATGGCTCTCATTGGTTGAAGACAGGCTGCCGTCGGGTCCGAGGTAGCCGGAGACGTAGCGGGAGGGGACGCCCCAGCCGCGCAGGACGGAGATCATGACGTGAGCGTAGTCCTGGCACACGCCCCGGCCCGTCTCCAGGATATGCTCGATGGGCGAGTCGGCCGCGGTGATGCCGGGTGAGAACTCGAAAGCCTCGTAGACGCCTCGGAGCAGGGCTCGAATGCTCTCCAGGACATCGTCTCTCTTCTCGATGCCGCGCGCCGCGACGAACTGTCCCAGGGCGGCGGATGACGGCTGCGCGAAGCGGCTCGGCTGCAGCATGAGCCAGAGCTGAGGCGTCCGGATGGCGGAAGCGAGCGTCTCCCAGGAACAGGATCCGGTGCCGCCGGCAATCTCTCCGGGGGGCGAGACCTCCACGCGGGAGCGGGCGACGATCCGGAGTGCCCGGTGGGTGCCCGGCCGGTCGAAGAAGTGGCCGCGATTCCCGAAGGGTCCCCGGAACTCGAACACCGCTCCCCCGGGATCCGTCTCGATCGAGAAGCTGCGAAGCTGCTGGCGGCGATCCCGAACCGGAGACAGGAAGAGGGTCATGACCGATCCGCGCACCGGCGCGTCGTAGCGGAACTCCAGCTCGTGCCGGATGGAATAGCGCGCGCTCACGACGGCAGCCCGGCTTCCACGGGGTAGTCGAAATACGTCGACACGGTGATGCCGTGCAACGCCCGGCTGTCCTTCAGCAGAGCCTCGAAGGACCCGCCATCCCCTCCGCGATCGCTCTCGTTCGCCGGGTCCGTCTCCACCGTTGCCGACAGGCGCAGGACCATGCGGTGGGGAGCCGCCAGGGGATAGCGCGCGCCTCTCGGGTCGATGCCCGCAAGGAGCTTCTCGATGCGATGCACCGCGAAGCAAAGCGACCGGGGCAACTCCGGGTTGCGGGCCAGGAATGCCAGCGCCGGCCCCCGGCGGATCACCATGGAGTGGGTGCGGCAGTAGAACTCATGGGCCGCGCAGACCCGCAGGAGCCCCGCCCAGGACAGCGAGGGCGCGTCCCCGGAGCCCTGGCCGATCCGGTCCCAGGCGTCGAGCAGAGCCACCTGGTGCTGAAGGCGTTCGACGAATCGCCCGAGCTCCAGGAAGCGCCAGGCGTCGTCGCGGGGCATGCGCGCGTCCGCCACCCCCGCCAGCAGCCGCAGCCGGTCGATCGCTTCGCCCGCCAGCGCCGCCGGTCCGGTCGCCCAGGCGGCGGGGAAGTCGCAGTCCCGAAGCCAGAAGAAGCCCTGGTTGAGGCACGTCCAGACCCCGACCGGGAGCCACGGCCTGAGCTGCTTGGCGTTGTCCCGCGCCATGGTCCAGCAGCGGATCATGGAGTCGGGGTTGGTGGTTTCCTCGACCAGGCTCGCAGCGAGCGTGTAGGCGTCGGCGAGCAGGAACGATTCGGCTTCGTCGGTGACGGTGGGGGTGATCGGCGCCGATTGTCCCAGTGCGCGGTAGATGACCCTCCAGCCCAGCGCCAGCTCGCCGGCGGGCGTGTCGACGAGGCGCGTGAGCTGATACTCGAGCAGCCGGGCGGTGTGCTCCGCGCGCTCGAAGTAGCGCCCCATCCAGTAGAAGTCGGCTGCGGCCCGGGCGAGCATCAGTCGGGCACCTGGCCGTCGCGCAGAACCCAGAGGTCCTTGCAGCCCCCGCCCTGGCTGGAGTTCACCACCAGCCCGCCCCTCCGCAGCGCCACCCGGCAGAGGCCGCCGGGAGCGATCCAGGTGTCGGAGCGGCCCCGCAGCACGAACGGGCGGACGTCCACGTGGCGCGGTTCCAGATTGCCCTCCACGAAACACGTCGCCCGCGACAGGTCGAGCACCGGCTGGGAGATGAAGTTGTCCGGGTGGCTGCGCAGGCGCGCCGCGTACCTCTCCCGTTCGCCGGCCGTGGAATGCGGACCGACGAGCATTCCGTATCCGCCCGATCCGCCCACCTCCTTGACCACCAGCCTGTGGAGGTTGTCCAGGGTGTATGCCAGCCCCTCGCGGGTGCGGCACAGGTGGGTTTCGACGTTGGCCAGGATGGGCTCCTCGTCGAGGAAATAGCGGATGAGGTCCGGCACGTAGGCGTAGACCGCCTTGTCGTCGGCGACGCCGGTGCCGGGAGCGTTGGCGATCACCACGTTGCCCGCCCGGTACGCGTGGAAGAGGCCGGGAACCCCCAGCAGCGAGTTGGAGCGGAAGGTGACCGGGTCCAGGAAGTCGTCGTCGACCCTCCGGTAGATGACGTCGATGCGCCTGAGCCCCGTGACCGTGCGGGCGTACACGATGGCGTCGTGCACCACCAGGTCCCGCCCCTCCACCAGGTCGGCGCCCATCTCGCCGGCCAGGAAGGCGTGTTCGTAGTAGGCGGAGTTGTAGCGGCCCGGGGTGAGCACCGCCACCCGGGGCGAACCCGCCCAGGATCCCAGCGATGCCAGGGTGGCGTAGAGCTGCTCGGGATAGCGGGCGATTTCGCGCACGTTGTGCGCCCGGTACAGCCGGGGAAACGCCTGTTTCATGGCGACCCGGCAGGCCAGCATGTACGAGACGCCGGAGGGGACCCGCAGATTGTCCTCGAGCACCGCGAAGCCCGCATGGGTCCGCACCACGTCCGTGCCGCAGACGGAGACGTAGATGTCGTTGGGAACCTGCAGGCCCCTCATCTCGACGCGGTACTGGGGACACCCCAGCACCAGGTCGGGGGGCACGATCCCGTCGCGCAGCGACCTGCCGTCGTGGTAGATGTCCCTGAGGAAGAGGTTGAGCGCGGTCAGCCGCTGCCTGAGGCCCCGGTCGATGTGGTCCCATTCGTCGGCCGTCAGCAGACGGGGAACGCAGTCGATGGGGATGATCTGCTCGGAGGCCCTGTCCGCCCCGATGACCGTAAAGGTGATCCCTTCCTGGATGAAGCGGCGCGCAACGCCTTCCTGAAGCTGCGCCAGCTCCTCCGGCGACGCCTGCGAAAGCGCCGAGCCCAGCCGCCGGGATGCGCCGCGAAGGCTTCCGTCCGGGCGGAACATCTCGTCATGGAAGCGTGCGTCGACCTCGTAGCGCGCGAACCCCCCCGACCCGGCCGCGGCGGGCCGGGACAGGTCGGGGTAGGCGCGGTCGAAGGATGCGTGCGAAGACGCAGTCACGGCCTTGGCGCTCCTGTTGGCGGTCCGGGGCTGCTAGGGATCGCGGTAGTCCTGACCCTCGTCGGGATCCACCATGAGCACGAACTCGGGATAGGCTTCCAGCCCCAGCTCGGCGGCATCCTGTCCCAGCTCCTCAACCGTGCGGGAAACCCGGACGCCCATGGTCTTCTCCAGGATCGTCCAGACCACGAAGGAGACCGCGAAGACGAACACGCCCACGCTCAGGACGCCGACCAGCTGGACGCCGAAGTTGGCGCCCGCGGCGATCGAGGTGGCGAGCGTGCCCCAGATGCCCGCGAAGAGGTGCGCGGGGACGGCGCCGACCACGTCGTCGATCCGGCGCTGCTCCAGGAACTTGAGCCCCAGGGTGCAGATGACCGCGCCGACCGCGCCGATCGCCACCGCCCAGCGGGCGTCGAGGATGTCGGGACCGGCGGTGATGGCCACCAGGCCGGCGAGCGCGCCGTTCAGGCCCGCGAAGAGATCGATGCGCCCGAGAATGGGCCGGGAGACCGCGAGTGCCGTAATCACGCCCGCGGCGGCCGCCAGGTTGGTGTTCACGAGGATGTTGCTCATGGCGAGCGCGTTGACCGCGCCGTCGAGGGCGAGCTGGGAGCCGCCGTTGAACCCGAACCAGCCCAGCCAGAGGATGAACACGCCCAGCGTGACGGCCGGAATGTTGGACGGCGACATGACCTTGACCGTGCCGTCCTTGCGGAACCTGCCCCAGCGCGGCCCCACCACCAGGGCGCCGGCCAGCGCGGCCCATCCCCCGGTGGAGTGCACCATGGTGGACCCGGCGAAGTCCTGGAAGCCCATCTCGGCCAGCCAGCCGCCGCCCCAGTGCCAGGAGCCGATGATCGGGTAGATGAAGGCCGTCAGGATCGCGGTGAACGCGAAGAAGGCCCACATGTTGACCCGCTCCGCCAGCGCCCCGGACACGATCGAGGCCGTGGTGGCCACGAAGACCATCTGGAAGAACCAGTCGGAGGTGACCGCGTAGCCGTTCTCGACCACGGCGGCCAGCGCGCCCTCATCCCCTCCCAGCAGCGCGGCCTCCTCGGCCGACGGGCCGTAGAAGAGGTTGATCGACCCGACGAAGCCGCTCACGTCGACGTACATGAGGCCGTAGCCGACGAAGTAGTAGGTGAGCCCGGCGATCGCGTAGATGCCGATGTTCTTGAGGCAGATCATCGATGCGTTCTTGGAACGCACCGTCCCGGATTCGAGCATGGTGAAGCCGGCGCACATCCACATCACCAGCGCGCCCCAGATCAGGAACGAAAAGGTGTTGAGGACGTAGGTCATCTCCGATCCGGATTCCTGGGCCAGGGCGGGGGCGGGAGCGAGCAGGAGGACGGCGGCGAACAGGCCGGCGAGCGCCCCGATGCGACCGATCCGGGTTCCGGGGGCGCGGGTGGTCGTGCTGCGTGGACGAGAGAGCATGGTTTCTCCGGTGGTGATATGGTTGTCGCGGTCGGCCAATCGCCCTCGGTACGCCTCGCGGCCGGCGCCGGGCGGATTCTGCCCCGTTCCTCGGGCCCTTTCTGTCGAGTGTACCGTTTTTGTCGCTTCCATGTACGAAATCGTCGCATTTCGACAGATATGCCGACACCCATCGTTTCGCGACGGATCCATGATCGAATGCGTCATTATCTGTGTCGGTTTCCCGTTCCGCAAGCTGCCCGCGGGACCATCTTCGGCAGGTTCGCACCGAGCCCGCTTTGCGCACGGCCACCTCGAACTGTGATATCTTGCATCCATGAGATTCCCCTACCTTCCCGACGCCCCCCGCGGCTACGTGCCCCTCTTCCTCGCTCCCCAGGCGGGGGTGAGCGAGTCGCCCTTCCGGCGACTGTGCCGGCGCTTCGGCGCGGATGTGGTGGTGACGGAGTTCGTGAGCGCCGAGGGCATCTGCCACGGGAGCGAGCGGACGCGCGCCTACCTGCGCTTCGAGGAGGAGGAGCGGCCCATCGGGGTGCAGATCTTCGGCGCCCGTCCCGAGAGCATGGCGGAGGCTGCGGCGCTGGTCTCGGACGTGTATCGGCCCGATTTCGTCGACATCAATTTCGGCTGTCCGGTCAAGAAGGTCGTGAAGCGCAACGGCGGCTCGGGCTGCCTGCGCGACCTGGGGCTGGTCGAGCGCATCGTGCGTGCGGTGGCGCGCGCGACGCCGCTGCCGGTGACGGCCAAGATCCGGAGCGGCTTCGACGAGAAGACCCGCGACCCGGTCACCATCGGTCTGCGCTGCCAGGACGCGGGCGCCGCCGTGGTCACGCTGCATCCGCGCACCAGGGCGGACATGTATTCGGGGCACGCGCGCTGGCACGAGATCGCGGCCCTGGTGGATGCGCTCGACATCCCCGTCGTGGGCAACGGCGACATCAAGACCGGCGAGGACGCGCGCCGCATGCAGGAGGAGACCGGGTGCGCCGGGGTGATGATCGCGCGTGCCTCCCACGGCAGCCCATGGGTGTTCGCGGGGGCCCGCGCCGCCCTCGATGGCCGGCGCCTTCCTCCGCTGCCGGATCCGGCCGAGCGCCTGGCCATCTGCCTCGAGCACGCGCAGAACGCGGTGGACTTCGAGCGGGATCACCGAAAGGCGGTCATCGAGTTCCGCAAGCACATGGGCTGGTACACCAGGGGGCTGCCCAACGGGCGCCGGCTCCGGACCCGGCTCTTCAGCCTGACCACCCTGGAGGAAACACGGGAAGTGCTGAAGTGCTATCTTGAACGCGAGCTGGCGAGCGCCGCCTGAGCGCGGCGGACGCGAGCGACGGGCGACAACCACAGCAAAGGAGAACGTGCAACGGACTCAGAGCCGTCTGCACCAGACCGCACGGGGGCGTAACGGCTTCGACGTGTTTGGTGAACGCGGGGTAGCGTGCCGAGGTCCGGGACGCCTCGAAAAAAACCCGGAATCAACACAATTGCCAACAATCACATGGCGATGGCTGCCTGAGCTTTCTCACAGCCCGTCTCCTGGCCCGCCCGCCCAAGGCAGGCCTTGCAGGCGTCGACAAGTTGGGCTGGCCCGCGGCGATGCCGTCGCACTGCGGGCGAGACATTCGACGGCTAGTCGGGGCGCTGGCGGGTCGCTGGCCGCTCACCCGATGAAGCGCAACAGCGATCTACGCACGTAGAAGCTTCGCCGGACCCACTCGCGGACGCGGGTTCGACTCCCGCCGCCTCCATCCCACCCTCCCAGGAACGTGAACAGCAAACTCCGCATTCTCGCCGCCATCCTTCCGGCGGTTCTCCTGCTCGACGTCATCACCAAGCGCTGGGCGCTGAACGCGCTCGGCGGCGGACGCCGGATGGAGATCCTCGACGGCCTCGTGCCGCTGACCCTCGCCTTCAACCGGGGGGCGGCCTTCGGCATCTCCATCGGCAACGATCCCCGCTGGTTCTTCATTCCGGTGACGATCCTGGCCATGGGGCTGCTGGCCGTGCTCTTCGTCCAGAGCGAGAGCGGGGACCGGGTGAAGGTGGTCTCGATCGCGCTCATCCTCTCCGGCGCGCTCGGCAACCTGGTGGACCGGGTGCGCTGGGACCGGGGCGTGGTGGACTTCATCGGCCCCATCGACCTGGGCTTCATGGACTGGCCGATCTTCAACGTGGCCGATTCGGCGATCACCTGCGGCGCGGTCCTGCTCGGCATCTCCTTCTGGCGCGAGGAGCGCACCCTCGCCCGCGAGCGCGCGGCGGCCGAGGAGCCCGGCTCCGGCGAGCCGGAGCCAGGCCTTCCGGCCCGGTCGGACGACGCCTCCGCCACCACGGAAACGACCCCCGGCGGCTGAGGGCGCAAGCCCTGCAACCACCGGGGGCCGGATGTCCGGGCCGGACGATCCCGGCCGCGCCGCGCCCTACAGCACCAGGTGCTTCTTGAGGTCGAGCTGGGAGACGTGCAGGCGGAAGACGTCCGCCTCCTCCAGCTTGGTCTCGATCAGCTTGCGGTGCACGTCCTCGCCCAGGGCGTTCTTCAGGAAGTCGCTGAACTGGCCGATGCGGGCGGCTTCGAAGAGGTCGTGGGGCAGGGCGTCGATGCCCATCTGCTCCCGCCACTTGGCGGTGAGGTGGTAGATGTCCACGGTCACCGGATCCGGGCAGGCCAGTTCGTTCTCCACACCCTCGAGGCCGGCGGCGAGCATGACCGCGAAGGTCAGGTAGGGGTTGCAGGTGGGGTCCGGGAAGCGCAGCTCGATGCGGGTGGCGACCTCCTTGCCGGGCTTGTACATCGGGATGCGGATCGCGGCCGACCGGTTGCGCTCGGCCCACGCGATGTAGACGGGCGCCTCGTAGCCGGGCACCAGCCGCCGGTAGGAGTTGTGGGTCGGGTTGGTGACCAGCGCCATCTCGCGCGAATGCTTCAGCACACCCGCGATGAACTGCTTGGCCATCGCGCTCAGATGGTGCTCGTCGGTGCCGTCGTAGAAGGCGTTCTCGCCGCCTCTGAAGAGCGACAGGTGCGTGTGCATCCCGCTTCCGTTCTCGCCCGCGAGCGGCTTGGGCATGAACGTCGCGAAGGCGCCGCAGCGGCGCGCGATCTCCTTGACCAGGTACTTGTAGGTCTGCAGGCCGTCGGCCATCCGCAGGGCATCCTGGTAGCGGATGTCGATTTCGTGCTGCGAGGGGCCGACCTCATGGTGGTGGTACTCGATCGGGATGCCCATCGCCTCGAGCGCGCACACGGTGACTTCGCGGATGTCGTCCCCGATGTCGACCGGGTTGATGTCGAAGTATCCGGCGTCGTCGAGGAGCTCGACTCCCCGCTCGTTCTTGAAGTAGAAGAACTCGGCTTCCGGTCCGACGTACATGTTCGTGCACCCGTGATCCTCGAGACGGCCCAGGGTGCGAATGAGGATGTTGCGGGGATCGCCGTCGTACGCCGACCCGTCGGGGTTGCGGATCTGGGCCATCATGCGCATCGACCGTCCCCCGCCGGAGCGGAAGGGCAGCACCTGGGCCGTGTCCGGCACCGGGAACGCGACCATGTCGCTTTCCTGGATGCGCTTGTAGCCCTGGATGGAGGAGCCGTCGAAGCCCATCCCCTCCTCGAAGGCGCCAGGCAGCTCCTTGGGGGTGATCGAGAAGGACTTGAGGTTGCCCAGGATGTCGGAGAACCAGAGACGAATCGAGCTGACGTCATGCTCCTTCACGTAGTTCATGACGTCGTCGACGCTCGTGAGGGACAGCCCGTTGCGGCTGCCCATCTCATCGATGTACTCCTCCATCTCGTCCCGACATTCTTCCGCTGCGTACAGGTACTCGTTCCGGTCCATGGTCACGCTCCGCTAAGTTGGGAAAAGGGTCCGGGACGCGGACCGCGCGTCCCGGGATTCCGGTTGGGCCGACGGGAGGTCTGCGGGAACGCAGACGAGGGGGAGACCCGCGGGTGCCGCGGACCCCTGAAAAGAGAAGCGGCCAGGTTCCCGGAGACACTTCGTCCGGGCCCTGGCCGGAGACACCTCCGCCCGGGGACGACGGCCCTCATGGGGCGATCCTGAGCGGGTCAACCATGTTCAGCACGAGGGACGTTATCAGCGGTTCTGAAGCCTGTCAACCTCCCGGCAGGCTCACAATCCCCGTCATCATGGCGTGTCCTTCCGGACCGCGACATTCTCCGGCAGAAACACGACAAACTCGACCCTCCTGCCCCGCATGCGAGCGACCCGCAGCCGGCCTCCATCCACCGGGACCTCGTCGCCCGGCCGGGGAACGCGGTGCAGGCTGCCGAAGACGTAGCCCCCGATGGTGTCGGCCGCGTCGGAGGCCAGATCCATCTCCAGCCGCTGGTTGGCCTCCCGCACCGAGACGCCTCCCCAGACCCGGACGCTCCCGTCGGCCAGGCGCTGGAATTCGGCGGGCTCGTGCGCCTCGTGCTCGTCCCGGATCTCCCCCACGATCTCCTCGATGAGGTCCTCGAAGGTCGCCAGCCCCGCCGTGCCGCCGAATTCATCGAGCACGATCGCCATCTTGGCGCCCTTGTCCTGGAGTTCCGGAATGAGTTCCTGCACGGGCCTGGAGACGGGGGCGAAGATCGGCGCGCGGGGCAGATCGCGGATCTCGGTCACGCCGTCCTGATCGGCTCGCCACAGGTCGCGCGCCACCAGCACGCCCACGATGCTGTCGAGCGTTCCGGTGTGCACCGGCAGCCGAAGGTGCCCGTGGTCGAGCATGACCTGCTTGGCCTCTTCCACGGTGGCGCCCGCATCGATCGCCACGATGTCGGTGCGCGGCGTCATGACCTCTCCCACCGGGACCTCGTCCAGGCGCATGACGTTGGACACCACCTGCCATTCGTCCTCCGCCAGGGTTCCGGTGGTCCACGCCATCCGCGCCATCACTTCGATCTCCTCGCGGCTGATGTCCGGGCTGTTCCCCGATCCCTGCACCAGCCTCTGCACCCACGACAGGGGCACGAGCAGAGGCGTCATGGTGAACGTCAGCGCCTTGAGGACATAGGCGGACGGCGGGGCGAGCTGCTTGCAGAAGCGGGCTCCGGCGGTCTTGGGGATGATCTCGGAGAAGACCAGGATGGCGAAGGTGAAGACGGCCGAGAAGCCGGCCACCCAGGCGCTGCCGAAGAGTTCGTAGGCCAGCGACCCCGCGAACGCGGCGCCCGCGGTGTGGGCCACGGTGTTGAGCGTGAGGATGGCCGCGATCGGCTCGTCGATGTGGCTCTTCAGCTCATGCAGCAGGCGACCGGAGCGTCGTCCCTCCGCGCGCCGCATCTCGACGAAGCTCGTGTCGATGGAGAGGAGAACCGCCTCCAGAATCGAACAGAGCCCCGAGACGGCGAGCGTGCCGATCAGGGTCACGATGAGGATCGTCATCGTACCGATGATCGCATTTTGCGAGGGCAGGTGCAAACCCCCCGCCGGTCGCGCGCACCACCTTCCCTTTGACGTCCGCCGGACCGAAATTCAGGAATGAGCCGTAAAGGGCCGGTCCGCGCCGATTCCCCAGCCCCCCCTGCGCCGCGCCGCAGGGCGGAACGGCTGGCTCCCGATGTCTTCGGCCTGCCTGCGGCCGCGATGCGGGCCGGCCACTACACCGACCAGTACTTCAACTGGGCCCGCCGGGTGCTCGAGGCCGAGGCGCGGGCGCCCTCGGTGACCATGCAGGTTTTTCAGAAGAAGGATGTTCTGCTGGCGGGTACCGACGAGGCGGTGGCGATTCTCAGGCTGTGCCTGGCCGACGGGTACCGGTGGGAAGACCTGGAGGTCCGGTCGCTGCGCGACGGTGACCGGGCGGCGCCCGGCGAGACGGTCATGCTCATCCGGGGGCCCTACCCCGCCTTCGCGCACCTGGAGACCCTCTACCTGGGCGCGCTGGCCCGGGGCACCCGGGTCGCCACCGGAACCCGCCGGGCGGTCGAGGCGGCCTGGCCGGCGCCGGTGCTGTACTTCGCCGCGCGCCACGACCACTGGGCGGTGCAGATGGCGGACGGCTGGGCGGCGCACGTGGCCGGGGCGGCGGGCGTCTCCACCGACGCGCAGGGGGCCTGGTGGGGCGGCAGGGGGGAGGGCACGCTGCCGCACTCGCTGATCGCGGCGTACTCGGGGGACACGGTCGCCGCCACCGCGGCGCTCGCCCGCCGGGTGCCCGACTCCGTGCGCGTCGTTTCGCTGGTGGACTTCGACAACGACTGCGTGGGAACGGCGCTCAAGGTGGCCCGGGCGCTGGGCGAGAAGCTGTACGCCGTGCGCCTGGACACCGCGGAGAACATGGTGGACCGGTCGCTCGCGAGCGAAGCGGAGGCGGGCGGCGCGAGCGAGAGGGAGCTTCGGGGCGTGAACCGGCGGCTCGTGCACAAGGTCCGGGAGGCCCTCGACCGCGACGGCTTCGGCCATGTGCGCATCGTCGTCTCGGGAGGATTCGACGGCCCCCGGATCCGCCGTTTCCGCACGGACGGGGTGCCGGTGGACGCCTTCGGGGTGGGCTCGTCCCTGATCCGGGGCCAGGTCAACTTCACGGCCGACGTCGTGAAGGTGGGCGACGAACCGGTCGCCAAGGCGGGACGGGCCTATCGGCCCAACCCGTCGCTGGAGCGGGTGGCGTAGCTCATGGGCGGGGCGCGGGACGGGGAGGCGCGGAGCGGGACGGTGAACTCCGGGCTGACGAGAGAACTTCATCAGTTGGGAAGATCCGAATGACACGCATCGGATGGGTGGTGGATGTGCAGCGGGACTTCATGGAGCCGGATGGGCGGCTCTACGTGCGCGACCTGTTTGACGACGGCGATCCCGGTGCGGTGACGGCCGAGCCCCGGCTGGTCGAGGCCGTCGCATGGATGCATGCCCACGCCGCCCTGGTGGTGTATACCGGCGACTGGCACGGCTACGACGACGCCGAGATCGATGTGAAGAACCCGGATCCGGGCAGGGGCACCTACCCGCCCCATTGCATGGGCCGCTCGGATGATCCGGATGAGCGCCTCGGCGCGGAGGTCATTCCCTCGCTTGCCTCCTCCGATTGCCTCGTGCTGCAGGTGCACGCGACGCCTGTCGAGGTGCACGCGCTGCTGGCGCGGTGGCGCCGCCGTCCCCGGCCGGTGTTCATCCGCAAGGACCGCTTCGACGTGTTCGAGGGCAATCGGGGGGCCGACCTCTTCGTCGAGTCGATGGCTCGCTCGCTCGCTCCGGCGGAGTTCTTCGTGGCCGGAGTCGCGCGCGACGTGTGTGTGACCCAGGCGATCGACGGCCTCCAGGCGCGCGGCCACCGGGTCACCGCCATCCGCGACGCCATGTGGGGTCTCGGGCTCGAGTCGGAGGAGGATACCCTGGCGCGCTGGCGAAGGAAGGGACGGATCATCGAAGTGGCCGACCTTCCGTGGGACGAGAGCGAGGCCGGTGGGGTGGGCGGCGGCGGGGCGTCCGCGGGGCCGTCGGGCGACCAGCCCGCGGGTGACCGCTAGAGATGGCGGGCGCCGCCATGCCGCCAGCCGCCGGCTCCCCGCCGACCCGGGGACACCCTGCCCGTGCTTCCCGACCCGCCTTTGCTGGGATCACCGCCTCCGGCCTGGGGCCGTCCGTGCGCGCCGTGCTGGAACGCGCGCGGGCGGAGATCGACGACCTTGCCGGGCGTAGCGGGGCGCCTGCGGGCTACGAAAACACCATCCAGCGCCTCGACGACATCGTTCAGCAGGTGGAGGAAGAGCTGGCGCCGGTTACGGTCCTGCTCGCGGTTGCGGAAACTGCCGAGTTGAGGGACGCCTACAACGCGGTGCTGCCCGAGATCGCGGCGTTCTGGTCGCGGCTCCCGCTGCACCGTGGCCTGTGGGCGGCGGTGCGGGGATTCGCGGGCACGCCCCAGGCCGAAGCGCTCGACCCGCTGCGCCGCCGCAACCTCGACAGGATGATGCACCAGTTCCGGTCCGCCGGGGCCGATCTGGGTGACGAGGCCCGCGTCCGCGTCGAGGAGATCCGGGTCGAGCTGTCCCGGCTGGAACGGCGCTTCTCGGAGAATGTCCTCGATGCCACCGAGGCCTTTCGGCTGCACATCACCGACGACGAGCGCCCCCGGCTCGACGGGATTCCGGACACGGCCCTGGAGCTGGCCCGCCACAAGGCCCGGGCGGAGGGCCTGGAAGGTTGGCTGCTGACGCTGGATTTCCCGTCCTTCGAGCCGGTCCTCAAGTACGCCCATGACCGCGCGCTGCGCCGACAGCTCCACCAGGCCTACGTGGGACGCTGCCGGGACGGCGAACTGGACAACCGCCCCGTCATCGCCCGCATCCTGGAGTTGAGACGCGAGCTCGCGGGCCTGCTCGGATACGGGGACTTCTCCGACTATCGTCTGGACGACGCCATGGCGCGCACCGGGACCCGCGCCTTCGACTTCGTCAGCGACCTGCGGGAACGCACTCTTCCGTACTGGGAGCGCGATCTGGCGATGGTCCGGGAGAAGGCCGCGCGCATGGAGTTCGGTCCGCTGAAGCCGTGGGACCTGGCATACGTCGCGGAGGCGCTCCGGCGCGAGCGCTTCCGGTTCGACGACGAGGTCACCCGTCCCTGGTTCCCCCTCGACCGGGTCCTGGCCGGCCTGTTCGAGATCGTGGAGCGCGTGTTCGGAGTCCGGGTCGAGGAGGTGCCGGCCACGGATGTCTGGCACGAGGACGTGCGCTCCTATCGCCTGACCGCGGAGGACGGCACCCGCCTCGGATCGTTCCACACCGACTGGTTCCCGCGCACCGGCAAGCGCCAGGGGGCGTGGATGGCGACCCTGACCACCGGGGGTCCGCGGCCGGACGGGGACTTCGTGCCCCACACCGGCATGATGGCGGGCAACTTCGCCCCGCCCGTGCCGGGAAAGCCGGCCCTGCTCACCCACCGCAGCGTCCAGACCATCTTTCACGAGTTCGGGCACCTCCTGCACCACTGCACCTCGCGGGTGCCGCTGCCTTCGCGCTCGGGGATGCAGGTGCCCTGGGACTGGGTGGAGGTGCCCTCGCAGATCATGGAGAACTGGACCTGGGAGCGCGAGGCGCTGTCCATTTTCTCCGGGCACCACGAGACCGGAGAGCCCCTGCCCGACGACCTTTACCGGCGCATGCTGGCGGCGCGCCGCTTCATGGGCGGCCAGGCGCAGATGAGGCAGCTGGGGTTCGCGACCCTCGACCTGCGGCTTCATCGCGAGTACGATGGCACGCAGGAGTTGATGTCGTACGCGGAAGAGGTCATGAGGCCGTTCGCCCCGGAAGAGAGCTTCGCCAGGAGCCACATCCTGACGACGTTCAGCCATCTGTTTGCGGGTGGCTACGCCTCGGCCTACTACAGCTACATGTGGTCCGAGGTGCTGGAGGCGGATGCGTTCGGGCGCTTCCGCAGCGACGGAGTCCTCTCGCGGGAGACGGGCGCGGCCTTCATGGACGCCATCCTGGCACAGGGGGACAGCCGTGAACCGGACGACATGTTCCGCGCCTTCATGGGACGGGACCCGGATCCGGAAGCACTGCTGAGGCGAAACCTGGGAGAGCTGAGGAGAGAGCGATGAGGTCGATACCACGTGCCGGCGCCGCGGCGCTGCTGCTGCTCTCTGCCGGGTGCGTCTCCGGGTCGGGAGCGGGCGCGGCCGGGGAGGGTCCGGTGGCCCGTCCCGCCGACCCGGGCGCGGTGTACTGGCTCTACGTCGGCGCGGAGTCGGCCGACCTGATCCACCGCATCCGCTTCGACGGCGCGCTCACCCTGGAGCAGACCACCATGGTAGGCGAGATCCCCACCGAAACCGAGGGGCCCCACGGGCTCCGCATCTCGCCGGACGGCCGCCACCTCTACATGACCACCGGGCACGGCTTTCCGGACGGGAAGCTGTGGAAGTTCGAGGCGGGCGCGGACACGGTCGTCGCGGAGCCCATCCTGCTGGGCTACTTCCCCGCGACCATCGACCTCACCCCGGACGGGCTCTACGCCTTCGTCGTCAACTTCAACCTGCACGGCGAGCACGTGCCCTCCACCGTCTCGGTGGTCTATACCCCCGACCTGGTCGAGGTCGAGCAGATCGAGACCTGCACCATGCCGCACGGCGCGCGCATGGCGCCGGACGGGCTGTTCCTGTACTCCAACTGCATGATGGACGAGCAGGTGGTCGAGATCGACACGCGCACCTTCGAGGTGGCGCGCCGGTTTTCGGTGGCGCCCGGCCGCGAGGGCCCACTCGATGCGGAAGGCGGCGCGGGACCCATGGCGGGAGGCATGAGCGGGATGGGCGCCGGGGCGATGGCGGGCGCTCAGTGCTCGCCCACCTGGGTGCAGCCCTCGCCGGACGGCCTCAGCCTCTACGTCGCCTGCAACGCGGGCAGCCGCATCCTGCATCTGGACCGGCAGAGCTGGGAGCTGACCCGCGTGCTGCAGGCCGGCACCGGTCCCTACAACCTCGCCATCACGCCCGACGGCCGCCTGCTGGTGGCCACGCTCAAGCAGGGGGCGGGGGTGGAGTTCTTCGACCTCCGCACCGGCGAAAGCCTCGCGCGCGTGCCCACCACCACCACGGTTACGCACGGCGTGGAGGTGTCGCCGGACTCGCGCTACGCCTTCGTGAGCTCCGAGGGGGTGGGCGCGGAGCCGGGCAAGGTGGACGTGTTCGACCTCTCCGATTTCTCCCGGGTGGGCGACGTGGAGGTGGGACAGCAGGCCGGCGGCATCGCGTTCTGGAGGATGGAACTGCCCTGATCGCAAGAATCACACCTGAGCCGGGCGCGTTGGGCCCTGGCGCTTCCATACAAAAGGATGTTCCCATGCGCATGACCAGACGGAATCCCCCGTTCCCCCGGCGCCGGACGAGCCTGGCGCCCGTCTCCCTGCTCCTCGTGCCCGTCCTGTGGGCGTGCGAGGAGATGGCCACGGCGACCCGGGTCACCTCCCCCGTCGAGCAGTTCGGGCACGAGATCGGGGCCGACTACGTCCTCCCCAACTACGCGGCTCTGAGCGACTACTGGGAGGTGCTGGCTTCGGAGTCGGATCGCATGGTGCTCGAGTCCATCGGCCAGACCGAGGAAGGCCGCGAGCAGCTGATGGCGACCATCACCTCCCCGGCCAACCACGCCGATCTGGCCCGCTACAAGGAGATCGCGGAGCGGATGGCGCGCGCGGACGGGGTCTCGGAGGCCGAGGCCCGGGCGATGGCCGCGGAGGGCAGAGCCGTGGTCTGGATCGACGGCGGCCTGCACGCCAACGAGGTGCTCGGCGCGCAGCAGCTGATGGAGCTCGTCTACCAGCTGGTCAGCCGAACCGACGACGAGACCATGCGCATCCTGGACGACGTGGTCGTGCTCGTCGCGCACGCCAACCCGGATGGCCACGATCTGCTCGCCAACTGGTACATGCGCATCGAGACGCCCGAGGAGCGCAGCACGGGCGGCGCCCCGGTCCTCTACCAGAAGTACGCGGGCCACGACAACAACCGCGACTTCTACATGTCGGCTCTCGCCGAAAGCACCAACATCAACCGCATCATCGCGCGCGAGTGGTTCCCGCAGATCGTCTACAACCACCACCAGACCGGTCCGCTGGGGACGGTCATGTTCGCGCCGCCCTTCCGCGATCCGCCCAACCACTACCTGGATCCGCTCATCCTCACCGGCCTGGACCAGGTCGGCTCGGCGATGCACCAGCGCTTCGTGCTGGAAGGGAAGGGGGGCACCACCATGCGCAGCGGGGCGAGCTATTCCACCTGGTGGAACGGCGGCCTGCGCACCACCCCGTACTTCAAGAACCAGATCGGGCTGCTGACCGAGACCATCGGCAACCCGACGCCCATCGCGATTCCCTTCATCCCCCGGCGGCAGCTGCCCCACGGCGACCTGCCGCTGCCCGTGGAGCCCGGACTGTGGCACTTCCGCCAGTCGGTCGACTACTCGATGACCGCCAATCTCGCGGTGCTCGACTTCGCGTCGCGCAACAAGGATCACCTGCTCTTCAACATCTGGCGGATGGGGACCAACTCCATCGAGCGCGGCAGCCGCGACCACTGGACGGTGCTGCCCTTCGAGATCGACGAGGCCGGCGAGACGGTCGCCGGCCTTGGCTCGCGCGCCGACTACGAGCGCATTCTGAGGGACCCCGCGGACCGCGATCCGCGCGGCTTCATCCTGCCCTCCGACCAGCCTGACTTTCCGACGGCGACCAGGTTCGTGAACGCGCTGCTGAAGGGCGGGGTGGAGGTGCATCGGGCGACCGCGGACTTCGAGGTGGGAGGGACGAGCTATCCCGCCGAGTCCTACGTCGTGCTGTCCGCCCAGGCGTTCCGGCCCCACGTCCTCGACATGTTCGAGCCGCAGAACCACCCCAACGACTTCCCCTATCCGGGGGCGCCCCCCACGGCTCCGTACGACAACGCCGGGTGGACCCTCGCGTACCAGATGGGCGTCGAGTTCGACCGCATCCTGGACGGCTTCGACGGCCCCTTCGAGCCCATCGAGTGGCTGGCCGAGGCGCCCGCGGGCACCGTCGCGGGAGCGGCCGATGCCGCCGGCTACCTCGTCGGCCACGACGCCAACGACGCCTTCGTCGCGGTCAACCGCGTGCTGGCGGCGGGCGGGAGCGTGCACTGGCTGCGGGATGACTTCCAGGCCGGCGGCTCGCAGCACCCGGCGGGTACCTTCTTCCTGTCGGGGGCGGGAGCGGACGAGTCTTCGGTGGCCGACATGGCGGTCGAACTGGGCATCGACTTCGTCGGCGTGGAGTCCGCGCCCTCGGGACGCGCCTTCGAGCTCACCGCCCCGAGGATCGCCCTTGGCGACTTTTACGGCGGGTCGATGCCGTCGGGGTGGACGCGCATGATCCTCGAGGACTTCGAGTTCGACTTCGACGTGGTCTTCCCGCCCGACCTCGACCAGGGCAACCTGATCGACAGGTTCGACGTGCTGGTGCTCGAGGACGGCGCGGTCCCGCTGCCGGGCCGCGATGCCGGCAGGACCATGCTGCCCGAGTTCGCGGCCACCGTGCCGGACCAATACCGCGGCCGCATCGGAGCCTTCACCTCGGCGACCACGGTGCCCGCCGTGCTCGAATTCATCCGCGCCGGGGGGACGGTGGTGGCCATCGGCAGTTCGACCGCGCTGGCCTACCACGCAGGACTGCCCGTGCGCGACTACCTGGTGGGGACCGACGGCCAGCCGCTCGCTTCAGAGGAGTACTACGTGCCCGGCTCGGTGCTCGACCTGCGCGTGGACGGCGCCCATCCGCTGGCGGCGGGCGTCGGCGAGCGGGCCAACGTGCTCTTCAGCCGGAGCCCCGTGTTCGGCCTGCAGGGCGCGGCGGCGGGGGTGACCCCGGTCGGATGGTTCGACACGGATGCCCCGCTGCGCAGCGGATGGGCATGGGGCCAGCACCACCTGCGCGACGGTGTCTCGATCGCCGATGCGCGGGTGGGCGAGGGACAGCTGCTCCTGTTCGGCCCCAAGATCACCTTCCGCGCCCAGTCGCACGGGACGTTCCCGTTCCTCTTCAACGGCATCCACTACGGGGCGGCGCGCGAGGTCACCCTGCCGGGCGGAATGACGGCGGGTGGAGGATGACGGCGGTGCCCGCGGATCACGGCATGGCGGGGCGGGCCCGGCGGACCGCTGCCGCCGCGGCGCTGGCTTTCGCCGGGGTCGTGGCGGCCGGTTCGGCGCCGGCCCCGGCGTCTGCCCAGGTGCGTCTGGGCGGACAGATCTCCTACGCCAACGATGTGCTGGGGGGTACCATCGGCGCAGGGCCCCGGGCGGAGTTCGGGATTCCGGCGTTTCCGGTGCGGCTCGCGGCCTCCGCCGACTGGTTCTTTCCCAATTGCAACCAGTGCCGGTACTGGGAGACGAACGTCAACGCCCTCGTTTCTCTTCCGTTGCTGCCCATCCCCTTCTTTCGCTACGTCGGGGGCGGCTGGCACCTGCAGAGCATCAAGGCGAACCCCTTTGAGGACGCGACCCGCGCGCGCGGCTTCAACGCCGTCGCGGGCCTGGGCTCGGAAAACACCAGCGTCGAGGTCCGCTACGAGATCGTGAAGGATGTTGACAACCAGTTCGTGCTCTCGTTCGCGATCTTCCTGCTGTAGGCCCGTCAGGTCGGCTGGTCGCGCGGGCGCATCAGGATCTCGTTGATGTTGACGTGCGCCGGAGCGGTAACGGCGTAGAGAATGGCCGCGGCCACGTCCTCCGCGTCCATGGGCCTCTTGTCCCGCCAGCGCTCGACGAACCCTTCCCGCGTCTCCGCGTCGGGGATGTGCTCCACCAGCTCCGTGGCGACCACTCCGGGCTGGATGTCGGTGATCCGGATGCCGTGTGAGGCGGAGAGCTCCAGTTGCATCCCGGCTGAAATGCAGCGCACCGCGAACTTGGTGGCGGCGTACACGGTGCCCCCCGGGAAGGGGCGCCGCCCCGCCAGAGAGCCCACGTTCACGATGTGACCCCGGCGGCGCTCCAGCATGGCCGGAAGCGCGGCGGCGATGCAGTGCAGCACGCCCTTCACGTTCACGTCCACCATGCGCAGCCAGTCATCCAGGTGGATGTCGCTGACCGGCGAGGTGGGCATGATGCCGGCGTTGTTCACCAGGATGTCCGCCGGACCGAACTCCGCCGCCGCGCGCTCCACCAGCGCGAACACGGCCTCGCGGTCGGCCACGTCCGTGGCCACGGCCAGCGCGCGGCCCCCGTCCCGGCGGATCCCCTCCACCACCTCGTCCAGGCGGCCGCGGCGCCGCGCCGCCACCACCACGGCGGCGCCCGTCTCGGCCAGCGCGACTGCGGTGGCCCGGCCGATCCCGCTCGATGCCCCTGTAACGATGGCGACGCTCCCGGCGAGAGATGCCGACACGGTGCTGCCTCCTTTTGCGTGTGAATACGGGTCGAAGGCATTATACTGAATCACGCCCCCGGGTAGCAGGGCGGTCATGGGCCGGGGAGAGTCATCACAGGAGGAGGAACCCGATGAAGCTGGTACGGAACGTAGTGTTGACCGTCTGTATGCTGGCCGTGGCGGCAGGTTCGGCACACGCGCAGTTCGATAACGTGGGGGTCATCGACTTCCCGACGTCGGCGAGCGGCGAGGCGCAGGACCACTTCCTGCGTGGCGTGGCGATCCTGCACAGCTTCGGCTGGATCCAGGCCAGGGAGCAGTTTCACGCCGCTCAGGAGCTGGACCCCGACTTCGCCATGGCATACTGGGGAGAGTCGCTGGCCTACAACCACCCGTTGACTTCACGGATGGACCCGACTGAACCGCGCGAGGCCCTGCAGCGGTTGGCCCCCACCCGCGCGGAACGCCTTGCCAAGGCGCCCACCGATCGGGAGAAGGGCTTCCTCAACGCCGTCGAGATCCTGTGGGGCGAAGGGGAGCACGTCGATCGCCGGGTCGGCTACATGGAGGCGATGGAGCGGCTGTACGAGCAATACCCGGACGACCCCGAGGTTGCCGCCTTCTACTCGCTGTCCATGCTGAGCGCGGTGGCCGCGACCCGCGACCTGAGCGGGCGCCTGAATGTGAAGGCGGGCACCATCGCCCTGAAGCTGTTCAAGGACAACGCCTACCACCCTGGTGCGGTCCACTACACCATTCACTCCTTCGACGACCCGATTCACGCCCCGCTTGCGCTTGAGGCGGCACATCGCTTCGCGGAGATCGCGCCCGCCGTGTCGCACGCGCGCCACATGCCGACCCACATCTTCATCCAGCACGGGATGTGGGACTACGTCTCCGGGCACAACCAGTCCGCCTACGACGCCGCCCGCGACCTGTGGGAGCCCGGCGAGCCCATGGGCGACGCCACCCACTCGCTCGACTGGGGCCAGTATGGCGATCTGCAGCTCGGCGACTACGAGAAGGCGCGCCTCTGGATCCGGCGCATCGAGAAGATGGCCTCCGGCACCTTCCTCGAGTTCGGCGAGGGAGGCCCTTCGGAGGAGACCGGGCAGGCCCGCCCGCGCGGCGCCGAGCCGCTCCTCAAGGCCCGCTACATCGTCGACACCGAAGAATGGGCGATTCTCCCCATCACCGACGAGTCGAGCGGCCACGAGGTGCTCGCCACCGGATTGAGTGCGGCGCGCATGGGGGACGGGACGGCGCTGGAAGCGGCGGCAGAGGCGCTCGGCGACGACGCCGACTCGGACGGCTACGCCGGCATCATGTACAGGCAGGTGGCGGCGCTGCTGGAGGCCCACCGCGGCAACGAGGAAGCCGCCCGCGAGCTGATGGACGAGGCGGTGGCCACCGTCGAGGCGATGGCTCCTCCGCGCGGCTCGGCCAGCCCGATCAAGCCCGTGCATGAGCTGTATGGCGAGATCCTGACCGGTTTCGGCGATCACGAGGCCGCGGCCGGCATGTTCGAGACTTCGCTCCTGCGGATGCCCAAGCGGCCGCGTTCGCTACTGGGCGTGGCGCGAGCCAGCATCCAGACCGGTGATTTCGAGCGGGCAACCGAAGCGTACGAGACGCTGGTCGGCGACGTGTGGGTCGGCCGCACCGACTTCGAGGGTTACCAGGAGGCCATCAGCTTCCTCGAGAGCACCGACAGCAGCAGCCGCAGCCGGTAGCTGCCGCGGCCACGCGGGTGGTTACACGTCAGGAGCGGGCCCAGTTGAGCCTCCTGTCCGAGATCGCCAGGAGCCTGGCGGAGTTGACGCGGTCGGCGGACCGGATCGCCACCGAGCTTGGCAGAATCGACGGAGCGCTCGACAACATCGAGTCGCGCTTGCGTAGCCTGGAGCGCGAACGCTAGTCCCTCCCGAAACCACGGCGGGCAGAAAAAGGGCCGGCTCCCCGGGCGAATCGGGGAGCCGGCCCTTTTGTTTGCGCGGCGATTGCCTACCGGTTCGCGAACACCGGCGCCGGCTGGGGCATCGCCATGCCGTCGTGGCGCGGCTCCGAGGCGCCGTAGTGCACGCCGGTGCCGTCGCCCATCACCGCCTGACCGTAACCGAAGGTGCCGGTGCGCGGCGGTCGCACGTTGATCTCGTGCCCGAGCGCGGTCAGCTCCGCACGCACCCACTCGGGCACCATCACTTCCATGTTCACGTCGCAGCCGTCGAAGCTGCCCTTGGTGAATCGGCCCGCCTCGTGCGCCTGCTGAATGTTCATCCCGTAATCGACGATGTTGGCGATGAACTGCGCGTGCGCCTGCGGCTGGTTGAAGCCGCCCATGATGCCGAAGCCGATCCGCTCGCCGCCGTCGTTGTTCACCATGAGGCCCGGGATGATGGTGTTGAGGGGCCGCTTGTGGCCTTCGAGGACGTTGGGGTGGCTCTCGTCCAGCGTGAACAGGGCGCCCCGGTTGTGGAGCATGAAGCCGGTGCCCGGCGGAACCAGGCCGGAGCCGAACCCGGAGTAGTTGCTCTGGATGTAGGAGACGATGTTCCCGTCCTTGTCGATCGTGGTCAGGTAGATCGTGTCTCCGCCGTCCTCGTTGTCGAGGCCCACGAAGCGTGAGGGCTCGACCGAGCACATCGCCCGGTTCATGTCGATCAGTTGCGCACGCTCCCTCGCCCGCTCCTTGTCGAGCATCCCTTCCACCGGAACCTTGCTGAAGCGCGGATCGCCGACGTAGGTGATCATGTCCGCGTAGGCCAGCTTCTTGGACTCGATCATGACGTGAAGCGCCTCGGGGCTGTGGAAGCCGTACTCGCCGAGGGGGTAGTTCTCCATGATGTCGAGCATCATGAGCGCGGCGATGCCCTGGCCGTTGGGGGGCATCTCGTGCACCGTCCAGCCGCGGTAGGTGGTGGAGATGGTCTCCGTCCACTCGGGCTCGTACTCCGCCAGGTCGTCCAGCGTCATGGTGCCGTCGAACTCGTCGGAGATGGCGATGATGGCCTCGGCCGTGGGGCCCTTGTAGTAGCCGTCCCGTCCGTCCGCGACGATGCGCTTGAGAGTGTTGGCGAAGTCGGGGTTCCGGAACACTTCGCCGACCTTGGGCGCCCGCTCACCGTCGACCAGGTAGGTGTGGGCGCTGTTGGGGTGCTGCTGGTGCATGTCCACCGATCCGGCCCACATGCGCCCGGTCACCTCGTGGATGGGGAAGCCGTTCTCGGCGTACCAGATGGCGGGCGCCAGGATGGTGCCGAAGTCGAGGTTGCCGAAGCGCTCGCGCATGGCGTCCCAGCCGGCGATCACCCCGGGCACCGTGACCGAGTGAATCCCGCGGCGCGGCATGCTCTCGTGGCCCAGCTCCTTCAGGTACTGCGCGTCGAGAGCGGCCGGCGACCAGCCGCTCGCGTTCAGCCCGAAGATCTCCTCGGTCTCCGCCAGGTAGATGATGGCGAACAGGTCCCCGCCGATGCCGTTGGAGGTGGGGTCCATGAGCGCGAGCGCCGAGTTGGCCGCGATGGCGGCGTCAATGGCGTTCCCGCCCTGCTCGAGGATCTGCACGCCCACCGACGACGCGAGCGGGTTGTTGGTCGCGACGATCCCCATCTCGGTGTTCACCACCGAGCGCCCGGTCAGCGGGAGCGGGACCTCGCCGCGTTCCATCGCTTGCTCCATTACGGCCTGTGGAGCGCAGGCGACCGCGAGGGTCAGGGAAAACAGGACAGCCGCCGGGCGGACAAGACCGGGATACCGCATGCGAGGACCTCCGAGGCAGAGTGCGGGCAGGCGCCCCGAGCCCCGGGACGCCGTGAGTTACAGGCGATACGTGTAGTTTAGCTTCAGGGCGCCGCCCCTCGACAGGGTCATGAACCTCGGATCGGCGCGCGGATCGAAGTCCAGCGAGCCGCATCCGGCATCCGCGCCGTACATCGAGCAGTCGCGCCAGTTGTGCGTGTAGACCAGGTAGACGTCGTTCCCGGGCTCGATGATCCAGCGCAGGCGCGCGAACAGGCCGATGATCTCGCTGCGGCTGTCGTACTGAAGCTGGTTGGTCAGGCTCACCCAGGGGCTCGGATTCCACTCGGTCTCAAGTTCATAGAGGCTGGTGGTGAAGTCGCCGGTCGGCAGGTGCGCGTCGTTGTACTCGATGTTGGTCGAGATGTTGATGCCCGGGTTGGGGCGGAACGAGATCCGTCCGCCGTAGCGGGTGCGGTCCCCATCCCAGAAACCACCGGTCGTGATCCCTCCGTAGACGGAGACCCGGCGCCGGCCGGCCGTGTTGCCGCGTATCGCATACTCCCAGTTGGTATACTCGCCTTCCAGGATGTCGACCCCGTCCACGATCTCGTATCCGAAGTCGAGGAATTCGTAGATGCGCTTCGCGGTGACGTTGAAGCCGTCCCCGCTCTCGAACTGGACGCCCAGCAGGTTCAGATCCCACTCGCGCTCCTCGACGATTCGGGTGCCCAGCTCCTCCAGATGCCGGAACTGCACGGAGAAGTTCAGGCTCCGGATCCAGTCGATGGACGACGGCCGTGGCGACCAGCCGATGCGCGGCTCGACCCGGCGGAAGTCGTTGCGGGGAACGAAGCCGACGGCGGGGCTGTAGTCGTCGCCAAACTGCCGGTAGGAGATGTGCGCCGACCAGATGTCGTTGGGGTAGGTGAGGCGGAAGCCGTGCGCGGAGAGATCCGTGTTGGTCCGCGTCACCGTCGGGTCCGGGTTTGAGTTCCAGACGTAGAACGCCTCTACCGAGAAGTTCTTGTTGCCCAAGAAGTTGCGCGTATTGAAAGCCAGGTCGACCCCCGCCGTGTGCTGGTCGGCGGGAGAAACCACCGTCTCGCCCGCCAACGGACTGACGGCCGCCGTCGCGCGCCGCGTGTAGATGGCTCCGACCGTCGATTGCTCGAAAATGCGCCGCTTGATCCGCGCGATCGAGAACTGCTCGCGCGTGAAGTCCTGGGCGATTCCCTCGGAATCGGTGTAGTCGTGGTTCCCGGTGCCGATCTGGTAGAACCCGATTTCGTACCTGCCCGCCTGGCCGGTCATGCGGGTTCCGTATTCGATGGGGATCTCCTGCCCCTGGTTCAGGCCGATGCGCCTGGAGAAGAACGGCTGCGGGTTGCTGCGGGGGGCGAAGCTGAAGACGCCCGAGCCCTCGAGGAAGAAGGCGCGCCGTTCGCGGAAACGCTGGGGAAAGCGGGTCAGGTTGACCCGGCGCTCGTCGCTCTCGACCTCGGCGAAGTCCGTATTTATGGAAGCCGAGGCGCGCAGGCTGGGCGTGATGTTGTAGTCGATGTCGAGGCTGATGTCCCTGGGGAAGGTGGTCGGCTCCACGGTGCCCGGCTGATTGCGCCAGCTGCCGATCGCGGAACCGCGCAGCTCCAGGCCGTACCCGGTCCGGATCTCGTTCTTGCGGATTCCCACCACGTCCCCGGCGAAGATCGGCCTGAAGAGCCCCTCGGTGCGCCGCCATCCACGCCACAGGATTTCCTCGTTGTTGCGCCGGATGGTGCGCTGGAAGTTGATGCCCCAGTGGTCGGCGTCCTGGTCGAAATTGAGGGTTCGGAAGGGGATGCGGATCTCGGCGGACCAGCCGTCGGGCCGGCGGGAGGTGCGCGCCTCCCAGATGCCGTCCCATGCCTTGTTCATGCCGCCGCCGCCCCAGCCACCGCCACCGCCACCGCCGCCCCGTCCGCCGCCCCCACCGCTGCCGGTGATGAGGCCGTCGCCCATGAGGCCGTTGGGGTTGATCTCGAAGAAGTATCCCGTGCGCCCGTCGTTGAAGGTGTCGAGGATCCACATGAAGCGGTCGTCGGTCATCAGGCCGGCGTCCCGCTGCATCTGGTAGGCGAGAATGCCCTCGGGATCGTCGTAGAGCATCGCGCTGATGTAGATGTTGTCCTCGTCGAAGAGAACCCGCACTTCAGTCCTCTGGGAAGGGACGCCGCCCTCGACCGGCTCCTGCTGCGTGAAGTCGGTGATGGGAACGGCGCGGCCCCAGATGGCTTCGTCCAACACGCCATCGAGGCTGATGCTCATCTCGGGAAGGACGGGCTCGGCCTCGAGCACGACGATGGCGGCTCCCCCGTCAGGGGGATTCTGGAGTTGCTGGTCCTGCGCGACCGCGGGAGACGCCACCACCGCGACACCCGACGCCAGGAGAACTGCCCGGCAAATCTTCGACATGGATTCAGATCCTGGAGATTTTGAGGATTGCGAAGGCCATGGCCGGGGCACTCGGGCCCCGACCCCGCGGCTTCCGCCGCGTGCCATCTGAATGACACGCCGGAGGCCCGGAATGTTGGAGGAGTCTCATGGCGCGTGCCCGGGCCGGAAAAAGGGCCCCTCCGCGAGAGCAGCGAAGGGGCCCGGAACCAGTGCGAAATCCAACGATCAGCCGCCGGGCCAGGCCGGACCCATGTTCATCTGCGTGACCTGTCCCATGCCCGTGTACACGAACTTCTGCACCCGTTTCCCCTCGTAGGTCTCGGTGGTGAAGATGTTGCCCTGCGAGTCGGTGGCGATGCTGTGCACCGCGAAGAACAGGCCGGGCTGCCGTCCGCCGTCGCCGAAGCTGTACAGCACTTCCATGGTTTCGCGCAGGATGACGTAGACCTTCATGTTCTGGCCGTCCGCGACGTACATGTAGGTCTGCTCGGGGTCGGGCGAGAAGGCGACGTCCCAGGTGGAGCCCTGCGACAGCGTCTCGGGCGCGATGAACACCTCGTCCACATAGGTGCCGTCGGTCCGGAAGACCTGGATGCGGTCGGAGGCGCGGTCGCACACGTAGACCAGCCCGTCGCGCGAAGGATCGGCGCAGTGCACCGGCCCGCGGAACTGCTGCGCCGGGGGGATGTCCGGCGAGTAGGGCATGAACTCGTAGGCGTCGTCCGGCTCGTTGCCGTAGGCGCCCCAGAAGCGCTTGAATTCGCCGGTGTCCATGTCGACGACGACTACCCGCTTGTTGAGGTAGCCGTCGGCCATGTAGGCCTCGTTGGCCGCGGCGTCGAAGGCGATCTTGGCAACCCGGCCGAAGTTGTCGGTGTCCATGCTGCTCTCGCGCATGCCCGAGCGGCCGATCTGCATGAGGAACTCGCCCTCGCGCGTGAACTTCACCACGTGGTTGTCCTGGCCGCCGTTGCCGCCGATCCAGACGTTGTCCATGTGGTCGACCACGATGCCGTGGTTGGAGGTGGGCCACTCGTAGTCGGCACCCTCCTGCGGGCCGCCCCAGGCGTTCACCAGATTGCCCTCCGGGTCGAACTCCAGAACCGGGGGCGCCGGCTGGCAGCACTCGCTGAGGGGCGGGTCCTGGGCCAGGCCGATCTCGGTGCGCGCCGCAAACTGGTCGGGCGTGTTGCGGTGCACGATATACACGTGATCGCGCGAATCGACCGCGACGCCGATGGTGGCGCCCAGCAGCCAGTGGTTCGGAAGCGGCTGAGGCCAGAAGGGGTCGACCTCGAACATCGGCGCCATGCCGTCGCCTCCGTCCATGTCCATCGTCATCTGGGCCGTCTGCATACCGGCGTCGGCGCAGGCCGCCGCGAGGGCGACGAGAATCGCTCCGGCAAGAAGATCGCGTGTACGTCTCATCCCTTCATCTCCTTTGTCGACAAGGCTGAATGTCCGGCGCTGCGCGGGATCTGCGGCGTGCAGACTACCAGTATACGGCTTCGAGGCCACGCGCGCACATGTCCGCGAAAGCCCGATGCCCCGGCCTGTTCGGGCAACGCGCGGCCGGTTACGATTCCGGCTCCGGCCGCCGCCGGCCCCGTCCGTGGCGGCGCGTGAACCCTGAGTTGCGGCGCGACACATCTTCCCGGCAGCCATGCGCAGAATCCGCCTCGCAATCGTCGCTCTCGCCTTCGTCGTTGCGGGGGTCGTGAGCCTCACGCGTCCTTCGGAGCCGCTCGAAGGGGCTCCCGTGCCTCACGACATCCCCGCCGACGCCATCGTGCGCATGTTCGTGAAGCCGGAGGGCGACCGCCTGCGGCTCCTGGTGCGGGTGCCGCTCAACACCATGCAGGACATCGTCTTCCCGACCTTCGGGCCGGGCTACCTCGACATCCCCGAGGCCGAGGACGAGATCCGCCAGGGGGCGATGCTCTGGATCGGCAATCCCCTGCAGCTCTTCGAGAACGGGGAGCGGCTTCCCGTTCCCGAGCTGGTGGCCGCGCTCATCTCGATTCCCTCGGACCGGTCGTTCACCAGCTACGAGGCGGCGCTGGCGCACGTCACCGGCCCGCCGCTGGCCCCCGAGACCCAGCTCGTCTGGCAGCAGGCTCTGCTCGACATCCTTTTCGAGTACCCCATCACCTCCGCAGACTCCGACTTTTCCATGGATCCCGGTCTGGAGAGGCTGGCGCTGCGGGTGAACACGATCCTGCGCTTCCTCCCCGCGGAGGGCGCCGAGCGGCTCTACCAGTACACGGGCCATCCCGGGGTCGTGCGCCTGGACCCGCGCTGGCACCAGGCGGCGTGGCGCTTCGTCGTGCTGGGCTTCCAGCACATCCTGGACGGCATCGACCACCTGCTCTTCCTGCTCTGCCTGGTCGCGCCGCTGCGCAAGATCCGCTCGCTGGTGATTCTGGTCACCGCCTTCACGGTCGCGCACTCGGTGACGCTGGCCGCCTCCGCCTTCAACTTCGCCCCCAACACCCTCTGGTTTCCGCCGCTGGTCGAGACGCTCATCGCCGCCTCGATCGTCTACATGGCGCTCGAGAACATCGTCGGCACGAAGGTGAAGACGCGCTGGATCATCACCTTCGCCTTCGGCCTGGCCCACGGCTTCGGCTTCTCCTTCGCGCTGCGCGAGACCATGCAGTTCGCGGGGTCGCACCTGGTGACCTCGCTCCTGGCCTTCAATGTCGGGGTGGAGCTGGGTCAGCTCGCGGCGCTGCTGATCATCGTTCCGGCGCTCGAGCTCCTCTACCGCTTCGCGATCAGGGAGAAGATCGGCAACATCCTGCTTTCGGCGCTGGTGGCGCACACAGCGTGGCACTGGATGACCGAGCGGTGGGGCGTTCTCACCCAGTACACGTTCCGCTGGCCGGTCTTCGACCTCGGACTGCTGGCGCGCACCCTGGCCCTGGTGGCGCTCACCCTGGCGGTGATGGGCGCGACCTGGGTGGTGATCGGCTGGATCCGGCGCCCGGAAGGGGGGAAGGGGGGTGAAGCCGGGGAGGCGGCGGAGGAGTCCGCTACGCTCCCCCAGGCTTCACACGGCGGCTGACCCGCTGCTCGTCAGCCGCGCTGTTCGAGCGTCAGCTGCCGATCCCGAAGCAGTAGAAGAATCCGTTTCCGCCCGTGCCCTGCAGGTCCTCCTGGCCGCAGCCGCGCGACGCGTGCGCCGAGTTCCAGGAGGTGGGGTTCTGCCCGCCGCCCACGCGGTCGTGGTGGCCCACCAGCGCGCTGCCGTCGCCGCTGTTGCTGGTCCAGTTCTCGCAGGTGGTGTCGCCGTCCGCGTCGGAGGCCATGCCGTCCATGGTCGACCCGGTGATGATGTCGTGCATGTTGGGCGAGTCGCCGCGGCCGTTCACCTGCTCGCCGCGCTCGGTAAGCGAGTTCTCCTTGCCGAGCAGGTTGCTCTCGGAGTGGAGGTCGTCGACGTCCCGGGCCACCATGGTGCCGGCGTGGTTGTACCAGGGACCGTCGCCGATGCGGTCGCGGGCGTTCTCCCCGGACTCGCCGGTCGTGCTCAGGTAGGCACGCCAGATCAGGTCGCCCGCGCCCACTGCGTAGGCGCGATCCTGGCAGATCTGGTCAGCTCCCTGGAGGCCGCCGAGGTTCGCCCCGTCGCCGGAGCCGGCGCTGGTGAGGAAGAAGTTCATCTGCGCGCTTTGCGCGCCCGCGACCTGGGCGGGCAGCACGAGCATCAGGACGAGGATCGGGATTAGCGTGCGCATGTGTAATCTCCTGTTGTTGGGGTGGCCGTCAATCATCGCGGCCGAGGTCGCGTCTCCGGTCGGACGCTTGTCCGCTCCGATGGTTGCGCGGGCCGCCTGGAAGCGCCGGAATGTGAAATTGCAGATTGGTCGACCTCGACGCGCCCGGCAAGATCCTGCGCCTGCTTTGTCAGAAGCAAATGAACATGTCCGGTTTTGGTAGCACGTAATGTGTCCGCTTTGCTCGTCCCGCCCGGAGCGACCCGAGCGGAGCGAGGGGAGCGAGGGGCGGGAGCTCCCGCTACGCCGCTTCCCGAGCCCGGCCGGATGCCTGCTCGAGCCGCCCATCCGGGCCGTAGAGCCCCAGCCTGAGCCGGTCGTGGAAGACCGCCAGGCGTCCGTCTTCGTACTCGCGCACCTCCACCTCCGCCCGCACGTAGTGGATCCGGTGACGCTGAGGCGGGATCTGCAACACCCTCCCCCGGTAGGCCACGCAGTTGTCGTTGCGCACCACCCTCGTCTCCTTCAGGCACAGGATCTCCTTCAGATCCACCTCCAGAAGCGGGACGAAGGCCACCCCGGCCTCCTGCGCCCTCACCCCGAAGGCACCGTTGTGGCGAGGCCAGTACTCCCGCGCAGGTACGCGTTCGCGGCAGCCAGCTCCCCGATCCCCTCCCGCGCCAGCTCCTGCGGCAGCCGTCCCTGAAGCGTCCCGAAGCACCGCTCGCACCGGCCCCGCGCCTGCGGCGAATAGGACGGGATCATCTCGATCCCCAGCTCCCCCATCGCCCGCCCGAATTGTGTCGGCTGATTCCGGTCCACCTTGCCCCCGGCCTTCGGCGTGTGCCAGTAGTGCGAGCCCCGGTCGGTGTACAGACTCGCGAAGATGCCCTTGGCCGCGATCGTCTCCCGCACGCCCCGAAGGCTCGACCACGTCCCCTCCTGATCCACGAAGAAGCCCGAGTACACCTGGCTCGTCGCATCGTCCATCGTGATCACCAGGTCCCGCTTCCGGTCTCCGAACCACCTGTGCGTCGACGCGTCCTGGTGCAGCATCAGCCCCTCCATGGGCTTGCGCGGCCGCCACTTGCGATGACGGCCCCGGCGACGCCCCCGCCTCGTAGCGCTTTGCCCAGCGCCGGAACGTCCGCTCGCTCATCCCCAGCACCCCCGCCGCCTCCGCCTGCGTCACCCGCTTCGACCGCCATGCCCCGTACAGCTCCGCAAACCTCAGAATCCGCACCTCGCGCAGCACCTCCGTCCGGTTCATCCAGCCCCTCCCTCGGCCGTCCGAAACCGGACAAGTTATGTGCTACGAAACCGGACAGATTATGTGCTCCTAACAGATCCTGCGCCTGCTTCCGGATGTCCGGCGGGATGTGGTCCGGCACGATCGTCGGCTACTCCTCGCGCCTTCCGGTCTTGCCGGGGGGCAACCCGCGGTTCAATACTGGCACGGACAGCGGCCGGGTACCGTGCCCCCCGGAGACCGCAAACCACTCCCCGTCAACACGGATGGTACTCATGCCAGGAATTCGCAGATGGAGCCCGTGGTCGTTGGCCGCACTTCTCGCCGCTGTGGGCTGTGGCGGCGGAGATGCGGGCGAGTCGATGGACGACGCCGGGATGGCCGAGGAAGCCGCCATGGAAGAAGGAGCGATGGCGGTCCACATCACCGAGCCCGCGGACGGCGCAACCATCGAAGGCAACTCCGTACGCGTCGTGTTCGAAGTCGACAACCTCGAGATCGTCGAGGCCGGGATCATGGACCCCGGCACCGGGCATCATCATCTGCTGATCAACGCCGACCTCACGCCTGCCGACCAGCCCATCCCGGCGGTGGAGGGCAGTTACGTCCACTTCGGCCTGGCGCAGACCGAGTACGAGATGACGGACCTGGCGCCGGGCGACTACACCATCATTGCGGTGGTCGCCGACGGCCTGCACGTGCCGCTGCAGCCCTGGGTGATCGACACGGTTCGCTTCACCGTTCGCTAGCCGTTCGTCCGCGGACTGCCAGCGGCGCCCCTGGCGCCTCCGCATCCGCATTCCCAGGTCACCTGTGGACCTGCTCGCCTACCGGGTGCAGGCGATCTCCCCGGGTCCGGCCGGACTCCCCAGCGTGGTCGCGGTCGCATCGCCGTAGTAGACCGAGCACCCGTCGTCGTCTTCGAAGGCCTCGTGGGTCGCCGTCGCCGACCAGCCGGTACCCGACGCTTCGGCGATGGTGACGGTCACCCGGTCGGAGGAAGAGTACGCGAGGTCGTCAAGATCGTCGGAGTATGTCAGTTCGTCGGCGTAGTGGATCTCCTGCTGGGTGGCCAGGTTCCTGAGGTCCGCCTGCATCGTCGCCACGAAGGCCCGGTCGCGCGCCGCCGTCAGCCGGGGAATCGCGATGGTGGCGAGAATGCCGATAATCAGGGTCACCAGAAGCAGCTCGATGAGAGAAAATCCGTGTGAACCGCGCATTGCCCCTCCCTGTCGATGATTGTCCGGCGCGGTGTTCGGGCCGCGCTCCCCGTTCGCACTCCATGAATCCAAACACTCAAGGCCGGGCGTTGCCATGACTGGATGGGACGTCATGAGTGGAGCCCTTCGCGACGGGTCGGGAGGCCGGCGGGGGAAAGCCCGGGGGACGCGGTGCGGGGCTCACATCTACCGCGCCGCTTGCGCTTCAGGTTAGACTATCCGTCTGTGGGAGCCGAAGCGGAAGCGGACTCTGCGGCGACCGGGAGCCCGCGCAACCCAAACGACGTGCACCGGCTCGACATGAGCCCGTGCGGAGGGCGGACATGAACAACGGCGGGGCGGAGAACGGCACTCTTTCGATAACCGACAATCGTACCGGCGCCAGGTATGAGGTCGACATCCTCGAAGGCGATGTCATCCGGGCCATGGACCTGCGCCGGATCAAGGTCCGGGACTCGGATTTCGGCATGATGGCGTACGATCCCGGCTTTTCGAACACCGCCAACACGCGCAGCACCATCACCTACATCGACGGCTCCAGGGGGATCCTGCAGTACCGCGGCTATCCCATCGAGCAGCTGGCCGGGAAGGCCACGTTCCTGGAGGTTGCCTACCTGATCCTCAAGGGTGAGCTGCCGACGTCCGACCAACTGGACACCTTCCGCGACGAAGTCAGGATTCACACCTACATCCACGAAAACCTGACCAAGCTGATCGACGCCTTCCGCTACAACGCGCACGCGATGGGCATGGCGATCAGCACGGTGGCGGCGATGTCCACCTTCTATCCGGAAGCCCGGAACATCCACGACCCGGAGAATCGCTGGAAGCAGATCGTGCGGCTGATCGCGAAGATGCCGACGATCGCCGCCTTCACCTACCGCCATCACAAGGGGCTCCCGCTCGCCTATCCCGACAACGCCCTCAACTACACGCAGAACTTCCTGTCGATGCTCTTCCGCGTGGGTGTGCGCGAGTACGAGCCTCATCCGGCGCTGGAGCGCGCCCTGGAGGTGCTCTTCATCCTCCACGCCGACCACGAGCAGAACTGCTCCACGACCGCGATGCGGGTCATCGGCAGCTCCCAGTCCGACCCCTATTCCGCGCACGCGGGCGCCATGGCGGCGCTGTTCGGGCCCCTCCACGGGGGCGCCAACGAGGCCGTCCTGCGCATGCTGGAGGAAATCGGCAGCACCGACAACATCCCCGAGTTCATGGAGAGCGTGAAGCGGGGGGAACGGCGCCTGATGGGCTTCGGGCATCGCGTGTACAAGGCCTACGATCCGCGTGCCAGCATCATCAAGGAGACTGCGCACGAGGTGTTCGAGGTGCTCGGCCAGAATCCGCTGCTGGACATCGCCCTGGAACTCGAGAAGATCGCACTGGGGGAGGAGTACTTCATCCGGCGCAACCTGTATCCCAACGTCGACTTCTACTCGGGCCTCATCTACCAGTCAATGGGGTTCCCGTCCGAGATGTTCCCGTTGCTCTTCGCCATTCCCCGCACCGTCGGCTGGCTCACGCAGTGGGAGGAGATGGTCAACGACCGCGAGCAGCGCATCGCGCGTCCGCGCCAGGTCTTCGTGGGCCCGGAAGAGCGTCCCTACCCGCAAAGCGGTTGATCGAACTCCTCGACCTCGAACATCTGGGTCTCAAGGGCGCGATCTCGTCCGTTCTGCTGGAGGTCCCCGAGCCCGTTCTGGTCGATCCGGGCCCCGCGACCTGCCTGGATGTGCTCCGGGCCCGCCTGCGGGAGCGAGGCCTTGCGATCTCCGACCTGCGCGCCGTCCTCCTCACCCACATCCACCTGGATCACGCCGGCGCCACGGGGCACCTGGTGAGCGAGAACGACGGCCTGACCGTGCATGTCCACGCGGACGCGGCGCCCCACGTTGCGGACCCCGACCGCCTGGTGCGGAGCACACGGCGCACCTTCGGCGCGGCCCACGACCGCCTCTGGGCCGACGTGCGCCCGGTCCCGGCCCCCAACATCCGCCCCTGGAAGCCGGGCGACCGCTCTCCGCTGCGGCTCCTGCGCCCCATCGCCACGCCGGGCCATATCGGCCATCACGTTGCCTGGCTGCACGACCGCGACGGCGTACTGCTCTGCGGCGACGCGCTGGGCGTGATCCTCGACCGCCGCGCCCCCGTGCATCCCCCCACGCCCGCGCCCGGAGTGGACGTGGAGGCCTGGCAGAAGACGCTCGACCGGGTGCGGGTCTACGATCCCGACCGCTTCGCGGTGGCCCACTTCGGCATCTACGAGGACTTCGAGGCGCGCCGGAAGGAACTGAGCGCGGCGCTGGCGGCGCTGGAAGACAGGGTGCGGGCCGGTCCGGAGACGGACGACGCGCGGCTGGCCGAGGAGTACGAGGCGGAGACCAGGGAACGGCAGGCGGCGGTAATCGGGCAGGAGAGGGCCCGGCGCTACTTCGATGTCTTCAACGCTGCCAGCGACTGGGCGGGAATGCGGCTGTACCTGAAGCGCCGCGCTTGACCCTGCGCCGCTCATCCCTATCTTTCGCCGTTGACAACGCGGAAGCGAGGATCGCACGTTCCCTCCACCTTCGGCGCCGTGCGCCGCAGGGTTACGAGACGGGTCGGCCGGCGAGCAGCGTCGATCGGCCACCCGGCGTTTCGTGTCCCGGGGTGGCCCGGGTTTTTTTGTCCCACGATCCTGCCGCAGGGCGGGTTCATTGAACCACGGAGGAACAGGCCATAAAGGAACAGAGGATCCGAGTCAACGACCAGATCAGGATCAGTCCCGTTCGGCTCATCGACGAACGGGGCGCCCAGGTGGGTATCGTCTCCATAGAGGAGGCGCGCGAGAGGGCCGGAAGGGCCGGCCTGGATCTGGTCGAGGTGGCGCCGGCCGCGCGTCCGCCCGTATGCCGGCTCATGGACTACGGGAAGTACAAGTACAACGCGGCCCGCAAGGCCAAGGAAGCAAAGAAGAAGCAGCATCACATACAGATCAAGGAAGTGAAGTTCAGGCCGGGAATCGAGGATCACGACTACGACTTCAAGGTCCGGCACGCCCGCCGCTTCCTCGGCGACGGCAACAAGGTGAAGCTGACGATGATGTTCCGCGGGCGGCAGCTCTCCCACCCCGAGATCGGGCTGGAGGTGCTGAGGCGGGTGACGGCGGATCTGGAAGAGATTTCGAAGATAGAGACGCGCCCCGTCAGGGAAGGGCGCACGATGACGATGGTTTTGGCTCCCAGGAGTTAGATCGTGCCGAAGATGAAGACCAACCGCGGAGCGGCCAAGCGGGTCCGTCGCACCGGCCGCGGCAAGCTCCGCAGGATGAGGGCGTACAAGAGCCACATCCTCACCAAGAAGACGCGGAAGCGGAAGCGCCGCCTGCGTTCCGCCACGCTGGTGTCCGGCGCGGACGAGCGCAGGCTCCGCCGCCTGCTTCCCAACTCATAAGGCCGCGGGAGAGAGAACCCCATGCCCAGAACGACCGGCGCCCCCGCGCGCAAACGTCGCAAGAAGAAGATTCTCCGCCAGGCCAAAGGCTATTTCGGCGCCAGAAAGAAGCTGTACCGCACGGCGAAGGACGCCGTGGAGCGCGGTTGGGAGTACGCCTACCGGGACCGCAAGCAGAAGAAGCGGAACTTCCGGCGGCTCTGGATCACGCGCATCAACGCGGCTTCCCGGCAGCACGATCTGTCCTATTCCCGGTTCATCAACGGCCTCCAGCGGGCGGGTATCGAACTCGACCGCAAGTCGCTGGCGGACCTGGCCGTGCGCAACCCGGAGGCGTTCGCAGCCCTCGCGGACCGCGCCAAGCAGGGACTGGCCGGTGCCTGAGCGCGGTTCGCGCGCCTGATCCGACCCTTCGTGTCCGAGGCCGGCTCTCTCGTCGATGAGCTCCGGGCGCTCGAACGGGAGGCGCAGAATGCCATCGCCGGCACGAGTGATCCCGCTGCCCTGGAGCAGGTCCGGGTAGCATTCCTGGGCCGCAGGGAAGGGCGCGTATCGCGGATTCTGCGTCAGCTCGGCGGCCTCGGCCCGGAAGCACGCCCGGCCGTGGGCGCCGAAGCGAACCGGGTCAAGCAGGTGCTGCGCGGCGCGCTGGAAGAGCGGGAACGCCGCTTCGCGCGGGAGCGCGCCGACACGGGTACGCCGGCGCGGGACCTCACGCTTCCCGGGCGGGACCGGTGGCGGGGCGCCCGCCACCCCGTCACCCTGGTCGTCGACGAGATCTGCGACATCTTCGCGCGTCTGGGGTTCACGCGCGCCCGGGGGCCCGAGGCGGAGACCGAGTGGTACAACTTCGTCGCGCTCAACACGCCCCTCGACCATCCCGCCGCCGACGAGCAGGACACCCTCTACCTGAAGGGCGGGGGGCTCCTGCGCAGTCACACCTCTCCGGTCCAGATCCGAATCCTCGAGGAGTACCGCCCGCCCGTGCGCATCCTCGCCCCCGGTCCGGCCTATCGGCGCGACACCTGGGACGCCACGCACGCGCCCGCCTTCTTCCAGATCGAGGGACTGGCGGTGGATGAGGGCATCACCTTCGTGGACTTCAAGGCTACCCTCTCGGAGTTTGCACGCCGGTTCTGGGGACCCGGCACCCGCGTCCGCTTTCGCCCCGGCTATTTTCCCTTCACGGAGCCGAGCGCGGAGGTCGACGTGAAGAGGCGCGTGGTGGGCGCGGACGGCCGCGTCGAGGAGACCGCCTGGCTGGAGATCATGGGAGCCGGAATGGTCGATCCGGCGGTGCTGGAGAACGTGGGCATCGATCCCGAACGCTATTCGGGCTGGGCCTTCGGCATGGGGCCCGCGCGCATCGCCATGCTCAAATACGGGATTACCGACATCCGGATGCTCTACGAGAACGACATCCGCTTCCTCTCGCAGTTCGCATGAACGTCTCGCGCCGGTGGTTGCAGGCGGTGGCGCCCGGACTCGACCTGGATGCCGGGGAAATCGCGGCCCGGCTGGCGATGCGCGGCGCGCCCGTGGAGCGGATCACCGACCTGGCCGCCGAGATCGCCGGGGTGGTGATCGGCCGCGTGCAGCGCGTGCGCCGGCACCCGAACGCGGACCGGTTGTCCGTCTGCGAGGTCGACGGGGGCAACGGCACCGTGCAGGTGGTGTGCGGGGCGCCCAACGTCCGCGCGGGCGCCTGCTACCCCTTCGTGCCGGTGGGCGCGGTCCTTCCGGGGGACGTGCGCATCAAGCGCGTCCGCATCCGCGGCCAGGAGTCGCGCGGCATGCTCTGTTCGGCCCGCGAACTGGGGCTGGGCACCGACCACCGCGGGATTCTCGAACTGGCGGGACAGTTCGATCCGGGAAGCCCCTTCGCCCCCACCGTCGGCCTGGACGACCACCGCCTGGACGTCGAGGTCTCGCCCAATCGGGGGGACCTGCTCTCCCACATGGGGGTGGCGCGCGAGCTTGTCGGTGAAGGCGGGATCCGTCTGGCCGACCTCCCCGGGGCGGTCGAGCACGAGCTCACGGTGCGCACCGGGTCGCCGGCGGTCGACGGGGCGGGGGTGCGCGTCCGCATCGACGACCCGCGGCAGTGTTGGCGCTACATGGCGGCGGTCGTGCGCGGGGTGCGGGTCGGTCCCTCCCCGGAGTGGTTGGCGTCGCGCCTGCGGGCTGCCGGCGCCCATCCCATCAACAACGTGGTGGACGCCACCAACTACGTGCTGCTGGAGCTGGGTCAGCCGCTGCACGCCTTCGATCTTGCCAGGGTCGCGGGACCCGGGATCGTGGTCCGGGGGGCCCGGCAGGGCGAGACGGTGCGGACGCTGGACGGCGAACGGCGCGAACTGGACGAGGGAATGCTCCTCATCTGCGATCCCGGGGAGGCGCTGGCCATAGCCGGGGTCATGGGCGGGAGCGATTCCGAGATCGGCGAGGGGACCACGGACGTCCTCCTGGAATGCGCGCTCTTCAACCCGAAGGGGGTGAGGGCGGTGCGCCGGGCGCTGGGCATGTCGACGGATGCCAGCTACCGCTTCGAACGCGGCGTAGATCCGGCCGGGCTGGAGTTGGCGATTCGGCGCACGGTTTCGATCATCGTGGCCACCGCGGGAGGCGAGCCGGCACCCACCCTCCTCGACGCCTGCCCCCGGCCCTGGCGCGCGCCCGTGGTGGCGCTTCGGCCCGAACGGGTCGGGCGGCTGCTGGGCGTCCGCTTTGAAGCCGGTGACATCGTGGACCTGCTCGAGCCGCTGGGATACCGCTGCAGCCCGGCCGCCGGCGCAATCGAGGTCACCGTCCCGGGACACCGGAGCTACGACACCCTGCGCGAGGTCGACCTGGTCGAGGAGATCGCGCGCGTCCACGGGTACGACCGCTTTCCGGACGGCCTGGGCGCCTTCCGCCCGGGGACGGTTCCGGACGACCCCCTCCTGCGGTTGCACGACCGTCTAAGGACGATCCTGGTGGGCCGCGGGTTCCTGGAGGCGCACACGACCGCATTCGCGCCCGCGGAGGAGGGGGAGGTGGAGGTGCTCAATCCCGTCTCCGCGGAAGAGAGCCACCTGCGCCGGACCGTGCTCTTCGGGCTTCTGCACGCGGTCGAACACAACTTCGCGCGGGGCGCCCGCGACATCCGGCTCTTCGACATGGGCGCGGTGTTCGGCGGCGACGGGTCCGGCGGGTTGCCGCGCGAGACGAATCGGCTGGCGGTCGCGATGACCGGGCGGCGGCGGCCCCACCACTGGTCCGCCGGGGATCGGCCGTGGGACGAGTGGGAGCTGCGCGGCCTGGCCGAGGAACTCGCGGCGGCCGTGCGCCCGGGGGAGTGCTCGGTGGAGCCCGGCACCTTCGACTCCACCTTCTTCGAGGAGGGGTGCGAGTTTCTGCTGCGGGCGGCCGACGGCTCCGCGGTGGGCGGCGCCGGCAGGGTGAGCGCGGACCGGGTGGACGCCCCCGTCTGGGCCGGACCCGTATGGGGGCTGGAGCTCGAACTGGGGGACGGTGTCCGGAGGCGGCCCGACCCCGCCTTCCGCCCGCTTCCCGCCTTCCCCGCGGTGGAGCGCGACCTCGCCCTGCTGATTCCGGACTCGCTCCCGGCCCGGCAGGTGCTGGAGTTCCTGGAGAAGGGCGGAGGCAGGGATCTCGTCGGAGTATCCGTCTTCGACCTGTTCCGCGGCGGGGATGTGGCGGATGGCTACCGGTCGGTCGGATTCCGCCTGCGCTTTCAGTCGGGACGCCGGACCCTGACGGACAGCGCCGTCGATCGCGCGGTGCGGCGTCTCGTCCAGCGACTCAAGGAGGAGTTTGGTGTCGAACCCAGAGCAGGCGCAGCAGGCCCCGGACGCTAGCGAGCCCTTCGCGCGCCTGGAGTCGGCGGTCCGGAGACTTGTCCGGCAGAGCGCGGAGCTGAGGGCCGAACTGCGGTCGGCCCGGGAGCGAAACGAGGAGCTGATGGAGTTCCTCGCCCCCATCGCCGAGGGCGAAGCAAGCCCGGAAAGCGTGGTGGAGCGACTGCGCGCGGCGGAGCATGAGCGACGCGAGCTGGAGGGACGTCTCGAACGGGGCCGGGCGGTGGTGGAGAGGATGATCGCCCGCATACGATTCCTGGAGGGCCGGGATGGCTGATACCGAGAAGGCAGTCTCGCTGACGGTTGAGATCGGGGGCGAGAGGTACGCCATCCGGTCCACCGCCGACCGCGAGGAAGTCGAGCGATGCGCCCGTTTCCTGGATGAGAACATCAGCGAGGTCCACCGCGGGGCCGGGCTGATGGACGCGTACAAGGCCACGATTCTCGCGGCCCTCTCCATCACCGCGCGGTACTTCGAGGCCCGGGCCGATCTGGCCCGCCTGCGTGCGCAGATGGCGCTCCGGTCCGGATCGCTCGCAGACGAGGTCGAGGCCGAGCTGGCGGAGGACGCCGGCTCCTGATCCCGGCACATCGCTTGCGCCTGTTCGCTCCATCCTCATATTGTGACGAGCTTTAGAAGCATTCCGCCCGCCGCCCCCGGTACGGCGCGGGCACGGAATCGGTCAGGGTCTGCTTCGTCCTCGGTCGGAACGGCCCCACGGAAATCGAACTGGCAGGCGCGCGTGCGCCTGATCCGGAGCGCATACAATGGACCCGCAGAGCATTTTGCTTGCGGCGGTCGTGATGGCGCTCGGCTCCGCAGCCGGATATTTGCTGGGACGGGGCATCGAGCGCGCCAGGCAGAAAAGGGAACGTGCCGCCGCCCGCGACGATGCGTCGCGCATCATCGCCCGCGCCAACGACGAAGCCGACACCACCCTCAAGGCCGCCGCCCTCCAGGGCAAGGAGGAGGTCTACCGGCTTCGCGAGTCCTGGCAGTCCGAGGAGGCCCGCCGCCGCGAAGAGGTCAAGACGCTCGAGCGCCGCATCGGTGAGCGGTCCGATTCGCTGGATCGCAAGTTCGACCGCCTGAACGAGCGCGAGACCCGCCTGGAGGAGGGCAGGGGCGCGCTGGAGCAGCGGGAGAAGACGCTCCAGCGGCGCAACGGCGAGCTGGACCGGAGGGTCGAGGCGGTCGAGGCCTCCGAGCGGTCGGTCGAGAGTACGCTGGAGTCGCTGGCGGGCCTCTCCGCCGACGAAGCCCGCGGCCTCCTGATGAAGAACCTGGAGGACGAGGCCCGCGCGAAGGCCGCCAGCACCGTCCGCGCCATCGAGGCCGAGGCGAAGCGCACCGGCGAGCGCGAGGCGCGCAAGATCATCGCCCATGCGATCCAGCGCATGGCGGCGGAGCAGACCGCCGAGATGACGGTGTCCGTGGTGCAACTGCCCTCCGACGAGATGAAGGGCCGCATCATCGGACGCGAGGGCCGAAACATCCGCGCCTTCGAGCAGGCCACGGGCATCGACGTCATCATCGACGACACCCCCGAAGCGGTCATCCTCTCAGGGTTCAACCCCATCCGCCGCGAGGTGGCCCGCATCGCCCTCGGCAAGCTCGTCGAGGATGGCCGGATCCATCCCGCCCGCATCGAGGACCTGGTCAAGAAGAGCGAGAAGACCGTGAAGCGGACGATGCTCGCGGCCGCGGAGGAGGTGCTCTACGAGCTGGGGATCCACGACGTGCACCCCAAGATCGTTCAGGCGCTCGGCCACCTTCGCTTCCGCACCTCCTACGGTCAGAACCAGTTGCTGCACTCGAAGGAGGTGGCGCTGCTGGCGGGAGGCATGGCCGCGGAAATGGGGCTCGATGTGCAGATCGCCAAGCGGGCGGGGCTGCTGCACGATGTGGGGAAGGGGATGACCCACGACCAGGAAGGGACCCATGTGGAGCTGGGATACGCGCTCTGCGAGAGGTACCGCGAGCCGGATCAGGTCCTGAACGCGATCCGCGCGCACCATGACGAGGAGCCGCACCGCTATGCGGAGACGTTCCTGGTGACGGCGGCGGACGCGATTTCGGGGTCCCGTCCCGGCGCGCGCCGCGAGATGTTCGACAGCTACGTCAAGAGGCTGGAGAAGATCGAGAACACGGTCCTCGAATACCCCGGAGTGGAGCGCTGCTTCGCGATCCAGGCGGGACGGGAGGTGCGGGTCATGGTGGAACCGGAACGGGTCTCCGACGACGAAACGAACGCGCTCTCGGAGAACATCGCGCGCCGTTTCGAGGAGGAACTGCGCTATCCCGGCCAGATAAAGATCGTGGTGATTCGCGAAACCCGCGCCGTGGGGTTCGCCCGATGAGCGCCGCCATCATCTCGGGGACGGAGATCGCGGGTGCGATCCGCGAGGAACTTCGGGAGAGGGTCGCCGTCCTGAAGGAACGGGACGGGCTGGTGCCCGGGCTCGCGACCGTGCTGGTGGGGGACGACCCTGCGAGCCACAGCTATGTGCGGATGAAGAACCGCGCCGCACGCGCCGCCGGGATCCACTCCCGCCAGATCACCCTGCCTGGCTCGACCCCTGAGGCCGAACTGCTGGGACTGCTCGACGGGCTCAACGCCGACCCCGCGATTCACGGCATCCTCGTGCAGCTTCCCCTGCCGGAGCAGATTCGCGACCAGGTGGTGCTCGACCGGATTCTGCCCGGCAAGGATGTGGACGGCTTCCACCCGGTGAACGTCGGCCGGCTGGCCACGGGCGCCCCCGATGTGCTGGCTCCGTGCACGCCCGCCGGGGTGATCCAGATGCTGTTGCGCTCGGGCGTCGATCCTTCGGGCAGGCACGCGGTGATCGTGGGCCGCTCCAATATCGTGGGGAAGCCCATGGCGGCGCTGCTCATGCGCAAGGCGCCCGGGGGGAACGCCACGGTCACCGTCGCCCACAGCCGCACGGCCGACCTGGGCGCCGTGACCCGGCTCGGCGAGATCCTGATCGTGGCCATCGGGCGTCCCGGAACCGTCACCGGCGAAATGGTGCGCCCCGGGGCCACCGTGATCGACGTGGGCACCAACCGGGTGGAGGACGCGACCCGCGAGCGGGGATACCGCATCACGGGCGACGTGGTCTTCGACGAGGTCAGGGAGGTCGCGGGCGCGATTTCGCCGGTTCCCGGGGGGGTCGGCCCCATGACCATCGCGATGCTGCTCTCCAACACGGTCGACGCCGCCGTGCGGCTGCACGCGGACGAAGGCCGGGGCTGAGCCGCGCATGGCTGCGCAGGACGGGTCGCTCGACCTCTTCCGGCACGCTGCGCGCGGGGAGCCGTCGCGCCCGGCCGCGGGCGCCCCGGTGGAAGCGCCGGCGCGGGCTTCCGGGGAGCCCGGCGGAGACGCCGAGCCGTGGACCGTCGCCCGGTTGAACCGCCGGGCCCGGTTTCTGCTGGAGCAGCGAATGTCGGCCCTCTGGGTGGCCGGCGAGGTCGGCAACTGGCGGCGCACCGCCGCGGGGCACCGGTACTTCACGCTCAAGGACGAGACCGCGCACATCGGGGCGGTCATGTTCGCCAGCGACGCCCGCCGGCTTCCGGCCGACCCGGAGGACGGCGCCCGGGTGCGGGTGTTCGGCTCGGTCACGGTCTACGAAGCGCGCGGACGGTACCAGTTGCGGGTGCGCAGGCTGACGGCCGAGGACGGCGAGGGGCTGTGGCGCCGGGCCTTCGAACTGGTGCGGCGCAAGCTGGCGGCGGAGGGGCTGATGGACCCGGCCCGCAGGCGCGCGCTGCCGGATTGCCCGGCCTGCGTGGGCGTGGTGACCTCCGCCACGGGGGCCGCCCTCCACGACATCCTGTCGGTGATCGGGGCGCGGGCTCCCTGGACGCGGGTCCTGCTGAGGAGCGCGCGCGTACAGGGAGAGGGCGCCGCGGAGGAGGTGGCGCGGGCCATCGACGAGATCGGCCGCAGCGGACGGGCGGACGTCGTCCTGGTGGGGCGGGGAGGGGGTTCGCTCGAGGACCTGTGGGCCTTCAACCGGGAGGAGGTCGCGCGCGCCATCGCCGCCTGCCCGGTACCGGTGGTCTCCGCCGTGGGCCACGAGGTGGATGTCACCATCGCGGATCTGGTGGCCGACCTGCGCGCCCCCACCCCTTCGGCCGGAGCGGAGGCGGTGGTCCCCGACCGCGCGGTGCTGGGGCGTCGTCTGGCCGACCTGCGCCCGCGGCTGTCCACCGGCCTCCGCCGTTCCGTGCACCGCAACCGCGACCGCCTGGAGTCGCGCGCCGGCCGGCTCCGCCGGGGAATCGACGGCGTCATCGAGCCGCGGACCACCCGGGTGTTCGACCGCAGCCGGCGGCTGGCGGTGGCGATGCGCGCCCGTCTCGCCTCCCGGCGTGCCCGGATGGAGAGCGCTTCCGGGCGCCTGGACGCGCTCTCTCCCCTGGCCACCCTCGGCCGGGGGTACGCGGTGCCGCTCGACCGCTCGGGCCGGGTGCTCAGGAACATCGCCGGATTCCCTCGGGGATCCTCCTTCGACCTGCGGGTGGTCGACGGCCGCGTCGGCTGCCGTGTGACCGCGACTCGCCCCGACGAGCGTGCCGTGGGGGACGGCGGTCGAAAGGAAGTCACCGATCCGGAGCGGCCCTGATGGATGAGCGGGCCCGTCCTGCGGGAAACCCGGCGCCGTCGAGCCGGGACGGCGGCGATCCACAACCATTGTCGGTGGAGGAACGGCTGCGGCGTCTCGACCGCATCGTCGCCGCCCTCGACGCCGAAGACGTCGAGCTGGAGCAGAGCCTTGCGCTCTTCGAGGAGGGAATCCGGCACGTTCGCGCGGCGGAGCGCCTGCTGTCGTCTGCCGAGCTTCGCGTCGAGGAGCTGATCGAGGGCGAAGCCCGCCGGCGGGAAGACGCCGGATGAGCCGGACCCCCGCGGCGCGGGAGATCCCGGCGCCGAGCGGCCACTTCGACCTGGCATCATTCCTGGACGAGCAGGGGAGGCGGGTCGGGCCGGCCCTGGACCGGGCCCTCGCCGCTCTGACCCCGCGGGTTGATCCTTCCCTCGGCCCGGTGTTGCGGCATGGGCTGCTTACCGACGGCAAGCGGGTCCGGCCCATCCTGTGCGTCGCGGCGTACGCGGCCTGCGGGAGAGAGGTCGAGGACGGCTGCTACGATCTGGCCGCGTCCATCGAGATGATCCACGCCTACTCCCTGATGCACGACGACCTCCCGTGCATGGACGACGCCGAACTGCGCAGGGGATCTCCCACCCCGCACCGCGTGTTCGGGGCCCGGAGCACGGCCCGGGCCGCGGCGACGCTGATTCCGGGAGCCGCGCTGCGGGCATGGCGCGCCTCGGCCGAACTGGGATGCCCGAACAAGGCCGCGCGGGAGATCGTGCGCACGCTGATGCGGGCCGCGGGCGCGGGAGGCATGGTCGGAGGGCAGGCCCTCGACCTCGAATCGGAGGGCCGGACCCTGTCGCCGGACCGCCTGGACCGGCTGCACGCGCTCAAGACCGGGGCGCTCCTGGCGGCGGCCCCCCGGATCGGCGGGCTGGCCGCCGGGGCCGACACGCGCCGCATCGAAGCCCTCGGTCGCTACGGGCGCGCTCTGGGGCTGGCATTCCAGATCGCGGACGATATCCTGGACGCCACATCCTCGGCGGAACAGCTGGGCAAGCACCCCAGCGATCGGGCCCTGCGCAAATCGACCTACGTCAGTTTCTACGGGCTGGACGGGGCACGCCGCCGGGCGCTCCGGCAGGTCTCCCTGGCAAAGCGGGCACTGGCGGACGCCGGGCTCGATTCCCGGCCCATGGCGGCCATCGCCGAATACGTCGTGCACCGCAGCCGGTAGCGGCATCTGCAACAGTGGGGCGCGAATCCGGTTATATTATGGATTCGGTCCCGGCAGGCACGGGATTACGTCTACCGCAGATGGAGTGATACGGGGTGGCCATTCTGGACTACGTAAAGCGTCCGGCGGACGTGCGCAGGCTCTCGCGTTCCCAGCTGCCGGACCTCGTGCGAGAGGTGCGCGAACGCCTCATCGATGTCGTCGCGAAGGTGGGGGGACACTTCGGCGGAAGCCTGGGCGTCGCCGAACTCACGGTGGCGCTGCATTACGTCTTCGACACGCCTCGCGACCGCATCGTGTGGGACACGGGCCACCAGGCCTACATCCACAAGATTCTCACGGGGCGGAACGACCGCCTGCAGACCATCCGCCGCAAGGACGGCCTGGCTCCCTTCCTGCGCCGGGCCGAGTCCGACTTCGACGTCTTCGGCGCGGGACACGCCGCGACCTCCATCTCGGCGGCGGTGGGGATGGCCATCGGACGCGATCACAAGGACGAGGACTTCGACGTCGTCGCGGTCATCGGGGACGGCGCCATCGGCTGCGGGCTCGCCTACGAAGCCCTGAACAACGCGGGCGCGAGCGAGCGCAACCTCATCGTGGTCCTCAACGACAACGACATGTCGATCGCTCCCAATGTGGGGGCCATGAACAAGTATCTGAACGGTGTCATCACCAATCCCCTCTACAACCGGGTCCGCGATCAGGTGAAGGAGTTGATGGGGCGCGTCCCCACGAGCCTCTCCGACGTGATGCAGTCGGCCACCGGCAGGTTCGAGGAGAGCGTGAAGCACCTGTTCGTGCCCGGCATGCTCTTCGAGGAGCTGGGATTCCGCTACTTCGGGCCCTTCGACGGGCACGACATTCACGGGGTGGTGAACACCCTGCAACGGGTCCGCCGGATGAACGGGCCCGTGCTGGTGCACCTGGTCACCCAGAAGGGGAAGGGCTACGAGCCGGCCGAGGCGGATCCGGTGAAGTGGCACGCATCCTCGCCGTGGGACAAGATCACCGGGCTATCGCCGAAGAAGCCGGTGGGTCTGCCCCGCTATCAGAAGCTGTTCGGCAGAGGGCTGACGGATCTTGCGGCGGAGGACGACCGCATCGTGGCCATTACGGCCGCAATGCCGAGCGGAACCAGCACCGACATCTTCGAGAAGGCGTTTCCCGGCCGCCACTTCGACGTGGGCATCGCGGAGGCGCACGGCGTGACGTCGGCCGCCGGCATGGCTACGGAAGGGGTGCGCCCGGTCGTGGCCATCTACTCCACGTTCCTGCAGCGGGGCTTCGACTCCATCGTGCACGACGTCGCCCTGCAGGATCTTCCGGTGATGTTCTGCATGGACCGGGCGGGTGTGGCGGGGGCCGACGGTCCGACCCATCACGGCGCCTTCGACATCGCCTACATGCTGCTCGTTCCCGGCATGACGGTCACCGCGCCCAAGGACGGAGCGGAGCTCATCGGCCTGATGAGGACCGGCCTCGCGCACGACGCGGGCCCGTACAGCATCCGCTACCCGCGCGACGCGGTTCCGGCCGAGGTTCCGCCGACCGCGGAGATCGATGCGGTCCCGTACGGGAGCTGGGAGGTCGTCCGCGAGGGATCGGACCTGGCGATTCTCGCCGTGGGAACCATGGTCCTGGAAGCGCTTTCCGCGGCCGACGAACTGGCTGCCGCGGGTATCGGCGCGACCGTCGTCAACTGCCGCTTCCTCAAGCCTTTCGACGAACGGGTTCTCGAGCGCGTGCTCCGCTCGCACACGCACATCCTGACGGTCGAGGAGGGTACCGTCGTCAATGGCTTCGGGGCCTTCATGGCGCGCGAGATCCAGGCGCGCGCGGGATCGCGCCCGACCGTGAGGACGATGGGGTTGCCGGACGTCTTCATCGAGCACGGGGACCGGGGGCTGCTGCTGGCGGAGGTGGGACTGGACGCGAAGGGGATTGCGCGGGAAGCCCTGCGGCTGGCCGAGCGCAACCCCGAAATCCGCGTGCTGGCGACCAGAGAGAGCGCGTAACCCTCGCGGGACGCGTCATGGTGCCGCCTCCCGTCCGCCGCATCGGCGTCTTTGCGCTTCCCGGGCAGCCGAGGCTCGCGCCGGCGCTGGCGCGTCTCGACGAGCTGGCGCGCAGGTTCGACATAGAGATGGCCTGCGAGCCCGACATCCTCGCGCACGCTCCGCGGGGGGCGCGTCCTCTCCGGCCCGGGGAACCCGGGCTGGACCTGCTGATCACGCTCGGCGGGGACGGAACGCTTCTGCGCGGCGCGCGCACGGTCACGGCCACGCAGACCCCGGTCCTCGGAATCAACCTCGGGCACCTGGGCTTCCTCACCTCGTCTTCCGGCTCCGATCTCGTCTCCGCGTTCGAGCGCCTGCGCAGCGGCGACTTCACCCTCGACTACCGCATTACGCTCGAGGCGGCCATCCTCGACGAGAACGGGAATGCGGGCGATCCGCAGGTGGCGCTCAACGATTTCGTGGTCCACAACAGCGGGGCGGCCCGCGTCTCCCGCCTCGACCTGTTCGTGGGACATGACGGAACGACCGACGAGATCGGCAGCTTCAGCGCCGACGGGGTGATTGTTTCCACCCCTACGGGTTCGACCGCCTACTCGCTGTCGGCGGGGGGGCCGATCATCGCGCCCGGGGTGGACTGCATCCTGGTGACCCCGATCTGCCCGCACACGCTGGCCGTGCGGCCGCTGGTGCTGGCCGCGGACGAGCGCGTCATCATCAGGGAAGTGGACCCCCTGGGCGACCTGGTGCTGACGGTGGACGGCCAGGAAGCGGTGGCCGTCGTGCCCGGTTCGGTCGTGGAGATCCGGACCGGCACGGTGCGCGTGCCCCTGCTTCGCTTCCCCGGATACACCTTCTTCTCCACCTTAAGACGAAAGTTGAACTGGGCCCTGAAATCGCCTTCAGGTGCATGATCTTATGAGTATCTCCCGGCATGCTGATCGAACTGCGTATACGCGACTACGCGGTCATCGATGACCTGACGCTGGAGGGAGCGCCCGGCCTCAACGCCCTGTCGGGCGAAACCGGCTCCGGCAAGTCCCTGGTGGCGAACGCGCTCTCCTGCCTGCTGGGCGAACGGGCCTCTCCCGGGGTGATCCGGGTTGGCGCCGCCCGGGCCATGATCGAGGCCGCGTTCGACATCGGAGACTGCGAGCCGGTCCGCGAGAAGCTCGGAGAACTGGGTCTGGGAGCGGGCGGCGACGTGCTGGTGCTGCGGCGGGAAGTGGCGCGCCGGGGACGCAACCGCGCCTGGGTGAACGATTCGTCCGCCACGGTAGGGCTCCTGCGCGAACTGGGCCGCCACCTGGTCGACCTGCACGGGCAGCACGAGCACCAGAGCCTGCTCCGGCCGGCCGAACAGGCCAGACTGCTGGACTCCCTGGCGCGCGCGACCGGCCGGGCGAGCGCCGTTGCCGCCTTGTGCGGCGAACTGAAGGCACTGGAGCGGGAGCGGGAGCAGCTGGAAGCGAGGGTCCGGGAACTCGAGGCGCGCGCAGACTTCATCCGCTTCCAGCTCGGCGAAATCGAGGGCGCCGCGCTCCTGGAGGGGGAGGACACGGAACTCGAAACGGAGGCGACCCGGCTCGAACACGCGGACGAGCTGGCGCGCAACGCAGGGGGCGCCTACGAGGAGCTCTACGCGGGCGACGCCGCGGTCACGGCGCGCATTCGGGCGGTCCAGGCCGCACTCGCCGACGTCATCCGCCTGGACGGTTCGCTGGGCGAGGTCTCGGAGTTGCTGGAGCAGTCCTACCAGACGGCCAGCGAGGCGGGCCGTTTCCTGGGGGACTACGCGAGCTCGCTGGAGCACGATCCACGCCGGCTGGAAGAGGTCAGAGCCCGCCTCGACCGCATCTTCCGGCTGAAGCGCAAGTACGGACCCGCGCTGGAGGACGTGCTCGAAACCGGGCGCAGGCTGGCGGCGCAGCTCGAGGAGATCGAGACCAGCTCGTTCGACGTGGCCGCTCTGGAGCGGCGCATCCACCGGACCAGAGCCCGCGTGGAGCGGGAGGCGGCAGCCCTCAGCGAGGAGCGGTGTAAGGCAGCACGCAAGATTGAGCGCCGGGTTACATCGCTGTTCCCGGAGCTGGGGCTCGAGGGGGGCACCTTCTCGGTGGCGCTCGCCCCGCTGGCGGAAGTGGGGCCGGGGGGCGCCGAGCGGGTGGAGTTCCTGGCCTCGCTCAACCCCGGGTTTCCGCCCGCGCCCCTCGGCCGGATCGCCAGCGGTGGGGAGCTGTCGAGGGTGATGCTCGCCCTCAAGTCGATTCCGGGCGCCGCCGACCGGGTTCCGACCCTGGTGTTCGACGAAATCGACGCCGGGGTCGGGGGCGAGATCGCCAACGCGGTCGGGGCGCGGCTCCAGGAAACCGGGCGGGCCCACCAGGTGCTCGCCATCACCCACCTCGCCCAGATCGCGTCGCGCGCGAGCCATCATCTGCTGGTCGAGAAGCGGCTCTCACCGGATGACGGCATGATCCGTACGCGCGCCTTCGTGCTCGACGGGGACACGCGCGTGCACGAGATCGCGCGCATGCTGGGCGGCGATCCGGATTCGGCGACCTCCCGCGAGCACGCGCGCGAGTTGTTGCGCGTTGCGGGGCAGGAGGTTGCCGGGGCGGTCCTCTAACGGCCCGGACGGGTTCCTTCCGGCACTGGAGCCGACTCGTCCTGGGACTGCCGGCCTCCGCCCCACAGCCTCCAGAAGAGACTCGCCCCGAAGCGCACCCTTCCCGTCCTGGGCGTCCGGCCTCCGGTGCCGCTGCGCGCGGCTTCCCAGCCGAAGCGGGCCACAACCGGGAAACCGCCTCCCAGGAAGCTGGAATACCGGACGTCCACCCCCATCGACCGCACCTCGGCGTCCGTCTCCAGCGCGAGCGCCGCCAGGTCTCGCGCGTCGCCCGCGAAGCTGTCCGCCCCGCGGCTGAAGGACCGGTACACGAAGCCGACCGCGAGCTCGGGCGTCAGCAGCAGCTGCGGGGTGATCGCGTAGTCGAGGTAGTTGCCCGGCTGCCACTGCACGGTCTCCAGGGGCGGACGCGGGGCGAAGCCCGTGTCGGGCGGACCGACGCGCCGGCGAACGTATGCGGGGGAGGCGATCCCGTAGCGCACATCGAAGGTCAGCCCCACGCGCCGCGCCCAGTCGACGCCGCCGAAGGCGCGCACCTCGATGTCCATCTGCCCCTCCGCGACCTCCATGTCCAGGAACTCGCGGATGGTGTCCTGCGGGCTGCCGGTTGCCAGACGGAGCGTGCCGGCCACCCCCAGGCGAACCCGGAAACCGCCGCCGGAGTCCTGGCCGGGAGCGACGGCGGAGTCGGCCGACTCTCCGCGTCCCGGGAGGTCCCCCGGGCCCGGGGTCAGGTTCAGGACCTGAAGGGCCGCGCTGACCTCCAGGTCCCCGGGTTCCCAGAGGGTGTCCATGTCCTCAACGGGAAGACCGGTCGCGCCGAACACCGGAGCCACGATCAGCGAGTCGAAGCCGGCCCGGTCGAGAGGGGTGCCGAGAGGGAGCGCGGTCGTGAAGCTCGTCACGCCGATGTCCGACAAGCCCACCCGCACCGCCTCCACGCGACCGGCGAGATCCTGGCCTGCGGCGGAACCCTCCAGGGGGAAGAAAACCGCCTCTCCGAACAGCGTGCCGAGCGATCCCAGCAAAGCGTCGCCCTCCGCGAGCAGGGCGTTGCCCGCCCGGCATTCCGGGGTGCTGTCGTCCGTCGCGCACAGGCTGGAGATGATGGTGCGCGCCTCGGCAAGGGCACTCCCGTACTGGTCCATGAACGGAGTCCTTGCGGACGCGGAGGGCGCCAGACCGGCGTTCGCCTCGCCGGGCGCATAGACCAGTTCCGAGTCGAGCCTCCGCTGCACCATGGGCAGCGACGCTCCCACCGTCAGCCAGGGGAATACTCCAAGCCGGAACCCGAGGGGCACGCGCCGGATGTGGGCCGCGAGCAGGTGGTCGGTGCTCCCCAGGTTGAATCGGTAGCCGGTGTTTCCGAACAGGGTCCGGAGGCGAGCCTCGGTGAGCGCGGCTCCGGGCACCCGGTCCGATCCCAGCGCGTCGCTGCTCAGGTTCCACCCCAGCGGCTCCACCTCCTCGACCAGGGATCCCCCTTCGGACCGCAGGCCGAAGCGTTCGCTCCAGGTGACGTAGTTCGCGTCGATGTCCAGCCGCAGATGGCCCGACGGGACCATCGGTCCGTCGACGAGCTGTCCGCTGACCGCCCCGGGCAGCAGCAGGGCCGGAAGAAGCACCGGCAGCCGGCGCAGGAGAAGCGGAATCCCGGGTCGCGTGGCGTGCCCTCGAGAGGGGTGGGGCAAGGGGAAGCGGGGGGAAGATGGTGCGCGCGGGCCGGGCGCCGGCTCCCGGCGAGAACGTGCAAAGGTAGTCACGCGCCGGAGCGGGGAAAACCATCGTGCGGGTGGTTGACACCCATGGTGGCTGTTTCTAACCTCATGATGCTTCATCTGCGGGAATAGCTCAGTTGGTAGAGCACCACCTTGCCAAGGTGGGGGTCGCCGGTTCGAGTCCGGTTTCCCGCTCTTGCAAAGCCGGTATGGGGAGCGCGCTCGTCGGCTCCCCATTCTTTTGGCGCCGTGGCCAAGTGGTAAGGCAGAGGACTGCAAATCCTCGATCGTCGGTTCGATTCCGACCGGCGCCTCTGCGGGGCAGCGCCGGTTGCTCGCGGGTCCGGGCGAGCGTCTCCGGCGGAGAGACCGCGCCTCCTGCCGCCGACCCGTCTCCAACCGGGCGCGGCGGGAAGGGCGGCGCCCCATCGCTGGTGACACTCCTCGTGCGGCGCACAGTTTCCTTGTATGCGGAATCCCCGGGACATGTTCGCCGCGCCACCGCGCGGCGGGAGCAGGCGCGGGCGTCTGCGCGCTCCCGTCCTCGCCCGCCCGCGCGGGGCCGGGACGGTGTACGCCGGCCGGGACGTTTCCGGGGGGCTCGGGCGACGGCCCCGGGGTTACTGCTGCTCGTAGCCGCATGCTTCGCCGCCGGAGGATGCGAGGCGCCGGACGAAGATCAACCGGCTCGGTCGGCCGAGACTCCGCCGCCTCCCCGCGTGGACACCATGCAGGTGCTGATGGACGAGTACACCATCTCGATGCCGCTCATCCTTCCCGCCGGACCACACCCGGTGCGCTTCGTGAACGCGGGGTTCGAAGAGCACAACATCTACTTTCGCCGGACGGAAGACACCCTCGCGGCCTGGGTGCTGGAGCGGCGCCTCAACCCCGGCGAGCGCCGGGTGGTGACCGTCGAACTCGAGCCGGGCGCCTATATGGCGATCTGCGACTTTTCCGGGCATGACGGACGGGGGATGTTCACCGACTTCACGGTAGCGCCGGCCGCCGATTCGCCGGAGCGGCCGGACTCGGTGGCCCCGGCCTCCTGAGCCCCTCCGGGCCGGAGCCGCGCATCGTCAACGCCTCCACGCTTCCGCCCCCGGGAGCCCCAGGCTGAGCAACACCTCCATGCCGGGTTCGGCGACGCGGCCCGCCGCGTCCATGGGAGCCTGTGAGACGGGCGGCAGCCGACGCAGGATTCCACGCACCTGGCCGTTCCGGGGGTTGCGCAGGATGGCCATCGGCCGCACCGACCGGTCGTTCAGTGTGTCCGATCCGCCGGCGCCGGCGAGCGTGATCCCGGCCAGGTTGCCGGCCCACCCGTCCCGCACCGGGAGCATGAAGGCGAAGGACGGCCTCCCGTCGCCGTCGGCCGGAACCGGCATGTCGAAACCCAGCGAGAACAGCTCGCGGCCACGTGTGTCGACGCCCGTGATCCGGTACTCGCTGCCCGCCTGCGGCACGCTCGCCGGCGCTTCCAGCACGAACGCCGGTTCCAAGAATGGCTTGCCCTCCAGGTCGACGCCCCCCCAGAGCAGGATCGAGCGGCCGGACACCACGGAACGGGTACCGCGCGCCGCTTCGTCACGGATGCGGAAACGGAGCGCGTTGCTGAAGTAGTAGTCGCTGACCCAGGGCGGCTCGCAGTACGACATGAGATCGTGCCGGCCGGGCGCCACCAGTCTTCCGCGGCGGAAGTCGTAGCCCCAGGCGCCGATCGATCCGTCCAACTCGGGGAACGAGGGATCCGTGCCGCCGGCGCCTCCGCACGGGGCGTGACGGAGATTCATGTTGTGCCCCAGCTCGTGCGCGATGATTCGCGACTCGGGCAGCGAGAAGCTGACGCGGCCAGGGACGTTCGCGAGGCCACGGGCGACGGTGGTGCGCCCGGCGATCGTGCCCATGTAGTGGCCCGTCCCTCCTTCCATGGCCCGGATGGCGACGGTCTCCCGGAACAGGTCGTAGGCGTTGTTGGACGAAATCAGCACCGGCTCGTGGGCGGTCACCTCGAGTTCCCCGACCGGGAGCAGGGTTCGGGTGTCATGGAGCAGTTCGTGCCCGCCCGGGTCCTCCGCCATGGCGGAGGTCAGTGCCAGGATGGAGGAATCGGGCGTCTGCTCCACCAGGAAGGGCACCAGGGTGAGGTCCAGCACCGGCGTCGCGCGCACGTCCAGCGCGGCGTGACCGTCGGCGGGAATACGCCTGACCAGGCCCAGCGCCGGGTCCAGTACGCCCTCCGGGTCGATTTCGAGAACCATCTCGAGGCCCGGCTGGATGATCTCGCCCGGGATTTCGGCGTTGGCCGAGGCCGCCAGGTCACCCTCGTCCACGTCGGTCGGGATGGGAACCGGGGAGGATGCGATGTCCGCCACGTGCGTCTCGACCCCGTCGAGACGGAACCTCGCCCGCACGGGCGGCATGCTCGCGCCGCCGGCGCGCGCGGCGGTGACGAACACTCTGAGGAGCGCGGGGCGGCCGGCCACCAGCGGGACGGGGTATGAACGCGACTGCACCGCCTGAGTCAGGTACGCGGCCGCGGGTTCGCCCTCCAGGCACGGGATCACCCGCCGCCTGGGGATGGTTCCCAGCCACTGCCCGAAGGCCTCGCCGGAGGGCGCGCAGAGGTCGGTTCCTCCTGCCGCGAGCAGGTCCATGTTCAGCTCCGTGAGCTCTTCCGGGAGCGCTCCCGAGAGCCCGGCGTTGTCCGTCACGTCGAGCTCGCGGAGGTGACTCATTCCTCCCATCTCTGGCGGGATCGGGCCGCTCAGGTCGTTGCGGCCCAGCGACAGGCGCACCAGGCGCGCCAGTGCGCCAAATTCGGCCGGGATCGCACCGGTGAGGGCGTTGTCTCTCAGATCCAGATCGAGCGTCGCGATCAGGCGGCTCAGTTCGGTTGGCAACGGGCCCGTGAAGTTGTTGTCGGCAAGGGTCAGGTACCGGATGCGCGGGAGGGAGCCGAGGTCCGGGGGGATGGCGCCCGTCAGGTTGTTCCCGGCGAGCGTCGCATACCGCAGGTTGTCGAGGCTGCCGAGTTCCGGAGGCAGCGCGCCGGTGAGATCGTTGTTGGAGAGCACGAGGGCCTGCAATTCCTCCAGCATCGCCAGTTCCGGCGGGATGGAGCCCGTGAGTTCATTGCTCCCGAGATTCAGCTGGCGGAGGCTCGAGAGGTTCCCCAATTCCGGCGGGATCGAGCCCGTCAGGTCGTTCAGGGCCAGACCCAGCGACTCCAGAGAGGCGAGGTTCCCGAGTTCCGGCGGAATCGCACCTTCCAGAGCGTTGTCGTCGAGCGTCAGGGAGGTGAGGTTGACCAGCTTGCCCAGTTCGGCGGGTATCGGCCCCGTCAGTTCGCTGCCTGTCAGCACCAGGATTCTCAGCTCGGCCAGATTGCCGAGCTCTGGCGGAATGGTCCCCGACAGGCTGCTGTTGACGACGACGAGGTTGGCGAGATTGGGGAGGTTGCCCAGCTCCGGAGGGATGGGACCCCGCAGGTTGTTGTTCCAGAGAATCAGGTCCCGCAGCGCGGAGAGGTGCCCCAGTTCCGCCGGGATCGGGCCCTCGAGGCCGTTGTTCTGCAGGCGGAGCGCGGTCACCCGGCCCGAGGAATCCGTCTCGACGCCGTACCATTCGCCGAGTTCCGCGTCGGTCAGCCAGTTGTCGCGCTCGGTCCAGTCGGGCCCGCCGGTCGCGTCGTAGAGCGTCACGAGGACATCGCGGTCGGAGGGAGGAGCACAGTCGACGCCTGTCCCCTGATGCCATTCGATGTCGCCAAGCCAGCCCTTGAAGTACGCGTCGGGCGGGATGCACAGCTCTGTTTCCGCGTACTCGAACCACCTAAGCCCAAGCGCCGAGAGGGACGGCGGGAGACGCCCGGTGAGCGCGTTTTCCGCGACCCGCAGCTCGGCCAGCAGTGTCAGCTCGCCCAGGTTCTCGGGCAGGCGGCCGGTCAGTCCGTTGCCGGTCAGGTCGAGCGCGGTGACCCGGCCCAGCGCGTCCGTGCCGACACCGTGGCGCCGAGACGCCGCGGCGCCCTCGCGCCAGCCGTTGGAATTCGTCCATTCCACGCCCCCGGATGCCAGGAAGAGCGATTCCAGCACTTGAAGATCCGACTGGTTGCAGAACGGTCCCTGGCCTCCCCCCTTCATGGCCGAGAGCCACGCGGTGAACTCCGGCGAGCCGGGCGCGCAGAGCCCGCTGCCCTGGTCGAAGTAGAAGCGCCTCAACCGATCGAGTTCCAGGAAGCTCCGCGGAATCGGGCCGGTCAGGCGGTTACGGTCGAGTTCCAGCTGGGTAAGGTTGGCCAGGCCGCCGAGTTCCGGGGGAACGGTGCCCTCCAGGTCGTTGTTGAAGAGCCCGAGGAACGAGAGACCGGACAGCTCCGCCAGCTCCGCGGGAATCGGACCGCTCAGATGGTTCGACGCGAGTTGCAGGCGGGACAGGCTGGCGAGCCCGCCGAGTTCCGGCGGGATGGCGCCGACCAGGTTGTTCCGGTAGAGCTCCAGCCCGGTCACGTTGCCGTCGTCGTCCACCTCGATCCCGAACCATTCCTCCAGCGGCGCTTCGCTGAGCCAGCCCAACCGGCCGTACCAGTTCGGGCCGCCGGTAGCCTCGTGGAAGAGGATGAGGATTTGCCGGTCGGAGTACGGATCGACCGTTACGTCGACCATCTGCGTGGCCGCCAGCCCCCCGGGGTCGCGGGCGGTCACGGAGACGCTGGCGACTCCCGGTCCCTCGGCGTAGATGGTCAGCGTGCTGTCCGTTACGGACACGGAGGCGACGGTCGTGTCCGAACTCGCCGTCGTGAAGGTGAGGCGCTGTCCATCGGGGTCGCTGAAGAAGCGCGCCGCGTTCAGCGTGATCGTGTCCCAGGGCTTGAGGCTCTGGGCGGGGATCGAGCCCTCGGCCGCCGGCGGGCGGTTGAGGGGCGCGGTCGGTTCCTCGTCGCCGCAGGACGCGGCCCATGCCAGGCCGGCGAGCGCCAGCAGGTATGGTGCGCCCCTCCGGAGGACCGTCCGGCCGCTGCGGATCGGTCCGGTCACTCCGGAGGGGCGCGGAAAGCGGTGGGCACCCT
>JAJDYN010000003.1 GCA_022825135.1 Gemmatimonadota bacterium | reverse complement strand
CAGCCGCACCTTCTCGGTCTTCGTGGACGGCGACGGGATGTACGTGGTGAAGGGCCGGCTCGAGCCGGAGGCCGGGGCCGTGCTGATGCGGGCGGTGGAGGCGGCGTCAGATGCGCTGTTCCGGTCCGAGGGCGATGCCCGGGACGCACCGGGAAGTGGAAGGGGTGTCAGTTGCGAGGCCGGCGATGCAGGCGATACGCGCCCCGAGCCGAAGCAGCGTCGTGCGGATGCCGTGGGGCTCTTGGCCGAGCGGGCTCTGGCTGCGGGTTTCGGTGCCGCCCCGGACCGCGACGCAGGCCGGCCGATCGAGAATGCCGTCGCACCGGAGACGCCATCCGTTGACGAAGGACGGGCGTCACCCAACGGCAAGGGACCGGCAGCACCCAACGACGAAGGACAAACGTCACCCAACGGCGAAGGACCGACTTCATCCCACGGCGAGCCGTTGACCGCACCCCGCGTCGGGTCCGGCACCCGCGCCGAGCGCTTCCAGGTCATGGTCCATTGCGATGCGGCGACGCTTGCGGCCGAAGGCGAGCCGGGCCGTTCGGATCTGGACGGGATCCGCGTCTCCGCGGAAACTTCGCGGCGCATGGCGTGCGATGCCGCGGTGGTCGCGATGGTCCATGCGAAGGACGGGTCGATGCTGAGCGTGGGCCGCCGGACGCGCACCATTCCGCCGCACATCCGGCGGGCGTTGGAAGAGCGCGACCGGGGATGCCGCTTTCCGGGATGCGGGTGCCGGTTCACCGAGGCGCATCACGTGAAGCACTGGGCCGACGGGGGCGAGACGAGCCTCCGGAACACCCTGCTCCTCTGCCGCCGGCATCATCGGGCCGTTCACGAGGGACGGGTGAAGGTATCCGTGAACAGCGACGGGACGGTGCTCTTCTTCACGCCCAAGGGGAGGATGCTGGTCGACGCGCCGAGAGCCCCCAAAGCGGCTCGGGGTGGCGCGAGACCGGGCTTGCCACCGGTCCCATTGGTGCATCGCGGCGCTCCGCGAGTTGGCGGACATCATACCCTCTCCAACGGAGCGGCGCTCTACCGCGACTCCGCCATCCCCTGGAGAATCGAGGCCGCGGCCCGCGAAGCGATGGAAGAGTCTTTGGAGTGAGCCTTGGTGCCAATCCCCCTGTGGGTGAGAGGGTTGGAAGCGCGGAAGGGGCCGGAACGCGCGGTGAAGTTGGAAAACGCGCGGGCGCCGGAAGGCGCGGCAGAGCTGGAGAGCGTGGCAGAGCTGGAACGCGCGGAAGGGCTGGAATGCGCGGAAGGGCCGGAACGCGCGGGCGCTGGAATGCGCGGCAGAGCTGGAGACCGTAGCAGAGCTGGAGAGCGTGGCAGAGCTGGAATGCGCGGAAGGGCTGGAATGCGCGGCGGGACACCCCGCGGCCTCAGCCTACCAGCTGTAGCCGAGTCGTGTGTAGTAGAAGCCGCCGTTGAAGCCGAAGGGGGTGAACTGGCCGAAGCGGTTGCCGACGCCGGCCGCGGCGCCCGGATACTCCTCGGGATAGGTGTTGAGCAGGTTCTGGGCGCCGAAGGTGAGCGTCCAGCGCTCGGCCAGCTTTCGGGACGCCTCCACATCGAAGAGGACGCGGGCCGGGTAGTCAATGGTGTTTTCCGGATCCGATTCGTAGTAGGGCTGCTCGCCGTCGAAGTAGCCGCCCCAGTAGCTGGCGCGCACCAGGAAGCGGGATCCGCCGGCGAAGGCGTGATTCACGGCGAGGTTGCCGCGCACGCCGGGGAGTCCTTGCTCGAGTATGCGGATCCGGTGCGAGGTGAGGGTCCTGGGGTTGAAATCCGTCACCGTGGTCCGGGTCCAGTTCCACGCGCTGCTGAAGGTTGTGGTGGAACCGCGCGCTCCCCGGACATCGTACGCGCCCACCAGGTCGATGCCGTCCGTCCGGGTCGCGAAGTCGTTGATGAAGAAGCGGAAGCGCGCGAGCACGCCGCCCGGCCGGATGATGTCCTGGATGATGAGCTGCTCGATCTCCGCCGGGGTGAGCTCCCGGTCCGCGCTGGTCGTCAGGCGATCCGAAACCCTGATCTGAAAGAAGTCCAGCGAAAGACTGAACGGGCCATCGTCGTACACCGTCCCCAGGGCCAGATTGACGGACGTTTCCGGCTTGAGCGGCTCGCCGCCGAATTCCCTCGCCAGGGGTGACGTCGACGGGATCGTGCCGTTGTTGGTCAGGTCCATGATGGCGGGATCGTAGATCGTGGAGATGTTGAACGCGTTCTGCTGTCCCGGCGAAGGGGCGCGGAAGCCGGTGCTGACGCTGGCTCGCAGCCCCAGGCTCTCGGACGCACTCACGCGTCCCGCGAGCTTCCCGTTGACCGTCGTCCCGAAGTCCGAAAAGCGCTCGACACGGCCCGCCGCACCGAACGTCCAGGCACCCTCGGGTTCGCGGACCTCCAGGTCGCCGTAGGCGGCGAAGTTGTTCCGGTTCCACGCTCCTTCGGTAAGGGGTCCGAAGCCGGTGAACCCGTTGGAGCCCGGGGTGAATCCCTGCGTTGCGAGCGGGCCCTCGGTCCACGACTCCGTGCTGCCCCGGATGATCTCGAAGCGCTCGTTGCGCCACTCCGCGCCACCGGCGAGGTTGGTCCGCTCATTGAGCGCGTAGGACAGGTCCGCGTTGAAGTTGATCTCCTGCTGGTCGTAGATCCCCGGGTTGAACCAGGGGGTGCAGGGTTGATCCGGCACGACGAAGGAGATCTCCCGGCTCGCGCCGGCACAGGGCTGATCCGGCCCCAGCGAAGCGTTCACCGTGTTGTACATGTAGAAGTCCAGGTTGGATCTTCCCCAGGACGCGCTCGCGTCCCAGTTCAAGTCGCCGCTGGCGCCCCTCAGCCCCGCCACCGCGGATGCGTCGAGGAGGAATGAGCCGAATTGCGGGGTGAATCCCCCGGGGAAGAGCTTCTGGAAGGTGAAGCAATCGGGATCGGCGAGGACCTGGTCGAGCGCCGACTGGTCGAGCACGACCCCGTCATCGTCGACCCGCACTTCGGGGCAGCCCGCCGATCCGTCCAGCACGCCGTCGTGTGCGTCGAGCATGTCGCCGATGAGGAGGATCCGCTGGCCATCGGCGTTCCTCGTCCCGAACACCCCGCTGCGCGTGCCCGGGTTGCGGTAGTAGAAGCCGCCCTCGACCTGCTTGCTCACGTAATTGCCGTGGGAATAGAACTGCATGTCGTCGTCGAACAGGTACCCCATGTTCGCCCACAGCTTGAGCTCGTTGGACACCTGGGGGGCGCCCCAGACCTGCGCCGGAGCGCGGACGCTCGAGTTGCCCGACGCCAGCAGCGCCAGGGCGTCGTTGCGCTGCGTGCTGCGGTCGGTGGGATTGGCGTTGCCGTACTCGCCGGTCAGGTTCAGGAAGCCGGTTTCCCCCAGCGGCATTCCCACGTTGCCGGACAGCGTGTACACCTCGCCATCCCCGGGGAACGTGCCTTCCTCGAACGGCTCGCTGGTCTTCCCCAAGGCGTACCCGCCGGTCTTGAAGTCGATGGAGCCGCCGGAGCGGTCGTTCCTGAGGACGAAGTTCACGACGCCCGCGATCGCGTCGGAGCCGTACTGGGCGGAGGCGCCGTCGCGCAGGACCTCGGCCTGCTGCAGCACCAGCCCCGGGATGAGAGCGATGTCCGGGCCCTGCGAGCCATCGGAGAGACCGTTGCCGTACCAGGTGATGACCGCCCCGCGATGGCGCCGCTTCCCGTTGACGAGGACAAGGGTGTGGTCCGGGGCGAGGCCGCGGAGGTTCGCGGGCCGCACGAAGGTGGCCGCATCGCTGATGGGCTGAATGTTCACGTTGAACGACGGCACCACGTTGCGAAGCAGATTGGCGAAGTCTGTGTCGCCCTGCTGCAGAATCTCGGGGACCGGAATCACGTCGACGGGAACGGGCGACTCCGTGACGGTGCGGGGCCGCGCGCGGCTTCCGACCGCGACCACGCCCTCGAGTTCGAGCACCGTCTCGGTGAGCACCACGTTCAGCGTGGTGGGCTGGCCATCCGCGATGGTCACCTGCCGCCGTTCGGTCTCGTAGCCGATCAGCACCACCACCACTTCGTGGATTCCCGCCGGGACCGGCTCGACCTGGTAGGCACCGTCAGGACCGGTTATCGCCCCGATGTTCAGGCCTGCCAGGCTGACCTGGGCTCCCGCGATGGCACTGCCCGCGCCGGCTATGGTGACCGTTCCCCGCAGAGTTCCCTGCGCGGCGGCCGGCCCCGCGTGCGCGAGGGCGAAAAACATGGCGATGGCTGCTGCTGTTCTCATCATTCGGGGATTCCTCCTTCACGACGCGCCGAACCGGGCTCCCCAGTTCTCGAGAAGCGCGAAGTGGTCACCGTCGGCAACGGTATAGTAGACTCTCTGCATCCCCTGCCGGCGGTCGGGTCCGAACGACACCGACTCGCCGATTCCCAGGGGGAAGTTGCGCACGGTGAAGACCGCCTGCTCCAGTCCGGACCTGTCCGGCCGCCCGCCCAGGCGCCGCAGGATTTCCGTCATCAGCTTCGCGTTAAGAAACCCCTCCAGGCTGACGAAGCCGCGGGCAAGGGGTTGATACGATTCACCCTCGGTGAGTTTCTCGAGATCCTCGGGGAGTTGGGGGTCGTACTGAAACATCAGCCGATGGTACTCGTTCACGGACGGGAACGTCGCGTCGTCGAAGGCGGGCACGACCTGTGAATTGACCAGGAAGCGGGTGTAGGAATCCGGGTCGGAGCGTCTCTCGCGCAGGACCCGTTGCAGGTTTTCGCTCCCCACGAACGACAGGTTGGCCACCGGAACGTGCAGCCCCAGATCGACGGCGTCGCGCGCGAAGGCGGCGCACGCGGCGTAGGCGCCGATACAGATCACGGCATCCGGCGACCCGGCCCTCAGGATCTCCACCTGGCGCCTCATGCTTGCACCGAACGGGGTGCCGCGGGTGTAGGTCGCCTCGCCCGCGATCGTCTCTCCGTGCCGTGCCAGCGCCTCGCGCACACCTGCCCAGCCGCTTCGCCCGTACGCGTCGATTTGATAGAAGACCGCCAAGCGCCGGCGTCCGATGCGGACAAAATTGTCGACCAGCCCGGCCGTCTCCTGCCTGTAGGAAGCACGCAGGTTGAAGGCGAACTCGCCGTAGGGAGGTTCGCGCTGCGGCTCCGCGCCCGTGAAGGGAAAGAAGAGGTAGACCTGCCGGTCGCTGAATCTCTTCAGCAGCGGCAGCACCCGGGTGACGGTCGGGGTGCCGACGTAGCCGAAGAGCAGGAAGACATCGTCGTCCTGCATGAGCCGGAGGGTGTTCGCGACGCACGTATCCGGCTGGTATCCGTCGTCGTAGAGCTTGAGGACGATCCGGCGGCCGTTCACTCCTCCATTGTCATTGACGTAGCTGAACCAGGCCATCGCGCCACGATACAGCTCGGTGCCCAGGCCGCGAGACGGGCCCGAGAACGCAGCCGACACGCCGAGTACGATGTCATCGGCCTGTTTGACGACGTTGCGGCGGCTTCGGCGAATGGATAGAGAGGAAGCCGCCAGCGGCCTCGCGAAAGGAGCGGCGGCCAGCGCGGCGAACCCGGATCGCAGGAGCGATCGGCGGGTGACAGCGTGGGAACTTCGCGGGGTTCCGCTGGAGACGGGGGCATCGGTGTCCTCGCCCGATCGGGCCACAGTCACACTCTTGTCCCGCCGCCGAATCATGCGAGATGCTGCTCTTTGGTCTGTCCGGTACGGGCTCATGTGTGTCGCCCCGGGACCCATCCCCCACTGCCCTGCCTCCAGCGTACTCGCTGTTTTTGGGTTCCGCAACCGACAGCGCGGGCACCCGTTTCAGCGGGTTCGCGCGACCGACAAAAACGCGCAATCGGGACTGCGTTATTGTCACTATCAATGAGATGCCCGCAGCACAGGCGGGGTCACGCGCAGCCTCATGGCGCGGCGCTCTCTACGCTCTCGTCCTCCGACAGCGAGACGAAGCAAGTTAGTCCTCGCCGTCCTCCGCGTGGCTCCGCGCGATACGGTCCAGCGCGCCGACAAGCGCCCGGGCAGCGACCGATACCGGGACTATGGCCGCATAGTTACCGGGATTATGGCCGCATAGTCCTGAGCGAGGGCGTTGAAGAACGCGAACGAGCCCTGCCTCGCTCTGCCCATCAGTCGCCCTCCTCCGCGTAGCGCCGCGCGATCCGGTCCAGCTTCGGCCCGATGGACGACATCACCGCGGCGAACAGCACGAGTGCCCAGCCCGCAGAGAGGATCAGGTGGGCGCCGACGAGCACCCTGGCGCTGACCGAGACCGGCGCGACGGTCGTGAAGTCCTGGCCAAGCGCGGTGAAGAAAGCAAATGAGAACCAGTCGGCGATCCCGACGCCGGCGCCGGCAAATGCGTCCGGGCGAAAATGCCCGAGCATCCCGTAGAAGCCGGAGAACAGGACGATGATCGTCAGGTAGCCGACCGCGAACCCGCCGATCGGGACCCACATGACGCGCAGGTACTGAGCGAGGTGACTGTATACCCGGAGGCGTGGCTGGAGCCAGGTAATGGCCGTGCGTCCCAGAAGAAACGTGGCCGCGGGGAGCGCCCCCAGCATGAGAGTTGACAGAGAAACGTTTAGCAGGATGACACCGGTCTGCGAGACCCCGCCGATGCGAAGCTCGTCAGCCATTACGAGAGTCCCGACGACAAGCAGCACAACCGCGCCGAAGACCAGCACCCAGGGAGGACGGGCGTCGCGCCACCCCTCCCGGCGGCGGCTGAGAATTCCGGCAACGAGCGCGACCGCCGGTACGCAAATGATGGGCATCAAGGACACCACCAGGATGACGCTGGTCCGACCCAACGCCATCGTGGCGGGCAGGAGCCCCAGGGCGAACAGGACCGACAGGATGAACGTCTCCCGAACCATGTCGCGATATCCGGAGAGCGATGACCCGCTGAACCCATCGATCAGGCCGACCGCCAGGGCAAGAATCGGCAGGATGAGCAGGCCCCACCCGTCGAGGGGCACCGCGCCGGCGATCAGCGCGGCGGAGATCCCGATGATCGAGCCGGCCAGGATGCCGATCCATGGTCCGCCAGCCGATCCCCCCCGGAGACCGACCCCGACACCGATTGCCAGTCCGCAGCCCGCTCCGATGAGGACATCGGCCTGGACGCCGGTGACCGCATAGCCGAAGGGTACGACGACGATCGCTATGCCGGCCGCGATCCGGACCGTCAGCCAGATCAGTCGTTTCGGCATTCCCCTCCCGGGTTGAAGGTCAGGCAATGGCGTCGAGCCTTCGCGGATTCAGCGAGTGGAAGCCTCTGCCTACCGCTCCGGGTCCGAGACCACCGTCGGCCCCTCTCCCTCCTCCAGCGTCTCCAGCACCTGGCGCCACTCGAACTTCTCGCCGATGCCGCGCACGTAATAGTCCATCCAGGCCTTCTCGCTCACGGCCTTGACCAGGCGGTTGCGCGGATCCGGGATGCCGTGGCTGCGGCCGGGATACATGAAGAGCTCCGTCGGCACCTCCAGCTTCTTGAGCGCCATGTGCAGCTCGACCGACTGCGGGCTCGGCACGCGCGGATCGCCCTCGACCACGTGGATCATTGTGGGCGTGACCGCGTTCGTGATGTACTTGAGCGGCGACTGGTCGAAGTAGGTGTCGAAGTCCTCGTACAGGAAGCCGTCGCCCACGTAGAACTGCCGGTTCCGCTGCACGTCGCTCTGTGCGTACATGCTGATCCAGTTCATCGTCCCCGCGCCGGAGCTGATCGCCTTGAAGCGGTCGGTCTGCGTCAGGATCCAGTTGGACCAGTGGCCGCCCGCGCTCCATCCCAGCGCGCCCATGCGCTCGCCGTCCACGATGCCTTCGGCGATGAGGTAGTCGACGCCGGTGATGATGTCCTCGTAGCCCATCGTGAAGTAGTCGCCCACGATGTCGGTGCGATGCGCGTTCCCGTAGTTGCGCGAGCCGCGGTAGTTGGGCTTGAGTACGGCGTAGCCCGCGCCCGCGTACACCTGCGCGTTGTAGCCGCCGTTGAAGCGCAGGACATCGGCCGACGCCGGACCTCCGTGGATGGCGACGATGAGCGGATAGCGCGTGCCTTCCTCGTAGCCCACGGGGTAAACCAGCACCCCGCCGACCATCTTGCCGTCCGACGAGCGCCAGTTGACCTCGACTTCCTCGCCGAGCGCGATGTCGCGGATCTGCGGGTTCACGTCCACGAGCTTCGTCCACGCCGAGCGGTCCGGCACGTCGTCCACGCTCGCCACGGTGAACACGGTGGGGGGTGTTTTCGGATCGCTGTAGCCGATGAGGATGGTGCCCGTGTCGTCGTCGCGGGACACCGAGAGTGCCGCCCGCTCCTCGGTGAGCTGCCGCACCGCACCGGTCTCCACGTCGAGCGCGTGCAGTTGCGTGGTCACCGTCACGCCGGCGTTGAAGTAGATGGTCTCCGAGTCCTCTGACCAGAATCCGACGCTCGAGCTCTGGTCGAAATCCGCGCCCAGCTTGCGGAACGCGCCCCCGCGATCGTCCACTTCGCGGATGTAGACACGGTTTTCGGTCATCGAGTAGCGCTCCATGTCGTCCGGCGCCGAGAAGGCGATCCAGCGCCCGTCGGGGGAGAAGCTCATCCCGCCCTCGCCGATCTCGTAGTTGTCGGTGAGGCGCTCGATCTCGCCGGTGGCGACTTCCTTGAGATAGAGATCCGCGTAGAGCCGCTGCGCGGTGATGTTGCGCTCGTAGCGCTCGGGCGAGCCGCCCGTGATGCCGATCCAGCGCCCATCGTCGGAGAGGACGAAGCCGTTGACGCTGTAGGAGGCGTCGTTCGTCTCGCGACGCTCGGTCGCCGACGCGACATCCACGCTCCACAGGCTCGAGAGCGGGGTGACGGCGTTGCGCACGTCGACCGTGAAGCCCATCTCGAGCCGCTTCACCTCGTCTTCGTCGAAGGAGTCGGGGCGCGCGAAGTAGATGCGGCTCCCATCCGCCGTGAAGTCCCACTGGTCGACGCCGGCTTCGCCGTCGGTGAGCTGCTCAGGCTCGCCTCCGACCAGGTCGCCGGCCGGCAGCCGGTACAGTTGCTCCCGGTCGCTCTCGCCGGAGCGATATACCAGCCACTGCCCGTCCGGGCTGAACGCGAAGCCCGACACGCCCTCGGCCGCGTCGGTGACCTTGCGGGCCTCGCCACCGTCATGCCGCATCATGTAGAGCTGGTTCTCATTGCCGTCGCGGTTGGACGAGAAGACGAAGAACGACCCGTCCGGGCCCCAGGCCGGGCTGGTCTCGTTCCTGTCGTCGGTGTAGGTGAGCTGCCGGCTCGACGCGACGCCCTGGCCGAGCGACACCAGGTGGATGTCGGTCTGGGATTCCGCCGCGTCCCAGTCCGGGGTCGTGACGGTGTAGAGCATCCACGCCCCGTCGGGGCTCGGGGTCCACGAGCCGGCGCGCTTCAGCTCCTGAACATCCATGAACGTGAAGGGGCGCTGCTGCGCGGCCAGCGGCGAGGCGAATGCCGCGATGGCGGCGACGGAGACGGTGAGAGCGACGGAAAGAAAGCGCATCTGAACCTCGCGGGCGACGGGAAACTGGAGTCTTCATGATACGAACAGAGATCGAGGTCGGCGAGGAGGCTTCCGGAAACGCTCGCTCTGGCGGGGGTATACTGGATACGTTGGATGGAGGACAGGAGGTGTCGATGTCTATCGCGGGCGCAGGGCGACTGTTTTCGGTCCTGACTGCGGCCGGGCTCCTCGCCGGCTGCGGCGCATCCCTCGGGCGTCAACTGAGGGACGATATCGGGCGGGCGACGCTCCGGGACATCCAGCTGCACGTGCCTGAGGTCCTGGCCGACCACGGCTACTCGATCAATCAGCGCAGACAGACCACCGGGCGCATCTACTACGAGACCCGCTGGCTCTATCGCGCTCCTTTCGAGGACGAAGTCGAGCGGGGCGTGCAGGAAGTGCGGACGCGGTTCTTCGTCCAGGGGCGAAGGGGCGGATCGGATTTCTTCGATGTCGAGATCCGCGTCGAGAACGCGGTCCGGGGCATCCTCCCCAGCGGAGAGTGGTCCCCGCTCGTCACCCCCGACTTCGAAGATCACATGAGAAGCGTCTCCGACGAACTCATGATGAACATCAACGCGGGCGTGCGGATTCGCGGAGGGGCCTGACTACCTCAGGCTCCACCCGGCAGCCGTGCCCGGATTGCCCTCGCCGCCGAACGAGTACACCTCCAGGCTGAGCGCCTCCAGCTCCTCGGCGATCACCGGCATGTGCAGCGGGGTCCCCATGCGGAGCGTCCCGAAGCCGCGCTGGTCGTAGAAGTCCAGCCCCCCGGACTCGAAGAGGAGCTCCAGGCTCTTCTCGTACCACATCGCGAAGAGCAGACTGCCGCACGCGCCCGTGATGGTCCGGGGCACGCAGCGGTCGCCCGACACCCCGTCCACCGTGGCCGGCGGAAGCCCCGCGGCCTCGCGGCTCGGGTTGATGTAGGGGAGCGCCATCTCCGGCTGGCCCATTCTGATATGGGCCTCCGCCATGAGGAACTCCATCTCGCGCACCGTCAGCTCGGGGATGAAGCCGAACCCCGTGTCGGACTTGTCCCGCCACTTCCATGTCCGGTAGGGCGTGACGAACCAGACGCCGCGCTGCGCGTCCCCGAAGAGCGTGCCCGGAATCTCGACCAGCGTCCCCGAGGCCTGGGGGTCGCCGGGCGCGTGGATCCGCTGATCATCCGTCTCCACGTGGACGGGGAACCTCTCCCTCGGGCTCGCCGCCTCGTACGCCTGCCACTGGCCGGACTGGTCCGAAGGGCCGACGAAGCGGACGGCGAGGTTGTGCGGCAGGTTGTAGGCGTCGTCCCAGATGTCTCCCGGCGTCGTGTTGATGCCGTAGTCGGACGTCACTCCGGCCTGGGCGAGACTCATCACCTCGCCCCAGTTCACCGCGCCGCGCTCCTCGGGCGTCCGGGCGACGGTCGTCAGCAGCCGGGCCTCCCAGGAGTTGATCATGCGGACCAGGTTGTCGCTCGATACGCTGGTGCCCATCCAGCCCGCCGGGATCGTGAACGAATTGGAGCCCGCGATCTGGCGGGCCGCCTGCAGGTAGCCCCTCGCGGCCTGTGCGACCTCGCCGTAGGGGCGCAGGTCGGCGTTCTCCACCGCCGCCTCGGTGTCCACGGTCTCGTCGATGATGAACCCCTGGTCGAAGAGATTCGCGATGTGCGCGTGGATCAGCCCCTGCATGAGCTTGGCGAATGCGAGGGTCCGTTCCGTGTCCGCACCGCCCCCTCCGATCTGGAGGTTGCTCTCCTCGATGACCAGAACCCCGTCGCGAATCGCGGCGAGCGCCTGATTCAGCTCCATCCAGGGGGCCCGCAGCGAACGGCCCCACTGGTAGCCGATGGCGTTCGTGAGGTTGATCCGGGGCTGCTGGTTGTTGTCGGAGGCGAAGTGGTTCGCGGCCGCGGACGCGATGACCTCGGACGCGCTGCTGAGCGCCCTGACCATGGCGAGCTCGTCGCCGGCCCCGTGCACCTGGTCCCACCAGGTCGAATAGGTGCCCGCAATGAGCGACTCGATGTCGCCCGGCTCGGAGAGCGCCCGGTCACGATCGGGCTCGTTGGGGTTCACCACTTCCAGTTCGCAAGCGGAAACCGCGACCAGACTCACGGCAGCCGCTGTTGCCAGAATCTGCAGTTTTGACGGTAGGAATCTCACCTCTCACCCTCCTGCTCTACGAGTCCGTGTGTCGAACGCGCTTCCGTGGGCAGCTTTGTTGCCCGGTCGCGTCAGAACACGAGCTCGACGTCAATTCCGATCTGCCGGTAGTTCGGGTAGAAGTACTCGTCGATTCGGCCGATGGCGGCGGAGCCTCCGAAGGTCGTCTTGCCCACCTCCGGATCGTGACCCTGGTAGCCGGTGAAGGTGACCAGGTTGCGGCCGGCCAGGTTGACCGTGGCGCGGTCGAAGCCCACCTGCGACATGAATCCCGGGAGGCTTGCCTGGTCGAAGGTGTAGCGCACCGACAGCTCCCGCAGCTTCACGAAGTCGCCGTCCTCGACGTACCAGTCGTTCCGATTGTTGCGGTCGTAGAGGAACGCGGCCCCGTAGTAGGGGAGCGGCTTCTTGAGCTCCTCGGGCTTGCCCCGCTGATCGATGGCTCCGATGCCGCTCCGGGAGCCCCACTGGCGGGTCTGGTTCATGATCTGCGCCCCGAACTCGCCCTCGAAGAGGAGCGTGACCCCCATGTTGCGGAACTGGAAGTCCTGCAGGAAGGAGACGTTCAGGTCCGGCTGGGACGAGCCCAGCGGGCGGGGCGTGTTGTCGAACCGGTTGTGCTTGATGGGCATGCCCCAGTCGAGTGTCGTGCCGTCGACCTCTCCCGTGGTGCCCCACAGCGACTTCGCCGCCCCGTCCCGGTAGTCGTTGCCCGCACCGACGTAGACGAGCAGGCCGTCGTCGTTGACGTCGAACTGGTTGCAGTCCATGCCGCCGGGAAGTTCGCTGCAGCTCCTCAGCCAGTTGGAACCGTAGAACGCGCCCAGCTCCTCCCCTTCCCTCACCATCATGCGCGCCCGCAGATCCCGGAACTCGAACGGCGGCACGTTGAGCTCGGTGATCTCCTGGCGGGTGCGGTCGAGGTTCAGGCGAGCCGTCCAGACGAGGTCCGGGCGCTCGGCGAAGGCCGCCTCGAGCGAAGCCTCCCACGTGGTGGAAGCCACGGTGCCCGCGTTCCGCCACTGGGACTCGAAGCCCAGCGCCGAGCTGAGCGGCACCAGCAGAAGCTGATCCTTCACTTCGAGATCGACGTAGTTGAGCTGCACGCGATAGCGGTCGGCCACCATCATGTCGACCCCGTATTCCTGCTCCGTCGCCAGCTCCGGCTTCAGCGAGTTGTTCCCGAGCAGCTTTGGGATGATGCGCCCGCGATCGACCGCGTAGGTCTGGTACTGGTATGAGAAGCCGGGACGCCCGCCGGCCGTGCCCCTCGAATAGCGGGGCCTGAACTCGGTGAGGAAGGCGAAGGGCCACCATTCCTCCTCGGCCATCCGCCATGCCGCGGAAACGCGGTAGTAGTTCTGCCAGCGCTCATCCGGGCCGAACAGCGAGCTGCCGTCGCGGCGGGCGAGCAGATCGAGGATGTAGCGGCTCCGGTATGTCAGCGCCGTAATCGCGAACAGCCCCTGCGAACGAACCGTCTCCGCGTGCGAGCGCGTGTACAGGCCCGTCGTGAGGAGCCCCATCTGCGGCACGCCCACGACCGAGAAGGTGGAGCCTCCTGCGACGAAGTTGTCGGAAGAGGTCTGCTCCGCCAGCCAGCGGAAGCGGGTCCGGGTCGTGAGGTCCCCGAAGCTGTGCTGAATCGAGGCCGTGAGGTTGCCGTTGATCTCCTCCCGCACATCCTCGAGCCGGAACATCGCGCCGTCCCGCGGAGGCCGGGGCCAGCGCTGCTTCCACGGACTCGGGGTGATGTTGACTTCCTTCAGGTTCGTACGGTCGTACGACATGTTGCCCTGGAAGGACAGCCACGAGAACGGGGAATACTGTGCATCGAGGGCGCCCATGACCCGCAGCCGATCCCGGGTCCAGTCCTGGTTCTCCAGCTGATAGAACGGGTTGTTCCTGCGCGTAATCAGATCACCGATGATCTCGAGCTCCCCGTTCTCGTCCCGTGCGAAGAGGTCGGTGCCGGCGCGGTAGTGATCGGTCCCGAGAAAGAGCCCGCGCGCGGCTGCGCCCCCGGAGGCCGTGGGATCGCGCGGCTCCACGCCCACGAGGTCTGTCAGGTCGCTCAGCCCGGCCCTCTCCTGCTGGAAGATCACGTCCTGCTCGCGCAGCGTGACGTACGAACTCAGCGAGAACTGGAGCTGATCGCCGATCGACTGATCGAGGTTGAGCCGAACGTTGGTCTGCTCCGCGCCGTCGTGGAACTGCATGGCCCCCTCGTCACGCTGGTACGCGGCCGAGGCGCGATACTGCGTGCTTCCCTCGTTGCCGGACGCCGACACATACGTGCTGTAGGAGTTGCCGGAGGACAGCATGTGGTCCCAGACCGAGCCCCCGTAGAGGTTGGGCGGGACCGGCTGGTCCTGGAAGGTCGTCCACTGGTCGCGGCCGCTTCCGCCGGGCCGGCCGAAGTTGTCGTTGAGCGCGTACGACCCGGTGCTGATCTCCTGCTGCCGGTTGTGAAGGTCGAGCTCGTTGCCGCTGCGGTCGAGGATGGCCGTGCCCGCGGCGTTCATGCGGTACTCGTGGGACTCGGTCAGCCCCATGACGTACTCGATGTCGTTGAACAGGTACTGGCTGCGCACCGTGAACTCGTGCGTGCCCTCCCGGAGCGAGGCGCCCCTGCGCGTGGTCACCTCCATCACCCCGGCCTGCGCGCGCGACCCGTAGAGCGAGGCCGCGGCGGCTCCTCTGACGATCTCGATGTTCTCGATGTCGTTCGGGTCGATGTCCGCAAGGGACCCGGTCGAGATCACGCCGTCGACGATCAGCAGCGGGGCCTGGCTCTGCATGATGCTGGTGGGCCCCCGGAACTGGATTGAGGGCTCGTCGCCGGGCTGGCCGGTGCCCTGGATCACGCGGGTGCCCGCCGTGCGGCCCTGAAGCAGGCTCGCCACGTTGAGCGCCGAAGCGATCTGCGCGTCCTCGACCTGCACCTGGTCCACGGTGAACGCCAGTTCGGTCTCGGGGGTGGCGCCCGCCACGCCGGTCACGACCACGGCGTCCATCGCCAGCACCCGCGACTCCAGCAGGAAGTTCGCGACCACGGGGGCCCCGGAAGTGACGTCGATGACCTGGGCGTCGGTCTGGCGACCGATGAGTTCCGCCCGGATCTCGTACTGACCGACGGGCACGTTCGGGAGCGCGTAGGCCCCGTCGGCGTTCGTGAGCATTCCGAGTTGCAGCTCGGGGATGTGGACCTGAACCGTGGCGATGGGCTCGCCGGTGTTCGCGTCCGTGACCGTTCCGGTGACGGTCCCCACCTGCGCCGCGAGGCTGCCGGTGGCCATGGCAAGGGCCGCCACCAGAACCACGGCCGATGACCAGACCCTTCTAACGCGCGCTCCATCCATGATGAGCCCCCACGTGCAAGCAATCAGACAACCCGCGAGGTCCGGACACGCCCCGAGGCGTTTCGGACAAACGCAAAAAGCCGCGCAGACCCCGTGAGCAGGTGGACCTACCCCGGGCCAGCGCGGCATGAATTACCGCCATGTTCCAGCTTCCTTCCCTGATGTACTACGTACCGGCAGACTACGGCGCGCGCTGACTTTCTGTCAAGCAGACGCCGCTCCGGAGGACGCTCAGCGGCGCAGGTCGGCGGGGCATTGCGCGATATTCCGGAAATCGCGGGCCGTGGTCACGCGGATGATCCCGGCGGCCCCCCGGGGACCGGCCACCAGCGTCGCCGCGGGGCCCCGCAGCACACGGATGTCGACGATGTCGCGGGTATCGACATCGCCCAGATTCCTGTCCGAAATGAAGCCGTCGACGACCAGCAGCGGCTGCGCTTCCACCGGCTCCGGGTCCGGCGGTCGCCGCTTGGTGGTGATCTCGATCACGCCGCCCTGGGCCCGGGAGCCGTAGTGCGCCGCGGCAGCCGCCCCCTTCAGCACTTCGATGCGCTCGACATCCATGGGATCGATGCCGGCCGTGCTGTGGCCCGCGATGATCCCGTCCACGACGACCAGCGGTTGCTGCTCCGCCCCGCCCAGAGTTGCGGGACCGCGGAGGAGAATGTCCGACTCCTGACCGGGCAGGCCGCTTCCCCGCACTACTCTTCCGCCGGCCATCCCCCGGAGAAGATTGGCAACGCTCCCGGCGGCCGTGGCGGTTCGCAACCGGTCGCCGCTCAGCTCCTCCACCGAGAACGGGAGCTCGGCGCGCGATCGTTCGGACGGCGTGCCCGTGACCACCAGTTCATCGAGCGCGAAGGCGCGCGGACCCACCTGCACGGTGACCTCGGTGGCTTCTTCCGGCTCGACCTCGACGGTGCGGGTCGCCAGTTCGCAGCCCAGCGCGTAGACCGTCAGCCGGTGCTCGCCGGGACGCACCACGGCCAGTTCGAACCGGCCCTCCGAGTCGGTGTCCGCGCGCAGTCCCAGCTCCGGAAAGAGGACCTGGACACCGGGCACGGCCGGACCACCGCTGTAGACCACCTGCCCGCTGATGCTTCCGGTGACCTGCGCGGAGGTATCGCCCGGAAGCAGCGCAAACAGCGCGATGCCCGCGACGAGCGGGCTCAACCGCTGGAACGCGCTCATGTCCCGCAGCCCCTCAGAAGTTGATGAGCAGCGCCGCGGTGAGGATCCGATCCTTGTGCGTGAGGTCTTCCCCGAAGCGGGTAAACGATGTCTGGAGCTGCCGGAACTCCCCGCGGAGCCCGAGGCGGCTGTCCGCCCCGAAGCGGGCTTCCACCCCGCCCGCATAGCTCCACGCGCCGTCGAACCCGCGCGCATCGGGTCCGCCCTGAGGGTCGAAGACCCACTTGTAGGACTTCCATCCCGCGCCTGCCGCACCGTAGGGCGAAACCGTCATGGCCCCCGCCGCAAGGGGAAGACGGAGCACGAAGTCGCCCTGAATGGTCCAGATGCGCGGATCACGGCCCGATACGATCGACGATCGGCCGTCGGAAGCCCCCAGCGTCCCGTGCTCCGTCGACAGGGCGTTGACCTGCACGCCCATGTGCCGATGGAACCAGAAGTTCACGGCGCCCCCCAGCAACGAGGTGGCGTCGAACCCGCCGCCGTCCCGGAACCGGGTCGTGGGGTTCATCTGTCCGAAGATCAGGCCCACGGACACGACATCGTCGCCGGGCTCGGCCTGGCCCAGGGACCCGAACAACTGGGCCGAGAGGTCGCTGGCCGGAAGGGCGAGGAAAGAGAGGAAGGTGACCAACACGACGCGCTTCATATCGCCCTCCATGCCAAAAATGTACCGCATTCGCACAGTAGGGCGCGGACGAGCGGTTTGTCAAAGACGCAGCGTCACTGCGGGCCTCACGGACGGCGGGGGGCGAACTCCGATACCGATGGCGCGGCCCCGGGGGGAAGACCGCAAGGGGACCCTCCTCCCGGGGCCGGAAGACTCGGGCGCCGAAGCCGGGTAACGTCAGCCGCCCGGCCCCGACCTGCCGTCCGTAGCAACCCCCGGCAGCCGGACGAAGCCGATGCCGCGCGCGTCGTCCCACTCGACCACGGTGCCGTGCGGCTCGGAGGCGTCGATCAGGTCCTGGATGATCTTCCTGCCCAACTCGCGGTCCGCGAACATCGGCCGGCCGCGCACGGTAGCGGGCTGCCCGAATCCCAGCGAGATGGGGTGCAGCTCAAGGCTCACCAGCTCCTCGCCCCGGAAGGTGGGCATCGCAACCACGGACTCCCAGATTTCGGGACGCGCCGGGAAGCCGGTGGTCTCGTTCTGGTAGCGCACCTGGTTGAAGTCCGCCACCCAGGCGTACGGATCGCTCTCAAGCCCCAGGCCGGCGTAGTTGTCGTAGGGGAGCCGCAGAAGCGTCTCGTTCTGGAAGATGAAGTCGCCAAGCGAGTACAGGATGGGCTTGCCCTGGTAGATGTCGATTCCGGTGAGGTAATGAGGTCCGTGCCCCACGAACACGTCCGCCCCGGCGTCGATCATCGCGTGCGCGAATTTCTTCAGGTACGGACCCTGGTTGTGCGCGTGGATGGTCACCACCACGTACTCGGCCAGCCGCGAGGCGTTGTTCACGACCGCCGCGATCTCAGCCATGTCCTCGGGATCGGGGTCGCTGTCGATACCGGACTCGTCGGCCGGATGGAGCACCGTGCCGAACAGGTTGAGCGGCTCGCCGGGAGCCCCGAGCTCGCCCCGCTGCCCGAGCGCCTCCAGGTCCATGCCCTGGACCGACCGGCGCAGTTCTTCGAGCTGGCCCCGCTCCACGTAGCGCGTCGTGATCACGTGCAGCGGGTTGAGGCCGGGACGTCCGCGCACCCCGCCCCTGGCCGGACCGGCGACCGAGTGGGGCGGAAAGGCCGACGACACCGAGATCAGCGCAACGCGGCCGTCGTGCGTCTCGAGGAAGCGGGCCTCGCGCGCCTCGGCCAGGTTTTCGCCCGTCCCCGCGGTGAGCAGCCCGGCCGCCTCCGAGTGCCGGCGGGTGATGCGGTGCCCGTCCGCGGAGTAGTCGCCCGTGTGATTGTTGGCCATCGACACCATGTCGAACCCGGCCCAGACGAGTTCGTTGGCCAGGTTCGGGTCCGCGCGCATCCAGGTCCCTCCGCTGGAGGCGGCCGGATACGGCTCGTAGTCGTGGAAAAGCACCTCGAGATTGACGAACGAGGCGTCCGCGCTCCGAACCAGCTCGATCATGTTGAGGTACTCGGGCTCCTTGTAGGGAGAGAGCCGCCGGGTGATGATGGCGTCCCCCGTGAGCGCCACGGTGAACATGCCGTCGGCGGAAAGGCTTCCGGACGGGTCCTGGGCGGCGGCCTCGGTGGGGCCCGCAAAGGCCATGGGGGTGAACGCGACGCCGATGATCGCGAAGCCGAAGAACACGGATCGTTTGAGCATGCCACTCCTCCTCAAAAATGCCGGCTGCTCGGGAGCCGGTTGGCCCGGCTGCCTCAGACCGGCATAGTAAGGGAGAAGTGGGTCTCCTGGCGAGTTGAAATCGAAGGAGTGCATCCTGGGACGAAGCCGATGCTCGCACTGACGACATTCGTGGGAGCCGTCTGGCTCTGGCTGCTGCTGGTCGCCCGTCACCGGATCGAATCCGGCAGGCCGCCGAGTCACCCCGAGAGCCGGACCTCCCTGGGATGGGTGCGCGCCGCGCACGCGGTGGGCGGATTGTTCGGAGGATTCCTGGGAGGGTCGTACGGAGGCTGGGCGGAGACGATCGGCCTCGCCGTGGCCCTGGGCCTGTTCTCGGCCGCCATCGTCCCGCACCAGAAGCGACTGTGGTCGGGCACGGTCCGGGATCTCCGGATCCAGCCACCCGTTGACGAGACGGAGCAGGCGTGGGACGCTGATTGATCGGCTCGGCAGCGTATAGTATCATTCGGACATGTTGAGTGATACTACCGTCGAATCCCGCAACGAAGCTCGCGACTCCCGCGAGTCGCGCGCCCCCTCGGGCCGCTTCGTCCTCCGAATCGATCCCGGGCTGCACGGGCATCTGCGGGAGGCCGCGCGTCGAGCGGGTGCATCCCTTAATGAATACTGCGCGCGCAAGCTGGCGTCGCCCGGGGCGTGGCTCGATGAGGAGGCATCCTCGATCGTCGAGCGCGCCGCATCCATCCTCGGTGAAGCTCTGGTCGGCGTCGTGGCCTTCGGCTCGTGGGTGCGCGGCGAGCACGATTCGACCTCGGATTTCGATGTTCTCCTCGTCGCGGCCGAGGACCTGCCGATCTCGCGGGACCTGTACCGGCGCTGGGACGACGCCCCCGGGCTCTCCTGGCAGGGTCTCGAGGTGGAACCCCATTTCGTCCATCTACTGCCCGAAGGGGAGGTGCCTTCCGGCCTGTGGGCGGAGGTCGCCACGGATGGCGTGATCCTGTTCGAGCGCGGCTTCGAGGTGTCCCGGCGACTCGCCGAAGTCCGCAGGGGAATCGCCGACGCGGACATCGTCCGCCGCTTCGCCCAGGGGCAGCCCTACTGGGTCCGGGCCGGTTGATGCGAAACCCCGGGCTGGCCCGCGACTATCTCCGGCGGGCGAAGATCCGGCTTGCCGCCCTGGAGGTTCTGTTCCAGGGGGAGAGCTGGGCGGACGTTGTCCGCGAGTCGCAGGAGATCGTCGAGCTCGCCCTGAAGGGACTGCTGCGTTTCGGCGGCATCGACCCGCCCCGCGTGCACGACGTCTCGGAGGTATTGCTCGCGGAGCGGGATCTCCTGCCGGCCGGGATCGAGCGCGAGGTCGAAACGCTGGCGGAATGGTCCCGGCACCTGCGGCGGGACCGGGAGCTCGCGTTCTACGGGGCCGAGGACCTGACGCCCTCGGGATTCTATTCGCGGGAGGACGCAGTCCAGGCCCGCGCCAGCGCGCGCGGCACGGTCGAACTGGTGTATCCGGCCGTGATGGGGGCTTGACCTCGCGCGACAGCTGACCGGGTCCGGCAGCGTCGCCACCCGCCGGTTCCACCGCAGCTGTTGAGTTGCAGGTGTTAACCGGTTGCGTGCATCGGACGTTCTACATGGTGGAGAAAGGGATCCCCGGCGGTGGAGAAACGGAATCCCCCCGCTCCGGCAAGATCCGTTGGAGGATACCCCTGCAAACACGAGAAGAGAGGTGACAGGTGAACTGGAGCGCGATCGAGGACATAGTGATGACGCTGGGGCTGTTCGCAGCCGTCGTGGCGATCATCTGGCTGAGGGCCAGGGTGAATCAGGTCAGGCTGGCGAGGCAGGCCGAAACCCAGCAGCAGTTGCTGGCCAAGTTCCAGTCGGGCCGCGAACTCGCGGAGTTCATCGAAACGGAGGACGGCAAGCAGTTCCTGGGTCAGTTCGAGTCCGACCCGAATCGCATGATCCTGGTCGTTCTTTCCGCGGGAATCGTCTCGACCGTTCTGGGGTTCGGCCTCCTCCTGCTCATGATATGGGAAAACGGCTTTCTCTTCCCGGGCGTCGGGACGGCGGCGCTCGGCGTCGGTCTCATTGCTGCGGCCATCATCTCGAAGAAGCTGTCGGACCAGTGGCGCCAGTAGCGAATGCATGAGGACGAGGCCGCGTTCCGCCGGGTCTACGAGCGTACGGCGCCGCGGCTTCGAGCGTACCTGTACCTGGCGGTGAAGGATTCGGCGCTGGCGGACGACGTTCTGCAGGAAGCCTACTGCCGCCTTCTCCGCGCTGACATGAAGGATGCAGCCATCGGTCAGGTGCGGTCCTATCTGTACAAGACGGCCCGGACGCTGGTTGCGGACCATGGGCGGAGGGTGGGTCGCGAACGGAAACGCCGACAGCGATGGAATCCGTCCGCTTCGGAGAGCCCCAGGCATGACCTCACGCTCGACATGCAGCGGCTCTTCGCCCGGCTCTCGGAGAGGGAGCAGACGCTTCTCTGGCTCGCGTATGTGGAGGGTGCCAGCCACCGGGAGATCGCGGCTTCGCTGGGCATGGGGGCGAACAGCGTCCGTGTCGTGCTGTACCGGGCGCGCAAGAGGTTGGCGGGGATTCTGGAGGGCCACGGGTGGGGCCCGGAGGAGGTGGCATGATTGCGGATCCATGTCCCAGGGAGGAATCCGTGCTGCACGCGGCACGGGCGGGAAGATGGAGCGATGGGCTGACGGCTCACCTGGGGCGATGCGACTCGTGCCGGGAAGCCAGCACGGCGATTCGATGGATGGTTGAACTCGGCCAAACCGTGGGCTCGGGAACGGCTCTTCTGCCGGACCCCCGCCTGATCTGGCTCAAGGTCCGGATTCGCCGGCGGTCCGAGGCGTCGTGGCGGACACTGCTTCCCCTGGGGATTGCGTGCGGGGCGTCGGCCATCGGATTGGGAGTGATCGTTGCACCCCTTCCGGGGAATGCCTGGAGGTTGCTTCGGGAGTGGCTGACGGGCGCAGGCATCGCGGGGTGGGAACTCCCGAGCCTCGCGTCCCCCGGGCCACTCGCGATCGCGTGGATGCCCGCCGCAGTCCTGTTGATGCTGCTCCTGCTGTTCACCGCCAGCGAAGCGTAGGTCGGTCCCGGCTCGGCATGCTCCGGGTTGCGCAGGCGGAATCTATCGCAGCAGCGCCTCCAGTTCCTCGGGCGATCGCGGGAGCGTGGCGGTAAGGACCTCGGCGCCGTCCTCGGTGACCAGGATCACGTCCTCCACGAAGACCGCGACGCCGATGTCGTGGTTGTAGTACCACGGCTCGACGGTGAACACCATGCCGGGGGCGAGCGGCTCGTCCAGGAGCGCGGGATCGCCCGCCGACAGGCCGATGTGGTGGCCGAAGAACGAGCCCGTCTGCATGTACGGCTCCTCCTCGTCGGGTATGGCCGCGTAGGCCACGGAGGTGAGCTCGCGCAGGGTGACGCCGGGCCGGACCGCGGCGATGATCGCGTCGGCGGCCCGCGTGCTGACCAGCAGCTTCTCCCGCTGGATGTCCGTGAACGTCCCGTTTACCGGGAACGTGCGCCCGACGTCGCTGATGTAGCCGTCCACCTCGCAGCCGACATCGAGGATCACCAGGTCGCCGTCCTCCATTCTTCGGTTGCGGCGGTCGTAGTGGGCCGCAAGCACGCGCCAGGGCCACAGGCTGTTGGGACCCGACTTGATGATGGGCGTGAAGGGGAGCGATTGGGACCCGAAGGTGCGGCAGGTGTTCTCGAACTCGCCCTGAAGCGTGCGCTCGTCGACCCCGGGGCGGATGCGCCAGGCGACCGACTGGATCCCCGCCATGGTCGCATCGGCGGCGATGCGCATGTGATCGATCTCGGCGGGGGTCTTGATCATGCGCAGGCGGGCGACGACGTCGTAGGCGTTGGCGAGTTCCGCGTCGGGGTAGTCGCTGCCCAGCCGTAGGATGAGGGATGCCGCCGCATCCAGGCTTCCGATCAGCGGGACGGCCGGGGGCGTGATCTCGCCGCTCGAGCCCGCGTTCACCCGCAGGGTCGCTCCGCCGCGCACCCGAAGCCGGAGGAAGTCGTCGAACTCGGCGATGTCCCGGTACTCGTCGATGCCCGCGATGCTGCGCAGCTGATAGTCGTCGAGCAGCGGGCGCCCCGGGAAGTCGTTGGGCCGCCCAGGATTGTCGAAGCGCGGATCCCGCCGGGGCATGAAGAGGATGGAGCGGTCCCGGTCGGCATCAAGCACCAGCATGGACTGCACGACCTCGAGGCCGGTCAGATACCAGAAATCCTCCAGCTGCCGGAAGGTCTCGCCGTGGGTTAGCCCGTCGGAGGAGGGCGTGAGCAGGAGCCCGCCCCCGCTGGCGCGCAGGCCGTCCAGGATGCGCGCGCGCCGGTACGCGTATTCCTGGGCCCGGAATTCCAGCCGGGTCCAGTCGGTGTAGCGCTGCTCGGGCGTCTGGGCGGCCAGGGGCGCCGCGGGTGCCGCGATGCCTCCCTCCGGACCGGAGCCGACGAACAGGGCGGGGCTCGAGGATGCGAGAATGAGCACGATGACACTGCGGCGGAGCACCCTGGCCGACATGATTCACCATCCCTCGTCGAAGACTGATGCGGTTCCGGGCAACTTGGCGGTCGGGACGAGCGGCGTCCATGGCGCGCGGCACCGCGCCAGCCCAACGCGGACGAGTCCGTGCATTTCCAGCAGGAGAACCGATGTCCCAAATCGCCGTCCCGGCGCCCCTACTCCACAGCCGGTGAAAACGGTACACTTTTCCCGTCCTTACACACTATCGCCCGAGGATCACACGATGTACGACATCCGTCTCCGAACCCGCCAGGTGTTCTCGCGGTCCGGCCGCTCCTCCCGCCACATCCCGGCGCTGCCGGCCCTGGTTCTGCTTGCGGCACTGCTGCCGCCGGCGTCCACGGCGGGAGGCCTGCCCGGTGCGCTCCACGCCCAGGAGTCCGACGGGGACGATCCGGCGGAGCTCAACTCCGGCCTGCTCTCGTCCTTCAGGTGGCGGAGCATCGGGCCCGCGGTTGCATCGGGTCGCATCGCAGACATCGCCATAGACCCGACCGACCGCAGCATCTGGTACGTCGCGGCTTCCTCCGGGAATGTCTGGAAGACCACCAACGCGGGCACGACCTGGACGCCCATCTTCGACGACTACGGGTCGTACTCCATCGGCGCCATCGCGCTCGACCCGAACGACCACCTGACCCTCTGGGTGGGTACGGGCGAGAACAACGGCCAGCGCTCGGTGGGCTACGGCGACGGCGTGTACAAGTCGGTGGACGGGGGGCGCTCGTTTACGAACATGGGACTCGAGACCTCCAGGCACATCGGCATGATCGCCGTGCATCCGGACGATTCCCGCACCGTCTTCGTGGCCGCGCAGGGGCCGCTCTGGAACGCGGGCGGGGAGCGCGGGCTCTACCGGACCCGGGACGGCGGCGAGAGCTGGGAGCCGGTGCTCGAGATCGACGAGCACACGGGGGTCAACGAGGTCTACTTCGACCCGCGCAACCCGGACGTGATGTACGCGTCCACGTGGCAGCGGCGCCGGCACCAGTGGACGATGATCGACGGAGGCCCGGGCTCGGGCATCCACAAGTCGACCGACGGCGGCGAGACCTGGCGGGCCATCAACCGCGGTCTTCCCTCGGGGGACAAGGGGCGCATCGGGATGGCGATTTCGCCCATCAATCCGGATGTGCTCTACGCGATCGTCGAGGCGTCGGGGAATGACGGCGGGACCTTCCGTTCGGAGAACATGGGCGAGAACTGGAGGCGCACGTCACGCTACCAGTCGACCGCGCCCATGTACTATCACGAACTCTATGCCGACCCGCATCGCTTCGACCGCATCTATTCGCTGGACACGTTCCTGGAGATGTCCGACGACGGGGGCGAGACCTGGAGCCGGCTGCCGACTCAAAGCGTGCACGTCGACCATCACGCCATCGCATTCGACCCGGACGATCCGGAGCATCTGATACTGGGGAACGACGGCGGACTGTACGAGACCTTCGACTTCGGGGAGAACTGGAGCCACTTCACCAATCTTCCGCTCACCCAGTACTACAAGGTCGCGACCTCCAACGACGAGCCCTTCTACTATGTCTATGGGGGGACGCAGGACAACAATACCATGGGCGGGCCGTCGCAGACGCTGGGGGGCGGCATCCGCAACTCGGACTGGTATGTGACGCTGGGAGGCGACGGCTTCGATCCGGTGGTGGATCCCGACAATCCCGACATCATCTATTCGCAGCTGCAGCACGGCGTGCTGTCGCGCTTCGACCGGGGAAGCAAGGAACGGCTGGATATTCAGCCGCAGGCCGATCCCGGCGGACCCCCGCTGCGCTGGTACTGGGATGCGGGGCTGATCATGTCGCCGCACGACAATCACCGGCTCTACTTCGGGGCCCAGATCCTCTTCCGGAGCGACGACCAGGGCTCGAGCTGGCGCGCCATCTCCGGGGACCTGTCGCGCAACATCGACCGCAACCAGCTGGAAGTGATGGGACGCGTGTGGAGCGTCGACGCCGTGGGCAAGAACCGGTCGACGTCGGTGTTCGGGCACATCGTGGCCATCTCCGAGTCGCCGCTGGTCGAGGGACTCATCTATGTGGGCACGGACGACGGCCTGGTGCAGGTCACCGAGGACGGGGGCGAGACCTGGCGCGAGATCGCGAGTTTGCCGGGCGTGCCGGACACGAGCTTCGTGCACGACGTCGAGGCCTCCCTGCACGATCCGGACGCGGTCTTTGCCGTGGTGAACAACTTCAAGCGCGGCGACTTCCGCCCCTATGTCCTGAAGTCCGAGGACCGCGGGCGCAGCTGGACCACGATCACCGGCGGCCTGCCGGACAACAGCCCGTCCTTCTCGATCGTGCAGGACCATGTCGAGCCCGACCTGCTTTTCCTGGGGGCGGAGTTCGGGGCTTTCGTGTCGGTGGACGGGGGCGAGTCGTGGATGGAGTTCGACAGCGGGCTGCCCACGATTCCGGTGCGCGACCTGGAGATCCAGCAACGCGAGGGCGACCTGGTGGCGGCGACCTTCGGGCGCAGCTTCTACGTCATCGACGACTATACGCCGCTGCGCGAGCTGGCACGGGGGTCGCAGCCCATCCTTGCCTCCTCGGGACACCTGTTCGAGGTGGCCGATGGCGACATGTACGTGCCCTGGAATCCCGGCGGAGCGAACGGCGCCGACTTCTATGCGGCCGACAATCCGCCCGTGGGCGTGACCTTCACCTACTGGGTCGGCGAAACGCTGCGCACGCGGCGGGCCGAGAGGCAGGCCGAGGAGCGGCGGGCCGCCGGCCGGGGCGAGGACACCCCGTATCCGTCGTGGGAAGAGCTGATGGAGGAGGACCGCGAGGAAGCGCCGCGCGTGTATCTGACCGTGCGCGATGAGGGCGGACAGGTGGTGAACGTGGTCAACGGCTCGACGTCGCGGGGCGTTCACCGGGCGGTATGGAACTACCGCTACCCGGCGTACACGCCCGTCACCGGCGCAGGTGGCGGGGGCGGTGGTTTCGGCGGCTTCGGGGGCGGAAACGGGCCCATGGCGCTCCCGGGCAGCTACACGGTTTCCCTGGCGCAACGGGTGGACGGCGAGGTGACCGAGCTGGCCGGCCCCGTCCCCTTCGAGATCGCGCCGCTGACCAGGCCCGCCATCGCCGCCCAGGACCGGGCGGCCGTGCTGGCGTTCCAGCGCGAGACCGGTGAGCTGCTGCGCGCCGTCACGGGTTCGCAGCGGGCGGCCGCGGGGGCCGCCGAGCGCATTGGCGCGGTCCAGCAGGCACTCGAGCGCTGGCCCGCCGCGCCGGCCGCCCTCATGGCGGAGGCGCGGGCGCTGGAGCTACGCCTGCTCGACCTTCGCGAGGCCCTCGACGGCTCGCGGACCCGCACTTCGCGCGCGGAACCCGACCTGCCGGGGATCGCCGGGCGGGTCAACCAGGTCGTGCGCGGGCACTGGAACGGCACGCACGGACCCACGGGCACCCACCGGGAGCAGTACCGCGTCGCGCGCGAGGCGTTCAGCGCCATGTATCCCGAACTGCAGCGGCTGGTGGAGACCGACCTGCCCGCGCTGGAGGGGCGCCTGGAGGAGGCGGGGGTGCCGTGGACGACCGGGCGCGCCTTGCCGAGCTGGCCGCCGGGGGGTTAGCCTGCATTTCTCACACGGAGGCCGGATGAGGTTGTTGGGGCGGATTCGGTGAGGGGATGTGGCGGTTCCTGGTGGTGTGATGGGGGAATGGACCGGTGACGGCCGTTTGCAGGTGTCCGGAGGTGCGTTTTTCGGCG
>JAJDYN010000028.1 GCA_022825135.1 Gemmatimonadota bacterium | reverse complement strand
GCGGGGTCGTGCGGGCTCGAACCCAGCCCTCGAGCTCCTTGCGGTCCCCGGGTCGCAATCGAATCCTTCGCAGTGTCGCCATGCATGAAGATAGCGATCCTTCCGTGTCATGACCACACTACTTATGCGCCATTACACTAGAAGGATGGGCGATGCCCCCGCTGCTCGTGTTCGGGATTAGCAAGTTCTGGTTGCTGATTCCCGCTGTCGTGGTAGGTATCCTTGGGATTAAGAAGCTGGCACTGCCGGAGACGTTGGAGGACCCTCCCACCATCAACGACCCCTATGATCCCGAGCTCCACCAAGAAGACGAAGATGACGATGACCCGCCCGTCGGTCGCCTCGTTCGCGACCTTCTCGTTGAGGATTCAGTTGCTGTGTCGGCCAGCGTAGTCGATCGCGCCTCCTTGAACGCCTAGTCTAACCAGTTATCCCGATCCCGTGTCGCCTATCCTCCTTCAGCTTGGCGAGCAGCAAGTCGTGCGCATCAACCTCCGGTAACGGTCGGAAGAACTCGAAGGCATTGAACTCCAACGGCGGCGTGAGACACCTAAGCGTCTCCGTCGTCGGCGTGACTTTCGAGCGCGAGCGGGCTAATCCTTGCCACAGAACCGGGCGACCGCTCTGTCCCCGGCGCGGCCGACGATGCGGACGTCCTCGGGGGGCGTTCGTGGCTGTCGTACTCGGCGTTGAGGGACTAGGTCATGACCCGGGGGAACCAGCCCGCCGCCGCCGCGCTCACCAGCCGGATTGAAACCCATGGCGGATCAATCCGTAGAGTGTCGCCCTTCGGGTCACCGAAGCGTGAAGCAGGACCAACGAGGCGAAACACCGGAGGTGCGCGCGTAGTCAGGTTGATCCACCCCAGAAAGGCGAAACTGATGTCTGTGTCGATCGGACAGGGACATCGGCGGGATCAGTCGCCGCTCCGGTTTCGGGAGTACATGGACGACCCGGCATCGCTGTCTCGATCCCACCGCCGATCACGCTTCGCGAGCCCCGTTTGAACGGGTTTCCCGATGCGCTCGCGGAGGTGCTTCCGCCATCGCACTGGCGGCGGCCTCCCGTGTTTCTAGGACACGTCGAACAACATAGGACGCTACGGACACTCAGGGCATCCACTACGGGTTGACTTCCCCCCAACCGGTCTCTCAACGTTTCCGGCGTGGAGACGGTGGAGCGGCAGTTCAGTTGCGGGTGAGCGCGGTCGGGCGCACCGCCGCTTCAATGACGCGGGGCGGTCGATGATCGTCCACCTGCGGGGCCGCGAACGCGCGCTCGCGGCCTTCGGCTTGACGGGCCGCGGGGCCGAGTGGATCGCGTTGGCGAGCCTGCACGGAGGCGTGTTCACGCGCGCACAGCTTGCCGCTTGGCTCAAGTTCGACCGTTTCAAGACGCTCCGTTTCGTCAAGGCCTTGAGTGAGCGAAGGCTGGCCACCGAAGAGACGGTCCGGGGCCTGAAGGTCTGCCGGGTGTGCGCGCGCGGCATCTACCGGGCGCTCGGCGCCGAGGACATCCGCCGCCGCCGGATCGCCACAGGCGAAGTCCTCATGCGCCGCCTGCTCTCGCTCGACTACGTGATCGAGCACACCGATCTCCCCTGGCTCCCGACCGAAGAGGAGAAGGTCGGCGCGTTCGAGGCGCTGGGCATCAGCCGCTCGCTCCTGCCCGTCCGCGTGTACCGCGGCGCCGCCGGTGGCGTGCGCTGCCACTTCCCCCTTGGGCTGCCCGTCGCGCTGGACTCCCGCCGCGCCGTGTTCGTCTACGCCGATCCCGGCTACGATACCGCGACCGCGCTCCGCTCGTGGCGGGATCGGCACGGGCGGCTCTGGAAGGCGCTGAGGGAGCGGGGCCGGTCGGTCGAGGCTGTCGGGGTCGCGCGCGCCCGGAGGGAACTAAAGCGGGCGCGCACGATCCTCGGCAACTGGACCAGCGCGCCCCCCGCCTCCGGCCCCTCCTTTCGTCCCGAGACCGTCGCGTCGGTCCGGCGCGAGATCGCGCGCATCGAGCAGGCCATCCTGGGCATGGACGACGAGGCGGTCGCGGAAATGGGCGGCTTCCAGGCCTGCCTGCACCGCATCGTTGAGCTGAAGGAACTGCTTCCACCGGAGCCTTCCGGACCGACGATCGACGGCTATACGGTGTGGCGTTCGAACCGGTTCTCCGGGGCTGGATTCGATCGCTATTGAGCGGGGCCCGTTGCCGATCCAGAAGTGTGAATTCGACATCGGGGTCGATGTGCACGGGAATGCGGTTGGGATGTGTACAGGCAGCGGCGGCAGAAGTCGCTGTACGGCTTGGGGTTGTGCCACGGCCGCCCGATTCGCCGATGCCGAACCGGGCCTCAAGGCCGTGGACGGGAGCGACCCACCTCTTTCGATGCCTGGTGCGGCATGGGGCAGGGTCGGGATGTGCACGCCCATCCCGACCTCCCCGGCGGGTCGCTCCCGTACCAACGATCCTTCCAGGAAGGGTGTTTGACCGATGAGGAACTCCACGCTCGCCATCATCGGCGCGGCCGTCGGCGCCGCCGGTGCCCGGATGCTCGAAGCGCCGTTCCCTGGGCTGGGCGACAACGCCCATCTGGACCTGATCGCTGAGAACGATCCGGGCCTGTGGGCCGTCATCCGCGCCTGGTACTACGCGGCGCCAGCCGTCGCGGTCGTGCTCGCCGGGATCATGTGCGTCTCGGCCTGGAACGTCTGGTTCCAGCCGCGTTTCCGCATCTTCCGCCGGGGCAAGCTCCCCGCATGGCCCGTCTCGTCCGAGGACGACGCGCCCTCGCTCGTGATCGGCGAACTGCACCATCCGACCGTGCCTCGAGAGAGCGGGCGGCCCTCCTGGCTCGTCATCCCCGAGAAGGGGCTCTACACCGGCGTGCTCGTCGTCGGGGCGGTGGGGACCGGCAAGACCACCGCCTGCATGTACCCGTTCGCGGAGCAGCTTCTGACGTGGCGGGCCGACGATCCCGACCGCCGCGCGGGCGCGCTCGTGCTCGAAGTGAAGGGCGACTTCTGCCACCAGGTCCGCGACATCCTGGGCGACGCCGGGCGAGAGGACGACTACATCGAGATCGGGCTCGGCAGCTCGTGGCAGTGGAACCCGCTCGACGATCCGCTACAGGACTCCTACTCGATGGCCTACGGCGTGGCCTCGCTCATCAACCAGCTCTTCGGCAAGAGCGGGAAGTCGAGCTGGCAACAGGCGTACACGAACCTCGTGCGATGGATCGTGGAGCTGCACCGGCTGCTGCCGGGCAACTGGGTCACGCTCAGGGACGTGTACCGCTGCACGGTTGACGCGGAACTCTTCGCGCAGAAGATCGCCGAGGCCAGGAAGATCGCCGACCGACTCTGCTACGTTCGCGCCGTCATCTCGCGCGGAGACATGATCGTCCATGCGAAGGCGCTGAGAGAGTGGGCCTGGGAGCGGGTGCCGGGTGCCGGGCACGTGGGGTGCCGGCTCGACCCGGAGCTCGGGGCCCGGCTCGACGAGCTCGGCGTCGCGTACGAGACGGAAGCGGTCGACAGCAGCGCCGGGAGAGACTTCGCCGAGCGAGTCGAGGCGGTCGAGCAGTGGTACCGGCACGACTGGATGGCGCTCGACGCGAAGCTCCGCACCTCGATCGTCGAGGGGATCAGCGACTTCCTCTCGCTGTTCGACCAGCCCGAGGTGGCCAGCCTGTTCTGCCCTCCGGCTCCTGACGCGGAGTCGGCGCCGGTGGCCGTGCTTGTCAGGCGCCATGGACATGTTCGCCCCGTGCTGGAACTGCCCCGCAGGCTGCCGCCGCTCGCGGACCTGATCGAGAACGGCAAGGTGCTCGCGCTCAACATGCCCGCCGGCGCGGACCCGGCGCTGGCCCGCGCGATCGGCGTCCTGCTCAAGAACGCGTGGATGCAGGCGCTGCTCCGGCGTCCGGCCGAAGCGGCGCGGCATCCCGACCGCTACATGCGGCCCGCCGTGTTCATCTGCGACGAGTACCAGGCGTTCGCCACGGTCGGGCAGGACGATCCCTCCGGCGATGGGAAGGCGTTCGCGCTCACGCGCAAGTGCCGCTGCATCCCGATCGTCGCCACGCAGTCGATCTCCTCGCTCCGCTCGGTGCTCCCCTCCGGCGAGGCGTGGCGCACGCTCGTCCAGACGCTCCGCACGCGGATCTTCCTGTCGCTCTCCGACGAGGCGTCGGCACGGATCGCCTCCGAGATGTGCGGCAGCGTCATGAAGACCCGGGCCTCCCACACGTTCACCGAGACCGCGGGCACGCCCGAGTTCTCGTTGCTCTCCGGGCGCGCCGGAGGCGGACGCGGCACGACCGGCGCGGGCAAGTCGTTCCGGCAGGCGCGGGAGCCGGTGTTCACGCCGCGCCAGTTCTCGCTGCTCGCGAACTGCCAAGCGATCTGCCTGCCCTACGATGGGGCCAAGTCGCTCCCGGCAAGGCGCGTCTACCTCAAGCCCCACTACCTGCCCAGGGAGACCGGCTACTGGCGGCTCCGGGAGGAGGGGCGGATATGAGGCGCGCGGGGGGGACGGGCCGGGGGCCGGCCAAATCCGCGACCGCAACTGGTCAAGCAGCCTGCCCCGTGCGAGCTTTCAAACACGCAGATCGTGCGGTCCATCATCGGAGGAATCGAATGATGGCACGCACGAAACGAAGTCGGCGCTCGTACAGCGCCGGAGAATGGGGCCGGAATCGGGTCCGGGTCTTTCCGGATCCGAAGACCGGCTTGTACCAGATCGAGTGGCGCGATAACGGGCGAAGGCTCACGAGGTCGCTGGGACACCGCGACTGGGTGAGAGCCAAGAGGCAGGCGGACGAGGTTGCCGCTGGCTTCGCGACGCTTCAGCCCAACGGCAAGGCGGAGGCCGAGCCGGGGCCGCTCAACCTGGGACGGCTTTTTGACATCTACCGGGAAGAGGTGACGCCGACCAAGGCGGAGAAGACCCAGCAGCGGGACAGAACCGCAATGGCGATGTTCCTCAAGTTCTTCGGCAGGGACCGCAGACCCGAAACCCTGTCACGGCGGGACTGGGATCGGTTCATCCGTGAGCGGAGGACTGGCAGGATCGGTCCGAGCAGTAGGCCGGTGTCGGATCGAACCGTCGAATACGACCTGAAGCTCTTGATCGCGGTCTTCAACTGGGCCGCCAAGTCCAGAGACGAACACGGCCGCCCGCTTCTCCGCTCGAACCCCCTGAAGGGCCTCAGGACGCCCAGGGAAAAGAACCCGACGCGGGTCGTGCTCGCCGAGGCGGAATACCAGGCGCTGCTGGGGGTGTCGCACCGGGTCGGCTGGCGCTTCCATGTCGCGCTCGTGCTCGCGCATGAGACCGGACACCGAATTGGAGCCATCCGCAAGCTACGATGGTCGGACATAGACATGGGCGGCGCAGTCATCCGGTGGAGGGCTGAGCATGAGAAGACGGGCTACGAGCACCAGACGCCCGTCACCGCCGAAGCCCTCTCGGTTCTGGAGAAGGCGCTGGCGAGGAACTCCGGGAACGGGAACGCGCCGGTGCTGACCGCGCCGAGGGATGCCTCGAAGTGCGTGGGCTCGTCGAGGGTCCACGCTTGGTGGATCCGAGCCGAGAAGCTCGCGGGGCTGGAGCCGAAACGCGGCAGGGGCTGGCACTCGCTGAGGCGCAAGTTCGCCAGCGACCTCATGGACCTGCCGCTCAAGGTGCTCTGCGAACTCGGCGGCTGGAAGGACGCCCAAACCGTGCTGCGTTGCTACCAGCAGGCCGACGAAGTACAACTCAGGAAGGCGCTCGACAGCCGCCCCAGGGTCCGCGCCTGAGGCAATCAGCGGGAATCAAACGGCGGGAATCCGGCCATCCGCTCCCGTAAGTGCAATACTCACAGAAACATGCACACCTAACGGTACTTGCCGCATGAGCAGCCAGCCATCCACAAAGGACTACGAGCGCATCGCCCGCGAGATCGCCAGCGACGCCAGCCCTGTCGGGATCGATGCGAAGAAAACGCACGTGATGATCCTCTACAAGCTGGAGGAGATCGAGCGGCGACTCGCGGCGCTGGAGGCGCGCGCCAGGTGACGTCTCCGCGCAGAGCCTTCACCCTCGAGGAAGCCAACGCCCTGTTGCCCGCGCTCGAGACCGTTCTCGACGACCTCGCCGGCGCGCGCGAGGAGCTGGAGCGCCACGTCGAGCAGCTCAAGATCCTCGAGGCGCTCTGGGGGCGTCTGGTCATGGCCCCGACCAACCCGGATCACACCGAGTTCCGCAAGCACCGCGAGGGCGCGGGACATGCCGGCGCGCGCATCCGGCGCTGCATCGAAAAGGAGATCCTGGGGAGAGGCATCCGGTTCCCGGCGGGAGGACTGGAGCATGGTCTTCTCGACTTTCCGACGACGTTCGAGGGACGATGGGTGTACCTGTGCTGGCGCCGCGGGGAGCCGCGCGTCTCGCAGTGGCACGAGGTGAACGCCGGATTCGCCGGACGCCGCCCGATCCGCGCCCACGAAGCCGCGCGCATGGGCATCGACGGGCCGGGCGACGTCGACGACTCGATGCTGGATTTCTGAGGCAGCCGTCCGGCTTCCCATGGATCTCGTTCCCCGCCGGGCCAATCTCGCCAGCATGGTGCGCCTGGCGCTGCCCATCGTCACCGTGCAGGTGGGAATGATGCTGATGGGCGTCGTGGACACGATGATGGTCGGGCGGCTGTCGGCGACCGACCTCGCCGCCGTGGCGCTCGGCAACGTCTACTTCTACACCGTCGCGGTCTTCGGCAACGGAATGCTGATGGCGCTCGACCCCATCGTGGCGCAGGCGGTGGGCGCGGACGACGCGGAATCGGTCGCGCGCGGCATCCAGCGCGGCTTCGTGCTCACGTTTTTCCTGGCCCTGATCGCGTCGCTGCTCTTCCTGCCCTCCGGCACGGTGTTCGTGTGGCTGAGGCAGCCGGAGGAAGTGGTGCCGGTCGGGGCGGGGTACATCTTCGGCTCCATCCCGGGGATGCTTCCCTTCTACGCCTTCGTGGTGCTGCGCCAGAGCCTGCAGGCCATGGGCCGGGTGTCGTCCATCGTGTGGACCATCGTCGCGGCCAACCTCCTGAACGTGTTTCTCAACTGGGTGCTCATCTTCGGCAACCTGGGCTTTCCGCAGATGGGCGCGGTGGGGTCGGCGTGGGGGTCGAGCGTGGCGCGCTGGTTCATGGCCGCGCTCCTGCTCGCGCTCTCCTGGCGCGTTGTCAGGCCCTATCTGGCGCGCATCCGGCGCGAGGCCTTCGACGTGTTCGCCCTCGGGCGCATGGTTCGCCTCGGGACTCCGCTCGGATTCCAGCAGCAGCTCGAGTTCGGGGCCTTCTCGCTGATCGGCGTGATGATGGGCTGGCTGGGCACGGTGACCATGGCCGGTCACCAGGTGGCGCTCAACCTGGCGGCGCTCGCATTCATGGTCCCGCTGGGGATCGCGGGCGCGGCGGCGGTGCTGGTGGGACGGGCGGTCGGCCGGGAGGACATGGCGGAGGCGCGCCGCGCCGCCGGGGCGGGGACCCTGCTGGGCGGGGGGTTCATGGTCCTGACCGCGTGCGTGTTCCTGGGCGCGCCCGGGATGCTGGCCCGGGTCTACACCGCGGACGCGGGGGTTCTCGCGGTCGCGGTGGCGCTCCTTCCCATCGCGGGGATCTTCCAGGTGGCGGACGGCCTGCAGGCGGTGGCGGCGGGCGTGCTGCGCGGCGCGGGCGACACCCGCTCGCCCTTCATCTTCAACGCGCTCGGCTTCTGGGTGTTCGGCATCCCGATCAGCGCCGCGCTCGCCTTCGGCGCGGACATGGGCGCGCGCGGCCTGTGGTGGGGTCTGGCCGCGGGGCTGGGGGCGGTGGCCATCCTGCTCTTCATCCGGGTCCGCCGCCTGCTGGCGCGCGGGGTCGGGCGGGTGCTGATCGACGATCCGGGGGTTCAGGCCGCGCCCCGCAAGCGCGTTGCATGAACCGCCTGCCCCTCTTCCCGCTCGACGTCGTCCTCTTCCCCGGGGAACTGCTGCCGCTCCACATCTTCGAGCCCCGCTACCGCCGCATGGTGGCGCGCTGTCTCGAGACCGACCGGCCCTTCGGGCTCATCTACCACGACTCCGACCGCTCAGGCCCGTTTCTCATCGACGAGGGGCGGGTGGGCGCGCTGGCCGGGATCGAACGGCATCACGGGCTTGAGGACGGCCGCTCCTTCATCCTGGTGAAGGGCATGGGCCGCTTCGCGATTCACGACGGGCTCGAGTCCGGAGAGCCGTACTACGAGGCCGTGGTCGCGGAATACGAGGACGAGCCGGGCCCGCGGCGCGGGCTGACGGCGCGGCGCCAGACGTCCATCGATCTCTTTCGCGCCGCCGTCTACGCTCTCCAGCGCTCATCCCCCGCGTCGCCGGATTTCGATGCGAACGACGAGGTGTCGTTCCGGCTGGCCGCGTTCGTTCAGGTGGATCCCGAGTGGCGGCAGGATCTTCTGGAGATGCGCAGCGAGGAAGCCCGCCTCGCGCGGCTCGACGAGGTCTTCCAGCAGGTGATCGCGCGGCGATGACCGAACCTCGACTCTCTGAGCGCCACATCAGGGTCGCGCGCACGGCCCGCTACTACACGATGGGCGGCAGGAGCGACGGCGTCGACGAGGCCTGGTTCGTGCTGCACGGCTACCGGCAGGCGGCCCGCCGCTTCGCGCGGCGCTTCAAGGTGTTGGATGCCCCGGAGCGCATCGTCGTGGTCCCCGAGGCGCTCTCGCGCTTCTACGTGGATCGGAGTTCGGGGAGGCACGGGCCGGAGCACAGGGTGGGGGCCAGCTGGATGACCCGCGAGGACCGGGACAGCGAGATCGCGGATTACGTCGCCTACCTGGACGCGCTCGCGAGCGAGGTGGCCACCACGGCCGCGCCGTCCGTCCGCCGCCGGGTCGTGCTGGGCTTCTCCCAGGGGGCGCACACCGCGTCCCGATGGGTGGTGCTGGGCCGCCCGGCCGCAACGGAGCTCGTGCTCTGGGGCGCCGGTCTGGCCACCGACCTGAGCCCGGATGCCCTGGCCGCCGGCCTCGACGGCGTGAGGGTCACCTTCGTGCGCGGAGAGCGCGACAAGTTCCGCGACAGGCGGGAGGAGGAAGCTCAGGAAGCGTTGTTGAGGGAGTTGGGCGTGTCGTTCAGCGTGCTGATCTTCCCCGGCGAGCACGAGATCGCCCCGGAGCCGCTGCTGGACCTGGCCTCCGGTGTTCCGGTGCCGAATCAACCCACCGTCGAGGCCATGAAGGAATTGGACGAGGGAGGGGGCGAGCGTTTCGGCAGTGCGGAGGAGCTGTTCCGCGACCTCGACATCTGACTGGTAAGCGACACACGCGTAACCGACCTTACTTGGTCACTTGCTACATGGTCACTGCATAGTCACTTGGTCACTGATCATGTAGCGGCATGTTTGCCCGCTACCCGTGCGTCTCCGGCCTCAGCAGCAGCGCGCTGGCGATGGCGAGGGCCGCGACCACCCCTCCGACGACGAATGCATCATCGAGCGCGCCGCTCAGGGCCGTCGTGAAGTACCCGCTCACGCTCTCGGCAATCTCTGCGGCACCCGCCAGTTCCCGCGCCGTCGAGTCGAGGAGCGATCCGGCCGGCGCCATCGAATCGAGCCAGCCGTCCGGAAGCTGCGCGCGCAGTGCTTCCGGGAGAATGTCCAGGAACCGCGAAGACGCGCGTTGCGCCACGACCGCGCCCATGACGGCCACGCCCACCGTGCCTCCCACCGACCTCTGGAACTGCAATGCCGCCGTGGCGGCGCCGATGTTGCCGTGGGGAACCGCATTCTGCACGGTAACCATGAATGCCGACGTCACGCCGCCGATCCCGATGCCCATCGCCAGAATGTATGCGATGGCGACGGCGCCGCCGGTTTCGGGAGCCAGGGTCGAAAGCGTCAGCATCCCGGCCGCTGCGAGAACCGTGCCGGGCAGAGCGACCGCGCGGTAGCTCACGCCTGAACGGGACAGAAGATGTCCCGACGCTCCGGCGCCGACCACGATGCCCAGCAGGATCGGGACAAGGAAGGCGCCGCTCTGCGCGGCGGAAGTCCCCTGCACCGCCTGAACGTACAGCGGTATGAAGAGGATGGCGCCGAACATCATGAACCCGATCAGGAAGTAGGCCGATACGGACACCAGCACAGTTCGGCTCCGGTAGATTCCCAGGGGTACGATCGGCCACGCCGCCCTGGATTCGATGGCTATGAGGAGACCGATGATCGCCAGTCCGAGGGCAAGGAGCCCGATGACCTGCCAGGAACCCCACGGATAGAGAACGCCTCCGGCCGAGAGCGCAACGAGAACGCACATCGTGCCGGTAACCAGCGCCGCGATTCCCGCATAGTCGATCACGGGCCGTTCGCCGGACGGACCGGCGTGGTGGGGATAGGATCGCGCGAGCCGGGCCAGCACTACCAGCCCTATGGGCACGTTGACGAGGAACGCCCAGCTCCAGTGCGCCCGGTCGATGATGAATCCCCCGGCCAGCGGTCCCGCGACGGCCGCCAGGCCGAACACCGCGCCTGCCACGCTGTGGTACCTGCCGCGCTCCTCGGGGGGCGCCAGATCCCCCGCGGCGGAGACGGCGTTGACGATCGTCACACCGCCCCCGATGCCCTGCAGCGCGCGGAAGGCGATGAGCTGGTCCATCGTCTGGCTCAACCCGATGAGGATCGAAGCGAGGATGAAGACAGAGACGCCGATCAGGAACATGATCCGGCGACCGTAGAGGTCGGCGAGCCGGCCCGCGATCGGCATCGCCGTCGTCGAGGTCACCATGTAGGACGTGGACGCCCAGGCGTACCGGTCGAATCCCCCCAGCTCGGCGATTGCGGCAGGCAGCACGGTGCTCACGATCGTGTTCCCCATGGCCGCCAGAAAGAGAGCCGCCATCGCACCCTGGAGCGCCCGCCGGTGTTGGTCGGGACTCATGGCTGGCGGAGCCAGCGGACGGGCGGCATCACCGGAAGCGGTCACTGGACTGTGCTCGCCTGATATCCGGGGATGCGGGGTATTGCGGGTTGCAACATATCGTCTTACGACTGTGCCATGAACGCCCTGTCCGTCAAGCCGCCCCACGACTTGCACGCGTCGCTCGCCAGTGAGGCGCGTCGTCGCAACGTAACCCGCTCCGCGCTGGTGCGGGACATCCTCGCCGAGGCTCTGGCCCGGGATGCGGAGGGACGGCTACCCAGTTGCGCCGAGCTTGCCGGCGATCTCGTCGGCGCGGTCCGAAGTAGCCGCAGCGACCTGGCGACCGACAAGGAGTTGCTCAGGGAGGCGATGCTCGCGGATGCAGGCAGCGGTCATCGTTGACACCGGGCCCATCGTGGCTCTGCTCGACGCCGGTGAGACACATCACCGGTGGGCGCACCGGCACTTCGAGTCACTGGCGCCTCAGCCGCTCACGTCCGAATCGGTGCTGTCCGAAGCGTGCTTCCAGCGACAGCTCCGCTCCCGCCTCACCTTTTGGGTGACGCTCGGTTGACCGCCAGCTATCTTGAACGCTCCAGTTCCTCCCGAAGCCCGCCCATGCCCATCGATCCCACCGCGTTCTGGAAGCGAGTCCATCTCGGCGAAGACACCGGCGTCGAGCTCAAGGAAGTGCGCTTCCGCGGACGGAAGGTGACGGCGCCGAAACGCACCGACCTCGCCGACGGATTCGCCGCGTTCGCCAACTCAGGCGGCGGATGGTTCGTGCTTGGGGTCCGGGACGACCGCACCCACCAGACATTGACGTCGAACCAGCTCGATTCCGTGGCAGAGATGGTCACAGCGATCTGTTCGGACAGCATCCAGCCTCCGCTCGACTTCAATCTCCATCGAATGCCTGCGCCGGGGTCGGGGGACGGAGGTGTCCTCCTCGTTGAGATTCCGCGGGGCGTGGAGGTCCACCGGTCGCCCGGCGGGTACTTTCGCCGGCGCGGTGCCGGGAAGCGGCTACTCGAGACGGCTGAGCTACGGCGGCTGCTTCAAGCGCGGGCCCGGTCGGACGAGACCGGCGCCGACATGCAGTTGGTCGCCGACACGGGCGTGGGATCTCTGGTGCCCGAGCATTGGCGCCGCTACGCCAGTTCGCGCTCGAGCGACAATCCCGAGGTCATGCTGGCAAAACTCAAGTTCCTCAAGGACGACGAGGTTGGCACTCCCCGTGCGACCGTGGGGGGCATACTGCTGGCATCGGACGACCCGCGAGAGTGGCTTCCGAACGCATACATTCAGGCCGTCTGCTACAGCGGAGGGACCAGGGACGGCAACCGGCAACTCGATGCCCAGGACATTGGCGGACCCCTGGACGAGCAGATTCGCGCGGCCATGCGTTTTGTCGTCCGAAACCGGCGGATCGCCGCTCGCAAGGATCCCGCCCGCACGGATATCCCGCAGTACAGCGAGCGCGCGGTGTTCGAAGCGTTGGTGAACGCCGTGGTGCACCGGGACTACGGCGTCGCCGGTTCGCGGATACGCCTGTTCATGTTCGATGATCGGCTGGAACTGATTTCGCCCGGGAGTCTCGGCAACTCACTTACGGTGGAGGACCTGCGGACGAGCCAGTTCACGAGGAACGAGCTTCTGGCATCGCGTCTCGGCCAGTGTCCGGTGGGCGACGTGCCCGGCTCCGGGGGTCGCCGGCACTTCATCGAACGCCGCGGCGAGGGCATCGGCGTTATCGAGGAGGAGACGGTCGCGCTCGCCGGAAAGAAGCCGGTCTTCGAACCCGTCGGCGAACGCGAGTTCAAGGTCACCCTGCCGGCGGCCAGTCCTCCCCTGCCCGACGGCCTCGCGACGCGGGTCGCCGTGCGGCAGGCCGACACCGGGCAGCCGCTGCGCGACGTCCATGTTGTCGTGCTTTACCCGAACAAGACCTATCTGGAGACGCGCACGGATGCGTTCGGGCACGCGGACTTCGAACTCTACGCCGAGCTGCCCCTGACAGTACTGTGCGCGGCGTCGGGCCTGCGCGCCCACGTCGAGCGGGGTCACCGTGGCGGCGAGGAACTCAAGGTCGAGATGCGGACCGCCGACCACGGCGGGTCAATGATCATCGCCCACCGGACCGGCCACCTGCCGGGAATCAAGGGGCGGCTGAATCCCATTCTGGACAGTCTGGACCGGAGCTATCTGTACGCCAACAACGTGGCGATCGACGACGGGCGGCAGCAACCCGTGTACTTTGCTCTGAACAAGCCCGTCCGCCTCACCGACTCCCTCGGCGCGAGGGCCACGCTCTGGTTCCGCGAGATGCTCGGGTCGTCGTTCGTGTTCGACTATCGGTACGAGTGACCACCGGATGGACCTGGCGCCGTGATCGGTCGGTCCGTGATCTGGTATGGCCGGCGGGCTGCCCGTCGACATGGTGGTGAAAGCCCGGCCGGGCCGCCGGCGCGGGGAAGACGGCATTGGGCGCCCTTCAGCCGTCCTCCAGCTCCAGCCCTGCGAGCGGCACGTAGTACTTCCGGTACCGTTTGCCGTCCGAATACCGCTCGCCATCGGCGTTTTCGACCAGCACCGTGGCGCGTTTGGTGACCCGGTTGACCCGGCCCGCGAGACGCTTGCCGCGGTAGAGGAAGGAAACCCGGGAACCGACGCGAATCCCGTGCCGCGCGGCCCGTTCCGCGCGTGTGATGAGCGTGTGGGTGTGGGTTCGGTGCCGGAAGAGGCGGTGGGCGAGCTCCTGGAAGGGACGTGCCCCGCAGTTGCTCTTCCCGGTGCCGAGAAACTCCAGCAGGTGGACGATCTCGTGCTCGAAGATCCGCTGCAGTGCCTCCAGGCGGTTGGCACAGGCGATGCCCGCGACGCTGACCCCGCGATCGTCGTCGGCGAAGCCGTTGAAGAGAATCTCCGTGGAGACCGTGATTTCGTAGTCGCGGCTCCCGTCGGGCCGCACGCGGAGGGAGGTCTGTCCACCGGCACGGGTCATCCGTGAGGACAGGCGGAACGAGAGAGCTCCCGGGGTCAGTCGGCGGCGCACGAAGCCGTTGAGGAAGCGCCGGTCATAGGCGTCGAAGAGAAAGGCGAGGTCGTCCGGGTGGATGGCGGTGAAGTCGGGGTCGTCGATCCAAGAAGACGAGGCGAGGAGCTCGCGGCCGATCTCCCGGGTCCACGTCCGGATCCGTTCGCGACCGGGATCGGGGTACGCTTCGTCCGCGGGACTCCGCCGTTCTCGCGCTCGACGTCCCCCATCTCTGTTCCTTTTTCCGGGCATCGGGAATCCGCTCCTCGATCCGACCGGCTCCGGTCGGGCGTAAACCACAGTCGCGCGTTACGTTCACGCGAGCAGCCGGGAACCAGCGCGCCGGATACGGAGGCCTCCATGCGCACGAGTCGAACGAAGAGCACGGGAACCAACCTTCACCGCAACCGGACGGCGCTCGCCGCCTGCCTCGCCATGCCGGCCTCCTTCCTGGCTTCTTCCTGCGCGGACGGCGGTCCCGGAGGGAATGCCGGCCCCGGGGAGAATCCCGCCGGCGCGCCGCCGCCGACCGCCGAGTGGACCTACTACGGCGGCCAGAACTCCTTCAACCGCTACTCGCCGCTGGCGCAGATCGACGCGGATAACGTCGCATCGCTCGGAATCGCATGGCAACGCCCGGGCGTCGACCCGCAGCTGCAGGCGGAGTTCCCGGAACTCGCCTTCAACAACTACCTGCGCGGCACCCCGATTCTCGTCGACGGAACCCTGTACGCGCCCAACGCGGTGGGGCTCGTCGAGGCCTTCGATCCCGGCACCGGCAAGACCCGCTGGGTCCAGCGGGCCGCTTCCCTGCAGGACGCGCGCGGACGCAGTTTCCGCGGTGTCGCCTACTGGAGCGGAGACGGCGCCGAGGACCTCGACTCCGACAACGGGCACGCCGGCGGGCGCATCATCTCGGTGCGCGGATTCTGGCTGCACGCGCTCGACGCGGGGACCGGCAAGCCCGTGGCGTCGTTCGGAGCCGCCGGCAGCGTGAACCTCGTGCCCGAGGGCCGCGACCGGTTCAACTGGAGTTCGGGGCCGATCGTGGTCGGCGACATCATCGTCATCGCGGGCACGGTCGACGGCGCCGGGGATTCGGGGACGGAGTGGCGCGACAGCGCGCCGGAGGACGTGCGCGGGTTCGACGCACGAACGGGCGAGCTGGTCTGGACCTTCCACGTGATCCCGCGGGAAGGCGAGTTCGGCGCCGACACCTGGGGCGACGGCTCGCGTGAACTGTCGGGCGACGTGGGCTCGTGGTGCTGCCTCAGCGCCGACGACGACCTGGGCATCGTCTACGTGCCGCTGGGAGCCCCGACCTCGGCCTACTACGGAGGGCACCGCCCCGGCGACAACCTGTTCTCCAACAGCCTCGTGGCGCTCGACGCCGCGACGGGCGAGCGCCTCTGGCACTTCCAGATGGTGCACCACGACATCTGGGAGTACGACACCCTCGGTCCGCCGGTCCTGGGGCGCATCAACGTGGACGGGCGCGCGATCGATGCGGTGATGCAGGCGAGCAAGACGGGCTTCCTGTTCACCTTCGACCGCCGCACGGGTGAACCCGTGTGGCCCATCGAGGAGAAGGCCGTCCCGCAGTCGAAGGTGCCCGGAGAGGCCACTTCGCCGACGCAGCCTTTCCCGAGCAAGCCGCCGCCGTTCGACCGGCAGGGAGTCTCCGAGAAGGACGTGATCGACTTCACCCCGGAGATCCACAAGCGGGCCCTCGCGCTGGCGGACTCACTGGTCATGGGGCCGCTGTTCACGCCCCCGATGGAGGAAGGCTCGATCGAGGGGAAGATCGGCACGTACGTTGTTCCGGGCGCGTGGGGCGCCGGGAACTGGCACACCGGCGCGTTCGATCCGCAGACGGGCACCTATTACGCCGTCTCGCTCACGCTGCCCAACGTCTGGCGCCTGTCCAGGACAGAGGAACCGGGCGAGATGGCGTTCGGGACCCAGGGAGGATGGCCGAGCGCGGACATCGACGGGCTGCCCATCGTCAAGCCGCCGTGGGGACGGATCACGGCCATCGACATGAACAAGGGCGAGCATCTCTGGATGGCGCCCAACGGCGACGCCCCCAACGATCATCCCCTGCTCGAAGGTCTGGACCTGCCCCCGCTCGGAAACGCGAACCGTCCGGCGCCGCTGCTGACGTCGACACTGCTGTTCATCGGGGAGGGAAGCGACGCGGTTATCGGCACCCCGGATACCCACTGGGGAACCGAGTTCCGCGCCTACGACAAGGCGACGGGCAAGGTCGTGTGGGAGATGGACCTCCCGTCCGGCACGACCGGCGGGCCGATGACCTACATGCACGAGGGCAGACAGTACATCGTGGTCGCCGTCGGGGGCAGCGATTCTTCTGCGGAGTACGTGGCGCTGGCGCTGCCGTAACGCGCCAGCCCGGAACTGCCGAATCTGGACTAAGCTAACCGGACTAAGCTAACTCGGGCGTCAGAACTCTCCCACGAAGACGATCTCCGGGACGAGTTCGTAACCCGTCTCGCGCGCCACCGTCTCCTGCGACAGGTCGATCAGCGCGCGCACCTCGGCTGACGTCGCCCCTCCCAGATTGACGATGATGTTCGCATGCCGGTGGAAGATCTGTGCGTTGCCGTGGGAGTGACCCTTGAGCCCGCACTCGTCGATGAGCCGCCCGGCCCCGATGCCCTCGATCTTCTGAAAGATCGATCCCGCGCAGGGATACAGCCACAGGTCGGGATGGCGGTCGTCCCGCCAGCGCAGGTTCTCGCGGATGACCCGCCGCAGCTCGCGCGCGGGGGTGGGTTCGAGGCGGAAGGTGGCGGTGAGCACCACATCGTCCCGCTCGTGCAGGATGCTGTAGTCGTACCCGAACCGGAAGTAGTCCAGGTCGACGCACCTGCGCTCCCCCTCCTCCGTGAGAATCTCGGCGGATTCCACGACCTCCTCGAGGAAGACCGTCCGGTCCCGCTCCGGGGCGAGAAAGTGGAGGTTCTGCCACATGGCCCCGCCGATGGTGCTGGGGATGCCGACGAAGTGATGGAGCCCGCCGAGTCCGCGCCGGACGGTGGCCTGGATGAGGTCCGGGAAGCTGTCCACCCCGGCGCCCGCGCGCACACGCACCTCGTCCAGGAAATCGATGCCGCCCACCTCCGAGCGGATCACCAGCCCGCGGAAGCCGCCGTCCCCGACGAGAATGTTTGCGCCCCGTCCCAGGAGAAAGTGCGGAATCCCGAGTTCCCGCGCCGCCATCATGGCGTCCGCCAGCTCGTCGGCGGTGCGCGCCCGCACGAACAGGTCCGCTGGCCCGCCGATCCTGAAGGTCGTCATGGGACCGAGCGGCACGTCGCGCTCGATCCGGCCCGGCCCGAGGCGCCGTTCCAGCTCGCGACAGGATTCCGCCGTATCCACGCTTCTCCATGGGGACGAGGGGGATGCGCTACGGCGCAAAGATAGCGAATCGAGCCTGGCGGTTGCCGTTTCTGTCACTGTTTCGCCCGTTGCGGTAGGTTTCCGAGGAGTTCTACCCGCAACCCGGAGGCATATGATCCAGCGCGCGCCCGCCGGCTACACCGTCATCTACGATGGCGACTGCACCGTCTGCCTGCGCTTCATCGACTACCTGCGGCGCCGCGACCCGGCGGGTACCATCGAGATCGTTGCCTACCAGGAAGACGGAGTGCCGGCTCGCTTCCCCTGGATCGATGCCTCGCGCTTCGAGGAGGCGCTGCAACTCGTGGGGCCGGGCACAGCCTCCCACGACACCTGGGAGGGCGCGCGGGCCATCGAGCAACTCCTGCGGGTGCTCCCGCGCGGTCCAAGGCTGGGCTGGGTCTTCCGGCTCCCCTTCGCCCGTCCCCTGTTCGCGTGGGGATACTGCAACTTCGCGCGAAACCGCCGCCGCTTCGGGTGCGGGGCGCACTGTTCGCTGGAGACTGTCGGCGACCCTTCCCCCGAGATTGCCCGCGACTAGCCCGGTTCGCGGCCCGGGACGAGCGAACCCGTTGCCTCGTACGGCGACATGTCGAAGTCCTGCTCGTCGAAGTAGGCGAGGCGGTTGGGGATCGAAGTGAGGACGCGCCACCGGTCTTCCGTGGTCAGGCTCTCCGGCCGATATCGCACCGCGAAGTACATGACGGCAGTCTCGGCGATATCTCGCGGACCGGATTGTTCCCGGCGTACTCGGAAATGAACACGCCGTCGGCCGCCTGCGCGGCACGCCAGGCGTCGGCGCGTGCGTGTGTCTCATCCAGCACGGCGTGGGCGGCCTCGTGCAGGAACACTTCTTCGAGAAAGCCCTTGCGGGCGGTGGTCCAGGTTGCCGGATCGTTGGCGTGGACAGGAACGCGTTGATGCGGATCCACTTCCGCAACCGCCGGTCGTACACCTCCCGCATGCCGCGGCCGGCGTACGTCAGGGTTTCCAGCACGGTCGAGTCGGGCCCGAGGATGGCCGGCGTGACCCACGACGTGCCTCTGAATGGCGCCACGCCGTTGTCCTCCATCGCAAAGTCCCTCGTCAGATCTCCGTCCACGTCGACATTCACCGTCTGGCCGACGTAGCTGAACTCCGCATGGGCAGTCACCTGCAAGGTCCCGCCGACGTTCGGAAAGCTGTACCGTCTGTCGGCATCGGTGGTCGTGGTTGTCCGCTTCCATCCTTCCAGACGCACGTGAACGCCGGGCAACACCAGGCTGGGCCTCCGCTGGTCGGTCACCGTACCGGACAGCGTGAACGTCGGGGCATCCACCCGGATTGCCACCGAGTCCGAGATCCGGCCGGCAGCCATCATTCGGCCTCCCCGCACTTCCCGGTGCCGGGTCTCGGCGACGACCGTCGTCGTGCCATTGCCGACCGCCGTCACAAGCCCCGCCGGGCCTACCTCCGCAACGGTGGGATTCCGGCTGAGCCAGGAAACGTGCGCACCCGCCATCGCGCTCCCGTACTGGTCGCGTACGTCCGCGGAGACCCGGGCGGTGTCCCCGAGGGTCCCGAGCGTGACGGCTTTGGGGGCCACGGCGACCATCGCGGGGTGGGGATCGACGGGCGTGGGCTCGGTGCCTCTGTCGCCGCACGCGCTGGCCCAGATGGCCGCCACGAGGGAGGTGGCCACGAGGATCCGTGTGCAACGACCGCGGGTGGTGCCGGTGCTCAAAGCCAACGCACGCGTCCTGATCAAGGCTCCGTCTCCTGATCTTCGGGCTCGAGTCCGGCCTGCCTGTCGGGCTCGGCTTCCCTGAGGTGCGGCCATTGAGCCCGGAGGCCGTCGTTCGCCGATTCCGGGTTGCCGGAGGTGTGGTAACGCCCCCCGCCACCAGCCTACATTGGCTGCAAGTTCCGGTCCACGCGATCCGAATGTGCGCGCGCGGCAAGCTGCGCCCGACAAGCATGTGCCCTTCCGGAGACCTTCCATGCGACGACCCGCCGAGAAACTGCTCACAATCGTCCCGCTCCTGCTCTGCCTGGCGCTGACATCCTCGACGCGGCTGGCGCCGTTGCCGGCCCAGGACGCATCCGGGCCGCTTGCGGTGGAGACGCTGCTGTCACTCTCCTCAACGGTCGGCGGCGAGACCCCGCGCTGGGCTCCCGGCGGCGACTGGATCCTTCTGGGCGGCTCGAACCTGCGCCTGATCCGATCGGAAGGCGGCGCGATCAGCGAACTTCCGGTCTCGACGGGCGGCAGCGGTCATTTCCTCGCCTCGGCCGAACCCCGCTGGTCGCCGGACGGCCGCTGGATATCCTACGTGTCCGACAAGAGCGGCACGCCCGAGATCTGGCTCTGGTCTCCCGGGGACGGAGAGGAGATCCGCGCCACAGCCAACGGGGGCCGGCTCATCAAGGGCTACTCCTGGTCGCCGGACGGCACGCGCATCGCGTTCTCGGGGAATCGCCACGGACAATACGACGTGTGGACTGTGGACGTCCCCTCGGGGCAGGCGCGCCGGTTGACCGATGGCCCGGAACTTGAGGTCTATCCCGCCTGGAGCCCCGATTCCCGGTCTGTCCTCTTCGTGAGACTCGATGGTGAATGGATGGACCACGCCATCGTGGAAGTTCCCGCCGACGGGGGTCAAGAGCGGGTGATTGTAGAAGACGAGGACTTCTTCGACTATGGAGAGGGAGGCACATTCGGCTATCCGCTGGTCTCCCCGGACGGCGCCACTGTGGTATTTCCCTCATACCGCTCGGGCTGGATCAACTACTGGAGCGTCCCGCGTTCCGGAGGCGAGCCGCGACAATTCGCGGCGGCCGAGGCCGACCAGACGGAAGGGGTGTGGTCGCCCGACGGCGACTCGTTCGCGTACGTCGAGAACCACGGAGGCACGTACCAGCTCCGCACCGCGCACGCGCACGGCAGCGAATCCCGCGTCGTTGCCCGTCCGGAATCCGGGGTCATCGGCGCGCCCCAATGGTCCCCGGACGGCAGCCGCATCTCCTACACCGTCGAAACTCCGACCCGCCCCGGGGACCTGATCGTCCACGAGCTCGATTCGGGGACGGAATCAAGACTGACCGACTCGATGCCGATGGAGGGCATCGCGAACCGGCTGGTCACGCCCACCAAAGTCGAGTTCCGCAGCGGGGACGGCCTGACCATCCCCTCCTACCTCTACCGCCCGCCCGAGGGCTCGGGCGACGCCGATGGCCGCCATCCCGCAATCGTGTGGACTCACGGGGGACCCACATCCCAGTGGGAGGACAACTTCGAACCCGCGATCCAGTACTTCGCGCAGCGCGGCTACGTCGTCCTGCTGCCCAACGTGCGCGGCAGCTCCGGCTACGGACGCGGCTTCGAGGAGGCCAACGACGGCTGCTGGGGGAAGTGCGACTTCGCGGATGCGGTCGCGGCTGCGGAGTATCTCCGAACCCTGCCCTACGTCCATCCGGAGCGCATCGGCACCACGGGCACCAGCTACGGCGGCTTCATGTCGTGCGCGGCGGTGAGCTTCGGTGGCGAGACCTTCCAGGCCGTGATCGCGGCGTCGGGCTACTGCGACCGGGTCACCTTCTTCGAGGACGGCGAATTCCGCCATCTGCAGCAATTGCGCAAGGAGATGGGGCGGCTCGACGAGCACCGGGACCGATACTTGGCGAACTCCCCCTACTACCACATCGCCGACGCCCAGGTACCCGTCTTCGTCCTCCACGGCGAAGGCCGCTATCCCGGCTCACCCCAGATGACGGAGTTCTTCCGCGAGCTGCAGCGCCTCTACAAGCCCGCCCGCTACAAGGCCTATCCGGGCGAGAACTTCTACGTCCGCGGCTTCGACAACACGCGGGAGATGCTCGCCGACATGCGGTCCTTCTTCGACTACTACCTGCTCGGCAAGGACACACGGTTGCCCGGCGTCGGCTACCTGGAGGAGCTGGAAGGGGTAGGCTACTGAGGAGGCCGTAGGGCCAGGTGGTCAGGGAGCTTCGGTATCAGCCGCCTGGCTGTACTCCCGGGCAAGCCGAACGAAGCGCTCTGCCGCTTCAATGGCGGCCCTGGCCTGTGGCTCGTGGAACGCCGCAAACGGGACGCCCCCCGGCAAGCCGTTGGGATAACGGGTGGGAATAAAGTACTGGTCGAGGATCCCGGCTTCCTCGTTCAGGTCGGCAAGCGCGGGCACCTGTTCGGCGTAGCGCTCGACGAGCACGACGACCGAGTGGCCGATGATGGTCCGGTCACCGAGCCGATAACCGATCGCCTTGACGGCTTTCTCGGCACACTGCTGGGCGATGAAGCACGCCTGGTGAAAAAACTCCTCGCGCAACGCCATGTGGGCGAACTCGAGGTCGTTCCCGGCCTGCTCCCACCAACGGTTGGCTTCGGCGGCGCTATCCCACATGAACGAGCCTCGCGGACTTCATCGCGGACGAGAGAAACGGACGTTCCTCCGCCTGCATCTGCTCGAACTCCGCTGGGGTGTAGACGAACAAATCCACCCCCGCACCGGCTTCCAGGATAGCCGGCAGGTAATCCCGAAAGCGTTCAACCGGAATCCGATCCGTTGGGGCGACAACGATCACGTCGATGTCGCTTTCCGGGGCGGCCGTCCCGAGGGCATGAGAGCCGAAGAGCCAGGCCGAGCGGGCGGAGTTATTGCGCAGGAGGGGGCGCAGCTTCGTCAGAAAGCGTTCAACAACCTCGGAAGTCCGGTCGGGATGTACGGATGGGCCTTTCGTAGCCTCGGCCTGCCGGGGATGGCGTTTGCTCGCGTTGTCCATGTTGACCTGCTCCGGGCCGTACGGTTCCCGTGAGTATACCCGCAGGCGAACGGGCTGTGAAGTTCCTGATGGTGCAGAAGCCCGTACCGCCGTAATTTCGGGGTTTGCTGTGTACCGGGAGCCGGGAAGGACCGGATGCTGTACCGGGCGACCTCCGTCCGCACCGTCGCGCACGACGGCGGCCGCGCCGAAGGCTGGCGCTCCAAGGGGTTTTCTGCGGCCCCTTGCCCACGTTATCCGACGCTGGCCGGCGTTCGCTCATCGGCATCCGCCATGCACCTTCCGGCCCGGTTTCCCCTCCCTCCCCTCCAGCGGGATCCCCGCGTCCCGCAGTACCGGGCCATGCCCGTTTCCTGACCATTCCAGCCACAGGAGGGCACTGACGCACCATTCGTCGATCAGGTCCGGGTCCACCCCGCCTGCGTCCCCCACCTCAGCTTGCTTCCGTCCGTCTTCTCACCAAGGGGGATCCATGATGAAACGATGGTTCACTGACGACAACACCCATCGTGCGCGCGGGCGGCCACCCCGGACCGCCAACCCTTTCACCTTCATCCTGCTTCTCGCGGCCGCGGCGTTCACCGCCGCGGTCCCTGCAGCGGCCCAGGAGCCGGGCAACATTACCGGCCAGGTCACCGACGCGACCGCGGGCACCCCGCTCGGCGAGGTCCAGGTCTACCTGGCCGGCGCCGGCCTCGGCACTCTCAGCCGCCAGGACGGCCGCTACCTGCTCGTGAACGTGCCGGCGGGCACCTACGAGATGCGCGCCGAGCGCATCGGCATGAGCACCGTGAGCACCCAGGTCACGGTAACCGCGGGCGAGACCGTGGTGCAGGACTTCACCCTCGCCTCCGAAGCCCTCGGCCTCGACGAGATCATCGTCACCGGCACCGCCGGGGGCCAGCAGCGCCGGGCGGTCGCAAACGTCGTGGGCACCCTCGAGGTCTCCGCGCAGATCGAGGAGATCGCGCCCGCCAGCTTCCAGCAGCTGCTGGCCGGACAGGTGGCCGGGGTCGGCGTCCAGATCGGCGGGGGCAACGTCGGCACCGGCGGAAACGTTCTCATCCGCGGCATCGGCACCCTCACGCAGGGATCGAGCACGAGGCAGGCAAACACCGGGCCACTGGTCTACGTCGACGGGGTCCGCATCAACGCCGACAACCGCGCGGGGCCTTCGAGCGGCGCGGGCACCTCCCGCCTGAACGACATCAACCCCGAAGAGATCGAGCGCATCGAGGTCATCAAGGGGCCCGCCGCGGCGACGCTGTACGGGACCGAGGCGTCCAACGGCGTCATCCAGATCATCACCCGCAAGGGCCAGACCGGCCGGCCCGTGGTCAGCCTGACCGTCCGACAGGGCGGCAACTGGTTCAACGACCCGGACGGGCGCATCCCGACCAACTACGGTCTGGTCGGCGGGCGGATCATCAGCCAGGACCTGTACGCCGAGGAGGTCGCCGCCGGCCGGCAGATGTTCCGCACCGGACACCTCCAGAACTACGACCTGAGCGTCTCGGGCGGCACCAACGACCTCACCTACTTCCTGTCGGTGGGTCACGACAACGAGCAAGGCTACATGTTCAACAACCAGATCGAGAAGACCTCGGTGCGCACCAACCTGGGGTTGGCCGTCTCCGAGAACTTCGACCTCGCCGCGGATCTGGGCGTCATCAGCAGCGACGGCAGGTTCGCCCCGGACGGCCAGGGCGGCATCTACGGCATGTTCGCGATGTTCCTGTGGGGCACCCCGGCATCGCGCGAAACCGGCTCGCGCGGCTTCATGGTCGGCCCGCCCGAGGCCCAGAACGACATCGACTTTGCCGAGGAGCTGAACCGCGGCACGGCGTCCATCACCGCGACCCACCGCCCGTTCAGCTGGCTCACCCACAGGCTGGTGGCGGGCCTGGACTTCACCGACGCCAAGGTCTCGCGCTTCTGGCCCCGCGTACCTTCGGGGGGATTCCTCGCCTACGCCGGGCTCAGCCAGGGACGCAAGGACGTCATATACGACCGCGGACTTCAGTCCACGTTCGACTACAACGTCACGGCGAGCTTCGACCTGACTTCGGAGATCACCTCGGCCACGTCCTTCGGCGCACAGTACTTCACCAAGGAGAGCCTCACGCTCCTGTCGCGCGGAGACGAGCTTCCCAACTCGGCGGTTTCCACGGTGGGGGCGGCGGCGCGGACACGGGGTGACGAGGACTTCGTCGAGACCAAGAGCGCCGGACTCTTCATCCAGGAGACGATCGGCTGGCGGGACCAGCTGTATGTGACCGCGGCGCTCCGCGGCGACGCCCACAGCGCCTTCGGGGAGACCTTCAACGCGGTCTACTATCCCAAGCTGAGCGCCTCGTGGGTGCTGAGCGACACCGACTTCTGGAACGTGGGCTTCGCCGAGAGCTTCCGCCTGCGCGCCGCGTGGGGCAAGTCGGGCCTGCAGCCGGACGCCTTCGCGGCCGTGCGCACCTATTCGCCGACCACCGGCCCCGGCGACGAGCCCGCCCTTCTGCCCGGCAACCTGGGCAACCCCGACCTCAAGCCCGAGGTCGGAACGGAACTCGAGCTGGGCTTCGATGCGGGTCTCTTCTCCGACCGCCTGGGCATCGAGTTCACCTATTACAACCAGACCACGCGCGACGCGATCCTGGCCGACCTGGTCGCGCCCTCGCTGGGTTTCCCGGGCTCCCGCTTCATCAACGTCGGAGAGGTCAACAACAAGGGCATCGAGCTCACCCTGAACTCCCAGGTCATCCGGACTCCGAGCATGAGCTTCGACCTCGGGGCGACCGCCGCCTGGAACGACAACCTGCTGGTTTCGCTCGGCGAAGGCCGGGAGCGCATCCAGGCCGACACCCGGGGCCGCTTCCAGCACCGCGTCGGGTATCCTCTCGGGGGGTACTGGAGCAAGTACATCGCTTCGGCCCGCTGGGACCCGAACAATCCGACCCGGCTGATCGACGTCATGTGCGAGGGGCCGGACCCCTCCCGCGCGCCCACTCCATGCTCCCAGGCGCCGTTCCACTATCTCGGGCCGCCCGGACCCGTCTGGCAGGGATCGTTCACCCAGTCCCTCGCGCTCCCCAACCTCGGGCTGACGCTGAACGCGCTCTGGACCTACACCTGGGAGAGCCGGCGCTTCAGCACCACCACCTGGCAGCGCGACCGCAACACCCGCAACACCGAGCGCGCCCAGCTCTATCTCATGGGCACCCTGGACCCGATCCAGGCCGCGGAAATCCAGACCTTCGACATCGAGCACCCCTGGATGGAGAGGGACGATCACCTCCGCCTGCGCGAGATCTCCCTTACCTACGAGCTTCCCGGTGACTTCGTCGAAGGGTACGGCGTTTCCCGGGCCGCAATCACCCTGAGCGGGCGAAACATCTGGACCCCGTGGGTCCACGAGAGCTTCAGCCAGCCCGGGCTCGACCCCGAGACGCGCCGCACGCGGGACAATCCCTGGGGCTGGCAGCAGACCCAGGCGCCGCTCCCGCACAGCTTCCTCCTGTCCTTCAGGGTCAGGTTCTGATGCCCGCGTCTCGCGCGAAGCTCAATGCTCAATCCGGAAACAAGGGAGGAACAGATGTCAGGCATATTTGATAATCGAAAGAAGATCGAGGGAGGATTTCTCTTCCTGTTGCTCACCTTCTTCCTGGGAGCGTGCGACCTGTCGGTGACGCTCCCAGGGGAAACGCCGGCCGACGCCCTGGACGATCCCTCGGCCGCTCCATTGCTCACCGTAAGCGCGCAGGGGGCCTTCGAGTGCGCCTACACACAGTACGCGCTGCTCTCCGGGCTGGTCTCGGGCGAGTTCATGGGTTCACAGACCTTCCTGGGCCAGGTGCCCTATCAGCGCAGGGACGTGCGGCCCCTGGATGCGTCGTTCGCCACCTCCGGATGCGGGAGTTCAACTTCGCTGCACACGCCGCTCGCGCAGGCTCGTTTCATCGCGGATGACGCCATCAACCGCATCAGCGGGTTCTCCGACGGCGATGTTCCCAACCGGTCGTCGCTGCTCGCCAGGAACGCGCTCTATGCGGGCTACAGCTATACGACGTTCGCCGAGGGATGGTGCAGCGCGGCCTTCGATCTCGGGCCCGAACTGCAGCCCGCGGCAGTCTTCGAGCTCGCCAAGGAGCGCTTCAGCATGGCCCTGGAGTCGCCGGATGCCGACATCCGCAACGCGGCGCACATGGGCCGGGCTCGAGCCCAGATGAGCCTGGGACAAACTGCGGGCGCGCTTGCCGACGCCCGGGCGGTTCCCGAGGGATTCGAGTTCTTCATCACCCGCTCCACTGCCGCGAGCGTGCGCGAGAACAAGATCTTCAACCGCAATCACGTCGAACAGGCTGTCTCGGTGGATCCCGCCTTCTGGAACCTGGAGTGGGCCGGCATGCCGGATCCCCGGGTGAACGTCATGGACGCGGGGATCCTGGGGCAGGACGGGCTCACGCCGATGTGGTTCCAGCAGAAGTATGCCAGCCGGGACGCGGAGATCCGGCTCGCCAGCTACACCGAAGCGCGTCTGATCATCGCCGAGGTGGAGGGAGGCGCGGCCGCCGTCGCCATCGTCAACGAGTTGCTCGAAGGAGCGGGGCTGCCCGGCAACTTCGCGAGTGGAAACGCGGAGGAGATCCAGGAGCAGGTGCAGGAGCAGCGCCGTCGCGAACTCTTCGTGGAGGGACATCGCATGGGCGTGCTGCGCCGACTCGGCAGGATTACGCAGTTTACGAGCGGGTCCCACCCCTACGTGGGCGACGCCTACGGCGGCATGGAGTGCTTCCCGCTGCCCGACACCGAGCGGAACGGGAACCCCAACATCACCTGAGGCGGAAACCCGAACATCGCCTGCTCCGTATCCCGGACAGGTTGGTCGGCGGCCCCGGGCATTGCGTCCCGGGGCTTCCGGCCGCCCGGGCTCGTCAATCCGTGGTGGCGCCGGTTCGGCGGCAACCCGGGGGGCCTGCGCCGCGTCCCGCGGCGGTTCGCGTCAGATTGACACCGGTTTGGCGCTTGGCGAGCTTACATAGCTACCCATCCCGCTCGCGGGAAGGAGCCTCGAGGGTTCAGAGGAGGTCCCCCCGGGCGGTGCGCGAGCCGGAACACACCCGCGAAACCCTCCCGGAGCCAGCGGTGGCACCATGCTGAAGTCTCTTCGTGGCCGGATCATTTTCATCGCCGTGATCCTCGGGATCTGCGGCTACTACATCTACGCCGACGGCCTCAAACTGGGTCTCGATCTTCAGGGCGGGATGCATCTGGTAGTCGAGATCGACGACCCGGACGGCACCCTCACCGACGAGGCGCGGGCCGACGCCATCGACCGGGCCGAGACAGTTCTGCGCACGCGCATCGACGAGCTCGGGGTCGAGGAGCCGCTCATCCAGAAGGTGGGCAGCGACCGCATCATCGTGGAGCTCGCGGGCATCAGCGACGAGAATCAGGCCAAGGACGTCATCCGGCGCGCCGCCTTCCTGGAGTTCAAGCTGGTGCGCTCGTGGTCTGACTTCGCCCCCGATCTGCCCCGCATCGACCGCGTGATCGTCGCAACGGTGGGGGCCGATTCGCTGGGCAGCCTGGGCCGCGACGTGCAGGCCCCGTCATCCTCGATCGAAGAACTGCTCTTCGGCGCCGGCGCGTCGGAAGAGGGAGATTCCGCGGCAGCGGAAGAAGGCGCAGCCGAGGCCGGGGACGACGCCGCGGTCGACGCGGAGGCCGGGCAGACTGCCCAGGACGAAGCTTCCGAAGCCGAGGCCGAGGAGGACGATGCCGCCGTATTGAGCCCGTTTACCGCGCTCCTCAACCAGGGCAGCGAGGACGGCGTCTACCTGGTGGCCGAGGAAGACGTGGAGGCGGCGGAGCTGTTTCTGAGTATCCCCGAGGTCCAGCGCGCCATGCCGCGCGACATTTCCCTCCAGTGGGGCATGGATCCCGTCGCGCTCACCGGCAGAATCTATCGCCAGCTGTACGTCCTGAGCGAGGACGCATTCATCACCGGACAGATGCTCGAGAACGCGGTTTCCGCGCGCGACCAGCAGTTCAACACGCCGCAGGTGCAGTTCGAGCTGTCCCGCCGGGGCGGCCGCCGCTTCGCCGAGGTGACCGGGCAGAACGTCGGCGAGTTCCTCGCCATCGTGCTCGACGGCGAGGTGGTGAGCGCGCCCGTCATCCGCGACCGCATCGGCGCCCGCGGGCAGATCGAGCTCGGCGGCTCGACCCTGCAGGAGGCGAGCGACCTCGCGCTGGTGCTGCGCGCCGGCGCCCTGCCCGCTCCGCTGCGCATCATGGAGGAGCGCACGGTGGGCCCCTCGCTGGGGCAGGACTCCGTGGACCAGGGCCGCGTGGCCGGGATGATCGGTATCGTTCTGGTGGTCCTGATCATGTGCACCTATTACCGCGTAGCCGGCGTCCTCTCGGTGTTCGCACTGGGCGTCTACGTGGTCCTGGTGCTGGGCGGCCTGGCGATGTTCGGGGCGACGCTGACCGTGCCGGGCATCGCGGGGCTCATCCTCTCGGTCGGCATGGCGGTGGATGCCAACGTGCTCATCTTCGAACGCATCCGGGAGGAACTGGATGCGGGAAGGGCCGTGCGAACGGCGGTCGAGGACGGCTTCGGCAACGCCTTGTCGGCCATCGTGGACGCCAACCTCACGACCCTGATCACGGCACTGATCCTGTTCCAGTTCGGCACCGGGCCCGTGCGGGGCTTCGCCGTAACCCTCTCGATCGGGATTCTGGCTTCGTTCTTCACCGCGCTCTACGTGACGCGCAGCTTCTTCTTCATGTATCTGTCCCGGAAGAGGGCCACGGATCCCATCAGCATCTGAATCGCGAGACCATCTGAATCATGAGACTCTTCGGAAACGCGCGATACCGCTTCATCGAGGCGCGCAGGAAGGCCTACGTCTTCTCGGCCCTGGTGCTCGCCATCGCGCTGGCGTCGATGGTGGCGAACATCGTGGTCATCGGCAGCTGGCAGAACTACGGCGTGGACTTCACGGGCGGCTCGCTGGTGCAGGTGCGCTTTGACGAGACGATGGACGCGGCGGAACTGCGGTCCGCGCTGGGCGGCGCCCAGGCCCCTCCCATCACCAGCATCGGCAACGAGGGAAACGAGTTCGTGATCCGTGCCCCGCTGGCCGAGGACCGGGAGGTGGAGGCGGTGGCGCTGGAGATACGGGGGCAGATCCAGGGGGCCTTCCCGAATAGTGACATCGAGGTGGTGCGCACCGAACTGGTCGGCCCCAAGATCGGCGCGGAACTCCAGCAGAAGGCGGCGCTCGCGATCCTGTTCTCGTTCGCGCTGACCCTCATCTATCTGGCCATCCGCTTCGAGTTCCGCTTCGGCGTGGCGGCCGTCATCGCGACCGTCCACGACAGCATCATCACGCTCGGATTCCTGGCTCTTTTCCGGGTCGAGATCGCGCTTCCGACGGTGGCGGCGATCCTGACCATCATCGGGTATTCGCTGAACGACACCATCGTCGTGTTTGATCGGGTGCGCGAGAACCTGAACGCGAAGGGCGGCCGCCGGCAGGACCCGGTGGCGCTCGTCAACCGGTCGATCAACGAGACGCTTCCGAGAACGGTGCTGACCTCCGGCACGACGCTCGGGGTGCTGATGGCCCTGCTCATTTTCGGGGGCGCGGTGATCCGCGACTTCACCACCGTGTTGATTCTCGGGGTCCTGGTCGGGACCTACTCCTCGATCTTCGTCGCCTCGCCGGCGCTGCTGGAGATCCAGAGGCGCTGGGGCACCAAGGATCTGGTCGAGGCCCAGCGCGGAGGCCCGCGGGGTGCGGGGGGCGGAACCCCGCCGTCGGGGCGGCCCGGGAAGAGGAAGAAGCGGCGCAGGAAAGGGCGGAGGGTCGCGGGCGCTCGCGCCTGAGCGTGTCGGACCGGGCCGCGGGTTGTCTCCGGCCACGGGATCCCGGATTCCCGGCCCTGCCTGAACCGTCGCCGGGCCCGCCGGGTCCACGACCGCGATGCTGTTCGAATCCCACTGCCATCTGACCGACCGGCGCTTCGACGCCGACCGGGTCGAGACCATCGAGCGGGCGCGCGCCGCCGGAGTGGGGGGGATCGTCTCGATCGCATCGTCGGTGGTCGACGCGGAGCGCGTGGCGGAGCTCACCCGGGCGCACCGGCGGGTGTGGGGGACGGCGGGCGTCCATCCCCATGAGGCGGGGCGAGCCGGCCCGGACGACGTACGCCGGGTGGCGGAACTGCTCGACGCCTCGACGCGCCTGGTCGCCGTCGGCGAGACGGGTCTGGACTACCACTACGACTTCTGTCCGCGCGACCGTCAGCGCGACCTGTTCCGCGCCCATGCCCGCCTGGCAGCCGAGACCGGGCTCCCGCTGGTGGTGCACTCCCGTTCTGCGGATGATGACACCCGCGCGGTGATCCGTGAGTTCAGGGGCGCCGCGCGGGGGGTGCTCCACTGCTTCACCGGCGGGATGAGGTTGCTCGAGGAAGCGCTCGACGCCGGCTGGCACATCTCGTTCACCGGGCTCGTGACCTTCAGGAACTTCGACGGCCAGGAAGCTCTGCGGGCGGTGCCCTCCGACCGGCTCATGATCGAGACCGACTCGCCCTATCTGGCGCCGGTGCCGCATCGGGGCCGGCGCAACGAGCCCGCCTGGGTGGCGCGGGTGCGGGACGGCGTGGCGGATGTGCGGGGTGAGACCCCGGAAGAGGTGGAGCGCCATACCGCCCGCAACGCCTTCCGCTTCTTCGGCCTGCAGGCGCGGGAGGTCGGATGACCGCGGGCGTCCGGCCCATCCGGGTGCTTCCGGACTCGGTGGCGAACCAGATTGCCGCCGGTGAAGTGGTCGAGCGTCCGGCGTCGGTCGTCAAGGAGCTTGTCGAGAACGCGCTGGACGCCGGCGCCACGCACATCCGGGTCGAGGTGGAGCGGGGCGGGAGGCAGCGCATCCGGGTGGTCGACGACGGGGTCGGCATGGGGCGCCAGGATGCGATCATGTGCCTCGAGCGCCACGCAACCAGCAAGATCACGAGCGCCCGGCAGCTGCGTGGGGTCGCGAGCTTCGGCTTTCGAGGAGAGGCGCTGCCCTCGATCGCGGCGGTGTCGCGGCTGACGCTCGAAACCTGCGACGAGTCCGGCGCCGGCACCCGCATTCGGGCGACGGGGGGGACCATCACCAGCGTCGACGATCACGCGCGAGCCCGCGGCACTACCCTGGAGGCGGCCAACCTCTTCTTCAATGCACCCGCGCGCAGGCGCTTTCTGAAGAGCGGATCCGCGGAAACCCGGGTGGTGGCCGCCGAGCTGACGTCGCTCGCCCTGGCCCATCCCGAGGTCGCGTTCACCCTCACCTCCGATGGGCGCACGCTGATGGATCTGCCTGCCGACCCCGGCCCCGCCCGCCGGGTCGGCCGACTGTGGGGCAGAGACGCCCATGCTTCCATGTTCGGGTTCGCGGGGGCGGGGAAGGTCGGCCGGGTGAGCGGCCTCCTGCAGCGCCCCGACCAGGCGCGTCCCGGCCCGCGCCGCACCTACCTTTTCGTGGACGGCCGACCCTTCCGGGACAAGGGGCTGAGCGACACGGTGCGCCGGGCCTACCGCACCACCATTCGCGAGGCCATGCGCCCCTGGTTCTTCCTCTACCTCTACCTCCCCGCCGGCGAGGTCGACGTGAATGTGCACCCGGCCAAGCTGGAGGTGCGCTTCCGCGACCGGACCGCGGTGGAGGGCTTCATCGAAGAGGAAGTCCGGCGTGCGCTCGCGGGCGAGGAAAGCGCCGCCACGCTCGACTCCCCCTCCGCGCCTGACGACGCGGCCTCGAAGGCCGAGGACCCGGCGCGCGAATCGAGCCCGTCCTCCGCTCCGCCCGTTGGCGATGGCGTACGCGCGGCCAGGGTCCGCGAGTCGGCAAGGTACGCTCCCGGGACCCCGGACCCGTCGTCCGACCCATCCTCCGAGGCCGCCAATGAGCAGATCGCGCTCTTTGCCAGCGGAGCGCCCGCGGCTGCCGATGCAGCCATGCCGGTCGCTCCGGCCGAGGAACTCCCCGTGGAACCCGCGCGCCTCTGGCAGTTGCACGGGACCTACATCCTTGTCGAGGTGCGCGGCGGGATGATGATGATCGACCAGCACTCCGCCCACGAACGCATCCTCTTCCAGGAGCTGATGGAAGCCTTCGGCAAGGGCGGGCAGCCCGGCCAGCGCCTGCTGTTTCCGATCACCCTGACCCTGTCGCCGGCCGAGTATCAGCACGTCGAGCCGCTGTTCGGCATGTTCGCCCGCGCGGGCTTCGAGGTCGACGGGTTCGGGGGCAACTCGATCATCGTGCACGCGGTTCCGAACCCACATCCGTACTTCGACGCCGAGCGCTGCCTGCGCGAGATGATCGGCGAGCTGACCCACGGCTCGGAACTGGTGCGCGCCGCCCGCAACCAGCACGAGCGCATCGCGATGACCTTCGCCTGCAAGGGCGCCATCAAGGCCGGCCGGGAGCTGTCGCTGGAGGAGATGCGGGAGTTGATCGACCGCCTCTTCGCCACCGATCTCCCGCATCACGACGTGCATGGGCGTCCGACCGCCGTGCGCCTTTCCCTGTCCGAGCTGGAGCGCCGCTTTGGCCGCACCTGAGTTCCTCGCCATCACCGGCGCGACCACCACGGGCAAGACCGCGCTCTCGCTCGCGGTCGCCGAAGCGCTGGACGGCGAGGTCATCTCCATGGACTCGCGCCAGATCTACCGCGGCATGGACATCGGCACCGACAAGGTGGCCGCCGGCATCCGCGCCCGCATCCCGCATCACGGCATCGACATCCGGGATCCGGACGAGTCCTACAGCGCCGGCGAGTTTGCCCGCGACGCCGCCCGCTGGATGAGCCGAATCCGCGCGCGCGGCAGGGTGCCGGTACTGGCGGGAGGCACCGGCTTCTTTCTGAAGTCTCTTATGGAACCCCTCTTCGAGGAGCCGAAGCTGGACCCGCGTCGGGTGGCGCGCCTGCGCCGCTTTCTTGCGCAGCGCGGGATGGACGAACTGGAGCGCTGGGTGCGCGTGCTGGATCCGGAACGGGCCCGGCTCGCGGTCGCGGGGGGGATGCAGCGCATCGAGCGCACCCTGGAAGTGACCCTGCTCACGGGCCGTCCGCTGTCGTGGTGGCACCGAACCGGACAGGCGAACGCTCCGGCCGGAGAGGGCATGGTCGTGGTGCTGGAGCTTCCGCGCGCCGAACTATACCGCCGTATCAACGAGCGCGTGGGCACGATGGCCGAGCGGGGAATGATCGAGGAAGTCCGCGTCCTCGCGGCTCGCGGCTACGGCGCGGACGATCCCGGGATGTCCGGCACCGGCTATCGCGAGATCCTCGGGTACCTGGAGGCGCGCCTGAGCCTCGAGGCGGCTCTGGACGCGACCCGGCGCGCGACCCGCGGCTACGCCCGCCGGCAGCTCACCTGGTTCCGCAACCAGCTGCCCCCGGACGCGGTCAGGATCGATGGCCTGAAGCCGCTTGACGCCAGGTGCGCCGAGGTCCTGAAGGCCTGGCGGGCGCGAGGCCGCGCCACCTGCGGGACGACGGCCCCGTGAGCATTCCGGAAGCGCTCGTACTGGGTATCGTGCAGGGACTCACCGAGTTTCTCCCGGTCTCGAGTTCCGGGCATCTGGTCGTCGGCCAGGCACTGCTGGGAATCGAACTTCCCGGTGTCGCCTTCGAGGTCGCCGTGCACTTCGCGACGCTGGTGTCGGTGCTGGTCGCATACCGGAGGCGGGTGGGCGCGCTCATGCGCGGATCGGTCCGGCTGGACCTCCGGACGTGGCGCTACCTCGGCTTGATCGCGGTCGCCAATATCCCGGCGGCTGCGGTCTACTTTCTCCTGGGGGATGTCGTGGAGACGGCGTTCGAGACGCCGGCCGCCGCCGGCATGGCGTTCCTGGTGACGGGCGGGGTGCTGTGGAGCGCGCGCGGGCCGGTGCGGCGGGGTACGCCGGACGTGCGGGGGCCGTTCCCGGGGGCGCGCGGGCTGGGCGTCGCGATGCTCATAGGGGTCGCCCAGGCGTTCGCGCTCTTTCCCGGCATCTCGCGCTCGGGTTCGACGGTGGTGGCGGCCCTCTGGCTGGGCGTCGAGTCCGACGACGCGGCCGAGTTCTCGTTCCTGATGTCCGTGCCCGCCATACTCGGGGCCGCCCTCATTCAACTCGTGGACGGCAGAGCCGCTGCGTCGGCCCTCGGCGCCGCGCCGCTCGTGTTCGGGGCAGTGGCGGCCGCCGCGACCGGCCTGGTTGCGATCAGGATCTTCCTCGCCGCACTGCGCGCCCGTTCGTTCCACCGCTTCGCCCTGTATCCCTGGGTTCTTGGGGTGCTCTTCCTCGGGTACCTGTGGATGTGGTAGGGCTGCGCCGGGTCTGGGAGGGCGAACCGGTCGCCCGCTGGGCCGAGCGGTGGGACGTACCGTTCCTGGAAGTGCACCGTCGCCTCGGCTCCACCAACGACCGCGCCCGCGTCGTTGCGCGCGAAGGCGTCGGCTGCTTCTCGGTGGTCATCGCGGACGAACAGACCCGGGGGCGCGGGAGGGAAGGGCGGCGGTGGCTGTCTCCGCCCGGCTCCGGGCTCTGGATGACCGTGGTGCTCGCGAGGCGGCCCCCCGGGCATTCCACCGTCCCCCTGCTGGCCGGCATCGCGGCCGCGCGGGCGATTGAGGAAGTCTGCCCGGACTTGCGGGCGGAGATCGAGTGGCCGAACGATCTTATCGTCGCGGGCCGCAAGGTCGGCGGCATCCTGTGCGAATCATGGGACGACGGCGCCGGGGGCCGGGGCATGGCGATCGGAGCGGGCATCAATACCTCGCAGCGCGTGGCGGACTTCCCGCCGGCGCTCCGCGACCGCGCCGCGTCGCTCCGCCAGATGGGCGCAACCTCGGTGTCGAGGCCCGCCCTGGCGGGTGCGCTGCTCGGCCGGCTGCGGGAGCTGCTGATCCCGGGGGCGGCGCGGCTGGAGGGCGCGCTGCACAGGGAACTCACCCGGCGGGACGCCCTCAGGGGCCGGGGCGTCGTGCTCGGGAGCGGCGAGACGGGAACGGCCCGCGGCATCAGCTCCGCGGGTGCGCTCCTCTTCGAGGAACCCGGATGCCGGAGGCGCGAGATCCGTTCCGGCAGCGTCAGCCTGTTGCCGGGTCCATAGGAAACCACCCGAGGAACCACGACATGCATCTGGTACTGGATGTGGGCAATACCGAAACCGTCCTCGCCCTCTTCGTACCCGGGGAGGAGGGGGTCGCCGGCCGCTGGCGCGTCAGCACCCACGTGCCGCGCACACCCGACGAGTATGTGCTGCTGTTCGGCGCGCTGCTCCGCTCGGACGGCCACGACCCCGACGCCCTGACCCGCGTGGTGCTGGGCTCGGTGGTCCCCTCCGCCTCCGATGTCCTGAGGGAAGCCGCGGCCCGCCTCGGTTCCGCGGAACTGCTGGTGGTCGACGCGTCCACCCCGCTGCCCATCGTCCTCGACGTGGAGGAGCCGCGCACTGTGGGCGCCGACCGCATCGCCAACACCATGGCCGCTTCCCGCCTCTTCGGGCGCGACTGCATCGTCGTCGATCTGGGCACCGCCACCACCTACGACTGCATCAGCGCCGACGGCCGCTTCCAGGGGGGCGTCATCGCCCCGGGGCTCATGTCCGGCAAGGAGTGGCTCGCGGCCCGGACCGCAAAGCTCCCGCCCGTGGAGTTCATTCGCCCGGAGCGGGTCATCGGCAAACGCACCGAATCCTGCATCCACTCGGGCATCTTCTTCACCACCATGGACGCGATCGCGGGGATGATCGAACGCGTTCGAGCGGAATGGGACGTTCCGCACCCCATGGTCGTGGGCACCGGTGGATTCTCTCCCCTGGTGGCGAAGCACGTTGCCGCCTTCGACCACGTAGACCCGCTGCTGACGCTGATCGGGCTGGAGCTGGCGGGGGCGTATATGGCGGAACATTCGGGGTAGCGCCGCACTCATGCAGCCGCACCACGACCGGGTTCCGGGGTTAAGCTGTCAGGTGGCAGGACCATGCCCCCGAGCCCATCCTGCAACCAGGGGAGACGGCCATGAGGAGACCTGAGCCGAGGCGGGCCGGACCCGCCTGCTCCGTAGCGGTGCCCATCGTTGCGCTGACTCTGATCGTCGCCTGTGTTGGCGATGACGAGGCCGCGCCGACCGGGCCTCCGGATCCTCCCGTCGCCACAACCGTCGGCATTTCGCCGGCTTCCGTGGACCTCTCGTCCCTCGGCGAGACGCTCCAGCTGACCGCGGCCGTCCTCGACCAGAACAGCCAGGCGATGGCGGGGGCGCCGGTCAGCTGGACCGTCAGCGACAACTCGGTCGCGACCGTGAGCGCCGGCGGACTGGTCACGGCCGCCGGGAACGGGAACGCCACCGTCACGGCCACATCCGGCAGCGCGGCGGGGACCGCCTCCGTCACCGTCGCGCAGCGCGCGGCGCGCGTCGACGTATCGCCGGATGCGCACACGTTCTCCGCCCTCGGCGATTCCGTACGGCTCACCGCCGCACCGTTCGACGCGAACGACAATGCCGTCGAAGACGCAGCCATCACCTGGTCATCGGCGGACGACTCGGTCGCCACGGTGGATTCCAACGGCCTCGTCACCGCGGCCGGCAACGGCTCTGCGAGCATCACCGCTCACGCGGGCGCGTCCAGCGGGGCCGCCGCGGTCACCGTCTCGCAGGTGATCGTCGAGATGGATGTGGTGCCGGCCGCGATGACGCTCTTCTCGCTCGCCGATACCGTCCGCCTGGTCGCGACCGGTGTCGACGCCAACGGCCACCCGGGCCCGGCCCCGGCCGTCACCTGGATATCCGAGAACGACGCCGTCGCGACCGTCGATTCGACGGGGCTGGTCACGGCGGTGCGCACCGGCAGCACGGATGTTTTCGCCGCCGCCGGGGAACTGCTCGATTCCGCGGGCGTGACCGTCGCGCAGCTTGCGACGGAGGTGCGCGTCACCCCGCAGGTAGACACCCTTGCCCGGGTCGGTGACTCGGTACGCCTGCGCGCCGTCGCGCTCGACCGGAACGGATACCAGGTCGAGGACACCGACTACGTCTGGTCGACATCCAACCCGGCCGCGGTGAAGGTGGACGGCAGTGGTCTGGTCACGGCCGTCGGGCGGGGCACCGGAACCATCCGGGCCCAGGCGACCCGGGCGGGTGCGAACTACGTCGGCACCGCCACCATCACGGTGCTCGGATCAACGGCCGGGGGAAGCAGCGCGGACCCTTGACATGCTCGCCCGCGCGCGCGACCCCTTGGAGCCATCATGATACAAGTGAGCATACAGGATGTGATGTCGCTGGCGACGTGCCCGGGACGGTCGGTTTCCCGTTGACCCGCCAGGAACTCCACGACCTGATCGCCGCCGGCGAGAGCCCCGAGGTCGAGTTCCAACGCTCCCTCGGGCGAGACTTCGGCAGGGAGCTGTGTGCGTTCGCGAACGGCGACGGCGGAACCATCCTGCTCGGGGTGTCCAGGTCCGGAGAGGTGATCGGCGTCGGGAACCACGGCCGCACCCGCGTCAAGGTGCTCACCGTTGCCCGGTCGGGAGACCCGCCGATCGTGGTGGAGGTCGAGAGCGTGGGCGAAGTAATGCGGGTGACCGTCCCGCCCCAGAAGTACAAGCCCTATTCGATTGGATGGCGCGCCTTCGTGCGCGAGGGGAGCGGAAGCAGGCGACTGACGAATGCGGAGATCAAGGACCTCTACTACACCGTCGGGCGCGCTCACTTCGACAAGGAGCCCTGCGAGGCCTTTTCGATGGAGGCTCATCTCAAGGCCGACGTCTGGGAGCCGTTCATCGGTCGTGCGAAGATCCCGGAAGCCATGCACCCGATCCTGGCGCTTCGCAACCTCGGCCTCGTCGACAACGAAGACCGGATGACCTATGCCGGCGCGTGGCTGCTTGCCCGCGATATCCGGCAGTTCACGGAGAGCGCGCACGTATCCTGTGCTCTTTTTCGGGGGACCGAGGAAGCGGGAAGCCTCGAACGGCAGGACTTTCACGGCTCGCTGCCGGAGATCGCGGACGAGGTGCTGGCGTGGGTTCTGCGCAGAATCAACGTCCAGTTCTCGATCTGGCGTGAAGACGCCGAAGGCCGTCCCGAGCTGCCCGAAGCCGCCCTGCGCGAGGCGCTCGCGAACGCGATCGCCCACCGTGACTACCGTTCCCGCGACCACGTGCGCGTGCGCGTCTTCAAGGACCGCGTGGTGATCGCCAGCCCCGGAGGGCTCCCCGAGGGCATGAGCGAGGACGATCTGGGCATCAGGAGCGTGCCCCGCAATCCACTGCTCTACAACGTGCTCGCCCGCATGGGCATGGCTGGGGGAATCGGTTCCGGCATCCGGCGCATGAAGGCGCTTTGCCGGGAGTACGGGGTCCTGGAACCCCGGATCGAGGTTTCCGGAACCGGCGTGACCATCAGCTTCAGGCGCCCGCCGGCCATCCAGCTCGAGCCTTCGGGCATTGACGACGATGACTTCGCGGCCATGCAGGCAAGCCTGTTTACTCCGCAGGATGACGGGAGGGAAAGGCTGGGGAGGCGTCTCGGCGAGGTGGGTCATCCCGGGTCCCGGGCGTTGCGACACGGGGATCACCCCGGTCTCACGCGAGCCTGGGAGCGGAAGCCCACGGTCCAGGTGAGGGAGTTGGTGCGAGTTCTGGATCGCGCCCGATCGCGCGTGGAGATTCTCCAGGGCCTTGGTCTCAGGAACCGAAGCAACCTGGTGGTCAACTACATGCGACCGGCACTCGACGCCGGCCTCATCGAGATGACGATCCCCGACAAGCCCACGAGCGGCAGGCAGAGGTACAGGCTCACTCCCCTGGGGCGTGAGTTGCGGCTGGTGCTGGAAGAGCGAGCGCGCGCCCGCGAGGACTCCGGTTCCGGACCCCCTGGCGCCGAATGACGAGCAACCCGCGACATTGACCATCATGCTCATCGTCGCCGCCGTTACCCTGGCTGTCTGGGTGGCCATGGCTCTCGTCACCCTCTACAGCTACCGGCACGTCCTCCGTCTCGAACGGATCGGGGATCCCCGCGACGGCGATCCGCCGCTGCCCCGGCTCTCGGTGGTGGTGGCGGCCCGGAACGAGGAACTGCGTGTGGAACGGGCGCTCTCGTCGCTGCTCGCCCTCGACTATCCCGACTACGAGGTCATCTTCGTCGACGACCGCTCCGAAGACCGTACCGGCGAGATCGCGGATCGGCTGAGCGCCACGGACGACCGCCTCAGGGTGCTTCACATCGACGAATTGCCCGGGGGATGGTTCGGCAAGAACCACGCGTCCTGGCGCGGGGCGCTGGCGGCCACGGGGGACGTGCTGCTCTTTACCGACGGGGACGTGGTGTTCGGGCGCGAGGCGGTGAGGCGCGGCGTCCGCCACCTCCTGAGGAACCGGCTGGACCATGTCGCCGTCCTGCCCGCGCTGGCGATGCGGAGTCCCATGCTGCAGGCGTGCGTGATCGTGTTCCACTGGGGCGCGCACGTGACGGCACGGCTGTGGCAGGTTCGCGACCCCCGGAGCACGGCCTGCTTCGGCGTGGGCGCCTACAACCTGTTCCGGGCGGACTCCTACCGTGCCATCGGGGGACACAGGCAGGTGGCGCTGCGCCCCGACGAGGACTATCAGCTGGGTCGACTGGTGAAGCTGACCGGCCACCGCTCGGACCTCGTCCGGGCCGAATCCAGTGTGCGATGCGAGTGGTATCCATCGGTCCGGAGTCTCGTCCGGGGTACGGAAAAGAACCTCTTCGCGTTCAGGGACTACCGGATTGCGGCCGTCCTCGTGCAGACGGCCGGATTGCTGTGGGCCGGAATCGCGCCCGTCGTGCTGGGGGTTGCGCTGGTTCCCGTGGACGCCGCGGCTGCTGCATTGTTCGCTGCTTCCGCGATGGTCGCCTGGGGATTCGCCGTATGCGTCGCCCGGGTTTCCCGCTTCCGCTGGTGGAGCGGGCTTGCGCTTCCGGTGGCCAGTGCGGTCATCGCCTGGAGCTGGTGGCGCTCGATGATCGTCACGCTCCGGGGACGACTGGCCTGGGGCGGTCCCGCGGTTCCACTGTCGGAGTTGCGCGCGGCCCGGGTGCGGCCATTGGACGACCGCGGGAGCGCGTGACTATTGTCGAGTCGTTGGCTGGAGGCGACCAGGTACGACAGATAATGATCAACAGGGAGAGCATACAGTGTCGAAATACGTCACCGCCGTAGTCCTGACCGGGTTCGCTTCCTGGGGATTCCCTGCCCTGGCAGGCGCTCAGACTCCGTCCCCGGGCGCACCCGGGGGGACGATCCGGGTCACGATTTCGGAGGGCACCAACGTGGCCGTCGCGCTCTCGCCGGACGAGAGCACGCTTGCGCTCGATCTGCTGGGCCGCATCTGGGTGATGCCCGCCGGCGGGGGAGCCGCAACGGCCCTCACCGATCCCGTGGGGGATGCGCGGCAGCCGGCGTGGTCGCCGGACGGAAGCCGCATCGCCTTCCAGGCGTATTGGGACGGCAACTACCACATCTGGAGCGTGGGCGCGGACGGGACGGGGTTGCGCCAGCACACGCGCGGCCGATTCGACCACCGCGAGCCCCACTGGTCGCCGGACGGCGACCGCCTCGCGTTCTCGTCGGACCGGGGCGGGAGCTACGACGTGTGGGTGATGGGGCTGGACGAGGGGGATCCCGAGCGGCTGACGGACTGGCCCGGCAACGAGTACGGGCCCGCGTTCTCTCCGGATGGCCGGGAGGTCGCGTTCGCGGCGGATGGAGATCGGGCCGGGATCTGGCTGACCGGGAGCGCCGAGCCTCCGGGTCTTCCGGGCGATTCCCAGCCGCGAAGGATCGCGGAAGGCGACGGGGGCGAATTGAACGCGCCTTCCTGGAGCGCGGACGGTGGGACGCTCTCCTTCAACTCCGTAGGGGAAGGGCGGTCGCGCCTGTACGCCGTCGCGCTGAGCGGAGGGGAGCCGCGTATCCTCACCGGCGAAGAAGAGGATGTTTTTCCGTTCCGGGCATCCTGGACGGCGGCCGGGGACCTGTACCACACGGGGGACGGGCTGGTGCGGTGGCGCCGGGGCGACGGAAGCGGCCGGCGGGATGTGGCGTTCTCGGCGACGGTGGCGCTCGACCGGACCGGCTACCAGCGGCGGCCGCGTGACCTGCGGGCGCCCGGTCCGTTCCCGGTGCGCGGCATCGTCTCGCCGGCGGTCTCTCCCGACGGAACGCGGGTGGCGTTCTCGGCGCTGGGCGACCTCTGGCTGTACACCATCGGCGGGAATGCGGAGCGCCTCACCGACGACCCCTGGATCGAAGCCGACCCGGCCTGGTCGCCCGACGGCGGCCGCCTTGCGTTCGCTTCCGACCGGGACGGGTCGCTCGACCTGCACGTGCACGACCTGACCGCGGGGACCACCCGCCGGGTGACCGGAGGGGCCGGCGCCACCCTGCCTTCGTGGTCGCCGGACGGGAGCCGCATCGCCTTCGTGGGATCGGCGGCCGGGACGGCGGTGCAGGTGGTCGACCTGGCGACCGGGGTGGTGGAGACCCTGCGCGCCGGGCTCAACGGGGCGGGGCGGCCCTCCTGGTCACCCGACGGCGCCTCCGTGCTGGTGTCCGCGCTCTCGCCCTATTCGGGACGCTTCCGCGAGGGCGTGAACCGCGCGCTGGTTGTGCCCACCCGCCCCCTGCGCACCGCGGACGCGGCCGGGACGCCCGGAACGGAAGCGCTCCCTGTTCCGACCGCAGGGTCGCGCACGGCCACCACCACGGTGCCTGCCCTCCCCTTCCCCCGCGGCCATGGCCACACCCACGACCTGCCCGCCTGGGCGGGCGGGAACCCGGTGCCGACCACCTCGCCCGTCACCGCCTTCCAGGCCGCCGACCGCTACCTCGACCTGCCCCTGCACGGGTCGGTCGGCAGCCGCGCCAACGACGGCCCGGCGTGGTCGCCGGACGGGCGCCATGTCGCCTACATCTCCGACGGCGTGCTGTGGACGGTCGCAATGACCCCGGAAGGCGAAACCGCCGACGTCCCCCGCCGCCTCACCAACGAGGCCGCCGACGACCCCTCCTGGACCGCCGACTCGCGCTTCATTGTCTACCTGAGCGACGACCGCCTGCGCCGCATCGACGCGCTCACCGGCGCCGCCGAGGACATCACACCCACCCTCGACTGGTCGCGTGCGGCGCCTCCCGCATCGGTGCTGGTGCGCGCCGGCGCCCTCTTCGACGGCCGCTCCGAGACGCTCCGCCCCGACGTGGACATCCTCATCGAGGACGGCGTCATCGCCGAAGTGGCCGACCGCGACCCCGCGCGCACCGCCGACCAGGTCGTGGACGCCTCCGACCAGGTGGTCATGCCCGGGCTGATCGAGATGCACACCCACGGCGGGCTGGCCGACGGGGAGGCCATGGGGCGGCTGTGGCTTTCCTACGGGGTGACGGCGACCCGCTGCCCTGCCTGCGACGGCTACGAGCTCACCGAAGCGAAGGAGGCCGGCGAATCCGGCCGCCGCATCGCGCCGCGGACCTTCGGAACCGGCGGCACCATCGACGGCAGCCGCATCTACTATCCCAACGCTCCCGCCCTCGGCGCGAGCGCGCAGGTGGAGCTGCAGATGGGCCGCGCCGCCGCTCTCGGCCACGACATGATCAAGACCTACGTGCGCCTCTCGGACCCGATGCAGCGCCGGGCCATCGCCGAGGCGCACGCCCTCGGGATCCCGGTCAGCTCGCACGAACTCTATCCGGCGGTCGCGTACGGTGGCGACGGGGTGGAGCATGTGCGCGGCACCAGCCGGCGCGGCTACTCCACCAAGGTCTCCGAGACCAACGGCATCTATGCGGACGCGGTCGATCTGCTGGCCGCCTCGGGCATGACCCTCACGCCCACGGTCGGCATCTACGGCGGCTACGGCCTTCTCGCCGCCGAGGCGCCCGACCTCTTCGACGACCCGCGCGTCGAGACTTTCTTCCCGGCTGCCGCTGCCAGCGCGCGCATCCCTCCGGACCTGGAACTGGCGCGCCGCATGGTCGAACGGATGTCCTCCCTCCCGCGCCGCGTGCTCGAAGGCGGGGGCCGGGTCATCATGGGCACCGACTCGCCCATCATCCCGCGCGGCCTCAGCCTGCACGCGGAGATGGAGATCCTGGTCCGCTACGGCCGCATGCGCCCCGTCGATGTCCTGCGCGCCACCACCTCCGAGTCGGGCGATGCCCTCGGCTACGAAGACCGCCTCGGCGTGGTCGTCCCCGGTGCATTCGCCGACCTGATCGTCCTCGACGAGGATCCCCTGCGGGACATCGCCGCGACCCGCTCCGTGCACACGGTCATCCTGGGCGGAGCCGTGCATGCCGTGGAGGAATTGCTTCAGCGACCCGAGTAGCGTGAGCCCCTGTAATCTTGCAAATCAAAATTATATTTTTATTTTGCAAGATTATGGAAGCGTCGAAATGATCCCTCGAAGAGCACTGGCGGACGTGCAAACCGCGCTTTCGCGCCAGGCGGCCGTCGCGTTGCTCGGTCCCCGACAGGTGGGCAAGACGACGCTGGCGCTCGAAGTGGCGCGGGCGCATCGAGCCCTTTACCTGGATCTGCAATCACGCGAAGACCGGGCAAAGCTCCGTCATCCCCGCGTTTTTCTGCGAAGGTACGAGGATCGTCTGGTGATCCTGGATGAGATCCACCGCACGCCCGAGCTGTTTTCCGACCTCCGAGGCCTCATCGACGAAGGCCGGCGCCATGGCCGTCGCACCGGACGATTCCTCATTCTCGGGTCCGCCTCCATGGAGCTGCTCCGGCAGGCGGGCGAGACCCTCGCCGGCAGGATCGAGTTCGTGTCCCTGCATCCGCTGGATGTGCTGGAGGTATCCGCTGCCGACGCCACCAGGGACTCGCTCTGGCTTCGAGGAGGCTTTCCCGATGCTTTTCTCGCGGGGAGTGACAGGGACAGCCTGGTTTTTCGCCAGAACTTCATCCGGACGTACCTGGAACGGGATCTGGCAGAGTTCGTCCAGGCCCGCGTTCCGGCGGAAACCCTCCTGCGGCTGTGGACCATGCTGGCCCACGCGCAGGGCGGGCTGCTGTCCTCCGCCTCTCTGGCGAAGGGCCTCTCCATCAGCGCCCCAACCGTGACGCGCTACGTCGACACGTTGTCCGGCCTCTTCCTGATTCGCCGACTGCCGCCCTTTGCGGCCAACGTGCGCAAGCGGCTCGTCAAGTCGCCCAAGGTCTATATCCGCGACAGCGGCGTCGTGCACGCGCTTCTGGGGATCGGCAACTTCGAAGCGCTCGCCGGGCATCCGATCGTCGGCACCAGCTGGGAGGGGTTCGTCATCGAGAACCTGCTCGCGGCAGCCCCTCCTCTGACCGGCGCGAGCTTCTACAGGACGGCGGCCGGCGCCGAAATGGACCTCGTGCTGGAACTGCCCGGTTCCCGCCGCCCCTGGGCGGTCGAAGTCAAGCGCAGCATGGCGACGAGCCTCGGCAGGGGCTTCCACAACGCCATGGGCGATCTCGAACCGGAACGAGCGTTCGTCGTCTGTGCCGATCCGGGCCGGTACGCGATCGCGGCCGGGACCGAGGTGATAGGGCTCCGCCAGATGACCGACCTGTTGGCCGGCCTCACCATGTGAACCGTCCCGGCCGGTCCCGCCCGGCCCCGGCGTCCCGGCGCTCTCCGGAAGGGTTGACATCCGTTATCGCCGGGATACCTTTCTTGGCTGTTAGCACTCCTCGGCGTCGAGTGCTAACAACGCTCGCGCCGGATTGCCCGGCCCGAAAGCCAACTGTATTCGGACCACCATTCACAGGAGAACCCACGCATGGCAACGAGTGCAGCGAACAGAATCAAGCCGCTCGCCGACCGGGTCGTCGTTCAGGCGGCCGAGGAGACGGAGCAGACCCGCGGCGGTCTCTACATCCCGGACACGGCCCAGAAGGAGAAGCCGCAGCAGGGCACCGTGCTCGCGGTCGGCCCCGGGAAGCTCTCCGACGACGGCAAGCGCATCGCCGCCGACGTTTCCGTTGGCGACACCGTCCTGTACGGCAAGTACAGCGGCACCGAGGTCACGGTGGACGACGAGGAGCTGCTCATCCTCCGCGAGTCGGACATCCTCGCCATCATCACCGACTGACCGCTTCCCCCGAGAAACCGAACGGCAACACGACGGGCCGGTGGCGGCCGGGCGCCGCCCGCGGCTCTAAACAGAGGAGAAAAAAAGCATGGCAGCCAAGGATCTCAGATTCGAAGTGGATGCCCGCACGCGCCTCAAGGCCGGCGTCGACAAGCTGGCCAGGGCCGTGAAGGTCACCCTGGGCCCGAAGGGCCGCAACGTTGTGCTGGACCGGAAGTTCGGTTCGCCGCAGGTCACCAAGGACGGCGTCTCGGTGGCGAAGGAAGTGGAGCTCGAGGACGGCGTCGAGAACATGGGCGCGCAGATGGTGAAAGAGGTCGCCACCAAGACCTCCGACGTCGCCGGTGACGGCACCACCACCGCCACGGTGCTCGCCCAGTCCATCTTCGGCGAGGGGCTCAAGAACGTCACCGCCGGCACCAACCCGATGGGCATCCGCCGAGGGATCGAGCGGGCCGTCGAGGCGGTGGTGCGTGAACTCGAAGGGCTCTCCGTCGAGACCCAGGGCAAGCGCGAGATTTCCCAGGTCGGCTCCATCTCCGCCAACAACGACAACGAGATCGGCGCACTGATCTCCGACGCGATGGAGAAGGTCGGCAAGGACGGCGTGATCACGGTCGAGGAGGCGCGCGGCCTCAAGACCACGCTCGACACGGTCGAGGGCATGCAGTTCGACCGCGGCTACCTGTCGCCCTATTTCGTGACCGATCCGGAGCGGATGGAGGCGGTGCTCGACGACCCCATGATCCTCATCCACGACAAGAAGGTCTCGTCGATGAAGGACCTGCTGCCGATCCTGGAGAAGGTCGCGCAGATGGGCAAGCCCCTCCTGATCATCGCCGAGGACGTGGAAGGCGAGGCGCTGGCCACGCTGGTCGTGAACAAGCTGCGCGGCACCCTCAAGGTGTGCGCGGTCAAGGCGCCCGGCTTCGGCGACCGGCGCAAGGCCATGCTGCAGGACATCTCGATCCTGACGGGCGGCCAGGTGATCTCCGAGGAAGTCGGCTTCAAGCTCGAGAACGCGGTCTCCTCCGACCTCGGCAGCGCCAAGCGGGTGGTGATCGACAAGGACAACACCACGGTGATCGACGGGGCCGGCATGGCCGACCAGATCAAGGGCCGCATCGACGAGATCAAGGTGGCCATCGACAAGTCCACCTCCGACTACGACACCGAGAAGCTGCAGGAGCGGCTGGCCAAGCTGGCCGGCGGCGTGGCGGTGATCCACGTGGGCGCGGCCACCGAGACCGAGATGAAGGAGCGCAAGGCTCTGGTGGAGGACGCCCTGCACGCGACCCGCGCGGCCGTCGAGGAAGGCATCGTCCCCGGTGGCGGCGTGGCGCTGCTGAGGGCCCAGGGCGCGCTCAACGGGCTGGAGCTGGAGCGGCACGACGAGCAGGTCGGCGTGCAGATCCTGCGCCGGGCGCTCGAGGAGCCCCTCCGCCAGATCGCGGAGAACGCGGGCGCCGAGGGCTCGATCGTGGTCGAGCACATCCGGCGTCACGAGAACACCAACTGGGGCTACAACGCCCAGACCGACACCTACGAGGACCTGGTGAAGGCGGGCGTGATCGATCCCACCAAGGTGGTGCGCACGGCGCTGCAGAACGCCGCGTCGATCGCGGGACTGATGCTGACCACCGAGGCCGTGGTGGTCGAGCAGCCCGAGGAGGAGAAGGCGCCCGCCGGTGCCGGCGGCGGCATGGACGGCATGGGCGGAGGCATGTACTAGCCTCCGACGCGCGCGGTCGGCGTCTGGTCCGGCCGACATCCAGGAGCCCGGGCGGCCATGGTCGTCCGGGCTCCTTTCCGTTTCGCCGCCGGCGCGCACAATTCGCGTCCCGCCGTGTATGTTCGGCGACCGTGTGCCGAAGTATCCGAATCCCCGCAACTCTCCAGATGACCGATGGCTGACGAATCCATGCAGGTGCGGCTCCCCGACGGCAGCTCCGTCGAGACGCCGCGCGGCAGCAGCGCCGCCGACATCGCGGCCGGCATCGGACCCGGACTGGCCCGCGCCGCGTTGGCGGCCGTGGTCGACGACGAGGTGGTCGACCTGGCCCGGCCGCTCTCGCCGGGCGCGGAAGTGCGCATCCTCACCAGCAGGGACGACGACGCGCTCCCCGTGCTGCGCCACAGCGCGGCCCACGTCCTGGCCACCGCCGTGCGCGAGCTGCGTCCCGGCGCCGGCATCGGCTTCGGCCCTCCCATCGAAGACGGCTTCTACTACGACTTCGAGGTGGATGAACCCTTCACCCCCGAAGACCTGGAGGCCTTCGAGGCGCGCATGCGCGACGTCGTCGCGGCAGACCATCCCTTCGAGCGGCGCCGCATCAGCAAGAAGGAGGGCAGGGAACTCTTCGCCGATGACCCGCTCAAGCTGGAGCGGCTGGAGGAGATGGCCGACGACGAGGTGATCACGGTCTACGAGGACGGCCCTTTCCTGGACCTGTGCCGAGGGCCGCACGTGCCCTCCACCGGGGAAGTGAAGCACTTCAAGCTGCTCTCCACGGCGGGCGCCTATTGGAGGGGAGACGAAAGCCGGCAGATGCTGCAGCGCATCTACGGCACCGCGTTCTTCAGCAGAAAGGCGCTGGACGAGCACCTCGAGCGGCTCGCGGAGGCGCGCCGGCGCGACCACCGCGTGCTCGGCAGGGAGCTGGACCTGTTCAGCATCCAGGAGGAGGTCGGGTCCGGGTTCATCCTCTGGCACCCGAACGGAGGCTTGGTGCGCCACACGGTGGAGGAGTTCCTGAAGACGACGCTGCTCGAGCACGGCTACGAGCTGGTCTACAGCCCGCACGTCGCGCGCGAGGAGCTGTACCGCATCTCCGGGCACCTGGAGGTCTTCAGCGAAGACATGTTCCCCCCGATGGCCGACGAGGGGCACCGCTTCCGCATGAAGCCGATGAACTGCCCGCATCACTTCATGATCTACCGCTCGCGGAGCCGCTCCTACCGGGATCTGCCGCTGCGCTACGCGGAACTCGGCACCTGCTACCGCTACGAGCGCACGGGTACGCTGCACGGGATGCTGCGGGTGAGGTCGTTCACACAGGACGACGCCCACATCTTCGTCCGCGAGGACCAGATCAGCGATGAATACCATCGCCTGCTGGACCTGGTGGCGTACCTGCTGGACGTCTTCGGCTACGAGTTCGAAGTGGCGCTCTCGACGCGCCCCGAGAAGGCGATCGGCGACCCGGCGGTCTACGACGCCGCGGTGGACACGCTCGCGGCCGTGCTCGAGGCACGCGGGCAGGCATACGAGATCGACGAGGGCGGAGGCGCCTTCTATGGCCCCAAGGTGGACATTCTGCTCGTGGATGCGCTCGGGCGGAAGTGGCAGGGGCCGACCTTCCAGCTCGACTTTCTGATGCCCGAGCGCTTCGGCCTCGACTACGTGGGGTCCGACAACCAGCGGCACAACGTGGTGGTCATCCACCGCACCATGCTGGGGTCGATGGAGCGCTTCATCGGCGGGCTGGTGGAGCACTACGCCGGTGCCTTCCCGGTGTGGCTGGCCCCGGAGCAGGTGCGCGTCCTCCCGGTCTCGGAGGTGTGGAGCGAGAGCGCCCGCGAGCTGGTGGACCTCCTGCGCACGAAGGGGGTGCGCGCCCAGCTGGACGATCAGGACACCCTCGGCTACCGCATCCGCGAGGCGGAGGTGAAGAAGGTGCCCTACATGGGGGTGGTGGGGAAGCGCGAAGCCGAGGCGGGGACCGTAGCGGTGCGCAGGCGCGGCGCGGGCCGGAAGCAGGTGGTCATGGACCGGGAGGCGTTTGCCGGGCAGGTCGCGGAGGACATCCGTGCCCGGGCGCGCTGGTAACGGCTCGTTCGGCCCGCCGCCGGCTCGCTCGACCGGCCCGCGGCGGATCTCCCTGCACAGGCTCATCCCGGTTCGAACCGGCTCCGTGCGCCGTGCCATCAGCCATTCTTGACAGACGCGCTGTCCGTTCCGGAGAATGAACGGACACCCGCCTCGACTCACGTGATCCACTCGCGTGAGCACCTTGAGGCGGACTCGTCGGCGAGATGCACCTCTTTCGGCGGAGGTACCGTGCGTACGGCTATCCGACCGAATGCCCACCCACCCGGCACTCGCCCCCGTCTGTCTCACCCTTGGCAAGGAGGTCTCCCCATGCGCTCTCGCTTCGTTGGAATCAGACCCGCGAGCGCGACCCTTGCGCTCCTGGTGGCTCTCGCGGCCACCTCGGCAGGGGTTCACGCGCAGGGAACCGGCACCGTCACCGGAACGGTGGTCGACGGCCGCACCCTGCAACCGATGTCCGTCGTCCAGGTGGACATCCCCACCCTGGAGCTCGGGGGGCTGACCCAGGCCAACGGTCAGTTCCTGCTCCTCAACGTACCCGCCGGCACGCACCAGCTGCGGGCGACCCGCATCGGGTTCCGCACCGCCACCGTGCAGATCGAGGTGACCGGCGGCCAGACCACCCAGATCGAGATCAACCTCACGGCCGAGGCTCTCGCGCTCGACGAGGTGGTGGTCACGGGCACCGCGGGAGGAACCCGCCAGCGGGCGCTCGGCAACGCCATGGCCCGCGTCGAGGCGGCCGACGTGGCGGAAGTCGCACCCATCAACACCATGCAGGACCTGCTGCAGGGTCGTGAGGCGGGCGTGGGCTTCAAGCGCGTGTCGGGGAACGTCGGCACCGGCTCCCCCATCCGCATCCGCGGCTACACCAGCCTGAACGTCGGCAACAACCCGCTCATCTACGTGGACGGCATCCGGGTCGACAACGAGACCCAGGCCGGGCCGAACCTCCGCGACGGCCGCCAGGTGAGCAAGCTCGACGACATCAACCCCGAGGACATCGAGCGCATCGAGGTCATCAAGGGGCCGTCGGCCGCGACTCTGTACGGCACCGAGGCCTCCAACGGCGTGATCAACATCATCACCAAGCGCGGCGTCGAAGGCGCGCCCCAGTTCGACCTGACCATCAAGCAGGGCGCCACCTGGCTGCCCAACGCGCGCGAACAGGTCAACGTCGCCTACGGCAAGGACAGCGCCGGCAACATCATCTCCTTCAACATCTGGGACCAGGAGCGGGATGCCGGGCGCCAGTTCTTCACCACGGGCCACTCCCAGGGATACGCGCTCAGCATGAGGGGCGGCACCGAACGGGTGCGCTACTACCTGGCCACCGACTGGGACGACCAGACCGGCATCGTGCACTACAACTGGAACAAGGTGTTCAACACGCGCGCAAACGTCTCCGTGGTGCCGCACGAGTCTCTCCAGATCGACATGAGCACGGGCTACGTGAACGGCACCACCAGCTTCATGCAGCAGAGGACGTCCTGGGGCGTCTGGGAGCAGGCGCAGTGGTCGACCCCCGAAGGCGTGGACACCCGGCTGCGGGGCTTCCTGCGCGCGCGCCCCGAGTCCATCGAGGAGGTCGAGGCGACCCGCGACAACTCACGCTTCATCGGCAGCCTCACGCTCAACCACACGCCCTTCGAGTGGCTGACCCACCGGGCCGTGATCGGGCTGGACCAGGCTCATGAGGAGAACCGCAGGCTCTTCCCGCGCCATCCCACCGGTTCACAGCACGACTTCGGCGGCCTCTCACTCGGCGATCTGGTCGTCGAGCGGCCGTACACCCGCTACATCACCTTCGACTACGCGGCGACAGGATCGCTCGACGTGAGCGACTTCACCCTGCGGACCTCGCTGGGAGCCCAGTACTACGCCAAGCAGCTCGAGACGGTGGTCAGCACCGGCAAGACCTTCCCGGCTCCCGCCATCACCTCGCTTGCGGGCGCGGCCAGCACGACCTCCACGGAGGACTTCGTGCAGAACAAGACGATGGGCGCGTACGTGCAGCAGGAAGTCGGCTACCAGGACCGCATCTTCGTCACCGCCGCCATTCGCGGCGACGACAACTCCGCCTTCGGCGCCGACTTCGACGCCGCCATCTACCCGAAGCTCTCCGGCACCTGGGTCCTCAGCGAGGAGGACTTCTTCGATGTCGGCTGGGTGAACTCGCTCCGGCTCAGGACCGCCTGGGGCAAGGCCGGCCAGCAGCCCGACGTGTTTGCCGCGGTCCGGCTTTACGAGCCCGCGGTGGGTCCGGCCTCCCAGGCCGCGGTCACCCCCGACGAGGTGGGCAACCCGGAGCTGGGCCCCGAGGTCAGCACGGAGATCGAGACCGGATTCGACGCCGGACTGTTCGACGACCGCCTGCTCGCCCAGGTGACCTATTACCAGCAGGACATCCGCGACGCGCTGGTGTCCCTGCCCGTGGCTCCCAGCCGCGGCTTCCCCGGCTCCCAGTCCGTGAACCTGGGGCATCTGAAGAACTGGGGCTGGGAAGTGAACCTCAACGGACGGGTCTTCGACAGCGACGCCTTCGCCGTGGATCTGGGCGCGAACCTCTCGCACAACCGGAACCGCGTGGAGGACGTCGGCGACCTGCCTCCGACCAACACGCTGCGCGAGGGCTTCCCCTTCCCGGCCATCTTCGACGAGTTGGCGGTGAGCGCGCAGATCGATCCCGCGACCGGGCGCCTCGTCAAGTCGTCCATCATGTGCGACAGCGGCACCGGTATCAACGGCTGGGAGCAGGGCGGACCGCCGGCTCCCTGCAACAGCCGCATGGAAGTCTTCTACGGCCCGCTCCAGATGCCGTGGGAGATGGGCTACAACCTCACCTTCACCTTCTTCAACAACCTCAGGCTCTACGCCCTGGTCGAGCACCGCATCGGCGGCTACGCCACCTCGACCGATGTTTCCTGCAAGCACACCTGCTTCCAGACCTCGCTCGCGGCCAACGAGCGCACCAATCCGCTCTTCCTGGCGCACGCGGACGAGAACTTCGGGACCGGCGCCATCTACAACGGAGGCTTTGCCCGGCTGCGTGAGATCAGCGCCAACTTCCGGCTGCCCGAGTCGCTGGTTGCGCGCTCGGGAGCCTCGCGGGCGTCCGTGAGCCTGGGCGCGCGCAACCTGGCGATGCTGTGGGTATCGCAGCCCGACATCTGGGGCGAGCCGATCCACGATCCGGAGGCGCGCCGCACCGCGGACACCAACACGGGTTCCAACTCGAACGTGCCGCCCACGGCGTCGTTCAACCTGACCATGCGGGTGTCCTTCTGATGTGCAAGGGAGAGAGAGCCATGAAGACAATCAGAAATGGAAAACGGCCCGCCCGCAGGCGCTTCGCGAAGATCGCCGCGCTGGTTCTGGCGGCATCGGCGGCCGGGGCCTGCGACAGCCTCCTCGAGGTTGAACTGCCGGGCAACCTGACCGAGGACGGACTCCTCATTCCCGACATGGCCAACACCATGGTCGTGTCCGCGATCGCCGACTTCGAGTGCTCGTACTCGGATTTCTCGGTCTCCATCGGAGGCCTCGAGGACGCCTACTGGGAGTCGACCGGGTGGTTTACCCGCGCCTGGTCCGAATACCGCATAACGTCCACCAGCGGCAACTGCGGCCAGAGCAACACCAACGCCGCCTTCGCGACTTCATTCCAGAAGGCCCGCTTCCAGGCGGAGCAGGCCTACAACACCATCAGCGGGTTCGAAGAGGCGGTTCCCGACCAGGAACGGCTGCTGGCCACCGCCGCGCTCTACGCCGGGCTCGTGTACACGGTGTTCGGCGAGCACTGGTGCGAGAACACCGTGGATGTGGGTCCGCTCATGACGCCCTCCCAGCTGTTGGCGGGCGGCGAGGAGTGGCTCGGCACCGCGATCGGCCACATCAGCGGCGACTTCGACATCACGGCAGTGACCTCGAGCGCGCGGCAGCTGGCGTACCTGGCGCGGGCGCGCAATCGCCTCTCGCAGGGCAACATGTCGGGTGCGGCGGCGGACGCGGCGCAGGTGACCGACCCGAACTTCATCGCCTGGGTGACCCGCGACAACTCGGTGCGCAAGCGGTGGAATCAGGTCTACCACATGCTGAACGAGAACAAGTACGGCACGATCACGCCTGCCGTGATGGTGGACGGCGTGCAGGTGGCGCCCGGGTTCCGCAACCTCACCGTGGCCGCGGACGGCACTCTGACGACGGATGACGGCATGCCCGATCCTCGCGTGCCGGTGGTGAACACGGGCCAGGTGGGACAGGACGGCGTCACGCCCCACTGGGTGCAGACCAAGTACCGCGACCAGGGGTACGACATTCCGCTGGGAGACTGGGCCGAAGCCCAGCTGATCCAGGCCGAGGCCGAGGTCATGTCCGGTGACGCGGCGTCGGCGCTGGGCCGCATCAACGCCCTGCGCGACCGGCATGGCCTGCCGCACGCCTCGTCCGTGGACATGGACGTCATCATCGAGGAACGGCGCCGGGAGATGTTCCTCGAGGGACGACACCATGCCGACAAGCTGCGCTACGGCCTCTGGTTCCCGCGCGGCCAGAACTTCAACCACAAGGGAGTGGCCTACGGGCCGACCACGTGCCTGCCCATCGACGAAACCGAACTCGAGTTGAACCCCAACACGAGCGGCTGACGCCGGGCCGCGAGGCCCCCCGCCCGTCCGGGAGGATCCCGCAACGGGTCTTCCCGGACGGGGCCGGGCGGAGTGTGCCCCGGTGGGCGTGGACCCTCGCGCTGGCAGGGCTGCTGTGCCTCGGAGCCTGTGCGGGAAGCGCCGGTGCCGAGGGAGACGGGCCGGGCCCCGTTCGCGGAACGGGCGACATCACCAGGGAGGAGCTCGACCGGGAGGTGTATACCAGCGCCCACCACGCCATCGAGCGGCTCCGGCGCAGTTGGCTGCGGCGCCGGGGCGCCCGCACCCCGAACAACCCCGACAACCGGCCTTCTGTCTATGTGGACGGAGTGCGCGTCGGGCCCATCGAGGAGCTGTTCGGCATCAGCGCCGAGTACATCGAGCGGATCTCGCTGCTCTCGCCCACGGACGCGACAACCCGGTTCGGCACCGGCCACGCCTCGGGGGCGATCGTGATCAGCACCCGCAGAGGTCCACCGGAGTAGTCAGAGGCCTGTCGATCGGCGAATCCCAACTCGAATCGCGGCCCGCTGGATCGGGAAGCTGGCGCTGACGGAGTCGCTACTCTCGCGGCCCCCGCCGCAACCTGACGAAGCGTAGCAGCCGCCGCACCGCCAGCGAAAGGCCGGTCCACACCATCAGCGTGGCGGCCAACGAGAAGCATCCTGCCAACAGTTGCCCCCCGAGCCCCCAATACTCCCCCGTGTGCGCGTACCGCAGGAACTGCTGGGCGCGCCGGGCGGGCGAATCGTCGGCGAAGGACTCCCATGCGCGCCCGGCGCCGGAGGCGGCGTCGAGGGTGAGAAAGCCGGTCCTGTGAGGCTGGCCTGCGCGGCCCCCCCGCACCTCGACGCGCACCTCGCTCTCCGCGGGGCGCGGCAGGTTCAGGATCAAGGTCCGCCACCCCGGCGCCCATGCCTCCGCGGTGGCGAGCACGGCCCTCAGGTCCGGCTCCGGCACGCGGACCGAGTCCGGAATCGCCCCGTCAACCCTTATCCCTCTGGACGCTGATGCCACCGCCCATGCGCCGGCGGGCACCGCGTTGCCCACCATCGGATAGACCCGATCTCCCACAGCCGGATACGAAGTGGCGACCCCCGTCACCGCGATCACCGCCAGCGGCAGGACGGACCAGATCCCGACCACCTGGTGCCAGTTGAGGTCGCGCCGGGCACCTCTCGCCCCGGGACGGAGAAGGATCACGTTCGCGAGCGACCGCCGCGTGACGGGCCGCGGGATCCACAGGATCGGTCCGGTCAGCAGCAGAAAGAGGAAGGCCAGGTTGAACGCCCCCGTCACCGCCCGCGCACGACGCACCGAGCCTTCCGAAACGTTGAACCAGCGGTGCCAGTTGTGAGCGCCTTCGAAAAACCGCTCGAGTCCGCCCGGTCCGGTTGCCAGCACCTGCCCCGTGTAGGGATTGACGCGGGCGTACCGGTCCTGCGCCCCGTGCACGCGCACCGGCGCGCGCGGATCCGATCGATAGCTCAGCGAAGTCGCCGTGAACCCGGCCGCCGCCGCGATCTCCTCCGGGGGCAGCCGCTCCGCATCTTCGGGAGCGGCCACCAGGTACCGTCGCTCGGCAAGCCCCGTCACCGTCTCCTCCAGCGACAGAACCACCCCCGTCGCCGCCAACATCAGGATGACCAGCCCGGCGGCCGCGGCCACAGCGAGGTGCAGCCAGAAGACGACCGCCCGGATCATCGCGGCGCCGCCGGCAGCCCGACGAAGCCCGCTCCCGGCCTCATCCGCCCTATCGTCCCCCGGAGCTCCCCCGGTTCAGCGTCACGTAGCGCTCGAAGCGCGCGACCTCGTTCGCGTCCACGTACTTCCCGATCTCGCGCCGGAACTGCTCCAGATCGGTGTACGGGCGGTACTCCTCGAACTCGTGGGCCATGCGTTCGCTCATCCCCGGAACCGCCATGATCTCCTTGCGGGTGGCGCTGTTCAGGTCGATCGGGACGTACACGTACCGCGCGAGCCGCTCCACCTCTTCCTCGTCCACGTATTTCCCGATCTCCACGCGGAACTCGTCCATATCCACGTATGGGCGGTACTCTTCGAACTCGTGCGCCATCCGGTCCCCCACGCCCGGAATCAGCAGGATCTCGTCGTTCGTCACGTCGTTGAGGTTGATCGGCAGCCAGAGCGCATTGTAGGTGTCAAGCGCCGCCTCTTCGCCGATCGTCCCCGCCAGCACCGCGTGCAGATCCGCCGTGCGCAGGTAGGGCCGTCCGCCGACCACCGCCGCGGCAGCCTCCGCCGTTATCCCCGGGACCGCGGTCAGCTCGTCTTCAGCGGCGAGGTTGGGGTTGGAGAGGGCCATTGCAGCGGCGGCATCCATACCGCCCACAGCCTCGCTGGACTCAACGGCGGCGGGTTCGGATTCCGCCGTATCGCCATCCCCCGCACAGCCGGCCGACAGCAGCGGACTCATGACAAGGGCGAGCGTTACGGTGTGACTGCGGGGCATGCCTCCTCCGATTCCTGTGGCGAGTCTCGTGCCGTGTGGCGCCAGGGCCGGAGCCGATCCGGATGAAATGAGACTCATTCTCAACTGGCTGTGAAGATCCACAGGCATGGGGGGCAGGTCAAGTGTCCGGCACGTTGCCCTTTGGACGACGGCGTGTCAGGCCTGCCCGCCGGGCCGCCGCGTGGTTACCACGATCGCGCCCCACATGTGGCCGGTCCCGTAGATCGTGGTCGCGTCCCGGGAGGAGAGGAAGCGGATCCGCTCCACGTCCTGGACGGGAATGCTGCGCAGATCGTCCAGCGCGAGCAGCTTGGCCTGGTCGACGTACACGGCCGGCTCCGGATTGGGATTCGAGATGGTGGGGGTGCGCCGGTAGAACAGCCACGACGGGCGCAGCTGCTCGACCGCCTGGTACGCGCTCTCGCTCAGAATCTGTTCCAGTTCGGGACGCGTGATCTCGCCCTGTGACGTGCTGCGCGCGGGCCCGGGGGCACCCACGACGCAGGCGGAGGCGGCCACCACCGCAAGCGGCAGCACCCGCTGCAGCCACGGCCGCGCGCCGGTCGGGCGGTCCTTCACCCGTATGGATTCCATGGTCACTCCTTCGAGCCGCGCTCTACCGTGGCCCTCAGGAGGCGGGTGAGCATCGGGAACTCGCGGTCGAGATAGTCGTTGCCACCCGCCACGATCGCGCTCTGGTCGCCGCGCCGCAGCCCGCCCCCGGAGCTCTCGCCGTACCCCGGGTAGATGCGGTCCACAACCTCCATCCCCTCCACCACCCGGCCGAAGGGCGGGAAGCCCTGCGCGTCCAGGCGGCTGTTGTCCACGAGGTTGATGTACACCTGTGTGGTGCGGGTGTGCGGCTCCGTGAAGGCGAACGCGACGGTGCCGCGCACGTTGCTGGCCACCACCGCCTCGTCGTCCGGGATGGTCTGGCCGAACCAGGCGGCCGTGACCTCGGGGTCGCCCGCGAGCCCCCACTGCACGATGAAACCCGGCACGGTGCGGTGGAAGCGCGCGTCGTCGTAGTAGCCGTGGCGCACCAGGTTGTAGAAACGGTCGGCTCCGACGGGCGCCCAGGCCCGTACCACCTCGATGGCGAAGTCGCCGGTGCCGGTCTCGAAGCGGGCCACGAAGGTGTCGGGGGCGGCTTCGCTCCACGCCGGGAGTGTGGGATCGAGCAGGATCTCGCGATTGGTGGGAGCCGAGCCGCCGTCCCCGGGCGCGCAGCCTGCCCCGAACAGCGCCGCCAGCGCCACCACCCACCACCGGCGGCCGCTCTCGCTTCCAACTACTGGCGCCACCGGCCACCTCCCGGATCGGCATGAACGGGCGAGGCCTGCTTCACCCCGCCTCTCTGAACCTGACGCCGCCGGGCGGGCGTGTCCAATCCGGGAAGAGCGAGGCCGCGCCTCCGGTGGCCCGCGCCGGGCAGCCGCGGACTGGCCGCCTCTTGACGCGAGCCGTAGAATCACCGTGGAGGCGTTCTCGGACAGTTTGGACCCCCGCCAGGCAGCCGGCCCACGCGACCCGTTCCTCCGACGGGTCCACCTCCTGGCGGCTCACTCGGCAGTACGCGCCTCCAGAGGAGTACGCATGGGTAAGTTTCGTCCGTTCGCACGGGCGCTTGCCTGCCTGGCCGGAGCCTTGGCTGTGGTCCTTGCCTCCGGCACGCCCGCCGCTGCCCAAACGGGCAATCTCGTCGGCCAGGTGGTCAACGCCGAAACCCTCCAACCCCTCGCCGGAGTCCAGGTCTACATCCAGGGACTTGACCTGGGCACCGCCACCAACCAGAACGGGCGCTACATCCTGAGCGTCCCCGCCGGAAGCCACGAGGTCGCCTTCGAGAGTCTGGGCTTCGCCACCCAGACCGTGACCGCCACCGTCACCGCCGACCTGGCCACGGAGATCAACGTGTCGCTCCGCGAGGAGGCGCTCGCGCTCGACGAGATCGTGGTCACCGGCACCGCCGGCGGAACCCAGCGGCGGGCCATCGGCAATGTGGTGGAGACGGTGGACGCGGCCGCAGTGCTCGAGGTCGCGCCGGTCACCAACGTCCAGACGCTCCTGGCCCAGCGCACCCCCGGCATGATCATGCTGCCATCGGCCGGCCAGGTCGGCACCGGGTCGCCGATCCGCATCCGCGGCACCACCAGCATGTCGCTCGGCAACGACCCGATCGTCTACATCGACGGCATCCGCATGGACTCCAACCCGCGCGGCGGACCGGGCGTGCGCGGCGGGGCCCGGGTCAGCCGCCTGAACGACCTGAGCCCCGAGGACATCGAGAGCATCGAGGTCATCAAGGGGCCCTCGGCAGCCACCCTCTACGGCACCGAAGCCTCCAACGGCGTGATCCAGATCATCACCAAGCGTGGAGCGGTGGGCGAGCCCCGGTTCGACATCAGCGTGCGCAGCGGGGCAAACTGGCTCCAGAATCCCGCGGGCCGCGCGGGCGGGGATCCCGCCTCCTGCTACAGCAACCCCGCATCGCTGGACGCGCTCGCGTGTGCCAACGGCCTCCAGTGGCGCAGAAACGCCAACACCGGGCAGCTCGAGGGTTTCAACCTCGTTCAACAGGAGATCGACGCGGGACGCCCGCCCATCTTCCGCACCGGCCTCCAGCAGGGCTACAACCTGGGGCTGAGGGGAGGCACCGAGGACGTGCGCTATTACACGTCGCTCTCCTGGGACGACGACGAGGGCATCGTGGGCTACGACTTCGCCACCCGTCTCAACGCCCGCGTCAATCTGGACCTGGTGCTCTCCGAGGATGTCTCGCTCCGGACCAGCACCGGATACATGCAGAACCGGGTGCGGCTCGCCCAGAACCGCGGCGGGTTCGGCGCCGAGCCCTTCAGCGGCATCATCTGGGGATTCCCGAGCACCATCGAGACACCGCAGCGCGGCTTCATGGTGGCGCCCCCCGAGGAATGGTCCAAGCACGTCACGCGGGCCGACAACGACCGCATCACGACCAGCCTCGAGCTGGGATACAACCCGGCGGAGTGGACAACGCACCGCCTCTCCGTAGGGATGGACCGGGGCGAGGCCGTCGACTGGGTGCTGATTCCGCGCCAGCCCGAGGGCCGCTCGCACTTCTGGGGAAGGCGCGGTCTCGGCTTGAAGGATGTGGCGCGCATCGCCAACCGCTTCACCACGCTCGACTACAGCGGATCGGCCTTCCTGGATGTGCGTCCCGGCCTCCGGCTCACCAGCTCGGTGGGCGTGCAGTACTACCAGCGCCAGACTTCCATCATCGAAGCCGAGGGATCGGAGTTCCCGGCGGTGCCCATCACGACCGTGAGCGGCGGCGCCGATCGCGACAGCGGCGAGAACTTCACCGAGAACATCACCCTGGGCGCCTACGTCCAGCAGCAGCTGGACTGGAACAACCGCGTCTTCCTGACTGCCGCGGTGCGGGGAGACGACAACAGCGCCTTCGGGGCCGACTTCGACGCGGCCGTCTACCCCAAGTTCAGCGCCACCTGGGTCGTCACCGAAGAGGACTTCTTCGACGTGGGCTGGATCGAACAGCTGCGGCTGCGTTCGGCCTGGGGCGCCGCCGGACAGCAGCCCGGCACCTTCGACGCGGCGCGCCTCTACGTCCCGGGCGTGGGCTTCGGCGACCAGCCCGGCCTGCTCCCCGGTTCCTTCGGCAACCCGCAGCTCAAGCCGGAGCGCGGAGAGGAGCTGGAATACGGTTTCGACCTGAGCCTGCTGGGCGGACGGCTGGAACTCATCTTCAGCCGCTACGACCGCACCATCAAGGACGCCATCGTCCAGCGCCCGGTCCCGACTTCCACGGGCTTCTCCGGGAGCCAGATCGTGAACCTGGCCGAGGTGAAGGCCTGGGGGAACGAAGTCGGCATCGACTTCAGAGCTGTCGAAGGCCCGGTTTTCAACTGGGACATCAGCGGGCAGTTCGCGACCATGAACAACGAGATCCAGGATCTGGGCGGGCTGTCGTTCGTTCCGGCGGGTGGCCAGCAGTCCCACTACGAGGGCTACTCCATCGGCGCCTTCTTCGCCAAGCGCGTGCTGTCGGCACAGATCGACGCCGGCGGCTTCGTGACCTCGGCGATGTGCGATGGCGGAACCGGCGTCGGCGGCATCGACTCCGGCGGCTCCGGCGTGGACTGCGCGGGCGCGCCGGACGTCCACTGGGCCCCGTCCACGCCCACCTGGCAGGTCGGCATCACCAACAGCTTCAGCATCAACAACCTGCGCCTCTACGCGCGCATCGAAGGCAACGGAGGCCACTGGAACTTCAATTCCGAGCTGCGCGCCGCGCACAACATCGGCGTCACCGAGGCCGTGATCTGCCGCTGCATTCCAGAGGTGCAGGCCCGGCGCCAGTACGAGAACAATACCATGGGCTTCCACGAGGGCGGATTCCTGCGCCTTCGGGAGGTCGGGGCGAGCCACAGCATTCCCGGGGACCTGCTCACGCACATCGGAGCTTCCCGGGGCGTCATCAGCGTGTCCGCACGCAACATGGCCATGCTCTGGACCAAGGCCCACGGATGGGGCACCTGGCGCGACGGCCGGGTGATGCCTCCGGGGGGATTCGGAGGGAGATGGTCCTGGGACGCGGAACTGCGCAGCACCGGCAACATCCGCGCGGATCAGCAGACCGTCATGCCGCCGTTCGCCAGCTTCACGGCGAACGTGCGCCTGAGCTTCTGAGGGAGGTGGAATGATGATCGACCTTCGAAGCAGCGATTCCAATCCGCAGGGGCGCGAGGTGACGACAATGAGACGGTACAGCGAATACATCGGACGCCGGCGCCGGACTCGCCGGCAGGGAAGGGGTTCCCGGACGATCGCGATTCTGAGCGGCATTCTGCTCGCGGGAGCGGTAGCCTGTGAGTCCCTTCTGGAGGTGGAGATCCCCGGGCAGGTCGAGGACGCCGCGCTCGACGATCCGGCGCTGGCCGGCACCATGGTGATCAGCGCCCTGGGCGAGTTCGAGTGCGCCCTCAACACCCTGGTTCCCACCAACGCGTTTCTCACGGGCGAGTTCATCGCCTCCAACTTCTTCCTCAGTTCCAACGTCTGGGGCTGGCGCGGGGAGACCGAAATCCGGGCCACCTCGGGCGCCTGTTCGACCTCCCGGGCGGCCACCAACTACGGCTACTACACGCCCTTCCAGAGAGCCCGCTTCCTGGCCGAGGACGCCGTGCGCCGCATCACCGAGTTCAGTGACGCGGACGTTCCCGACAAATCCAACGTGCTGGGCACCCTGAACGCGTACGCGGGCTACAGCCTTGTCCACCTGGGCGAGAACTACTGCGAGATGGCGCTCGACAACGGACCGCTCATGCAGCCGCGTGAGGTGCTGGCGCTCGCCGCGGAGCGCTTCACCACCGCGATCAGCCAGGCCTCGGATCCATCCATCGTCAACATGGCGCGCGTGGGACGGGCGCGCGCGAACCTGGATCTGGGGAATCTGTCGGAAGCCGCAGCGGACGCGGAGCAGGTGCCCGAGGGGTTTGTGCGCAACGCCGAATACTCGACCGCGCAGATTCGGCGCGAGAACTCCACCTACAACCGCACCGAGACCGACTACCTGTCGGTGGGCTTCGCCTGGCGTGATCTGGAGGTCGCCGGAATGCCGGATCCGCGCGTGCCGGTGGTGAACACGGGGCGCAAGGGCCAGGACGGCGAAACCGACCAGTGGGACCAGCTCAAGTACACGGCGCGTGACGATCCCATTCCCATCGCGTCATGGCGCGAGGCGCAATTCATCATCGCCGAGGCACGCATGGGGCAGGCCGCGCTCGACGCGCTGAACCGGGTGCGGGACGTGTACGGGATTCCCCACATCCGGATGAGCGAGGTCGACGACATGCTGGCGACCATCCTGGAGGAGCGGAAGCGCACCTTCTTCCTGGAGGGCCACTGGCACAGCGACATGATCCGCCACAACATCCAGTTCCCGCAGGGGGTGAACCACAAGGGCAACAGCTTCCAGCCGTACAGCTGCATGCCGCTGCCCGACATCGAGGTGAACAACAACGTCAACCTCTCGGGCTAGACCCGAAACAGTCTTCAGGAGTACGCACCATGATCGGGTTCAGGGCATTTGGAATCGCCGCGGGGCGCGCGGCGCCGGGTTGCGCCTTCCTCGCGTTCGTCGCCGCGGCATGCGCGCCCGCGGGGGAGGAGGCGCCCGCAGCGTCGGATGTAACGGTTGTCTGGGGCGGCGGCCTCTTCGACGGGACCGGGAACGACGTCGTGCCCAACCCGGGAATCGTAGTCACGGACGGGCGCTTCCAGGCGGTGGACGCCGTGGCTGCGTCGGAGGCGGTCGCGGCAGGGGCCACCGTAGTAGAGGTCGGGGAGGGGGAGGTGATCCTCCCCGGCATGCTCGACCTGCACGCCCACTTCCACCTCGACCTGCTGGGGGAGGGCCGCGTGGACGAAACGACCGTCTATCCCGCGCTCTTTCTGGCCAACGGGGTGACCAGCACCTTCCCGAACGGGGAGGCGAGCCCGGACAGGATGCGGGCCCTCCAGGAGCGCCTGCAGTCGGGCGAGCAGGTGGGCGCGCGGCTGCTCCGGTCCGGGCCCTACTTCGGCTCGTCGCGGGTGGGGTGGGATCCCTTTTTCACGGCCGAGGAGGTCCACCGCCAGGTGGACGCGCTGGTCGAGGAGGGGGTCGTGGGCTTCAAGGCCAAGACCATCCGGGCCCCGCAGTTGGAGGCGTTGATCGAGCGGGCCCACTACCACGGCCTCAGCGTGACCGGCCACCTGGGCTCGGGCTTCCTGGGCTCGGTCAACCCGCGCGACGCCATCCACATGGGGATCGACCGCATCGAGCACTTCATGGGCGGGGACGCCATGCCGGCGGAGCGCTCCGCCTACGCCTCCTTCGAGGAGATGACCCCGGACATGCCCGCGTTCGAGCGCATCGTCCAGCTCTACCTCGACGAGGGCGTCAACTACAACGCGACGATGAGCGCGTACGGCTACTCGGGAGGGCGCGATCCCGACATCTTCGAGAACTTCGCGGACGAGATGAGCTATCTGACCCCGTACGCCCGCGACCTCGTCGAGGAGCGCCTGGCCGCGGAGCCCCGGCGCGTGAGCGAGCAGTTCGAGCGCATCTACAATGTCAAGCAGCAACTCGTCAAGCGCTTTTACGACATGGGGGGCGGGCACCTGATCACGATGGGAACCGACCACCCGTCCACCGGCGAGTTCTTCTCGCCCTTCTCGGTGCACCGCGAGCTGGCGCTGTTCGTGAAGTCGGGCATCCCCGAGGCGTCCGTGCTCAGGTTCGCGACCATCAACGCGGCCACGGCCCTGCGGGTGGAGGATGACCTGGGCACCATCGAAGCCGGCAAGATCGCCGACCTGGTCATCCTCGAGGGGAATCCGCTGGAGGACATCCGCAACACCCGCAATGTGCGCATGGTGTTCAAGGACGGCGTGGCGTACGACCCGGCCGAGCTGCTTGCGTCCTCGAAGGGCAGGATCGGTCCCCGCGGGCCGGAGGACCTGCCGGACTTCGCCGCGGTCGATGTGCCGCCGCCGGGAGGGGAGTGATTTCTACCCGCGTCGAGACTCGCAGCTATGCACGTTCGGGGTGCTGCTCACGGCGGAGCATTCGACGGTCGGGGTCACCGAAGTACGCACATTCCGAAATGAGGTCGCCGTCCGCTGCTCCGGCTTCAGCGATTTCGATGGGCTTGCGCGTGAGGGGTTTGTATGCGAAGAGGCCCGTCCGGTACCGCTGGGTCGGATAGTCGAGATTTCGCGCTCGCTGTAGATCGTAGCGCGATCCCGCCTCGACGAAACGCATCACATAGGCCGCGCGCCTGGCAAGCGGGCCCTCTTCGAGCGCCACGCCTCGATGCACGACCATCTTGTTGAACAGGAGCGCGTCGCCGGGCTCGAAGTCGTCCTCGACGCGGTGGCTCTCAAGTATCTCGAGCATCGCCGGCGAATTGAGGACGCCGTGCCGCATGGACACGTAGTCGACCGTGCTCGTCTTGATGCCCGCTTTCTCCTTGGCCCTGAGTGTGGACACGAGGGCCGGCTCGATCTGTTCGAAAACCCATTCTCCCGAAATGACGTGTTGAGGAACGTATGCCATTCCTCCCCGTTGCGCGCGTGTATTCACCGATTGCAGTGGCGCCCATAGTGTGCAACCGAACTCTTCCGCGTACTGATAGCCGAAACTGTCCACGCCGACATGCCAGGTCGATCCGATGTCGGCGTTCTGTTCCACTTCGAAGATCTGTTCGCCCGTAAAGAAGAGATCGTTGTCCGTCAGATCGGTCAGCGTCTGCCGGAAGTAACGGCGCGCCAGCAGTTCGAAGACGCTGCCCTTGTCGCCTTCCACGCCATACTTCACCCGATAGAGGGCGGGGGTCGTCGAGTTGACGGTCTCCCGCTGCATCTCGACTTCCACCCGATCACGCAGCATGCGGAGTACCTGCTCGTTCAGGAATCCGTCCAGCTTGACGCACCCGTCGCGCCGGAACTGGATCTTCTGCTCGGCGGTAACCCTGAAATCGCAGTCGAAGGGATGCCTGGTCATGAGGGTAAATGCCCTGGTTCGGCGCCGGCGCGAAGGTGCGGCCTTCGCCAAAATGATCGCGGGCGGCGTCCGGATCCCGGGAGGTGTCGAGACGGGTGACGTCCTGGAAGTCGCATCGGAAACCTGGAGAGGTGGCTGCGTGCGGTGCGCTTCACCCGAAGGGAGCGTCCGCCGAAGCCGCAGTTTGCGGCGCTCGCGAAGGGTAGCACCGCATGTCATTTGAGTAAAGGTGTGGATAGCGGAACGTCAGGGCACTGCGGTGCATGTTGCGTCGAACAGCGACCGCGATGTTCCAGGGGGACTCAACTTTGACGAGTGTGGACTGTTCGTCGCTACCTGTTTGTTCGCTATCCCTGAGGGTCTAACAGAAGCAGACCCACTACCGGTAGTAGGCTACCCCCTACCGGTAGTGGATCCGTGCTTCCTGGCGCAGCCTGCGCGCGCCGAAGGATCTGATTCCCGCGCTCCACCGGGATCCGGCTGCCGTTACCGGTGGGGATGCTCGTGCGGCCCGTGGTCATTGTGATGCGGGGCCTGCTCGTAGTGCGCCCGCAGCACGTCCCCGCCGAAGTCGTCCCTCAGGTCGCGCCACACCGAGTGCACGTGGTTGGCGTTGCCCTGGGTGTTGTCGTACTCGATGAGGAATTCCGGCGAATGGACGCGGTAGTAGTGGCCCTCGCCCGCCTCGGTCGCGCCCGCCCAGGCAAAGTAGAGTTCGTCGTCGGAACCGGCGGCGATGCGCTCCATCCAGCGGCTCGCGGACTCGTCGTCCATGTTGTGCACGTACTCACCGATGAGCCGGTCGAGCTGCGCCCGCTGGGCGTCGTTGAGCGCCGAGGCGCGGATCCCCTCGTACGAAAGATCCACGGTGCGCTCGGCACCGGTGATGATGTCGTCGTAGGCTTCGCTGGCGATGACCGCCGACCCGCGCTGGCCCGACGAGAGCATCATCACGAGCGAGCGCGCGAGGTCCTCCTCGTTGCCGAGCACGCGCAGCCCGGCCTTGGGGCCGGAGGCGACCGTGTGCGGGTTGCTTCCCAGGAAGGCGGGGCCCATGACCAGGGTTTCATCTCCCAGGGAGGAGAAGCTCATCGAGAGATGATGCCCCTCGAAGCGCCAGGCCCAGGGCTCGTCGGCCGAGGGGGATCCGTAGATGGTGAAGTAGTAGTCCTCCGGATCGCGAAACTCCTCGCGTTCCTCGATGACGCCGAGCACGCGTTCGAGTTCGATGATGCTGTTGGCCTTGAGGTACCCCTGGGTGCTCAGCGCCGATTTGAGCAGCTGATGTGCGGCCGTGCGCTGCGCGAGCGTCATCGCCTTCAGCGGGAGCCCGTTGCGCTCTCTCGGGACGAAGTGCCAGTTGAACTGTTCCGCGTCCCCGAGCGGGTACATGGCCCGATCGCGGCGCTCGGAGTCCAGGGTGGCGACGAAGCTGGAGGCGGCGCTCGCGACTTCGTCCGTGGTGCTGGACACCCCGGCGAGCACCACGCCGCCCAGCGCCGACGTCGCGGCGAGGATGAGGACCGGAAGCGCGACCGCGCGCCAGGATATGGTCAGATTCTTCATGATGAGGCTCCTTTCTCGGGGACTGCGGGTCCGGATCGTACCTGTCAACTTGCCCGGGTTTTCCGGGGTCCCGCAAGTACGTAGCCGCGGACCTGCGCCGGCGCCTGCCGCGAGTTCTCCGGCGCCCGAGTCGCCCCCCGGCTCGAGGCTCGCGTACCGCGCGCGTTGAGCAGGGCTGCTTGACCGTCGCCATCGGGGTGGCTGACTTTATGCCATGATCATTCCGCGCCGCCGAATCACGCGCCTCAGGGTCACCCGTCTGCGCGACCGGGACCACATCACGCGCCAGGATGTCGTGGCCGTCGAGGAACCCCTCGAGATCCGCGTGCGCTTCGCGGACGGGGACGGATGGAAGACGCGCAGCGTGTCGGTCACCATGCGCACGCCCGGCGACGACTTCGAGCTCGCGGCCGGTTTCCTCTTCGCCGAGGGGCTGGTGTGGGACCGGCGTGACGTTCATGAGATTTCCTACTGCACGGGTGACGAGCAGCAGGAGTACAACCTGCTCGAGGTGCGGCTGGCGCCCGACGCTTCCTTCGATCCGGGCCTCCTGAACCGCAACTTCTACATGACCTCCAGTTGTGGCGTGTGCGGCAAGGCTTCGCTCGACGCCATCGAGGTGCAGGGGTGCGCGCCGGTTGCGGACGGCACGCTGTCGGTGCGGGCGGATGTGCTCAAGGGCCTGCCGGATGCCCTGCGCGCGGCGCAGCCGGTGTTCGAGAAGACCGGAGGCATCCACGCGTCCGGGCTGTTCGACGTGGAGGGGCAGCTGCTCGGGCTGCGCGAGGACGTGGGTCGGCACAACGCGCTGGACAAGCTGATCGGGCGGGAATTCCTGGCCGGGCGGCTCCCGCTCGCGGATCGCATCGTGCTCGTGAGCGGGCGGACGTCCTTCGAGCTCCTGCAGAAGGCCACGATGGCCGGGGTGCCGGTGGTGGCGGCGGTGGGCGCGCCCTCGTCGCTCGCGGTGGAGTTGGCGCGGCGCTTCAACGTCACCCTGGTGGGGTTCACGCGCGCGACCGGCTTCAACGTGTACGCGGGGCGCGCGCGGGTGCGCACCTGAGCGGCGTGGGCGCCGACAACCTGCGGGCAATGGCGGACCTTCCGGCGCGGCGTTGAGCGGAGCGGAGCGGCCGCGCCCCCGGCTCTTCGGGGTGGTGCTGGCGGGGGGACAAAGCCGCCGCTACGGGAGCCCCAAGGCGCGGGCGCGGCTGGCGGGGCTGACGTTGCTGGAGCGCGCCCTGGCCATCCTGCACGCCGCTGGTCTGGAGACCGGGGTGATCGCCAACCGGGCGGATGATCTGCCGGCCGGCCCTCTCTCCGCGGCCGTGTCCGTCCGCCCCGACCTTACGCCAGGCGCCGGCCCGCTCGGTGGGCTGCACGCGGCGCTCGTGTGGGCGCGGGAGCGGGGGGACGCGCGGGTCTTCCTGCTCGGGTGCGATCTGCCCCTGGTGCCGCCCGCCCTGGTGACGCGCCTTGCCGCCGGTTTCGACGCAGCGCGCCCGACCGTGCCGGCCAGCCCCGGCCCGCTCGGCATCGAGCCGCTCTGCGCCTGTTATCCGGTGAGCCTCGCGGCCGCCGCGGAGGAGTGGCTGTCAGCGGGCCGGTTCGGCATGGGGGAGTTCGTGCGCGCGCACGCCCCGGTCGTGGTGGCCCCCGAGCAGTTCGCATCCATCACGGGTTCGGAGCACGCCTTCCTCAACGTGAACACGCCTGCCGACCGCGACCGCGCGGCCCGGCTGCTGGGCGCGCGCGGTGGCCCAGACCAGGCCCGGGCCTGACTAAAGCCCGTAGCGCAGTCCCACGCTCACGATCGGCCAGAAGCTGAGCCACCCGCCGGCGTCGTCCTCGGCGTCCCGTCTCTCGGTCTCGAGGTCGGTCTGGAAACGGGCCGAGCCGAGCACCGCCGGATCCCCCGTCGCTGACATCTCGAATCCCGCGTCCAGTGGAAAGGCGCCGCCAGCGTCCACCACGAAGCGAAGCCCTCGCGACAGGTGCGACCCATAGCCGAGCAGCGCGTAGGGCGCGACTGATCCGGAGACCAGCGTCGTCGCCAGCGTGCGAACCTCAGGCTGCGTATAGTAGCTCCCGCCGATGTCAATCGAGGCCCCGTTCCCGTAGGTGATCTCGTAGACGGGGTCGCCCGCCCGGATCAACAGGCCCGCTCCGGCGCGCAGAGCGCCAGACGAGGCCTCTGCGCCGATCGTGACCATTGCGCTCGGCAGGGACAGTTCGGCCGTACGGTTGTCGGCGAGCCCGAACCTGCCGGTCAGGTCCAGGCCGAATCCGTAAAGACCGACTCCACCTCGAAGCCCAAAGGTCTCGTTGACGGCAACCCCGACATCGGCGCCCATGCCAAGCGTCCCCAAATGCGCGCCGAGGGCGATGTTCTGCTGTAGTGCGCGTGCGGGTTGCGCGTGCGGGAGGAATGAAAGCACGGCGAAAAGGATCAAAGTGAGTTGTTTCACTTGCGCTCCGATCAGGTCTGTCGGTGGATCCCGCGAGACGAGTGCGTATGCCAGCGGAAAGCGTCTGACTTGCACTCCATGGCGATGGGACCTGGTACACCGGCACCCGGCGTTCGTGCACCCGCACGGTTTGATGGAGGGAGGTTGATCGCCTCCGCGCCGAAGCCGAAGTTGAGGATCGTCCCGAAGTTGCATCCCCCTGGCCACGGACCGCTCGATGATCCATCCGAACCCGGCGACTGCCTGCCCCCGCTCACATCCTCGCCGACTCCTCGCCTCTCTGTTCGGCTTCACCTGTCTCTGCATCGGCATCGTGGCTGTGGCTCCCTTGTCTGCCCAGGTGACAACCGAACAGCTGGGCGCCCTCCGCCCCCGCAACATCGGCCCCGCCGTCATGAGCGGGCGGATCGTGGATCTGGCGGTGGCGGAGTCCGACGCCATCAAGTTCTACGTCGCCTCGTCGACCGGTGGCGTCTACAAGACCGCCGACAACGGCATCACTCTGGTGCCGGTGTTCGAGAACGAGGGCACGCACTCGGTGGGGGCGATCGCATTGCACCAGCGGGACACCTCGGTCGTCTGGGTCGGCACCGGCGAGCGGGCGAACCGGCAGAGCTCCTCGTGGGGGGACGGGGTGTACAAGAGCACCGACGGCGGCGAGACGTGGACGAACGTGGGGCTTCGCGACAGCAAGCACATCGGGCGCATCGCGCTGCACCCCGACGATGCGGATCTCGTCTACGTCGCGGCGATGGGCCACCTGTGGGGTCCCAACGACGAGCGCGGCCTGTACCGGAGCGCCGACGGGGGCGCCACCTGGCAGCGCATCCTCCATGTCGACGAAGACACCGGCGTGGTGGACGTGGCGCTCGACCCGGAGGACCCGGGCATCGTCTACGCCGCAACCTACCAGCGCCGCCGCCGTCCCTGGGGGTTCCACGGCGGCGGCCCGGGGAGCGCGCTGTACCGGAGCGCCGACGGCGGCGACACCTGGGATCGGCTGTCCGGCCCGGGGATCGCCCGCGGGCTTCCGGATGGAATCCTGGGACGCATCGGCATCTCCATCTACCGGAGCGACCCGCGCATCGTCTACGTGAGCGTCGAGCAGGGCTACCGATACAACGCCTCCACCGCCTACACCGAGCGGCGCGCCGGCATCTACCGATCCGAGGACCGCGGCGAGACCTGGGAGTTCATGAGCGACTGGAATCCCCGGCCCATGTACGCGAGCCAGATCCTGGTCGACCCGAGCGACGACCAGCGCATCTACATGGTGAACAGCTACTCCTTCTCCGACGACGGCGGGCGCACCTTCACCGTGCCGCCCCAGAGCCTGCACGGCGACGACCGCCTGGTCTGGGTGAACCCCGACGACTCGCGCCACGTGATGAAGGCCGACGACGGCGGGCTCGGGATCTCCTATGATCGCGGCCTGAACTGGCTCTACATTTCCGACCTGCCGGTGAGCCAGTACTACCGGGTCCAGGTAGACATGGCGGAGCCCTACAACGTCTACGGAGGCCTTCAGGACAACGGTTCGTGGATGGGGCCCAGCGAGACGTACCGCACGGAGGGGATCGTCAACAGCGACTGGACCCGCCTCGGAGGCGGCGACGGCTTTGTGAATATACCGGATACGACCAACAACTATATCATATATACAGAGTCACAATATTTGGGACTATCACGGCTCGATATTCGGAGCGGGCAGCGAACCAGCATCCGGCCAGGCAATCCCGAGGGCAACATCGCGGGCCGGCGCAACTGGGAGACCTGGAGGGAGGTGGGCACGTTCGAGCAACAGCGCCTCGGCAACGCCATGGAGCCCGCGAACTGGGACGGTCCCTTCATCATCTCGCCCCACGACGGGTCCACCCTGTACGCGGGGACCCGGACCATGTGGAAGACCACCGACCAGGGCGATTCGTGGCAGGCGCTGGGCGACCTCACCACCGGCGTGGACCGGCGCACGCTGCCGGTCATGGGGCAGATGCCCGACGACCTCACGCCCTCGCTGGACGACGGCGTCCCCTACTATCCCACCATCTCGGCCGTCGCGGAGAGCCCGCTCAGGCAGGGGCTCATCTACGCCGGCACGGCCGATGGCCGCCTGCACGTCTCGCGCGACGGCGGCGAGCGCTGGACCGATGTGGCGGCCCGCGACGTGTCGGACTCGGACGAGCCCTCCGTCCTCCCCGACTTTCCCGGCCTTCCTCCCGGGGCGTGGGTGAACGGAATCGAGCCCTCCCGGCACGACGAAGCGCGCGTCTACGCGGTCTGGAACAACTACCGCAACGACGACTACGCCAACTACCTGTACCGCTCCGACGACTACGGCGAGACCTGGGTTTCGATTACCGGCGATCTGCCCGCCGAGCGCGTGCTGCGGACGGTGCGCGAGGACCCGCGCAATCCCTCGGTGCTTTTCGTCGGCGCCGAGATCGGCCTCTTCTACACGATGGACGGCGGGGAACACTGGACCGAACTGCGGAGCGGCATGCCGACGCTCCCGTTCAACGACCTCGTGATTCATCCGCGCGACAACGACCTGGTGCTCGGAACCCACGGGCGCGGAATCTGGATCCTCGACCAGATCAACGCGCTGCAGGAACTGACACCCGACGTCATGGCCGGCCCGGCCCACCTGTTCACCATCGAGCCCGCCACCCAGATCCGGCGCGCGGGCGGAGCCGCCCACGCCGGCGACGTGCACTACCAGGGCGAGAATCCACCCAACGGCGCCATCCTCGACTACTGGCTTGCCGAGGAGGCGGCGGACGGGACGGTGAACATTGCCATCGAAGACGAAGGCGGCGCCCTGGTCGCGACGGTGGAGGGGACTACGGGGCAGGGGATGAACCGCGTGGTGTGGGCCATGCGCCACGATGTGGAGGCCGGGCGGGGCCCGCTGGTCGTGCCCGGCACTTACACCGCGCGCCTGCAGGCTGCGGGGGCGGAGTCCGCGCAACGTTTTCCGGTGCGGGAGGATCCGCGAATCGATGCGCCGGTCGACGTAAGGGCAGCCTGGACAGCCACTTTGCTGGAGCTGGCCGCGGCGAGAGCCCAGGTGGCCGCCGAGGGGTCGCGCATCGAGGAGGCGCTGGAGGGCATCGCCGAGGACGACGCCGGCCCCCGCGCCGCCAAGCTGCGCGATCTGCGCCGCGAATTCGGCGAGCTGGCCAGCCGCCTCGCCCGCCTGACCGGGGCGGTGGAAGGCGTGGTCGCCCCGCTGACGCAGGACCAGCAGTCGCAACGGGAGTTCTACATGGAGATGCTGGAGACGCTGACGACGGAGGCGCGGGAGGCCGGGTAGCGCCGAGTTACGCCAGATAGCGCTCCATCAGCACCTGCCGGTGATGACGCGAGTGTCCGGCGATGATCCAGGCCAGACTTCTGACCGTGAACTCGCAGCCGCTCGCGACGCCGCGCCGATTCCACGCGTCCTCCGGAAGGCTCCGCAGCAGCAGGAGCGTCGCCGTCCGGACGGCCGACAGCTCCTCGGAGAGGTCGGCAAGGGTGCGCTGGTCAGCCCCGGATTCGGCCGCGTAGGCGGAAGTCCGGAGGGGCGAATCACGGCAGGAGATCACGTAAGTTCAATCAGGGCTGCACGATCTGCGCTTCCTGCCGTTGTACTAGATCTTGCTGGACCCTGCCGCTAAGGCGGGAAAACCGGGATGGATGGCGGGAATGCTCCTCCCTAAACCGTCCCTACCGTCCGCTCTTGAGAGCCCGCCCCAAGTACGCAGCCCAGCGGACTGAGTGTCCGTCATTCCTCTTCCGGCGTGAAGCCGATCTTGCGGGTCGGTGGTTCATCTGGTATGCCAGGAATCCAACTCTCCGGTGTCGGCGTCGAGCCGCAGAACTCCAGCTGTGTTTCCAGCCGCGTTACGCGCTCTCTGAGCTGCATAAGCTCACCTTGGATGTCCTGTGCATGGCGCCTAATGTCCTGTAGGGTCGGCACGAGGTAGGCGAAGTGGACGCCAAGAAACGCGGCGGCAAGCGCGATCGTACATGAAATGATCGTCCACGACTCACCGCTCATTCGACCTCCACGGCTTCGCAGTCCCAGACGTGCACGTTGCCGTCCGACTTCGCCCGCATGAGCACCCAAATCTGCTTCCCGCTATCCGCAAGCTGCACCTGATGATGGTTGAGCAGGGTCACGATCTTGTTTTTCCATCCAGGCGCTTCCTGCAACCGCATTTCAATGTTCTGCCTATCTTGGGCATATGGGTTTTCGGCGTGGAGCAGATCGCCGCAAATGTCGTAAAGCTGTCCGTATTCTTCCTTGGTCAGAAAGCCAGATTCGACATCCACGACCTCGACCACGTTTCCGGTTGCCGGGTCCACTACCTGCCTCGTGGGTTTGGGGTAGAAGTCTGGGTTGACGTTCTCCAAGTACTCAAGGATACGCTTGCCATTCCAGTGACGCCGAAACCCCTCGTACCGCTCCATGTACTCGGTGCTCGCCGACATCGAAGCCATGGCGATCAGTTCCAGGATCTTGCGAAGCTGCAAGTAAACGGACTCGACGGTAGTCTTAAGGTACAAGGCGTTGCGGGACCCATTGAGAAAGGCGTCAACTACCAGCGTCCGCTTCTTGATCTCTTCCATGCACGCGGCATACTTGGCGCGGTCTGAGCGGTCACTTGATTCGGGCATCTCGCCTCCCATGTCTCAATCGGGGTCCAGCGCATTAGTTCCACACCCCCGCCAACTCTCCGTTGCGTCGTCTCTCCACTCGATCCTTCGGGGACCGCTATTCGATGAGCGACAAAAGGGTGCTTGGGTCGAAATCGGAACCGCCGTCATGTCGTCCATCCGGCAGACAGCGCCTCGGCCTGTTCGAGCACCGTCCGCGTTGCCTTCTCCTGCTTGTCGGGTGGGTAGCCATGCTTGCGGAGGACGCGCTTGACCAGCACGCGCAGCTTGGCCCGGACGTTCTCGCGTAGCGTCCAGTCGACCCTGACGTTGTTCCGCACGGTCTCGACCAACTCGCGGGCGATGCCGCGCAGCGTCTCGTCGCCCAGCACCTTCACGGCGCTGTCGTTCGTCTCAAGCGCATCGTAGAACGCTAACTCGTCTTCTGAGAGCCCCAAGGTCTCGCCCCGTGCGTTCGCCTCCCGCATGTCGCGGGCAAGCTGGATCAGTTCCTCGACGACCTGTGCGGCCTCGACGGCCCGGTTCGCGTAGCGGTGGACCGTCCGTTCGAGCATCTCCGCGAATGATCGCGCTTGGACGACATTCCTGCGCCTGCGGACCGCGAGTTCCCCTTTGAGCAGCTTGCGCAGCAGTTCGACCGCGAGGTTCCGCCGCTTCATGCCCCGCACTTCGGCCAGGAACTCGTCCGACAGCACCGAGATGTCCGGCTTGTCGAGGCCCGCCGCCTCGAAGATGTCGATGACGCCCTCCGAGGCCACGGACCGAGAGACGATCTGGCGGATGGCATGGTCCAATTCCTCTTCGGGACGCGCCTCCTGCGCGGCCCGCTTGGCCAGCACCGACCGGACGGCCTGGAAGAACGCCACGTCGTCGCGGATGCGGATCGCCTCGTCGTGGGGAACGGCGAGCGCGAATGCCTGCGACAGTTCGCGCACGGCCTTCAGGCAGCGCTCCTTGCCGTTCTCCTGCGCGAGAATGTGTTCCTGCGCGCCCGGCAGCAGTTCCACGCGCTCGGCGGCCGTGCCGTCGGTCAACATCGAGTAGTCGAACCCGTGGAACAGGCCCCGGCACACCTCGTACTTCTCCCGCATCACCGCCACCGCCTCGGACTGGTCCACGGTGGTCCTGCCCGTGCCCCCGCTCTCGGTGTAGGTCGCGAGCGCGCGCTTGAGTTCGTGCGCGAGCCCAAGGTAGTCCACGACCAGCCCGCCCGGCTTGTCCCGGAACACCCGGTTCACCCGCGCGACCGCCTGCATCAGCCCGTGGCCGCGCATCGGCTTGTCCACATACATCGTATGCAGGCTCGGCGCGTCGAAGCCGGTCAGCCACATGTCCCGCACGAGCACGACCCGTAGGGGATCGTCGGGATCGCGGAACCGCTTGGCCAGCGCCTCGCGGCGCGACTTGTTGCGGAAGTGCGGTTGCCAATGAGGGGGATCCGATGCGCTGCCGGTCATCACGACCTTGATTCCGCCTTCCGCGTCGTCTTCGCGGTGCCAGTCGGGACGGAGGCGAGTCAGCTCGCGGTAGAGGTCGATGCAGATGCGGCGGCTCATGCAGACGATCATCGCCTTGCCGTCGATGGCCTCGGTCCGCCGCTCGAAATGCGAAACGATGTCCTGGGCGATGAGCCGGAGACGCGGCGCCGCTCCGGCGACGGCTTCGAGTTGAGCCCACTTGGTCTTGAGCTTCTCCTTGCGCCGGATCTCCTCGCCCTCGGTCACCTCCTCGAAGTCCGGGTCGATCCTCGGGCGCTCGGCCTCGTCGAGCGCCAACTTCGCCAGACGGCTCTCGTAGTAGATCGGCACCGTGGCCTCGTCCTCGACGGCCCGCTCGATGTCGTAGACGCTGATGTAGTCGCCGAACACGGCCCGCGTGTTGGCGTCCTCAAGCTCGATGGGCGTGCCGGTGAAGCCGATGAACGAGGCGTTGGGGAGCGCGTCGCGCATGTGGCGGGCGTACCCGTCGATGAAGTCGTACTGGCTCCGGTGCGCCTCGTCGGCGATCACCACGATGTTTCGGCGGCTCGACAACTCGGGCATCCGGTCGCCCTTCTCCTCCGGGAAGAACTTCTGGATCGTGGTGAACACCACGCCGCCCGACTCGACGGCCAGCTTGGAGCGCAGGCCGGCGCGGCTCGCGGCCTGGGTCGGCGGCTGCCCGAGCACGTCCCGGCAGCGGGAGAACGTTCCGAAGAGCTGGTCGTCGAGATCGTTCCGGTCCGTCAAGACGACGATGGTAGGATTCTCCATCATCGGCTCGCGGGCGATCCGTCCGGCGTAGAAGGCCATGGTGAGGCTCTTGCCCGAGCCCTGCGTGTGCCAGACAACGCCGATCCGCCGGTCTCCTGGGTCGCCGCCCTGTTTTCGGGCCGGGCCGCCCAGAGGAAGGTCCGAGCCGGAACCCGATCCTCGTTGCATCCGCGTCGCGCGGAGCGTTTCGGCGACCGCCGTG
>JAJDYN010000040.1 GCA_022825135.1 Gemmatimonadota bacterium | reverse complement strand
CTCCTGGCCCGCCCGCCGCCGCTCGTTGTTCCTGACCCGCCGCTCGCACCGGATCCGGCCCTGCTCCCGCTCGTAGCCCTCGGCCCAGCGCGACAGCCGGAGCTTGCTGTTGCCCAGCGTCGCCGCCTTCCCGGTCTCCGGATCGACCCGGTTGGCGATGACGTGGACATGCGGGTGCCGGGTGTCCTCGTGCGCGACGATCAGCGCCTCGTGGCCCTCCAGGCCCAGCGCCTCCAGACTCCGGTCCACCGCCCGGTTCATCTCCCGCCTGTCGGGCGTCTCGTCCTGAGCCCAGCTGAGCGAGTAGTGCAGGACCGGCTTCGCCAGCTTCCGGCCCCCTCGCGCCACGCCCGCCAGCCGCTTGAGGTCGGGGGCAGCCTTGGCCGTCGCGGCCATCAGCCGCGCGGCCCGCTCCGGCCGGAACGTCGCGAGGTTGCGGGTGTCGGCCCACCCGACCCGCTCCGATGTCCTCGGACGGCGATTGTCCGGCTCCGGGGCGTCGTGCAGGCAGTACGCCGCGACCCCGGCGAACGACCGCCCCAGTCCGTTGATCTTCGGGATCACCGCTCCAATGCCTCGCCGCTCAGCAGATCGGACGTGAGCTTGCGCACCCGCTCGACCGCTTCCAGCGTCCCAGGTGGTGCGGACGCTCCCGAGTTCAGGGCGCGGGCGATCTGGTTCAGGTTCACGCCGATGCGGTGGAGTTCGACCCGCTCCCTGGCGCCGAGACGGTGAACAGCCGCCTCGCGGACCGGCTGCCCCAGCGCCCTGCGGCGCATGTAGCCGCCCGTCGTCATGCGGGCCGCCCCGGCCCGCTCGGCGATCTCCGCGGCTTCCGCGGTCGTGACGCGCACGCCGATCGTGCGGCTCCTGCGTTCGGCCTCGGGCTTCCGGGGACGGGCCATGTCGGGCGGCCTCCTTTGGTGGCGCGCGGAAGTGTCGTTCGGGGGTCCGGGGGCATCCCCCCGGCCAGAGTTTCCGTGCAGCGGAAACACATCTGGCTCCTCCACAAACCGCAGAAACCAGCGCCCCCGTGGCGCGCCCGCGCCAGAGCCGGCCGGACCGCCCAGCTCTGGACGACGGACGAACCCTGCGCGAGGTTTCAAACGCGCAGATCGTGCAGTCCATCGAGAGAGGAATCGAACGATGGCACGCACGAAACGAAGTCGGCGCTCCTACGGTGCCGGAGAATGGGGCCGGAACCGGGTCAGGATCTTTCCCGACCCGAAGACCGGCATCTTCCAGATCGAGTGGCGGGAGAACGGGCGCAGGCGCACCCGGTCGCTGAAACACCGCGACTGGGCGCGCGCGAAGAGGCAGGCGGATCAGTTCGCCGCCGGGTTCATCGACGCACCCAACGGCAAGGCCGAAGCCGAGCCCGAGCCGCTCACTCTGGAAGGGCTTTTTGAAATCTACGGTGAGGAGGTGACGCCCACGAAGGGGCCGAAGTCTTGGCAGCGGGATAGGGCCGCGATGGCGATGTTCCTCAAGTTCTTCGGCAGGGGCCGAAGGCCGGAAACCCTGTCACAGCGGGACTGGGACCGCTTCATCCGGGAACGCCGGGCGGGCACGGTCGGCCCCAGTGGCAAGCGCGTGGGCGACCGGATGATCGAATCGGACCTCACGTTCCTGATGGCGGTGCTCAACTGGGCGGCGCGGTCGCGGGACGAAGAGGGCCGCCTGCTCCTCGACAGGAACCCGCTCAAGGGTCTCAGGAAGCCCGTCGAGAAGAACCCCAACCGGGTCGTTCTCACGGAAGAGGAATACCAAGCCCTTCTCGGGGTCTCGCGGCAGGTCGATTGGCGGTTCCACGCCGCCCTCGTGCTCGCGCACGAGACGGGTCACCGCATCGGCGCGATTCGCAACCTCAGGTGGGCTGACATCGACCTTGAAGGCGAAACGGTGCGGTGGCGCGCCGAGCACGAGAAGACCGGCTACGAGCACCGGACGCCCTTGACCCCCGAAGCCATCGAAGTCTTCGAGGAGGCGCGGAGGCGCAACCCGGCGAACGGGGACGCGCCGGTGCTGCCCGCGCCCAGGGACCCCGACAGGAGCATGAGCCGCGCGGTGGCGCGCTACTGGTGGAAAAGGGCCGAGGCGCTTGCCGGGCTGGAGCGCAAGCGGGGCAGGGGCTGGCACTCGCTGAGGCGCAAGTTTGCCTCCGACCTCATGGACCTCCCGCTCAAGGTGCTCTGCGAACTCGGAGGCTGGAAAGCGGCCAAGACGGTGCTCCGCTGCTATCAGCAGCCGGACGAGGCGCAACTCCGGCAAGCGATTCAGAGCCGCCGCAGGCCCCAGACTCAGGCCTGAAACCAATCGGCAGGAACCGATTGGCGGGAATCGCGCCAGCGGATTCCATAACGTCAACGCTCACAACAGTATCCGCGCCTGATGGCGAATGCTGGGCCATCTTCCGGAGATGTCGCAGCAAAAAAACGACCCCCTCGACTACTCCGCTAACGGAGAGGGCCCCTTGGGCCCTTGTCATCGAGGGGGTACCTTTTTCCGAGGTGCCGTACAGCCACGGTAACGATACGAGTGCCACCAGGCAAGCCTGCGGAACGGCGCTCCGCATCTCGCCCCACGTCTACAACGACGAAGCGGATGTGGCCGCGCTCTGGGATGCGCTGCGATCGGCGCTGCCTTCCTAGTTTAGAACGGCGCCCGCCACCTCGGGCGGGGCCCGGAAGTGGAAGCGCGGGATCGGAGCGCGGAACAGGGAGCCATCCCCCCGCCGGAAGTGATAGAATCCCTCCATGTGCCCATTCGGGCCGCGGAGTACGCAGAAGCTCTGATAGCGGTGCGCTTCGCCCGGCCGCAGCGTCGGGAACTCTCCCACCACGCCCTCTCCTTCGACTTCGTGGTCGCCCGCGACGGGATCGTGGATCAGCCAGTGGCGCCAGAGCAGCTGCGCCGTCTCCCCGCCCACGTTCTCGATCGTGACGTCGTAGGTGAAGACGTACTGGTGGACGCGGGGATCCGAGTATCGGGTCGCGTACTCGGGACGAACCGTGATCGTCATCGTGTCCGCCTCCACCGGCGGGCGGGCGCCCCCGCCCCCTGCCGGATTCGAGGATACGCCGTTCCCGTCGCTCCCCTGTTCCCGCCCGGGAGGTTCGGTGGGTCGATGGCTTCCCACGGTCGATCCGCGCTCGCTAGATTGGTTCCTGCCTTTTCGCGTTCCTCCCAGACCCTCGCACAGGACTCGCCGACATGCAAGGAGCCATGCTTCTCCCCGAATTCGATCACGAGAGCCAGAACACACGCCGGATGCTCGAGGCCATCCCCGACGAACATCTCGAGTACCGCCCTCACGAGAAGTCGTGGACCATGCGCGAACTCGCGACCCACGTCGCTACGGTGGGCGGCTGGACCCGGCCCACCTTCGAGCAGGACGAGATCGATCTGTCCCAGCCCTGGGAGGCGCAGCAGTTCGCAAGCACCGCCGAGATCGTCGCCGCCTACGACGCGACCATCGCCGACGCGCGCGAGGCCCTGGAGGCCGCATCCGAGGAGACCTTTCAGGAGATGTGGACGCTCCGTTCCGGCGACACCGTCCACTTCACCATGCCCAAGGGGATGGTGTTCCGCTTCTTCGTCATGAACCACATCGTGCACCACCGGGCCCAGCTCGCCGTCTACCTGCGCGGGTGTGACGCTCCCGTGCCGGGGATGTACGGGCATTCGGCCGACGAGGGCTTCTGAGGCTGGAGCCGCGCACCAAACCACACCTGGAGGAGGCCGCCATGAAGCGTTGGGGACTGTGCATACTGAGAATCAGCACGGGATGGCTACTGGTGATGTGGGGGCTGGACAAGCTCGTCAACGTCGACCACGGAGTGGCGGTCGCCGACTCGTTCTACTTCGGGATCGGCAACAGCGCTCTCTTCCTCAACGTGTTCGGCGTGCTGGAGGCGCTGCTCGGCGTGCTGGTCGTGCTCGGGCTTTGGCGCAGGCGCGCCTACCCGGTGATGTTCCTCATCCTGGGCGTCACCGCTGTGGCCGTGTGGCGGTCCGTCCTCGACCCGTGGGGCTGGTTCATCGAGGGCGCGAACGTGCTCTTCTACCCGTCGATCATCATCGCGGCGGGCGCGGCCGTGCTGTGGGGCACGATGGATGAGGACCACATGACGCTCGATCACCGCATGGGCGGGGGCTGAAGCTGACGGCGCACGACCGCCGACCGCCAGGAGGACGTGCGCGTTGGGCCGCCCGCCGGATGAGCGGGGCCGGGAGTTGATCGGGCGCACGGGTCCGGTCGCGTCAGGCGACCGCATCATCAGCCTTGATGTCCTGCGCGGCTTCGCCGTGCTCGGCATTCTGGTCATGAACATCCAGTCGTTCGCGATGCCGTCGGCGGCGTACACCAACCCCACGGCCTACGGTGACCTCACGGGCGCCAACCTGTTCACCTGGGCGGCGAGTCACCTGCTCGTGGACGAGAAGTTCATGACGCTGTTCTCGCTCCTTTTCGGTGCCGGTGTCTGCCTGTTCGCCGAGCGCGCGGAAGCCCGTGGCGGCCGTTCCGGCGGGCTGCACTACCGGCGCATGTTCTGGCTGCTGGTCATCGGCCTCGCGCACGGATACCTGCTCTGGTCGGGAGATTTCCTGGTGACCTACGCGGTGTGCGGCTGCCTGGTATTCCTGCTGCGGGACCGCGCGCCCGCGGCATTGTTCGTAACGGGCCTGGTGGTCATGTCCGTGGCGAGCTTCCTGTCCTTCAGCGTCGGCCTGATCGCGCCCGCGCTCCCCGAACGGGAGACGGCGGACATCGCCGCCGCCTGGGCGCCCGCCGCCGCCGAAATCGAGGCCAGTCTGCGCGCGTACCGCGGCGGCTGGCCGGCACAGCAGGAACAGCGGGTGCCCGATACCCTGATGATGCAGACCACAGTCCTTCCCTTCCTCACGCTGTGGAAAGCTGCGGGCGTCATGCTCCTGGGCATGGCGCTGTACCGCTGGCGAGTCCTCGACGCCACTCGCAGCGACGCCTTCTACAGCCGGTTGGCGTTGTTGGGATTCGGAGTCGGGACGCCCGTGGTCGCGGCGGGAATCTGGTGGAATTTCGACGGCGGATGGAGCTGGGAGCGCTCCTTCTTTCTCGGCCTCCAGTTCAACTATTGGGGAAGCCTGGCGATGGCCCTGGGCTACGTCGGTCTCGTGATGCTGGCCATCCGGCACCGGTGGTTTGCCGCTCTGCAGGCTCGCCTGGCCGCCGCCGGGCGCATGGCGTTCACCAACTACCTCGCGCAGACGGTCGTGTGCACGACTATCTTCTACGGGCACGGGTTCGGGCTGTTCGGGAGCGTCGAGCGCTGGCAGATGCTGCTGGTCGTGTTCGGGGTGTGGGCCCTCGAGCTATGGTGGTCACCTCTGGTGCTGCGACGCTACCGCCATGGCCCGCTCGAGTGGGGCTGGCGTACGCTGACCTACGGAAGGACTATGGGGCGGTAGCATGATGCAGCCTGGATTCACGACATTCGCCGCGCCCGGCCTGGTCGCCTGGGCTGCCTTGATCTCCGCCTGCGGCGAGCATGCGGCGCGTGAGGGTGACGAGGCCGAGGCGGAACTGTTCGCTGAAGCCTGCGCCGGTTGCCACACCCCCGCAGGCGGGGCCCGCACACCTGGTACCATGCTCCTCAGGGGGCTTTCGCCCCGCGCGATTCGTCGCCTCGCTCGAGGACGGCGTGATGCGGGTGGAGGGCGCCGACCTGACACGGGAGCAACGCATCGGGCTGGCCGAGTACCTGACCGGACGGGTCTTTGCGAGCGAGACTCTGCCCGAGTCGGCTTCTTGCGCCGACCACGGTTGGCAGGAGCTGGGCCTCGACGCGATCTCATCGATGGGATGGGGCGGGAACCTGGAGGCGACGGGATTCCAGCCCGCTGAACTGGCTGGCCTGAGCGCCGATGAGGTGCCCGATCTGGAGCTGCGCTGGGCCTTCGCCTTCCCGGACGCGGGAGAGGTGCGCACCAGGCCCACGGTCATCGGGGACGCCGTGCTCGTGGGCGGGCCGTTCGGCGAGGTGCTGGCGCTCGAGGCGGCCACGGGTTGCGTGCGCTGGAGCTTCGAGGCGGACGCCGCCGTGCGCGGGGCGGTGCTGGCGGGAGAGGGGCCCGGGGGCCGGGAGACGGCGTATTTCGTCGACTATCGCACCAACGCCTACGCGCTCGACATCGCCACCGGAACCGTCGTTTGGAAGTACAAGGTCGGCTGGCATTCCACCTCGAACACCACGGGGAGCCCCGCCCTTCACGACGGCCGGCTCTTCGTCGCCGTCTCATCACTCGAGGTCGCCGTCGCGGGCGACCCCCGCTACGAGTGCTGCACCGCCTCCGGAGCGGTGGCCGCTCTCGACGCGATGACGGGCGATGTCCTGTGGTACCATCGCGTCATTCCGGGATACCCGGAGGAAGCCGGAACGAATGAAATCGGAACGCAGCTGTGGGCTCCCTCGGGCGCGCCGGTCTGGTCCAGCCCCACCGTCGACACGGCACGCGGACTCGTTTACGCGGGGACCGGGGAAAACTATACCCGGCCCACGACCGCGAGCAGCGACGCGATCATCGCGATCGACATCGACACCGGAGAGCTGGCGTGGTCGTTCCAGGCGACCCCGGACGACGCCTTCACCATGGCCTGCACGTCGGCCACGAATCGGGAGAACTGTCCCGACCCCCCGGGTCCGGACTTCGATTTCGGCATGTCGCCCATGCTCGTCAAGCGGACCGACGGCAGCGAGATTCTCGTTGCCGGCCAGAAGTCCGGGGTGGTCTGGGCGCTCGATCCGGATGACGAGGGAGCGGTGCTCTGGTCGACGCGGGTGGGCAAGGGAGGCGTGCTCGGAGGAATTCACTGGGGCATGGCGACCGACGGCCGATACGCCTTCGCGCCCAACGCGGACCGGGACCTGGTAGTCGTGGACCTGAATCCCGAACTTGCACCGGCCCCCGGGATGTACGCCCTGGACCTTATCACCGGCGAGGTCGTCTGGAGCGTTCTGGCCGCGGACGACGCGTGCGAGGGCAAGCGAAGATGTTTCGCGGCCTTCTCCGCGGCACCCGCGGCGATTCCGGGCGTGGTCTTCTCCGGGGGACTTGACGGACACATGCGGGCCTACGCGGCGGAGGACGGACGGGTCCTGTGGGACTTCGACACGACCGAAGTCACAGAGACCTCCAACGGCGTGCGGGGCAGAGGCGGGGCCATCGACGGCCCGGGTCCGGTGATCGCGGGCGGCATGCTGTTCACCAACAGCGGCTACGCTCCGTTCGGCCAGATGCCCGGCAACCTGCTTCTGGCGTTCGGAGTCAGGTGACCGGCCCCGCCATGACCGCCACCGGGAGAGGGGAATGACTGCATGCGGAAGGTTGGCCCTCCCGTTGCCGGCGACCATGGTCTTGCTGATATCGGCCTGCGCCGGCAGCGACGGCATCCCGCGGACGGCGTCCGGCACGCCCGACATGAACGGCTTGTGGCAGGCCCTCGGCAACGCCCACTGGGACATAGAGCCGCACGCGGCCCGTCCGGCGCTCGCCATGCAGCCCGGCCCGGTGGTCCCGGTCCCGGCGAACGAGGTCGTCGCTCTGGGCGCCGTCGGATCCGTCCCGTCCGGCTACGGCGTCGTGGAAGGGGGCGAGATCCCCTACCTGCCCCAGGCGCTTGCGGTGCGCAACGAGAACCGGGAGAGATGGCTCGAGCGCGATCCCGAGATCAGGTGCTACCTGCCGGGCGTGCCGCGCGCCACCTACCTGCCCTTCCCCTTCCGCATCTTCCAGAGCGAGAGCAGGTTCTTCATCGCCTACGAATACGCGGGCGCCATGCGCGACATCTACCTTGCCGACCCGGGACCGCCGCAGGTGGATTCCTGGATGGGCCAGTCCCACGGCCGCTGGGAGGGCGATACCTTCGTGGTCGAGGTGACCGGCTTCAACGGCCGGACATGGCTGGATCGGGCGGGGAATCACCATGGACCCGGCCTCAGGGTCACCGAACGCTACACCATGACCGGCCCGGACCACATCCTGTACGAGGCGGAACTCGATGACGCGCAGACGTTTTCCCGCCCCTGGACCATTCGCATGCCGCTGTACCGCAACATCGACCCGAACGCCCGCCTGGGACAGTTCAAGTGCGTCGAGTTCGTAGAGGAGCTGATGTATGGACATCTGCGCAGGAACCCGCTCCCGCGCTAGAACGGGACACGGCCTGATGGTGCCGATCGCGATGCTGGCCCTGTCGTTCGGCCCGTCTCTGTTCGCCTCTTCCCTGAGCGCCCAGCAGCCCGAGCGCCCGTCGACGAACTGGACGATGCCGCGCACGCCCGCCGGACACCCCGACCTTCAGGGCAACTGGACCAACGCCACGGTCACGCCGATCCAGCGCCCCGAGGGACAGGGGCCGGTCTTCACCCGGGAGGAAGTGGCGCGGATCGAAGGGCGCGTCGTCGAGTCGCGGATGGAAGCCTACGCCGACAGCGACCCCAACCGGGAAGCCCCACCCGTGGGTGGCGTCTTCACGGGCAACGCCCGCTTCGACGCCGCGACGGGAGGCACGGGTGGATACAACGCCTTCTATATCGACGCCGGCGAGCGCGTCGCGATCTTCAACGGCGAACCAAGAACTTCCCTGATCGTCGATCCGCCCGACGGACGAGTCCCCGAGCTGAGCGAAGAGGGCCGCGAGCGCGTCACGGAGCGCCGGCGGCTGGCTCAACGGTTCGGCGCCTACGACAACCCGGAGAATCGGCCGCTCGGCGAGCGCTGCATCATGTCGTTCGGCTCGAACGCCGGACCGCCGATGCTCCCAAACTACTTCTACAACAACAACTACACGATCGTGCAGACGCCGGACCACGTGATGATCATGACCGAGATGGTCCACGATGTCCGCGTAATACGGCTCGGGGAGCCGAAGCGGCTGCCCCCGCATATCCGCCCCTGGATGGGCGATTCGTGGGGCCGCTGGGAGGGAGACACCCTTGTCGTTGAGACGACGAACCTCCACCCCGACCAGACCCTGCAGGGCATCCCGCCCTCCGCGGAGATGAAGGTCGTCGAGCGCTTCACGCTGGCGGGCGAGCACACGATCAACTACGAATTCACCGTCGATGATCCGCGCATGTTCTCCCGGACCTGGAGCGGCGAAGTGCCGTTCACGCGGCTCGACGGGCTCGTCTACGAATACGCCTGCCACGAGGGCAACTACTCGCTCGAGAACGTGCTTCGCGGCGCGCGGGCGCAGGAACGGAGGTAGTGAGATGCGCGGGATGAATGGATCGCCGCTCGGGGCAGTGGTCGTCGCACTGGGAGCGGTGGTCGTCACGCTGGCGGCAGTGGTCGCGGCGCCGCTGGTGGCCCACCATGCCTTCGGCGCCGAATTCGACCGCAACGCGCCGATCAGGCTGCAGGGCCGGATCGTGAGGCTGGAGTGGGTGAACCCGCACACCTGGATTCACCTGGAGATCGAGAACGAGGACGGAGCCTCCGAAGTCTGGGCGGTGGAGGGAGGAACCCCCAACGTGCTGCTCAGACGGGGTCTGCGCAGGGACTGCCTGCAGCCGGGCACCGAGATTATCGTGGACGGCTACCAGGCCAAGGATCACTCCCTCAGGCGCGCAAACGGTCGCGACGTGACCTTCACCGACGGCAGCAAGATCTTCCTGGGTTCGTCGGGGACGGGCGCGCCGTACGATGAGGACCTGATCAGGGCCCGGCGCGAACGGGGGCGGTGTTAGCGCCGATCCGTCCGCGCTGGATCCCCATCTACGAAAACCCGATCCACCTCCCCGCCGCCGCCACGGTGAACCACAGGGCCAGCGAGACCGCGCCGACGATGCGGCCGGTCGCGCCGGGTGGGTCCGCTTCCCGACGCGCCACCCGCTCCCGCACCAGGAAGGTGAAGGCGAGCGCCACCGGCAGCGTGCACACCTTCACCCAGAACGAAGTGTTGTAGTAGGCCCGTATCGCCTCGGACAGGAAGAGCGGCACGCCGGTGGCAGCCATGAGCACCAGGCTGCCGACCAGCCACGGACGCGCGTTGCGCGCGAGCCGGGCCACCGGCTGGGAGGTGAGGCCCAGGCCGAGCAGCCGGAGGTCCACGACCAGCAAGGCGCCCCCGAGCACGCAGAGCCCGATGAGGTGCACCGCCTCGAGGATCGGGAAGGCCCACACCGATTCGGCGACCGCCCGGCCGAGCGCCGTCGACTCGCACCAGCGGAAGAACGGCTCGAGCACGACCGTCTACTCCGCCCCTGCGGCGCCTGCGCCACACCCCGCCAGCCGGTTCACCCACCCAGGCTGCGGCTGAAGGTCGCAGTCGAACCAGTTGTAGGCGATCAGGCGACCGGCGATCACGACGACCGCCCAGGCCGTGAGCGACACCGCGCCGGCGATCCGCGCTGAGCGCGGGGGCGTTGCGTCCTCGTCCCAGTCGCCCGCGCTGCGGTGCACGCCGGCGTGGAAGATCGCCGCGTTGGCGCCGGCCAGCATCAGCACGACGACCTTCGCCCGGAAGAAGATGTTGTGGTAGTAGCGGAGCGGCTGCGAATAGAAGAGAAGGAGGCCCGTCGCGGCCATGACGGCGAAGCCGATCCGCGTCCACGGAAGCAGCCGCCCGGTGAACGCCGTAACGGGCACGTTGCGGAAAGCGATGCCGGTGAGGCGCAGGTCCATCATGACGGTGGTGCCGACGAAGAGGCCGAGCGTGAGGACGTGGGTCGATTCCACCAGAGGCCACACGTACAGCGACTCCAGCAGAGCCACGCTCCAGGACGTCTGGCCGAGCCAGCCCAGGAAGCGCTCGATCACGGGGCGCGCCGGATCACGGGACTTCCGCGTCCGCGTTGTAGGAGGGGCGCAGGGTCTCGGCGGCGTAGACGGCATGGCACCCTGTGCAGACGAGGTACACCTCGCCGCCCGCCTCGAAAACGGCGTCGGGATCGCGGGCCCGGGCCGCCTCGACCGCGCGTCTTCCGATCTCGATCATGGCGCGGGACATCGCCGTCCAGTGGTCCCGGCCCCCCGCGCGATCCTCGAGCAGCAGGAGGTTGCCGGACTCCGCCAGCACGAAGGCCGCGTTCTCCACCGCCTCCCACTCTGTCTCGGTGCGGGGCTCGATGTGGCGCGTGCCCTCCTCGTCCATGATCACGCCCACCGCATCCCAGTACACCTCCGCCGCCGGCTCGATGACCGACAGCATGAGCTGGCGCGAGTCGGCCACCGCGGCGAAGGGAGGTGGCTCGGGCGCGTCGGCGCAGGCGAGCAGGGCGAGCAGGCTCAGGGCGAAGATGGGGTCGTGCGTTGTCATGGCCCGCAAAGTTGCCCGGGCGGCACGGTCGCGAAAGGGGATCGTCACGTCCATGTTGTCCCGCATGGCAGCCCGCCCGCCCGGGACCCATACCGACAACGAACCGGAAACCCGCATGAAGCTCACGCCGAACAACACGCCGCGCGCCGCGCCGCGTTCCCTCTCCATCGCTCTGTTCCTCGCGCTGGCCGGCACCGTCCTGGCCCCGTCCGCCGGATCCGGCCAACAGTGGACCACCGCCGAGCCCGAAGAGGTCGGCATGTCCGGCGAGGTGCTCGCCCGCATCCCGCCAACCATGCAGCGATTGATCGACGGCGACGGGACGGCGGGAATCATGACCCTGGTGTCCCGCAGGGGTGAGATCGTGCACTGGCACGCCCAGGGTTGGCGCATCCGCGGCGAGGACCGCCTCGAGCCCGACGACATCTTCCGCATCTACTCCATGACCAAGCCCGTCACGAGCGTCGCGGCGATGATCCTCGTCGAGGACGGGCTTCTCTCGCTGGACGACGAACTCGGGAGCGTCCTCCCGGGCTTCGCCGACGTCCGGGTCTACGAGAACGGAGGAACCCGGCCGCCCAGCCGGCCCATCCTCATCCGCGATCTGCTCCTGCACACGTCGGGGCTCACCTACGGATTCTTCGGCGACAGCCCCGTCGACTCGATGTACAACCGCGAGCTGAACGCCCTCCCCGAAGGCCCGGGCGGCGACCTCGAAGAGAGGATCGCCACCATCGCGTCGCTGCCGCTGATCGACGATCCCGGCGCGCGCTGGAACTACAGCGTGTCCACGGACGTGCTCGGCCGGGTCGTGGAGGTGGTATCGGGCCAGCCCCTGAACGACTTCTTCCGCGAGCGCATCTTCGAGCCGCTGGGCATGGACGACACCGGGTTTCGCGTGCCGGCCGCCAAGCGCGATCGCTTAGCCGCGATGTACCTCCGCAGCGGCGACGGCCTCAGCCCGGCGGGGACTCCCGGCGACGGCCCCTTCACCCGTCCCCCGACCTGGCTCTCCGGCGGCGGCGGCCTGGTTTCGACGGCCGGCGACTACCTCCGCTTCTGCCGAATGCTGCTGGGCGAGGGTGAACTCGACGGCGTGAGGCTCCTGCGGCCCGAGACGGTCCGCCTCATGACCGCCAACCACCTGCCTGACGATATGATTCCCATCCTGCCCGGACTGGACGACCAGGGGTTCGGCCTGGGCTTCGCCGTCTCGGTCGGAGTGAACGCGGGAAGCTACTGGTGGTCGGGCATTGCCAACACGTATTTCTGGGTGGATCCCCGCGAGGAGATCGTCGCAATGGCGTGGACGCAGCTTCAGCCCTACGGCGCGGCGCCGCTCGACCGCCTTCTGAGACCACTCGTGTACGAGGCCATCATCGAGCGGAACTGACGAAGGCGGGCGGGCGCCGCGCTAGTTCCCGAACACGATCTCCGCCTGGGCCCCGACTACGATCTCCATCTCCGCGAACCAGCCCTGCGGCACCTCCAGCGCGAACATCGCCGGGCCGGAGGACGTGTACAGACGGGTGGTCTCGGGCTCCATCTGCTGGATGTCGATGATGCGGGCATTCGCATCCATGTAGGCGATGTCGAGCGGGATGAAGGTGTCCTGCATCCAGAAGGACCGGACCTCCTCGGTGTCGAACACGAAGATCATTCCGGCGCCAGGTGCGAGAAAGTCGCGGTCCTTGAGCCCCTGGCTGCGTTGATCCGGCGTGCGCGCGATCTCGGCGACCACCGTGTCCGCGCCGATGATCACCCAGGCAAGGTCTCGGCCCGGCCCCGCCGGCATGACCGTCTCGGACGTCTCGGGCCCGGACTGCGCGTCGCCCTCGGACCCGTTGGAGCGACAGCCCAGGAGCGGCAGCGCCAGCAGCAGAGGGAAGAGAAGCAGGTGGCGGAGACACGGCGAGAGACGCCGGCGTCGGTCGTGAAGGGGAAAACGCGGGTGTGAGGACATCGATCGCCTGCCTGGAATGGGGTGGATCGCCGCATTCCGCGACGAGCGGGTGTCCCGTCCCCGGGCGGCGCCGGGCGGACGGGCGTTTCCATCGGTCCGCGTGCAATGATAACTTACGGTTGTCTCCGGGGAAGGGTCCCGATCTCCCGAAACCGCGACGGAACTCAGCAAGCGCATGCTCGACCCGGAACTCCTCGACATCCTCGTCTGCCCGGAAACGCGCACCGCGCTGCGCATGGCCGGAGACGACCTTCTGACGGCGCTCAACCGGGCCGTCGAAGGCGGCACGGTGCGCAACCGCGGCGGCGAACTCCTGACCGATCCGGTCACGGCGGGACTGGTCCGCGAGGACGGCGCGGTCCTGTACCCCATACGCGACGGCATCCCCATCATGCTCATCGACGAAGCCGTCGCCGTCGACAACATCTGACGCACCCGCCGCGCTCCTGCCGGCGCGCCTGGAGAAACCGGACCATCCCATGTCCCTGATCGGCTTCCACCGCTTTCTCATCTACTCGGGCATCACCTTCTGCCTGGCCTTCTCGGCCTACGAGTTCGTTCAGTACTCCCGCTCGTCCTCCCTCGGGAATCTCCTTCTCGGGATCGTCTTCCTGACGCTTGGCATCCTGCTCGCCTACTACCTGTCGCGGCTGGCGGACTTTCTCGCGGGCAAGGGGCGGTAGCACTCCCCTCCCTCCTGCTGGAGGGGCCTCCCCCGCGACTCGATTCCGTCTCGCGGGAGCCCTGCCCCCGTCGTACTCTTCAGGAAAGCCGGTCACGCCGCTTCCGTCCGGCAACTTCAGGAAATCCAGGGGAGGAACGACCCATGCGCGGCTTCACTATTCCACTCGCCATCCTGCTCGCCATCGCCGTCCATCCCCTCACCGCCCGGGCCCAGTCCTTCGATCTGCTGATTCGAGGGGGACGGGTGCTGGACGGCACCGGCAATCCCGCGTTCGTCGCGGACGTGGGCGTCTCCGGAGGCGAGATCGTCGCGGTGGGGGATCTGGCCGGTGCGAGCGCGGCCCGCGAGATCGACGCGACCGGGCTCCACGTCACGCCCGGCTTCATCGACATGCACTCGCATGCCGACCGCAGCCTGTTCAACGGGGACATCGAGATCCGGCGCGCGTCCAATCTCGTCGCCCAGGGAATCACGACCGTCGTGTTCGGGCCGGACGGACGAAATCCCGTTTGGCCCCTGGAAGCCGAGATCGCGGGGTACGAGAACGGGGGCACGGCGCTGAACGTGATTCCGATGGTCGGCCACGCCACGGTTCGCACCGTCGCGATGGGCCACGACTACGAGCGCCACGCGACTCCGGAGGAGATCGCGGTGATGGTCGCCGAGGTCCGCCAGGGGATGGAGGCCGGAGCCTGGGGGCTGGGCGCCGGACCCGAGTACCGGCCCGGGCGCTTCTCCACGACCGAGGAGATCATCGCGCTGGCACACGTCGTCGCCGACTACGACGGCTTCTACTACTCCCATCAGCGCAGCCAGTCCCCGCTTCCGCTCTGGCTCACCCCGAGCATCGTGGACGAGTACACCCCGCCTCCGACCTGGCCGCGGGGCTGGAGGCTCACGGCCACCGACGGCATGGGCGAGACCATTCGCATCGGGCGCGAAACCGGCATCCGCGTGGTGGGCACCCACATCAAGGCGAAAGGTCCGACCACATGGGGCCAGTCGGCGACCGACGTGGCCGCGATCAAGCGTGGCCGCGCCGAGGGCATCCAGGTCTACCTCGACCAGTACCCCTACGAGACCTTCGGCGGTGGTTCAGCGGAGGTGATTCCGGCGTGGTACTATGCGCCGCTGGGCGAGAGCCGCGCCGGCGGGCTGGACGACCCGAAGTGGCGGGTCATCAACAGCGAGCTCTTCGCGAACTACAAGGACAACCTTCGCGCCCACCTGGGCGATCCGGAGATCTACCCCGAGATGGTCGCGGACATCGAGTACATGCTCGACCTCCAGGGCGGGGCCGACCGGCACGTAATCGTCATCGCGCCCCAGGACGAGTCACTCGTGGGGCGCACGCTGGCGGAGGTGGCCAAGGCCAGCGGGCGTACGCCGGTGGAGCAGGTCATCCAGTTCGCGCTCGACAGCGAGCCTTCCGTCCGCTCCGGCGTGCGCTTCCGTCCGCTGGCCGGAAGCCCCGAGGATGTCGAGCGCTACATGCGGCAGGACTTCACGGCGACCGGCACGGACGGAGGCATCGTCCCGAACCCGGCACCCGGCCAGCATCCCCGCTACTACGGGACGTATCCGCACAAGATCGCGACCTACGTCCGCGACAAGGGCACCATCACGCTGCCGTTCTTCGTCCGCTCCTCGACCGGCCTGCCCGCCCAGATCATCGGGCTCCCCGACCGCGGGTACATCCGTCCGGGACAGAAGGCCGACCTGGTCGCCTTCGATTATCCGCGGGTGCAGGACCACGCGACGATCCTCAATCCGGGCGGCCGTAATGAGGGCATCGAGTACGTGGTCGTGAACGGTGAGGCGGTGGTCGACGGAGGCGAGCTGACGGGAGCCCTCCCCGGCCGGGTGCTACGGCGGCACGAGGTGCGCGGGCGGTAGCAGCCAGCGGCCCGCCGCCCCTCAGGCCGTCCTGTCCATCGGGTTCGCGGCGAAGGCCGCGCGCAGCTTCGGGTGCTTGCGCCACAGGTAGTATCCCATCCCGCCTGCGGCCAGCACGTTCGCGAACGCGATCGACGTCCAGGCCAGGGGACCGAGCAGGAACTCGGCTCCGAGCGCGATGAAGCCCATGAAGGCGGCCTCGAATGCGACGAACAGGAGCACGGCGCCGAGCAGGAGCGGCGGCACCTCCTCCGCCTGCGTGAGGACGGCCGACGCGACCACCCCCATCGCCGCGAATGCGGCGAGGTGCACGGCGGAATAGCCCACCACAGCTCCCATGTGGATCGAGACGGCGTCGAGGTCGGTGACCCCGAGGAACAGCGCCGACCCGAGGGCGCTGGGCGTGAAGAAGGGCTGCCCCGAGACCGCGTCGAAGATCAGGAACCACACCGCCACCACCGCCGCGCCGATCAGGCCCGCGACGATGCCCTCCGTCAGGATGTGCTGGCGGCGCATGATCGACCACCAGCTGACCTCCGGGGCCGCTCCCATCATGTGCAGGTAGCCGACCAGCGTCACCCCCGCGATCAGATTGCCGGTCAGATACTCCAGCCACCCCAGGCTCTCCACGATGTCCACCCCGGTAACCGCAACGCTCGCAAAGAACACCAGCTCGTACAGCACGAATCCGACGATCAGCCCGGCGAGCACGCCGGGCACCGCCCTGATCCTGCCCAGCAGCCAGGCTACCGCCACCCCGGCCAGCGCGAAGAGCGCCAGGTGAATCACGGAGTACAGCACGATGTTGCCCGGAGCCACGGCGACCGTGTCGCGACCCAGGAGGGCCGCTTCAAGGAACGCCGGAGTGCGGAAGGGCTGGCCCTGTGATGCGTCGATGGCGAGAAACCACAGCGCCATCGCAACGGCGCCGAGCATCCCCGACAGGGCCCCGGGATAGAAGAACCGCTTCACGAACATGGACCGCCTCCTTCAGTTGGGCCGGAGGAAACCGGCGTCCCCGAACGCGCGACATAGCCCATGGCTATCCGTGACGTTGGGCCCGGGAGCCCCGGTGCCGCAAGTTTGGCCAGGACCGGGGATGGCCGCTGGAGTCGCGATCGCCCGGCCGCGACCGCACCGGCGGGTCCGTCGGCATGACATCGACGAGAAAGCCCCGACCGCGCCGCACCGGGCACGGTCAGGGCTTGGCGGAACCCGGGAGAGGAGGCGCGCTGCTCGCGTCCCGCGCCTTCCCCGCCGTCAGCCGATCAGAACTCCGTCAGCACGGCGATCACCAGAATCACCGCCAGCGGCAGCGGGCTCGCGGCCAGGATCCACAGCCGTTTGGGCTCGAACTTCAGGTGCATGTAGTAGAGCGCCACCAGCAGGGCCTTCCAGAGCGCCATGAGGATCAGACCCGTGGCGAGCAGCCACTGCGGGAGGGCGAGAAACGCGTACCCCACCTCGGCCATCGTCAGAACGAAAAGTATGAACCAGATCAGGAAGTATCTGGGTTCTTGCCCGTTGCCTGCCATCCGGGTGTCTCCTTGGTTTCCAGGCGGCGGTCCGCCCCGATGATCAGATCAGGTAAACGATGGTGAACAGGATGATCCACACCAGGTCCACGAAGTGCCAGTAGAGACCCATGATCTCCACCGCCCCGTAGTTGTCCGCGGAGTATTTCCCCTGCCACGCCCGGTACAGCACGAACCACATGCAGAGAATCCCGATGGTGACGTGGGTCCCGTGGAACCCGGTCATCGTGTAGAAGGTGGCGCCATACAGGGCGGCTCCCTCGATCTCGTGGGCGACGCCGTACAGCTCCGCCATGGGAACGAATCCCTCCCGGGCCAGGATGATGTACTCCACCACCTGAACCCCGACGAAGAAGGTGCCCAGGAGAATGGTCACCAGGAGCCAGAACCTGAGCCCCTTCTGATCGCCCTGCGTGATCGCCGCGTAGGCCTTGACCATCGACACGCTCGAGCAGATCAGAACGAACGTGTTGAAGGCCGTGAGCGGCACATTCAGCACCGCGCCGGGCTCCGCGAAATGATCCGGGTGGGCGAATCGCAGGATGATGTAGGACCCGATCAGGGCCGTGAAGAACATCACTTCCGACAGCAGGAAGATCCACATTCCCAGCTTTACGTTGTAGACCATCATCCCGGGCATGGGATGCCGGTCGGCTGTCGATGCGGCTGCTTGGCTCATGCGTCAGCTATCTCCTGAAGTTCCAGGTCACTGGAAGGAAGGTGGCTCCGCCAGCGAAACGAAGACGGTCATCGGGTCAGTCCGCCACCGGCTGGGGTTCGAGCGCCGGCGCCGCGGTCTCGCTGGGCGGCGGCGCGTCCTGCAGCCAGTAGTCCTCTTCCACATCGGGCGCCGAGTACTCGTAGGGCCCGCGATAGACGATCGGCACCAGCTCGAAGTTCCCGTGCGGCGGCGGCGACGGCACCGTCCATTCCAGGGAGTTGGCCTTCCACGGATTGTTGCCGGCCTTTTTCCCCTTCCAGATGCTGATGATGAAGTTGAGGGCGTAGATCACCTGAACCGCCACCAGCGCGAAGGCTGCCATCGTGATGAACTGGTTGATGGGCTGCAGGGGCTGCAGGAACTCGTACTGCGTGGGATCGTAGATGCGCCGCATGTGCCCCTGGATTCCGATCGAGTGCATGGGCCAGAACACGATGTTGTAGAGGATCATGGTCAGCCAGAAGTGGATCCTGCCCCACTTCTCGTTCATGAGGCGGCCGAACATCTTCGGGTACCAGAACGTGATGCCCGCGAAGATCGCGAACAGGCTGCCGCCGAAGAGCACGTAGTGGAGGTGCGCCACGATGAAGTAGGTGTCGTGGATGTAGACATCGACGGGGGTCGAGGCCATGAACACGCCCGACAGCCCACCGATGATGAACATCGACACGAAGCCCAGCGCGTGCAGCATGGGGGTGTGAAGGTGGATGTTCCCCTTGTAGATGGTCCCCAGCCAGTTGAACACCTTGATGGCCGACGGGACCGCGATGACCATGGTCGTGATCATGAAGGTGGTGCCGAGCATCGGGTTCATCCCGCTCTGGAACATGTGGTGCCCCCACACGATCCACGACAGGAAGGCGATGGCGACGATCGCCAGCACCATGGCGTGGTAGCCGAAGACGGGCTTGCGCGCGCCGTTGGCCAGCACGTCGGAGGTGATGCCCATCGCGGGCAGGATGAGGATGTACACCTCCGGATGACCGAAGAACCAGAACAGATGCTGCCAGAGCAGCGGCTCGCCGTCGCTGGCCGGCAGGAAGAACGCGGTCCCGATCGTCTGGTCGAAGAGCAGCATGATCAGCGCGCCCGCCAGAATCGGAATCGCCAGCAGGATCAGGATGGCGGTGATGAAGAGCGCCCAGGTGGCCAGCGGCATCCGGAACCAGGTCATCCCCGGCGCGCGCATGTTGATGATGGTCGTGATGTAGTTGACCGCGCCCGCCAGTGACGCGAAGCCCAGGATGGTGAGGCTGATCAGCCAGAGCTGCTGGCCCAGGTAGACCCCGGTGTACTCCCCGCTCGCGCTGAGCGGCGCGTAGGATGTCCAGCCCGCTCCGGCCGCGCCCCCTTCGACGGCGAAGCTCGCCAGCATCAGCAGCCCGGCCGGGAACGCCATCCAGAACGATGCCATGTTGAGGCGCGGGAAGGCCATGTCGTCGGCGCCGATCTGAAGCGGTATCAGCAGGTTGCCGAAGACCCCCACCAGCAGCGGCATGATCGCGAAGAAGATCATGATGGTGCCGTGCATGGTGACCAGCGAGTTGTAGAACTCCGGAAGCATGATGGCCCCGGCGGGCGTGGGCGCCATCATCTCGTCGGGGAGGAGCATGCCTCCGGGCATGGGCTCGCTCGGGAAGCCCAGCTGCCACCGCATCATCATCGCCAGCAATCCCCCCACGACGAGGAAGAACAGGCTCATCAGGAGGAACTGGATGGCGATGGTCTTGTGGTCGGTCGAGAAGATGTAACGCCGAATCCACGGCATCTCGTGGGCGTGCGCGTGCGCGTCCATCTACTGGTCCTCCTGATCGTCGGCGTCGTCGGCGTCGTCGGCGTCCGCGCTCTGGGAGGCGACCCACGCTTCGAAGTCGGCCGCCTCGTATACGTTGAGGGTCCCGCCCATGGTCGTATGGAGATTGCCGCAGAGTTCGGCGCAACCGATGGGATACGCGCCCGCCCGGGTCGCCTCGAACCAGACGGTGATGTCCATGCCCGGCACCGCGTCCTGTTTCACCCGCATCTCGGGTAGGAAGAAGGAGTGAAGCACATCCTCGGACCGGAGGGTGATGTTGACCGCCTGGTTCACCGGGACATGCATGATGTTGATCGTCGAGATGTCGTCGGCGGTGCCGGTGACCCCGTCGGCTCCGGCGTAGGTGATCTCCCACTCGAACTGCTTGGCGTTGACGATGTAGTCAAGCGCGTCGGCGGGCACGCTGTCCGGGTTCTTCATCATGTTCCACGAAGGGATGCTGATGAAGGCCAGCCCCAGCACGGCGATGAAGGGGACGGCCGTCCAGATGATCTCCGCTTTCGTCGACCCGTGGATGTAGGTGGCCTTCTGCCCGTCGCGCCGCCGGTAGCGGATGACGAAATAGACCAGGAGCGCCTCGGTGATCACGAAGACGACCCCCGTTACCACGAGGATCGCGTAGTACAGGAAGTCGACGTCCGGCCCAAAGGTGGAATAACTGTCGGGGAGCAACCAGCTCATGTTGGTGTTCTCCTGCTCGCTGCCGGGGGTGATGGCGACCGGGCGGGGTACCCGGCCGCGGACCGGACCGGCGCCCCCGGGGGGAGACGCCGGCCCGTCCTCGGCGGCTCGTGTCTAATGGGCCTCGGGAGCGAGAGTGTGGGCTCCGGGGCCGTGCGGATCGATCGGCTCGCCCATCGGCACCACGGCGTTGGCCGCCATGGCTTCCGAGAAGGAGAAGCTCACCATCGCGGTCTCGCCGGTGGTGACGGTGACGCTGGCCGTCTGCGTTCCGTAACGCTCGTGCCAGGCCTCGACCACGTAGTCACCGGGCGGGAGCATGCCCAGGTCGGCCCCTCCCTCCATGTCCGTGACGCCGTGGAAGGGATGGTCCAGCACGCCCACGTAGGCGCTCATCCAGCCGTGCACGTCGCAGCGCACCGGGACCATCACCTCCGCCAGCGGGAAGTTGCGGTTGGTGTCCATGTTCACCGGCTGGCTGATGTTGAAGCCGCGGTTTTCGCTGGGCGATGCGTTGATGTTGTGGGGCAGGCCGTCCGAGTTGCGGAAGGTGAGGTCCTGTCCCGCCTGCACGCCCACGACCCGGGGCACGTAGCGGCAGCCGACCTGGTCCATGACCACCGCGCCGCCGGGCGTGGGGAAGCTCATGCCCGCGTCGAGGCCTTCCCTGACGTAGACGAAGACGTTGGCCAGGCCCCCGCCTCCGCCGACCACGACCTCCTCGGCCATCGGCGTGTCGGTGTACCGGGCCGCGCAATTCGGCTCGGACGCCATGTCGATCGCATCCATTTCGGGCGCCATGCCCTCGAACATCACCATCGCATGAATGCCGCCCGCGGTGGCCATGTCGACCGGAGAAGCCATTTCCTCGCCGGCGGCTTCCTGCTCCATGCCGCCGCCGGCCTCACCGCCGCCGCCGCCGCACGCGGTGGCGAACACCGCGGCCGTCGCCATCAGCATGGCCCGGCCGCATCCAAACAGGTCTCTCATTCCTTCCTCCGTGGTGCTATTTGAACTTCGATGTCTACGCGTCGCCTTCATCCGGGCCCTCGGCGCCTTCCCGCTCGCGCCTCTGGGCCCGGGCCACAACCAGCACGCCCAGCCCGGCGGTCAGCAGCGTCGCGATCAGCGGCGCGACCACCACGGTGGCTGGCGTCGGTTCCTGCAGGAAAATGTAATGCCATGAGCTGATCGAGCCCCGGGATCCCGATTCCCCGTTGTCGCCGTCCCACGCGGCGAAGCCGACGGGCACCGGCTCGCCGACGCGGAACTGCAGATCGCCCGGATCCCCGGTCTCAAGAGCGCGGCGGAACATAACAGCCCAGCGCCCCGCCGAAAACGCCGCCTCCGACGCCAGCGACTGGCCGGCGTCGCCCTGGGGGGCCATGGTGCCCAGCCCGCGGGCGTCCGCTTCCTGCGCCGCGCCCGCCGTGCTCTCCCAGTGCCACAGGTACACGGGCTCCAGCGGATCTCCCATCAGGAAATAGGGCTTGTCCATCCCCTCCGGAATCTCCATGGGAAACTGGAGGTACAGCCCGTCGGGTCTGGGGCCCGGTTCCATGTCGCCCTCCTCGGGTCCCACCGCCGACAGGACCTGGGCCTGGAAGCCGGCCCACGCGGAATCGGGACTCTCGGAGTGGTCGCTCCAGGAGACGTGCACCGCGAGCTCCCCGCCATCGTGCAGGGCGCGCACCCACAGCCCGGCCACCTGCGGCACGAACCAGCGCGGGCTCTCGATGATCTGCCCGCCCATCGGGATGTAGAACGCTTCTGCCGACTCCCACAGCGGGTCGTCGACACCTTCCGGAAGGGGCGCATCCTCGACCAGACCGGCCCGGATCACCTCGGTGATGCCCGGCGGGTCCTCCGGAGCCAGGCTGCGCACGTAGTGGGAGAGGTTCCACAGCTGCTCGTCGGTGATGACCCCGGCGTCGATCAGGTCGGTGAACGACGGCATCGGCGTCCCGTCCAGGCCGGTGCGCAGCCGCTGGTAGATGTCCTCCACCGTGCCGCCGCCGTTGAAGTACCAGTTCTCGGTCAGATCCACCGAGTAGATGGGCATGCCGGTGTCGTCCACCAGCGTCGGCGAGGAAGTGCCGTCCCCCCGTCCGTCGGCGCCGTGGCAGCGATTGCACTCGATGAGCTCGTAGACCTCCCGGCCCTCCGCGAGGGCTTCCTCGGTGGCCCGGGTCGGGCTGCTGAAGGTCATGGGCTCGGGAGCCTCGCCGGCGGCGAAGAAGCGGGAAAAGCTCTTGAGGTAGTCGACGAGCGCCAGTCGCTCTTCGAGGCTGAGCTCTTCCTCCCATCCGGGCATCGTCGTGCCCGGCATTCCCTCGTTGATGACGCGCATGATGTCGTCGTCGGTGGGAAGCTGCCCGCTGGGTGTGGTGCGGATCTGGTAGAGCGCCTGGGTGAAGTCGCGCGGGCGCGGGAGCATCCAGGTCGCCGCGTAGCCGTCGCCGAGGCCTTCGTAGCCGTGGCAGGAGGCACACCAGCGGTCGTAGACCTCGCGGCCCAGCGCGTTCTCTTCCTGGGCGGCGAGAGGGGCCGAAACGGCGCACGTCACAGCCGCCGCAACCACGAATCCCGGTACCATCGCTCGCGCCCGCATCAGTGCTCCTCTCCTTCGGCGCCCTCTTCCTCCCAGGTCCGCGGCTCCCAGCCGGTCTGTTCGTAGAGGTAGATGGTCACCTGCCAGATCTCTTCTGCGGTAAGCAGGTCCTCCCAGGCGGGCATCGCCGAGTCCCAGGGCGTGGCCTCGCGCGGCAGTCCGGGCCCGCCCTTGGCGATGCGCCAGAAGACGAAGCTCTCCGTGAGCTGTACGATGGTGCCCGGGTCCTGGAAGCTGAGGGGCGCGGGGTTGAAGGCGCTCGCGAAGTGGCCCTGCCCGTCCAGCGCGTCGCCGTGGCAGGGCATGCAGTTCTGGACGTAGATCCTCTTGCCCTCCTCGTAGTGCGCCTCCAGGTCGCCCTCGTGCCGGAGCGGGTTCTCGAGCCCGTTGAGGACCATGGTCTCGCCGCGGAAGTCGATCTGTCCGGGGGGCGCGGGGTGCACGGAGCGCAGCGCGGCCGGCGCCGAGACCGTGGGCCGCACCCGGTCGAAGGTCATGAAGGCGACCAGCAGGGGAATGGTGACCATGAGCGCCGTGCGCAGGACCTTCTGGCGCGGGTCCACCATCACGCGGTGGATCGGCGCCTTGAACTGCTTCCAGCGCTCCTCGGAGTCGCTGACCCAGATCAGCACGCCCACGACCACGGTCCCCATGTACTGCAGGACGACGGTGGCGGGCACGGGCGCGCTGGCGACCCCGAAGAGGGGCGGCAGGAGCCAGATGCCCCATTCGAAGAGGAGGTACGCCAGCACCACGACGATCGCCGCCTGGCCCAGCGGATGCTTCCAGGGCTTGGTGTTCATCGATTCTTCTCCCTCAAGGCGCGTCTCCTATCTCTGCGATGCGATGAACTGCACGATCGCCTCGAGTTCGGCCGCCGGGATGTTCCCGAAGATCGGGGGCATGATCCCGAGCATCTCCTCGAATCCCTCGGCCGCCGACGCTGTGGGATCGAGGATGGACGTCCGGATTTCGTCGGCGGTCAGGCGACTGCCCATGCCCTCGTAGGACGGTCCCAGCGGCGATTGCCCGGTGACCGCGTGGCAGGTGGCGCAGGTGTGCCGGGTCAGAAGCTCTTCCGGGTCGAGGGGCCCGGTCGGACCCAGCACCGGGGCGGCGGGCGCGCTCGCCACCACCCCGCCCGCGGCTGCCGCTCCACCGTCGTCTGCGAAATCCGCCCCCGTCACCGTCACCTCCCCTCCCAGCGACTGCAGATAGGCCACCAGCGCCCAGATCTGCACGGATGAGAGGGTGCGGCTCGCGTCCAGCATGATGGGCGCGAACCCCTCCACCAGGTAGGCGTTGGGGTCCACCATCGACGTATGCAGGTACTGCTTGCAGTCCTCGCCTGCCACGCGGTTCGCGCAGCGCTCGCCGATGAGCCCGGTGCCCGCGTGGTCGGTGAGCAGGTTCGGGGCGCGCTCGCCCAGGCCGTGGCAGGCCGTGCAGCCGCCACCGCCGTTGTACAGTTCCTCGCCCGCCGCGATGAGCTCCTCCGGGCTGACGTCGTCCGACAATACCAGGTCCTCGGGCACATCCGACTGGATCTGCGGAATGGCGTTGGCGACCCAGGTGAACACGCCCAGGCAGCCGATCACCACCGCCAGGATACTCAGGTTGGTCTTAAGCATCTGCCTCCCCTATCCCTCGCTGGGTGCCGGCTGAAGTTCGCTCTGGATCCCGCCTGCGGCCGAAGCCTGACCCACCGACGAAATCACGGGTTTCTCGGCCAGCGAGCCGAGCCAGAAGATGAAGGCCACCAGCCCGAAGAAGATGAGCACGCAGGCGGAGATGACCACCGACGAATAGCCCAGTGCCGGGGTGGCCGCCCAGGGGCTGGTGTCGCGAATGACCTCGAATACGTGCCAGTGCTGGCGGATGCCGCTGCGCGCGAAGCCCATGAGGCCCATCAGCCAGGTGAAGGTTACCGCCAGGATGAAGAGCGCGTACTGCGAGCGCTCCGGCATTCGGCCCCACTGGATCTCGCCGCGCGAGGTGGCCCCCCGCAGCATCAGCAGGTCTATGGTGATCACCCCGATGATGCACGCGAGCACCGTGAGCACCTGGTAGACCGAGAACCCGATGCGCACGATGGTCGGCACCATGTAGCCGTAGATCCCGTAGAACAGCACGATCGCCGAGGCCACCACGAAAATGGCGCCCTGCACGATCGTGCCGGTGCGCGCCCACGGCACCACCGGTTCCTTGTTGGCGCGCCGGTAGAGCAGGAACGACAGGAAGGTGGTCAGGATCATGAAGTTGACCGCCGTGTTCTTGCCGCTCATCAGCCCGAGGACGCTGAGGAAGGGATGGTGCGTGCCGCCCATCGCCGCGAACTCCTCGCGGCTGGCGATCATGGTGTTGGGGGTCGCCCACACGATCACGCCCACGATGAGCACGGCGAGCATGTACTTCGTGTAGGGCATGAAGCGCTCCGCCCCGGGTATTCGGCCCATCCCCACCCACAGGTAGTAGTTGCCGGCCAGGAACAGCACCCCGATGAGGAAGGCCTGGATGATCCACAGCCAGCTCATGAAGCCGCCCATCATGGTGATGCCCATCTGCTGGTTGAACTCGTAGATCTCCCGGCCCAGCCAGTAGCCGGCGAAGGGCAGAACGATGAGCGCGCCGATGGCGATCATGTTGCCCACGTAGCCCATCCAGTCGTAGTGGGCGCGCTCCTCGTCGCTCTTTGCGGCCAGGAAACGGTACGCCGCGTAGGCGCCGACCACCGCCCCCCCGAACACGACGTTGGCGATCAGCCGGTGGATGTTGATGGGCATCCAGGTCGCGTTGGTGAGCGCGCTCCACAGCTGCACCATCTGGGGAGCCGTGTCGACGGTGACGTCGGCCGGCGGGCTCATCATGTAGGTCAGCCAGCCGTTGGCGATGAACATGACGATCGTGCCCCACACGTTCAGCGCGATGCCCAGCCCCCAGTGGAACCACTTGGCGCGGCCCTTCTTCCAGCGGTCCCAGCCGTAGTAGTACAGGTAGAGCGTGAAGGACTCGAAGAAGAAGAGCCCCACGTAGATCCACATCGACAGGTTGAAGATCTGCGCGAGATAGCTGAACAGGGTGGGGTAGATGGTGACCAGCAGGAAGAGCAGGATGCCGCCCCAGATGGCGGTCGCGGAGTACGCTACCAGCAGGAGCCGGGTGAACTCCTTGGACAGCTTGTCGTAGCGCTCGTCGCCGCCGAACATGCCGATGGCCTCGGTGACGACCGCGAACATGGGCACGCCCAGCACGAACGCGGCGAAGAGCAGGTGCACCTGGGCCGCAATCCATACCGCCGCCCGGCCGCCGATTACGGGGAAGTCGCCGTAATCGCGCCCGGCGGGCACCTGGGCGAATGCGGGCTCCGCCATCACCAGGAGGGCGAGCGCACCCAGCAGAAGGATGGGTCCGGCGCCGGAGCGCCACGTCATACCAGGTTTCGGCACGTTTCTCTCCGAGGTGATCTCAACTCCGGGGCGCATCGCTTTCCTCCGGAGTATCGTCGCGCGACGCGGCCGCGGACATCTGGTTGCGTAGGAAGAAAGGCAGCCGCCTGGAGAAATCAACCGGCATGCCGCGGCGCACCTCCGCCATCACCTCGGCGGTCACCCTCTTGTACCCGCGCTTGCGCGCGAACGACTCGACGCGCGCGGACACCACCCCGCGCACGAAGCTGGGCACGACGGACAGGCGCGCGCGCGCCTCTTCGGTCCAGGGGAGCTCGGCCACGGTGTCGTCGCCGTACACGACCTCGCGCCGCGGCTCGATGACCGCCCGGTCGCCGGCCGGCTCGTAGGCGCAGGAGTCGTCGGGGCCGAGCAGGTCGCCGGTCAGCGCGTGGGCGCGCGCGCGGCAGCCCCCGCACACCGCGCGGTATTCGCAGCGCCCGCACCGCCCTCCCGGTTCGCCGTGGCGCAGCCGGGCGAAGACGGGCGACGACTCCCACACCTGGCGGAAGGGGGTGGTGGTGAGGTCGCCCGCAACCACCGGCGTGTAGGGACAGGGGGTGACCTTCCCCTCCGGAGTGATGCGGCAGTAGTGCACGCCGCACGGACAGCGGGTGCCGTAGTTGAGCAGCGGCGACTCCTCCCCGCCCTCGATCACGTGGCGCATGATCTGCGGCTGGCACTTGGAACGCACCATCATGCGGCCCCGGTACTCGCGCTCGAGTTCCACCAATTCGGCGAGCACCGCCTCGTTCTCTTCCGGGGAGAGGCCCTGCATGCGCTCCCCGCGCCCGGTGGGAACCAGGAAGTACAGGTTGAACGAGACCGCGCCCCGGCTCTCCGCCCACGCGGCGATCCCGGCCACCTCCGCCCGGTTGCCCCGGGTTACGCTGGTCTGGACGATGAAATCCAGGCGGTGGGCGGCGAGCCGGTCCACCGCGGCCAGGGTGTCGGAGAGCGCCCCCGACCCGTGGCGGAAGCGGTCGTGGTAGGTGTCGACCAGCGAGTCCACGCTGACCGCGACCCCCGTCACCCCCGCCTCCATGAGCGACTCGATGCGGCGGTCGCTGAGACGGGTGCCGTTGGTGCCGACCACCACGGTGGCCCCGCCGGCGCTCGCCCGGGCGGCGACTTCCTCCAGGTCGTCGCGCAGGAGGGGCTCTCCGCCCGACAGAATGAGCACCGGATTCGGGTTGACCTCCAGAACCTGGTCGAGCACGCGATGACATTCCGCGGTGGACAGCTCCGTCTCCGCCAGGTGCCACGATCCCGCGGAGATGTAGCAGTGCGCGCACTCCAGGTTGCAGCGCCGGGTGAGATTCCACGCGACGATGTGCGGGAGACCGGGCGCCGCCCCCGAATCCGCCGAAACACCTTCCGCGACCCAGCGCAGGGAGGGAGTAGTGGAGGGTTCGGAGAAGCCGTCCCGCCCCAGGGTGGGCAGAACGGCAGTGGGCGGATCGGCCATCAAGCCTCTTCCCGGCGCATGAACTGCTCGACGGCCGCCTTCGCGTCGGCGGGGCTCACGGTCTTGAAGTCGACGGGGCAGTCGTCCGCCTGCTCGGCCACGTCCCGGATCGGGCAGCGGGTCACGCCGGACGCCCTGGCCTCCTCGATGAACTTGCGCATCTCCGGGGTCAGCCCGTCGACGCCCTCGGCGGCGGCCTTGAGCTGCTTGGTCTGCAGTTCCCGGAACATCACCAGCATGGTGTCGGTGTCGAAGGTGTCGGCCTCCATCATGGCCTGCTTGTTCTCGTCCATGACCCGCGTGCTGATGCGCCAGAAATCGTGGTCGCGGGCGAAGCGCTCCACCGTGTTGCGGGCCAGGGGGCGGGCGATGAGCGGCACCGCGCCCAGCCGGTCGAAGGCTTCCTCGGTCCATACCACCGGGTCGGCGGCGGTGCGCGTCCGCTCATGCACGTGTCCGGTGTAGGGGCACGTCACCTCGATGGTCGGGCTGGCGGGCACCGAATCGGCGTCCTTGCCCTCCACCACTGTGCGCTTCATGGCCTCTCCCGCCTTCACCTCGGCCAGGGCGAGCTCCTCGGCCGTGCCGATCCCCATGATGAGCTGCATGTGGGTGGGCAGGAGCTTTGCGATCGCCTCGTCCAGCCATTTGGCGGTCACCATGGGCAGGGTGGCGCCGGTGTCGCGCCCGGGCTCCAGCACCGGGGGTTCGGCGCCGTTGGATCCGTTGGCCCGCGCGCCCGGCGCACCGTTCGCCCCTGCCCCATTGGCCCCGCCGGACCCGTTGGCCGCGGGCCGGGACGCGTCTTCGCCCGGGCGCCAGTTCTCCAGCACGTATTCCTCCACCGCCTTGCGGGCAATGCCGAGCGCGAAGGGCGGGACGCGCAGGATGCGGACCTCCGCCTCCGGAGCCCACTCGAGCCCCATCTCGCCGTCTTCCTCGATCCAGGGAATCTCCTCGGGACGAACGTCGGTGGTGCCGATGAGGAGGATGTTCGCGTTCGACTGCCTGAGCAGATTGTGCGCCTGGGACCCCAGGTCCGTGCCCTCGATGCGGTGCGCTCCGTGGCGCGCGAGGATGAGCAGGCCGGGGTCGACTTCCTCGGCCCACTGCAGGATGACCTGGAAGGGCTTGCCGATGAGCACCTGGGTCTCGACTTCGACCTCCGGATACTCCTCGGCCATGATGCGCGCCCGCTTCACGTTCGCCTGCGCAAGCTTCAGCAGGCCCTTGTCGATGATGTTGTTGTGAAGCTCTTCCTGCTCCTCGAACTTGAAGATCTTCGAAGCCTGCACCGAAAGCACGTCCTTGATGTTGCCGAAGACCGCGTGATGGTACTCGACATCGAAGGATGAGCCCACATAGAGCTTGGCGCCGTACTCCGACGCCATCTCCAGGGCGAGGCGCATGGCCTTGTAGCTGTACGCGGAGCCGTCCACGCACACCATGAAGCTGCCCCCGGCGAGCGGGCGCTCGTTGCGCACCACGAAGGCGTCCTTCTCCACCTTCTGCAGCACGCGCGCCACCACCCCGCCGAGCTGCGAGTAGGGCTGATAGCCGATCCCGTGCGCCCCGATCACCATCAGGTCATAGGCGCGGCCGCTCGAGCCGGCCAGCTTCTCGTCGTGCTCCTCGTCCTCCGCGACGATGCGCCCGTCTTCGCCGAGCCGCACGTCGCTGCGCACCTTGTCGCCCCCGTCGTAGCTGGAGGCGATGTTGGGGTCGAAGCCGATGAGGCTCGGCAGATGACCCTCCCCCGAATTCACCTCGCTCACCAGCTCCTCATAGTTGATGCCCTCGAGAAGCTGGCGCGTGAGAGGAACGCCGGCGTCCCGGCACCGCCGGTCCACCTGGTCCAGGAAGGAGTCGGAGATGAGCTGCAGGCCCTTCTCGATCAGCTTGTCGTGGATCTTGCGCTGGCGCTTGATCTCTTTCTCGGTCTGAAACTGGGCGGGAAGGCCGGTCTCCAGCTGGCGGAAGCGGATGTCGTGCAGGCGTGCGGCGTACACGTGGTTCCCGGTGATCCGGCCGTCCGAACGGGTTGCGAGTTCGATGGCGCGATCCACCGCCCAGTCCGACCAGGGCGAGTTGTCCACCGGCACGAAGATCTCACGGTACATGGCTGTCTCGATTGGAGGTTCTCGAGGGACGAGGCGCTTGTGGTTCAGCCATGCGGCGCTGGAGCGGCAGGCGCAGGGAGGCCCGTCCGAGGGGGCCCTGCGGGCTGGAAGCGGTCCACTTGGTTCGGCAAGTCAGGCAGGGCCAAGTCCCCGAAGGCGGTCGCCGAAAGGTCGGCGTACATAACATAAGCGGGCGCCCGGGCCCGCTCGTCAGATCTCATGTGTCGGCCCCTGCGGAGCCGGGCAAATTATACCGGAAATCGCCAATCGATGTCAAACGCCGCGGAGGGGGTGCGGAGACGGCGCGCAACAGCCCTGATCCACTCCGGGAAATCGCCCCGCCTCTGGTCAGAGATCCCATCCGGCGCGGGCCAGCATCCACAGGTTGATGACGATGACGACGATGGCCGTGAGGTAGAATCCCGGGGGCAGCGCGGCGTCGGGTCCGGGCAGGAACGCTCCTTCGATCATGCTCGGGAGCCGCAGCGCGTGCAGCGCCCAGATTCCCCGGGCCAGCCACACGCTGCGCCGGAACCAGAGCCCCCAGAAGACGAGCGCCACGATGGCCGCCCCGAGCAGCAGCCAGAGCACGATGGGCCCGCGGAGCGGGTTGACCAGCCCGTTGCGCCACATGGCGACCACGGCGGCCTCGTAGAGCAGTCCGACGTGCAGGTACCAGAAGGCGGCCTGCCGGAACTTGCGGGCGCGCGAATCGGTCACATTCCCTCCAGCCCCAGGTCCGAGCGCGCCGTGTCCATGACCTCGGGTGTCATGCGGCCGATGCCCCGTTCGCGGGCGTAGTCGGTGTAGATGCGCTTCACCATGCCGCGCACGAAGGACGGCACACGGCCGAGCCGATCCACCGCCGCCGGGCTCCACTCGACCCTGCCGGGGCGGGCGGGAGCGGGGGGCTCCTCCTCCACGAAGGCGTCGTCGCGGCCTCCATCCAGGTTGCCGCGCACCAGCTCCATTGGCTGTTCGGGCACCGTCCTGCCCCCGATCTCGATACCCATGCTGCTCACCAGCTGCGTTTCCATGGGGTTGGTGAGCATCGCGATCTCGCGGCCGCACGCGGAACACTCGAACACCGCCGCGAGGGTGCCGTCCCCGGGCAGCTGGCGCTCCGCGAAGGCCATGATGTGATCGCACTGGATGCAGAGAAACTTCATCGGGATTGCTCCTGCGCGGCCTCTCCGGGTACGGCGAGCCTCCTCGCCAGCGCCCGCAAGGCGCGCGCGGCCGGTGAGTCTTCACTGGCGGCCACGGCGGGAGCCCCCCGGTCGGACGCCTCGCCCAGACGGGGATCGAAGGGGATCCGGCCCCAGATCTCCAGACCGGTGGCTGCGGCCAGGCGGGCGACGCCGTCTCCGGGAAAGAGCGGATCCGTATGACCGCAGCACGGACAGACGTACTCGGTCATGTTCGCCACCAGCCCTACCGTCGGGATTTCCTGCTCGCGCGCCAGGCGCGCCGCCCGGGCCACCACCCGGCGGGACATCTCGGACGGAGTCGTCACCAGAAGCAGCGTCTCGAGTCCCGGCAGGAGCTGGAAGACGCGCTCCATCTTGTCGGTACCCGGCGGCAGGTCCATCAGAAGGAAGTCGAGGTCGCCCCACGCCACGTCCGACAGGAACTCGCGCACCGCCCCGGTCTCGATCGAACTCTGCCACAGAAAGCCGTCACCGGAGGGCGCACGCCAGCGCAGCGGAGCATCGGCGTCGTTCTGCAGCAGCTCCATCGACATCACCCGGACTCCGTGGGCAGCCCGCGCCGGAACCACGCCATTCGCCCCATCCACCAGCACTTCCCCGGACGCGCCCAGCATGCGGGCCAGCGAGGGGCCGTTCAGATCCGCGTCCAGCGCGCCGACCGCGTGCCCTTCCGAAGCCAGGGCGGCAGCCAGGTTCGCGGTCACGAGGCTCTTGCCCACTCCGCCCTTGCCGCTTCCGACGGCGACCAGGTTGCGAATCCCGGCCAGCCGGCTGTCGAGCCGCCGCCGCTGGCCCCTGATCTGATCCACGAGCAGGTCGCCCGTCTGTGATTCCACCTCGTGGTAGGTGCGGATCTTTCTCATGGTCCCGGGACTGCGGAGCCCGTCAGGGCACGAGCTGGGTTCCGTCGGCATCGAGTACGGAAATCGCGTCCACCGGGCACTCGTCGCAGGCGGCCAGCAGGGTCTCGCGGTCCACCTCGTCGATCCCCGCCCTGAACACCGCAATCCCCTCGTCATCCAGCTCGAAGGCAGCTTCGGCAGCCTCGATGCAGTCGCCGAAGCCCACGCAGAGGTCCCTGTCGATCCGGATCAGAAGGTCTCCTGCGCGTCGCTCGTGAATGTCGCTCACCGGGATCCCGTCGCTGATGTGGAGTCCTCGCCGGTGTCGGCCGGACGGCTGAACATCTCCAGGGCCGCGAAACCGGGCAAGGTTGAAGGCGTGCCGTACCGATAACTATTATCATCTTCTGCCCACCCGTTTGCACGGCGGACTCGTAACCTGCCCGGGACGGATCGGCCCGGCACGACGCTTCAACCCAGGGAGACGGTGGAACTCCTCGTATTCGGGACCAATCACAGGGTCGCCCCGGCTGCGGCCCGGGATCGGCTGGCGCTTTCCGGCGAGGAAGCGCGCGAGCTGCTCGGAACGCTCGTCGACGGCGCGCACGGCGACCGCGTGATTCGCGAGAGCGTGGCCCTGTCCACCTGCACCCGGACCGAGATCTTCGCCTGGACGCGCGAGCCGGCTCGAGCCACCGAACTGATGCGCCACAGGCTGCGCGACGTAAAGGACAACGACGCCGTATCCGCTGGACGTCACACGTTCTCCCTGCGCGGGCGCGAGGGAGCTCGCCATCTCTTCCGCGTGGCCGCCGGGCTCGATTCGCTCATGATCGGCGAGCCGCAGGTGCTGGGACAGGTACGCCAGGCCTACGCGCTGGCCGCGGAGGAGGGAACCTGCGGGCCGTATCTCACCCGGCTGTTCCAATCCGCCGTGCGCACGGGGAAGCGGGCGCGCGCGGAAACCGACATCGGCAAGGGATCGGCGTCGGTGGCGTTCGCCGCCGTGCGACTGGCCACCAACATCCTTTCCGACCTCTCCGACCAGGCCGTGCTGGTGGTGGGCGCGGGACGCACCGGCGCTCAGGCCGCGCGCAATTTCGCCGCGAAACGCCCCCGCAGCCTGACCATCGTCAACCGTTCCGCCGGACGCGCGCGCGCGGTCGCGGACGAGTTCGGCGGAGCCGCGCGCCCGTTCGACGAACTTCACGCCGCGTTGAAAGGCGCCAGCGTCGTGGTGACGGCGACCTCCGCCCCGAATCCGGTCATCACCGCCGCGACTCTCTGCGCCATCATGCGCGAGCGCCGTCGCAGGCCGCTGGTGATCATCGACATCGCCAACCCCAGGGATGTCGAATCCGGCGCCGGCCGCATTCCCAACGTCTTCCTGCGCGACCTCGACAGCCTGGGCGACATCGTCCAGGAGAACCTGATCCGCCGGAGCAAGCAGATTCCCCACGTCGAGCGCATCGTCGAGGAGGAACTCCAGAACTTCGTCGACTGGTTCGATACGCTGCAGGTGGTTCCGGTGCTCCGGTCGCTGCGCGAGAGCTTCTACCGGATCGCGGACGAGGAGGTGCGCCGGCACCTGCCCGGTTTCGACGAGGCGAACCGCGACCGCCTGGAACGCTACACCCGCTCGCTGGTGGCCCGGCTGCTGCACCAGCCCACCTGCCACCTGCGCGAGCTCGATCTGGAGACTTCCGAGGGGTTGTCAAGCCTGGCGGCGGTCAAGGAGATCTTCCAGCTGACGCCGGACGAGCCTTCCGGATCCAACGGCGAACACGCGGGCAACGGCGCCGGCTGAACGCCGCGACGGACGGCCCTCCCGCAGAAGGCGGCATCCCGACGCATGGCCTATCCGCAGCACCGCCTCCGCCGCCTCCGGCAGTCGCCTGCCTGGCGCCGCCTCGTACGCGAGAGCGTGCTCCGAGTGCACGATCTGGTGTATCCGCTCTTCGTGGTGCCGGGCGAAGGACGGCGCCAGCCCGTGCCCAGCATGCCCGGCATATACCGCTTCTCCCCGGGGCTGCTCGTCGAGGAAGCCGGGGCGGCCGTGGACGCGGGGGTGGGCGCCGTGCTCCTCTTCGGCGTGCCCGACCACAAGGACGCGCCGGGTTCCGAAGCCTACGCGGAGGGCGGCCTGGTTCCGCGGGCGGTGCGTGAACTCAAGGCGCGCTACCCCGACCTGCTGGTGTGGACCGACGTGTGCCTCTGCCAGTACACCGACCACGGCCACTGCGCCGTGCTTGCAGCGGACGGCTCCCTGGACGAGGAGGCCACCCTGCCGCTGCTCGCCCGGGCCGCCGTCTCGCACGCCCGCGCGGGAGCGGACGCCGTGGCTCCGAGCGACATGCTGGACGGGCGCGTGGGGGTGATCCGCGCGGCCCTGGACGAGGCGGGCCACGGCTCGACGCCGATCGTGTCGTACGCGGCCAAGTACGCCTCGGCCTTCTACGGTCCTTTTCGCGATGCGGCCCACTCGGCGCCTTCGCACGGCGACCGCCGCACCCACCAGATGGATCCCGCCAACAGCGACGAGGGGCTGCGCGAGGTGCAGGCGGACCTGGAGGAGGGCGCGGACATCGTGATGGTGAAGCCGGCCGGCCCGTGCCTCGACGTGATCCGGCGGGTCAGGGACACCTTCCGCGCGCCCACCGCGGCCTACCAGGTGTCCGGGGAGTTCAGCATGATGCGCGCCGCGGCCGAACGCGGCTGGATCGACGAGAAGGCGATTGCGCTGGAGAGCCTGGGCGCGATCAAGCGGGCGGGCGCGGACATCATCGTCACCTACTACGCCGTGGAGGCCGCACGCTGGCTGCGCGAAGACGCCTGAGGATCAGTCCGGAGAACCGGGTGCCGGCCGTGCTGGTCGGCATCATCGTGGTTCTGGCCATTGCGCTGGTGACCGTGTCGTTCAACCGGCCCGTGGTCGAGGCTCACGTCCCGACTCCTCCCGACCCCTCGGAGGCCGGTGAGACGCTGGTCGGCCCCGTCGAATACACCGTGGACGCCACGTCGACCGACGCGTGGCAGTTCTTCGACTTCTCGCGCGGGTCGGTGGTGGGAGACCCCGGGGCGCGCGACTGGGATCTGGCCTTCCGGCGCTTCCACATCATCGCCAACGGAGGCCCGGGCTTTTCCGGCGAGGGTGGGATCATCCGCCTGGAGGAGACCGACTTCGATGCGGTCGCGGAGCTGCCCGACGCACCCTACGTGGAGACCGCGGTGCGGCGCGACTCGGTCAACGCGGCCATCGAGCGCTGGTATGCCTACGGGTGGACGAGCCATCTCCTGACGCCGCACCCCGCCGTCTATGCGGTCCGGACCGCGGACGGACGTTATGCCAAGCTGCAGTTGCTGGGGTACTACTGCCCGGGTGCCCAGCCCGGATGCCTGACCTTCCGCTACGCCTATCAGGGCGCGGGCGGCCGCTCGGTGGGGACGCCTGCAGAAACCGGTCCGGTCGCGGACGGCGAGCCGGACGCCCGGGCCCCATCCCGCGCGAGCGGCGAACGATGACGCCCGACCACCCGACGGACGCCAAGAACCGCAACCGGGAGCTGCGCCGCGCGTTGCGGGAACGGTTGGCACGGGGCATCTACGAGCGCGAGAAGGCCCGGGACCCGACCCGGAGCAGGCGCCAGTCCTCGTGGGAGGACCTTAACGCCGGCCGCCGGGCGACGCGCCTCAACTACGCCGACGAATTGCTCACCACGCTTGCGGGAGCCCTGGACGTCGATTGGGCGACTGTCGAGAGCCTGGAGGCCTGCGCGGAGGTGGCGCTCGCGGCCGGAGGCAGGGATCGCGAGAAGGCTGCGGCCGGCACGCGGGAACTGGCCGAAGTGCTCGCCGCGCTGGTGCCGAAGCCCGCAGGCGATGCCCGGAACATGAGCGGATCGAAATAGCTAAACCAACTTGACTAAGTCCGACGCCGCCAGCCGCTGTGTCAGGCGATCCGACGCTGCTTGCGCCGGAGGAAGTCCATCATGATGTACTGCCCCAGGGTGAGCGAACTCGTGAAGTACGCTTTCCCGCGCGAAATCTCGGCCACTTCGCGCACGAACCGCACGAGGTAGGGGTCGCGGGCCAGCATGAAGGTGTTGATGTGGATGCCCGCGTTCCGGCACGCGGCCACTTCGCGGAACGTCCTCCGCAGAATCAGGCCGTCGGGCGCGCCCGAGTTCTTGTAGATGCGCCCGTTGGGCAGGGTCACCGCGGAGGGCTTGCCGTCGGTGATCATGATGATCTGCATCATGTCCTTCTTCTGCGCCTTGAGCAGGCGGCGCGCGATCAGGAGGCCTTCCGCGGTGTTGGTGTGGAAGGGCCCCACCTGCGCCCGCGCCAACTGCGACAGCGGGATCTCCGTCGCGCGGTCGCCGAAGGTCACAACCTTCAGGATGTCGCCCGGAAACTGCGTGCGGATCAGGTGGGTCAGAGCCAGGGCGACCTGCTTGGCGGGCCCGAACCGGTCCTCCCCGTAGAGGATCATCGAGTGCGACACGTCGAGCATGAGCACCGTGGCGCAGGAGGACCGGTACTCGGTCTGGTGCACCATGAGGTCCTGGTAGTCGAGCTCGATGGGAATGGACAGCCCTTCCCGCTCGATCGCGCTCCGGAGGGTGGCGGGAATGTCGAGGTTGAGGACGTCGCCGTACTCGTAGGGGCGGCTCGCGGCGTCGGCCTCGACGCCGGTGGCCAGTTTGGGGGTTTCGTGGGAACCGAAGCTGGAGGTGCCGCTGGCCGAGAGCAGGTTGCGCAGGGCGCGATATCCCAGGAAATCCATGCCCTTGCGCGTGAGACCGAAGTTCACGCTGCGGGCGGCGTCCCTGGCCTCGTCGATGTGCCCCTGGCCGGTCATTTCCTGCGCAGGCGGCATGGCCTTGCCGCCCTCGAGGGTCAGGTAGCCTTCCTCCACCAGCTTCTGCACGATTTCGTCGATGAGTTGGGCGATGCGGCGCTGGACCTCCTCGTCGCCCTCGCCCTCGCCGCGGAGTTCCTCGAGCATCTCCGGGGTAAACTGCCCGCTCTCGATGAGGGCGTCCAGGATCGCCCGCTGCAGGGCGTCGTACGAACTCGTGTCCTCGGTCCCGGACCATCCCCAGTAGGGATGGAAGTGCGGGCCGCCGGCAAAGCCGCCGTCCATCAGGAAGTCGGTGAGGTGCTCGAGCAGGGCCTCGAGGTTCAGGGCGTCGAACAGGCCGGGCCGGTACTTTGTGTAGGTCGTGAAGCGCATCGCCCTGCCCTCGCGGAGTGAGCGTCCGACCACGCCCGCCGGTCGGTCATCTCGAGCCCCTGCCGGCGCGGCCAGCCATCGACAGGAGAATGGAAGCCATCCACGAAAGACTGCTCGCGTGGTTCGACGCGCACAAGCGAGACCTTCCCTGGCGCGGCGTCGGCGACCCCTACGCGGTGTGGATCTCCGAGGTCATGCTGCAGCAGACGCGAGCCGGCTCCGTGGTCCCCTACTACCGGCGCTGGATGGAGCGGTTCCCGGATGTGGGCGCTCTTGCCGGCGCCGACCTGGAGGAGGTGCTGCGGCTGTGGCGGGGGCTGGGGTACTACGCCCGGGCGCGCAATGCCCACCGGTGTGCGCGGCAGGTGCGGGACGGGCATGGCGGTGTATTGCCCTCGTCGGCCGCGGGCCTGCGGGCCCTGCCGGGAATCGGACCGTACACCGCCGCCGCGGTGGCGAGCATTGCCTTCGGGGAGGCGGTTCCGGCCGTGGACGGCAACGTGCGCCGCGTGGTGGCGCGGCTGTTCGACCTCCCCGATCCGTCTCTCGCGGAGGTGCGCGACCGCGCGGCCGGCCTGATGGACACGGCTCGCCCCGGCGACTTCAACGAGGCGATGATGGAGCTGGGGGCCACCGTATGCACGCCCCGGTCGCCGAAGTGCGGCGCATGCCCGCTGGCGGCGGGCTGCCGGGGGCGCGCGGCCGGCACGGCGGCGGAGCGGCCGCTGAGGCGAAGGCGGCGCCCGGTGCCCACCCGGACCTGGGACGTGCAGATCGCGGTCTCGCCGCGGGGCAGGACGCTGGTGGTGCGGCGCCCGCGCGAGGGGCTGCTGGGGGGGATGTGGGAGTTTCCGGCGGTGGAGGTGGCGGATGGCGCCGACCGGGGTGGGCGACCGATGAAGGTCGCGGAGCCCGCGGCGGCGGTCGCGGAACTGCCCCCGGTCACCCACCGGTTCTCGCACTTCACCGCGGTGTACCGGCCGCGGCGGGTCGAGGTGGCCGCGGAGTGGGGGGAGGCGGCGGGCCGCTGGGTCACCCCGTCAGAGCTCGCCGACCTCCCCCTTCCGGTCGCCCAGCAGCGCATCGCCCGGGCAGCAGGCTTCTGAGGAGCACACCGCTCCCGACACCGGCGCGACGGCTACACAGGGGTCGCGTCGGTCATCGCGACCAGGGCGGCACGACCCGGTTCATGCGGGCGTAGGCGATCGCCTGGCCCAGGTGCTCGTTCATGTGGGTCATCAGTTGCAGCAGCACCGCCCAGCTCTCCACTTCGCGCCCGTACAGTTCCGTCTTCTTCGCCAGGTCGGCATCGGACATCGATGCCAGGATGCCGCGCACGTGATCCATCGACGCGGTGAGGATGCGCACGGCCTCGTCCTTGGTGGTCACCCGCTCCTCGAGCGAGCCGTAGTTCACTCCCGCGGGCGCGTCGACCCCCAGATACATGTCGGGATACATGTAGTTGTAGCGGGCGACGTGCATGTACGCGGCGGCCACGGTGTACACCCCCTCCATGGGCTGCCAGGAGTACGACTCCGCCGGCATCGCCTCGGCCAGCGCCACCAGCTTCTCGGCCGACCCCTCGAACTGGCCGCGCAACTCTCCGCCGAAACCCGAAATGCCCTGAGCGCGCGCGGGAGCGGCCAGGGCCGCCAGCGCCGCGAGGGTCAATACGGCGTGGGCGAGGAGCATCCGCCCCCGGAGGCTCGTTGCTGCGATGGACTGCGCGGGAACGGACACACGGGTGGAACAGCGCATGGTTCTTCTCCTGGTTTGGCTCAGCTCTTCCTGATTGACTCAGCTCTCGGCCGGAAACGGCCCTGATCCCTTCAATCCCTGCCCCGGCGCGGCAGCGTCATGGCGCGCGCGGCCATAACCTCCGCCGTCCGTGCGACTGATGCGCTTGGCGTCGACCAGCGCCTCGAGCACCAATTCGCAGGCGGACGCCCTGTGACCGTCGCCGGAATCCCTGGTCGCAAGGCCGACATGCGAGAGGAGCTCCAGCAGCCCGGGCACGTTCTCGAATCCCTTGACGCACGCCTTCGCCCCGGCGTCGTTGGAGACCTGCAGCGCGCCGCCCTCCTCGAAGTACTCGACGATCGGTTCCACATCGGCGCCGCCCGCGTACGTCTCGAAGACCTGTCCCGAAGCCCGGGCGATCAGCTCGCGCGCGATGCGGTCGGGTCCGTGCAGCTCGCCTTCGTACTCCAACTCCATCTTGCCGGTGATCGCGGGCCGGGCCGCGTAGACGTCGCTCACGCGCGGCACGATCGTCTTCTCCTTCAGGCGCAGCGCGCGCCGCTCCGCGCTGGCCACGGCGATCTCGAGCACCGAGATGGGCATGCGCTGACTCACACCCGAGCGCTGGTCCACCCGCTTGTCGACACGGGCCAGAAAGGCGACCGACTCCACGATCTCGGCGATGAAGTCGGGAACCTCGACGGCGGGATCGCCCCGCTCGACCCACGCCTCCTGTGCCGTGATCGCCCGCCCCACGGCAAGCGTTGCCGGATAGTGGGTGCGCACCTCGGTGCCGATGCGGTCCTTCAGCGGCGTGATGATCTTGCCGCGCGCGGTGTAGTCCTCGGGATTGGCCGTAAACGCCAGCATGACATCGAGTTGAAGCCGGATGGGGTAGCCCTTGATCTGCACATCCCCCTCCTGGAGGATGTTGAAGAGCCCGACCTGGATCTTGCCGGCGAGATCCGGCAGCTCATTGATGGCGAAGATGCCGCGGTTGGCCCGGGGCAGAAGCCCGTAGTGAACCGTGAGTTCGTCGGCGAGGATGTGTCCCCCCCGGGCCGCCTTGATGGGATCCACATCCCCGATCATGTCCGCGATGCTCACGTCCGGGGTCGCGAGCTTCTCCACGTAGCGGCTCTCCCGCGGCACCCACGCCACCGGGGCGTCCTCCCCGTGCTCCTCGATCAAGAGTCGCCCGTAGCGAGAGACCGGGTGGAAGGGTTCGTCGTTGATCTCGCTGCCCGCGAGAATCGGCATTTCCTCGTCCAGAAACTCCATCAGCTGGCGCAGGATTCGACTCTTGGCCTGGCCCCGAAGCCCGAGCAGGATGAAGTCGTGCCGCGCCAGCATCCCGTTCACGATCTGCGGAACCACGCTGTCGTCGTAGCCCAGAATGCCCGGAAACAGCTTCTCCCGGCTGCGGAGTTTCCGGACCAGGTTGGCCCTCATCTCGTCCTTGACGCTGCGGGGGCGATAGCCGGATTCGCGCAACTCCCGAACGGTGGCGGGTCGGCGATGGGTCATGTGTGTCGTGGGGAGCGGGGGGTCGGATCGACGCCGTGACGACCGGCGCGGGATTGGCTAGGATGTAGCACTTCGGGAGGCCGGCCGGCCGGGGTCGGGCGGCGCTGCGGCCTCGACAGACTACCCCGCTCTCCGGGCCCGGATCCTGCGGGCCGGACGGCGGCCTCGATCCATGGCGCCCGTCGCCCAAACGGCGGCCGGCAGCCCGCTCAGGAGTCCGCATGCCGCAACTTCCGGTGTCCGTGCGACCGGCTGTCTGGCAGCCCGCGCTCCCCGTCGAGCGCTTCGTCGTGGAGGAACCTCCGGACGCCGAAGCGGTCCCCCTCGACGTGGTCTTCGTTGGCGGAGGCCCGGCCGGGCTCGCCGGCGCGATACAGCTCGCGAAGCTGGCGCGGGCGGACGGCGAGGCGGGGGGCGATCTGGGCGAACTCGAGATCGGCGTGCTCGAGAAAGCCGGGGAGCTGGGCGAGCACAGCCTGTCGGGCGCCGTGGTCAACCCGCGCGCCTTCCGGGAACTCTTCCCCGAAATCCCGGACGGCGACTTCCCCTTCGCGGGCCCGGTTTCCCGCGAGGCGGTTTACCTGCTGACGGGCGCGCGCGCGTTCCGGCTGCCGACACCGCCCACGATGAGGAACCACGGCAACTTCGTGGGCTCGATCTGCGAGATGGTGCGGTGGCTGGGCGAGCGCGCGGAGGCATTGGGCGTGAACGTCTTTCCGGGGTTTCCCGTCGACTCGCTTCTCGTTGATGGACGGCGCGTCGCGGGCGTGCGCACGACGCCTGCCGGCCTCGACCGGCAGGGTGCGCCCGGCGCGGGATACCAGCCGCCCATGGACATCTCGGCCACGGTCACCGTGCTCGCCGAAGGCACCCGCGGCCCGCTCACCCAGGCCTGGCTGGAACGGGAGGGCATCGGTTCGCCAAACCCCCAGATCTACGCCCTCGGGGTGAAAGAGCTCTGGCGCACCCGCCGGCCCCTGGACCGCGTCGTGCACACCCTGGGATGGCCGCTCCCGCGCGATGCCTTCGGGGGCAGCTTCATGTATCCGCTCGCCGACGACCTTGTCGCGCTCGGGCTGGTCGTGGGGCTGGACTATCGCGACGCTTCGCTCGATGTCCACGAGCTTCTCCAGAGGATGAAGCTGCACCCGCTCTTTCGCTCGACGCTCGAGGGCGGCGAGATGCTGGAATGGGGCGCGAAGACCATCCCCGAAGGGGGCTACCATTCGGTTCCGGAGCGCCGCCATGGGGAGGGCGTGCTGGTCTGCGGAGACGCGGCCGGCCTCGTGGACGTGCCCTCCCTCAAGGGCATCCACTACGCGATGCAGTCGGGCATCTACGCGGCCCACGCCATCTTCGCCGAACTCAAGGGCGAGGGCGAGGGCCTGGCTGGATTCAGCCGCGCCCTGGACGACTCCTACGTGATGAAGGACCTGCGCCGCACCCGCAACCTGCGCCTCGCCTTCAAGAAGGGCTTCTGGGAGGGCGGCATCCGGGCGGGGCTCATGACGGTGACGGGCGGCGCCTTTCCCGGGGCGCGCATCCCGGTGGGGGAAGACGTCGAGGAAGAGCGTCGGAGGGGCGCGGCCCCGGCCTTCAAGCCCGATGGCGAACTCACGTTCTCCAAGGTCGACGCGGTGTACAAGTCGGGGAACCAGACCCGCGACGACATCCCGAGCCATGTGCTTGCCGGCGACGACGTCCCCCCGGAGGGAGCCGCATTCTACACCCGCATGTGCCCGGCCGGGGTGTACGAGGAGGGTGAAGACGGCGCACTGGTCGTGAATGCCCCCAACTGCGTGGACTGCAAGGCAACCGACGTGCTCGGGCCGCGCTGGACGCCGAGAGAAGGGGGCAGCGGGCCGGCGTATCGAAGGATGTAGGTGTCGTGAAGGAAGGCCTGTTGTCCCCCCTCCCGCGCTTCCGCCTCGCGCTCTTGCCGGTGCTCGTGCTCGTTGCCGCGACGGCCTGCGCGCAACGGGAACCGGACGCCGTTGTCGAGGTCGACGGCGCGGGCGTTCGGATCGTGGAGAGCCGGGCCCCGGCTTGGCCGCCCGGGACGGAGTGGCGCGTGGATCCCGAGCCCGTATTCCGATTGGGCGACGCCGGGGACGATCCCTCCTTCAGCTTCTTCCGGATCCTCGATGTCGCGCTGCTCGCCGGCGGTGAGGTCATCGTGGTGGACGGCGGGTCCGCCGAAGTGCGTCGCTACGACGCGGCGGGCCGTCATCTGTGGAGCACCGGAGGACCTGGCGAGGGGCCGGGAGAATTCCGCAGCCCGCGCTACCTGGGACGGCGCGGCGACGGGGCGTTCCTCATCTGGGACCGCGCGCTCTCTCGCGTGTCAACCATCGGACAGAACGGAGACCGGCTCGGTACCGAGCGCCGGTCCGGTCCGGACGGATCCCCGCTGGTGGCTTTCGGCCTTTTCGACGACGGTGCCTGGCTGGTTGCCTTTCCGGTCGTGAGGCAGGCGCCTGAGCCCGGCACCACATGGACGGACAGCGTCCGGCTGGGACGCTACGATCCGGTGCTGGAGGAGGATGTGCGGCTGGCGACGGTCCTCGGCCAACGATGGCTCTGGACCGGCCAATCCATGCTGCCGGTGCCGTTCAGCCCGAGGCCGCTGCGGGTGGCCCTGGGCGATCGCCTCGCGGTGGCCGGCGGGCCGGATCCGCAGGTTTCGGTCCACGATGTCGACGGTTCGCTGGTGGCCCGGTACCGGCTCGCACGCGCACGGGAGCCGGTGTCGGAATCGGATGTCGGGCGGGTGATCGAGAGTCTCGTCGAGATCGGCCAGGGGCCCGAGGCGGTGTGGCGGCAATGGCGGGACGAGATGGAGGTTCCGGCGCACGAGCCGGCGTTTGACCGGCTGCTCGCGGACGGGGATGGAAACCTGTGGGCACGGCGGTTCATGGCCGATCTGCTGACGCGCGAGCCGCCGTCGTGGGACCTGTTCGACCCGGCAGGAACCTGGCTTGGCGTGGTTGCGACGCCGGGCGCAATGACCGTGACCGCCATCCGCGACGGTCTCGTGGCGGGCGTATACCGGGATGAGCTGGGCGTCGAGTACGTCAGCGTGCATCGCCTGGAGACGGGCGGACGCTGATCCGGCGCTGTCTATTCGTCCAGGATGCTCACCTTCACCCCGGCCTCCGTTCGCACCAGCGCGGGCATGATGACCGGGATGTGGCGCGTCCGGTAGTGTGCCAGCACCGCCTCCGCGGTCGAGAAGGCGCTCAACTGTTCCAGCGTGCGGATGGTGGGGAATATCATCGGAAGCCGCCCTGCGCGGCGCCGGTCGAGGGCCTCGCCGGGGGAGAGCCAGAGCGAATCGGTCATCTCGCGCGGATCGGGAGCCGAGCGCGACCCCGGGGGCGCCAGCGCCGCGAAGAAGCGGGTGTCGTAGCGCCGGGTCTCGGCCTCGGGGGTGATCCAGTGGGCGATGTACTCGAGGGCGCATCCGTCGACGTCCACCCCCAGGTCGTCCAGCACCTCGGCGAATCCCAGAGTGCCGGCCAGCAGGTGCTCGCGCAGGAGGACCAGGCGCGCGCGGCCCACCACCGTGCCGGGTAGAAAGCGTCCCCCGGGCCGTGCGACCAGCACCGCCGCCTCCTCGAAGGCTTCGCGCGCGGCAGCCAGATAGTACGCGATGGCGGGCGGATCCCCGTCCGGCAGCCCGAGCCGAACCGCCGCTGCCTCCGGCGTGAGCCGTTCCAGGCGGGAGACGAGCACGGGATCGGCATCCTGCGCATCCACCCGCCCGCCGGGAAAGACGTAAGCGCCCGGCACGAATCCCGCAGAGCGGTTGCGCCGCATCAGCAGGAGCTGGAAGCCCGAGACGTGCTCGCGCAGCAGCACGACGGTTGCGGCGGGACGAGGCGTCACGCCGGAGGGCGGAAGGCGTTCAAACCGGTCCATCAGCGCCCCACCGCCATCCCGTCCTTGCGCGGGTCCGACCCTGCCGCCCAACCCCGCTCCAGGCGCATCACCGCCTGTCCTCCGCCGAAGGACGTGAGCGACGGATCGATCACGTGATGTCCCATGAGCGCGAGCGCGACCCCGGTCACGCGGCTCATGCCCTCGACCGCGACGTCCCGTCCGGCCGTGTGGCGGAAGCGGGGGGCCTCGATGGCGGCCTGCAGGTCCATGCCGAAGACGAGGAGGTTGAGCAGCACCTGGACGTGTCCCTGGGGTTGCATCGAGCCGCCCATGACACCGAACGCCAGCCACGGTTCCCCGCCGCGGGTGACGAACGCCGGGATGATGGTGTGCAGCGGCTTCTTGCGGGGCGCGACCTGGTTCGGATGCCCCTCCTCGAAGGTGAAGCAGGCGCCGCGGTTCTGGAGCGCAAAGCCGGTTCCCGGGATCACCACGCCGGAGCCGAAGCCCTCGTAGAGGCTGTTGATGAACGACACCATGTTGCCGTGCTCGTCCGCCGTGCACAGGTAGATGGTCTCGCTCTCCGGGACCACAGCGCCCGGGTCCACCCGGTCGGCGGCCTCCCTTGGGTTCAGGAGCGCCCGGCGGGAGTTCACATGGTCGTCGGCGAGCAATGCCCGAGGCGGGATCCGCATATGCTCCGGATCGCCCACATGGCCCGCGAGGTCGGCGAAGGCCAGCTTCTTGGCCTCGATGAGATGATGCAGATACGCCGGGCTGTTGTGACCCATGATGCGGAGATCGAACCCTTCGAGGATTCGAAGCATCTCGAGCGCGGCGATCCCCTGCCCGGCTGGCGGCAGTTCCCAAAGGGTGTGCCCCGCGAAATCGGTGGAAAGCGGCGTCACCCAGCGCGCCTCGTGGCGGGCGAGGTCCTCATGCGTCAGGAAGCCGCCCAGTTCCTCCAGCCCGTCCACCAGCCGCCGGCCCAGGGCGCCAGAGTAGAAGGCCTCCGCCCCCCCGCCCGCGACCAGGCGGAGGCTCGCGGCCAGTTCCGGCGACCGGAACCACTCCCCCGGGTGCGGGCCGCGCCACTCCCCGACCAGACAGGTGGCTGCCGCCCCGGGGTCGGCGCGCAGCTTGTCGGCCGCGGCGGCCCACTGACCCGCGATGATGGGGGTGACCGGGAAGCCCTCCTCCGCCACCCGGATGGCCGGCGCAAGCACTTCCGCGAAGGTCATCGTCCCGAACCTCTCCAGCAGGGCCGCCCACCCCGCGACCGCGCCCGGCACCGTAACCGATCCGGGCCCGCTCGCGGGCACGTCTTCCAGCCCCGCGGCCGCGAGCGCCTCGCGCGACATGCCCGACCCCGACCGTCCGCTCGAGTCGAGTCCAGCCAGCCGGCCCTCCTCCGCCGACCACAGCAACGCGAACATGTCGCCGCCCATCCCCGTCATGTGCGGCTCGACCACGTTCAGCATCGCCGCGGCGGCGACAGCCGCATCGACGGCGTTCCCGCCGCGTTCCATCACCGCGATCGCCGCCCGGCTGGCGAGCGGCTGACTGGTGGCGGCGGCGCTCCTCGGCGCGTAAACGGTGGATCGTCCGGTCACGGCCGCCCATTCCGGTCTGAGCGTGGACACATCGTCACTCCCGGGGCTCGGTTCGGCTGGCGCAAACGCGCGTGCCGCGCCAAGCTAGAGGGAGCGAACGGAGCCTGCCAGCCTCCCTGCGTGCGAAACCCGGTCTGCCAGAATGGCAGTCCCGGCACGCGGAGTCCGCCATTATGTCAGGCCCGATTCGTGCATGTGGGCCCGACACCATGCATTTCGTCTGACATGGAAGGCGAGCGAACCGCCTGGAAGCCGGGGTATCTGCCTTTCTGACAGGTCGACCGCGGCGCGGCCCGAGGCAGGGCCGGCTTCGCGGGGCAGACCACCCGTCTCGCCAGAGCTAACGACAAGGAGTCGGATCCGTGGGCGAACGATACAGGCTACCCGTGCTTCCGCTGCGGGACACGGTGGTATACCCGGGGGTGGCGGTGCCCATCTCGGCCGGTCGACCCGGTACCATTGAGGCCGTTCAGGCTGCCCTCGAGGGAGATCGCAAGCTCCTCGCAGTGGCCCAGCGGGAGAACGTGGACAAGCCGACCCCCGAGGGGCTGTACGAGGTCGGTACGGTGGTGCGCGTCATTCAGACCCACCGTGTGCGGGCCGGAATCCAGCTCCTGGTGCAGGGGGACAGGCGGGCCCAGGTCGTCTCCTACGAGACGCGCGGCAAGGCCATGCTCGCCGCCATCGTCCTGGACCTCGAGAGAATCCCGCCACGCAGCGAACAGGATCCCGCCTTCCAGGCCCTGGACCGCGAATTGCGCGACCGGGCGGCCGGGCTGGGAACCCGGCGCGGCGTCCCTGCCGAATCGCTGAACCAGCTCATCCAGGGGGTGGACGAACCGGGCGCGTTCGCGGACCTGGTCGCGTTCTACCTCGATTTGCAGACCGCCGAGAAGCAGCGGCTGCTGGAGGTGCTCGACGACGAGGACCGCATGCGCCAGGCGCTCGTGGCGGTGGAGCGCGAACTGGTGCGGCTCAGCGCGCAGGAGGAGATCCAGGCCCGGGTGCAGGAGGAGCTGGGGGAGCGCCAGCGCGAGATGCTCCTGCGAGAACAGATGAAGCAGATCCGGCGCGAACTGGGCGATGAGGACGAGAAGGCGGAGCTCGACGATCTGCGCGAGCGGATCCAGGCGTTGCGGCTCAACGATGACGCTCACGCCGAAGTTCAACGGGAGCTCAAGCGCCTGGGACGGACCAACCCCCAATCCGCCGAATACCAGGTCATCCGCACCTACCTCGAGTGGATCACGGAACTGCCCTGGGATGATCGCACCGAGGACAAGATCGACCTGGAAACGGCTGCGGACGTGCTCGCCGAAGACCACTACGGACTGGAGGACGTCAAGGATCGCATCCTCGAATTCCTCGCTGTGCGCAAGCTTCAGGCGGAGCGGGCGCCGGACCCGGAAGAGGCGGACGACGAGGACGCGGCAGAGGAGGAGGCCCGCCAGGAAGCCCAGGTCGGGGCCGCCCGGAACGGATCCCCGGCGGACGACGAGCCGGCCATTGCATCGCCGCCCGCAAGCGGCCAGGGGCCCATCCTGCTCTTCGTGGGCCCGCCCGGCGTCGGCAAGACAAGCATCGCGCAGTCCATCGCCCGCGCGATCGGCCGCAAGTATGTGCGCATCTCGCTGGGCGGCGCGCGTGACGAAGCCGATATCCGGGGCCATCGGCGGACCTACGTGGGCGCCATGCCGGGCCGCATCATCCAGGGGATGCGCCAGGTGAAGTCGAAGAACCCCGTGTTCCTGCTCGACGAGGTCGACAAGCTGGGCGTCTCCTTCCAGGGGGATCCCAGCGCGGCTTTGCTCGAAGTGCTGGACCGGGCTCAGAACTGGACCTTCACCGACCATTATCTGGGCATCCCCTTCGACCTGTCGGAGGTGCTGTTCGTCGCCACCGCGAACTACTGGGACCGCATTCCGCCCCCGTTGCTCGACCGCATGGAGCGGGTCGACTTCAGCGGATACACCGAGCAGGAAAAGCTGGAGATCGCCAGGCGCTATCTGCTGCCCAGACAGCTGGAGGAAAACGGGCTGCGGGAGGAGGAGATGGAGCTGGGCGACGAGGCGATCCTGAACGTGATCAGCGAGTACACGCGCGAGGCAGGGGTCCGCCAGCTGGAGCGCGAGATCGGAAAGCTGGCGCGCAAGGTAGCGCGCAGGATCGCCGGGGGCGGATGCGAGCAGATGGTCGTGGACCCGGCCGTGGTGCGCGAGCTGCTGGGCCGCCCGCGGGTGCACCCGGAAGTGATGGCGGAGGAGGACCGGGTGGGCGTGGCCACCGGAATGTTCTACACGCCCACCGGCGGCGACATCATGTTCGTGGAGGCCAGCGTCATGCCGGGGAAAGGCAGGCTCGTGCTGACCGGGCAGCTGGGCGACGTGATGAAGGAATCGGGGCGGGCGGCACTGACCTATGCCCGCAGCCATCACGAGAGCCTGGGGATGTCGGTCGAGGACGTGCTCGACAAGGAAGTGCACATCCACGTGCCCGCGGGCGCGGTGCCGAAGGACGGCCCGTCGGCCGGGATCACGATGGCGACCGCCCTGATCTCGGCACTGTCGGGGCGTCCGGTGAGGCGCGACGTGGCCATGACCGGCGAGCTGACGCTGACGGGAAGGGTGCTCCCGATCGGCGGCCTGAAGGAGAAGATCCTGGGCGCCGTTCGCGCCGGCATCCAGGAGATCGTGCTCCCCGCCGACAACCATGCCGACCTGGAAGACCTCTCCGACGAGGTGCGCGCCGACCTGGTGCTGCACCTGGTCGACGGCCTCGACGACGTCACCCGGGTGGCGTTCGCGGGCGGGCTGGAACCCGGGGAGGACCCGGTCGAGGCCGCCGATCCGATGGCGCTGCTCGCCCCGGGCGGCTCGTCCTCCGCGCCCGAGGTCGCGACGCACTGACCCCGCCGACGCTCGAGGTTGCGCCCGGCGCCGTGATGGGACGGCACCACGGGCGGCCGGCGGCCCGCCACTTCGGCCGGCCCGACCTGGAGTACCAGGCCGCCGTGGGCTCCGCGGCCGTCCTCGATCGTTCGCACCGCAGCCGGCTGGCGGTCTCGGGCCGGGCGCCGGTGCGCATGCTGGGCGGCGTGCTCACCAACAGCGTCCCGCCCCCCCCGGGGCCGACCGCCTCCGGGCTGCTCGCGGGGCGCACGGCCTATAGCGCCGTGCTCATCCCCAAGGGACGCATGGTCACCGACCTGGTGGTCGCCTGGAGGGGCACCCGTGAGGACCGCCACGGCCTCTGGCTGCACCTGCCGGCGGCCGGACACACGCCCCTCCTGGCCCATCTGCGCAAGTTCCTGCCACCCCGGTTCGCTTTCGTCGATGACGTCACCGACGCTACCGGCACTGTCACCGTCGCCGGTCCGGACGCGGCCGGGATGGTGGAGACCGCCCTCGGGGTCGCCTCCGGCGAGGTCGCGGCGTTCGACGCGGACGGCTGCCTCCTCACCGGTCCGCCGCCGGACGGCTTCCTGGTCGCGCGCCTCGCCGAGGTCCGGTTGCCCGCCTTCGACATTCTGGGTGACCGGGCCGCGCTCGCACGCCTCGGTTCCGAGCTGGTTCGCCTGGGCGCGGCGCCGACGGGCATGGGCGTCTTCGAGACGCTGCGCATCGAGGCGGGCCGGCCCGAGTTCGGCCTCGACATGGACGACCGCACCATCCCCACGGAAGCGGGCATCGACGCGCGCGCCATCGACCATGGCAAGGGCTGCTATACGGGACAGGAAGTGATCGTGCGCATCCGCGACCGCGGCCATGTCAACCGGCATCTGCGGGGCCTTCTGCTCGGCGATGCGCCCGCCCCGGCGCCAGCGACCCCTTTGTACTCGGGCGCGAAGGCCAAACCGGTCGGGCACGTCACGAGCGCGGCCATGTCGCCCGCCTTCGGGCAGACCATCGCGCTGGGTTTCGTGCGCCGGGAGGTCGTCCCGCCCGCCGAGCTTCGCCTGGGGAGCCCGGACGGGGCGCTGGCCGGGGTGCGGGCGCTGGGGAAAGGCGGCTGGGAGCTTCAGCGGGGCGACCTGAGCTGAGGGGGTGCCGCGACCACGGTGTGCCAGAGCCCGCCACCGACTCCCGGACTGGACCCAACCTTGACAGCGGGCGACCCGCACCGCAGCCGCCTCGGACGCCTCCCGCACGGGCAACGCCAGGCGTGGGGTTGACATATATGTTAACGTCGTTCCACGAGTGATGTTCGGAGTGCGGGCACGCTAAGCCGGCAATGGAACCACCCGAGTATGCGGGAAGCAGGCTTACTATCAGGTGCATGGAGCAGACAAGCGGACGGTCGCCCGCACGCGAGTTCCTCCAGGCGCTGCCGGACAGCGAACGCCTGCGTGTGACGCTCATCATCAAGCAGTTGGGGGATCGAGGGTTCCTCACGAACGACACCAAGTTCAAGAAGCTCCGAGGCACGGACGGCATCTGGGAGATCAGGAGCGGTCGAAACAGGGTATTCTGCTTCTTCGCCCCCGGTCAGCTGATCCTCGCGCTTGGGGGCGGTGAAGAAGTCCGCGAAGGCCAAGCGGACGGACATAGAGAGGGCGATCAGGATGAGAGCCCAATTCAACGAGAGAACGAGAGAACGCTGATGGAGACCGCCACAGCCTGGGTGCGCCGCAAGTCCGAGGATCCGTCGTTTCGCCAGCTGTACGAGGAGGAACGGCTCATCCTGGAAGCGGCGGAGGAGATTGCGGCTGTCATGGCCGAGCACGGCCTCACCCGGGCGGACCTCGCCGCGCGGATCGGCAGCAGCCGGGCAAATGTCACCCGGCTTCTGAGCGGGTCGCGCAACATGACCCTGCGAAGCCTCGCGAAGCTCGCCCACGCATGCGGCCATCGAGCAGAGGTGCAGTTGGCCGAACTCCACGACGAGGTGTTCGTGCCGGTGGGAAACTCGGTGACTCAAGTTGCGGCTGCCGGACGGGTCCCTGTCCCGGTGTTCAGGTCGTCGGACGGTGATCAGCGCACGATGGATCTGCCGCCCGCCGCCGCCGCCCATGTGCCTCGTAAGGCGCGCACGGGCGCAATCGCTCTAGCCGCCTAAGGGGGTGAGCGTGTCCACCACCCTCGACCTCGCGAGCCTTGTGGCCCGCGACGTGCAGATCGAGTCGGTCACTCTCGTCGGCGTCCGCATGGACGCGACCGGAGAGTACGATGAACAACTGCTCCTTTCGAACCGATACCGTTGCAGGCACCGGCTGCACTCCGCGGAACCCGACCGGCTGCGCGTCTACGTCGACCTGCATTTCGATGCCTCCCCGGATGGAACGCCGTCGGAGGAGTCCAAGTCGCAGGTGGACCTGTCGGCGACCTTCCTCGCGACCTACGCCCTGAAGGACGCGGCCAAGTACTCCGCAGAGGCGTTTAAGCACTTTGCGGACCTGAACGGAACCTTCAACGTCTGGCCCTACTGGCGGGAACTGGTCCAGAGCATGACCGGGCGGGCGGGCCTGGGCGGCATCACCGTGCCGGTGTTCAGGCCCGGCGTCGAGGAAGTCAGCGTGGAGAACGAGTCGCCGGTTGGGGAGTGATTCCCCCTCACGCCATCGAGCCGTCTCCTTCCGCTCCTGCCAGCCGGGCATCATCCGGCTCAGCGGCGGTGGAACCCCGACCCGTGGTTCGGCTCGGCCATGTGGCAGAACTCGTGTGCGATCACGTAGTCGATCGCATCCGGCGGGCCTCGATGAGCCGGCGGTTGAGGGGGCAGGCCACCCGCTGGCGAGAGCGACCCCCACCGGTTCTTCATCCACCGCACGATGAGCCCGGCGGGACGGAAGCGGTCCGCGTCTGGAAAGCGGCCCAACACGGCCTCCGGCCGTTCGGCTTGAGACTCGCCTGCGAACTCCTCCTCAGCCGTGCCGGGAGGCCCTGAAGTGGTTCACGATCAGGCCGCCGTGGAAGCGCCCGTTCTCGATGAAGATCTTGTTGGCGTCGTGGCCCGCGGCGAGCACGCCGGCGATGTAGATTCCGGGGGTGTTGGTCTCCATGGTGGCGCGGTCGTGACGGGGAATGCCGGTCTCCTCATCGATTCCGACGCCCACGCTCTCGAGAAGCAGCGGTGAAGCCCGCCATCCCGTCATGGCGAAGACCCAGTCGTTGGCGAGTTCGGTGATCTCGCCCGTCTCCAGATGCTCCAGGACGACGCTGCGTTGCCGGATCTCCGCAACCCGCGTCGTGAAATGGGTGGCGATCTCCCCGAACCTGATCCGGTTGGTGATGTCGGGAACCACCCACGGCTTCACGCCATCGTCGATCCCGTCGAAGATGTGGACCAGCGTGACCCGCGCATGGGCCCGGAAGAGTTCCAGCGCGGCCTCCACCGCGGAGTTGCGCCCGCCCACCACGAGAACGTCCTGGTCGTAGTAGGGATCGGGCTCCCTGTAGTAGTGGTGCACCTTGGGCAGGTCCTCTCCCGGAACCTCCAGGTAGTTGGGCTCGTGGAAGCTTCCGGTGGCGATCACCACGGCGCGGGCGCGGTGTCCGGCGCGGGTACCGTCACGGCGGCGCGTGCGCAACACGAAGTCCCCCCTCTGCCCCTCGATCGCCGTCACCTCTTCGTGCTGGCGCACATCCAGCGCGAAATGCCGCACCACGCGCCGGTAGTAGACGAGGGCATCCCGGCGCGTCGGCTTGCCGGAAGCAAGAATGAAGGGCACATCCTCGATCTCGAGCTTCTCCGCCGTCGAGAAGAAGGTCATGTAGGGAGGGTAGTGGATGAGGGATTCGGTAATGAATCCGCGGTCGAAGACGGTGGCCGAAACGCCTCCGACCCTGGCCGCGCTCGCCGCCGCCAGGCCGCAGGGTCCGGCGCCCACGATCGCCAGGTCGACGGGCGCGCCTTCGCTGGCCATCCCGCCTCCGGCGGAGAGCGTTTCGAGTTGGGACATCTTCTTCACATCGTCGGTTTTCGCGGCGCCGACCCGGGAAACATCCAGGCTCTGAAGATATAACTCCGGAGGCGGTCGTCCGGTTGATTCCGGGACGCCTGCGCGGCGACTCCCCGGACATGGACGCCCGCGCGGGAACGCCGCTCGGGCTGGAGCGTACCGATGGAGCACCTGCCACATCCTCAGGGAGCGTCGAAGATGGCACAGGCCGAAACGGAGGCGCGCAGAGCCGCAAATCGACTGCGGCGGGCGCTGGAGAAGGCGCACCGGGAAATCGATGCGCTGGAAGGGGCGCTCGCCGGAGCCGAGGGCGATGACTTCCCCGGGCACGCCTACGAGGAGGCCCGGGGGCAGCTCGACCAAGTGGTGGAATTCGTGCAAGAGGAGTCGCGCCGCCTGCAACACAAGATCCTCGTGGCGGGAGGCCTGGAGCCCGGGCGGGTTCGACGCGCCTCCGCGCGGGATGGATGAACGGCACCCGGCTCCGTGACGATCTGATCGGCGTCATGGGAGCGGGGGTCGGCACGCCCCTGCCCGACGCGGACTTCGACGCTCTTGCACGCCGGGTCTGGGCACACCAGTGCGAGCGCAACCCGGCATTCGCCCGCTTCTGCGATGCGCGCGGCGTTCAGCCTGGCTCGTGGTCCTCGTGGCGCGACCTGCCGCCCGTGCCCGCGCGCGCCTTCCGGGAGCGAGGCCTCGTCTCCCTGGGGCCCGCGCAGGCCGTTTTCCGGACCAGCGGCACCACGGGCGCCGGAGCGGCGCGCGGGGAACACCGCGTCCCCGACCTGTCGCTCTACCACGCTTCGCTGCTTCCCAACTTCGAGGCGCATCTGCTTCCCGGAGGCGCGCGCCTGCCCATGGTCTCGCTCATCCCGTCTCCGCTGGAGGTTCCGGATTCTTCGCTCAGCCACATGATCGGCGTCGTGGAAGCCGAACTGGCGGCCGAGACCCGCTATTTCGTGGGCAGGGACGGGAGGCTGGACGAGCACGCGCTGCGGGCGGCGCTTCGCGACGCGGAGGACGCTGGAGATCCGGTACTGGTGGTTGGAACCGCCTTCGCGTTCGTCCACCTGCTGGACGCCCTGGCAACGGGGGGCACCCGCTTTCGGCTGCCGGACGGCTCGCGGGTGATGGAGACCGGAGGGTTCAAGGGGCGCAGCCGCACCGTTCCGAGGGAGGAGCTCTACGCGGCCATCGACAGTCGACTCGGCATTCCGCCGCGCCGGATCGTGAACGAGTACGGCATGACGGAGCTGCTCTCCCAGTTCTACGAGCCCGTGCTCGCGGGGGGAGCGCGTCTGCACCGTCCCCCGCCGTGGGTGCGCACGCGCGTGCTGGACCCGGCGACGCTTGAGCCGCTTCCTCCCGGCCGCGAAGGGCTGCTGTGCCACGTCGACCTCGCCAACCTGGGCTCCGTGTGCTGCGTGCTCACTGAAGACCTGGGCGTGGAGCCCCCGGAGGCCGAGGGACACGGCTTCCTCGTGCTGGGACGGAACCCCGGCGCGGAGCCGCGCGGCTGCTCCCTGGCGATGGACGAGCTGATGACCGCCCGCCGCGGCCCGATACGATGAGGACGTTCCCGGCCTGGTGGCTGCCTCCCGGGGTGCCGGGGCGGGCAGCCTCCGCCGCAGCGGAACTCCCGCCGCACGCGCGCGGAGCGGAGCACCCGGGCACGGCGCCGACCGCCTTCTCCACCACCTCCGTGAGCGGCGACCTGCGGCTCCGCTTCCCCACCCCCGACCCCGCGTTCGCGCGTTGCCTGTGCGACCACCTGGTCGAAGCGGGCGCCCGCCTGCACGAGCGCCGCACCGACTCGCTGGTGGCGTCGCTGGGCCGCGCCGGGGCGCGCTTTCTGGATCCCGCCGACCCGATCCGCAAGGAAGCGCTCGACCTGCTGCCCCCCGCCGCCGGGCTCTCCACCGCCATGGCCCGGGAGGTCCTGGACGGGATGGCGCGCGACTGGACCGCCGACCGCCTGGCGCGGCTGGTGCGCGCGCAGTTCCCCGACCCGGCGGTGCTCGACGGCTTCCGGCCCGGGCCCGGCGGGTCGCGCGTGCGTGCGTTCGGCCACCGCCTGATCGTTCAACTGGGCGCGGGCAACGTGGCCGGCGTGTCGGTCGGAGGGGTGGCGCGGGCGCTCCTGGCGCGCTCGCCCGTGCTCCTCAAGCCCGGCCTCCATGACGCCGTGCTGCCGGTGCTCTACGCCCGCGCCCTGGCCGACTGCGACCCGGGGCTGGCGGCCGCCCTGGCCGTGCTCTACTGGCCGGGCGGCGCCGACACGGTCGAGGCGGAGGTGCTCTCCCGCGCCGGCCTGGTGGTGGTGTACGGCGGCGCCGACACGGTCAAGGCCGTGCGCGCCCGGCTCCCCGCCACCACTCCCCTGGTGGCGTACTCCCACCGGGTCGGGGTCGCCCTGGTCGGCCGGGAAGCGCTCGCCGCCGGGCAGGCGAACCGAACCGCCATGGACGCCGCGCGCGCGGTAGCCGCATTCGACCAGAGGGGTTGCGTTTCCCCCCACCTCTTCTGGGTGGAGGAAGGCGGCGCGCTCACGCCCGCCGAGTGGGCCGCCCGCCTGGCCGCCGCCATGGCCGCGCTCGAGCGGGATCTACCCGCCGGCCCCGCTCCCCCGGAGGTCGCGTCGAAGGTGCAGCAGTTGCGCGGCACCTGGGAGCTGAAGCAGGCAGCGGGCGAAGGTGTGCGGGTCTTCCGCCCGGCGGGGGTGGAGTGGACGGTCGCCTACGACCCCGACCCGGCCTTCTCGCCGTCCTGCCTGGGCCGTTTCGCCTGGGTGAAGCCCGTTGCCGACCTGGAGCGGGTCGCAGGACTCCTCGCTGGACTGCGCCCGTTTCTGCAGACCGCCGGGCTGTGCGGGGCCGGGGCGCGCGCTGCCTCCCTGGTCGAACAGCTCGGCGGGGCGGGCGTCACCCGGGTGGCCACGCTACGGCGGATGGCGTGGCCGCCCGCCTGGTGGCACCACGACGGCGGCGACCCCTTGCGGGCGCTCGTCCGCTGGGTCGACTGGGAAGTGGAGTAGAAGAACCACACCCCCCCTAATGGTCTTCCGGCTGGTCCTCCGAGCGCCAGACGACCAGCTGACGCGACCCGTTCGAAGCCTCCACTCTCACCCGCAGCATGTCCCCCTCCACGATGCCGAGCTCGTCGCGCATCTCCTGGGGGATGGTGATCCTGCCCCCAACTCCCACGACAACGTCGCCGTAGTACAGCGAGCGATAGATGGCCATGGCTTTCCCTGTGGTTGGAATCGAATCAAGACCGGAAGTGGTTCCCCGGTGGCCTGGCGGAGCAGGACCGAAGGGCGGCCGTCCCGGGCCGGAACGTTGGTGCAAGCCCATCTTCCAACTTAGAGAGAACGCAAGACCTTTGCACAGGGCCTCAGCCGGTCTCTCCCGGATTCCGCATCCCGCGGGCGCGCCCTGTCTGACGTCCCGAGGCGGGTGCGGCCCCTGACGTGGCTCCTTATCGGGGGTCGTCCTCCGGCCTGCGGATGGCAAGCTCGCGCTCGACGCTGACGGAGGCGCCGGTGGTCCGGTCGGTGATGGCGATGATGAGCCGGTGCGCCCCCTCCCCGGCTTCATCGGCCGAGACGGAGAAGTACTCGGGCACGACTCCGTCGACGGGCTCGACGTTGCGCACGAAGCGGACGGCCAGGTCGCCCTCCGCGCCGCCTATCAGGTTGCCCAGCGAGCGCAGGAGGCGCGCGCCCACGCTGCGCCGCTCAGCGTCCTGCAGCGTCACCTCCACGGTGTACTCCGACGAGCCCATGAAGTCGGTGGTCAGCCCGTAGATCTCCATGTAGACATGGATGTCGTCGTCCGCGTCGAAGATCAGGTCGCGCGAGGCGCCGATGGCGAAGTCGCGCCATCCGCCGGGCTGCTCGACACGCGGAATCACGCCCCCGGCCAGGACCAGGTCGGACGTGGACAGACCGACGCGCCGTACCGGAATGGCGGTGATCGTCCCCCGGTTGCGCGCGGCTACGCGGGATTCGGCAGCCAGCCCCTCGAGCGAGTATTCGAACGTTCCGCGGGGCAACTCGAAGGTGAAGAGAACGTTGCCCGTGTCTTCGGCCTTCACCGCGTGCGTCACGCTGGCCGAGTCCTCATAGCTCCGGTTGAACAGGAACATGCCGACGCGCACGGAGTCGCCTTCGAACAGATTGAAGGAGTCCGGGTCGGCGCGCAGAAAGGCCAGCACCTCCACCTGCCCGGGAGCCGCACCCCGGAACCGGGCGATCTGCGCGGGGATCTCCGTCCAGCGGTTGACGGCACGGCTCTCGAAGGTCGTGGTGGCCTCGGTTTCGCTGACCTGGCGCAGGTACTGTCCCGTGTTCGCGTCGAAGTCGAAGTCGACCCGGTTGTACCCGAGCTGCCGGCGGAACACGAAGCTGGGCACCTCCAGCCGGTAGTTCCAGAAGATCCACCGTCCGTTGCTGTTGGATCCGGCTCGCTGAGCCGCGCCTCCGAGCCCCGCGCCGGCGCCGTCCTGGCGCAGCATCCAGATGTTCTCCGGCAGGCCGTAGCGTATGAGGACCTGGCCCCGGTCGCTGCTCCAGCCGGGCAGGCGCCGCTCGAGGTCGCCGAAGGCCAGCTCCGCGTAGGTGACGCGTGCGATGTGCTCCATCGCCCGCTCGTTTTCCGGAATCAGGAAGAGCGGATCGGACTTGGCCCACAGGATGCGCTCGTATTCCCGCGCCTGCTCCGCCTCGAGCTGTCCGTACGAGGCCCTGTCCTCCTCGTCGAGCAGGTAGGAAACGTTGTCGTAGGGGACGCGCTCGGCCGGAGGCATGAGAGCGAGACCGGTGTCGAAGGCATCGCGGGCGGCGGTCCAGTCCAGCGACTCGTAGAACGCCAGCCCGAGAAAGATGTGCGCGTAGGGATCGTCGGGGTTCACCTCGGCCAGGCGCTGTGCCTCGGTCGCCATGTCCTCGAAACGGCCCTGGCGATGGAGCAGCGCGAGCAGTCCGCGGGCGGCCTGCGGGTGGTCGGGTACGTACGACAGAGCAGCCCGGTAGTGGGCTTCGATCCGCGGGGGGTAGTCCACGTCCCGGTCGCTGGCGCGGCCCGCGCCGGCCAGCTGGCGGTTGAAGGTGCGGGGTTCCGTGTAGTTGAGGCAGAAGGCCTGGACCCCGGCGGGACAGCGCGTCGATCCCGCGTACTCGTCCGTCCCCGGCGACCCGTCCCGCCGCCATCCGGCGGGCAGAAAGACCAGATGCTCGAAGTCCTCCATCTCCTCGGTGAGGATGCGCGCCAGCACAAAGTGCGACTGGGCCAGGACCCGGGGTTCCACCGCGCGGCTGCTTTCGGACGCCACGGTGCGCTCCAGAATCCTGCGCGCGTCCACGCGCATGAACTGGCGCCGCTTGAGCAGCGCCATCTCCAGCAGCACGCCGGCGTCTTCGTGGAGTCCCTCGTACGCCTCCTCCAGCAACGCTTCCGCCTCCATCCGCTGCCTGAAGTCGGTCTCCTCCAGGGGTGCGGTGCGCGCCAGCAGCGTGCCGAGCAAGAAGGCGATGTGGGGATCGCGATCGTCTTCGTCCCGCGCCCTGCGCAGCAGTCCGAGCGCCGCCGTCGTGTCCCCGGCTTCGAGCAGGCTCGTGGCCCGGGCCACGGCGCGCGGGACCGGGGCTGCCTGGGCGGACGGCTCCTGAGGCGCAGGTCCCGCGGGCAGGACGGGATTCGCGGAAGCAGAGGCGGGTACGGGCACTACCAGAACCCACGTCAGCCACGCCAGGATACCACGGGGCCCCCGAAGCGACCGGCTCAAGGCTTTCAGGGAAGAATGGACCGGAGCAGCGCTTCCAGTTGATGGCGCCTGAAGCTCTGTGCCTTCTCCACGGCGAGCTCGTACGATTCCTCGACAAAAATGGCCGCGGTCTGCGCGGCGTCCCCGGATTCGCCATCGGCCGGCGAATAGACGAGCTTCGCCCGGCACGGCTCCCCGCTCGCGGATCGCTTGGTCTCGAATTCCAGATAGACGTCCCAGATGCGATTCTGGTACGTGATGGTGGCGAGGTGCTGGCCCGGCATGGGCCTCAGGTCGGAGGGTACCGCAGGGTCGATCATGGTCGCATACATTATCATCCGCAGCCCCGGAAATCCAGCGCCTCGACCCGGGCAGGCCGGGTACCGCGGGCGACCTCCCGCAACGGTTTCGTCGCGTGCTCCGCCATCGTGACCCGTTCATCCTCCAGCAGCCTCCTCGCGGGGGCGTTGGTGCATCCGTTCCATGAGTGTTCTTTCGCGAACCGCGGTCTGCGGGTTCCAGCCGATCCACTCGGCCCGTTCCGTTGACGCTCGCCATCGGTGCCCCTAACTTGCGGCCCGAGCTACATGGGCCGCGTGTCTCCGTCGCCGCCGGATGCGAACGGCGCGAACCCTTCCCGAAACCTCCACCCGCCAAGGAACCGCGCGCTTCATGAAGGGAAAGCGGACTGCCGTTCTGGCCGGAGTCGTCGCGACGCTCGGCGCCCTCGCCTTCGTTCAGGAGAGCGACACCCCCCAGGAGAGCCTCGATACGGCCGTCGAGATGGCGGTCGTGGAACCGGATCCGCTGGCGCAGCCCATCGCATTCCCCCACGACATTCACGCCGGCGATTTCGGCATGGACTGTCAGTATTGCCACTTCTCCGCCGAGCGGTCCGTCGACGCGGGCATCCCCCCGGTTGCCACCTGCCAGGGCTGCCACCTGGTCGTCCAGGGACGCAACAATCCGGAGGAAGTGGCCAAGGTGCGCGACTATGCCCAGCGTCAGGAAGCCATCCCGTGGGTGCGCATCTACAAGGTCTCGGACCACGTGCGCTTCCCGCACATGCGGCACGTGGCGCCCGACGAGTCCGGCGAACCCCGGGTCCAGTGCCAGGAGTGCCACGGCCCGGTGCAGGAGATGGCGGTCATCGAGGCGGTGAACCAGCCGCTCTCCATGGGTTGGTGCGTGCAGTGCCACGTGGAACGGGAAGTCTCCCGCGACTGCGCGGTCTGTCATTACTGAGCGAACGGGAGTCATGAGCAGCCACCGCCGGAAGCGAGAACGCAATGCCCATGACCACGACCGGGAATCCAGTGAGAAGCGAGAGCCCATGAGCGGCGGCATCCAGCGCCGGGACTTCCTTCGGGTGGTGGGCGCATCGGGGGCCGGGGCCACGATGTTCGGCTGCTCCACCGAGAACGTGGAGAAACTCATCCCGTATGTGGTCCCGCCCGAGGAGATCACGCCGGGAGTCGCGACCTGGTATGCGTCCGTGTGTGGGGAATGCCCGGCCGGGTGCGGCACCTGGGTGCGCACGCGCGAGGGGCGCGCGGTGAAGATCGAGGGCAACCCCGGACATCCGGTCTCGGGAGGCGCGTTGTGCGCGCGCGGGCATTCGGCCCTGCAGGGGCTGTACAACCCGGATCGTCTCGCGGGCCCGATGATGCGGAACGGGGACGGCTTCGTGCCGGTCAGCTGGGAGGACGCCGAGGCGCAACTGGTCGACCGGCTGGGCGCGGCGGGCGGAAACGTGCTGCTCGTCACCGGCAGCGACGGAGGAGCGCTCGGCCACCTCTTCGATCGGTTCACAGAGGTGACCGGCGGTACGCGCGTCGAATACGAGGCGCTTTCGGAAGCCCCGCTGCGCGCGGCTGCGCGCATCGCCTTCGGACGCGATGTGGTTCCCGCCTACGACTTCGAAGCGGCCCGCTTCGTCCTTTCCTTCGGCGCCGATTTCCTTGAGACCTGGCTGTCGCCGACGGCGTACGGCCGGGGTTTCGCGCGCACCAGCGCCATCGACCAGATGGGTTCCAAGGGACGCTTCGTCTTCCTCGCGCCGAGGCTCTCGCTGACGGGCCAGAACGCCGATGAATGGTTCCCCATCCGCGCGGGATCCGAGGCGGCGGTCGCGCTCGCCATGGCCGCGGTGATCGCGGGCGAGGGGGCCGATGCGGGCGGGTACGCCGAGCTGCTGGCCGGTTTCGACCTGGACGCGGCGGCGAATTCGGCGGGGCTCTCGACCGAGGAGATCGCCGATCTGGCGCGGCGCTTCGTGGCCGAAGGGCCCGGGCTGGCGCTGGGTCCCGGCGTGAGCGGTCAGCACAGGGGCGCCACCGGAGCCAACCTGGCGGTGCTGGTGCTCAACCACGTCGCGGGCAACATCGGTCGCTCCGTGCACCTGGCCTCTCCGGATCAGGCCGCCGCGTCCTCGCCCTACGCGTCGCTCGAGTCCGCCATGGGTTCGATGCGGGCGGGGGAGGTTGCGGTCGCGCTCGTGCACGGCGCCAACCCGGCCTATTCGCTGCCGCCCGCCGCGGGCTTCGCGGACGCGTTCGGCGCGGTGCCGTTCAAGGTGTCCTTCGCCTCGGCTCTCGACGAAACCGCGCACCTCGCCGACCTGGTGCTGCCCGACACTCACCCGCTCGAGTCGTGGGGAGACTCGCACCCGCGCCCGGGCGTGCACGCAGTGCAGCAACCGGTCATGAGGCCCGTTCCCCTGTTCGACGCCAGAGCCACCGGGGACGTGCTGCTGTCCGCGGCGAACGCCCTGGGCCAGAACCTGGGCGCCGGCGACTTCCAGGGGTATGTGCGCGCCCGCTGGCAGGAGATGGGGCTCGCGGGAGAAGACGACTTCGACGGCTTCTGGCGCGAGGCCCTGCGCCGGGGAGTGGTGTTCTCCGCGACCGACGAGCCGGAGGACGCCGCGGAGCTGCTTTCCCCGGACCCCGCGGTCGGGTTCGACGTGCCCTCGCTGGACGGCGACCAGGACGGACTGGCGCTGGTCGTGTATCCGTCGTCCCGCTTCGGGGACGGACGCCAGGCCAACCGCTCGTGGATGCAGGAACTCCCCGACCCGGTCAGCAAGATCACCTGGCATTCGTGGCTGGAGCTGCATCCGGCCACGGCGCAGCGACACGGGCTCCGCGAGGGCGACATCGTGCGCGTGGGTTCGCCGCACGGCCAGGTGGAACTGCCTGTATGGCCGTACGCAGGTGTCCGCGAGGACGTCGCCGCCATCGCCATGGGCACCGGACACACGGGCTACGGCCGCTACGCCGACGGAAACGGGGTGAACCCCATGGTCTTGCTCCCGGCCGAGTCGGAGCAGGCATCGGGCGGCATGGTCCATCTCGCCACCCGCGTTGCGGTCGAACCCACCGGGGAGTGGCGCAAGCTCGCGAGCATCCACGGCTCGGGACATACCCAGGAAGACCGCAACATCGCGCCCGCCGTCGCGCTCGCCGACATCGGCCATGCCGAAGAGGAGCACGCGGAGCACGACCTCTACGAGCTGCAGGAGGTCGGCGGCTTTGTCCCCGTCCCCGCGGACGGGGAGCCCGGCGATTTCCCGCTACCGGGAGCACAGCACGGCGAGTACGATCCGGAAACCACCCCCCGCTGGGCCATGGCCATCGACCTGGACAAGTGCACCGGGTGCAGCGCCTGCGTGACCGCCTGCCAGGCCGAGAACAACGTGCCCGTGGTCCAGGAGGAACAGCTCCTCATGGGCCGCGACATCCAGTGGATGCGCATCGAGAACTACTTCGAAACCGTGGACGCGTCTCACGCGGGCCCGGTCGACGTGCGCTTCACGCCCATGCTCTGCCAGCACTGCGGCAACGCGCCCTGCGAGCCGGTGTGCCCGGTGTTCGCGGCCTACCACACCCCGGACGGACTTAACGCGCAGGTGTACAATCGCTGCGTGGGCACCCGGTACTGCGCCAACAACTGCCCCTACAAGGTGCGGGTGTTCAACTGGTACGAGTATTCGGACGTGCCCGAGCCCCTCAACTGGCAGTACAACCCGGACGTCACCGTGCGGGGCGAGGGCGTGATGGAGAAGTGCACCTTCTGCGTACAGCGGATTCGCGAGGTGGAAAACCAGTCGGTGCTCGAGGGACGGGCCATCGCCGACGGCGAGGTGGTGACGGCCTGCCAGCAGAGCTGCCCGGCCGAGGCCATCGTCTTCGGCAACATCCGGGATCCCAACTCGCGGGTGGCCCAGGTCACCGCGAACGAGCGTTCGTACCGGGTGCTCGACGATCTGATCAACACACAGCCGGCGGTCACCTACCAGCGGAAGGTAACGTTCCACGAGCCGGCGGCGGCAGGACACTAGAAGCAGGGCGCCCTCCGGCCCGCTGGCCGGCGAACACGCGCCCGGGAGAAGGATGGCCACAGCGACGGAAGCACCCCGCGGCGCGGTAGCCCACCCGGATGTCGGGTCCTACCAGCAGGTCAACGAGGACGTCCTCAAGATTCTGGGGCGTCCCGGGCGCGGCTGGTGGATTCTCTTCGGACTGGCCTCGCTGGGGCTGGCGGTGTTCGCCGGTTCGTGGGCGAACCAGATCATCAACGGCATCGGCCTGTCGGGGCTGAACGCCCCCATCGGCTGGGGCGCCTACATCACCACCTTCGTCTTCTGGGTCGGCATCGCCCACTCGGGCACGCTCATCTCCGCCATCCTCTTCCTCTTCCGCGCGCCCTGGCGGCAGTCGGTCTACCGGCTGGCGGAGGCGATGACGGTGTTCGCGGTCATGACCGCCGGCCTCTTCCCGCTGATTCACGTGGGCCGGGTCTGGCACGCGTACTGGCTCATCCCCTACCCCAATTCGCGCTTCCTCTGGCCCAACTTCAAGTCGCCGCTGGTCTGGGACGTCTTCGCCGTGACGACCTACTTCACCGTGTCGGCCGTGTTCTTCTACCTGGGGACCATCCCGGATCTGGCCGCGGCACGCGACCAGGCGCGCGGGCTGCGCAAGAAGTTCTACAGCGTCGTCTCCCTGGGATGGCGCGGCACCGACAGCGAGTGGCACCACTTCGGCAAGGCCTACATCTTCCTCGCCGCGCTGGCCACGCCGCTGGTGCTCTCGGTGCACTCGGTGGTGTCGTGGGACTTCGCCATGGGCATCGTGCCCGGATGGCACGCCACCATCTTCGCCCCCTACTTCGTCGCGGGCGCCATCTTCTCGGGCGTCGCCATGGTGATCACCCTGGCGGTGCCGATGAGGAAGTTCTTCGGGCTCGAAGCCTATCTCACCAACAAGCACTTCGACGCGCTGGCCAAGCTGTGCCTGCTGACCTCGCTGATCGTGCTGTACGCGTACCTCACCGAGTTCTTCATGGCCTGGTACTCGGGCGAGCCTCCCGAGCGCGGGGTGTTCTGGAACCGGGTGTTCGGTCCCTACTGGTGGGCGACCTGGACCATGCTGGTCTGTAACGGCCTGGTGCCCATCCTGCTGTGGTTCAAGCGGGTCAGGCGTTCGATCGCGGCGCTGTTCGTCATTTCGATCTTCGTCAACATCGGCATGTGGTTCGAGCGCTTCGTGATCATCGTCACCTCGCTCTCGCACGAGTACGAGCCCTTCGCCTGGGGCATGTACCGTCCCTCGCTCACGGAGATGGGCATCGTGCTGGGCAGCTTCGGATGGTTCTGCTTCTGGTTCCTGCTCTTCACCCGGCTGCTGCCGCCGGTGGCGATCGCGGAGCTCAAGGAAGTGCTTCCGGCTCCACTCCGTCCACGCGCCCGCAAGGAGGCCGCCCGATGAGCGCGCACGCCGGCCTGCTGGCCTCCTTCGACTACCTCGACGGGGCGGTGGACGCTGTGAAGGCGCTGCGCAAGTCGGGGTTCCGCAAGATCACCGCCTATTCCCCGCTGCCGGAACATCATCTGGAGGAGGCGCTGGGGTACGACCAGAGCCCGGTGCGCGTGTTCGCGCTGGTGGGCGGGCTGACCGGCGCCGCGACCGGGTTCGCATTCACCACCTGGACTTCGATGGACTGGCCGCTGGTGACCGGCGGCAAGCCTATCGTTTCGATCCCGGCGTACTTCATCATCGCCTTCGAGCTGGCAGTTCTGTTCGGTGCGCTGGCCACGGTCATCGGCGTCTTCATCAACGCGAAGCTCCCCCGTGTGCGCCCGCCGGTCGTCTACGATCCCGGGTTCAGCGGCGGACGTTTCGGGGTGCACGTGAGCGCCCCCGCAGACCGCATCGAGGAAGCCCGCCGGATCCTCAACGGAAGCGATCCGGCCGAACTCACCGAAGAACCCGCCCCGTCCCATGGCTGACCGATCTCGCCCGCGCACCCCCGTCCGCTTCGTCGCGGTGGCCCTGCTGGCCGGGCTCGTGAGCGCGTGCTCGCCCTTCGACGACCTCATGGTCGCCATCTTCGGGCGCAGCATGCGCGACCAGCGCTCGTTCGACCCCTACGAGAACACGCTGCTGCCGCCGGAGGGCTCGGTGCCCTTCTCGGCCGGCAACTTCTCTGCCGGCCCGGACCAGGTCTCTCTGGGGCAGCCGGACCCGTCGGCCGAAATGCCGCCGTTCTTCACGGCGACGGAAGTCCTTACGCAGGCGCCGGTGGTCATGGAGATGGTGAACCCGGTCGAAGCCACCGCCGAGTCGCTGGCGCGCGGCGAGAGGCTCTACAACCGCTTCTGCGCTCCCTGTCACAGCGTGGACGGCGTGGGCGCCAACGCCGCCATCGCCCCGCTGCACCCCATGGTCCCCCTGTTCAACCTCTCGAGCGCGGCCACGGCGATCCGCCCCGACGGCTACATGTACGGCGTCATTCGCGTGGGACGTGGACTGATGCCCGCCTACGGGCACCAGATCCCGCACTACGACCGCTGGCACATCGTCAACTACATCCGCCAGATGCAGGAGCAGGCGGGCAACCCCGCTCCGGGGGAATAGCGGCATGGCCCACATCCACGTCCCGGCCGACATCCCGGTGCGCCACCTGGAGCGTTCGCGGGGCTTCTCGATGTTCTGCGGGGCCCTCTTCCTCGTCGGCGTGATCTCGCTCTTCGTGCTGCGGGCCGCCGATCCCGCGCGCGCCGAGCAGGCCTACTCGGCCAACTGGCTCTTCTTCTTCGCCGTCGCCGAGGGCGCGATGCTCCTGTGCGCGGTGACCACCATCGTAAAGGCGAAGTGGAACTGGTCGGTGCGCCGCGTGAGCCTCGCCTTCGCCGCCTACCTGCCGATCGCGTTCATCCTCTTCCTCCCCATGCTGGGGCTCCGGGAGTCGTACTTCCCCTGGATCGAGGCGATGGAGAGCGACCCCATCGTGCAGGCGAAGGCCGCGTACCTGAACATCCCCTTCCTCGTCGCCCGCAACGTCGCGGGATTGCTGCTCCTCATCGGGCTGAGCCTGTACCTGGCCTACCTGGCCGTGCGCCCGGACATGGGGCTGGTTGAAGGCGATCGTGATGCGGGGCGCAAGCGCTGGCGCGCCACCCTTACCGCGGGATGGATGGGACAGGAAGCCGAGGAGACCGCCAGCGCCCGCAGGATGGGCCGTCTGGCCCCCGCCTTCATCCTGGTCTACGCCGCCGTGATGAGCATGGTGGCCTACGACTTCGCCATGTCCCTCGAACCCCACTGGTTCTCCACCATCTTCGGGGCCTGGTACTTCATGGGCGGCTTCTGGGGCGGAATCGCCTCCACGGCGCTGATCGTCGTGCTGCTGAAGCGCCGGCACGCGGATCTGAATGGCCTGATGGGCATCCAACAGATGCACGACCTGGGGAAGCTGACCTTCGCCTTCTGCGTGTTCTGGACCTACATCGTCTTCGCCCAGTACATCGTCATCTGGTACGGCAAGCTGCCTTGGGAGCAGGCGTGGATCGTTCACCGGACGGGCGAGACGTGGGGAGCGTTCTCGCTCGCGCTGGTGCTGATGTGCTTCGTGATCCCCTTCGCGGGACTGATCGGGCGCCGGCCCAAGATGAACCCGGTGATCCTCGGTAGCTTTGTCTGCGTCATCCTTGCGGGGCTCTGGCTTGAGCACCACTTGCTGATCGCGCCCTCGCTGCGGCTCGAGGGGCCGACCATCGGGCTCTGGGAGGGACTGGTGACGCTGGTCTTCCTGGGGCCGCTGCTCTGGAGCGTGCGCTGGTTCTTGAGCACGTTCCCGGTTGTGCAGGTATGGCAGCCGCCGGAGCAGTTGGAGATGGTGGATCTGGAGGTGACGCGGGAGGAAGCGGGGGTCCGTTAGCCGACCCGCCTCCGGAGGTGTTGTAGAGGCGATGAAGTGCACTTCGTTTGGCCCGGACGGGCGTTGGCACACCCTTCCGCTCACGCCGCATGGACGCGTCGGCCTTGCAGCAGCGGCGAAGATTGCGGTCGCGCTGGCGGTGGTGGCAACGGCCTCCTGCACAACCGGGGAGCGCGACGTCGGCACATCGGCCGTCTACGACTCCGCGGGCGTCACCATCATCGAGAACCCGGGGCTCGACCGGCCGCTGGGTATCGAAGTCACGCCGCTGGCCGATCTCATACCTCCCGACAGCGCGCTCACGGTGGTCGCCCAGGGCGTCACGGTCGATGAGGTGACGGGGCGGATTTTCGTGGCGGATCGACCCAATGACCGGGTCGTCGTGTTCGAACCCTCGGGAATGTACGTGGGCACCCTGGGGCGCTCGGGGGACGGGCCCGGAGAGTTTCGCGATCCTGCCGCGGTCTCGATGGATCCCTCCGGATCGCTTGTCGTGTGGGACAACCGTCGCCGCATCCTCAGTCGCTGGTCGAGCGGAGGGGATTTCCTGGCCGAAGAGCGTCCGGATCTGGACTACGGGGGCCCGGGGTTCGCGGTGGGAACCGACTGGCTCGCGACGGTGACGGTCACGGCAGCGGGAATGGCCTTCGAGCGGCACTTGGTCATCCACAGGGAAGGCGACACCACGACGTTGCACGAAGTCACGGAAGAGATGGCCATCATGGAGTTGGCCGCCGGGTCCATTCCAGCCGTCAGGGTTTTCGTCCCCACCGTCGTCTGGACGAACCGGGGAGACTCCATCTTCTTTCTGAACGGGCCCGAGTATCGTATCGACAAGAGCGTCGATGGCGCGCTGGCGCTGAGTTTCAGACGCTCGGTGGATGCCATCGAAGTGACGCAGGAACTGGCTGTCAGGAAGATCGAGTCGGGTCCGGGCCTATACGCCGCCTTCATGCGCCAGTCCGGCCTGGAGGCGGAGGACATCGTGACCGCCCTCGGATACGAGGAGCGGATCCCGCCCGTCATGAGCGTGACTGCGGCCCCCGGAGGGCGGTTCTGGGTCACTCGCACCCTCGATGGGATCTCGCCCCACGCCATTGATGTCTTCGATCCTGCCGGGGGGTACGAGGGCACATTCGACGCGCCCGGGGTGCCGGTTGCGTTCGTGTCCGATTCCACCTTCCTGGCGCTTCGCCTGGAGGATTTCGGAGAGACAGTCCTGGCGCTCCATCGGTTTCGCAGGAACGAAGGGAGCTTCTGAAGGAGACCGTGGGAGCGGGGGTCGGCGCCGATCGGGCCGGCCTGACTGCGCTTCAGCGGACCGGGTCGGCTCCTCCGGCCAGCAACTTCAGCACCCGCGGGTGGAGTGCGGGATTGCTGGATACCCCGGAGCCGCCGTGGATCGTGGGATCGCCCGACACGTCCGTGAAGCACCCGCCGGCCTCCGTGACGATAGTCAGCAGGGGCGCCGCATCCCAGGAGGCGAGCAGCGGGTCCACCATGACCTGAGCCCGGCCCGTGGCGACCAGGACGTGGCCGTAGCAGTCGCCCCAGCTGCGGGTCATGCGCGCGGCGGCGGCCAGGGCCCGCCAGCCCGCTTCGCCGGAGTGACCGTGAAAGGCCGCCTCGTCGGTGGTGAGCACGAGGCTCCGGTCCAACCGGTTCTCGCTGGAGACCGAGCAGGACTCGCCGTTCCACCGGGCCCCCAGGCCTTTGGCGGCTGTCACCGTTTCACCGAGCGCGGGCAGGTGGACGACCCCGACCACGGGCTCCCCCTCCACCTCGATGCCGATCAGGACGCCCCACAGCGGAACCCCGTGAACGAACGACTTCGTGCCGTCGATCGGATCGAGAATCCACCGCACGGGAGCTCCGGGTTGCACTTCGCCGTGCTCCTCCCCGACGATGCCGTGGTCGGGGAAGCGGCGCCGGATCTCCGCGCGCAAAAGGCTCTCGGCTTCCCGGTCCGCGACGGTGACCGGGGTGTCGTCGGCCTTGGTTTCGACCTCGATCCGGGTGCCGAAGTACCGCAGGGCGATCTCTCCGGCGGCGCGCGCGAGTTCCTCGGCCGTGCGCGCCAGGTCACCGAGTTCGATCCCCGTCGGACGGGATGTGTTCATGGCGGAGGTCGGGCGCGTGCGGGGGATTCCGTGTGCCGCGCCTGACGGGAAGGCCAGCGCGTGCCGAGCGAGTGCGCCCCAAGATATCGAAGGTCGCAGCCCTCCGGGAGCGGGCGGGTGGGCGAGCGCCGGCGGCGGAGGTCCAGATCCGCCGCCGCAAGGAGATCCTGCCAGCGGTTCATGCCGGTGTTCAGGGCGGCGACACCGACACTGACCGTGACCCCGTGCACGGAGAGCGCCGGGTCCCCCGCAACCGCCTTCGCCATGTGCCGGGCCGCTTCCCGGGCCTCGTCGATTGCCTTTCCGGGAAGGAGGGCGACGAATTCGTCTCCGCCCAGCCGGGCCGTCAGAGTCGGGCAGGCCCTGGAGAGCGTCCTTCCCAGGACCGACAGCACTTCGTCACCGGCGACGTAGCCGTGGCGTTCGTTGAAGCGCTTGAAGTCGTCCACGTCGAAGAGAACCAGCGAGAACGGGCGAAGGCGAGAACCGGTTTGGTGAGAAGCCGCGAGGACACCGCGGACCAGGACCCGATCCAGATAGCGCTCCAGGTGCCGGCGATTCGGAAGACCGGTCAGCGGATCGGTCAGCGCCAGGCGCCGATTGACTTCCGCGATCCGCTCCATCCGGCGCAGCCTCACCTCCAGCTCCCGAACGTAGCGGGCGTCGAGACGGCAGGGGGTGCCCGGGCTCGGCCTTCGCCTCCGGCGGGGGACCCGGGCCGGTTTCCGCTTCAAGCGTCCGTCTGAATACGCCTCGGGCCCGGAGGGATGTGCCAAGAGCGAGATCCCGCGCGGAGTGTGGACGGACGAGCGACCCAAGAGGCTATCGCAACGCCCGACGAGCAGGAATGGAAGATCGGGACCGATCGGGTCCCGGTCTTTCGCGGTGGTGCGCGTCAGTCGGCCCGCTCCGACGGAGCCCCGGCGGCCAACCCGGTCTCGACGGATTCGGCCTCGTCGGTCGATTGGGCCCCGTGGGCGGATTCGGCCCCGTCGATGGATTCAGCCCCGTCGCGCCTGGCCGCCAATCCCTCCGCGCGCTCGGCGTAGCGCCTGATCTCGTACCCGACAGCCCTCAGGATCCCCGCTTCCTGGGTGTCCGGCTCGGCGCGCGCGATGATCGTGCGCAGCGTGCGCATCACACCTTCGGGCGCGCGGCGGGTGAAGAAGTCGATGCGGTTGAGGCCGCGCTCGAGCACCGCGTAGGTCTCCTCCAGTTCGGCGCTGCTGGCGGGTTCGGTCGCGCGCCGTCCCCGGGGCAGCTCCGCCGGGTCGTGCGCCGCCAGGAAGATCTCGTAGGCCAGGATCAGCACCGCCTGCGCCAGGTTGAGGCTCTTGTACTCGGGGAGGGTGGGGACGATGGCCACCCGGTTGCACAGGTCGAGCGCCTGGTTGGAGAGCCCCCGGTCCTCGCGGCCGAAGAGCACCGCCACCGTGCCCCGGGAGGCGCGCTCGACCACCTGGGCCGCCAGCTCGCGCGGCCGCCCGTAGTTGCGGTGGGCGGTGCGGGCGCGCGCCGTGGTGCCGAGCACGAACGTGGTGTCGGCCAGGGCATCGGCCAGGGTGTCGTGGATCTCGGCGCGCTCGACCAGGTGGTCGCTGCGGTGGGCGATCCCGGTGATGCGCCAGGCATCGAACTCGGCGGGACGAACCAGGCGCAGCCGGTCGAGCCCCATGTTCATCATCGCCCGCACCGTGCCCGCGATGTTGACCAGGTTCTGCGGCTCGTGCAGCACGACCACGACGTTGGAGAGCGGAGAAGCCTCCGCCGGCACATCTCCCGGCATGGGGCGGGTCAGCGACGCGGTCGGGCGCGGATGCAGCGCCGCTCGAATGCCGGGCGCGGTGCGTCCACGGGCCTTCAGGACTCGCGGGCTATTTCTTCCTCGGGCGCCTCGGGGAGCTGGGGCAACTCATCCGCCTGCCCCTCCTTCAAGCCGCGCTTGAAGTTCTTGATGCCCGTGCCCACCCCGCGGGCGAACTCGGGAATCTTGCGGCCTCCGAAGAAGAGGACCAGGAGGCCCAGCGCCAGAAGGATCTCGTTGAATCCCAGCAGCAGGGGCAGCGCCACAAAGACCAGGTCTGGACCGAACATGTTCTCGCCTCGATGTCGTGGGTCGACCTCTGGAAGGTAGCAGCCCCCGGAAGAATCCGCCCGCTGTCAGGCTCCCGCCTCTCGCAGCAACAGCTTCGCGATGGTCTGAAGCTGCATGTTGGTCGTCCCTTCGTAAATGGTTCCGATCTTGGCGTCGCGATAGAACTTCGCGACCGGGTACTCGCTGGTGAAGCCGTATCCACCGTGCAGATCCACGCACTCCGACGCCACCCTCTGCGCCACCTGCGATGCGAAGAGCTTGGCCATCGCCGCCTGACGGATGTAGGGGAACCCGCCGTCGCGCAAACGCGCCGCATTGTACACCAGCAGGCGCGCCGCCTCCACGTCGGTGGCCATCTGCGCGAGCTGAAACTGAACCCCCTGAAACTCGGAGACCGAGCGGCCGAACTGCTCCCGCTGCCGCGTGTAGCGGAGCGTGTGGTCGAGCGCTCCCTGCGCCAGCCCCACCATCTGGGCTCCGATGCCGATGCGCCCCTCGTTGAGCGTCGCGATCGCGATCCTGTACCCGAGGCCGACCTCGCCCAGCAGATTCCCGTCGGGGACCCGGCAGCCGTCCAGCACCACCTCGGTCGTAGACGACGCCCGAATCCCCAGCTTCCGTTCCCTCCTGCCCACGGAGAGACCCGGGGTCTCCCTCTCCACCAGAAACGCGGTGATGCCGCGGTAACCCGATGCCGGATCGACGTTGGCGAAGACGATGTAGAGCCCGGCTTCGGCTCCGTTGGTGATCCAGAGCTTCTGGCCGTTCAGGATCCAGTCGCCGCCCGCGCGCACGGCCGCGCACCGAAGGGCGAAGGCGTCGGACCCGCTTCCCGCCTCCGAAAGCGCGTAGGCGCCGACGGTGCCGGAGGCCAGGCGCGGCAGATGGCGGCGCTGCTGCTGCTCGGTTCCGTAGCGGAGGAGCGCATTGATGACCAGGGTGTTCTGCACGTCCACCAGCACGGCCACCGCGGGGTCCACGGCGGAGAGTTCCTCGACGACGAGCACCGCCGCGAAGAACGAGCTGCCCGCTCCCCCGAAGCGTTCGGGAATCTCCACCCCCATGAGGCCGAGTTCGAACAGCTTGCGGATCAGCGCCGGATCCATGGCCTCCTGCTCATCCATGGCGGATACCCTGGGTGCGATCTCGCTCCGCGCGAAGTCCCGCACAGCCTGCTGAAAGAAACGTTCCTCCTCGCCAAGGGAGGTCAGGGGGCTGCGCATTCCGTCCGGGAAGCCTGCCTGCATGAGAAACTCCGTCTCCTGCGCTGGAAGCCGAAGAATGGGCCGACCCGTGGACCGCCTCCCGATCCCCGGGGCGGCGGCGCGAACGTCACGCGCGCGCGGCGCGCCGTACAACCCCCGGGGGGCGCCCGGCGTTCCCGCGTGGAACCCTGAGCCCGGGGCCGATCCGGCTTCTCCGCCGGGGGGTGGGTATCGGGGTTGACGCGCAAGGAACGCACTTTCTATAGTCCCGAACCGAAATCCATCCTCGATCCCCTCCCGTGCCCGGAGCAGCCATGTCCGACATCCCCGAGCATCTCTACTACACCGAGGAGCACGAGTATGTGGGGGAAACCGACGAGGAGAGCGTCTACGTCGTCGGCATTACCGACTACGCGCAGGGGGAGCTGGGCGACATCGTGTACGTGGAGCTGCCCAGAGTCGGCACGCACTTCGACCGCATGGAGGTGTTCGGCGTCATCGAGGCGGTGAAGGCGGTCAGCGACCTCTACTGCCCGATCGCGGGCGAGGTCGTCGAGATCAACGAGGCCATCGACCTCGATCCGGCGCTGGTTAACGGCGACCCCTACGGGGACGGCTGGATGATCAAGCTGCGCGCGGAGGACGACGACGCGCTCGAGGGCCTGATGAGCCCCGAGGACTACGAGTCCCACATCGACGGGTGAGGAGCACCGCATCCGCGCTTCGCGGATCCCCCGACTGATGCCCGACATCGCGCACGAGAACCGGTTCCCCAGACGACATCTCGGTCCCGGGCCCCGGGATGTGCGCGCGATGCTGGAGGAGCTGGGCTACGAGTCCCTCGACGGGCTGGTCGCGGACACCGTGCCCGAATCCATTCGCCTGGAGCGCGAACTGGATCTTCCCGAGGGGATCTCCGAGCACGAGCTGATCGGTCGTCTGCGGGAAATCGCCTCGCACAACCAGGTGTTCCGCTCCTACCTGGGGATGGGCTACGCGGGCACCATCACCCCGCCCGTCATCCTCCGTAACATCCTTGAGAACCCCGGCTGGTACACCCAGTACACTCCCTATCAGGCCGAAATCGCGCAGGGCCGGCTGCAGGCGCTGCTGAATTTCCAGACCATGGTCGGGGATCTCACGGGCTGCGCGGTCGCCAACGCGTCGCTGCTGGACGAGGCCACCGCCGCCGCCGAAGCCATGACGCTCTGCCTGGCGTCGACCCGCGACCGCGGCCGCAACCGCTTCCTGGTCGCCTCCGACTGCCACCCGCAGACCATCGAGGTGGTGCGCGCCCGGGCGGAGCCGCTCGGCATCGAGGTGGTGGTGGAGTCCCCGCGCGACTGGGCGCTCGACGACAACGTCTTCGGCACGCTGGTCCAGTACCCGGGCACCGACGGCAGCGTGCGCAACTACCGGGCGCTCTCGGACGCCGTACACGCGGCCGGGGGACTGGTGGTCATGGCGACCGACCTGCTCGCGCTCACCCTGCTCACCTCCCCCTGGGAGATGGGCGCCGACATCGCGGTGGGCAACAGCCAGCGCTTGGGCGTCCCCCTCGGCTACGGCGGACCGCACGCCGCCTTCATCGCCGCGCGCGACAACATGCGCCGCCAGATGCCGGGCCGGATCATCGGCGTTTCGATCGACGCCCACGGCAACCCCGCGCTGCGCATGGCGCTGCAGACCCGGGAGCAGCACATCCGCCGCGAGCGGGCCACTTCCAACATCTGTACGGCCCAGGTGCTTCTGGCCGTCATGGCGGGCATGTACGCGGTCTACCACGGGCCGGAAGGACTGCGCCGCATCGCCACCCGGGTGCGCAACCTCACGGGCGTGCTGGCGGAGGGCGTGCGCAGGCTCGGCCACCGGGTGGTCAACGACGTCTTCTTCGACACCCTGACCATCGAACCCGCGGGCGTGAGCGCGCGCCGGATCGTGGAGCGGGCGCGGGCGCGCGGCATCAACCTGCGCGAGGGCGCCGGGCACGTGGGCGTGTCGCTGGACGAGACCGTGGGACCGGAGGACCTGGACGATCTCTTCGCCGTCTTCTCGGCCGAGGGCGGGCCCGGGTTCGACGCCGCCGGTCTCGCCCGGGAGACGGACGTTCCGGCCCTGCCCCCGAAGCTCGCCCGGGAGACCGTGTTCCTCGATCATCCCGTCTTCAACAGCTACCACTCCGAGACGGAGATGCTCCGCTACATTCGCCGCCTGGAGAGCCGCGACCTGTCGCTGACCACGAGCATGATCCCGCTCGGCTCGTGCACCATGAAGCTGAACGCCACCGCGCAGATGACGCCCGTCTCGTGGGCGGAGTTCGGCGCCATGCACCCCTTCGCGCCGCCGGAGCAGGCGGCGGGATACCGGCGCATCGTCGCGGACCTGGAGCGGTGGCTGGCCGAGATCACGGGGTTCGCCGCGACCTCCCTGCAGCCCAACTCGGGGGCCCAGGGGGAATACGCCGGCCTGCTGGTGATCCGCGCCTACCACCACGACCGCGGCGACACCCACCGCGACGTATGCCTCATCCCCTCCTCGGCACACGGCACCAATCCGGCCAGCGCGGTCATGGTGGGGATGAAGGTGGTGGTGGTGAAGTGCGACGCGGAAGGCAACATCGACGTCGAGGATCTGCGCGCCAAGGCGGACCGGCACGCCGACCGCCTGAGCGCGCTCATGGTCACCTACCCGTCCACGCACGGGGTCTTCGAGGAGCGCATTCGCGAAGCCTGCGACATCGTGCACGAGCGCGGGGGGCAGGTCTACCTGGACGGCGCCAACCTGAACGCCCAGGTGGGGCTGGCGCGGCCCGGCGACTACGGCGCGGACGTGTGCCACATCAACCTGCACAAGACGTTCGCCATCCCGCACGGCGGGGGCGGGCCAGGGATGGGGCCCATCTGCGCGGCCGAACACCTGGCCCCCTTCCTTCCCGGCCATCCGCTGGTTGACACCGGAGGCGAAAAGGCGATCGGCGCCGTCTCCGCGGCCCCGTGGGGGAGCGCGAGCATCCTGCTCATCTCGTGGGCCTACATCGCGCTGCTGGGGCGCGAGGGAACGAGGAAGGCCACGGAGGTGGCCATCCTGAACGCCAACTACATGGCGAACCGGCTGGAGAAGCACTTCCCGGTACTCTACAAGGGCGCGCGCGGCCGGGTGGCGCACGAGTTCATCCTCGATCTGCGGCCGCTCAAGCGGGCGACCGGGATCACCGACGAGGACGTGGCCAAGCGCCTCATGGACTATGGCTTCCATGCGCCCACCATGTCGTTTCCGGTGTTCGGCACGATCATGGTCGAGCCCACCGAAAGCGAGTCCCGGGAAGAGCTGGAACGCTTCTGCGACGCGCTGGTCTCGATCCGGGCGGAGATCGAGCAGATCGAGCTGGGACTTGCCGACCGCAAGGACAACGCGCTCAAGAACGCCCCGCACACGGCGGCGGTGGTGGTGAGCAGCGAGTGGAATCACGCCTACAGCCGGGAGCAGGCCGCGTTTCCGGCTCCCTGGACGAGAGAGGCGAAATTCTGGCCCTCCGTGGGTCGGGTCAACAACGCATTCGGGGACCGCAACCTGGTCTGCGTCTGTCCCCCCGTGGAGAGCTATTCGGAGGTTTGACCATGGCCAGCCTGACGTATCACGGACACGCTACCTTCCTGCTCGAGCTGGGCGACGGCACGCGCATCTCGATCGACCCCTGGTACGGGGAAAACCCCGCCAACGACCTGTCGCTCGCGGATCTGGGCGATGTCGACTACGTGTTCTGCTCGCACGGGCACTTCGATCACTTCGCGGACGCCATCCCGCTCGCGAACGCCACCGGCGCCACACTGGTGTCCACCTTCGAGATCGTGGCCTTCGCCCAGACCCAGGGGGTCGAGAACGCGCACCCCATGCACATCGGCGGCGGATTCAACTTCCCCTTCGGGCGCGTGAAGATGACGCCGGCGCTGCACGGCGGACAGGTGCACGGCGACAACACCGGGGCGTACACGACGGTCCCGGGCGGGCTGCTCATCGACGCCGACGGCACCCGCGTCTATCACGCGGGCGACACCGCGCTGCTGACGGACATGAAGCTGCTGCGCGGCCAGGTGGACGTGGCCCTGCTGCCGATCGGCGACAACTTCACCATGGGCCCGGAGGACGCGGCCATCGCGGTGGACTTCATCCAGCCGTCGGTGGTGGTGCCGATCCACTACAACACCTTCCCGCCCATCGTGCAGGACCCGGAGGCGTTCCGGGCGCTGGTGGGAGATGCCGCGCGGGTGGAGGTGATGGCCAGCGGGGACGTGCTGGAGCTGTAGCACGGTCGTGCATCCTGCGGGGGCGTTTTCTCCCGCCGCTCGAGAGGGGACAGGCGCGGCCGGGTGGCGCGAGACGGTCCGCCGGATGGCTCGCCTCCGCTGGACGGTGGTCTTCGACCCGCCCCGTGACGGCGCGGCCAACATGGCGGTGGACCACGCCCTCGCCGAGACCGTCGAGCCGGACGCGGGGTGGCTGCGCCTCTACCGCTGGGTCCGCCCCACCCTCTCGCTGGGCCGCAACGAACCGGCCGCGGGCGTCTATGACTTCGCGCGCGCGGAAGGGATGGGCATCGACGTGGTGCGCCGCCCCACAGGCGGCCGGGGCGTGCTGCACGACGCCGAGCTGACCTACGCGGTGGTCGCCCCGGTCGCCGCGGTCGGGCGGTTGCGGGCGGCCTACACGGCGGTGCATGCCGGCCTGGCCGCCGGGCTGCGCTCCCTCGGGGCGGACGCCCGGTTGGGCGCGGGGGTGGCGCCGGGCCCGCCGCGGGCGGGAGCATGCTTCGACGCGACCGCCGGCGGGGAGGTGGTGGCGGGGGGGCGGAAGCTCACCGGCAGCGCCCAGGCGCGCATCGGCCGAGCCATGTTGCAACACGGGTCCGTGCTGATCGACGGCACCCAGGAGCTCGCCCGCGACCTGTGCCGACAGCCGGCCGATGCGGGCGCGGTACCCGCGTCCACGACCTTGCGCGAACAGCTCGGCCGCGCGCCATCGTGGCGGGAGGTCGCGACGGCGGTCGCGGCAGGGCTCGCCGCCGAACTGGAAACGGGGATGGCGGAGGGAGAACTCCCGCAACCCGCGATGCGGCGGATCAGATCGCTCGAACGGCACTATCGGTCGCTCGAATGGACGCTGCGGCGGTGAACGAGGGGACGCTCCGCGACCGTTCGCTATTCGCAGGGCGTCTGGCTCCTGGTGGGGCTGCCCGGCAATCACATTCAGGATCGGTTGACCGTCGCCCCGGAACCATCAGATTTTCGCTACCGGATCGTCCCTCCGGGGACAGATCATGTCCTTTTACGCTAACGCCATGAATCCGAGCAACCTGCACGTCAGCCGGGACAGGGGTCACGTCCGCGTCTCCGGCGATCTGCTGCTCGATTCCTTCCGGCGCGTGCTCGCGGCCATCCATCATGCGACCCAAAGGGGTTTCCCCGAGGTGACGCTCGACTTCTCCGCGACCACTTCGGCCTTTCCGGGCCCGATGCTGGCCGTGCTCGCGGCATGCATCCGGCTCCACGACGAGTCCGACGTGGATGTGTCGCTGGTTCGCCCTGCAGATGGAAGCCTGCGACGTCTCTTCGCGAACGCGAACTGGGCTCACCTGGCGGCACCCCAGAGTTTCGCCCAGTCGGCCTGGCATCCCACCTCCGTCCTGCCCGCGAGCCGCTTCAGGTCGCCGGACGAGCAACGCGAAATCGTCGATCGCATCCTCGACGCGGTCCTCTCCTCTCCGGCCAAACTTGCGCGTTCGAATCTCACGGTCTTCGAGTGGGCGGTGAACGAGATTACCGACAACGTGCTGCAGCACTCTGACTCCGCGCAGGGCGGGTTGGTGCAGCTGAGTCACTATCCCAATACACAACGGTTGGAATTCGCTGTGGCCGATGCGGGGCAAGGCGTTCCCTCCAGTATGAGAACGACGAGAGCGGCAATTCCCGACCTGCGCGCTCTTGAGTTGGCCGTCCGCCGCGGGATCACACGGGACAAGGACGTCGGGCAGGGCAACGGCCTTTTTGGAACACATCGAGCATCCACCGTGGGCTCGGGTGACTTCGTGATTCATTCCGGATATGCGAGCATCCAGCGCGACCTTGAAGCCCGCGAAGAAAGTTCTCCGGTCGCGGGAACGCTGGTCGTTGTCAGCCTCGATTATTCCGACCCTGAAGCCTTGTGGCGGGCGCTTGACATCCAGGATACCGGGGCGGATCCAGCGGGCGACTACGTGGAGAACCGGTACGAAGCCGTAACCGAAGACGTGCTGCGCTTCGTTGTACGCAAGGAAGCCGGTTCCGTCGGATCGAGATCGTCCGGAAAGCTGGCCCGGACCAAGCTCGAGAATCTGATGGCGATGTATCCGAACCATCCGGTGAACGTCGACTTCGGCGACATCTCGGTCGTGTCGAGCAGCTTTGCAGACGAGTTCCTCGGCAAGCTATTCGTGCGCACGGGAGCGCTCCGCTTCATGAGCGCCATCCGTTTGCGACGGATGTCGCCACCGGTTCGGGCCGTGCTGGACCGCGCGATCCTGCAACGGGCAGGGCAGGAAGGTGCGGGGCATCGACCCTGACTTCCGGCGAGCCAGCCTTCAGGGCCTCCCCGAGACGGGATCACGACGGACGGCATCGTCATCAATGGCACCGGCTCGGGTGCCGCCCCCGATGTGTCGGGCATTTCCAGAGTTACGATGCCGCCTGCTGCCCGGGACGAGCGCAGGACAACCCTTGACACATCTCGGAGGTGCTTTCATCTTGGCTGCTCCGGTGCTAGGATAAGCTCCGGCAGACTCGGCGGGCTGTCCGCTGTGGGCAGTCATTTCGTTTGCCTTGAAACCAGCTCATGGAGGGCACTCCCTTGGCCGCACTCAACAACCTTTACGTCGCGTTGCTGCAGATTCCCGGGATGGAGGCTCCGGATCAGACCATCGGCGAACAGATGGGCTTCATCTGGGAGCAGACCGGTTTCATGCGCTGGCCGCTGGCAGCCTGCATCGTCGTCGGCATCATCGTCATCATCTGGAAGTTCTTCGACCTGATGGCCAAGAGCGGCCGCACCAAGAAGATCCTCTCCGAGGTCGACGCGCTGCTTGCCGACGCCCAGCTGCAGGAGGCGATCGAGGTCACCCGCGAGTCCAACTCGCCCGCCGCGAACATCCTGTACGCCGGCCTCGAGCGGCACGAGGAAGGCACCGACCGGGTCATGAAGGCCATCGAGAACCAGGGGCTCATCGAGTTGAGCCGGCTGGAGCGCGGCCTGGTGGTCCTGGCGACCCTCACCAACATCGCCCCGCTGCTCGGCTTCCTGGGCACGGTGATCGGGATGATCATCGCGTTCCAGTCCATCGAGCTGGCCGGTGAGGTCGAGGCGACGCTGGTTGCCGGCGGCATCAAGGTGGCGCTCCTGACGACCGCCGCCGGCCTCACGATCGCGATCCCCGTGAGCATCGCCCACAACTTCTTCGTCTCGCGCATCGACTCCCTGGTCATCGACATGGAAGAGTCGGCCCAGAAGATGATCGACGCGCTCCACGCGATGGAGACCGGGAGGGCATCCATATAGCCGGAAACCGCAATTCCGCAGTCGAAAGGTCACCCCAAGGGGTGGCCTTTCGTCGTTTTCAGGCCAGGGGTTTGAAGATGAAGCCGTCCTCCGTGAGAGTACTGGTTCTTTCCACTGCGGCGTCCCTGATCATCGCCGCCCCCACCCCGGCCTCGTCCCTGACGCCGCCCGGAGCGACCCCCCAGGCCGCGGAAACGGGGAGCCGCGACCGGATCGAACGGCCCTGGCAGACGGCGGTCGCGCTGAGGGAGGCGCTCGCCGCAACCGATTCCCCCGAGCCCGCCGCCATCCTGGAGCTGGCCCGGGCCGAGGCGGGCTGGCGGAACTGGACGGAGGTGAGCGAGCTGCTGGCAGACGCCGAGTGGCTGGACGAGGTGAATGCCGGGGAAGGATGGCTCCTCCTCGGCCTGGCGGCCGAAGCCGAGGAAGACTGGGCAGCCGCGGGACAGGCCCTGGGCGCCTACCTGGCCGGCGGAAACCGCGACGAGGAAGCCGTCCTGCGCCTCGTCCGGATTCGAGCCCGCCTGAACCGTTCCGGAGACGCGCTCGGGACGCTGGAAGCGATCGCCACGGGCCGCACGGACTTCTTCGATAGCCGCTTGCGGTTGGAGATCGCGGAGATTCTCGCCCCGCTGGGCGACACGGCCGGCGTTCGTCTGGCGAGCGTGGGCGTCACCGACGACGAGATCCGGGAACGAACCTGGCTGCTGCGTTCCGACGCCTATCTGACCGTCGCCGACAGCGCCGCCGCCGAGACCTTCCTCGACCAGACCGTCGCCTCGATCTCGGACGACGGGCGCCGGGCGCGGGGATGGGCCATGCTGGGCGAACTGCGGCAGGCGCGCGGCGACCGGGAAGGCGCTCTCGCCGCCTTTGGCAGCGTGCTGGACGCCGTCGACCGGGGCCGTGCCGCCACCGTCGCCGCCACCGCCCTGGCCGAGTCGGGCACCGCTTCGACCGACGAACTCCCGGCACTGGGACGCGTCCTCCAGCGCGGAGGCGAGACCGGACTCGCCCTCGAGGTCTACGATCGCTACGTCGAGGAAACCTCCACCGCTCCCCCGGCCACCCTGCGTCTGGCGCGCGCGCGCCTGATGGCGGGCTCGGGGCGGCTTTCGGAAGCCAGGGACGAGTTCAGCAGCCTCGCCGGCAGCGAGGACCCGGAGGTGGGCGCACCGGCCCTCGACAACCTGGCCCGGGTGCAGCGGCGGCTCGGTGCGGGAGGAGCGGCGGAGGCGGCGCAGGAGCAGATGGTGGAGCGCTTCCCGGGAAGCCGCGAAGCGGTCGACTTCATCTTCTTCCGCGCAGACGCGGACCACGACGCGGGCCGGCTCTCCCGGGCCATGGAGGGATACGGGCAAACCGCGTCGATGGCGCCCACCATGGATCGCGCCGGTCTGGCGCGCATGCGCCTCGGCCAGCTCCACATCGGCGGCGGCGACCATCAGCAAGCCGCCGCCATCTTCGAGGACTACCTCGCCGACTTCCCCCGGGGGCGTCGCTGGCAGGAAGCGGCATACTGGGCTGCATGGACCCGCCTTCGGCTGGGCGACCGCGAGCTCGCTGCCCGGCATGTGGCGCTCGTTACCCGGGGTGACCCCCTCTCCTACTACGCCTTCCTCGGAGCGGAGCTGCTTGGCGGGGACCACGACCCCGAGCTGGCGCCCGATCTCCCCTTCGACGAGTCCACCGTCTTCTGGATGTATGAGCCGCTGCGCGAAGCCGCGCTCCTGAGGCGTGCGGGGATGAGCTCGGTCGCTGCGGACATCGCGGCGCGATTGCTGGAGCGGGCCGAAGGGTCTCCGGGAGCGCTGCTCCGGCTGGCCGAAGGACTGATCGCCGAAGGCATGTACATCGAGGGCATCCGCGTCGGGGGACGGGCCCAGAGCGCCGGATATCCCCGCTCGCCGCGGCTCGTGCGCGCGGCCTATCCGCTCCCCTATCGGGACCTCATCTTCGAAGAGGCGGCCAGGCAGGAACTGGACCCGTTCCTGATGGCCGCCCTGATGCGCCAGGAATCCGCCTTCGACGTGGAAATCGTGTCCAGCGCGGGGGCGGTCGGGCTCATGCAGGTGATGCCCGCGACCGGACGCGAACTCGCGCGCCGGGGAGGACCGAACCCCTTTTCGGCTACGGCGCTGAGGGTCGCCGATGTCAACCTGCGCCTGGGTTCGCGCTACCTCGCACAGATGCTCGCGCGCTATGACGGCCAACTGCCCCTGGTGCTGTCGGCCTACAACGCGGGTCCTTCCCGCGCCAACCGCTGGCGCCGCCTTCCGGAAGCGTCCGACCTCCAGCGCTTCACCGAGCGGATTCCCTTCTTCGAAACGCGCAACTACGTGAAGAGCGTCGAACGCAACCTGCGGATCTATCGCTGGCTCTACGGCGACGACTCGTGAACCGCGGCATCGGGCCATGAACCCGCCCACCCTCTTCCTGATCGACGCCTACGCGCTCATCTACCAGTCGTTCTTCGCCTTCGCCAACCGGCCTCTCACCAACTCCAGGGGCGAGAACACGTCCGCGGAGTGGGGCTTCCTCAACTACCTGATCCGGATCCGGGAAGAGTTTGCGCCCGATTATCTCGCGGTGGTCTTCGACGCCGGCTCGAGTCAGCGCAAGAAGCTCTATCCCGAGTACAAGGCAACGCGCGAGAAGATGCCCGAGGATCTGCGCGAAAGCCTGGGGCGCATCCGGTCGCTGCTGGATGCCCTCCACCATCCCGTGGTCGAAGTCGAGGGATTCGAGGCGGACGACGTGATCGCGTCGCTGGCGCGGCGCGCCCTCGCGCACGAGGAGGATATCGAGGCCGTCATCGTCTCGGGGGACAAGGATTTCTACCAGTTGCTGCGCCCGGGCCTGCGCCTGTTCCGGCCCGCGCGCGGGGGACGCGCCGGCACTTCGGCGGAGTGGGTCGACGAGTCGAATGCGAGCAGGCGGTTCGGGGTCCCTCCCGATCGCATCATCGATTACCTGGCGCTGATCGGAGACTCCTCGGACAACGTGCCCGGAGCGCCGGGCATCGGGCCCAAGACGGCGGTCAGGCTCATCGAGCAATATGGAGATCTGGACGGGATTCTCGCGCACGCGGAAGATGTGCGGGCCAAGCGTCCCCGCGAATCGCTGCTCAACCACGCGGACCAGATCCGGCTTTCGAGGCAGCTGGTGACGATGCTCACCGACGTCGATGTGAACCTCGATCTCGACGCTCTGGCCGTGCGCGCTCCGGACCGCGAGCGGATGCGCGAGCTGCTGCTGGAACTCGAGTTTCACACCCTGCTGGAGCGCTTCGCGAGTTCGCCGGGAGCCGCGGGGACCGCATCCAGGGAGGAGGACATCGACTACCAGCTGGTGCTGGACGGCGCCGGGGTCGACGAGGTGGTCCGGGAAGCGCGCGCGCAGGATGAAGTCGCGGTCGCCGTACTCACGGCATCTCCCGATCCCATGCGGGGACCCATCGCAGGAATCGCCCTCTCGAGCCGGCCGGGCGTGGCCCGCTACCTCCCTCTGGCCCACGAGGCCGCGCTCGGCCTGGAGATGGGGGCGCTGGCGGAGTCCGCGGCATCGGTGAATAATCTGCCCGGGCTCGATTCCCCTGCCATGGCTCCGCTTCGCGATCTGCTCGAGGACGCGGGGGTGGCCAAGACCGGGCACGATCTGAAACACGGGATGGTTGCGCTGGCCGAGGTCGACATCGCACTCGCGGGGTCCTGCTTCGACACCATGGTGGCCTCGTATCTTCTCGAACCCGAGCTTCGGGGCCACGAACTGGAGACCCTGGCGGCAAACAGGCTCGGCCTCGAGACCACCCCGCTCAAGGAGCTCGTCGGCACGGGGAAGAAGGAGGTGCCGCTGACCCGGCTCAGGCCCGATCAGGTCCTCCGTTATGCCTGCGAAGGCGCCGACTGCGCGGGCCGCCTGCGCGAGCACTTCCGGCCCAGACTCCAGGGACACGCTCTGGACGGACTGTTTCGGGATGTGGAGATGCGCCTGGTGCCGGTGCTGGCGCGCATGGAGCGAAACGGCGTCCGCATCGATCCGCTCTTCTTCAGCGAGATGAGCCGCCAGCTGGAGTACGAGCTCGGACTGGTGCAGGAAGAGATTTTCAGGGAGGCGGGATCCGAGTTCAATCTCAATTCGACGCCCCAGCTGCGAACCGTGCTCTTCGAGGATCTGGGGCTCCCGGTCATCCGCAAGACCAAGACCGGGCCCTCGACGGCCGCTTCGGTGCTGGAGGAACTCGAGGCCCAGGGCCACAGGGTGCCGCGCCTGCTGATGAAGTACCGCCGCATGGAGAAGCTGCGCAGCACCTACATCGACGCCCTCCCCGGTCTCGCCCATCCGCGCACCGGGCGCATCCATACGCATTTCAACCAGGCGGTGGCGGCGACCGGCCGGCTGTCTTCCAGCAACCCCAACCTGCAGAACATCCCCATCCGCACCCGGCTCGGGCGGGAGATCCGCAAGGGCTTCGTCGCCGCCCCGGGACATGTGCTGCTGACCGCGGACTACTCGCAGATCGAGTTGCGCATCCTGGCGCACTTCTCGGGCGATCCCGCGTTCGTGACCGCGTTCCGCGAAGCCAGCGACATCCACCGCCAGACCGCCGCCGTAATCTTCGACGTGCCCGTGGACGAAGTGAGCCCGCGCATGCGCGACCAGGCCAAGACCATCAACTTCGCCACCCTGTACGGGCAGGGAGCCTTTTCCCTGGGGCGGCAGCTGGGCATTCCCCAGAATGAGGCGCGGCGCTTCATCGACCAGTACTTCGAGCGTTTCAGCGGAGTGCGCGCCTTCCTCGACGAGCAGGTCTCGCTGGCGAAGGAACGGGGCTACGTCGAGACGCTCGCGCGGCGGCGGCGCTACGTGCCCGAGCTGGCCTCGCGCAACTGGAACATCCGCGCGCACGGGGAGCGCATCGCGCGCAACACGCCCATCCAGGGTACGGCCGCGGATGTCATCAAGAAGGCGATGATCGAGGTTCAGCAGGCTCTGGAGGAAGCCGGCTCGGGGGCGATGATGCTCCTCCAGGTGCACGACGAGCTGGTGCTCGAGACGCCCGCCGCAGAGCTGGAAACGGTGCGCGACATGGTCGTGTCGCACATGGAGAACGCGGCCGCGCTCGAGGTGCCGCTGGTCGTGGATACCGGAGCCGGCGAAAGCTGGTTCGAGTGCAAGGGCTGACCCCTGCCGGACCGGGGCCTCGATCGGCTCATCCTGTCATTCCTTCGCCCGGATTTCCCCGCGAACGTGAGAGTTGTCGGGAGGAATCCAGTTTCACGCGCAAAGGAAGGAGAGACGCCGATGAGCCGGTCGGTCAACAAGGTAATCCTGATCGGGAACGTCGGGCGGGATCCGGACGTCCACGAGACCCAGGGACGCAAGAAGGTGGCGCACTTTTCGCTCGCCACCAACCAGCGGATCCGCCGCGGGCCGAACGACGTGGAGGAGCGGACGGACTGGCACCGCATCACGGTGTGGAACAGGACGGCTCAGTTCGTCGAGGACTACGTGCGGAAGGGAGACCGGGTGTATGTGGAGGGCCGGCTCGAATACGACTCCTATGAGCGGGACGGCGTCACCATTCCCACAGCCGACGTGAGCGCGCGCGAGCTGGTGTTGCTCTCGCAGCGGAGCGACGACTAGCAGCCCTCAAGGCACCCTGTGGGCTCGGCGCCACGCCGCTCCGGTACCTGCGCGGATTCATCCCCGGAATCCTAGAAGAGGTCGCGGAAGCGCCGGTTGAGGTCGAGAACGATCTCCCAGGAACCGCCGTTCAGGCCGCGCACCACATCGACCTGGACGAGATCCCAGCCGAGGGCGAGCCCAAGCCCGGCGGAGAAGCGGGTGATCCGGGATGGGCGGGCGTCCCACGATTCCGGAACCTCCGCGGAGGCGAGCCGGGTGCGTCCGGCCGCGCCCACGCCGCGGAGCCGCAGCCATGGACCGAGGAGTTGGCGGGAGCCTTCGACCCGGAGCAGCCAGAAGGCGTCGCCGGCCAGGGAGCGGTAGTCGTATCCGGGAAGGGTCTCGCGGCCTCCCAGGAGGTAGAGCGACTGCGACGGCGCGCCCTCGGACACGGCAGCGGCGTCCAGGGTCGAGCGGAGTTCCACGCCGTGCTCGAGCCAGCGGCGGCCGGCGGCGAGACGCAGGGACGCCTCCCGGTAGTGGGCACCGTCGAAGGTGGCCCAGGCGGCGCCCGCTTCCCCGAACAGGCGGTCGGGAGAGCCGAGCGACGCGGACAGCCGAACGGCGGTCAGGTCGCCTTCGTCGATGGCCCGCACCGGACGCCAGCCGCCTGGCTCCCCGCCGGAGACGACGCCCGCGCCGTGATGTCGTTCGTAGCGCACCTCGGCGTGCGCCGAGACCGCGCCGAACGAGCGGGCTGCGCGGGCACGGGCGCCCGATGCGAAGTAGGGGTCCGTCCAGTCGGTCTGGCGGAGCAGCGAGGAGAGAGTGTTCATGATCCGGCTGGACCCGGGCACCGGCCCGATGTCGCGCGGCTCGCGCAGAAAGAAATCCAGCCCGACGGTGCTCGGCCGCTCGCGGTCCGGCTCCTCGAACACGGCGCTCACGCGACCCAGGGGACGGTCTCCGGCGTGGGCGTAGCCCAGCAGGGTTCCGACGTGCAGGCGGTTGGTCGCGCGAAGGTTGAAGCCGCCCTGGGTAACCCAGCCTTCGGCGCGGTTGTAGCGCACCGTTTCGGAGAGGGGCGGCATCGCGAGACGGAGGCGGCCGAGGCCGCTCAGGTATCGGCCGCGCACCAGCCGGGTCGCCTCGGCTTCGATGTCGATCAGTTCGGCGGTGGGGGCGAGCCCCTCCTCGTCGACCTGGGCGTAGAGATCGCGCTCGAAGGGGAAGGCCAGCATCGGGTCGGGGTTGCGCACGATCTGCGGCCCCAGGAAGAACAGGTCGGGGAGATCGTCCTCGAAGTTGTAGCCGCCGATTTCCCAGCGGCTCCGAATGACGCTGCCCACCGGAAGATCGAGGAACGGGATTTTCCGCCGGATCTCGAGGGTCTGCCGATCCGGGAGCCAGTACCGGCCATCCCAGAGGGCGTTTTCCAGCGATACACGGATGTAGTCGAGCTGCCGGTCGACGTAGGACGCGGGCGTGAACGTGAAGTTCATGCGCACGACCGCCGCCGTCTCCTGATCGAGAAAGAGGGTGCCCACGAAGCCGGGCTGGTCCGGATCGCGCGGCCGCACCTGCACCTCGTACACCCGGACGGGGTCGAGGCCGTCCGCGAAGGCGACCGTGATCGAGTCGGCCAGCAGGTACTCGTAGCGGGCGGCCGCGCCCGGAGCGAGGGGATGGAGAACCGACGACACCTCGTCCCCGTCCCCGATCCGGATCACGTCGCCGAAGTTCTCCTGGATGATGGCCAGGTGGTCGAGGTGGTAGCGGATGCTGGTAGGCATCCGCCGGTCGTCGCGGCGACCGAGAATGTGCTGCCTGGTCAGGCCGGGCGCCTTCCAGTACACCCGCACCGCGAGCTGGTCGGTCTTGACCAGGTTGCGTTGCTCGCCCGCCTGACGGTCGAGAAAAAAGTAGACGTAGCCGCGTGCGTCCGCCGTATACGCGCGAAGGCCGTCCATGGCGGCGGCCTGCCGGGTGGCGGTCCCGCGCTCGACGAGCTCCAGCGCCCGGAGATCGTCCCAGGAGGAAGCCTGTTGTGCCGAGGCGGGAGATACGCCGGTGGCGAGGGCGAAGGAAACGCCGATGGCGAGGGCGAGCAGAATGTCCTGAACCGAAAACCGGGTCAGTTCGCGCTCCAGAAACCGGACAGCGAATCCCCGTGCGGGCTGTCGCGCAGCTTTTCGAATGCGCGGTTGCGAATCTGGCGAATCCGTTCGCGCGTGACCCCCAGAAGCACGCCGATCTCCTCGAGCGTGCGCTCCTCGCCGTCGTCCAGACCGTAGTAGAGGTAGAGAATCTTGCGTTCGCGTTCCGTCAGATACTTCTCGAACATGTCCTCCATGAAGGCGCGGCGGGCCAGCGCCTCCACATCCAGTTCGATGTCCGCGGCTTCGACACCGGCAAAGCGTTCGCCGAAGCTCGAGCTGTCCCGGTCGCGACGGTCGATGGGGGCGTCCAGGCTGAGTTCGGTCGCGGCCACCCGGCGCAGCGCGCGGATGGTCTCGACAGGCTCCTGCATTTCCTTGGCGATCTCCTGATCGGTGGGAGAGCGGCCCAGCTCCTGGGTCAGCGCGGTGTCGGTGCGCGCCAGCTTGGCGAGGTTGGAGTTCTGGTTGAGCGGGATGCGCACCGAACGGGTCTGTTCGGCCAGCGCCTGCAGGACGGTCTGCCGGATCCACCAGACCGCGTAGCTGATGAACTTGACCCCCTTGTCGGGATCGAACTTCTTGACCGCCTTCAGCAGGCCCTCGTTGCCGATGCACACCAGTTCGGCCAGGCCGAGGCCACGGCCCTGGTACTTCTTGACGTAGGAAATGACGAAGCGAAGGTTGGCGGTCACCAGCCGCTCGGCCGCTTCTATGTCCCCCGTCCGGGCACGCCGGGCCAGTTCGCGCTCTTCTTCGGGATCCCGGATGAGCGGGTACTTCTCTACATCCTGAAGATACTGATCGAAGGAATCCAGACCACGAGAGGATGAGAACATCCAGTGCGCGCCTACCGGGGGTGGGGTCTACAAACGGCGATGGGCTGGCCCAGAAACAGCAAGTCAGGCAATGTAACACCGCCGATCCTGACAGGTCTACCTCCTGACTCTCTGACAGGTCAGGACCCGGTTTTGTTGTGTCGCTAGTGGAAGAATCGTCCTCTGGCCACGAATGCACCCCCCGAAATCGCTCCCGGCCTTCCCGCCAGGCCGTCCAGCCAGTCGTTGAGGGAGTCGATGCGGTCGGCGATCACATGGATCACGCCCTGTTCCTTCTCCAGCCGGCCGCGGCAGACCATCAGCCGCGCGGTGAGCAGGGCGCGGCGGCAACGTTCCTGGACCGAGGGAAACACCACCAGGTTGGAGGATCCGGTCTCGTCCTCCAGGGTCACGAACACGATCCTGCCCGCCGTGCCCGGCCGCTGGCGGCACAGCACGATGCCGGCGACGGTGACGCGCGTCCCGGCGGGGACTTTCTCCAGGTGGCTGGCCGGGCACACCCCCCGGTCGGCCAGCCGTTCCCTCAGCAGGGCGGTGGGGTGCTGCTTGAGGGACAGTCCGGTGGCACGGTAGTCGGCCACGACCTGCTCGCCGGCGGACATGGCGGGCAGGGCCGGTTCCGGACGAAGCGGCTCCGCCTCTCCGGGCGGATCGAAGAGGGGCAGCGGTTCCACCTGGTCCAGCGAACGGATCGCCCAGGCGGCCTGGCGGCGGTCCAGCCCGATGGAGGTGAAGGCATCCGCCCTGGCCAGGCGCGTCAGGACGGCCGGACGGATCGCTGCCCGCCCCCGCAGGTCGGCCGGGGAGCGATACCCTTCCTCCCGGGCCGTCACGATGCGGGTGGCGTCCTCCTCCCTCAGACCGCGGATCTGGCGCAGTCCCAGCCTCAAGGCCATGCGCGGTCTTGGGAGCGATCCATCCCGCCCCGGCGCATGCTCCCCCACCGGTTCCAGGGTGCAGTCCCACTCGGAGTGGTTGACATCCACCGGGCGCACCTCCACCCCGTGCCTGCGCGCATCGCCCACGATCTGTGCGGGCGCGTAGAAGCCCATGGGCTGGCTGTTGAGGAGGGCGCAGGCGAAGACCTCCGGGCAGTGGTGCTTGAGCCACGAGGAGATGTAGACCAGGAGCGCGAAACTGGCCGCGTGGCTCTCCGGGAAGCCGTAGTCGCCGAACCCCTCGATTTGCTTGAAGCAGCGCTCGGCGAACTCCGGCTCATACCCTTTCCCCACCATCCCATCCACGAACTTGTCGCGGAAGCGATGGATGGTGCCGTAGTTGCGGAAGCTGGCCATGGCCCGGCGCAGCCGGTCCGCCTCGGCCGGGCTGAAGCCGGCCCCGACGATGGCGATCTTCATCGCCTGTTCCTGGAAGAGGGGGACGCCCAGCGTCTTCCCCAGCACCTCGCGCAGATCCTCCGAAGGGTATTGCACCGGCTCCACGCCTCTGCGCCGGCGCAGGTAGGGGTGGACCATGTCCCCCTGGATGGGCCCCGGACGCACGATCGCCACTTCGATGACCAGGTCGTAGAAGGTGGCCGGCTTCAGCCGGGGGAGCATCGCCATCTGCGCCCGGCTCTCGATCTGGAACACGCCGATCGTGTCCGCCCGCTGGATCATCCGGTAGACCCCCGGATCCTCCGCGGGCACGTCCCCCAGGGTGTGGCGGACACCGTAGTGCGCTTCGAGCAACTCGAAGGAGCGCCGGATGCAGGAGAGCATGCCGAGCCCCAGCACATCCACCTTGATGAGCCCCAGCGCCTCCAGATCGTCCTTGTTCCACTCGATCACCGTGCGGTCCTCCATGGCGGCGTTCTCGATGGGAACGATCTCGCACAGCGGCCCGCGGGAAATGACGAACCCGCCCGTGTGCTGGGACAGATGGCGGGGGAAGCCCTGGAGTTCGCGGGCCAGCTCCAGGGTCAGGCGCAGCCGCCGGTCCTTCGGGTCGAAACCTTCCTCCCGGGCGCGTTCCCCGTCCACCGGCTTCGACCAGACCGAAGCCATGGAGAGCAGCCGGTCGACCGTATCCTTGCTCAGCCCCATGGCCCTGCCGGTGTCGCGCAACGCGCTGCGCACGCGGTAGGTCACCACCGTCGCGGCCAGCCCGGCCCGCTCGCGGCCGTACTTGCGGTCGATGTACTGGATGACCTCCTCGCGGCGCTCGTGCTCGAAGTCCACGTCGATGTCGGGCACTTCGTTTCGCTCGGCGGAGATGAAGCGCTCGAACAGCAGGTCGATTCGGTACGGATCGACCGAGGTGATCTCCAGGCAGTAGCACACCGCCGAGTTGGCGGCCGAGCCACGTCCCTGGCACAGGATGCCCATGCCGCGGGCGGTCCGGACGATGTCGGCCACGGTCAGGAAATAGGGGGCGTATTCCAGCTCGCCGATGAGCGCCAGCTCGTGCTCGAGGGTCGCCCGCACTCTGGAGGGGATGCCCCCGGGATAGCGCCGGGCCGCGCCCTCCCAGGTCAGAATCTCCAGCTCCCGCTGGGGCGTGCGGCCTTCGCCGACCACCTCCTCGGGGTATTCGTAGCGCAGCTCTCCGAGAGAGAAGCGGCAGCGTTCGGCGATCTCCACTGCATTGGCCAGGGCGCGGGGATGATCGCGGAAGAGCGCGGCCATTTCCGCGGGGGACTTGAGATGACGCTCGGCGTTGGCCGCCAGGCGCCAGCCGGCGGTGTCGATGGTGCAGCGCTCGCGGATGCAGGTGAGCAGGTCGTGGAGCCGACGCCGCTCGGGGATGTGCTGGTGCACGTCGCCGGTCGCGACCAGGGGCACGCGCCCGGTCTCCGAGAGGGATGCGAGAGCGGCCAGGCGGCGGACGTCGTTGCCCCGGTGGCTGTAGGTGGCGGCCAGATAGAGAGGTGTGTCCAGCCGCTCCCGGTACCACCGCAGCCGTTCGGCGAAACCGGGACCGGGCACCTCCGGCGGCAGGGCGACGAAGATCTGCTCTCCGGCAGCCTCCACGACATCTCCGCGCACGAGCCGGCACTCCCCCTTGGGGGCGCGCCTGCGCCCCCGGGTGATCAGGCGGGCCAGGCGGCCGTAGCCCTTCCTGGAGACGGGCAGGCAGAGCAGGGACGGCCCGTCCTCGAGGTCGAGGCGGGCTCCGGAGATGAAGCGCAGCTCCGTCTCGCGGGCGGCGTGATGGGCGCGCACGACTCCCGCCAGGGTGTTGCGGTCGGTGAGCGCCAGGGCGCGGTAGCCCAGGGCATGCGCCCGCTCCACCAGTTCCTCGGGCTGGGAGGCGCCGCGCAGGAACGAGAAGTTGCTGGTGACCTGGAGTTCCGCGTAGCCGCCCTCCCGGGCCGTCGAGCTTTCCCCGACGCGACCGCCGGGGAGGCGCGCCGCGGGATCGCCCCCGGCTGCGCTCACGCGAAGAACCCGTGCAGGAACCAGCGCGGCGGAGAACCGGAGCTGCCGCCGGGGCGTTCACAATAGAGCCAGTAGCGCCGGCCTTCCTCATCTCCGGCCAGGTAGTAGTCGCGGGAAGGGGCGTCCCCCAGCCACCATTCACACTCCAGCCGCTCGGGCCCCTCGGCCACGCGCAGCCGGTACCGCCGCCCGCGCCATCGGAAGAAGACCGGTGCGCCCGTTGGCGCCATCCCGCCGGATTCGCGGGCGACGACCTCCACCCGTTCCGGGGGAGACAGCAGGCGCACCGGCCGATGCCGTCCTTCCGGCCAGCCCGGGGGGGAAACCTGCCGCGCGGCCAAAGGTTCACGCAGTTCGACCGCGCGCTCGGGCAGCCAGCTCTGGCGCGGGACCGGACAGGCGATGTTTCCGAAGCCGAAGCGGTTTCCCAGCCGGTCGAGAAGGGCGGCCAGCTCCTCGCGATCCGTCCCACCCTCTCCTCCGATCCATCCGCCGCGGTCCACCGCCCCCGTTCCGGCCCGCGCGAACCAGTCCTCCTGCTCCTCTTCGACGACCTCGACCACCTCGGCGGACAGCACCATCTCCTCGATGCCGAAACCCGGGTCGATCCGCTCCAGCTTCCCGGAGAGCAGGTTAATGAGGAGCCTTGAGCGGCGCAGAGGCCGGCTGGTGCCCGCTACCAGAACGGAACGCGCTCCATCCCCTCGGCGGCTGACGAGCCGCATGCGCCGCACGCCCTCGCCTGCCCGGCTCAGGTTCCGGCACAGATCCCCCAGCAGGGCTTCCACCGCCGCGTGGATGGCGTCCACTGTCGAGATCGGCTCCGCAAAGGCACGGCGGACCTCGCGCGGAAGCGGAGGCGGAAGAGAGACGACCGGCTCTTCAACGAAGCCGAGGGCCTGCTCCAGGCGGCGGCGCGGGGCGGGGCCGAACCTCTTCGCCAGCGCCCCGGGGTCGAAAGGGTAGAGGGTTCCGATCCTGTCCAGGCCGAAGGAGACCAGGGCTTCCACGATATCGGCTTCGAGCCGCAGGGCGGCGACGGGGAGCCCGGCCAGCGCCTCCTTCACTTCGTCCGGATCCGCGGACCGAGTCACGATGGCCCCGGACTCCTCGCCGTGGCGGGCCAGCGCCCAGGCCGCCCCGGGCGTGCCGGCCAGCGCCAGCCGCGAGGTGAGCCCCAGCCCCCCCAACCCCGCCCCCAGCGCCGCCAGCAGCGCCTCCTCGCCGCCATGGAGATGCGTGCACCCCCCGACATCGAGGAAGAGCCCGTCCGCGCCGGCCGGCGTGACCCGGGGGGTGAAGCCGTCCGCCCACCGGGCCAGCCGCTTCAGCGCATGGGTGTCGGCGGCCGGGTCGGCGGGGTGGACGATCACGTCGGGTACGATGGCCCGCCCGTCGGCCAGGGGCATGCCCGGCGCCAGTCCCGCCCCCGCCGCACGCGGGTTGACCGCCTCGATCACCAGCCGGCCCCGCTGCTCGCCGATGGTCGCAAAGGCCCGGGTGTGCACCTCGGGGCAGCGCCAGGCAAGCCTCTCCACCGGCCACCAGGGAAACCAGGCGGCAATGATGCGACGGGGGATGGAAAGGACGCCCATGGTTCCGGATCGGGTCAGCCGGCGCGGCGCGAAAGGTCACGGACGGCCATTCCCCGCGAGGCTCGCTCGGGGCAATGCGGACGGCCGGAAGAAGCCATCCCCACCACCCAGCACCCCGGTCTCCCGCCCCGGCAGTGCATCACCTCCACGCGCCACCGGGCCATCCCGGCGCCCGGAACGGTGGTGACCCGCCACCGGCTGTCGGCCGTGGGTACCCTGACCCGTCCCGCTCCCCCTCTCCCGGCTTCAGGCCACAGCACCAGCCCGGGCACGCCCGAGCCTTCGGCCGCGAGCATCAGGCGCCGGGAGGCCGCCCGGTCGAGAGCGTCCACCTCCGCCACGACCCCCCTCAGGGCCCGGCAGCGCAGCGCCTCCTCCATGGCCCACAGCATGTCGGCCCGCCGCCGCAGCCCCGAAGCGACCAGCAACCGCCCCGGTTCGATCCCGTACCGGACCAGTCCCGGCAGATAGAGGTCATCTCCGCGCGCCAGCCACAGGAGCGGCCCCGGGGCCCTGCCGGCACGGGCCAGGAGGACGGCGCAGAAACCGGTCGCGGCCTCGTCCCCGGCGATCTCATGGATGCACCCCGCGCGCAGCCCGCCGCCGGGCAGGGCGCCATCGATTTCCGGGATGCCCAGCGACAGGCACGCCGCCCCGGCTTCGCCCGGAATCTCGATCCGGCGGATCTCCCGGCGCAGCGCTTCCAGCGCTCGCCGCTTCGTCTTCGGCACGTGAGACATGGGCCGACAAGATACCGAACAGAAACCGTAAGTGTCAAATGACGGTTCCCGCTCTCAAGCGCTTCAAAACATGCAAAATGGCGCGAAAAGCAGCATCAGCAGGACGGAAACGCGCGTCCGAACCATCCCATCCCGGAAAGGGTAGGATGACGTGCGGCAGGGTTCGTTCTCTTCTTCGCGTATCCGACTACCGTGGAGGGAACGCCGCCAATCCCATTCTCAGGAGCTTCGGACAATGTCCTCAAAGAAAAATCGTCAGCCGATATCCCTCAGACTCCTCCTCTTTCTGCTGCTCGTCCCGACCACCCTCGCGCTGACGGCCTGCGAGAGTTCCACGGAGCCGGAAGAAGACCGGATGACCCAGGACGAAGCCAACGCCCTCGTGCAGGGGCTGTACGGCGGAAGCCTTCTGGCGTACGGGGGAATACTCCTCCAGGCGGATCCGGAAATGCTCACGCTCGTTCCGCCTGGAGCGCCCCTTCCCCTGGAGGCCGCCACTCCCTGCACCGAAGGCGGCGAAGCCGGGTTCTCGGGAAGTGCGACGATCTCCATAGACGAGGCCCGGGGTTCCCTGGAGGTGGAGCTGTCGGGCACCCTGACCCCCAGCGGCTGCACGTTCACCGGCAGTGGCGCCACCTTTGTCCTGGACAGCGATCCGGGTCTGGCTCAGACGGGCTCGGTCATCCTTGTACTGGAAGACTTCAGCTTTTCCATCAACATCACCTCTTCCGGCTCGTTCAGCTGGACGAGCGGGACCAGGTCGGGCAGCTGCGATCTCGACAACACCATCACCTCCGAAATCTCGATGGTCGATGCCGCCCTCAGCGGCGCCATCCCGACGGCGACGATCACCGGCTCCGTATGCGGCCTCAGCGTCAACCGTGACATCGAACTGACCGCCATGACCTCCTGACGCGGACAAACCCGCCGGCAACATCCCGACTGCTCGGCGGGTTTTCACGTTTCCTGAAAGCTGCAGGACCGGCCGACAGGCACCGTCGTATCCCTTCCGAAGAAGCTGACCGGTTCTTGCGATGATATATCGATGATCGATATAATGTTGTCGGATATGACGGATGTCGATATGTTGTCCCCCGGGAGGAGGCTTCGGAAATGCGCAAGCGTTCGCTTTTCATCCGGCCATGCGGCGCCATGCAGCGCCGCTCATCGCAAAACGGCACTCCATGGATCGCGGTATTGCTGGTGTTGACCAGTTCGTGCGACCCGGAGGGCCGCGACACCCAACCTGCGCCTGCGCGCGATTCCGCGGGCGTGACCATCATCGACAATCAGGGCCCCGACGAAATGCTCGGCATCCGAGCCGTGCGAACGGTCGATCTCATCCCTCCCGACAGCGCGCTCACGGCGGTTCCGTGGGGGGTGGCCGCGGATCCGATGACAGGCCGGATCTACGTGGCGGACTGGACAGGGGAAAGAGTCGTGGCCTTCGACGCTTCAGGAGCCTATGCGGGCAGCTACGGACGCGAGGGGGACGGACCCGGAGAGTTTCGCAATCCCGCCGCCGTGTCCATCGACCCGTACGGGGCTCTCACGGTGTGGGACACCGGCCGGCAGATCCTGAATCGCTGGTCGAGCGAGGGCGATCTCCTGAACGAGCAGCGCCCGGAACTGGTCTACTGGGGTCCGGGATTCGCGGTCGGAAGCGACTGGCTCGCCACGGTGACGAGCGCCACGTCGGCATCGGGAATGGTCACGGAGCAGCGACTCGTCGTCGAGAGAGGACAAACCACGACGACGCTGCACGAGGTCCCGATGGAACTGGCGGTCATGGAGTTCGGCGGCGGATCCTTTCCGGGGCCCAGGGTGCTCGCTCCCTCGGTCATCTGGACGCACCGGGGGGACTCCATCTTCTTCCTGAACGGGCCGGGCTATCGCATCGACAAGCAAGCCGGCGGCTCGTTGGTGTCGAGTATCAGACGGTCCCTGGACCCCATCGATGTTACGCGGCAGATGGCCGTAAGAGGCGCGGAGTTCGGCCCCGGTCCCTATGGAATGTTCATGCGGCGCTTCGGGCTGGAGGCGGAGGACATCGTGGCCGCGGTCGGATACGAGGAGCAGGTCTCGCCGGTGCTGAGTATGGTCGCAGCTCCCGGAGGCCGGTTGTGGGTGACGCGCAGCACGGACGGAATGACGCCCCGTATCGTCGACATCCTCGATTCCTCCGGAGGGTACGCGGGCTCGTTCGAGTTGCCCGGGGTTCCCGTTGCCTTCATCTCCGACTCCATCTTCGCGGGTCTCCGCCTGGAGGAAACCGGAGAGACGATCGTATCGCTCTACCGTCTGACCGATGGGGATTCCGATCGGGAGGCGGCGGATTCCGGTAGAGAGCCGGCAATGGAGAGCGGTGGGACCGCGAACCCGCCGGTCCCGACATCGTCCGGATTCCGTGAGTTCCGCGACTGCCCGGAATGCCCCCTGATGGTCGAGCTGCCTCCGGGCGAATACGTGATGGGACGAGGCGCGCACGAGGAGCCGGATCCCGGAAACCCGCCGCCACCTGAGTGGCTGGTGGAGGCGCAGAAACCGCCCACCGAGGTGCGGATCGCGTACTCCTTCGCCATCGGCAAACATGAAGTGACGTTCGGGGAATGGGATTCCTGCGTCGACGCCGGAGGGTGCACGTATGTGCCCGGCGACAACGGCTGGGGGCGCGGCAACCGGCCGGCCATCAACCTCGCCCGTCCCGATGTCGACCAGTACGTCACATGGATCGGCGAGCGCACCGGCCAGGCCTATCGCCTGCCCAGCGAGGCGGAGTGGGAATACGCCGCGCGCGGCGGCACGACGACAACCCGCTACTGGGGGAACGGACCCGGCGCCGGCATGGTGACCTGTGAGGGCTGCCCCGGCCGATGGGACCTCAGGAACACAACTCCCGCAGGATCGTTCCCGGCCAATCCGTTCGGGCTCCACGACACAATCGGGAACGTGACGGAATGGGTCGCCGACTGCTGGAATGCCACTCATGAAGGGAATCCCGGCGATGGCTCCGCGAGGACGGAGGATTCTCCCTGGTGGCAGGACGGCGCCTGTGTACGGCCTGTCAGGCGGGGCAGCAGTTGGTCATCCTTCTCGTGGGCCGTAACGGCTGCCTACCGGGGCTTCTACCACCCGGGCCCCTGGGACGAGCGCGAAACCATGACCGGCTTCCGACTGGTTCGACCCATCGCATCAGACCCGGCCGAGGCGCCGACCCTCGAATCGCATTCCCGGAGACAAGATCAGCCATGAGCAAGACAAACCCCACCGGCGACCAGGAATTCGACGCGCAGGGCTTCGCCCGGGGAATCCACGAGCTGCTGGTCCTCGCCGCCCTGCGGGAGGAGCCCAGGCACGGCTACCAGATCGCCCTGGATGTGGAGGCGCACAGCAACGGAGTCTTCCGGTTCCGGCACGGCACCCTGTATCCGACCCTGCACCGGATGGAGGCGAACGGGTTCATCCAGGGTCGCTGGTCGAGCGGGGCAGGCCGGAGGAAGAAGGTCTATTCGCTTACCGACACCGGCCGCAGGCACCTCAGCGGAGAAGCGGACCGGGTTGAGGATATTCTGGCCGGCCTCATGCGGATGCTTCGCCGCGCGCGCGAGGTTCCGGCGTGAGCGCGTTCCAGCCCACGCTCCGCAGGCTGGACCGGGATCTGACGGTGCCCATTTCGGACCGCCTCAGGATCCTGCGCGAACTCGAGTTCGACCTCGAGGCGCTTTCCGGCGAACTCGAAGCCCGAGGCGTGTCGCCGGAGCAGGCTCGCGCCCGTGCGCTGGACGCCCTCGTGCCGGACGGGGCGACGCTACGCGAACTCGATCGGCTGCACGCCTCCCACTACCGCCGGCTCACCCGCCACTTCAGCCCCGGCCGCCTGCGAACCATCGAACGGTCGGCGCTGATCCTCGCTACCGCGGTCGTGCTCTTCGCGGAGACCTTCCTGCTCCTGCGCGCCGACTGGCTCCGTCATGCATCGCCCTTCCTGTGGCCGGTTCTCGGGCTGGGCACACTCCTTTTCGCAGCCATCGCCACGCTCTCGTTCAGGCTGTGGGTCAAGCGCGACCACCAGGATCCGACAGCGAACCTCCGCGTTATCCTGTTCCTGTCCGGCCTGACCCTCGCCACCGGCATCTTCGGCGCCCTTGCCGACCTCTTGCGGCTCGCCAGGGTTCTGGAGGCCGAGCCCGAACTGGCCGGATCGCTCCTGCTCGAATGGCTGCCCGCGAGCAGCGTCCTGCTCTCGTTCTCACTGCTCCTGGCCCTCGCCGGAGGGCTGGCCTGGTTCATTCCGGCACACTGGCTCGCACTCGTTTCCGGCGCGCACGCGGAGCTGCTGGGCCATCCCCTGCCGAACACTCGCTCCGGAGCGCCGCGGTCGCTCGACCCCGCGCCTCCACACCAACCCGCATCCCTGGGAGAATCGTCATGACCGCGATGGAAGCCTTCGAAGCCCTCGGCGTCATCCGCTGGCCGCTCACCTTCTCGCTGCTGGTGGTCGTCGCCCTCGCGCTGTGGTCGCTCGCGCTGGTGTGGCGCAGCGCCATGCCGGGCCGGCACGCCAAGGCCTGGATCGACGCCATCCTGTTCTGGGGAGGGTTCGCGGCCGTCAGCGGCGTGCTGGGCACGCTGGTCGGCATCATCATCACCTTCCAGTTCATCGAGTTGGCCGGCGAGGTCCGGGCGACGCTGGTGGCGGGAGGCATCAAGGTCGCGCTCCTGAGCTCGGCGCTCGGCACCCTGATTCTGGCCGTGGCTTCCCTGCTCTGGTTCGGGCTGCAACTGCGCTGGCGCACCCTGGTCGCGGAACACGCCGACAGCCCCGCATAGGAGCGCGGGCGAATCCGGAGCCGGCGCGAGAGGCTGGCCTCGGAAAAAGACGCGCCTACCGCGAAAACAGGTACGTGACCTTGACGATCAGCTGCCGCTCGCGGAAGGACGCGAACTCGTTGTACCGGCCGAACTCGTCGTAGTCGTTCCGGCGCAGCTCGTCGTAGACGATGTAGATGTCGCTCCCCGGCCGGTAGATGTAGTTCAGGCGCGCCGCGGTGCTCCACTGGTCGGTGAGCGAGTTGTACTGCGTCACGGTGCGCAGCGTCATCGCCGGGGAGAGCGCGTAGTCGACGCGGAACGACGCGATGTCGGCGCTGAAGTCACCCCCGGGCAGGCGGACGTCGTTGCGCGTGAACGCCCCCTCGGCGGCCAGTTGGCTGGTCAGCCTGAAGCCGGCACTGGCGCTGTAGTCGGTGCGGTCGCCGTCGAAGAAGGTCTGCGGAGAGTAGTAGACGGTCCCGTAGAGCCGGCGCGACGGGTCGCTGTTGAACGAGAAGCGCCAGTCGCCGAAGCGGTAGGTGCCCGGGGCCACGACGACGTCGGGCCGCACCCGGAAGGGATCGTCCAGCACCTCCAGGTTGGCGTTGTACCAGATGTTGATGTAGGCCCCGTTCTGGAGCCTCGTCCCCAGCATGTGGTGGATGCGGCGCGTCACCAGCCGATTGTTCTGGTCGGTGGTGTAGGTGATGTTCACCATCGGGTCGAAGACGCGCACGCCGAAGCGGCCCGGCCGGGGATTGCGCTCCAGGTGGATCTTGCTGATGCGGATCCCGTTGCGCGGCAGGAAGCCCACCTCCGGGTTGAAGTTGTCCTGGAAGTCCGCGTATTCGCCGTAGACGTTCCAGTCCTCGTCCAGCCAGCCGAGGCGAATGTAGCCGGCGAGCTGGCCGTCGGTGACCCCGGTGGTCGAGGTCTTGGCGATGAAACTGTTGACGAGGAAGGCCGGGTGCGGGGCCAGCGTCATGTCCGCCGCGAAGGTGCGGTTGATGTAGTGGCCGTCGCCCACGTGCTTGTTGATGACCAGCGCGCCCACCTTGGAGCGCGCCATGATGTCGCGGCTGTAGCGGGCCACGAAGAAGTTCTCGCCGTCGCGGCCCCCGATGCCCTGCCCCAGGTCGCCGGGAAGGCCGTCCGTCTGGATGTCCATGATGGCGATGTTGTTGCGACCCACCTTACCGGTCAGCCGCGCGCCACCGAGGATGGGGATGGGATCGCCCGTCGCGGACAGGCCGATGCGCCGGCTGAAGAACAGGTCGGCCACGCGCTGGAAGGCGCTGTTGGTGCCGACGTTGAACTGTCCGGCGTTCTCCAGGAAAAACTCGCGTTTCTCCGGATAGAAGAGCGCGAAGCGGGTCAGGTTGACCTGCTCGTCGTCGACCTCCGCCTGGGCGAAGTCGGTGTTGAATGTGAGATCCAGGTTCAGTCCGGCCGACACCCCGTACTTGATGTCGAACCCGACTTCGCGCTGCCCGTCGTTCTCGACGACGCCGGCATCCGATACGCGCGCCGCGCCCCCGGAGACGAACGGCTTGACGCGCAGGTCCATCCCGCGGTTGAGCGACTCCAGCCCGGTGAGGCTGCCGGCCAGGCTCACGCGGGTGAGGGTGTAGGGCTTCGGGATGCCCGCCCAGAACGCCTGCTCGTTCTTGCGGCGGATGTTGCGCATGAAGTTGACGCCCCACTCCTGGCGCTCTTGGTCGGGGAAGCGCAGGGTGACCATCGGAATCGCGATCTCCGCGGCCCAGCCGTCGTCGGTTCGGCGCGCGGCGACGTGCCAGACCCCGTCCCAGTCCTTGTTGATGTTGGTCGCCACGCCAAAGCCGCGCCGACTTCCTCCCTCGCCCTCCTCGAAGACCTGCTGCTCCAGCTTCGCCCCCAGGGGAGTGGTGACGAACATGTAGGCGGAGCGGTAGTCCTTGAAGGTGTCGAGGATGATCTGGAAGTTGTCCTCCTCGAGGATTCGGTCGGAATCGCGGCGCATCTCGGTGGCGATGACGCCGTCCGGATCGGAGTCGAAGGCCCGCACCCCGATGTAGAGGTTCTCCCCGTCGTAGAGGATGCGGGCTTCCGTGCGCTCCGACGCCGGCGCTCCCTCGTCGGGCTCCTGCTGCACGAAGGCGTCGATGGCTTCGGCCGCTCTCCAGACCGGCTCGTCCAGGACCCCGTCCAGGATCGGCGCCACGTCCACGCGGGAAGCGGCAACACTGTGGCCGTTCCGGCCGTTCTCGCCGTTCTGGGCGGAGAGGGGCGCGGCCGCCACGATGGCGACAAGAGCCGCGACCGCCAGGGCGTGTTCGGTGCGGTACATTCGCGGAACACGGGAATGATCACGGGCCATTCGCCGGATCGCTGCCGGGAACACAGTGGTTGCTCGCACGAGGAATCCTGTCTGGTTGAAAGAAAAAGCGCCGGGAGAAGGTATCTCCCGGCGCTCTTCCGGCGCCAGCCCGAACCGACTCCCGGCTCCGCTAGCTGCCTCCTCCCCGCCTGCGCGCGGTGCGGCCGGTCGAACTCCGCGACCCGCCGCCTCCGCCGGACGAGACGCCGACCGAAGAGCCTCCGCCGTCACGCCCCACCGTGGCGACGCCGCTGGGCAGCCTGCCACCGCTGCGCGTATATCCCTGGCCCCGGACCAGCCTTCCGCGGGAGGATTCCACGCGCGGTTCGACGGACACCACGACCGGGCGATAGCCGATGCCGTAGAAGCTGTTGTATCCCAGCCCGTAGCCGCCGTACCCGTAGCCGTAGGGCGAATAGCCGTACCTGTACGGCGAATACCCGTACCCGTAGTACCCGAAGCCGAAAGGCGAGTAGTACCGCGGCCCGTAGGCGCTGCTGTCACGGACTCGCCCACGCTGCTCGATGCCTGCGCCGATCTGGTCTTCCTCCTGCAGCCGGAAACGCCGCGGGTGGGACACCGCGACCACGACATCGATCACATCCGAAGTCACCCCGGCGTCGGCCATGCGGATCAACTGTTCCGCATTCACGTTCATGTCGGGCGCGCTTTCCACGAGCCAGGCCTGGACGGTTTCGGCATGCAGCACCTGACTGGCCTCGACGATCGAGGTGATGGTGGGCGCCGTGGTCGAGTACATGCGGGCGGCGCGGACCGCCATCTCCTGCCCGGTTGCCAGGTCGCCGTACCCGGCCGCCTCCGCGGCCTCGACGGTCGCCATGCGATAGTGCTGAACCCAGGGCGTCACCTGGCCTTCCACCTCAACCGAACTGACATCCATCCACTCGGTGGGGTTCACCATGACCATCATCCCCGAACCCTTCCGGTTCACCGCGTTGTCGCAGACGTGTTCGGAGCGGTGGTAAACGCGGTGCCCGTCAGCGGAGAAGCGCCAGGTGGTGGTGCCCTCGCACCCTTCCTGAGTGGCGTCAACCGGTCGCCCGTCGGCGCGCGCCACCTCGCGCGAGACGACCTCGCTGCCGCGCACGGTCACGAACTCCGCCGATACCCGGTCGTCGCCGGGGATCACGCACAGCGTGGACGCGTCCTCGACATCCTGGCCGGTGGGTGCCCAGCACCCCTGGAACGCCAGCCAGCTGCCGACAGGGGACTGTCCTTCAATGGGGACGGTGCCGACCAATAGCAGCAGCGCGACGGCCGAACACCGCCGGATCACAGCCGCCGAGACTTCCTGACGTGCTCTCATGCTCCTTCCCTCCGCTGACGCCTTCCGTACCTTCAGGGGCGCCGTGGTCAACCGCCCATGCGGATTCCAAAGCCCGCGAGGACCTGGAATCCGGACAGGTCGATGTTGTCAAAACCCTCGAACGCGCGATCCATGGGGCCGCTGGACCAAGAATAACGCCCTTCCGCCGTCAGCACGAATCGCGGCCCCATTGCCAACTCCACGCCGCTGAAGACATGCAGGAAGGGGGTCGTGCCGTCCGACACCAACTGGTCATAAAAGATGTCCAGCGTCTCGACATCGACGAAATCCCCGTCCTGCTCGAACCTGTAGTAGTTGCCGCCGCCGCCCGCCCCGACGTAGGGCACGAAGCCTGACGGCACCCACGCGAAACGGCCCAGGCTGCGGCCGCGGTCCCGCAGGTAGTAGCGCACGCTCAGCGTGAACGGGAGCTTCGAGTGCGTGGTCACCTGCTCGATGGGCAGGCCGTCGGTGTCTTCCCAGTCGCGGAATTCGGAGGGGGTTTCGCTCTTGGCGTAAGCCACGCCCGCCACCAGGTCGAGCCTGTCGCTCAGCCGCACGCCGAGATCGACCCCGAAGGCCGGGGCGGCGAAACTGCTCTTTTCCAGCGTGAGCAGCTCGCTCGTATAACTGAAGATGTCGCTGCCCGCGCGCGGGATGTCGTATCCGGTGCGGATGGAAAAGGTGGCTCCGGGGCGGCCGAAGAGAAAACCGTCTCCATCCTGCGCCCGAGCCGCCGAAGGCAGGGCCGCCGCGCCCGCCACGACCGCGATCAGAAACGACACCATGGCCTGTCGATTCATGGAGCACTCCCGATATAATTGGATGCCGGTCCCGCACCTCAGCCGCTTGCGCATCCGGAACCTCGTTCTACACGATTTCCGGTTACGCGTTCGCCGCGCCGGCTCATCATGATACGCCGCCCGGGTGGGGAACCACGTTGCAATCATCGTGCCGAAGGAGCCACGCCATGAACCGCCCACGCACCTTTTCCTACGCGCTGACCTGCGTCGCCGCCGCCGGTATCATGGCACTCTCCTCCTGTACCATCGAGTCGGCGAGCCAGACGCCCGACATGTCGGGCGAGGCGCCCATCTTCGAGGTGGATCCGCTCTGGCCCAAGCCGCTGCCCAACCACTGGATCCTGGGCTCGACCATCGGCGTGGGCGTCGATTCGCGCGACCACGTCTTCATCATCCACCGCCAGACCACCTTCAGCGAGGTCAACGAGATCGGCGCCACCCTGGACCCGCCCACCAGCGAGTGCTGCGTGCCCGCGCCCAACGTGCTCGAGTTCGATCCCGAGGGGAACCTGGTCAACTCCTGGGGCGGCCCCGGGGAGGGCTACGACTGGCCCACCTCCAACCACGGCCTCAGCGTGGATCACCACGACAACATCTGGATCGGGGGCAACGGCGGACCGGACGGGCAGTTGCTCAAGTTCACCCGCGACGGCGAGTTCCTGATGCAGGTGGGCGTGGCCGACGCTCAACCCAACAGCAGCTCCACGGAGCACTTTTCGCGGGTGGCGAAGATCTCCTTCGACGGCACCACCGACGAGGCCTTCGTCGCCGACGGATACGGCAATCGGCGGGTAGTGGTGCTCGACTCCAACACCGGGGAATTCAAGCGCTACTGGGGCGCCTACGGCAACGAGCCCAGCGACGACCTGGTACCCTCGCACACGCCCGGCGGCCCGCAGCAGCAGCAGTTCCGCACCCCTGTGCACTGCGCCGACCCCTCGGCGGACGGGCTGGTCTACGTCTGCGACCGCGCCGGCAACCGCATCCAGGTCTTCCAGAGCGACGGCACCTTCGTGCGCGAGGCGATCATCGCCAACCAGACCCTGGGCGGCGGATCGGTGTGGGACATCACTTTCTCGCGCGATCCCGGGCAGCGCTTCCTGTACGTGGCCGACGGGATGAACAAGGTGGTCCACGTGCTCGACCGGGAGAGCCTCGAAGTGCTCACCAGCTTCGGCGGCGGCGGCCGTCAGCCCGGCCAGTTCTACGGCGTGCACAGCGTCGCCACCGACTCGCAGGGCAACCTCTACACCACCGAAACCTACGAGGGCAAGCGGCTGCAGAAGTTCGTCTTCATGGGGACCGGACCGGTGACCGCGGAGCACCAGGGGGCTTTGTGGCCGCGGAGCGGAGGTGAGTAGACGCGCCGTTGCGCTGGCCGCACTCCTCGTCGCGGCGTGCGCTCCGGAGGCGGGCGGCACCTTCGACATCCTCATCACCGGCGGCACCGTCGTCGACGGGACCGGGAGCGCGGGCTTCGCGGCTGACGTGGGAGTGCGCGACGGGTTCATCGTCGCGGTCTCCACCGAGCCCCTCGATCCCGGGGCCGCGGACCTGGTCATCGACGCCTCGGGCCGGACCGTGACCCCTGGCTTCATCGACAACCACGCGCACATCCAGCAGACCATCGCCGAGTATCCCTTGGTGGAGAACTTCCTGCGCCAGGGAATCACGACCATCATGGCCTCCCTGCACTCGGGCGATCAGCCCTGGCCGCTGGACGAATTCGCGTCGAACCTGGAGATGGCGCCCAACGTGGGCTTCTTCGCCGGGCACACCTGGACCCGCAAGCAGGTGCTCGGGCTCGAGAACCGGGCCCCGACCGCGGACGAACTCGAGCAGATGAAGACGCTCGTCGACCAGAGCATGCGCCAGGGCGCGCTCGGCCTCTCGACCGGGCTTCTCTACGTGCCGGCCAACTTCGCCGAGACCGAGGAGGTCATCGAGCTGGCGAAGGTGGCGTCGCGGCACGGCGGCATCTACGTCAGCCACATGCGCAACGAGGCCAGCGGACTGCTGGAGTCGGTCGCGGAGGTCATCCGCATCGCCGACGAGGCCGACATCCCGGCGCAGATCAACCACCACAAGGCGGCCGGTGCGGCGCAGTGGGGGTGGAGCGAGCACAGCCTGGCCATGATCGACTCGGCCAACGCGGCCGGGCTCACGGTCACCCACGATCTCTATCCGTATGCGGCCTCGAGCACCGGGTCGGTGATCCTCTTCCCGCAGTGGGCGCTCGCGGGAGGGCCCGACGCCTTCGCCGAGCGCGTGGCCGATGCCGAATCGCGCGCGCGCATGGAAGAGGAGATGCGCGCCATCTTCACGACCGACCGGGTGGGGAGCGACATCTCCCGCATCCAGTTCCGCGTGCTGCCCGCGGACGAGAGCTACAACGGACGGACGCTTGCCGACTACGCGGCGGACCGGGGCCTCCCCAACGACCTCGAAACCGGCATCGACCTCGCCATCGACCTGCAACTGGGCGGCGGCTTCAGCGCCATCTATCACGCGATGGACGAAGGCGACGTCATCCGCATCATGCAGCATCCGCTGGCGATGATCGAGACGGATGGAGACGCGGTGGAGTTCGGCGTAGGATATCCGCATCCGCGCAGCTACGGGGCGTTTCCGAGGGTGCTGGCTCGCTACGTGCGCGAACTGGGCGTGATTTCGCTCGAGGAAGCGGTGAAGAAGATGACGTCGATGCCGGCGCTGTGGCTGAACCGGGACGACATGGGCGTGATCGCCGAGGGGATGCGCGCGGACATCGCCGTGTTCGATCCGGCAACGGTGGCGGATCGGGCCACCTACACCGACCCCCACCAGTACAGCGAGGGCATCGACCACCTGCTGGTGAACGGCGTGCCGGTCATCCTGGGCGGGAAGATCACCGGTGAGAAGCCCGGACGATGGATCCGGGGGCCGGTGCGCGAGGCGCGGGAGGGCTCCGCAGGATGAATCCGCGGGGGCCCGGGGGCCTGTCCCGGGCCGTTTCTCCTCCGGGCATGGCTCGAGCCGCGTTTCGGGCCACGGCCGTGCTGGTGGGGGCGCTGCCGGCCGTCTTCCCGGCCCCCACGCCCGCCGCCGCTCAGACCGGCATGCCCGAGGCGCGCGCGACCGCTACCCCCGTTCCCCGTCCTCCCACCATCGACGGGGTGCTGGACGAGCCCTTCTGGGCGATGATCGAGCCGGTCACCGACTTCCGCCAGCGCGACCCGGTGGACGGCGCGCCGGGCAGCGAACCCACCGAGGTGCGCATCGGCTACGACGCCAACGCCCTCTACTTCGGCTTCGTCTTCCACGACTCCGAGCCCTCGCTCATCCGGCGCAGCATCCTGCACCGGGGCGGGCGCATCGACAAGGACGACCGCGTCATCGTCGCGCTGGACACGTATCACGACCGCCGCAACGCCTACATCTTCGAGATCGGCGCGCTGGGGACGCAGGACGACGCCCTCATCTCCGACGAGAGCATGACCCTCGACGACTGGAACTGGGACGGGGTCTTCACCAGCGAGACGCGCGTGACCGAGGACGGCTGGGTGCTCGAGCTCGAGATTCCCTTCACCACCATCCGCTTCCCGGACACCGACGAGCCCACCATGGGCATCGCCTTCATGCGCTCGATCCGGCGCAAGAACGAGATCGTGCTCTGGCCGCACATCGGGCAGGAGTACCGCTCGGGCATCTCGCAGGTGTCGCGCTATGCGACGCTGGAGGGGCTGCGCGGGCTCAGGCGCGGCCGCTATGCGGAGGTGAAACCGTTCGCGATCGCGGGGACACAGCGCATGGCGGGCGACGCGAGCTTCGAGGAGCAGACCGACGTGGGCGTCGACGTCAAGTACGCGCTCACCTCCAACCTCACGTTCGACCTCACCTGGAACACCGACTTCGCACAGGTGGAGTCCGACAACGTCCAGATCAACCTCACCCGCTTCGACCTCTTCTATCCCGAGAAGCGGGAGTTCTTTCTGGAGCGGGCCGGGCTGTTCCAGTTCGGAACGCCGCGCCAGACCGAGGTCTTCTTCAGCCGCCGGGTCGGGCTCCAGGGGGACATCGCGGGAGGAGGGCGGCTCACCGGGCAGGCGGGGGCCCTCTCGATCGGCGCCCTGGGGTTGCGCACGCGCGGATACTCGGATGATGCGCTCACTCTGCCGGCGGCCTGGAACTCGGTGGTGCGCCTCAAGACCGACCTGCGGCCCCGCACCACCCTGGGCGGCATCATCACCAGCCTCGATCACGAGAGCGGCTGGGACCGGTCGGCCGGGCTCGACTTCTCCAGCCGCTTCTGGAGCAGCAGCGCATTCAACCTGTGGGCGGCGCGGGTGTGGAATCCCGACTTCTCCGAGGCACCGACGGGACCTTCGGGGTCCTCCGGGGGAGCGCCGGGATCCCGGGATCCCCGGGCGGCAGGCAGCGCGACCGCCGCATCCGCCGAGCTGGTGCTCCAGAACGACCTGTACGTGGCGGGCGTTTCGCGACTGGTCATCGACGATGGCTTCCAGCCGGCGCTGGGGTTCGTGCCCCGCACCGACCAGGACCGGTGGCAGGGCCGCGCCGGGGTCACGCCCCGCTTCGAGTCCAGCACGTGGGCGCGCCAACTGATGCTCGACGTGAGCGGCCACCACATCCGCGGAAGAGACGGTGCAAAGCAGACTCACCAACTCGGAGCGAGCGCCGGGCTGAACTTCCAGAGCGGGGAGTTCGCCAACATCGGGTTCCGCGAGCGCTTCGAGAGGCTGGAGACGCCGGCGCGAATCAGCGGACGGCGCCTGGCGGCCGGCGACTATCGCTTCCGGAGTCTCTACGCGCATGCGCGTACCAACGACAGCCGCACCTTCTCCGGGGCGATTGCCGGATCGATCGGCGACTTCTGGTCGGGCACGCGCACCGAAATCGGCGGCGGCGTCACGTGGATCACCGGCCCGCATCTCACCATCGGCGGGAGGTATTCGTGGAACGGTGTCTCGCTACCGGTGGAAGACGGGGACTTCTCGACCCACCTGGTGAGCGCCAACATCCAGGGCGCGGTCAGCCGCAAGCTCTTCGCCAACGCGCTCGTGCAGTGGGACAACCACTCGCGGGAGCTGCAGGCCAACGTCCGCATCGACTGGATCCACACACCGGGAAGCGACCTCTTCGTGGTCATCGACACCGGCTACCTGACGGGCGACCTCCTCGACCCCCGCGCGCCCCGCTGGCAGCGTCGCACGGGCGTGGTGAAGCTGACGTATCTGATGGCGTTCTGAGGGGGAACGGCTCCGAACTCAGGTCGCGGTCCCGTGGGCGAAGGCGGAAAGCACGGCTATTCCGCTTGGCTGGCGCGCACCCAAGCCCTGAACTCCTCACCGGTCGCGCATTCGATGACCGCACCCGCCGCCTCGGCGAGGCGCGCCGGGTCGGGCCGCCCGCCCAGCAGTTCCGCCAACTCTCCGGCCACCTCCACGCCGAACCGCGCGCGGACCATCCGGCACAGCATTTCCGCCTGCTCCACGCGCGCCCCGCGGATGCCTTCGTCACGGCCCACGCGCATGCCCTCGTCGCGCCCCCGGCGGAACCAGTCCCTTCCGTACCTCTCCAGGTTGCGCTGGTACTCCGTCTTCACCTGCGCCATCGTCCTCGCCTCCCGAAGCTGCGCTCGCGTGATCCGCTCCGTCGAAACTAGCATCTCCCCCACGCACCGAGCCATGAACCGGTCGTACTCCTCCCCGCTCGCCCCGGCCGCGACTTCCAGTGCCCGCACCGCCGCCAGCGTGCCCTCCGGCGAACGGTCACGCTCCAGATCCAATACCGCCCGCGCAAGGTCCACCGCGGGCGAGGCACCCGATCCGCGCGACACCACGCGGTACCGGCCCGGCCTCAAACGCTCGAACAGGCGCTCAAGCCGCCTGGGAGCGCGCCAACGGCCCCGGCCGTGGTGGACCACGAACGACAGCACCTCCACCGACCTCCAGTCCCGCACGGCGGGCATCCGCGCCACGAGCTCCTGCAGCGTCAGCAGCTCGTACACCGCCATGCGCAGCGGCATGGTCGGGTCGGGCAAGCCCTGGAACTCCACAAGGATCAACACCCGGTCCGAACCCCCGCGGACACGAGCGATCCACATCATGTCGGGGTAGCGGCGCACCATGGCCTCCCCCACGCGCTCCGCGTCCAGCCGCTCCAAGGTCGCGAAGTCGACGATTCCCGCCCGCTCGGGGGCGTAGGCGCGCACCAGCCGTTCAATGCTCGCCGGGTGGCGGAACACCCTCTTGAAGGCCGGATCCTGCACGGACGGTCTGCCATCGGAGGGAGGGCGCGCCGCCTCGGAGACGGTCGGAAACCACTAAAGATCGCCACCAGTCCCGGGCGTTCACATGGCCCGATGGGCCTTGTCCCGGCCCGCTCCGCCTCCCGCCCGACGCATGCCCGTCGCAGCGGTCATCGACACGGGCTACCTGACCGGCGACCTCCTCGACCCGCGTGAACGACGTTGGCAGCGGCGCACGGGGGTGGTGAAGCTGACGTACTTGATGGCATTCTGAGGGAGGAGCTCACGACGGGCCGCCCCCCGTCGATGTCCACCATTCATCCAGAGACTGCCGGCGATTCCCTGTAGAGGTCGTCGAGGAGGACCCATGCAGACTCCGTACACGAACGAAACCGCGCTCGCGCACGCACGCCGACTCGCCGAAGTCGTCGGGCTCGCCGAGAACCAGCTGCCCACCACCGTCTTCGCCGACGTGCTGAACGGGCTCGCCGAGTGCGAGGCGATCCTGGCCGGGATGCCGCAGCAGGAAACGCCTCCCCCGGTCACGAAGCACGTGCCGGAGTGGCTGCCATGAACGCCGCCGGGAGAACGGCACTCACGCGCCGAAGCTTCGTGAAGGCCTCGGCCGTGGCCGCGGCCGCGCCGTGGGTGCCCATGTCGCGGCAGCCGCGCTGGACCATCCCGCCGGTCGAACCACAGGAGGTCCCGCTCTACGACCTGGAGGTGTGGCAGGCGGCCGATCTGATCCGCCGGCGAATCGTATCTCCCGTCGAGTTGGCCGAGGTGACCCTCGAACGCATCGCGGAAACCGAGCCGCGGATCGAGACCTTCGTGAACCAGTACCCGGCCGACGAGATCATGGCGCAGGCGGAAGCCGCCGAGGACGAGATCGCCGCGGGACGCTACCTCGGACCTCTGCACGGAATCACCGTGGGGCTGAAGGACATCTACCTGACGGAGGGCAAGGTCACCGAGGGGAACTCCGGTCTCTACAGGGGCTTCACCCCCTCCTTCGACGCGACCTCCGTGGCAAGGCTCAAGGCTGCGGGAGCCGTCATCGTGGGCAAGGTGGGCACCGCCGAATTGGCCACTGCGGACCAATGGCCTGCGAAAAACCCCTGGGACTTCGATCGAGTTGCCGGCGGATCCAGCACTGGCTCCGCGACGGGTGTCGCGGCGTCCCAGTTCATGGTGGGAATGGGCACCTGCACCGGCGGTTCAATCCGTGGTCCGGCCGCCAACTGCGGCATCACGGGGCTCAAGCCCACCTATGGAGCCATCAGCCTGCACGGGGTCCTTCCCCTCGCCTGGTCCATGGACCACCCCGGCCCGATGGTGCACAGCGCCCGGGACGCGGCGCTGGTGCTGGACGCGGTGGGCGGTGAAGACCCACTGGACCCGCACTCCCGCAAGGTGGCCCGCTACCGGACCGCCGAGGCGCTTTTCTGGGAACCCCGGCCCAACCCCCTCGAGCGGGTGGTGGTGGGCGTCCCCGCCGAAGACGACTTCCTCATGGGCGTGCCCAACGACGAGCAACTCGGTGCCTTCAGGGAAGCGGTGGAGGTCATGAGATCATTGGGGGCTACGGTCCGCACCGTGCGCACCAGCGTGCTCTTCCCCGGACTCACGAGCCTGAGTTCGTTCTACCTGATCATCCGAAGCGCGGAGGTGGGAGCGTATCAGCGGCACAACCTGCTGACGCAGCCCGACAACATGTCCGAAGCCTACCGTTCGCGCGTCGCCTCGGGTGTGCTGATGCCGGGGCACGCCTACGTACAGGCTCAGCGGGTGCGCCGGCACTGGCGCGACCGGTTCCTCACCGTCTTCGATGAATGCGACGTGCTCATTCACCCGACGGACGACATCGCCGGACTGGTCGAGGGTGAGGATCCCCCGCGCCCCCGGGAGTCGACCGGGAGCAAGACCAATATGTGGAACCTGTCGGGAGCCCCGGCCGTCGCCATCCCCACCGGGTTCTCCGAGGTGGAGGGAATGCCGCTGTCGATGCAGGTGGCGGCCGCTCCCGGGCGGGATGAGATTGCGCTCATCGTCGCGGACGCGTTCCAGCAGGTGACCGGGCACCACAGGGCACGGCCGGCGTTGTAGGAAGGTCCGTGCCGGCGGGTCAGGCGGCGCCGGAGCGGGATCGGCGCTGTGCAGCTTCCGTGACGGCTCGAGGCCGCCGCTTCAGCGTGGTCCCCCCCAAGGCCGCACAAACGTCTCCGGCTCAACCCCCAGCCCGTCCGCAACCCGCGTGATGTAGTTGAAATACCCGATCACCTGGGTCGCGTCGTGGATCGCCCGGTCGTCGAAGCCATGGCCCCGGAGCACTTCCAGATCTTCCGCTCCCACTTCCGCCTGTCGCAGCGTGAGCTTCTCCGCATAGTCGCACAGCTCCTGGTCCGCCTCGGACAGCCCCGCCTCGCGCCAGTCGCGCACGATGGCGTGCACGAAGGCGTCCCGTTCCTCGTCGCTCTCGAACAGCTCCTCGATCTCTTCCCGGAGATCATGCGCGTGCGCCTGCTCTCAGTAGAAGCAGCCGTTCACCTTCGAGGTGACCACGGCGAGCATCTCACGGCGCCAGCGGTTCAACGGCGAAGAGCCGAACATGAGCGTGCGATAGAACTGCATGGTGGTCTGCATGACCCGCGGGTTCAGGCTCATCACCCGCACGATGTTCCAGATCCGGCCGGCCCGATCCCGCGCCTCGCCGTACAGCCTGCGCAGGAGGCCGGTGGCTTCGGATTCGGAGATCTCCCTGATGTTCGACATGGGCTACCTCGAAACCCCTTCGAAGTTGGTGTTCACGCCCGAGCGCCGGCTGCGGACCATCTGCGCGTCGGCGAATCCGCGTACCAGGCCGATGAAGTCGCCGGCACTCGCGCGGAACATGGGCCCGCGTCCCGAGTCCGCGCCAACCGGCCAGGCCAGGTCGATGCGCGTGACGCGGCTCGAGCCCGCCGGGAATGCGAGACGCAACCCGGCGCCGACGGCCGTCTTCCAGCCGGTGTCCGTGCCGAAGGGAACATCGCCTGCCCAGGCCCGTCCGGCATCGGCGAAGAAGGTCATCCCCAGGTCGATCGAGTTCGGGGCCGGCCACCGCAGATCCACGCGATTCTCGAAGGAAGCCACCATCCGGCGGCCCGCCGGGAAGTCCTCCTCCTTGTACCCGCGCACCACGTCCCGGCCTCCCAGGGTGAGCTGGAAGGGCGAGATCGTGTTCCAGCCGCCGGCTGCGGAGACCCGCGCAACCAGCGTCCTGGCGAAGCCCACACCGGTCTGCCAGTAGGCAAGCAGGTCGGCCTCCGAGAAGATGTCCCTCCAGCGCCCATCCGCCTCGTCCTCGAACCGTACCCGCCGGGCTTCCGTGTCGGCATTCACCAGCAGCACCGCCGATGCCGACCCAACGCCCCCGAAGAACGAGACGCGGCCCATGAAGTCGCTCGCGAGCGCGGCCAGCGACGTCTGCGATGACTCGTCCTCCCCCGACAGCCATCCTCCCAGCGGCAGCCGCGGCCCGAGCGTCAGCGAAAGATCGAAGCCCTGCGGCACGCTCTGCTCCCCGCTCACCGCGTCCAGCCCGGTCCGGGTCTCGAAGCGCACCTTGCGCCTCGCAAGAAGCAGGTTGAAGCGGGTGAGCTCGTGGCCGCGCGTCTGGCCCGCGAGACGGGAGCCGATGCCCGGTTCGTCGTCGAGCAGGTTGCCGAAATCCAGGCCCCGAACGAGCGACACGGAGTCCGGATATTCGTCGAAGCGCAGTGTTTCGTGCGTGATGCCGAAACCGAGCAGGGTCAGATTCCCCGGCTCACCGAAGCGATACGCCTGCGTGGCTTCGATGCGCTCCGCGAGCTCCGGCAGGAGGGCATAGCTGTAGTCCAGCGAGGGATCGAGCACGTACGGAAACAGCGACTCACGACGATGGAAGCGCAGGCGCCCCGCGAATCGCCCCACTTCTCCAACGAAAGGGTACACCAGCATCGCGTCCGTGAAGCCGCCCGAGCGCGTGCGGCCCACGTTGAGGCGCCCGTCCAGCCGCGTCCCGGCGAGGCGCGTGGAGTGCAGGGTGAGCCCCAGGTCGCGCCGCTCCTTGCGCTCCTGATAGAAGGCGCCGATCAGGTTGCCCGAGCCCAGGAAGTTCTCCTCCACCACGCTCGCGCCCTCGAACTGCAGCCCGTCATCGACGGTCACGTCGATCTGGATCTTGGTGGTCCACTCGTCGCGCGTGGTCACCCGCACGTGGCGGGTGCCGTCGGGCTGGGGCTCGGCGACGATGTCCACGGTAGCGATGAAGCCGAGTTCGCGCAGGATCCTCTCGGACTCCTCGAAGAGAAACGGGTCCGGGCAGTCCCCTTCGCCGAACAGCAGCTCGCCGGCGATGAATCCCTCCCGCGTTTCGACGTGCATGAAGTTCGCGAGCCCGCGCGTCCAGCGCAGGATGCGCGGCTGCGACGGAGGCCCAGGGTCGAAGATGGGCCGGCTTTCGATGATGATGCGCGAGACCGGTCCCGCCTCGCAGGCGACATCTTCACCGGGCAGCTGGGCGCGCGCCGGACTTGCCGCCCCGAGAACTCCCGTTAGAAGGACACCCGCGGACGCCAGGCAGCGGAGGCTGGCAACAAAGAGATCAGGCAAGGGACCGTGCAGAGAATGCGCTCGGAGGGAAGTTTGATCCGGGACCAGTCGGAGACGGACCCGAAAGCTCATCCGTCCGAACACCAGCCTCAAGTGCTAACGCCCGCGCGAGCGCGATGTTCCCGGGCGGCGGCTCCCCCGTTGACCCTCGCCCGCTCTCTCGAATAAGATTGGAACCGTTGTCTCCTCCGCGCGGCGTCGTGATTCGAGAGGCCCGCGGAGGATCGTGTTTTGGGCCGCTGATCTCTTCCATCCAGCCCGGAGTTCCCCGGATCTCATGACCCTGCCAGCCCTCGACATGTCTCCAGCCCCCTCGCCCGCCGCCGTCCAACTCGACGCCCACGGTCTGACCCCCGCGGGGCACATCCACTGGAATCTCTCGCCCGCGCAGCTCTACGAGGCCGCCCTCGCCCGGGGCGAAGGCCATCTCGTGAACATGGGTCCCTTCGCCGCGGTCACAGTCCCGCACACGGGCCGCTCTCCCGACGACCGCTTCACCGTCGAGGAGCCCTCAACGGCCGGCCAGATCGACTGGGGGTCGATCAACCGCCCCATGAGCGAAGCGCACTACCGGGCGCTCAGGGCCGACATCATCGAATACCTGAACCCGCGCGAACTCTTCGTGCGCGATGCCCACTGCGGAGCCGATCCGGCGCACCGGATCTCGGTTCGCGTGGTCAGCCCGAGCGCCTGGCACACGCTCTTCGTGTACAACATGTTCCTGCGCCCGTCCGCCGCCGAGCTGGCCGCCATCCGCCCCGACTTTGTCGTGCTGCACGCGCCCCTGCTCCAGGCCGACCCGGCGCGCCACGGCACCCGCAGCGGCACGGCGGTGGTCGTGAATCTGGCCGAGCGGACCGTGCTCGTGGCCGGAACGCGCTACGCGGGCGAGATCAAGAAGTCCATCTTCTCGTCGATGAACTTCTTCCTGCCCGGCAAGGGCGCGCTTCCCATGCACTGCTCGGCCAACATCGGCAAGGCAGGGGACACCGCGCTCTTCTTCGGGCTCTCGGGAACCGGCAAGACCACGCTTTCCGCGGATCACGCGCGCCGCCTGATCGGCGACGACGAACACGGCTGGAGCGACGACGGCATCTTCAACTTCGAGGGCGGATGCTACGCGAAGGTGATACGCCTCTCCCCCGAGAACGAACCCGAGATCTACCGCACCACGCGCATGTTCGGGACCATCCTCGAGAACGTGATCTTCGACCAGGACACGCGCGAGCTGGACCTCGACGACGACACCCTCACCGAGAACACGCGCGCCTCCTATCCTATCCACTACATCCCCGGGGCGGTGCCGGATGGCCGGGGCGGCCACCCGAACAACATCTTCTTCCTCACGGCCGACGCCTTCGGCGTGCTGCCGCCCATCGCACGCCTGACCCCGGAACAGGCGATGTACCACTTCCTGTCGGGGTACACCGCGAAGGTGGCGGGGACGGAGCGGGGCGTGACCGACCCGCGCGCGACCTTCAGCGCCTGCTTCGGCGCGCCCTTCCTGCCCATGCACCCGAGCGTCTACGCGCGCATCCTGGGCAGGAAGCTTCGCCGCCACGGCTCGCGGGTGTGGCTGGTGAACACCGGCTGGACGGGCGGCGGGTTCGGCACCGGCAGGCGCATGGATCTTCCGCACACGCGCGCGATGATCCGCGCGGCGCTCGACGGGTCGCTGGACGGGGTGCCGACGCGCACCGATCCGGTCTTCGGGCTGGCGGTCCCGCGGGAAGTCGAGGGCGTTCCAGCGTCGGTTCTGACCCCGCGCGCCACCTGGGCCGACCCGGAGGCCTACGACCGCGCCGCCGGCCGGCTCGCGGCCATGTTCCGGGACAACTTTTCGACTTTCGCCGACGCCGCTCCAGAGGAGGTGCGGGCGGCGGGACCGAGGTAGCGTCGAGGCAGCGCGGACGGCACTCGCGCACGCGAATCCGAGGACCCCGGGGGCAGCGCCGGGACAGGGAGCCGAAATGGCGAAGCAATACTGGCTGATGAAGACCGAACCGGGCGTCTACTCGATCGACGACCTGGAGCGGGACGGCTACACCTGGTGGGAAGGCGTCCGCAACTACGGGGCCCGCAACAACATGCAGGCGATGAGCGTGGGCGACGAGGTGCTCTTCTACCACAGCATGGCCAAGCCGCCGGGCGTCGCGGGGCTGGCGCGCGTGTGCAAGGAAGCCTATCCCGACCACTTCGCCTTCGATCCCGACGAGCACTACTACGACCCGAAGTCCGACCCGGCCAAACCGCGCTGGTACATGGTCGACGTGGAGTTCGTGGAGAAGTTCCCCGAGGTCGTGTCGCTGAAGGACATCCGCCAGGTGTCGGCCCTGAGCGGGATGGTGCTGGTGAAGAACTCGCGCCTCTCGGTCCAGCCGGTGCGCGAGGAGGAGTTCGAGATCATCCGGGCGATGGGCCGCGGAGGCTGACCGCCGTCCCGAGCCGGCGTCCCGTTTCGCCATTGCTCCGCCCGGGGACGCGCCGGTAGACTTCCCCGCATGTCCTCCTGGAGCGCGCCCACCCTGATTCGCGACCCGATCTGGGGCTCCATCCGGCTGGACGCGACTGCCGCCCGCATCACGGACGCCGCCGCCTTCCAGCGGCTGCGCTATATCCGCCAGCTCGGTCTCGCCCACCTGGTCTACCCGGGCGCCACCCACACCCGCTTCGCCCACGCGCTCGGCGTGTACCACCTGGTGAGCACCGCCCTCAGGAGCCTGAGGAAGCGGGAATCCCTCCCCGACCACGTGTGGAGGGGCGCCGAGCTGGTACCGTACGCGGGACTCCTGCACGACATCGGCCACTACCCCTTCTCGCACGCGCTCGACGACCTGCGCGGCGACGATCATCCGGGTGACCACGAGGCGGTCGCGGCACACTTTCTGGAGTCGCCCGAAGTGCGGGAGGCGCTGGCCGGGCTGGGACGCGGGGCCGCCGCGGAGATCGGCGCGCTCATCCGCGGCGAGAGCACCGCCCCGCTGCGCGGCCTTGTGCACGGCAGCCTCGACATGGACAAGATGGACTACCTCAAACGCGATGCCCGCTCCTGCGGGGTCCCGTACGGCGAGGTGGATGTCGAGCGCCTCCTGCAGGGCCTGGTCATTCTCCAGGACCCGGAGAGCGGCGCGTTCGAGGTGGGGGTGGACGAGAAGGCGGTCACCGCGCTGGAATCCTTGCTGTTCGCCAAGTACCAGATGTTCCGCAACGTGTACTGGCACCACGCGGTGCGCGCGGGCACGGTGCTCTGCGCGCGCATCGTCAACGACGCGGTGGCCGCGGGGCTGGTCGGGGGGCGCGAGCTGGCGGGCCCGACCGACGACGAGCTCCTGCACCTGATCGGCCGCCGCGCGCGAACCCGCGGCGGGGCCGTCGCCGACCGCATCCGCCGCCGCTGGCTCCCGGCCCTCAGGGCCCGTCGTCTCCCGAAGCGCGCTGCCGAACTCACCGCCGCCGACCTGGGCGACCGGAGCCTCCCCCCCTGGATCGAGGCCCCGGGTCCCGAACGCCGCCGGCTCGAGGACCAGCTCGCCGAGGCGCTCTCCCTGGAGCCCGGCGAGGTCGTGATCGACTTCCCCTGCAAGCCCGCCATGTTCCAGCTGGACCTCCTGGTGCGCCGCCGCAGCGGGCGTCCGGAGAGGCTCGACAGGACCGGCATCCCCGGCGTCATCGACCTTCCCAGGGTGGCCCGCGAGCTCTACCGCACCTCCCGGGTGCTCCGCGTCTTCACCCTCGAAAAAAGGTCGCTCCCGCCCGACGAGGTCATCGGTCTGGTCACGGAGACGAACGGGAATCCACCCGGGGAGCGCGCGAGGTCCGCGGCAACGGCAGCCGGCCCGTAGGGCATCTCCCAGGCGCACGGAACCCCGGTGGCGGTGGGGTTTAGGATGCGTGGCACCTGAATCCGGTGTTCTGGACAATTCCGGATATCTTATTACTGTTAAGGGCTGCGGATCCTACGCCTCGTGCGTGGGTATGCGGGGCCGACACGAATGCGACCACAGCGCGCCGACAGGTCGCCGGGGCTGACAAGGAGACCGTTTTCAGAATGCCCGCTACGCTGCGAAAGAAAGTGGTTCGCCGAAAGAAGGTGGTTCGGCGAAAGAAGGTGGGTCCTCGCCGAAAGAAGCGCTCGACCAGCCTGCTCGTCGGCTTCGATACCGGCGTCGAGGAGCAGAGTGCGCTCGACCAGTACCTGCGCGACGTCAGCCGGCACGAGCTGATCACCCCGGAGCAGGAGAAGGTGCTGGGGGCGCGGGCTCAGAAGGGCGACGAGGATGCGGTGCAGGAGCTGGCGCGCGCCAACCTGCGGTTCGTCATCAGCGTGGCCAAGAAGTACCAGAATCGGGGGGTATCGCTGACGGACCTGATCCAGGAGGGCAACGTCGGCCTGGTTACGGCGGCCCGGAAGTTCGATCCGGAGCAGGGCGTCAAGTTCATCAGCTACGCCGTGTGGTGGATCCGCCAGGCCATCCTGGCCTCCCTGGCCAATCAGGGCCGCTCGGTGCGCGTTCCCCTGAATCGCGCCTCCGACCTCGCGCGCATCTTCCGCGAGAAGGAGCGGCTGCGGCAGGAGCGCGGGCGCGAGCCCTCTCCGGAGGAGCTGTCCAAGGCCACCCGGCTTACGCCCGAGCTGATCGAGTCGCTCCAGACCCTGAACGCGGCGGAAATCCGCCTGGACGCCCCCATCGGCGACAGCGAGGACTCGCAACTGGTGGAGCGGTTCCTGACGGAGGAGGCCACGGAGCCCGAGCTGGGTGTGGAAGCCCGGCTGCTGGCCGAGTCGGTCAACGTGGCGCTCACCACGCTCGAGGCCCGCGACGCCAAGGTCCTGCGCCTCTACTTCGGGCTGCAGGGCGAGCGGGAGCACACGCTGGAGGAGATCGGCAACATGCTGGGGGTGACGCGCGAGCGCATCCGCCAGCTGCGCGACCGGGCGCTGCGCCGCCTGCGGGACGGCGAGAAAGGATCCGCGCTGGAATCCTTCGCCGCGTGACATCCGGGGTGCGGCGCCGGCTCGCACCCTTCCTCCCCCACCGCCGGGGGGTTCCGTCCTCCGCGCCACTCATCCCGGTTCACCGCATCGCGCGGCCGTGACCTCCATCGGACGGGTTTACGAGGTGGTGGGCGGCGTCTACCGCGTCCAGCTCGAAAACGGCACTTCGGTCGACTCCTCTCTTCGCGGACGCCTCAAGGCCAGGCCCTGGAAGGGAGGCCGCGTGGTCATCGGGGATCGCGTCAGGGTGGCTCTGGACGGCGGCGACGCCACCGTCGAGGAGGTGCTCCCGCGCACGACCGCCTTCCTCCGCCGTGGGGCGCACGGGCGCACGGCGAAGGTGATGGCGGCCAATCTCGAGCGGGTCGTCGTGGTGATGTCCGCCCGCGACCCGGATCTCAGCCTGGGCTATCTGGACCGCATCCTCGCCGTGTGCGCGGCCAACGCGCTTCCCTGCACGCTGGTGATCAACAAGCAGGACCTGCCGGGAGCCCGCGCCGCCTCGAAACCGGTGCGCGACCTCTATCGCCGGATCGGCTACGAGGTCGTCCTCGCCAGCGCCGAATCGGGCCTCGGTCTCCGTCGGCTGCGCTCGGTCGCCGTGCGCGGCATCTGCGCGCTGGTGGGTCCCTCGGGGACGGGGAAATCCAGCCTCCTGAACCGGCTCGACCCGTCCCTGGGCCTGCGCATCGGCGAACTCAGCCCCAAGACCGGTACCGGTCGGCACACCACGGTGACCAGCCGCCTGCTTCGGCTCTCGGACGGCACGCTGGTGGCGGACACACCGGGGTTCGGCGATGTCGGCCTCTGGGGTGTCCCGGCGGGACGGCTTGACCGATGTTTCCCGGAGATCGGGGCGCTCGGAGAGGGCTGCCGATTCCGCGGATGCAGCCATGTGCATGAACCCGACTGCGCGGTTCACGAGAGCGTCCGTTCGGGCGGGGTCGCCAGGAGCCGCTACACGCACTACCAGGCGCTCCTGGAGGAGGTCGATTGAATGCGCCGGAGTGCGGGGTGTTGGCAGTGGCAGCCGGATGTGAGGCGCCGCGGACGGCGGCGGTCGCCTCCGGGGTGGACGCGATGGTAGACGAGAACCGGTTTCGGGACGTGATGAGCCGCCTGGTGACCGGGGTGGCGCTGGTCACCAGCCGGCTCGATGGCTCGGTGCACGGGCTGACGGTCAACGCGGTCAGCTCGGTCTCGCTGAACCCGCCTCTGGTGCTGGTGTGTCTCGACCGGAGCGGCAACTCGCACGATCCCGTCATCGCTTCGGGAGCGTTCGCGGTCAGCGTGCTGGCGAGCGGCCAGGAGGAGATGGCGCATCGCTTCGCGCGCGGAACCCACCGCGAGCGGTTCGCGGGGGTCGAGTTCCGCGACAGCTCTTCCGGGAGCCCGGTCCTGCCGGACGCGCTCGCCTGGCTCGACTGCCGGGTCCGGGCCGTGCATCCGGCGGGCGACCACTCCATCGTGGTGGGTGAAGTGCTGGGGTGCGGGGCCGGGGAAGGCGACCCGCTGGTGTTCTTCCGAAGCGAGTACGGGCGATGACGGGCATGGGTACGACGATCCGCCGGACGCATCTGGCGGCGTTTCTCATCGGCGGGGTCATGGGGGTCATGGGCGAGATGGCCGCCGGGCTGATCCTGTACGAGGGGTCCGGGCTGCTGCGGGCGACCACCGTCGTCCTCACCACCGAGGCCGCCGCCGCGGGGGCGGGGCTGCTCTTCGCCACCCGCGTGCCCACGGATGAAATCTCCCGACACCTGCGGCGACACCTGCACCTCACGCTGGTGTCGCTGGGGCTGGCCGGCATCCTCACCTCGCTGTGGGGCTACTTCGGCGGCCTGTCGGAGGTGTGGAACGGAGGCGGACAGGCGGCCGCGCTCGCGCTGCTGGCGGCGCTCCCGCTGTACATGGCGGGATCGGTGCTCGGGCTGGTGTGCCGGGCGGGCAGCCGTGATGCGGAGGGGGGAACCGTGGCCGGGGGAGGGCCCGCGCTGCTGGGCGCCGCGACCGGATTCCTCATCTACGGGCTCTTCCTGGTTCCCCGTCTCGCACCCCCGGTGCTGGTGCTGTTGTGCATGGCCGCGGTGTCGGGCGCGGCCCTGCTGGTCGGGTCCGCCGTGACGCGCGCGGCGGATCAGGCCCACCGGGAGAAGGGGGGAGTGGATCCTGACGCGGCGGGCGGGGAAAAAGATGCGGCGAGCGCGGCTATATTGGAGGATCGACCTCAACCACTCGAACCAGCGGGAAACCCGGAGTCATGAAAGAGACAAGGGACTACAGAGACGGAAGATGCACCGGCAACACGCGCGCGTTGGCCTTCGCGATGCTTGCGGCGATCGGTCTGGCCGCATGCGCCCCCCAGGACGGGGGCGGGCGACTGAACGTGCGCACGCTGGAGGTTCGCGCCACCAGCGCGGACAGCATGGTCTTCGAGGGCGCGGCCATCGACTCGACCTGGACCATCCCCGGGGAGGATGCCCGGCAGCTGACCCGTTCGCTGGTGCTCGAGCCGGGCGACGGATCGGAGACCCCGAACCCGCTCGTGGATGTCGCCCTGCGCGCACTGGTCACTGGCTACCAGTTTCTCCCGCCGGGCGAACTTCCGGACGACATCGGGAGCACCGGGGAAACCGCCAATGGGCTCCTGGAGATATCCCTGCAGCAGGGAATCAATTTCCGGGCGATCGTGATCACCAACTACAACCGGGGCGAAGACCTCGCGTGGCGCGGCCAGGCCAGTTTCGGGGACCGCATGGTGTGGATCGACAGCCGGATTTTGCCCGCGGACACCGTCAGGCTCGCTCTGGATGGAGACTACGAGGATGTGCGCGATGCCGCGGGCGGGCAGCAGGCCGTCCTGCGCGCGCAGGGCACTCTCTCCGTGGCCACCGCCGGCGAATACACGGTCGAGCTGACGGAGCGCGTCGAGGTCATGGAAGTCTCGGCCGAGGGCGTGGCTCGGATGATGGGCGGCGTGAGGGTGGAGTACGAGCCGTAGGAAGAGCTAAGGCGCGGCTGGTTCAAGCCTGCTCACCACGGCCCGCGGAACGTCCAGTTCGTCCTCGCGGCGCAGCAGTACGACGTCCCCTCTCGCGTCCAGCAGCTCCTCGTCGGCCGCCAGCTTCACCTGGAACACCGGCGTGAACCGCTCCATGTCCCACACGCGCCATGTAACGCTGTCCTGGTCGGTGAAGTGGTAACCGCGCACCCAGAGCCTCTCGTCGAAGTCGACGAACAGCTGATCGATCGGCGGTGCCAGGTCGTTCACCGGCCAGTTGTCCAAATCGGGGCGTAGCGCAGCGAGGTCGGCCAACCCCTCCAGCACCACGGCCGGGACTTCGGTCGGGGCCCTGCTCAGCCTCTCCAGCGATCTCGAAGGTGCACCAGCCCTGTACTCGCGTGCCGCACGCACCTGGTCTCTGGACGGCCGAACGGCCGGCGGCATGGGAATGCGACCGACTTCGCCTCCATCCCATCCGAACACCCGGATCGCTTCCCGGTCGGTCTCGGCGATGGCAACGCGATCCGAAGAGGCCGCCATAAGGGTGGAATGCCCGAAGAACACGCTGCCACTGCTCCTCGCCTCGTAGTGATATTCGGAGCCCTTGCCCTGGGCGACGACCTCGACCTCGCCTGCGCTGTCCACTGCCAGGTACTCGATCGGGTCCCATGTGCGTCCCCGGTAGCTGCCGAAGTTCTTGCCTTCCCGGTCACCGAAGACGATGCGCCCATCCGGATGAACGGCCACCGGCGGTGCACCCATGAGGCTGCCCTTGAACGGGACCGTGTTATAGCGTGTGTCGCCCACGAACTCGCCGCGGTTGTCTAGGAACACTACGCGAAGTCGGTAGTTGTCCTGGAGCGCGATGCCCTGCGGGCTGCGCAGGGCCCGGTGGATACGGCGGAACTCGAGTGGCCCGCCGCCCTCCCGGCCGAACACTCTGGTCTCCCCGGAAGCCATGTCGACGAAGTAGACCTCGGTGCGCTCGACCAGAACCATTCCGGAATCGGGAAGGAAGAACCCGCCTACGATGACCGAGAATGCGTCGGCGAGCTGCGGAAGCTCGGATGAGTCGAAGGTCGAAGGACCGGGGAGGAGGGAGTGGTTCGCTTCCGGTTCCGTGCGAGGCTGGTTCGAGGCATCTCCCATGCCTCCGCATCCCGCGCTCCACATGCCCAGGCAGAGCAGTCCGGCAATCGGTTTCTTTCGCATGTCTGCTGTCCTAACCGGGACTCGATGGTGCGGCAAGTTTCAGCCCGCGAGGCGCGCCCGTCGGGCCCAAGGAGCATAGGTCGCCGGACCAGGTCCGGTGATGGCCTAAGTCCAGTTAGTTGGACTAATCTGTCCGTCGCAGCAGCAGATTCCCCGATTCGTCGACCTGCGCGCGCCACCCGGACGGGATCCAGGTGGTCGAGCTGTACTCCAGGACGAGGCCCGGGCCCGGCAGCGCGTGCCCGGCGCGCAGATCGCGCCGCCACCAGCAGGCGGTGTCGCGGAGGCGGCCGGCGGCGTGCACCCGGGCGGTGCGGGCGGGCGGGGTGGCTTCGGTGGCGGGTTCGAGCGCGGGCGGGTCGAGGGACAGGCCGGGGGCCCGGGTCACGACCCGCAGCGTCACCGCCTCCACCCGGGCGTCGTCCTGACGGTAGCCGTAGCGCTGCGCGTGGGCCTGGTGGAATCGCTCCACCCAGTCGTCCGCGCGCACCGGGAGCTCGTAGCTCTGGCCCAGGTAGCGGGCGTCCACCCGGCGCTCCACGGCGAGCGACGCGCGGCCGTAGCCTTCTTCGGCCATGCGGGTGGTCGCGGTCTCCTCCAGTTCGGCGAACACCTCGCCGAGCCGGGCGTCGCAGGCGGCGTCATCGTGGGCGACGAGCACCGTGCGCGAGGCCTCCTTGGTGACCGGCGCGGCCAGCATGCCGTAGGCGGACAGGAGTCCCGGGTCGGGCGGGATCATCGCGCCGGCGGCGCCCAGACGCTCGCTGAGTTCCGCCACGTGAAGGCCCCCCGCCCCTCCGAACGCGACCACCACGAAGCCGGCCGGGTCGTGGCCGCGCTCCACCGAGATGACGCGCAGCGCCCGTTCCATCGAGCTGTTGACCACGGCCAGGATGCCGGCCGCCGCGTCCTCCATGGTGGAGCCCAGACTGCCGGCCAGCTCCGCCAGGGGCGTCTCCACCGCGCCCCGGTCGAGGGTCGCGCCACCCCCCAGGAAGCCGTCCGCCGGCAGGCGGCCCAACCACACGTGGGCGTCGGTGACGGTCAGCCCCCCGCCCCCGCGGCCGTAGCAGATCGGCCCCGGCACCGCGCCCGCGCTCTCGGGACCCACCCGAAGGGCGCCGCCGGGGTCCACCCGGGCGAGGGAGCCGCCGCCCGCCCCCACCGTGTGGATGTCGATCACCGGGATGGCGGCCGGCTGGCCTCCGATGGCGAACTCCCGGGTGCGCAACGGCCGTCCCGGACAGAGCGACACGTCGGTGGAGGTGCCGCCCATGTCGAAGGTGACGATGTCCCGGAAGCCGGCTCGACGCGCCCAGGCGAGCGCCCCCACCACCCCGCCGGCGGGACCCGACAGGACGGTGTGCACCGGCTCCCCGCGCGCCCGCCCGACCGGCAGCGCCCCCCCGTTCGACCCCATGATGCGGACCGCCCGCGCACCCGACCGCTCCTCCAGCCGGCCCAGGTAGCCGGAGACCACCGGCGCGATGTAGGCGTTCACGACCGTGGTCGAGGTGCGTTCGTACTCGCGGTACTCGGGGAGGATCTCCGAGGACACCGAGACCGCATGGCCCGCCGCGCGCAGCCGTTTCGCGACCGCGGCCTCGTGCGCGGGGTCGGCGTAGGCGTGCAGCAGCGACACCGCCCACACCTCCGCCTCGCGGCCCGTCAGCTCCTCGACTTCGGCCGGGTCGAGCGGCTCGATCTCCTCCCCCTGCGGCCCCAGCCGCCCGCGGATGCCCACCCGGTCGACGCGCGCCACCAGCGGCGGCGGCCGGTGCCCGGTCAGGGCGTAGAGCTGCGGGCGGTTCTGGCGCCCGATCTCGATCACGTCCTCGAAGCCCCGGTTGGTCACCAGCACGACGCGCGCGCCCTTGCGCTCGAGCAGGGCGTTGGTCCCGACCGTCGAGCCGTGCACCATCAGGAAGGGCTGGTCCTCCTCCATCAGCTGCCGCACCCCCGCAAGCACCGCCTCCGAGGGATCCGCCGGGGTGGAGGGGAGCTTAAGGGTGGAAACCTGCCCGCCGCGGTAGAGCACGAAGTCGGTGAAGGTCCCGCCCGTGTCCACCGCCAGCACCGGGAGGCCGGACAGCCCGTCCGGCGCCCCCTCGTGGCCGGAGATCTCGCCAGCCGACACCGATGGTCCCTCCAGGGTGTTGCTAGGCATGGGCACGCGCGTCAGGTTCGGTCGCATGAATCCTGGCCTCTCCTTCGAGCGCTTCCGCGACCTCGCCCATGACAGCCGTCTGGTGCCGGTCTGGGCGGAGTTGCTCTTCGATGTGGACACGGCGGTCACCGCCTACGCACGGATTGTGCGCCCGCCCTGGGGCTTCCTGCTGGAGTCGGTGGTGGGAGGCGAGCGCTGGGCCCGCTACAGCTTCCTGGGGACGAACCCGGCGGCGGCCTGGCGCCTCCACGGCGGAAGCGCCACCTGGTGGACGCGCGGCGGCGGATGGCAGCCGGTCGAGACCGACGACCCCCTCGCCGACCTTTCCCGGCGGCTGGAGGCGTACCAGCCTGCCGACGTCCCGGAACTGCCCCGCTTCTGGGGAGGCGCCGTCGGCTATCTGGGATACGACGTGGTGCGCCAGCTGGAGCGGCTGCCGAACGCCCCTCCGGACGGTCTCGACATCCCGGACGCGGTGTTCATGTTCACCGATGTCGTGCTCGCGGTCGACAACCTGCTGGGGCGGGCGAACGTAATCGCCGCCGTTCCGGTCGAGCCCGGGCTCGGGGAGGAGGAGTTGCGCGCCCGCTACGAGCGGGGGCTCCGGAAGGTCGCCGCCGTCATCCATTCGTTGCGCACGGCTCCCGCGCCCCCGCCCATGGAGCTGCTGCCCGAACCCGCCTCCGACCCCGCGTTCGAGAGCAGCATGAGCCGCCGCGAGTTCGAGGGCGCCGTCGAGACCATCCGCGACTACATCTTCGCGGGCGACGCCTTCCAGGTCGTGCTCAGCCAGCGGCTCGAGATGTCGCTCGCGGGGTCGCCCTTCGAGCTCTACCGGGTGCTCCGGACGCTCAACCCGTCGCCCTACCTGTACTTCGTCGAGCTGGACGGCGTGACCCTGGTGGGCAGCTCCCCGGAACTGCTGGTTCGGGTGGAGGACGGCGTCGTGACCGTGCGCCCGATCGCCGGGACTCGCGCGCGGGGCGCCACCCCCGAGGAGGACGCCCGCCTGGCCGCCGAGCTGGCCGCGGACGAGAAGGAGCTGGCGGAGCACCGCATGCTCGTCGACCTGGGACGCAACGACGTGGGCCGGGTGGCGCGCTCCGGCACCGTGCGCGTCTCGGAGCTGATGGCGGTCGAACGCTACTCGCACGTCATGCACATCGTCAGCCGGGTGGAAGGAGACCTCCGGGAAGGGCTCACGGCGCTGGACGCGCTCCTGGCCGGCTTCCCGGCGGGGACGCTCTCGGGAGCGCCCAAGGTGCGCGCCATGGAGATCATCGACGAGCTGGAACCCGTGCGCCGGGGTCCCTACGGCGGCGCCGTCGGCTATCTCGCCTACGGGGGCAGGACCATGGACACCGCCATCGCCATCCGCACGCTGCTGGCGACGCGGGGGAAGGCCTACGTGCAGGCGGGGGCCGGGGTCGTGGCGGACTCCGATCCCGGCGCCGAATACGAGGAGACGCTCAACAAGGCGCGGGCGCTGCTCCGGGCGGGAACGATGATCTCCGGAGCGGATTCGGCGGGCTGAGCCGTTGCCCGCACCTGCCCGGCACGCGCCCGTCGCGATGAGGTCCAATCCGATTCGGGCACGCACGAAGCGCCCGCTCAGGCGGCGAAGGCGCCGCTCCCCAGCTCCTCCAGCAGCGCGGCGAGGGCGACGATGCCCTTGTCGAAGTTCTCCAGCGGAAACCACTCGTCCGGGGCGTGCATGTTGGCCCCGGGGAGCGCGAACCCCAGAAGGAGCACCGGCGCCTCGAGAATGCGCTCGAATTCGCCTACGATGGGGATCGAGCCTCCCTCGCCGGTGAGCACCGGCGGGCGGCCGAAGGAGCGCGCCAGCGCCCGGCTGGCCGCGTCGATCAGGCCTCCCGACACCTGTCCCCGCCACGGCATTCCGCCGTGCAGCTCCTCGATCTCGACCCGGACCTCCGGGGGCGCCACCCGCGCGATGTGGGCCCGCAGGAGCTTCGCCACCCGTGCCGGATCCTGGTCCGGAACCAGCCGGAAGCTGACCTTGGCCATGGAGTGCGCCGGGAGCACCGTCTTGGCGCCCTCGCCGGTGTAGCCGGAGAGGAGGCCGTTCACCTCGCAGGTGGGCCGGATCCAGAGACGCTCCAGGGTCGAGAACCCGGCCTCGCCCGAGAGCGCGGCCACGCCCACGCCCGCGCGGAACTCCTCGTCGTCGAAGGGCAGCGCGCGAATCTCGGCGCGGGTCTCCTCGCCCCAGTCCACGACATCGTCGTAGAACCCCTCGATCGCGATGCGTCCGCCGGCGTCGTGCAGCGTTCCGAGCATGCGGGCGAGCGCCATCGCCGGGTTGACCACCCCACCCCCGTAGCTGCCGGAGTGCAGATCGCCTGCGGGCCCGTGCACGGTGATCTCGAAGTAGGCCAGGCCGCGCAGCGAGAAGAGCACCGAGGGCAGGCCGGGCGCGAACATCGCCGAATCGGAGATCACCACCACGTCGCATGCCAGCCGCTCGGCGTGCGCCTCCACGAACGGGATGAGGTTGGGTGAGCCGATTTCCTCCTCTCCCTCGGCGAGCACGATCAGGTTGACCGGGAGCCGGCCGTCGGCGGCCAGCAGCGACTCCGCGGCCTTCACGTGCAGGAAGAGCTGTCCCTTGTCGTCGGCGGATCCGCGCGCGTAGATGCGTCCGTCCCGCACGTCGGGTTCGAAGGCGGGCGCCGTCCACAACTCCAGGGGCTCGGCAGGCTGGACGTCGTAGTGGCCGTACACCAGCACGGTGGGGGCGTCCTCCCCCGCGCCTCGCCACTCGCCGAGCACCACCGGGTGGCGCGGCGTCTCCAGGATCTCGGCCTCCAGGCCGATGTCCTTCATGCGGTCGCGCAGCCAGCCCGCGGCATCGCGCGTGTCCCCGTTGTGTTCCGACTTGGCGCTGATGGAAGGAATGCGCAGGAAGTCGAAAAGCTCCGCCAGAAACCGGTCCAGGTTGTCGGCGGTGAATCGCTCCGCAGCCGTCACATCCACCCCCGGATGCCCCAGCGGTAGGTCCAGGACATGAGCGCGGCGAGCACGACCGCGCCGATCATCCCTCCCGCGCTGAGCGCCACGGGATCATCGAATTCAAGGATGCCGACGCCCAGCATGCCCCCGATGACCGCGCCGAAGGCCCCGAACACCGCCAGCAGCCAGGTGTGGCCGGTGGTCTCCTCGGGCCGCTTCACCACCACCTTCATCATCAGCCCGATGAAGGCGCCGACCACGATCCACACACCGACGCCGATCCAGTTTTCCATGGCGTTATCCCGAACCTCGTTGGGGGAGTTCGTCGAGCGGCGAAAATCTACCCGCCGGCGAAGCGGGAAGCCACCCCGCGGACCTACCCTTTGCCCATCCGGCGCTTCAGCTCCGCGAGGCGATCCTCCAGGTCCTCCTCCCTCGAGGGCCCGGATTCGAATTCCCGGTCGAATGCGGCGGCGGCTTCGGCCTCGGACCCGGTGCCCGATACCTTCTCTCCCATGCGGTCGAAATCGCGGAAGAGGTCGTCGGCCCTGCCCAGGGTCTCGCGCGCCTCCGTCCGCCCCGCCGTGGCGCCGAGGGCCTCGCCTTTCTGCCGCGCGACCTTGATCTGCTCCAGCATCTCGTCCAGGTCGCTCCGGCACACCGTCAGCTCGCGCAGAATCGCCTCCGCCTTGCCCTCGAGCGCCTGCGCGCGCTCCTCGTGCCTTCCGGCGAATTCCTCCGCCACGCGCACCGTTTCCTCATCGCCGATGCGCTCCGCCTGCTGCTGGCGGCGGCGGCATACCTCGGCCTGCTCCGACTCCCGCTGCGCGCGGGCCCGGGCGGCGGCCAGATCCTTCTCCAGCCTGGAGACGTACGCCTTGGCGTCGGTGGCTTCGCGGTACATTCCCGCGAGCAGGCCATCCACCGTCTCGGGGATCTGGTCGCGATTGAGTTCGGTCTTGAAGTTCTCGACGGCTTCCCGGAACGCGGCTCGAAGCTTGGCGAACATGTGACGTGGATGTCCTTCCCGGGATGGCCCTGGCTCAGGCCCGGCGGGCGCCGCTCAGTTCAGGTAGGGTTCGATGCGCTGGGCGAAGGAGTTGCGGGCCCGGTGCAGGCGGCTCTTGACGGTGCCCAGGTTCACGCCGGTGATCTCGGCGATCTCGTCGTAGCTCTTGCCGTCGAGCTCTCGCAGGCGGAAGACCATCCGGTGATGCTCGGGCAACTGGGCGACCGTGTCCTCGACGAGCCTCTTCAGGAAGCGCTTGCGATAGAGCCCGTCCGGGGACATTGAGGAATCCTCGAACTGCAGGGGCCGGGGATCGTCTTCCCAACGGCCGCGCAACACCTGGAAGAGCACCACGGGGCTGCGTGACCGGTTGCGCAGTTCGTTCTTGGAGAGATTGCTCGCGATCGTGTAGATCCAGGTGGAAAACTTCTTGCTGGTGTCGAAGCGCTCGAGGTGCCGGGCCACCCGGATGAAGGCCTCCTGGGTGAGATCCTGCGCGCGGTCGGCGTCCCCCGTCTTGCGGACGATGAAGTGGACGAGGCGTTCGCGGTACCGGTTGAAGAGCTTGGTGAAGGCCCCGCGGCGGTCGTTCAGGTGCGACACCACCAGCTCCTCGTCGCTCATGCAGTCGAGCGGGAGTCCGGAGAGCAGGTCCGGCTCGCGCAGTTTCGACTCCGCCATCGGCTTCTCCTTCACACCACCACCGTACACCCCGCACCCCCGGCCATCCCCGCGGACCGTGCGGAAGGGATCCGCGTCAGGCCTGTGCGCCAGCCTGCGGAGAGCGGGAGTTTCCCACTTGGGAATATGCCCGCTCCACAGGCGTTGCTCAAGTGTGACGACGATGCCGGACTCAGACGGGACGCTGCTCCAGCGACAGCAGCGTGCCGCCCTCGGAGATGCCCTCGTAGAGCGCCTTTTCGGGCGCAGGCTGCCGGTCGCGGGAGGCGAGCGCTTCCTCGGCGCCCGCGGCGACTTCGTCGGTGACCAGTTCCTCGATCGCCCGCAACTGGTCCGGCTCGATGCCCCGCGCCTCGAGGTACGCTTCGTAGAGGCCCACCGGGTCCCTTCGTCCCCAGCGCTCGAAAAGCTCCGGGGGGAAGGTCTCGCGGGCCTCGCGCTCGTCGTGGGTGGCGTGCCCGCCCATGCGGAAGGTGGAGGCGACGATGATGGCGGGGCCATCGCCGGCGCGGCAGGCGTCCGCGGCCATGCGCGTGACCGCGTACACGTCCAGGATGTTGTTGCCGTCGCAGCTCCAGCCCTGAACGCCGTACATCCCGGGCCAGGCCTCCAGGTCTCCGGCGCCGTGCTGCTCGAGCGGAGTGCCGAGCGCCACCTGGTTGTTCTGGATGATGAAGATGGCCGGAAGACGCTGCACGGCGGCGAGGTTCAGCCCCTCGTGGCACTCGCCGGTCCTGGTGGCGCCGTCGCCGATCCAGGTGAGCGCAACGCGCTTCTGGCCCAGGTTGCGGAAGGCCAGCGCCACGCCCGCCATCACGGGCACGTTGGTGCCCATGTGGCTGATGGGCTGGATGACGCCCTTGGCCAGCGCGCCGATGTGGAGGTCGCGCCCCCCGTTGGGCCCGTCCTCGGTCGCGAGGTAGCCGCGGAAGATGTCCGCCACCGGCATCCCCATCATGTGGCACGCCCCGGCGTTGCGGATCATCGGGCTGACGATGTCGCGGGTCGGATCGAGCGCGCGTACGCTGCCGACGGTGACCGCTTCCTCGCCGGTGGCGAGCCAGGCCTTGGAGATGACCCCCTGGCGCACCCAGCGCTTGAGCCCGATGTCGTGGAGGCGTGTGGTGAGCAGGTCGCGGTAGAAGGCGAGCAGGTCGTCCTCGGAGAGTTCGGCGATGAGCGCGGCGCGGGAGGGCTCGGCCAGCCTCTGCTCGAACGCGCGCACCAGCTCCGGATCGGCTGCCCAGTCCTGGTACTCGGGCGGGTCGAAGGCGGGATAGCGCTTCATGGGACGCCGGCCCCGGCCGGAGCGGCGCCCCGGCTCGGGCGCGCCGATGCGACTGCGGGACGTGCGATCATCGGTCCTGCCTGGCCGCGCGATGAACCCGATACGCGCACAGGTCCTGCACGACCCGGAGCCCCCGGGCGCGCGCGGCCGCCGCTTCCCCGTCGGCCCGGATGTCCTCCTGGAGCCACACCACCGGACGCTCCGGACGGGCGGCGGCCTCCGCCAGGTGGGTTCCCGCCTCCCCTGACGGCCGGAAGACGACGACCATGTCCACGGGCTCCGTGACCTCAGCGAGCGACTTCCTGGCGGGCCTGCCCAGGATGCGGGTCGCGAACGGGTTGACGGGCAGGATGTCGTACCCCTTGGCCGCCAGGTAGGACGGCACCCGCCGCGCGGCCTTGGTGGGATCCCGGGACATGCCCACGACCGCGATCGTCCTCACGGAGCGCATGATCTCCCGCAGCTCCGCGGCATCCGGATTGGCCGGATCCGAGGACTCCCGCAGCAGGACATCGAGAGCGGTCAGGTTGGTCATGGATGGTCCATCGGGAAGCGCGTCGCGCCCGCAGGGCATCGGCCGGCGAGCGCGCATCGTCGGCACTCGGGGTCGTCAGGATAGGGGATGGAGGGGCGGGGAGCAACGGTGCGGGCAGGGCGCGGGAAACGGGGCAGCGGTTGCTCGTAGTTCGCCGGGTCGCCATCATCCCGGGCGTCTGCATTCCGGACATCTTCGGCATGCGGGGTTTCGGAGGGAGGCCACCTGTGGATATGCTCGGATACGTTCTGTTTTTCGTCGCGGTCGCAGCCTTGCCCGTGGTCTGGCGCGTGTCGGGCCAAAGGGCGGCGGCGCGGTACCAGCGCGCGCTTGAGCGCCTCGACGCGGAGGTGCGCTCCGGGAAGGTCGGCGCGGGCGACACTTCGCCGCCTGCCGGGATCAGGACGGTCCGCCAACGCCTCGCGAGCGGGTGGATGCCGGTGCGGGGCGCGTCCCCGGAGATCCTCTCGCGCCTCGCGCAGTTCCTCCAGACAGCCGTCGTGAAGCCGCTCGTGCAGGCCCTGCACGCCCGCGGCCGCGGCGTTCGCCCCCGCATTCAGCAGGCCCTCGACGCCATCGAGGACATCGAATTCTACGCCGAGACGCCGGAGCCGGAACGCGCCCCCGTCGACGTGGTCGAGGCGGTTCAGGGGGTGGCGCGCGAGTACGAAAAGGCGTTCAAGATCAGGGTGAAGCGCGATCTTCCGGGAGCGCCGGTGCCGTGCCGCGCGGATCTCGCCGCGCTGCAGGATGCCGTCTACATGATCCTGGCGAACGCGGGACGCCACGGGGGCGGGCAACCGATCGAAGTCTCGCTTCGCAACGCCGGCGGCGAGGCACGGCTTGTGGTGCGCGATTCGGGCGAGGGGTTCTCGGATGAGGCGCTGGAGCGCGCGACGGAGCCCTTCTTCAGCACGGTGCCGGGTTCGCTGGGACTGGGGCTGACCCACGCGCGCCATGTCGTCCAGACCCACGGCGGAACCCTTGAGGTGCGGAATCGCGACGGAGGCGGGGTGGTGGTGGTGAGGTTGCCGGTAGCGGAGGGTTGAGCGCGACCGGATCTCCTGTGAGGCGTCCCGCGGTTCGTGCCGGGCAGGTCCCCCGGTCCGCTCACCGGGCGCTTCCGTGACCGGCTTCCCTGGCCTTCGCGGCCCGGCTCCTGCCTCGCCACCAGCGCGGGACGGTGGTGGCGTGCACGTCGTAGCGGTGCCGCAGGTCGATGATGTCGCGCGGGGAACCGAGGATGGTCAGGCGGTCGCCCTGCTCGATGACGGTGTCGTCATGGGGGACGACGAGCTGTCCGCGCCGCCGGATCATGGCCGCCAGGGTGCTCTCGGGCAGCGCCATGTCGTGGATGGTCATTCCCGCCAGCGCGCTGCTCGCCCCTTCACGCAGCACCTCGACCACGAGCATGCGTTCATCCCGCAGCATGACCTCGCGCAGTTCCAGGTTGTCTTCCGCTTCAAGCCATTCGGTCAGGAAGCTCTCGTCGTCCACGCGGCCCGCGATCTGGGCCAGGATGCGCAGATGGCGGCCGGAATCGGGCTCCGGGCTCGCGAGGAAGAACGCCGCCTGGATGAGCTCGTCGTCCGCCGGCGGGACATCGGGTTCGCCGACATCGATCTCGATTCCCCCGTGGACGCGGGCGAGGACCATGCGGTGACCCGGAATGGAGTCGAGGCGCAGATGCTCCAGGACGACGCCCTGGGATACCGGCGTGAGACCGCTGCCGCTGTCGTCGAAGAATCCCTGCGCGAGGCTGTCGGCATCCACGCCGAGCTGTTCCGACAGCACCTGTGACGCCCGTTCCACCAGTTGCGAGAAGCGAACGGCGTCCTGGTGGTCCAGCACCGCCGAAGACGCGATGAGTTCTTCGAAAGGATCCGCGTCACGCACCCCCTTCTCCTTGAGAATCTGGAGCAACTCGTGCTCCAGCCCCTCGTTTCGCTGCTGGCCCAGCCGTTCGAAGACGTGGTAGATCGCGCCCTCCCGGCGCACGTGATCGCGGGTGTAGAGGTTGTACCAGAGGAGCCCGAAGGCGACGAAGGCGACGCTCAGCAGGGTGGCCAGCCAGCCCATCTCGACGATCAGCGGGAAGGGAATGACGATGCCGACGATCTGGACCCAGGGGTAGAAGGGGGCGCGAAAGCCGGGGTCGTAGGGCGCGAGGCCGCTCTCCCGCATGACGATGACGGCGAGGCACGCGAGGGCGAACATGATGAGCTGGAAGGCGCTCGCCAGCTTGGCGATGCTGGACGGATCGAAGAGCAGGAGCCAGAGGACGATCAGCCCCACGGTCGCGAGGACGGCGACCCAGGGGGTGCCCCATCGGCTGATGCGGCGGAGCGCCGCCGGCAGGACGTGGTCGCGGCTCATGGCGAGCGGGTAGCGGCTCGCGGACAGGACCCCGGCGTTGCCTACCGACGTGAAGGCGAGGATGGCGGCCACGGTCATGACGGCTTCTCCGGTGCTCCCGGAAACGGCCCTGGCCATCGCGGCCGCGGGCGCCAGGTTGCCGCCCCCGGCGGAGAGCGCCTCGACCCCGATCGCCCCGACCATGGCCCAGGTGCCGAGCACGTAGACGAGCAGCACCGTGGCGAAGGCCAGCAGCATGCCCAGCGCCAGGTTGCGGTCCGGGTTGCGGACCTCCTCGGAGACCGAGGCGACGTGGGTGAGCCCCATGTACGACACGATCACCAGCCCGACGGTGGAGAAGAAGGGAGAGGCGCCCAGTTCGAACGCGCCTTCGAAGGCGCCGGGGTCGACGGCGGTGACGCCGGTTCCGATCAGCCATCCCAGCATGGCCAGCAGCACCACCGTCAGGACCAGCTGGATGGAGCTGGTCTTCTTGGCGCCGAAGAGGTTGACCGCGCCGAATCCCGACGCGAAGGCGAAGGCGATGGGGCCGGCGGGCGCGTCGGGATAGTAGACCTGCAGGTAGGCGCCGAGTCCCACCAGCGCGAAGGCGGATTTGAGGGTCAGCGTGGTCCACGTGCCGAATCCGCCGATCGCCCCGACCCGCTGGCCCATGCTGCGGTCCAGGAAGTAGTAGATGCCGCCGGCGCGGGGCATGGCGGTCGACAGCTCGGCCATGCTGAGGATGCCCGGCAGGAGGAGCAGGCCCGCCAGCAGGTAGGCGAAGGGGATCGCTCCGCCGGCCTGCGCGGCCGCAAGACCGGGCAGCAGAAAGAACCCCGAACTCAGGGTCGCGCCGGTCGCGATGGCGTAGACGTCGAAGAGCCCGAGCTCTCGCTTGAGTTTCGCCATGATCCCCGCTTGAACGTGAATGGATCCTCGATTCGGACTGCGAACAATAGCCTGCCGCGCGCACCGGGCGAAGGCTTCCGGCCGGTCCAGGGACCTTGCCGGGCGCGCAGGCATCGCATGAGAGCAACGCGGCGCGGCGAGGCCTGCCCTCCGGCCCTCGCCCCTTCGGGGGAACCAGGAGATGATAACGAGAATACAATATCATTCAGACACCCTGCCTTCATACACCTGTGCGCACGCCATCCCCACCGGTTCCGACACGATGAGCATTCCCACACTCGATCAACCCCAGGTCCGCTCCCCTTTCATGGGGTGGGCGATCCCGTGCCTTCTGCTGTTCGTCGCATGCGGCGATTCATCCTCCCCGCGTCCTGGTCCTCCCCTGGTCGAGGGCGAACGGTTGGGGACGGCCGGGGCCCACGAACACGGCATCGCCCGACTGGGCCTGGCCGTGGACGGCACCCGCCTGACCGTCGACCTGGAACTCCCCGCAGAATCGGTGTTCGGCTTCGAGCACGCCCCCCGCACGGCGCAGGAGCGGGCCACCGCAGCGGAGGCCCTCGACAGACTCCGAACCGGTGGCGCGCGTCTCCTCGCCTTTCCGGACGGGGCGACCTGTGCTCTGGCGTCGGCGGAGGTGCAGGGGCCCGAAGGTGTAGAGGATGACCATGTCGGTGAGGACGGGCATGCTCACGAGGACGAGGGCACCGTACACCAGGACGTGCACCTCCTCGCCTCCCTCACCTGTTCCCGTGAGCCCGTCGGACCGGCGAGCCTGCAGTTTGCCGATCTCCTGCCCGACGTGGTGCAGGTGGACCTGACGGTGTTCACCGCGCTGGGGGAGGCGGCCGGTCGCGTCGCGCCCGATGCCTCGTTCCGGTTCTGAGCCGGCGAGCCGGGAGTTCCGTCGCGGGTCTGTCGCTCGCCTGAGTCAGTCTCCGCCGTAACGGCCGGGTTCAGCGGCCCCTACTCCACGTATCCGTACACGTGGTAGAGCATGGCGTAGACCACCAGCCCGGTCACCGACACGTACAGCCAGACCGGGAAGGTCCAGCGCGCGAGGCGGGCGTGCTCGGCGAAGCGCTCGCGGCCCGCCAGGAAGAGCAGGCGGATGATGAGGGGGACCACCACCACCGCGAGCACCATGTGCGAGAACAGGATGGCCAGGTAGGCCACCCGGGCGGTTCCCTCTCCGGCGAAGGTGTGGGTGCCGGTGAGGGAGAAGCGGATGACGTAGAAGACGAGGAAGAGGCCCGACGCGCTCGCCGCCGAGATCATGCACAGGCGGTGGCGGGGGATGTTGCGCGCCCGGATGAAGGCGAATCCTGCCACCAGGAAGCTGGTGCTGAGCAGGTTCAGCGAGGCGTTGACCGGGGCCAGAAAGTTGCCGAGCGCCTCAGCGTCCATGGAATGCTGCCGCAGTGCGACTACAGCGCGGGATGAGGATCGGGTCCCTGCCGGGCGGGCGCCGTGGTCGGACCGCGCGAGTCCGTGGCGACCCCCGCGGCGCCATCGGCGAGCCGAAGCTCGGGTTCATACCCGTACGCCGCGAGCGCCACGGTCAGCGAGAGGAGCATCGCGGCCAGCAGCGTGTGCAGCGAGACGGGCGCGACCGCGAGCCCGCTGCTCACCGAGAGGAAGCCCACCGTGACCTGGGCCAGCACCGTGACCAGCGCTCCCGCCGCGAGGGCCGGGAGGGGGGCGGCCGCCCTCCGGCGCAGCACGAAGACGGCCAGCGCGAGGGTCGCCAGCGCCACCAGGATGCCCAGCAGGCGATGGCCGAAGTGCAGTATCACCAGCGGGTGCTCGAGGGGAGGCACCACCTGCCCGAGGCAGAGCGGGACGTCCGGGCAGGCCATGCCCGCGTCGGTGTGGCGCACCACGGCGCCCAGCACCGACTGCGCCAGGACCAGCGCCGCCACCCCGCCCGCCATCTTCGCGAGCTTCGCCCGCGCCGCGCCCGCGAGGCGCGCGCCTCCGCCCCATCCCCGCGCCGTCACTACCGTCATGACCGTGGCCAGGCCCAGGAAGAGGAACGCGAGCGCGAGGTGGGAGGAGGAGATGGCGTCCGGCAGGCGCATCAGCACGGTGAGGCCGCCGAGCACCGACTGGACGATCAGCAGCGCGACCCCCGCCAGCCCCGCCCGGTGCAGCCACCGGCGCTCCGGCTGCCGGCGCCAGGTCAGCCAGGCGGCCGCCGCGAACAACAGCACCAGCGCGCCCGCCACCAGCCGGTGCAGGTGCTCCCAGAACACCCCGCCGGTCATCTCGGGCATCATGGTGCCGAAGCAGGTCGGCCAGTCCGGGCAGGCGAGGCTCGACTCGGTCGCGTGCACGATGCTGCCCAGGAGGAGAAGCCCGAGGGTCCATCCCAGCACGGCGGCCAGGGCGATGTGGGGAAGGCGCGCGCTCATCGGCACCCTCCGCTAGCGGGCCGCCACCGCGGCCTCCCGGGCCTGCTTCGCAGCCGCGGGACCGGGGGAGCCGCCGGCCTCGGCCTCTTCCATCGCCTCCAGGTCGGTCATCGTGACCACGCCCTCCTCCAGCCACCCGTAGGCCCCCTCCATGGTCCTCGCGGCAACCTTGTAGGCAGCGACGTCGTCGTTGGAGAACAGGGCGGCGAAGTGCGCCTTGATGCGCCGCCGCGCCTGCCTGCAGAACAGGTCCGCAAGATCCTCCGGAGAGGCGTCGCCGGGGTTCTTCGCGGCCAGCATGTCGACGCGAACGGTGACCGCGGTCATCGCAAAGAGCTCGGATCCGATGTCCACGATGCGGCCCAGCACCGCCTGGCGCTTCTCGAGCCCGGCCCCGAACCGGAGCATGCAGTAGAACAGGGAACGCGCGAGCCTGCGCGAAGTGCGCTCGATGAAGCCCACATGGCTCGCCAGGCGTCCGAATTCCGAGAATCTGGGCCAGCGGCTCCAGCCCACCCAGCGGGTGGGATACCACCAGGCATAGTGCAGCCCGGCACGCGCCAGCGCGGCCATCCGCTCGCGACGGGGCGCCCGCGGATCCACCAGGGCCCCCGCCAGCTTCAGGTGCTGGTCCACCGCTTCGCGCGCGATGAACAGGCGCATGATTTCGCTGGAACCCTCGAAGATGCGATTGATGCGCACGTCGCGGAGCAGACGCTCCACGGGAGCGGGCATCTCCTCGCCGCGGGCACGCAGGGAATCCGCCGTCTCGTACCCGCGACCGCTCCGCATCTGGACCGCGTCGTCGGCGAGGGCCCAGGCGGTCTCGCTGTTCCAGAGCTTGGCCATGGCGGCTTCGATGCGGATGTCGAAGGTCCCGGCGTCGGCCATCACCGAGGACAGTTCCATGACCGCTTCCATGGCGAAGGCGTTCGCGGCCATCCGGCCCAGCATCTGGGCGACGGCGTCGTGCCTGCCCACCGGGGCGCCCCACTGAACCCGGTCGCCGCACCAGCGCCGGCACATGTGCAGGGCGGTCTTGCCGGCCGCCGCGCACAGCGCCGGAAGCGACAGCCTGCCCGTGTTGAGCGTGATGAGCGCGAGCTTGAGACCGAGCCCCTCGCCCCAGAGCAGGTTCTCGCGCGGCACCCGCACGTCGGTGAAGCGCAGCACTCCGTTGGAAAGCCCCTTCAGCCCCATGAAGCGGCTGGTGTGCACCACCTCCACCCCTGGCCAGGCCTTGTCCACGATGAAGGCGGAGATGGGCCGCTTCCCCTTGACGCCCGCCCGCGCCGGCGTGCGCGCCATGACCACCAGGAGCTCCGCCCGCGGCCCGTTCGTACACCAGAGCTTCTCTCCGTTCAGGATGTACGCGCTGCCGTCCGCCGTGGGCGTGGCGGTGGTCGACATGTTGGCGGGATCGGAGCCGGCTTCCGGTTCCGTCAGCGCGAAGGCGGAAAGCGCCCCCGCGGCCAGCCGGGGGAGGTAGGCCCGCTTCTGCGCCTCGGTGCCGAAGTAGGCAAGGGGCTGGGGCACGCCGATGGACTGGTGGGCGGAGAGGAACGCGGCGGTGGAGATGCAGCGGCTTGCCACGATCTCGAGCGCGCGGTTGTAGGTGATCTGCGAGAGTCCGAGGCCCCCGTATTCCCGCGGGATCTTGATGCCGAAGGCGCCCAGCGCGCGCAGCCCGTCGAGCACTTCCTCGGGGACCCAGGCGTCGCGGTCGACTGCGTCGCCGTCGATATGGTTGCGCGCGAACTCATCGAGCTCTCTGAGGAAATGACTCCCCCGGAACTGTTCCCCGGGGTCGGGCAGCGGATGGGGATGGACCCAATCCACATGGAACCGGCCCGCGAACAGCGACTTGACGAAGCTCCGCTGCTGCCAGCGCTTTTCCCGTGCGCTCTCCGCCACCTCGCGCGCTTCGCGCTCACTCGCGTGGCCCCCGGCCGGTTTGGCCGTCATGCGCGGCTCCGGTGAAGCGGGGCGTTCAATGCGGCGGTTCGCTCATGCGATTCTCGCAGCACGGCGCTATCCGGTGCTCTCGAGCAGCGAGCGGCCGATCGCGGCGACGCCCGCCCAGATCAGCGCCAGTGCGATCAGGGAGGAGACTGCGTGGGGCGCGTAGGTGCGCTGATCCTCGGGACGGCGCCGCATCACCGAGACGGGGAGCTGCGCCACGACGGCTGCGATCAGCAGGGGCAGGATGTGCCCCATCAGCGCCGTACTGAAACTGCCCGGGATGGTGAGGATGACCGCCACCCCGAGCAGAATCTGAAGATGCAGCGATCCCGCAAACATGGAAGCAAGCACCCGCATGGGGCGGTCGTAGGGGCGACCCGTCGCCCATCCAGCGAGCGCGTAGAGGGCACACGCCGCTCCAAACAGCAGAACCAGGTAGCGAACTCCCGAATGGGCCATGAACATGTGGGCAGGACTCCTTTTCGGTTATCGGAAACGGGGGTTCGGCATCAGCGGAGGCCGTCGAGGTCCTCGAGGTCCTCCAGCTCCTCGCGGGCGGTGGCGAGGAGGGCTTCGACGCGCTCCTTCTGCTCGCGGTGGGTGGCCGTGGGCGGATAGAGCGAGCCCTGGCGGACGCCGCCTCCGTTCATGGACTGGTAGATGCCGGCCAGCGCCGCCCGGCCCTGGTTGAGGGCCTGGTCGAGTTCCTCGATCCGGGCGCCTCTTGCGCCGCCCCCGCCCATGCCGCCCAGCTCGTCCCGCACTCGCTCCACCTCCTGCCTCAGCGCCAGCACCTCCGACAGGAACTGCTCGCGCTCCCGGTACTGGGCCAGCGTGACCGGCAACTCCGGATCACCCGCGACCACCAGGCTCTGTTCCGAGGTCGCGCCGCGAGCCTCCAGCACCACCCGGAACGTGCCGGGGGACACGAAATGCCCCCGGTCCTCGATGGTGCGCGCCAGCCCCTCCACATCGTGGGCGCGCCACTGCGTCGAACCGCCGGGCAGCGGATGCCGGAGGTCCCAGTTGACCCTGTGCACACCCGAAGAACCGGGTACCGAGAGCTCGCGCACGAAGTTCCCGCGCTCGTCCTCGATGACGATGCGCGCCGGGCCGCTACCCTCCCCCAGGCTGTAGGTGATGATGGCCCCGTCCACGGGGTTCTCACCCGCGTAGGGCTCCTGGGCCCGGTACGAGGTGTCCTTCCAGTACTGGAAAATGGTCGCCGACCGGATCGGGAAGAGGTGCGCGGGCGCGGAGGCCACGCGGGCGTTCCAGGCGGCGAGGGCGCCGAGATCGTCGAGAATCAGGATGCCCCGCCCGTGGGTGCCCATCACCAGGTCCTTGTCGCGCGGGTGGATGACGAGGTCGTCGTAGGCGGTCGTGGGCGCGGGCATCCTCGCCCAGGTGGCGCCCGCGTCGGTGGAGGCGAAGAGCCCGTGCTCGCTTCCGGCGAAGATCAGCTCGGGGTTGTCGGGATGCTCGGCGAGCGAGTTGACCGAACCGCCCGCCTCGAGCCCGACGCTCAGGTTCAGCCAGGTGGCGCCCGCGTCCCCGGTGCGGAACACGTAGGGGGCGAAGTCGCCGCTGCGGTGCGCGTCGAAGGCGACGTAGGCGACATCCTCGCCCCGCACCGAGGGAAGGATGCGGCTCACGTAGGTGCCGTCCGCCACCCCGTCGATGTTGCCTGAAAGCTCGGTCCAGGTGGATCCGCCGTCGCGCGACAGCTGCACGTTGCCGTCGTCCGTGCCCACCCAGAGCACGTCCCCGTTCAGGGGCGACTCCGCGATGATGGTGATCTCGCTGAAGCCGCTGGTGCCGTCGTTGCGCGACAGGCGTATGTCGGTGCCGCGCACGCCCATGATCTCGAGGGCGTCCCGGTCGATCCGGCGGGTCAGGTCCTCCGTGCGCGTCCAGCTGTTGCCGTGGTCGCGGCTGATGAAGAGCCGGTTGCCGGCGGCGTAGACGAGCCCCTCGGTGTGCCGGGACACCAGCGAGGGCGAGGCCCAGTCGAAGCGGTAGCGGTCCTCTCCCGCGGGCGGCTGCGGACGGATGTCGAGCTGGTCCCCGGTCTCGGTGTCCACGCGCACGTAGCCGCCGCCGTTGGAGTTCACGTAGACGTAGCGGGGCTCGCGCGGATCCGGCTGCTGGTACATGCCGTCGCCGAAGCCCGTCTGTCGCCAGTCGTCGTTGAGGATGCCGGCCCATCGGCGGGTGCGCGACGGCCCCGCGAAGGAGTGGTTGTCCTGGAGTCCCCCGTGCACCCGGTACGGGTCGCGCATGTCCACCCCGATGGCGTAGAACTGCGCGATGGGGATGTTGTTGATGCGGCGGTAGTTGACGCCGCCGTCATAGGTCTCGTGCAGCCCGGCGTCGCCCGCCAGGTAGAAGTGTTCGGGATCGCCCGGGTCGATCCACATGGTGTGCATGTCGGCGTGCACGCCCACGTCGTAGGTCGGGCGCGCCGAGATGTCCTCCCAGGTGCGCCCGCCGTCGCGGCTGCGGTAGGAGGACGTCGCCAGGGTGTACACCACGTTCTCGTCGTTGGGGTCGATGTAGATGTGGGAGTAGTACATGGGGCGGCCGTTCAGGTCGCTCATCTTCTCCCAGGTGTCGCCGCCGTCCGTGGAACGGTACGTCCCCGTGTCCTCGGTGTGCTCGATCAGCGCGTTCAGCACCATGGGGTTCGAGCGGGAGATGGCCAGGCCGATGCGCCCCTTGTCTCCCGCGGGAACGCCTTCGGTCAGCTCCTCCCAGGTGTCGCCGCCGTCCGTGGAACGGTAGATGCCGCTGCCGGGACCGCCCCCGTTGAAGCCCCAGGCGGTGCGGCGCCGCTGGTACGTTGCCGCGTAGACGATGTCGGGGTTGTCCTGGTTGAGGACGAGGTCGATCGCCCCGGTGTCTTCGTCCACATACAGGACCTTCCGCCAGTTGCGGCCGCCGTCGAAGCTGCGGTAGACGCCCCGCTCCTCGCTCGCGTTCCACAGGTCTCCGCTGGCCGCCACGTAGACGACGTCCGGGTTGCGCGGATGGACCTGCACCTCGGCGATGTGGCGCGTGGCCTCCAGCCCCAGGTGCTCCCAGCTCTCGCCGCCGTCATCGCTGCGGTAGATGCCGTTGCCCCACGAGGTGCTCTGCCGGTTGTTCTGCTCGCCGGTGCCCGCGTACACGACCCGCGGATCCGAGGGCGCGAGGGCCACGTCGCCGAAGGTGTTGACCTCCATGTCCTCGAAGACGTTCACCCAGGTGTGCCCGCGGTTGAGGCTGCGCCAGAGGCCGCCCGAGGCGGTGGCGACCCAGAGCACGGAGGGATCGTCGGCGAGCGCCTCCACGTCGTGGACCCGGCCGCCCGTGACAGCCGGGCCTATGGACCGGGGACGGAAGGCTTCCAGCTGGGCTTCGGAGATGGGCGCGGATTGCGCGGCAACCGAAAACGGGAGCGAGAACGCCAGCAGCAGGCTCCCCAGAGCACCTGCGCCGACTCTCCCCAAATGGACGGACATGCTGATTCTCCTGACACGAAGAGACCCGGCCGGACGGCGAGGGATGAGACGGGAGACGCCGTTTCCGGCACTGTTGACGGCCCGAAAAAGAATCGTATCCGCGCCGGTTCGGTGCAAGCCGACGAACGTCAGAAACCCCACTCCGGAGGTTCGGCGCCGCCCCCGGATGGTGCGCGCCCGCCGAACCGTTCGAGTGCCTCCCGAACCGCGTCGAGCACGTCGCCGGGCATGTCGCTGGCCGTCAGCATCCAGTCAAGGTAGTCGGCCGCGTTCGCCGCCACTTCCGACAGGCGCTTCCCGCGGTGCTTTCCGCGGGCGAAGACGTAGCTCTCGAGGTCGTCGCCCGAGAACCACTTCCGGAACTCCGTCAGGAAGGGCCTGAACTCGTCGCAATAGGCGTGGAGGCCGCCGATGTCGCCCGGAAGATTCGGGTAGCGGGCAAGCTGCGCGGCGAGAACGCGGGCGGTCATGCGCACGTCCGCCCGGGCGCTGTGGGCGCCGTCGTGCTCTTCGTGGACGTAGAAGCGGGCGGCGGCGGCCAGATCGCGCGGCTCCTCCCGGTGGAAGATCGCCTGGGCGTCGATGAGCCGGCGATCCTTCAGGTCGAATGGGACCGCCGCGCGCCGGAACTCCTCGAGCAGGATGTGCAGGTCGAAGCCGCGGATGTTGAACCCGGCCAGATCGCATCCCTCCAGCAGACCGGCCAGGCTGCGCGCCCGGCTCCGGAAGGGGGCTTCGTCCGCGACGTCGGCGTCGCTGATGCCGTGGACCGCGGAGGCCTCCGGGGGGATGGGCATTTCCGGGTTGAAGCGGCGGACCCTGTCCACGATCCGGCCATCCGGATACAGGATGAGCAGCGCCAGTTCGACGACGCGGTCCTCGCTTCGGTTCAGACCGGTGGTCTCGAGGTCGAGGAAGGCCAGGGGACGGGCCAGGCTGATGGGGAGGGCAGGGTCCATGAGCGGTGGGCCAAGGGGGTTCGGCGGCGCGGATCCGGACATCCGGCGGCTGCTCCGCTCGAGTCGGATTCGGGGAGCGTTGAGTCTGGCAGCCGGAGCGCCGGAATGCCAGATTGGCGTCGGATCGGCTCGCCCCCGCACCCGGGGCAGGTCGCTGTCTCAGCCTTGAAAGGCAGGATCTGATGAAGAGTTTCTCGACCTCGACGGCGGCGCTCTTCGCCGCGGCACTGGCGCTCCTCGTTCTCCCCGGGGGCGCGGCAGCGCAGGACAGGGGCCTCGCGCGGCACCTCGACCGGGCGGCGCACCGGCCCGCGGTGCCCGGTCCCAACGGCCTGGTTACGGCAGGTCACCCACTGGCGTCGATGTCCGGCCTCCGGATGCTCATGGCCGGAGGCAACGCCGCCGATGCCGCCGTCGCGACGCTCGCCACCCTGAACGTGGTGCGGCCCCAGATGTCCGGGATGGCCGGGAACGGGTTCGTGACCCTGTACGACCGCGTCTCGGACCGCGTGTACTCGCTCGGGGCGACCGGCGCCGCTCCCCTGGCCATCGATCCCGCGAGCCGCACGGCCGAGGAGCTGAACAAGGGGATCCACGCGGGGGTCGTCCCGGGCCTCTTCGGAGGATGGATCGCGCTGCTCGATCGCTTCGGCACCATGAGCCTGGACCAGGTGCTCGCCCCGGCCATCGACTACGCCGAGAACGGCCATCCCATCGAGGCATCGGTGGTGGCGGCCATCGAGTCCCACGAGAAACTCTTCGAGAGCTTCCCGTCGAGCCGGAGGATGTTCCTGCCGCGGGGCAGGGTGCCCGAGCCCGGCGAGAACTTCCGCATGCCCGATCTGGCGAACACGCTGCGGAAGGTGGTCGAAGCGGAACAGATGGCGCTGGCGGCCGGGAAGACGCGCTCGGACGCGCTCCAGGCGGCCTTCGAGCGGTTCTACCGCGGCGACATCGCCGAGGAGATGGCGCGCTTCTACAGCGAGAACGGCGGCGACTTCACCATGGAGGACTTCGCGCGCTACGAGCCCATCTGGGCGGAACCGGTGCACACCACCTACCGGGGCTACGACGTGTACACCAGTCCGCCCACGTCCCGGGGCGGTCTCGAGGTGACGATGCAGCTGAATCTCGTCGAGGGCTTCGACCTCGGGGCGCTCGGCCCCGGAAGCGCCGAGACCATCCACCTGCTGGCGGAGGCGATCAAGGTCGCGAAGGCGGACATCTATGCCTACGTGGCGGATCCGGCTCTGGTCGACGTGCCCGTCGACGAGATGCTCTCGAAGGACTACGCGTCGGCGCGCCGCTCCCTCATCGATCCTTCGCAGGTGATGGCGTACCCGGCCGCCGGCAATCCGGCGCGGGTCGAGGTGCTCCAGCCGGGCGGGCGGGCGGCGGACTCGGGGGTGGCGGAGCGCTCACGGGGGCACTTTGCCGAGCAATCGTACGACGGAAGCACGACCAGCTTTTCCATCGCGGACCGGTTCGGCAACGTCATCGCGGCCACGCCCACGCACGGCGGAGGCTTCGGCACGGGGGTGGTTGTCGGCAACACCGGCCTCACCTTCAACAACGGGACCCGCATCGGCTCGACGTCGCCCTACCCCGACAACGTCAACTATGTCCGAGGGGGGCAGATTCCGATCCTCAACAACTCCCCCATCATCGTGCTCCGGGACGGGCGCTTCCATGCGGCGCTGGGAACGCCGGGCGGCGAGACGATCGGCCAGACCCAGTTTCAGGTGCTGGTGAACCTGCTCGACTTCGGGATGCCGATCCAGGAAGCCATCGCCGCGCCCCGCTTCACGCTGCGCGGGGTGCCCAACTTCTACCAGCCGGGCGCGGATGTCCGGTTCAGCCTCGAGGATCGACTGCCCGGCAGCGTCGTCCAGTCCCTCGAGGGGCTCGGATACACCGTGGAGTTGTCGCCCGGATACGCCTTCGGCAGCATCCAGGGAATCACGCTGGATGCCCGGACGGGGACGCTCATGGCCGGAGCCGATCCCCGGCGCGTGGCCTACGCTATCGGCTGGTGAGGGAGGACGCCTGTTCCGCGAACGCCTCCCGGATGATGCGCCGCTGGCCCTTCATGTGGTCGGACATCTTGCCCTCGGCCGGGCTGGACCACTCGGGACGGGCAACCTGACGTAACGTCAGGGTTTCGGGCATGAGCGCCCGCAGGAGGGGTGCGACATACGGGCGCGCCCCCATGTTGCGGGGTTCCTCCTGTGTCCACACGACCTCTCTCAGGGCCGGGAGGCCCGCCAGCAACTCCGCGATCTCGCGCCGCGGGAACGGATAGAGCTGCTCGACCCTGGCCAGCACCACATCCCGCGCATTGGCGCGCTCCTCGCTCGCGAGCAGATCGTAACAGACCTTGCCGCTGCAGAGGATGAGCCGGGTCGCGGACCTGCGGGCTTCGTCCCCCGCGTTTTCGGCCAGCACCGCCCGGAAGCCCCCGGCGGCGAGCTCCGAGGCCCGCGAGCGGGCCAGCTTGTGGCGCAGAAGGCTCTTCGGGGTCATGACCACAAGCGGACGCTCGGGGGTGTGCGCCTGGCGGCGCAGCAGGTGGAAGTACTGGGCGGACGTGGTGGGGTTGGCGATCCGCATGTTGCCGCCGGCGCACATCTGCAGGAAGCGCTCCAGGCGAGCGCTCGAGTGCTCCGGGCCGCGCCCTTCGTAGCCGTGCGGCAGGAGCAGCACGAGCCGCGAAAGCTGTCCCCATTTCGCCTGTCCCGACACCACGAACTGGTCGATGACGGGCTGGGCCACGTTGGCGAAGTCGCCGAACTGCGCTTCCCAGATGACGAGATCGCGGTCCGCGCCCACGCTGTATCCGTACTCGAAGCCCAGCACTGCGGTCTCCGACAGCGGGGAGTTGTGGATCTCGAAGCGGGCGCCCCGCAGGGCCGCCAGCGGCGCGTGCGACGAGCCGGTGTCGGCGTCGTGGAAGACGAGGTGGCGATGGCTGAACGTGCCGCGCTGCGCGTCCTGCCCGCTGAAGCGGACGGGAATCCCGCCGCGGAGCAGCGAACCCAGGGCGAGCACCTCGGCGTGGGCCCAGTCGAGCGACGATTCCGCGGTGAAGCCGGCCCGGCTCCTGTCCAGCTGCCGGCGCAGCTTGCGGTTGACGGAGAAGCCCTCCGGCACCGCCATCGAGGCGGCGTTGATCTCCGCGAGGGCCGCAAACGGGACGGGGGGCGGGCCGGAATCCCGGTCCCGGGATTCCGCCGGGTCCCCGTCGCCCTCCCCTGCGGCATCCGCGGACGGTTTCGATGAACCGGTCCCGGCCCGTCCGCCAGCAGCGGAGGGCTTCGCCGCGCTGGCCGCCACCAGCGCCTGCCGCAGGCGATCGGTGACGTCGCTGCGGGCCGCCGCGACCTCGTCGGCGGTCACGATCCCGGCCTTCACCAGCGCCTCGGAATACAGAGTGAACACGGTGGGATGCGCCCGAATGCGCTGGTACAGGCGCGGCTGGGTGTAGCCCGGGTCGTCCCCTTCGTTGTGCCCGTGGCGCCGATACCCGATCAGGTCCACCACGATGTCGTCGTGGAATTCCGCCCGGTATGCCATCGCCAGGCGCATCGCGGTGAGGCACGCGGGAGGATCGTCGGCGTTCACGCGCAGGACCGGGATGTCGTAGCCCTTGGCCAGATCCGAAGCGTACCGGGTGGAGCGTCCCTGTTCCGGGTCGGTGGTGAAGCCGATCTGATTGTTCACGATCAGGTGGACCACCCCGCCCGTCGCGTATCCCGCCAGCCGGGCCAGGTTGAGCGACTCGGCCACCACGCCCTCGGCCGCGAAGGCGGCGTCGCCGTGGATGAGGAGCGGCACGACCGCGGCCGTATCCTGCCGGTCATCCTGACGGGGACCCGCGAACTGGCGTGCCCGTGCCAGCCCCGCCACCACCGGGTTGACGAACTCCAGGTGACTCGGGTTGGGGGCGAGGGTAACCCGCACCGTGCTTCCGTCGCGCAGGACGTGGTCGCGGGTGGCGCCGTGATGGTATTTCACGTCGCCGATCCCGCTCTCGTCGTCGGGAAGGGTGAGGATGCCGTCCTGGGCCGGGGCCGCGCCCTCGAACTGGCGCAGGATCTCGTCGTAGCCGACGCCGACGCTGTGCGCGAGCACGTTCAGCCGGCCCCGGTGGGCCATCCCCATGACGACTTCCCGGCATCCGCGCGCCGCCGCCACCTCGAGCACCAGATCGACCATGGGCACGAGCATGTCGTTGCCCTCGAGGGAAAACCGCACCTGCCCCGGATAGACCCGGTGCAGGAACTGTTCGAGACCTTCCACCCGGGCCAGCCGGATCAGCAGTTCCACCTGCTCTTCCCGGGTCAGGGGCTGCGCGTGGGCGCCCGATTCCACCTGGCTCCAGAGCCAGCGCACCCGTTCCGGCGATTCCAGGTGCTCGAACTGGTACCCGATGGACCCGCACCAGGCGCGCTCAAGCCGCTTCAGGTAGTCCGGTACCCGTTCATCGCCATCGTCGCCGAGAACGGTGGACGCAGGGAGTGCCTCGAGCTGCTCCATGCTGGTGCCGAAGAAGGAGGGATCGAGCTGCGGGTGTCCCGGGGGATCGCTCCCGAGCGGATCGATGCGGGCCAGCTGGTGCCCGTGGTCGCGGAAGGCCTGCACGAGGGACGTTGCCCGGGCGACGAGGTGGAGGAGCTCCTGCATCGCGCGCAGGGTGGCACTGCGTTCCGCGGCGGGCGCGGATGGAGGAGCGGGACGGGGGGGTGCGTCCCCGGAGGGCGAAGCCTCGGAGGGGCTGAGCGGGCGTCCGGATGGCTCAACGGAACCGGACGGAGCGGGCGCGGGGCGGGGCGATGGTGCGCGGGGCGGGCGCTCCGCTGTGGGGATGGTACGCGCGGCCGAGGCGGTGGGTGATGGGGACCTTTCAGCCGCTTCCTTCGAGAAAATCGAGCGCCAGTGCGCGGATACGGACTCCGGATCCTCCAGATACCGTTGGAACAACTCCTCCACGTATCCGGCGTTCGGCCCAGTGAATAATTCGGACGACGGCATGACTCGCGAGATCTTTCCGTGCGGACAGCAGCGTTGGAGGGAGTGGAAGATAACCGCAACACCTTCCAAGTTGTACGGATCGCGCGTCCGTACGCCTCGCTACCCCCGGAGAGAGCTTGCCCCATCCGCAGTCAGGCGCCCCCTCGGACCGCGAACCCGCCCGCCCGGTGACGGAGGCGATTCGGCAGGGGCGGATTCCCCTGCGCGTCCACCCCGGGTGGGCCCGCGCCTTTCCGTGGGTCGTTCAGGGGACCACGGTCCGGACCGGCGGGGACGCCGACTTCGGACTGTTCACGGACGCGGCGGCGGGCGAGGTGATGAAGCGGTGGGAATCTCTGGCAACGGACACGGGATGCGCCCGCCTGGTTCACGCCCGCCAGGTACACGGGTGCGCGGTCACCCTGCACGAGGCGACCCCGCCGGGTCTGCTCCTGGTCCCGCCGTGCGACGGACACGCCACGCGGCGGGCGGGCACGCTGCTCGCGGTCTCCGTGGCCGACTGCGTGCCCGTCTTCGTGGTCGCGCCCCGCGCGCGGGCCGTGATGTTGCTGCACGCAGGGTGGCGGGGGGTGGCGGGCGGCATCCTGGAAGCGGGCCTCGCGATGCTGGAGCGGGACTTCGGAACCCATGCGCGCGAGGCCCGCATGCACATGGGGCCGGCCATCTGCGGGCGCTGCTACGAGGTGGGACGGGAAGTACACGAGGCGCTGGGGCTGCCCCGGCCGGATTCCCCCGGCGAGCCGGTCGATCTGCGGCGGGTGCTGGTCGATCGGGCCCTCGCCGCCGGCGCCGCTCCCGCACACCTGACGACCTCCACGTTTTGCACCCGGTGCGCGGACGCGCCATTCTTCTCGCACAGAGGCGGGGACGCCGGGCGCCAGATCGCGGTGCTGGGCATCACACCCGACGACTCCGGATCCCCGGGAGGGGAATGGCTCGACGACCATCGCCGGGAGCGGCTCTAGTGGACCGCTCCTTGCAGGACTTGCGCGCGGACCCCTCGGTGGGCCTCTGCTCGGTGTGCGCGCACAGCAGGGTGACGGGCAACCGGAGAGGCTCCATCTTCTGGCTCTGCCGGCTCTCGGCCGGCGATGCGCGCTTCCGGCGCTACCCGCGCCTGCCGGTGGCGCACTGCCCGGGATTCGAGCACGCCGCGGACGGACGGATGGACGAGGACCGCAAGGACCGGGAGCCACAGGCTCCAGACAGCGCAGACCAGCAACCAAACTGAACCGGGAGACCCGGAAATGAGCGAACCCTTCTACGTGTCCAGAGTGGAATTCGAGAAGGTGGCCGGCGCGCGCAGGCGCGGGCGGCTTCCTGCCGGAGCCACGGTCGAACTCGGCGTCCACGGGCCGGTCAAGAGCCACTACCGGCTCGATGGCGAACCGGATCAGCCCCTCGCAGTGGATTACGTCGTCGCCGCCGCGGGCGGGTGACTGCTCGGAACCCTCAACGGCGCACTGGAGGTGCGCGGGATCAGCCTCACCCCGGACCAGATCAGCGCCCGGGCGGAAGGAATCAACGAGATGGCGGGCAGATTGCCGGTGCTCAGGCGCATTCACGTTCACTACCGGCTCTCGATCCCCGAGGGGTCGCGCGCTCCCACCGACCGGGCCCTCGCCAGCCATGTCGACAAGTGCCCCACGGCCGCGAGCCTGCGGGACGCCATCGACATCACCTGGAGCGCGGACATCGTCGAGCACACCGCAGGCGACGCGTGATCGAGCGCCTGGCTGAGCGAGCCCGTGCCTGAGCTGCTGGCGCAGACGATCATCGGCCTCTCCCTGGCGGTGCTGGCCCTGTTGCTGCCGTTCGCCGCCCACCGGACCTATCTGCTGCTGCTCAGCCGCCGTCCGCCCCCGGAACTGCCGCGCAGATGGACGGGCCGGCTGCCGCGGGTCACCGTCCAGCTTCCCCTGTACAACGAGGCTCCCGTCGCCCGCAGGGTGATCGACGCCGCGTGCTCGCTCGACTATCCGGCGCGCGCCCTGGAGATCCAGGTGCTGGACGATTCCACCGACGAAACGGTGGACCTGGTCGCCCGGCGGGTGGCGTGGTGGCGGGCGCGGGGCGTGAACGTGTGCCACATCCGCCGCCGGCAGCGTTCGGGCTTCAAGGCGGGCGCCCTGGCTGCGGGCGTGCGCCGTGCCCACGGCGAGTTCCTGCTCGTGCTGGACTCCGATTTCGTGCCCGAACCGGATCTCGTCAGGAAGCTGCTGCCGCCATTCCGGCTGCCCCGGGTGGGGATGGTGCAGGCCCGCTGGGATCATCTCAACGAGGACGCCAACTGGCTGACCCGCGCCCAGAGCCTCCTTCTCGACGGGCACTTCTTCTTCGAGCACGGCGGACGCTACCGGGGAGGCCTCTTCTTCAACTTCAACGGCACCGCGGGCATGTGGCGCCGCGAATGCCTCGAGGACGCGGGAGGATGGCAGGCGGACACCCTTACCGAGGACCTCGACATCAGCTACCGCGCGCAGATGCGCGGCTGGCGATTCGTCTTCCTCGAGGACATCGGGGTTCCGGCTGAGCTCCCGGACCAGACCGGCGCCTTCGAAATCCAGCAGCGGCGATGGTCCCAGGGGGGGATTCAGACGGCCCGCAAGCTCCTCCCGGAACTGCTGCGCGGGCCCTGGCGCCTCTCGGTGAAGAAGGAGGCGGTGATCCACCTGTGCGGGCACATCGCCTACCCTCTCACGCTGCTCCTCGGGCTCCTGATCTATCCCTCCGCCCTGGCCCGGCGCGCGCTCGGCGGGGAGGAGTTCCTCTTCATCGATCTGGTCATCTTCTTTCTGGCCACCATTCCCTTCGTCATCTACTACGCAGCCGCGGGCCGAAAGCGGAACCGTCCCTGGGGCGACCTGCTGCCCGCGGTGGCCGTGACCCTGGCCACGGGTGTCGGGTTGACGGCGCCGGCGACCCGGGCGGTGCTGCGCGGCGTTGCCGGCCGCCGGGACAGCTTCGCGCGAACGCCCAAGAAGGGCAGCGGCGGGGTGGTTCGCGAGCGGCCGGGAAGCCAGACTCCGGACACCCTCTTCAAGCTGGCCATGGCGATGGTGATGAGCCTGTTCGTGGGCGCCGCGATGCGGGCCGGACTATATGCCTCGATCCCGTTCCTGATGCTCTTCGCCCTGGGCTACTGGAGCCTGGGAGTCGGCGGTCTGAAGCGCTTCGGAACCGGGCCGCGCGTCCCACAGCAGCAGCGCGTAGAAGGGCAGCCAGAGGAGGAGAACCGTCCAGAGGGGCCTCGGCCACTCGCCGGTCTCCAGGTACGGACCCAGACCCAGGTACGTGACGAATGCGAGGCCGCCTAGCAGGATCCAGGCGCGGTTCCGGCGCAGGGCCGCGAAGGGCAGGATCCAGAGCGCGTACCACGGATGGAAGGTCGGCGACAGCAGCAGCCCGGCTCCGAGGATCCAGAAGAGAGCCCGCTCCGCGTCGAGGTTCCTGAATGTCGCCCAGGCCACGACCGCGAGCACGAGCACCCCGGACAGGTAGCGGGGCGCCCTCGGTCCCGGCAGAACGGCTTCGATGACGGCAAAGGCTCCCTCGTAGGCGCGCCAATGTTCCGCATAGGTGGCGAGACCGGCCCAGAGGGCGGATCCCGCTTCGGCATAGGGGAGATGGAAGAGGACGAGGACCACCGCACAGGTCGCCGCCAGGCGCGCCCCGTAACGGCGGGTGAGCGCCGGCAGCGCGACGATGGGCGCAAACTTGGTGAGCGTCGCGAGGGCCAGCACCGCACCCATCGCCCAGGGCGCCCAGGGCCTCGATTCGGAACCTGCGCCGGAGGAACCGGCATTGGCGTCGCCGGAAGCGCGCGCGGTATCGGGCGCGTCCGGGGCGGCGGCGGAGCCGGTCCCGCGCGCGGGCAGGGCGAGGAAGACCAGGACGACGACCAGGAGGATGCCGAGGGACTCGAAGTGACCGCTCCAGGCCGTCTCGACCACCAGCAGCGGCGACCAGGCGAAGAGCACGAGGGTCCCGGGAACGGAGCGTCCGGTCCGGCGGGCTATCTTTGCGAGCAGCAGACAGGCGGCCAGGTCGGCCAGCGTCCACAGTACCTTGAGCGCGAGCAGCGACCCGCCGGCGAGCGCACCCGCCGCGAACACCACCTGCGCGAAGGGTGGGTAGATGGTGGAGACGGACGGATTGTTGATGCGCGCGTGCCAGGCGGTGCGAATCGATTCGAGTTCGGGCGCATCCGGGGGGTGCAGGTAGGGGTTGATGCCCGCCATCTGCACGTGTCCGTCCCAGAGGTAGCGGTAGATGTCGTCGGACAGAAACGGAACGCAGGGGAGTAGAACCACCCGGAAGAGGATGGCGAAGCCCCAGATGAAGCGGATGTCGACGCGCCCGTCGAACGCGGCGGACGCCGCCGCCCAGTAGACCGCGAACGCACCCGCAAGGAGCGCAAGGCGTGGAAACGGAACCCCGGCTTCGGGCCACCAGCCCGCAGCCGTCAGAAAAACGAGTTCCAGAAGGCCCAGCACGATCAGCGTCCGCGCGCGTGCCCCCGGCGTCCGCGCGCCCCCGCCCGGCAGCCAGCTCACCGTTCCCGCGCTCCTGACCGCCCGCCCGGCATGTCTCCCTCCCCGCCACCCCAGACACCCGCCGCCGCCGGCCGCGTGGCCGTGCTCATCCCCGCGCTCGACGAGGAGCCGACCATCGCGTCGGTGATGCGCGCGCTGCCGGCCGGGCTGGTCGACGAAATCGTGCTCGCGGACAACGGTTCGCGGGACGCCACCCCGCGCATCGCGCGCGAACTGGGGGCGGTCGTGGTGACCGAGCCGCGCCTCGGATACGGTTCCGCCTGCCTGGCCGGCATGCGGCACCTGGCCCGGCGGCCGCCGGCCATCGTGGTTTTCCTGGACGCGGACGGGAGCGACGATCCCTCCGGGCTGGGCCGGCTGATCGAGCCCATCCGCTCGGGCGCGGCGGACATGGTGCTGGGGGTGCGCACCGGCGACCCGCCCGGCGTGCCGCTGCACGCGCGCATGGGCAACCAGGTCGTGCTCATGTGCGCGCGCCTCCTCTTCGGCCTTCGCTTCCGCGACATGCCTCCCTTCCGCGCCATTCGCTACGATCGCCTGTGCGAGCTGCACATGGATGACCGCGACTGGGGCTGGACCCTGCAGATGCAGATCCGTGCCGGCCGGCTCCGCCAGCGCATCGTCGAGATCGACGTCCCGTACACTCGCCGGGCGGGGGGTGTTTCCAAGATCAGCGGCACACTGAGCGGTTCCCTCAAGGCCGGCGCCAAGATGTTCTACACTCTCGCCCGCGAGAGATTGATGTCCGTGAGACAATACAGATGAGAGACACAGATCCCGAAGTCATGTCCCGCGCGCGCGACACGTCATCCGTCATCGACGACGTCCGCAGCCGCCTCAGGCGCATCCTCCCGTATGGGGACGCCGATCTCGCGGCGGACTTCGCGGGGCTCTTCCTCGCCCGGGCGCCCGCCCTCTACCTACGCGAGCGGAGCCCGGTGGAGCTGGCGCGGGTGACCGCGGACGCCTTCGCGTTCCTCCGGGAGAGCCGCCCGGACCGGGTGGACGTGCGCGTCTTCAATCCCGCCAGCGAGCCGGAGGGACGGCGGGCTCCGGTGACCGTGATCCGCACCAACGTGGGCGAGCGCCCCTTCATCGTGGACTCGATCCGCGAGCACCTGCACTCGCGCGATCTCACCATCGAGCATTTCATCTACCCGCTCCTGGGAATCGTGCGTCGCGAGGGCCGCATCCTGCGCATCGTGCCGCCCGCCGACGCGGAGGAGCGGGAATCGCTCATCCACTGCGAAATCTCGCGCGTGACCGATCCCGCCGTCCTCGCATCGCTTCAGGAGCAACTCGAGCAGCGTCTCGAGGACGTGGTGCGCGCCACCGACGACTTCCGGCCCATGCTGGCTGCGCTGGACCGGTCCATGAGGACGCTGGAGGCCCGGGCCCGCCAGCTGCCCGACCTCGCCGGCGAACTCGACGAGATCCGGGCCTTCCTCGCCTGGCTGCGTGACGACGGCTTCGTCTTCCTCGGGCACCGGCGCTACGACATCGCCGACGACGCGGACACGGGCGAGCCCCACGTGATGGTGGAGCGCGGTTCCGGCCTCGGCATCCTGCGTGACGAAGAGCGCTCGGGCTACGTGAACCCGGTTCCCCTGGCGTCCATGCCCGGCACCCTGCGGCAGCTCCTCGCCGACGGCCCCCTGCTGCTCATCGGCAAGACCAACGCCCGTTCCACCGTGCACCGGCTGGCGCACATGGACTACATCGGCGTCAAGAAGCTGGACGGCGAGGGGCGGCAGGTGGGGGAGGAACGCTTTCTCGGGCTCTTCACCTCGAAGGCGTACGGCGACCACGCGGACAGGATTCCCATCCTGCGTCAGAAACTGCGCTGGATCCTGGCGGATGCCGGGGCTCAGAAGGGATCCCACGACTACAAGGAGATCAACACGATCTTCAACTCGATGCCGAAGGAGGAGCTCTTCCTCAGTTCGGCACGTGAAATCGCCAAGGACGTCAGAACGGCGCTGACCTCCTACCACACCACCGGGGTGCAGGTGACCCGCCGGGAGGACCCGCTCCGCCGGGGGGCGTCGTTCATGGTCATCATCCCCCGCGAGAAGTTCTCGGCCAAGGCGCGCAAGGCGATCGAGGCCGCGTTCGTCAACGCCCTCGACGGCGAGGTCCTCAATTATCACCTGGCGATGGGCGGCGGCGAGCAGGCGCGGCTCCACTTCTACCTGAGGGTGCGTCCGGAGCTGCTGGACGTCGTCACCGACCTCGAGCTCAAGCGGCTCGTGCAGCAGCTGACCCGCGACTGGACCGACCGGGTGGGCGACGAGCTGGGACAGGTCCGGCCGCGAAACGAGGCGCGACGGCTCGCCCGCCGCTACGCCACCGGCTTCGGAGCGGACTACCGGGCGATCGCCGACCCCGAGGTGGCCGCCCGGGACATCCTGCAGCTCGAGGCGATGGTGGCCGACGGACGCAACCTGTCCATCGCGCTCTCAAACCCGGAGGACAGCGCCGTGGCGCCGGGCGACCGGGTGACCGAGCTGCGCCTCTACCGGCTCGGGCCCCGCCTGGTTCTGTCTCACTTCATGCCCATCCTCGAAAACGCGGGGCTGCGGGTGATCGCGGAGAACCCGGCCCGACTCAGGGGATCCGGCGTGCCCGAGGGGGCAGTCCACACCTTCGCCGTCCAGACCGCCGGCAAGTCTCCGCTCGACCTCGCGGAGGTCGGCCCTCCCCTGGTGGACGCCATCCTTGCGGTGAGCGCCGGCGACGCCACCAACGACCGGCTCAACGCGCTGGTGCCGGCCGCGGGCCTGGCCTGGCGTGAAGTGGAGGTGCTGCGGGCCTACTCGAGCTACGCCTTCCAGCTCGGCGCGGTGCCCAGCCGGGACTCCATCGTCGACGCGCTTCTCAACTATCCCCGCATCGCGCGGCTGCTCTTCGCCTTCTTCGAGACCCGCTTCCGACCCGGCGAACGGGCGGGCGGGCCCCGGAAGGCCGACAGGGACGGGTTGCGCGCGAAGCTGCTCGCGGCCCTGAACGACGTCTACCTGCTGAGCGACGACCGTGCCCTGCGCCACCTGCTGACGCTGATCGGCGCCACGGTGCGCACGAACTACTACGCGACCGGGGGGAGCACGCCGACGCGGCGGTCGGGCGGCGTTCCGTACATGTCGTTCAAGGTGATGGCGCGCGCGCTGACCTCGCTGACCCGCACCCGTCTCCTCTGCGAGGCGTGGGTGCGCTCGGCCCGGATGGAGGGGGTGCACCTGCGGGGGGCGCGCGTCGCCCGGGGAGGCATCCGCTACAGCGACCGGCCGGACGACTTCCGCACCGAGGTGCTGGGGCTCGCGGAGACGCAGATCGTCAAGAACTCGGTGATCGTCCCCGCCGGCTCCAAGGGCGGCTTCGTCATCCTCGACCAGCCGTCGCTCTCGGTTGCGACCCGAAGCGAGGTCGAACGGCAGTACCGGACCCTCATGCGGGGACTCCTCGACCTGACCGACAACCTGCGCGAGGGCACGCCGTTACCCCCCGGCGACGTGGTCTGCTACGACGACCCCGATCCCTATCTGGTGGTGGCCGCCGACAAGGGCACGGCCGGCTTCTCCGACATCGCGAACGCGGTGGCGGGCGACTACGGCTTCTGGCTGGGCGACGCCTTCGCCTCCGGAGGCTCGAACGGATACGACCACAAGGAGCTGTCGATTACGGCGCGCGGCGCGTGGGAGTGCGTGAAGCGCCACTTCCGGGAGATGGGCAAGGACATTCAGTCGGAGCCCTTCACCGTGGTGGGCATCGGGGACATGAGCGGCGACGTGTTCGGCAACGGCATGCTGCTCTCGCCGCACATCCGGCTGATCGCGGCCTTCGACCACCGGCACATCTTCATCGATCCCGACCCGGACCCGCGCGCATCCTTCGAGGAGAGGGAGAGGCTGTTCCACAAGCCCGGCTCCTCGTGGGCGGACTACGACGAGGGCGTGATGAGCCCCGGCGGCATCATCGTGCGGCGGGGCTCCAAGGAGGTCGAGCTCTCTCCCGAGGCGCGCGCGGCCCTGGGCATTTCGCGGGATCCCGGAAAGGTGAGCGGCGAGGAGCTGGTCCGGCTCGCGCTCCAGGCCGACGCCGAACTGCTCTGGAACGGGGGAATCGGCACCTACGTGAAGGCCTCGGACGAAACCCACGCCGACGTCGCCGATCCCTCCAACGTGCCGGTGCGGGTGGATGCCGGCGAGCTGCGCGTCAAGGTCGTGGGCGAGGGCGGCAATCTCGGGCTCACGCAGAGGGCGCGCACCGAGTTCGCGCTGGCCGGAGGGCGCCTGAACGTGGACGCGCTCGACAATTCGGGCGGCGTTTCCCTTTCGGACCGCGAGGTCAACCTCAAGATCCTGCTCAACGCGGTGGTGGGGGACGGGCGCATGACGGAAGCGGAGCGCAACCGCATGCTGCGCGACCTGGCGGAATCCGTTTGCGACCGGGTGCTGCTCGACAACGCCTCGCAGAGCCTGGCGGTATCGCTCGACCTGCAGCGCGCCCGCGAGGGGGTCGACGACTTTCGCCAGCTCATCTCGGAGCTGGAGAGGGATGGCTTCTTCGACCGCTCCCGCGAGCATCTGCCCACCTGGGAGCAGTTGCTCGAGCGCGGCGAGACCGGCTCGCGCCTGACCCGGCCGGAACTGTGCGTGCTGCTCGCGCACGCCAAGCTGCACCTGATGCGCCGCCTGCTGAAGGGGACGCTCATCGACGACCCGGTCGCGGGCGGCTACCTGGCGCGCTACTTCCCGCCGGCCGCCGTCGACGCCGCGGGCGAGTCCGGGCTGGCCGCCCACCGGCTGGGGCGCGAAATCGTGGCCAGCCAGCTCACCAACGACCTCGTGGCCCTGATGGGCGCCGGATTCGTGCATCGCATGATGCGTGACTCGGGCGCATCTGCGGACGAGGTGGCGCGCGCCTGGCTGGTCGCCTCCCGGCTCTCGGGACACCGGCAGCTCCTCGCCGATCTGCGGGAGCGCGAGCGCGAGGCGGGGACGGCGGTCGCGTACCGGTGGTACATGGGGCTCAGCCGGGTGCTGGACCGTACGACACGCTGGGTGCTGGGCAACGCCGAGCGCGAGGAGATCGACAGCCTGGTCGGGGAGAACTTCCGTACCCTGCGCGAGCTGCAGCGCATCTTCCCCGACGTGGTGAGCGGGGAGGACCGGCTGACCTTCGAGCGCCTGGTGTCGGCGATTCAGGAGGTCGGGCCGGCGGCGGACATCGCGCCCGCGCTGGCCACCCTGCGCTTCCTGGACCAGTTGATGGACATCCTGCGCGTGGCGCGGGACACGGGGACGGCGCCGGTGTACGCGGCGCGGGCCTACTACGCGGTCTCGGAGCTGCTGGAGATTCCCTGGCTCCGCCATGCGATCGACGAGTGCGCGCGGGACGAACGCTGGGAGCAGCGCGCCGCGCGGGCGCTGAACGACGACCTGACGCGCGCACACCACCGGATCGCCAACTTCTCGGCGGCCGCGGCGGCGGTGCGGGATGCGCAGGCCGGCGGCGTGGCGCACGTCCTGACCGCGCTGCGCAGCCGGGAGGTGGCCTACTTCGGCGAACTGCTCACGGAGCTGCGCGCCGAGAGCACCCTCACGCTGTCGGGGCTGGCGGTGGCGGTGCGCGCCATCCTGGTGCTCTCCGAGCGGACCGGGAGAGGCGCGGGCGCGGGAGAGGGGTAGCCGCGACCCGGCCGGCAGCCCGGATGTGACGGACTGCCGGCAGCCTGTGGACCGCTACCCGATGCGGTCGATGTAGTCGTCCAGGGCCGCGAGCACCTTCACGACGCCCGTCGTGTCATCCGCCGCGGTGATGTCGGCCGCAAAATCGAACATCATCCTGCGCACAGCCTCGCGGTCGATGCCCGCGGGGGCGGCCTCGGGGGCCGGTGCCGCTGCCGGCTCGGCCTGCGGGGCCGGCTCCGGCTCGGGAGCAGGCTCGGGCTCGGGG
>JAJDYN010000020.1 GCA_022825135.1 Gemmatimonadota bacterium | reverse complement strand
CGCGGGCCGGGGGCGCGACCAGGGGCGGGGCCACCCGCCGCCGCGGCCTGACCCTCACCCACCGCCGCCACCGCGCGCGCGCTCGTGAACACGAGCCAGTCGAACCGCTCGAGGCGCGCGAGCGCGGCTGCCAGGTGGGCGGGGTCGCGGGGCGGAGGGTACGCGGAAGTCGGCCACGCCAAGACGTCCGCACCCGCCGCCGCCAGCAACGAACGGAGCCGGTCGTCCTCCATACCGCCTCGCGTCGTCACCACCCGCACGCCCGCGAGCGCCGCCGCGACGGGAACCGGGTTCCCCATGCGCCCTATCGCCCTCTCCGCATGCGTCGAGCCATCCTACCCCAGCGTGTCCAGCCACTCTTCGGGGCTCGCGAAGATCCCCGTGTGCAGCGGCGCGTCGCTCAGGGTGTAGCGCCGCCCCTCGGTGCTCCGCAGCTCATGCACGAGCCGCGAAAACAGCCGCAGATCGTCCATCTCATACACGACGACGAACTCCTGATCCTGGAGCCCGAACGAATACAGGAGCAGCTGCTTGATCTTGCGGAATTGCTTCCCGATGCGGATGTGCTCGTTCATCATGCCCTGGCGCGTCTCGCGCCCGAACAGATACCAGTCCGCCGTCTTGGTGAACGGGTAGACTACCAGGTATCGCCTGCGCTCCCTCGCGAAGGAATCGACTTCCTGGGCCGAGCGCGCCTTGCTGTATTCGGAAGGACGCGTATAGCCCCAGAGCGTCGTCACCGGCTCGACGATGTCCCGGTGCCGGCCCTCGGCAGCCGCCCGGCGCAGGAAGTAGCGAGCCCCTGCCTCATCCTCTTCCGCGAGCACCGAGCTCCACACCAGCACGTCGGCCCCGGCCTCGAGGCCCTGCAGCAGGTAGGGATGGGCCAGGTCCGCGGTCCCCCGCACATCCTCGAACCACGCGCGGGCACGCGCGCGCCGGCTCGCGCCGTCCAGTTCCCAGAACCGTCTGGTGAACCGGTAGTTGGCGAAATGTCCGAGCACGGTCGCGCGCATTTTGCCGGCCCCCTCGCTGTCGCTCACTCCTCTTCCTCGCTGATGCTGGTGTCGGATCTCGCTCCGATGAACTGATGTCTCATGACAACTCTACTGACATTTACTGATGAGTTATGCAAGGGCCGCTACGACCTGGGGATCTGCTTTCCGGGATCCACGAAGGGCTTGCGCACGACCGTGGCATCGCGCTCACCGTCCGGGGTGGCGACGCCGAGGTGCGTGCCCAGCTTCGCGAACTCGGCCGGCACCATCGCGTAGCCGATGTTCCTGTCGAGGCGCGGCGAATACACCGCGGAGGTCACCGAGCCGATCTCCCGCCCATCCCGGTGCACGGGCCAGCGCGTCATGTTCAGGTCGAGTGGAGCGCCCGCGATCTCGACCCCGGCCAGCAGCCGCCCAGGCCCCTCCGCGGCGACTCGCGCCAGCGCCTCGCGGCCGATGAAGTCGCCCTCCTGGTCCTGGTCCACCTGCCATCCCAGGCCGACTTCGTAGGGGTTGTTGTCCAGCGTCATGTCGATGCCGTAGTTGAGGATGCCGGCCTCGATGCGGCGGATGTCCGATGGCCCCGTGGGCGAAATGCCGAGATCGCGTCCTGCTTCCATCACGCGGTCCCACAGTTCCATCCCCCGACTGCCGTCCCGCAGGTAGATTTCGTAGCCGACTTCGCCGCTCCAGCCGGTGCGGGTCACGACCACCGGAATGCCGCCGAGGTCGGTGTCGGCGAACCAATAGTAACGCAACCCGCTCACTTCGTCCCCGAAGAGCCTGCGGATGACTTCCTTCGATTTCGGACCCTGTACCTGCATGGGCGAAACGTCCGGCTCGCACAGTTCGACGTCGAGCCCGGAGTTGAGCGCCACTCCCTTCGCCCACAGCAGGACATCGCTGTCCGCCAGCGCCAGCCAGAAGTGGTTCTCGCCCAGCCGCAGGAGCACCGGATCGTTCACGATGCCGCCGTCCTCGGCGGTGATCAGAACGTACTTGCCCTGGCCGACGGCGCACCTGGACAGGTCGCGCGGCGTGAGCAGGTTGGTGAACTCGAAGGCGTCCGGCCCGGTGATCTCCACCTGCCGCTCCACGCTCACGTCCCACACCGTGACCCCCGTGAGCAGCTTTTCGTACTCCGCATGCAGATCGTCGTAGCGGGTCGGGAGGAACATGTGGTTGTAGACCGTATAGCTCCGGCACCCCGCGCGCAGGGTCGACTCGAAGTAGGGCGATCTGCGCAGCCGGGCGCCGCGCTGGATCAGGGCCATGTCGAAGGTCGGGGACATGAAGTTCGCTCCTCGGGTGGATTTCAGGTCAGGTGCGGGGGACTCGGGCCGGCTGCCCGGTTCACGGTTGATCCCGCCCGCCCAAAGGCGCGCCCCGCTTCCCGTCGCGCAAGATCTCGCGCGCGGCAAGCCGGCCCGGACCGCCCGTGACGCCGCCTCCCGGATGGGTGCCCGAGCCGCACAGGAACAGGCGCTCCACCGGCGTCCGGTACCGGCCCCATCCGGGGACCGGCCGCATGAAGAGGAGTTGGTCGAGGCCCATCTGTCCGTGGTATTCGTCACCGCCCGTAAGGCCGAGTTCGGTCTCGAGGTCGAGCGGGGTAAGCAGGCGGTGGTCGACGATGCGCTCGCGCAGGCCGGGGAGGAACTCGTCGAGCACTTCGAGCGCGCCGGCGAGCAGGTCGTCGTGGGTTGCGCCGTCCGCCCAGCTGCCCGAGCGCAGCCGGTACGGAGAGTAGCGGATCTGTATGGAGGCCAGGTGGCGGCCCGCGGGCGCGAGGGCGGGGTTGTGGAGTGTCGGAACCACCATGTCCAGGTGCGGGCGCGCCGAGCAGCGCCCGTACTTGGCGTCATCGCCGGCCCGCTCCAGGTAGTCCAGGTCCGGGGCCACCAGGGTGCGACCGGACAGGCGGTCCACGGCGTCCGGCAGCGGCGGAAGCCCGTCGAGCAGCAGGTGCAGGGCCGCGGTGGTCCCGTGGAGCTGGATGTTGGCCACCTTGCGGTTGAACTCGGGACCCAGCCGTGGCGCTCCCACCAGTCCGAAGAAGGTGCGGCGCGGGTCGACGCCCGAGACTACGCAGCCGGCGGGTATCTCCTCTCCGCCGGCCAGCAGCACGCCTTTCGCGACGCCGTCCTTCACCAGAATGCTCTCCACATCAGCCCCGGTGCGGACCTCCGCTCCGTGCATGCGCGCCGCCGTCGCCAGCGCCTCGGAGAGCGCCCCCACGCCTCCCTCGACGAAGACGGTGGAACGAAAGCCGCAGGGCTCGCTCCCGGCGGCGTGGTAGAACATGCGGAAGGCGCCGCCCATGGCGTTCGGCCCCTGGCGGGCTCCCGCAAGGGCGGTGGTGGCGAGCATCCCCTTGAGGGCGTCGCCGGTGAACCAGTCGTCGAGGAGATCGCGCGCCGACAGCGGGATCGCGCGCAGCAGTTCCACCACGGTGCGCTTGCCGAGCCGGCCGGCACGAAGCAGGGGACGCAGCAGGCGGAGGCGTTCCCTGACCGAAGCGCCGTGAAGATCGGGCGGGGCGTGCTCCAGGGCGACCCGCAGCACGCGCGCCATCGAGCGCAGGTAGTCGGCCCAGTCCGGAAAGCGCGCCGCGTCCGCCCGGCCGTGGGGTTCGAGTTCGTCGCGCGTCCGCCCGGGATCGCGCCAGAGCGTGAGCGCCTCTCCGGCGCCGAGGAGCGAGGTGGCCACCGCGGGAGGATGCACCCACTTGAGCCCGCGCGCGTCGAGGCCGAGGTCGGAAGCGACCTCCCGCCGGAACAGGCCCGCGTCCTGGGCGGCCAGGTTGACCCGGCAGCCGGGGAAGACCTCCTCGGTGGCGGCAGCGCCCCCGACGGCCCCCCGGCGTTCGAGCACCAGCACCTTCCATCCCTCGCGCGCGAGCATGACCGCCGTGACCAGGGCGTTGTGCCCCGCCCCCACCACGACCGCGTCGTAGGCGCTCACCGTCCCCTCCCCCGCCGCCCTCGTCCGAGGTCGGCAAGCACCGTGTTGGCCGCAAGCTTGCCCGGGGCGCCCATGATGCCGCCGCCCGGGTGGGTCCCCGAGCCGCACTGGTAGTAGCCCCGCACCGGCGTGCGGTATTTCGCGTACCCGGCGGCCGGACGGAGGAAGAAGAGCTGCGACGGGCTCAGCTCGCCCTGGAAGATGTTGCCCTGCGACAGCCCCGTGGTGCGCTCGATGTCCAGCGGCGTGAGCACCTGACGGTGCAGGATGATGTCCCTCAGGTTCGGAGCGTAGCGGGCCAGCGTGTCGACCACGGCGTCGCCGAAGGCCTCGCGCTTCTCGTCCCAGGTCCCTTCGCGCAGCTCGTAGGGCGCGTACTGGACGAAGCACGACATGACGTGCTTGCCGGGAGGAGCCATCCCTGGATCGATCGCCGAGGGGATGACGATGTCGATGTAGGGTTCCTTCGAGTAATCCCCGTACTTCGCGTCGTCGTAGGCGCGCTCCAGGTAGTCGAGCGAGGGGCTGATGGAGACGGCGCCCCGCAGATGCGGGCCCCATCCGGGCATGCAGGTGAAGTCGGGGGCGGCGTCGAGCGCCAGGTTGACCTTGCCGGAGGAGCCGCGGAAGCGGAACGCGCGCACCGCGCGGACCAGCTCGCCCGGGAGCTCATCCTCTTCGAGCAGGTCGAGGAAGGTGCGGCGCGGGTCCAGGCTGGACGCGACCACCTTGCCGTGCACCTCGTCCCCGTTGGCCAGAGCCACCCCGGTCACGCGGCCGTTCCGGACCAGCACCCGGGCGACCGGCGCATCGGTGCGGATCTCGGCGCCCGCCTCGCGCGCGGCCGACGCAATCGCCTCCGCGACCGCCCCGGTGCCGCCCCTGGCGAAGCCCCACGCCCGGAAGTGGCCGTCGATCTCCCCCATGTAGTGGTGGAGCAGGACGTAGGCGGTACCCGGCGAGCGCGGCCCCAGGAAGGTCCCGATGATCCCGCTCGCGGACAGCGTGGCCTTGAGCACGTCGGTCTCGAACCACTCGTCCAGGAAGTCCGCCGCGCTCATCGTCATCAGCTTCACGAGCAGGTGAAGCTGTTCGGGCTCGAGCCCCAGGAAGTGCCGGGCAAGGCGGATCAGGCCCGAGATGTCGCGAGGCCCCAGGCGGGCGGGGTCGGGCGGGACGATGTCGAGCAGGTACTTCACCGCGCGCGCCATGAAGAAGAGCGACCGGCCGTAGTCGTCGTACGCCTCGGCATCGCGCACCGAGAAGCGGGCGATCTCGCGCCAGGTGCGGTAGTGGTCGCCATCGCGGTAGAGCCGGTCGCCGTCCGGGAGCGGCGTGAGCGTGCTCTCGAGCGGCAGGATGGTGAGCCCGTGCCGGGGCAGGTCCAGCTCGCGGATGATCTCCGGGCGCATCAGGCTCACCACGTAGGAGAACACGCTGTAGCGGAACCCCGGGAAGATCTCTTCGGTGACCGTGGCGCCCCCCACCAGCGGACGCGCTTCGAGCACGCACACGTCCAGCCCCGCGCGCGCCAGATAGGCCGCGTGCACCAGGCCGTTGTGCCCGCCGCCGATCACGATCGCGTCGTAGCTGCGCGCCATCGAGTTCAGCTCCGGGCCGGGGAGCGTGCGAAGGCAGGAGTTGCGACGGGGGCGATGCTCACTGTCTTCATGCGCGCTTGCGCGCGGGATCGAAGAAGGGGGTCTCCACGACCGTGGCCGGCACCTCGTGGCGCACGAACTCGACGGTGAGCTCGAAGTCCACCCGTCCGCCGGGACGGGCGAAATCGCGCTGCAGCGTCGCGAGGGCGATGTACTTCTTGAGGATGGGCGAGAAGGTGGAGCTGGTCACGAACCCGACCTGGGCGCCGGCGGCGAAGATGGGCACCGGCTCGCGCGACGCCTTGCCTGCCACCAGCGGAGGCAGTCCCACCGAGGCGAAGCGCCGCTCGATGCGCGGCCAGTCGACCTCCAGCCCCGCGAAGGCCCACTTGGAGGGTCGGGCCGCTTCCCGTTCGAGCGCCCTTCTGCCCACGAAGTCGCGTCCGGGCCGGGGCTGCACCGTCCATCCCAGACCGGCCTCGTAGGGAGACGACTTGCGCGACTCGATGAGCGCAGTCCAAGCCGACACGTAGTCAACTTCCTTGAGCAGGAGCCCGGCCTCGATGCGGGTCACGTCGAGGGCGTCGAGGCCGGCCGGCGCGATGCCGTACCCCCGGCCCGTCTCCATGAGCGCGTCCCAGAGGTCGAGCGCGTGTCCGGGGCGCACGCAGATCTCGTATCCGAGGTCCCCCGTGTAGCCGGTCCGCGTGATCGTGACCGGGATCGATCCCACGGCGCCCTTCGCAAGTCCGAAGTACGGGAGCGACGCAATGTCCGCACCGGTCACCAGCCGGGTCAGGATGTCGCGCGACGTGGGTCCCTGGAGGGCGAGCGCCGCCAGCTCGAGCGAGATGTCGCGCACGCGGGCGTCCATCCCCAGCGCGCAGTCCTGAAACCAGCGCAGGCACGGATCCGCGGCCGTGACGCGGAAGCGGTCCACTTCCAGGCGCTGCACGGTTCCGTCGTCGATCAGTTTGCCCGCTTCGTCGCACCACGGGCTGTAGAGAACGCGCCCCTCCCGGCAATCGGCCACGTTGCGCGTGACGATGCGGTCCACCAGTGCGGCCGCGTCCGGCCCGGTGATCTCGTACTTGCGCAGGGGCGAGATGTCGAAGAGGGCCGCGCCGCTGCGCACCGCGTAGTACTCGTACTCGTGGCTCGGCTCGTAGCCGAGGGCGATGGCGTACCCGGACCAGTTGCGCCAGCGGCGGTGGTGGCAGAGCGTGGCGGTGCGCGGGTGGAAGGGTGTTTCGAGGAGCATGCGGCAAGCTGGCTGCGATTCAGAAACGCAGCAAGGTGGTGACCGCGGGTCGCCCCGGCTGGATGACAATGATGTAGAGCCGGTCGTACTCCATGTGGTCGATGGGGCCGTGAGGATCGCCCCCGAGCGCCTCCGCGAGGCGCGGCGTGGTGTTGCTGTGGCCCGAAACCAGATGACGACCGGGGGTCGCTCGAATGGTCTCCGCGAGCTGCTCCAGCTCTCCGGCGCTGTAAAGGGTGAGCTCGACGCCATCGTCCTCGGCGATGGGACGGGCGGTATCGAGCGTCCGCGTCAGGTTGGTGGAATGGATGTGGGTGAAACCCACGTCCGCCAACAGCGTCCGCAGCCTCTCGACACGCTCTCGCCCAACGTCGTTCAAGGGCGAGTTCGGGCTGTCATCGAGCCGTTCGGCGTGGCGCACCAGAAAGACGGTCACGGCTTCGTCGGCCGCCGGAGCGGCGACCTGTGCGTCCAGGCGGATGGGCGCGCCGACCGCAGCCAGGCAGGCCGCGAAGGCAACCAGCGTGCTTGCGTCCGCGCGCCTGCGGAATCGGGGAATTCGCGATCGAGTCATGGAACCCGCTACTTGAGGGCGACCAGCTGGTCGGGATCCACCCGAACCACGATGTAGGTGATCGCCTCGGTGATCTCGCTGAAGCCGTGCGGCGAGTTGGTCGGGATGATCACCATGTCCCCCGGCCCGATGTCGCGGCTCTGTCCACCGGCATACCGGCGGCCAGCGCGGCGGCGAGCAGCTTCGACATGGGTGCCTCCGGTCTTCAGTGTGGTCTTGTCCGGGCGGGCCAATACTAGTGTAATGGCGCATAAGTAGTGTGGTCATGACACGGAAGGATCGCTATCTTCATGCATGGCGACACTGCGAAGGATTCGATTGCGACCCGGGGACCGCAAGGAGCTCGAGGGCTGGGTTCGAGCCCGCACGACCCCGC
>JAJDYN010000030.1 GCA_022825135.1 Gemmatimonadota bacterium | reverse complement strand
ACCGGCGCCCGGCCCGGGCGGCCGTGCCTGGAGTGCCTGGAATGGCCCGAGGCGCTCGGTCCGGCCCGCTCCGCAGTCGCGCTGCGCCCGCCCGCCGACGTCCTCGTGCACGGCCTCAAGTACGAGGGCTGGCGGGAACTCGCGCCCATGATGGCCGAACTCATGGAGCGCCGCCTGGCAACCCTGCTCGACGAACTGTCGGAGCACGTCATCACGTACGTCCCCACCTCCGCAGCCCACCGCCGGCGCCGGGGATACGACCAGGCGGAGCTGCTGGCGCGCGCACTCTCCGCGCGCACCGGACTGGCCTTCGCGCACCTGCTCGAGCGCCGCCGCCAGAAGCGGACGCAGGTCTCGCTGCACCCCCAGCAGCGGATGGCCAACGTGCGTGAAGCCTTCTCGCTCCGGCCCGCCACCGGCCGGCCGGCCGGCGGCCGCGACGTGCTCCTGGTCGACGACGTGCTGACCACGGGCGCCACGGCCCGGGCGGCCGCCGAGACATTCGCCCGCGCCGGGGTGGGCCGGGTCGCGCTGGTCACCTTTGCGCGGGCTCTTCCGCGTTAGTTTGTTCCTGGAACTCTGACCCGCCACCGGGGTGCGTCCGGGCAGATTCCGCAGGGAAGCATCAGACACGCCCCGGGAGACGACGCCATCCATGTCGATTCGACTCGCCATCAACGGATTCGGCCGCATCGGCCGCAACGTGCTGCGCGCCCTCGCCAGGGAGGACGCCCCCGGCATCCAGCTGGTCGCCGTGAACGACCTGATGGACACGCGCACCCTGGCCCATCTTCTCAGGTACGACTCGGTGCACGGCGCGTATCCGGGGTCGGTCGAGGTCGCGGGCGAGGGGCTGGTGGTCGATGGCGGCCTGATCCGCGTGTTCGCCGAGCGCGACCCGGGCAGCCTCCCGTGGGGGGAACTGGGGGTGGACGTGGTGGTCGAATCGACCGGCTTCTTCCGCGACCGCGAGGGCGCGGGCCGTCACCTGACCGCCGGCGCCCGCAAGGTGATCGTGAGCGCGCCCGGCAAGGATGTCGACGTCACCCTGGTGCTCGGGGTCAATCACGGCACCTACGACCCCGACCGCCACCACATCATCTCCAACGCGAGCTGCACCACCAACTGCCTGGCCCCGGTGGTCAAGGTGCTGAACGACCGCTTCGGGTTCCGCCGCGGCCTGGTCACCACCATCCACTCCTACACCAACGGCCAGGCGCTCCTCGACCAGCCGCACAAGGACCTGCGCCGGGCGCGCGCCGGGGCGGTGTCGATGATCCCCACCACCACCGGAGCGGCGCGGGCCACCGGCCTGGTCATCCCGGAGGTGCACGGGCGCATCGACGGCATGGCGGTGCGGGTGCCCACCCCGAACGTGTCCCTGGTGGACATCGTGGCCGAGGTGGACCAGGCCACCGACATCACCGGAGTGAACCAGGCCATGAGGGACGCGTCCGCCGGCGCCATGCGCGGCATCCTCGATGTGTCCGACGAGCCGCTGGTCTCGGTCGACTACATCGGCAATCCCGCGAGCTCGGTGGTGGACGCGCTGAGCACCAACGTCATCGACGACCGGCTGGTGAAGGTGCTCTCCTGGTACGACAACGAGGCGGGCTATTCGAGCCGCGTGGTCGACCTGGTGCGCTTCGTGGGCGAGCGCATGATGTCCCCGGCGGCCGTCTAGTCCCGGGCGGCTCCGCAACCAGGACAACCCGGTCCCGGCGGGCGAGTGGGCATCCTCCTCCGGCTCCTGGCGAAACGGTATCGGACGCGCCCGGCGTGAACCGGCACATCCCAACCCGGCGGCAATGCGCAAGAAGACCCTGAGCGACCTCGCCGCGCGCGCGGGCGACCGCATCGTGGTGCGCGTGGACTTCAACGTCCCCCTGCGGGACGGGCGGGTCGCGGACGACACGCGCATCGAGCGCACCCTGCCGACCCTCCGCCGGCTCACCGCCGCCGGCGCGCGCCTGGTCGTCCTCTCCCATCTGGGCCGCCCCGGAGGCCGCCCGCGTGCGGAGGCCTCGCTCCGACCGGTCGCTGCGCGGCTGGGCGAACTGCTCGGCGAGGAAGTGCGCTTCAGCCCTGAGGCGACAGGGCCGGAGGCGCTGGCCCGCGCCCGCGCACTGGCTCCCGGAGAGATCCTGGTGGCCGAGAACACCCGCTTTCTCGCAGGCGAGACGCGCAACGATCCCGAGCTGGCCGCGGCATTCGCCGCCCTCGGGCAGCACTTCGTGAACGACGCCTTCGGGACGGCGCACCGGGCGCACGCCTCCACCGCGGGACTCGCCCTTGCGATGCGGGCCAGGGGTGGGGAGGCGGTGGCGGGGCTGCTCCTCGAGCGCGAAATCCGCTTTCTGGGCGATGCGCTGGAGGATCCCGGGCGCCCCTTCGTGGCGGTTCTGGGGGGAGCCAAGGTGTCGGACAAGATCGCCGTCATCGAGAAGATGCTCGCGCGGGCCGACCGCGTGCTGGTCGGCGGCGCCATGGCCAACACCTTTTTCCGGGCGCTGGGGCTCGAGACCGGGCGGTCTCTCGTGGATGAGGACGGCGTTGAACTCGCCGCCCGGCTGATGGATCGCGCCGGCGACCGCATGATGCTGCCGGTGGACTGCGTGGTCTCGCCCCGCATCGCCCCCGACGCGGTCACCCGGGAAGTGCCCCGGGCCGAGGTCGGAGCCGACGACCGCATCGGCGACATCGGCAGCGCGACCCGGCGCATGTTCGCGGATCAACTGAAGCAGGCCCGCACCATCGTCTGGAACGGACCGATGGGGGTGTCTGAAATGCCGGCGTTCGCCGGCGGCACCCTCGCCGTAGCGCGATCGGCGGCCGCGGCGACCGCCTCCGGCGCGGTGACCATCGCCGGAGGGGGAGACTCCGCGGCCGCCGTGCGCGCCGCCGGGCTCGCCGACAGCTTCGCGCACGTATCCACGGGCGGGGGCGCCTCGCTGGCGTTTCTGGCGGGCAAGCCCCTCCCGGGAGTGGAGGCGCTCTCGGACGCGCAGGGAACGCCGCGCAGGCCCGCCGGAGAATAACGGGACGGACGCGCAAACCAGGCTGGAGGCAGCATGAGGAAGCCGGTCATCGCCGGAAACTGGAAGATGCACCACGCGCCGGACGAAGCCCGCCGGTTCTTCGGCGCCTTCCGCCCCTCCTGGTCCGGGGCGCAACCCGACATCCTGATCTTCCCGGCAGCCATCTCCTTCGCCGCGGCACAAAGCGCGCTCCCCCGGCGGCCGCGAGTGCGGCTGGGCGTGCAGAACATCCACCCCGAGCCGCACGGCGCTTTCACGGGCGAGCTCTCCGCCCCCATGGCCCGGGCTGCGGGGGCCACCCACGCCCTCGCCGGACACTCCGAACGGCGCCATCTCTTCGGCGAGAGCGACCGGGACGCGGCCGCCAGGGCGCGCGCGGCAGCCGACGCGGGGCTGGTGCCGGTCCTGTGCGTGGGTGAGACCCTCGACGAGCGCCGGGCCGGCCGGGCCGGGGAGGTCATCGTCCGCCAGCTCGACGCCGCGCTTGCCGTTCTCACCCCCGAGGACGACGTGATGATCGCCTACGAGCCGGTGTGGGCCATCGGCACGGGCGAAACCGCGACCCCGTCGGACGCGTCCGGTGCGCACGGGATCCTAAGGCGCCGCCTGGCGGAGGCGTGGGGCGGCGAGCGCGCCGCCTCGGTACGCATCCTCTACGGCGGAAGCGTGCACCCCGGGAACGCCGCGCGGCTGCTGGCTTCGCCGGACATCGACGGGGTGCTGGTGGGCGGAGCGAGCCTCGACCCCGACTCCTTCGCCCGCATCGCCGAAGCCGCGCGGCCGTGACGGGGCCGGAGCCGCTTGACAGTGGAGCGGGCCGGGACGATGGTTTACGCCGATTCCTCGAACCGGGCTAAATAGCCGGATATAGACGCATGTATGGCTTTCTTCTGTTCCTACTCGTACTGGATGGCCTGATCCTCGGGGTCGTCATCCTCCTCCAGGCAGGGAAGGGAGGCGGACTGGCCGCCATGGGCGGAGGGGCCAGCCCGACGGAAGGAATCCTCGCCGGCCGCCAGGCCGCTTCGGTGCTCACGCGCACCACGTGGACGACCGGCACGCTCTTCATGGTGCTCGCGCTGGTGCTGTCCATCATGTCGTCGCGGGCCACGGCGCCGTCTTCCATTCTGCGCGAGAGCCAGCAGCAGGTCGCGCCTACGCCCGTCCTTCCCGGACTCGAGGAAGCCGCCCCCGCGGACGAGGCCGCCCCGGTCGAGATTCCGGCGGCGGGCGAGACCCCGCCCCCACCCGACCCGCAGCCGGACGGGACGCCGCCCCCGCCCAACGGACGCTGACGCAGCGCCGCTCGACGCCGACCGTGGCCGGGCGCGATGATCCCGTCGACCTCTACCGGGCGGTCGCCCTCCACCGGGCCGCCGCCACGCGGCTGAAGAGCCTCCGCGACCAGGGCCGGGTTCCCGCGGCCACCCGCTGCGGACTCGGATACGAAGCCGTCTCGGCGGGCGCCGCGCGCGCCCTGCGTATCGCGGAAGACGGCACCGGCGACGCGGTCGCGCCCACCCCCGACAATCCGGGCGCCTTCTTCGTGTTCGGGGGGACCCCGCTCGAGCTCTTCCGCCGGCATCTTGCGCGCGACTCCGCGCCGGGCCGCGGGCGGGAGCCCGGCATGTGTGCCGCCGACTTCGAGCGCGGGCTGGTGGGACCGGCCGCGCTGCCCGGGACCATGGTGGAGGTGATGGCGGGCATCACCCTGGCCTTCCGCCTGCGCGCCCAGGACCGGGTCGGACTGGTCTTTTCGGGCGAGGACGAGACCTCCACCAGCGCCTGGCACGAGGGGATCAACTTCGCCGCCGCGCAGCGCTGTCCCCTGATCGTGGTCGTTCAGGCCGGAACCGAGGCTTCAATTGGCGCCCACACGCGGGTGCGCGATTTCGGGCAGAAGGCGGCCGGGTACGGGGTCGCGAGCGCATCGGTGGATGGGGGCGACGTGCTCGCCGTCCATCAGGCGGTGCTGACAGCGGCCGAGCGGGCACGGTCGGGGAAGGGCACCACCCTGGTCGAAGCCCGGGGTTGTCCGGTATTGCGACGCGTCCACCGCGCCGCCGGGACAGGCGGGGGAGGTCACGCGGACGAGGAGCCGCCCGACCCCGTGGCACGGTTCCGGGCGCGGCTCGTCGCGGAGCGGATCGCCCGCGCCTCCGACATCGACGAAGTGGAGCGCGGAGCGCGCGCCGAAGTCCGGGCGGCGTGCGAGAAGGCGCTGGGCGAGCCGTCTCCCGCCGAAGAACGAGCGCTCGGAGGCGTCTACGACGGCGACCCGGGCGTTCCCCCATGGTATCGCCTCGAGCCGCCGGAGCGCGGGCTCGCGCCGGCGTCCACAACGTTGCCGGAAGCCGGGCTATGACCAGCAACTCGAGGCCGGAGCATCTCGGCAAGACCCTGCGCGGGGAGCCGGTGACGCTGCTCGAAGCCATCAGCGAAGCCCTCTTCGAGGAGATGGAGCGGGACTCCTCGGTTTTTCTCATGGGCGAGGATATCGGCGTCTACGGGGGCGCCTTCAAGGTCACGCGAGGCTTCCTCGACCATTTCGGCGCCGAACGGGTCATCGACACTCCGATCTCCGAGGCCGGCTTCACCGGGGCCGCCGCCGGCGCGGCCCACATGGGGCTTCGCCCGGTGGTGGAGATGCAGTTCATGGACTTCATCTCTCCCGCCTACGACGTCATCACCAACTACCTCGCCACCTCGCGCTACCGGGGCAGCGGCAGCGTGCCGGTGGTGGTGCGCGGCCCTGTCGGCGGCGGCAACCGGGGCGGCCCCTTCCACTCCCAGAACGTGGAGATGGCCTTCTTCCACACCCCCGGGCTCAAGATCGTCTATCCGAGCACTTCCTACGACGCCAAGGGCCTCATGAAGGCCGCCATCCGCGACGACGACCCGGTCATCTTCGAGGAGCACAAGAGCCTCTACCGGGCGCCCCATCTGCGGGAAGTGCTGCCGTCGGAGGACTACGTGGTGCCGCTGGGCAAGGCGCGGCGCGCGCGCGCGGGAGCGGACGCGACCATCGTCACCTATGGCGCGATGGTGCACGCCAGCCTGCAAGCGGCCGCGGCGCTGGAGAAGGACGACGGGGTCGGGATCGAGGTCCTGGACCTGCGCACCCTGCTTCCCATGGACGACGCGGCGATCGCCGAGAGCGTGAAGAAGACCGGGCGGCTGCTCATCGTCCACGAGGACACCCGCACCGGAGGGATCGCGGGCGAGATCGCCATGCGCGTGAACGAGCAGGCGTTCGAGTGGCTGGACGCGCCGATTCTGCGCGTCACCGCGATCGATTCGCCGGTCCCCTACGCGGGCGGGCTGGAAGACTATTTTCTGCCGCGGGTGTCGGACATCATCACCACGTGCCGCTATCTTGTAGAGTACTGATGGTGTCCGGGGTATTGCCGAGGGGTTCCAGGGTTTTGCCGATGACGGGCGCCGAAGCCCGAGCGCGCTGCCGCAAGCAACGGAGTGTCTGCCGTGTCCCGCATTGAAGTGCCGATGCCCCAGATGGGCGAGTCGATCGCCGAGGGGACGGTCTCGCGCTGGCTGAAGGCGGTCGGAGACCGCATCGAGGTGGACGAGCCCATTCTCGAGATCTCGACCGACAAGGTCGACGCGGAGATTCCGTCTCCCAGCGGCGGGGTGCTGGTGGAGATCACGGTCCCGGAGGGAGAGACGGTGGAGGTCGGAACCATCGTCGGCGTGATCGACCCGGCAGGCGACGGGGCCGCGACGACCGCCGCAACCGAAGTGGCCGGCGAGCCCGCCGGAGCGGCGGCCGGGGCGCAAGGGGCTGACGCCGCAACCACCGCGGGCCTCGCCGGAGCACCGGACGGGCAACCCGACCCCGCGACCGACCCCTCCCCCGCGGCCACCGACCGCCCCGCCACCCCCGCGACCGCGGAGGAGCGTCTCCGCCGCCGCTCGACCCCGGTGGTGCGCCGCATCGCCGCCGAACACGGTGTCGACATCGCCCGGGTCGCGGGCACCGGCCACGCCGGGCGGGTGACCAAGCAGGACATCCTCAACTTCATCGAGGCACGCGAGCAGGAGGCTGCGGCCGCCACCCCCACCGCGGCCCCGGCGCCCGCCCCTGACACCACTCCCCCCGCCCCCGCCCCCGACACCGCCCCCAGCCCCGTGCTCGGCGCCGACGAGCTGTGGACGGCCTTCTACGGCGAAGTCCGCAACCCCGAGTTCCGCGCCCGCTCCGGCGACCGCGTGGAAGCGATGGACAAGATCCGCCGCCTCACCGCCGACCACATGGTGGTGGCGAAACGGGTGGCGCCCCACGTCCACTCCTTCATCGAGGTCGACTTCACGCGCATCGACGAGCTGCGGCGCCGCAACCGCGAGGCGTGGCAGGCGCGCGGCGCGCGGGTCAGCTACACCGCCTTCATCGCGTGGGCCTGCTCGCGGCTGCTGCGCGACTACCCGATGGTCAACTCCGTCGTCTCGGGCCGCAGCGTCATCTATCGCGGCAACGTCAACCTGGGCATCGCGGTCGACCTGAACCCCGGCCTGATCGTGCCCGTCATCCACGACGCGGACGACTTCAGCCTCGTGGGCATGGCGCGCCGCATCGCCGATCTGGCCGCGCGCGCCCGGGCCCGCAAGCTCGACCCCGCGGACATCCAGGGGGCGACCTTCTCGATCACCAACCCGGGTGTGCTGGGCACGGTGGTGGGCATGCCCATCATCCCCAAGGGGACGGCGGCCATCCTGGGCACGGGCGCCATCGAGAAGCGGGTCGTGGTGGTGACCGATCCGGCCAGCGGCCACGACGCGATGGCGATCCGCAAGCGCGCCTTCTTCTCGCTCGGGTACGACCACCGCATCGTCGACGGGGCCGACGCGGCGCGCTTCATCGCCGACCTGCGCACCACCCTGGCCGAGTTCCCCGGGGACGCGTAGCAGGCCGCGGACACCTCTCCCGGCATCCGACCCGCCAGCGGCCGGGTGACCGTCCGGGAAGGGGCGCCCCGCCGATCGGTCAGAAAGAGACCGTCGTGGTCATCGATATCGTGCGCGGCGCGCCCAGCCAGGCCGCGTTCTCGGTGATCGCGGACAGATAGGGGGTGTCGAACAGGTTGTTCGCCACGAACGCGAACTCCATCGACCGCAGCAGATCGCTCAACGCTTCGCCTCTGAAGCCGACGTACGCGTCCACCTGCCAGTAGGCGTCGGTATACCAGTCCGCCGTGAGACTCACGCGGCGCGATGCGGTGTACTTCGCGGACAGCCCCCCGCCGATGGGTCCGGCGCGGTCCACGGAGACGACCCAGAGACGAGGCGGAATGCCCGTAACGTCCGTGCCCGGTACGATGCCCTGGCTGGCGTCAATGAGCGGATCGTCGGTCCCGAGGTACTTGGAGTCGTTGAGCGTGAAGGCGGTGTAGAGCGATGTCTGATCCGACACCGCCAGCGTGGCGGACAACTCGAGACCTCGTGTCTCGATCCCGCCGGCGTTGAAGTAGCCGCCGCCGCCCGGGATGAGGTAGTTCGGACCGGCCGGCGTCGCCGGACCGAGGTAGAAGATCCGGTTGTCGAAATCGATGAAATAGGAAGTGGCGCTCAATGCGAGGCGCGGCCCCGCGTACCGCAGCCCGAAATCGATGTTCGACGCCGTCTCCGGCTCCAGGAGGTCCAGGCTGCGGCCCGGTACCTCCAGCAGCGTGCTGCCGATCGCCCTGAAGTTTTCGGCGTAGCCGACGAACAGGTCGAGGCCCTCGACCGGCGTCTCATAGGTGACACCGCCCGAGAAGAGCAGATCCGAATCGGAACCGACCTCGAGCGCCCGATCCAGGCCGAACTCATCCTCGCGCGACACGCCGACCAGGTATTGCTTCACGCCGGCGGTCAATTCGAACCGGCCGAAGTAGAGCATCTCCTCGACGTACCACTTGAAGACGTCCTGCGGAAAGTCCCATTCGTACTGGTGCCAGTAGGCCTGCTCGTCCGACTTGAAGTTGAGCGTCGGATCCAGCATCCGGTGCCAGTCCCGGCCGAGATGGCGCCGCGAGTCCTCGTACCAGATGCCGGCGCGCAGCGCGCTGCCTCCCCTGCCAAGGACAACGGACCAGTCCCCGTCGATGGTCAGGCCGAGGCGGTCCTTTCCGTAGTGGCTGTGGCGGAACGACTGCACCGCGGTTGCATGCGGATGGCATGCCGGGTCGACTTCCGGGCCGCCGGCGCCGTAGTAGTTGAAAATGTAGGACGACGTGCAGCCGGGCGTCGGTTCGACCGTGGCACCGTTGCCGTCCACGAAGCGAACGACTCCCAGCTGGGAGCCACCCCGCACCGGCGGGCCGCCCGCCAGTTCGGACTCCGGTCCGTCCCGGTCGTCGACCACGTCGACGACGTATGGGGGCAGCCAGTCGCCCCGTCCCCGGTTGCGGTGGTAGTATGCGCCCGCGCTCAGGGAGGTCAGATCGCCCGGGGACCAGTCGGCCTTGAGGTAGGCGAACGTGTTGGTGCGCCCGGTCTGCCAGCCCGGCCGGTAGAACTGGTTCAGGTACGGTACGCCGGGCCAGTGGCCGATCAGCCTGTCCCAGCGCGGATCGGCCCGGAAGTCGGCCTCGCTGTAGAGCCGCTGGTAGTTGTTCTCCCGGATGTCGTCGAGCGAGATGTAGCCGGTGAGATCGAGGCGGCCGTGCGACGACACGAGCCTGGCGGCGATGTGCTCCCGCTCGTTCCGCGCGGAGCCTTCCATCCAGTCGGTCGCTTCCTGCCGGATCGCGGCGACCCAAGCCCGCGTCGTGCCCCCGAACAACGAACCGGTCTCGACGCGCGCGGCGAACCGCTGGCCCTCGTTCTCGCCGATCGTGACGGAGGCCGTGTGGCTCCGCTCCACGGCCGGGTCGAGCGTCTGGAAGTCGAGTGTGCCGCCAAGCGCCTCGACCGACCGGGAGGCGATGTCGGCCGTCCCCTGCGAGACCTCGACGCCGCCGAGGTTCATCGGGTCCACGAACCGGTTCGCCTTCGAGCCGCTCCAGTAGTCCGACGTGCCGTTGGGGAATCCGTCGATGGTGGTGCCGATCTGTACATCGTTGATGGTCGACTGGAACCCGCGCATGGCCACGTTGCTCGACCAGTCGTCAAAGGCGTACGCGTCCCCCTCCTGCACGGAAACGCCGGGCAGGTTGTCGATCACCGAAGTCACGGCGGTGATGCTCGACTGCTGCCTCATCATCGGCTCCGCGACGAAGTTGCGCGCAAAGACCGTGGGCTCCTCCGCCACCACACTGAGCGGACTGAGCCGGAAGACGGGCTGCAGAACGACCGGGACGGTCTCGATGGCGCCCGCGCCGAGCGAGACCTGAAGCTCCCGGGACTGATAGCCGAACAGGGTGGCGGTCACGACATGGTCGCCGGCGGCCAGACCCGTGAATGCGTAGGCACCGGCACTGTCCGTGGCTGCCTGCTCGCTCACTCCGGAACCGGTCACCGTCACCGAGACGCCGGGCAACGCGTCGCCGGACACGTCGACGACCGTGCCTCTGATGGTTCCCGTCTGCTGGGCAGTGGCCGCCGCCGCGCTCAGGGCCAACAGCAGAGCGGCGCGCCCGCAAATGGCGGCGGTCCGCAGGAGATGTCCCGATGGGAGCAACGTTGGGGCCATGATCCGGCCTCCTCGGCCGAGCGACGAGCGCGAAGGGGGCGAAGGAGCAGGACGTCGCCTGGCCGGGCGCTCGCATGAATCCGGACACCAACGTACGACTGATGATGGCATTGGCCAACGAAACCAGAGCCCGAAGGGCCATCCCGTCCTTCCGCTGCCGCGGCACCCGCGGGGCAAGCCGGGGCTCGGCGCGTCGTGATCCGTTAGATTCGTGAGCGATCCGGGGGAACACGCTTCTCATGAGTTCCTCGGCCGCTGAACTCAATCAACCGACGAAACGACTCCCTGCGATGCGCCCGGCCAGAGACCACTACGTTCAGGCCCCTTTCAAGGCCGCGCCGGACGGGTTGAGCGACCTGGCTGAATCCGAGCCGCAACCCGCGGCCCTGGAAGTCGCCCGCCTGGGGCTGGTCGAGTACGCACGCGCCCTCGACCTGCAGGCCGGCCTGGTGCGCCGCCGCGCGGCCGGCGAGATCCCCGACCAGCTCCTCCTGCTCGAGCACCCGCACGTGGTGACGCTGGGGTCGAGCGCCCACCGCGACCACGTCCTTGCCAGCGACGCCCAGTTGCGCGAGCGGGGCATCGACCTCTTCGAGGCGGGCAGGGGAGGGGACGTGACCTACCACGGGCCCGGGCAGCTGGTCGGCTACCCGATCCTCCGGCTCGGCCGGGAGCGCCGCGACCTGCACCGCTACCTGAGGGACCTGGAGGAGGTGCTCATCCGCGCGCTGGCGGCGTTCGGAGTGCCCGCCGCGCGGGCGGATGGCCTCACCGGCGTCTGGACCGGGGGACGGAAGATCGCCGCCATCGGCATCCGGGTCTCGTCCGGCTGGGTCACCTCGCACGGGTTCGCCCTCAACGTCGATCCCGACCTCGACTATTTCGCCAACATCGTCCCCTGCGGCATCCACGGCCGCGAGGTCACCTCGCTCGTCGAGTGCACCGGCGGCCCCGTGCCGATGGCGGCAGTCGAGGACGCCGTCGTGTCCGCGTTCGCCGAGGTGTTCGCGGCCTCTCCAGCGCATCGCTCCCCGCGAGAGGCGGCCGATGGCCTTCGGGACCGCCGCGAGATCCCGGCGGGGCCGGGGGAAAACCCCGTTCGCCGCACCTGACACGCCGACGCCGTGGACCGCACCCTTCTCCGATACTCGCGCGGGCGCATCAACCGCGCCGGCAAGGCGCTCGCCGCCGCCGACGGGGACCGCTCGTCCCCGGAGTTGCGCGAAGACATGCGCGTGCTCAACAACTGGCGAGCCGCCCACGGGTTCCCGCTGAGCGAGCTGCACGACCGTCTCCGCGCCGAGGCCACGAACATCGCGAGCGACGCCGTCGTCTCCCAGCGGCTCAAGACCACGCCGTCGACCCTGTCCAAGCTGCGCCGCTTCCCTCGCATGCAGCTCGCCCGCATGCAGGACCTGGGCGGGTGCCGGGCCGCGGTCCACACCATCGAGCAGGTGCGGGAACTGCGCGACGCCTACCTGGCCCTGGACCTGGGCCACAAGCTCATCCGCAACATCGACTACATCGACCGTCCCAAGCCCTCCGGCTACCGCGGTGTGCACCTCATCTACCGCTACCAGAGCGACGACGCCTTCAACGGGCTCGTCATCGAGGTCCAGATGCGCTCGCGGCTGCAGCACGCGTGGGCGACTGCCGTCGAAACCGCGGGAGCCTTCCTGCAGCACGCTCTCAAGTTCAGCGAGGGGGAGCAGGAGTGGCTCCGCTTCTTCGCCCTCGCCAGTTCGGCGCTCGCCCTCAAAGAGGGATCCCCCACGGTTCCGGACACCCCCTCCGACGCGTCCACCCTCCATCGGGAGGTGCGGGAATACGCCACGCGCCTGAACGTGGTGGCGCGCATGCGCGAGTACGGGCAGCTCATCCGCAACATGTCGACCTTCAAGCGCATCGGCGCCTACTACTTCCTGCTGGAGCGCAGGCCGGCCGAGGGGATGACCCTCATCATTCCCTACGAAAGGGACGAGCTCGAGGAGGCCTCCGCGGACTACCTCGCATTCGAGGAGGAGGGCCGCGACGTCGTGCTCGTTTCCACCGACTCGCTCGAGGATGTTCGGCGCGCCTACCCTAACTACTGGCTCGACGCACGCCTCTTCCTGAGGGAGATGGAAGGGATCCTCTGAGGCGCCGGCTCGGGCCTCGGCGCCCCCCCTTGCGTCTCACCGCCCCCCTCACGTCGCAGCGCCCTCTCACGCCTCGGCTGCCCCATCGACACGGTCTGCGCGCGGTCGAGAGCGGATTCGGGAATTCATCCGAAATTCGTCCCAAATACCCCTTGACACAGCCGAAACGGACCCCTATCATGGTAGTCCGCTTCGAGCGTAGCAGGCTCACAGTCGATGGCGATGGTCATCCCTGGAGAGCAGCTCGGAGAGGGAAGCTCGCTGAGGCGGGACGCCGAGGCAGCGGGCGCGAGCCGGGACTTGAGCCCCGGTGAGCCGGCGGAGGGGTCGCTGTCCTCCGCTAGTAGCCCCGAAAGCGAAGGGGTACCTGAGCCGCACGCTACGCGGCAAAGGGAAAAGGGACCAGGGCCGGTCGGCCGCACGCGGCCGGGATTCAAGCGAAGGAACTGGTGCCGGCAGCGAGAAGAGGGCCCCCGAGTTCGGCGTGCCGAACCGGGGGCCGCTTCGTTTAACCCAACCCGCGTTCGTCCGACGTTCCTGGCAAGCTAGCCTGACGCTCCCAAGCTGACGCCCGCGACGCCCCCGGAGGTCCCCTACGCGGCCGGGGCGAGCCCTTCAATCCGCAGGCGGCGCTCCCTCGAAGAAATCGAAGTAGCGCTCTTTCGTCTCGCGCTGCTCCTCCAGCCACTCCTCGAAGCCCGAGGCCACCGCGCCGCCGGAGTTGAGCTGTTCGGTTGCGGCGCGCACCGCGAGGGCGTGCACGTACTCGTTTCTGGGATTCCCCGAGTGCCCGCGGACCCACTCCCAGGTGACTTTGTGCGATTCGGCCAGGCCGAGCGCCCGTTGCCAGAGTTCGACGTTCTCGACCGCGCCCCGCTTGCGCTTCCATCCGCGGGCGCGCCAGCCGCGCACCCACTCGTTCATGCCGCGCACCAGGTACTGGCTGTCGGAGACGAAGCGGATTCTGCCGGGCCGCCGGATCGCGGCGAGGCCGGCGATGGCGCTCATCAGCGCCATGCGATTGTTGGTCGTGTCGGCCTCGGAGAGCCAGAAATCCTTGCGAACCCAGGCGTCGCCTCGCCAGAACTCGAGCAGTCCGGCAGCTCCCCCGGGCCGCTGCCGGTTCTTGAACTGGTTCCCGAGGCAGGATTCGTCGGCGTGGATATGGACCATGCCCGCAATCTAACGGAACGCGCCTTCCTCTTGGACGCCCGCCCGCTACTTCCTAGATTCCTGCCGACGCTTCCCCGCGCTCGCCGCGCCGTCGCCCCTCCACCCATCCGCCGCCCTTGATCCGGACCACGAAGCGCGCCGCAGCCTGCCTGCTCCTGGAAGATGGCCGGCGCTTCGACGGGTTCTTCCTGGGGAAGCGCGGCGAGACCCTCGGCGAGGTCGTCTTCAATACGGCCATGACCGGCTACCAGGAGATCCTCACCGACCCGTCCTACACGGGCCAGCTGGTGACGATGACCTACCCGCTCATCGGCAACTACGGGGTCAACGATGCCGACCAGGAATCGGCGCGGCCGGCCGCTGCGGGCTTCGTGGTGCGCGAGGTCGCACGCTTACACAGTTCGTGGCGGGCGAGCGCCGGGCTGGAGGACTACCTGTTACGGCACGGCGTGGTCGGCATCCAGTCGGTCGACACGCGCGCGGTGACGCGCCACATCCGCGCGGCGGGAGCCATGCGGGCCGCCATCGCCGACGCTCGCACCGACGAGAAGGCGCTGCTCGAGCGCATCCGCGCCCATCCGCGCATGGAAGGGCTCGACCTGGCGGGCGGGGTCTCGACGCCGGAACGCTACGTGGTCGAGCCCGAGGGCCCGGCCCGCTTCCGCGTCTTCGCCTACGACCTGGGGGTGAAGGCCAACTCGCCGCGGCTCCTGGCCGAGCGCGGGTGCGAGGTGACCGTCGTCCCCGCCGACACGCCGGCGGAGGAGATCGCGCGCGAACGGCCGGACGGGCTCTTCGTGTCGAACGGCCCGGGCGATCCCGCCGCCGTGGAGATGGCCATCGGCACCATCCGCCGCTGCGCGCACGACGGCGTGCCGGTGTTCGGCATCTGCCTCGGGCACCAGCTCATCGCGCGCGCCTTCGGGGCAGAGACCTTCAAGCTGCCGTTCGGGCATCACGGCGCCAACCATCCGGTGCGCAACCTGGACCTGGGCACCGTGGAAATCACCTCGCAGAACCACGGCTTCGCGGTCAGGGGCGGAGACGGGGACGCGATCCCCGGAGCACCGGAACTGCGCCTCACCCACCTCAACCTCTACGACGGCACGGTGGAGGGGATGGCCCACCGCTCGCTCCCGGTCTTCTGCGTGCAGTACCATCCCGAAGCGGCGCCCGGCCCGCACGACAGCCGCTACCTGTTCGACGACTTCGTTTCGCTGATGGAGGCGGCCGGCCAGGCAGTCGGGGCGCGCGCTCCCTTGTCTTGACGCTCCCCCGGATTGCCCGTACCCTAAGCCCCGTGCTCGCGCATAGGTTTCTGGTTCCCACAGGTTTCGCATGACCAAGGCCGATCTCGTACAGCAGGTGGCGGACGCCATTGGACCCGGCGTTACGAGGAAGGACTGCGCTCTGGTGGTGGATGGCTTCCTGAATGCCATCAAGCGGGCCGTGGCCGCCGGGGAAAACATCGAGATCAGGGGTTTTGGCACCTTCAAGGTGCGCCGGCGCAAGGCACGGATGGCCCGCAATCCCAGGACCGGAGATCCCGTGCGCGTGCCCGCCCGCGCGGTTCCGGTCTTCAAGCCGTCCAGGCTGCTCCGCTCCCAGGTCGTTCGTCTGGACGACGATTCGGGCGGCTGAGCCCGGGGGCCGTCCCTTGCGGGTACAGGCGCGCTTCTTCGCCGCGTATCGCGAGCTGACCGGCGCCTCGCATACCGAGGTCGACCTCCCGCAGGGCGCCACGGTGGCCGATCTCATCGACACCCTGCGCGCGCGCGGGCCGGCCTTCAGCGCGCTCCCGCCGAAACCCGCGGTGGCGGTCAACCTCGAATACGCGCCCGCCGACACCGGGCTCCACGACGGCGACGAAGTGGCCTTCATCCCTCCGGTGGCCGGCGGATAGGCGCGCCGTGCCCTACGCGGAGATCACCTCCGATCCCCTCGATCCCGCCCTGTTGCTCGCGCGCGTGGGCTCGCCCGAGGACGGCGCGGTGCTCCTGTTCCTGGGCACGGTGCGCAATCACGCCGACGGACGTTCGGTGTCGGGGATGGAGTACGAGGGCTACCGGGAGATGGCGCTCGGGGTGCTCCGCCGCATCGCCGAGGAGGCGGCCGAGCGCTTCTCCACCCCCAATCTGGCGGTCACCCATCGTCTGGGGGCGCTCGAGATCGGCGAAGTGAGCGTAGTGGTGGCGGTCTCGAGCCCGCACCGGGCGGAGGCCTACGGCGCCTCCCGCTACGTGATGGAAGAGATCAAGCGGCGCCTTCCGGTGTGGAAAAAGGAGTTTTACGTTGAGGGAGCCCCAGAGTGGGTGAGGGGTACGGTTCCCCCTGCCGACGGAAGCCCGGCCCCCGATGCCGGCGCCGGCGACCCGTAAGCGTCCGCCGCGCACCCAGGAGCGCCCGATGATTGCTGAGACCAGGCCAGCCTCTTCGAAGGTGCAGAGCCTTTCCGCTGCCGCCGCCTCGCGCTCCATGGTCGACTCCTTCGGGCGGCGCATCGAGTACCTGCGCATCTCGGTCACCGACAAGTGCAACCTGCGCTGCGTCTACTGCATGCCCGTCGAGGGGCTGCCCTGGCTCAAGCGCGACGAGATCCTGGACTACGAGGAGATCGCGCGCGTGGTGCGGGTGATGGCGAAGATGGGGCTCAGGCGGTTGCGCATCACCGGCGGCGAGCCGCTGGTGCGCCGCGACCTGTCGTCGCTGATCCGCATGCTCTCGGCCATCGACGGCATCGAGAACATCGCCCTCTCCACGAACGCGGTGCTGCTCGAGGACCAGGCGGAGGAGCTGAAGGCGGCGGGGGTCGACCGGGTCAACATCTCGCTCGATTCGCTGCGCGCGGACCGGGCCGACACCATCGCCCGGCGGCCGGGCACGCTCGACAAGGTGCTGCGCGGGCTGGACGCGGCGGAGGCGGTCGGCTTCCACCCCATCAAGCTCAACGTCGTGCTGATGCGCGACTCGAACGACGACGAGATCGCGGACTTCGCGGCCATCACGCGCGAGCGCCCCTGGCACATCCGCTTCATCGAGATCATGCCCACCGGCTCCAACACCGACCTGTCCGCGGACAGCTTCATCTCGTGCAACGAGGCGCTGGAGCGGGTGCGGCAACTGGGCGATCTGAAGCCCGTCGAGGGCCCGCTGGGCAACGGTCCGGCGACCTACTACCGCTTCGACGGCGCGCCCGGAACCATCGGCGTCATCACCCCGATGAGCCACAACTTCTGCGACCGCTGCAACCGCATGCGGCTCACGGCGGACGGGCAGCTCAGGCCGTGCCTGTTCGGCTCGATCCAGACCGATCTGCGGAGCGCGCTCCGGCGCGGCGACGACATCCGTCCGCTGGTCGAGGAGACGCTGCGCATCAAGCCCGAGCGCCACTGGCTGGTGCAGGGGAGCACGGAAGGCTCCGGCGGGCTCATCGCGCTGAGCCAGACCGGCGGGTAGTGACCGGCCCGGAACGCCCCATCTACCGAACCGCACCGGTGAAGCAGTACGCCGTCCGCATCGACGTCAGCCGTCCGGCGCAGGATCTCCGACGGCACCGGTTTGTCCCGCTGATGTAACTCGTTGAGCAAGCCTACTCGATTGATTACCCAAACCCTCGTCCCGAGGAGGAACCCGAGAATCCCATGAGCGCACGAAAGATCACCGTGGTTGGCGCGGGCCATGTGGGCGAGAGCTGCGCCCAGAGGCTGGCGGAGAAGGAGCTGGCGGAGGAAGTCGTCCTCATCGACATCATCGACGGCATTCCCCAGGGGAAGGCGCTGGACCAGTGGGAGAGCGCGCCCATCGAGGGGTTCGACACCCGCGTCGTGGGAGCGAACGACTACGAACCCGCGGCCGGGTCGGACATCTTCATCGTCACGGCCGGCATCGCGCGCAAGCCGGGGATGTCGCGCGACGACCTGCTCAACACCAACGCCGGCATCGTGGCGTCGGTGTCGTCGGAGATCGCCCGGGTCGCGCCCGACTCGATCATCATGATGGTTTCGAACCCGCTTGACGTGATGGCGTACGTGGCGCTCGAGACGAGCGGATTCCCGCGGGAGCGGGTGATCGGCATGGCCGGCGTGCTGGACACGGCCCGCTACCGCTCCTTCGTGGCGCTGGAGCTGGACGTGAGCGTGGCGGACATCCAGGCGCTGGTGCTGGGCGGGCACGGCGACACCATGGTGCCGCTGGTCAACTACACCTCGGTGAGCGGGATCCCGCTGACGGAGCTGCTGCCGCGCGAGCGCATCGACGCGCTCATCGAGCGGACGCGCAACGGGGGCGCCGAGATCGTCGGGTACCTGAAGACCGGGAGCGCCTACTACGCGCCGTCCGCGGCCGCCGTGCAGATGGCCGAGGCGATCGTAAGGAACAAGCGGCGCATCCTGCCGTGCGCGGCGTACCTGGAGGGAGAGTACGGCCACGAGGGCATCTTCCTCGGGGTGCCGTGCAAGCTGGGTGCGGGCGGGCTCGTGGAGGTGGTCGAGCTGACGCTCTCCGACGAGGAGCAGGCGATGCTCGACGGCAGCGCCGAGCACGTGCGCTCGACGATGGCGGCGCTGAGCTAGAAACGGCGCTGGGACGTCTCGGGGCGCGGGCTCCGGGATGTGATTCCGGGACGTTCGCGGGCGTGCGCGTCTATGGGCGCGAGAACACCGCCATGTCGAGGTCGGCGGGATTGATCTCGACGTCGCTCATGCGCAGGATCTTCCACACTCGGCCCTGGCGGACGTGGACGCGGGCGCCCACGTAGGGGTAGCCCTCGTCCGTGCTCAGGTCGGTCCACCGGTTGTGGTCGACGCCGCCGGTTCCCCCGGTCTGGTAGGTCACCTCGATCGGCCAGGTGCGCCCGTCCTCGAAGTAGTAGTGCCAGACGTCGCTGCCGACCCCCTCGCCGAAGGTGACCGTGACGTCGTGGCGGTCCTGGGCGTCGCGTCCCTGGTAGGCGAGGTTCACGCCCGGGTCGCGCAGCTTGAAGGGGAGCGCCATCCAGTAGTTGACGTCGCCGGAGACGTAGCGCACCTCGTCGCGGTCCCGGTCGCCGGGTTCGAGCGGTTCGCCGTTGCGGAGGGCCCAGTCCGCGACTCCGTCCCAGCCCTGCTCGATGTAGTCGTTGCCCTCCCAGCGGTCGATGCGCGCCAGCTCGCCCATGTCGGTGCGCGCAATGGTGACGTAGCGCGGGCGGGCGCGGCGCATGCGCCCGGTCTCGGGGTCGTAGAGCTCGGTGGTGAAGGTGTAGCGGGCGCTGTGGAAGCCGGCGTAGGCCTCCATGCCGCCCACCGACTCGATCCAGGCGTCGACAAGGGCCATCGCCTCGGGGTCGGCCGAGTCCGGGCCGGAGCCGGCCTGGGCGGAGAGTTCGGCGCGGCCGGCGAGGGCCAGCGCCATGAGCAGCATCAGCAGGTTTGACGTCACATGCATCCCGGGCCTCCCTCGAAATCACTCAACGGTTGTTCACGATTCGGCAAACGACATCGACGCCAAAATAATGCACGACGGGCGGGCGATCCAATGCGGCCCGTCGACCGCGGCGCGCTGGTTTGGCATCCGCGTGCCATCTTCCTATGTTGCCTCGCCATCGTCCGCCGCAGGCCGCGCGCCGGCGCCCGGCGGGCATCCTCTCGAATCTCATCCCTCCTCGACCCCGCATGCCCATCCGAAGCGACCACTGGATTCAGAAGATGTCGGAGGAGCACGGGATGATCGAGCCGTTCGAGGCCGGACAGGTGCGCGACGGGTGCATCTCGTACGGCCTTTCGTCCTACGGCTACGACATCCGCGTCGCCCCCGACTTCAAGGTGTTCACCAACGTGCACAACGTGATCGTCGATCCCAAGGAGTTCGACGACCGCTCGTTCGTGGACATCCCCGAGGACGCGTGCATCATCCCGCCCAACTCCTTCGCGCTGGGGCGCACCGTCGAGTACTTCCGCATCCCGCGCGACACGCTGGTGGTGTGCGTGGGCAAGTCGACGTACGCGCGCTGCGGGATCATCGTCAACGTGACGCCGCTGGAGCCCACCTGGTGCGGCCACCTCACGCTCGAGATCTCCAACACGACGCCGCTGCCCGCGAAGATCTACGCCAACGAGGGCATCGCCCAGTTGCTCTTCCTGCAGGGCGACCGGGAGCCGCGCGTCGCGTACGCGGACCGGAAGGGCAAGTACCAGGACCAGAAAGGGGTTACGCTGCCGAAGCTGTAATCCCTACGGGTTTACCTCCAGCAGCTCCACCTCGAAGATCAGCACGGAGCCCGCGGGGATGGAGGGGCTCGGCGACTGGGCGCCGTAGGCGAGTTGCGGGGGGATGACGAGCTGGCGAACGCCTCCGACCCTCATGCCCGGGAGCCCTTCCTCCCACCCGGCGATGACCTGGCCCGCGCCGATCGGGACGGCGAACGGTGTGTTGCGACTGTGCGAGGAGTCGAAGAGAGTTCCGTCGTTGAGCCAGCCGCTGTAGTGAACGACCATGACGTCGCCGGCGACAGTGGGTTCGCCTTCGCCTTCCTGCAGGTCCCTGATGTAGAGTCCGGACGACTGCAGCTCCATCGCGGAGAGGTCTACGCCCAGGGACGAGGCGTAGCTGATCTCGGCCGGGTCCTGGAGGACGACCTCCTCAGGGCCGCTCGCATCGTCGCCGCAAGCCGCCAGGATGAAGGCGAGGGGGAGGACGGCGAGGGTACGGAAGCGGCGCGCGGCAGCGGAGATGAGCATGGGTTCCCGGGTGTTCGGTCGAGTGGCGTTCGATGTGCATTCCAAGCTAGCCGCGCCGGTTGGGGATGCACAGGGCGCGGGGGGCCTCCAGTGTCGCGGCCGGCGAGGTATCCCCGCGGAGCTACGGAAAGACGGATCTGGCGAAGGACAGCCCTGACGTTACGTGAGCGATGTTACGCTGCCTCGGCCACCTCTCTTGCGCGCGCGATGAGTTCGTCAACCGTCTCGCATTCGATGACCGCGTCGGCGACGGCGGCGATGCGCTCGGGGTCGGAGAGAGGGTCAAGAACCGGGACAAGCCGATCCAAGGCACCCGAACCAAATCTCCGAGCGACGAGTCGGTAAACCAACTCTCGTTCCCCTTCGATCCGGCCTCGCTCTACGCCCTCCTTCAGCCACTGCCGTCTGTCTTCTTCACGCCACGTCCGCACTCTCTCGATCAACGTCATCTCTGCTTGCTCCTCCTGCTTGCCAATCGGTTCGACGGTACCCTCGGCCTCGTCGATCTTTCCTTTCAGCACCAAGGTGACCCACGCGTCAAAGCTCTCCAGCAGACGCGGTTCACCGGCCCGCGCGAGCCAGTTGGTCAACGAAACCACGAGTTCGTCCAGCCGCTCTCGAGACCGAGCCTGTTCAAAGCTGGCGATCATCGACAGGACGTTTCCGGGCGGCAGCACCGAAGCATCGAGCGTCTGCAACTCCATGAGAAGATACCGATGCCGGGGAACGTATCCAACCAATCGCTCCGGCGCCGAGGGGAACAGATGGCGGATGTCCGTTGCCGCGTTCCAACGCCGATCCCCATTGTAGACGACGATGGGCAGGACGAACGGGAACTCGCCACGGGGCCCGAGGGCGCTCTTGGCAAGACCCTGAAGCACGCGCACGGTGTAGTCGATCATGCGCAACGCCATGCGAGGGTCGACGGTGGACTGGAATTCCAGCAGGACCAGCAGGTAGAGCCATTCGCGTTCGGCGATCCGGATTCTCCACAGCATGTCGGCATGCCGTTGTCCCAGGTGCTCGGTGACGAAGCTGGCCGGAAGCCGCTGGAGCGTGGAGAAGTCGAGGCGAGTAGCGAGCTCGTGGAGGGCGCAGCGCAAGGTGTCCGCGACGGTGCGCGCACTTGCGAAGAGGCTCTTGTAGGAGGCGTCGTGCTTCGGCCTTGGAGGCTGCTTGGGGGTTCGGGGCATCGTCCGGCGAGCCGCGCGTGAGAGGGAAGGGCCGCGGTAGGTCCGGTGTATAGACCGGCCATCGGGCTCTTGGCTGGGCGCCGGAGAACAATGGAGAAGAATCGGGGGCGAACGAATGGCTGAGTGGGAACTGATTCGCGACGGTCGAAATCGGCAGCGACTTCGCGCCCTCCTGCTGGAGGGTGCGGATTCACCGCCCTCGGTCGTCGCCGACGCAACGTACTTCGAGACACTGCGTGCTGGAGTTCGCCGCGACGCGAAGGAATGAGGGCGAATGAGCTGGATCGCCTCGAGCGCGAGTTCGGGATCCGATTTCGGGAGGGTCCGAGCGCCAGAAGCCCTCAAGCCGTAATCGGACCCGGAGCGTCGATGGCCCAGTGCTCCGACTCGTACCGTTCGACAAGGGTCACCAGGGCTTCCAGCTTGTCGGACTCTGGCGTCCGTGGGGTGGCCCCCATGAGGCGGTCGATCTCACTCAGCGCCTCGTCGTAATCGGCTTCGTTTCTGATCGGCGTGATCGTCATGCCGGGTTCCTCCATGTCCGTTGGTTGGATCGTCACCCTGAGTTATGCGAGGGGGTGTCACGCTGCTCCGGCCACCTCTCTTGCCCGCGCGATGAGCTCTTCAACGGTCTCGCAGTCGATGACTGCGTCGGCGACGGCCGCAATGCGGTCAGGGTCGGAGAGCTCTTCGAGGACCGGGACCAGTTGATCGGCGGCTTCCGGGCCGTACCTCCGGCTGACGAGCCGACGCACCAAGTCCCGTTCCCCGTCAATCCGCCCCCGTTCGAGCCCCTCTTTCAGCCACTGCTGCCGTTCCTGTTCACCCCATTTCTGCACCCGCTCAAGCAACGTCGTCACCTGCATTCCTCCTGTTGTCTGATCTCGAACCTCGAGCTGGTGGCCCATGGACGGGAATCGCAACTCGATGACCGACTCGATCCAGGTTTTGAGACTCTTCAGGAGCTCCGGCTCGCCAAGCCAGTCCGCCAGCGAAGCCAGGAGTTCCTTCAGCTGCTCCGTCGACCGCGCCTGTTCGAGCCGCGCGATCATCGACAGGACGTTGTCGGGCGGCAGCCCCGAAGCATCGAGCATGCGCACCTCAATGAGAAGATACCGATGACGCGGAACATATCCAACCAGCCTCTTGGGAGCGGAGGGGAACAGGTCGCGGATGTCTGTGGCCGCATTCCAGCGCCGTTCGCCGTTGTAGACGACCATCGGCAGAATGAAGGGGAGCCGGCCGCCGGGACCGAGATCCTCCCTGTCGAGTCCCTGCAGCACGCGGACCGTGTAATCCGTCATGCGCAACGCCATGCGGCGGTCGATGGTGGACTGGAATTCCAGCAGGACGAGCAGGTAGAGCCACCCACGCTCGGCAACCTGGATTCGCCACAGCATGTCCGCGTGGCGCTGCCCCAGGTGCTCGGTGACGAAGCTTGCGGGGAGCCGCTGGAGCGTTGAGAAGTCGAGGCCTGGGGCGAGGTCCCCGAGGGCACCGCGCAGCGTGTCCGCCACCGTGCGCTTGATGGCGAAGAAGCTCTTGTAGGACGCGTCGTGCTTCGGTCTTGGAGGCCGGTCGCGTTTTCCGGGCATCGTCCGCCGTTGACGGGGAGGGGACGGCGGGTCGCGCGAGTCGGGACCAGCCATCGGTGCTTGAGTCGTTGTCCGGGCAACGATGCCGGAAGACGGCGGGCGAGCGAATGGCTGGATGGGGCTGATGCGCCGATGCCGCGGGTCGCCGGGCGAGCCGTCGGTGACCAACCTCCGAGACCTTCAAGCACCGGAAATCAGGAATCCTGTTGGGGAGGGGGAAGGCGATGACGTTGATCGATCGAGTGCGGAAGTGGCGTGAGGAGGAGAGACGGCAATGGCTCGATAAGGGAATCGAACAGGGGGGAGCGCATCAGGGCGATCGCGCGGTTGCCGGCGCACAACAAGTTCGCCGACATCGCGGAGATCGAAGCGGTCGACTCCCCGGAGGAGTTGGACGAGCTGACGGAGACGCTGGCGGACTGGGTCGACCGAACCGAAGCGCCGGAACTCCTGGACTGCCTCAGGCATTGGGTCGACGTGGCGGGATGGGGTGGCAGTCGATTTCCTGGGAGTGACGCCGAAGCCCCGGCTCCCGGCGAGGCGGCTGCGGAGATTGCGAGGTTAGTCGAGTGGGTGCGCAACGGGGATGAAGAACTGAACAGGCAGTGGTTCAGGGAGGGCATCGAAGAAGGTCGGCGCAAGGGTGTCGAGAAGGGTTGGCTGAAGGGCATCGGGTTGGGTATGACTCAGGGAGTCGAGCAGGGATGGGTGGATGTGGAACGCGAACTCGTGGAACGGCTGGTCGCCGAAAAGTTTGGTCCGGGCGCCGCCGATCATCTTGCACCGGTGCCCGGCAGTGTGACCGACGCGGAACGCACGGCGGCCATCGCCGACGCGGTCCTCGACTGCGAGACGGTTGAGGAGTTGACCGCGCGGATGGCGGATGCATGAGACCAAGGACATGCGACGAATCAGACGGGAACGAAGAGAAGATGAGCCGCAACGAGATAATCTTCGAGGTGACCGAAGCCCCCGAAGGCGGATACGATGCCAGGGCGCTCGGCCACGGCGTCTTCACGCAGGGCGAGGACTGGGATGACCTGAAGGAATGGTCCGGGACGCGGTGCGCTGCCACTTCGCTGACGACGTTGTCCCCGGCGTGATCAGACTGCACTTCGTGAGGGACGAAGCCATCGCCGTATGAGGCTCCCGCGCGATCTCTCCGGGCGGGATCTCGCAAGAGGCGGTCGGTTCATCAGTTCCGGAAGACCTGCGCCCGGTGCCAGTCAACGTATGTGCGGCGAGGCACGTGCAGCCTGCTTCGCGGAGGCCGGATGAGCTGCCCGGAGAAATCGGAGAGGAGGCTCTCGCTCGGGTTGCTCCCCCGGACCTGACCGGAAACCAGCACGCGATAGCCCGTGCCCTTGACCTCCAGTCCAACCGCGCCCCGGTCGAGCGCCCGGTGATGAAGCAGGCAGAGGGCCAAGCCGTTGAACACATCGTCCGGCCCCTTGTGGGAGTGCCACTGGATGTGCGCGGCTTCGAGTCCCAGCAGTTCATCGTTGATCCGGAGATCGAAGTCGCAGATCGCGCAGCGCTCGTCGTACGCCTCCAGCACTTCCTTGCGGAAGACCAGGCGTCGTGGTCTGCGGTAGATCACCATTCGCTGCTTCTTGCCGGGTTCGCGCACGGCCGGTGATCCAGGCACCAACCACGCGTAGGAGAGGCCGACGGCTTCGAGAATCTCGTCGTGCAGAGAGATCGGGAAGTGCTTCGCGAGGAGGAGTCCGGCGGCTCTGAGAGCCAGCTCCGGGTCGGACTCCAGCAACTCGGAGACTTCGCCTGTGAATCCCCCTTCGGCATCGTGCTTCCTCAGATCCGTCAAACGGAGATAGCCCGTGCCCCACGAAGGCAGCTCGGATGCTCGAGGGATCTCCCAGATGCCATCGTGCACGAGATACTGAAACGGATACTGAACGAGCCCGCGCCTCGGCGGGCCGAATCGGCGCCACAACTCTCCAAAGCGGGTCTCCGCCTCGGAGAATGTGATCAGGCGTGCCGCGCCGTGGACGGAGCGTCCAAGCATCAGAAGAAGCAGGAGCGGCTTGTGGGGCGCCCGCTGGCTACCCTTCTTCCAGATGGTGATGTCGTTCACCAGCCGCAGGAATCCTTCGGGAGTCATCTAGGACTAGGGAGAAGACCTGGTGGAGTCGGTGGCCGTGACGACAGGTTTTCTGGCCGGATGCTCCTGCGTCCAGCCGCGGAGCTTCCTGGTCTCGCGAAGCCATTGCCCGAAGGTCGGGAGGGAGGGCATTGATGAGCCTATACGTATCTGTGAATCATGAGTCTGTTTTGACGACGATAAGCCGTGTGCGTTGAGCGACTTGCGTACCCAAGATGGTGTGATAAGATGGGTCTGTCGATTGGCACGGCAAGCAGGTGTTGAAGACGAGACCGAGAACGTTTGGGCGATGGTGAGCCCCGACCCAGTATCTGAGGACGTGACCAGAGATGCCGAGACCCTCGCCTGATCACCCGGTTCTTCGCGCGGCTGCTCGGTGGCGGGATCGCTGCCTTCGAGACGATGGGTCCGTGTTCACGGAGAAAAGCTTGTGGACCTCGGATAACGTGGACTATTTGGTCACGCACTTCGTAAGGAATCCGGAAGAAGGCGCGGGGACCTTCCTCGAGAAGCTGGAATACCAGCTCGCGGCAGCCCCCGGGAGCGCGAAGCAACTGGCAGCGGAGATGTTCTGGGTGATGTATCTGTACCCTGTAGCGAGTTCAATGCAGCCCGGCACGAAGCGCCAACAGATTCGCCAGGTCTGGGAATGGTCCGGTGAGCCGCTTCCTGACGCTCCGTCTGAACTCGAAGAAGCCCTCAATGCCGGCGTTGGTCACCCAGGCACGGCCTTCCACACGCTGCGATGGAGGGAATTCCGCTTTTTCGTACTATTGATGGAGGCGTGGAAGAGGTTGTCGACGTCGCAACGCGAGGCGCGGCTCTCGGACCCATGGAATCTTGCGGAGTGGCTGAAAGAGCAAGACGAGACGAGATCCCGGCAGTTACGGCATATTCTGTTGTATCTGCTCTTCCCCGACCACTTTGAGCCATTCGCCACCGCGACACAGAAAAGGATCATCGTGCGCGCGTTCGCAAAGGAATTCGGGGAGGACCCGGCGACGTTCAACTACAAGGACCGGATCGCCCTCGATCGGCAGATCCTCGTCATCCGGGAAAGGCTGCAAGAGAAGAAGGGTGCCGCTGCGGATTTCGATTTCCACGACCCGCCCTATCTGAAGATCTGGCGACCGGAGTCCGGAGGAGACGACAACGGCGTTCCGTCTCCGGAAGAAGCCGAGCAATGGTACCAGGAGAAGTTCGGGGGAGCTCGCGTGTGGCTGATCGCGCCCGGTGCGGGCGCGCAGTTCTGGGATGAGTTCCATGAAAAGGGGATCATCGCGATCGGATGGGACCAACTCGGAGATCTCCGAGCGTTCGACACTCGACAGGGGATCCATGAGGCGATCCAGGACAATTGGGGTGACACGAATCCGGTAATGGGCTCTCTCGCCTGCTACCAGTTCGCGAAGGAGATGCGGCGGGGAGACCATGTGATAGCCAAGCAAGGGCGCTCGGCGCTCGTGGGTCACGGAGTCATCACGTCAGAATATGAATTCCATGAGATGCGTCCCGAATTCAAGAATATCCGCCAGGTACGCTGGGAGGAGACCGGCAAGTGGCCACTCCCGAAGGATCGTTGGGTCACGGTGAAGACCCTCACCGATGTCAGTGACCAGAAGCAGTGGCTTCAGTTTGCCTTCGGGCTCATGGAGCAGGACGACGGCGACGACCGGGTTGACCGCGTGCCTTCATCCGATCCCAGGCTGGAGGAGCGCTACACCTCGGAGGATGCGCTGGAAGATCTCTTCATGGATCCGCAGCAGTTCCATGACATCGTGGACACCCTGACCCGCAAGAAGAACATCGTTCTTGAGGGCCCTCCCGGTGTCGGGAAGACGTACATAGCCAAGCGCTTGGCGTATCGCGTGATCGGATACAAGGTCCCCGAGAGAGTGCGGATGATCCAGTTCCACCAGAGTTACGCCTACGAAGATTTCATCCAGGGGTATCGGCCGAAGGAGGAAGGGGGATTCGAGTTGCGAGACGGCGTCTTCCATCTGTTCTGCCGCGAGGCGGCGGCCAACCCCGACGATCGTTACGTCTTCATCATCGACGAAGTGAACCGTGGCAACCTCAGCAAGATCTTTGGCGAGCTGATGATGCTCATCGAAGCCGACAAGCGGGGCTCCGAATACGCCGTTCCGCTGACGTATTCGCCCGATGCCCAACCCTTTCACGTTCCGCCGAACCTCTCCCTGATCGGGATGATGAATACCGCCGACCGGTCCCTGGCAATGGTCGACTACGCGCTCCGCCGGCGGTTCGCCTTCATCGGGCTCAAGCCAGCCTTTGGAACGGATCAATTCAGTGACTTCCTCTTGGAGGCAGAGGTGGAAGAGGATCTCGTGCGCAAGATCGTGGATCGGCTCACGCACCTGAACCGGAAGATCGGGGACGACCGCAAGAACCTCGGTCCCGGATTTGAAATCGGGCACAGCTTCTTCTGTCCGGGCGAGGACGACGAGGGACTCGATCAGTCCTGGTATGAGGCGATCATTCTCCGGGAGATCGAACCCCTGCTGCGGGAATACTGGTTCGACCGTCCCGATCAGGTGGACGAGGAGATCCGGGCGCTGTTGGCGTGAAGATTCCGGTCAGGAACATCTACTATCTCCTTTGCTACGCCTGGGACCACGTCGCGGAAGGGGAGACGGTCGATGTCGGATCCGAGCAGTTCGGCGGGCTGGTCGACTTGTTCGCCAAGGTGCTGAACGAAGGCGTCTCGCGGGTCGTTTCCCGCGGGCTCGACCGGGACTACCTCGCCGTCCACGAGGACATCCGGGGCCTCAAGGGCAAGCTCGATCTCGCGACCACGGTAAAGCGGAACCTGTTGCTGAACGGCAAGACACACTGCGCCTTCGATGAATTGAGCTACGACGTGCCGCAGAATCGGATTCTCAAGGCGACCCTGCGCCAGCTGACCTTTGTCACTGGTCTCGACCCCCGCGAGCGCCGCCGGTCGGAACGCCTGTACCGGAAGCTGGACGCGGTGTCCGATGTCCGGGTGACGGCGAGTCTCTTCCGTACCGTCCAGATCCACCGCAACAACTGGTTCTACAGCTTTCTCCTGCACCTCTGCTGCATCATCCACGAGAACCTCCTGGTGAACGAAGGGGAGGGAACGGCGCAGTTCCGCGATTTCCGCGAGGACGAGCACCAGATGGGACTGCTCTTCGAGCAGTTCGTGAAGACGTTCTGTGAGCGGGAGACGGACTACAGGGTGAGCGCGCCGAAGATCGACTGGTTCGGGGCGGAGCGAAGTGAAACGGACCTCCGGCATCTGCCGGGCATGCACACCGACATCGTGCTGCGGTCGCCCGAACACACGATCATCGTCGACACCAAGTTCTACAAGAATCCGCTGGATACGCGGTTCGATGGAAGGCGCGTACAGGCGGGCAACCTCTACCAGATCTTTGCCTACGTGACGAACTGGGCCGCGGCGGCCCCTGCGGACGAGCCTGAGCCGGAGGGGTGGCTGCTGTATGCGGCGGTGGATGGGGATTTCGACTACCAGTTCGAGCTGATGGGGCGACGGATCCGGGTCTGCTCGGTCGACTTGGCACGGGGGTGGAGAGAGATTGAGAGGGCTCTGAAGGAGTTAGTGAAGGGGGCGAAGGGACGCAGCTCTAGGCATTCGAAGCCATCAGGTTGAGGAATCGCGCGATCGCTGGCCCCATTGAGCCAACCCTCGTAGAGTCCTCGCCGAGACTAGGCTATGCGAACCTACGCGCTCGGCGCTATCGCTCTGAGGGAATCGACGAGACCACAAAAGCGGGGACGACGGTGCGATATGCTAGCAAGGACAGAAACGACGACGGACTCCGACCCGGAGTTGGCGCGCTATGACGTACACCTCTCCGTTTGGGCCGACCAAGGAAGGTGTGCCATGGTGGGAAGCGGGAGGGGACGGCGGTCGAGGCGCGGCGTGAAGTCTCTGGATTCATCGATGGCTTTTACAGCACCCGACGGCTCCACTCCGCGCTCGGTCCAACGGCTCTCCGCAATACTTGGTACGGTTTAAACCATGTTCTGTGAAGACCAAGAGACACGCTATGCCCTGAACGCCCTCGGTTTAGCTATCCGGGACGGTGGTCGTCCTCTGGTTGTTTGGCTTGGTGCTGGGGCCAGCGCATGGGCGGGCTACCCGGTGTGGAGCGATCTGGCCGGACGGATGCACAGTCGGTTTGCTAGAGAGGTGAGCACCTACGACAAGAGTGCCGGCTCGGTGCTCTTGGGCGCGGAGAAGTATCCAAGACTGTTTCAGGAGATGCGGACTAGCGATTCGGCGTTGTATTTCTCCGGTCTTGTGGACGAATTCGCGTATCGGCAACCAACCCCCGTCTATGCTCGATTGCTGCACGAACTTCGGAGGGTTGCGCCCACGGGCATCGTCACCACCAACGTTGACGAGTTGGAGTTGCCCCGCTATGACGGACACCTTTCCATTTGGGCCAACCGAGGAGGTGTGCGATGGCGGGAAGCAGGAAGGGGCGGTATCCGCCCGAGTACAGGGAGCGGCTGGTGGAGCTCGTGAGGGCGGGACGTAGCCCGG